>JBDVKV010000001.1:0-14815 GCA_039971015.1 Cyclobacteriaceae bacterium
TCTGCGAGGGGTTTACCATTCATACTCCATATATAACGCCACATGTTTCCATTTAGAGTGAATTTGATTTCACGGACAGGCTTGTCGGTAGCGTAGTTCGTAGGTTCTGCCGACTTTAGAAAATCGTAAGTTTTATCCGGACCCATACCTGCGCCCACTAGAACCGATTCATCTTTCCCCTGGCTCATTTTCATGTTTCCATGATCCATGCCGGTCATCCCGTTTTGGGTACTATCCATTTTGTTCATAGATGGCATATCCATTCCCTCCATATCATCCTTTTTAGTGTCTTCGGGCATTTTCATGGAATTCATATCACCTTTCATTTGCATACCATACTTCTTCATTTTTTCCAACCCATCATTCTTTTTAGGATTAAAAATCATGGCTGGTGCACCCATTTTCATGTCCATTTTTGACATGGCTTTCATGATGCCGACATAGTCAGGTCTTGGCACATGTGGAGCTTTGAGCAATTCGCCTTCGCCCAGTTAGGCTGAGGTCTGTCCTGCTCCGTCCATCGAAGAAGCACGAATTTCTAGTTTACCGCTTTCAGGAATGGTTATCAGGTAATCATAAGTCTCTGCGATTGCAAAAAGTAACTTCTCTTTTTTGACAGGCACTACGTCAATTCCATCAGCAGAGATCAGGGTTGGATCGCCACCACCAAATGTTATCCAATAATACGTGGATGCCGAAGCGTTGATCATTCTGACCCTTACCTTTTCTCCTGGCGTAAATCCCAGATACTCTTTTACTTGTGAACCATTAGTCAAAAATGCTCCGTAGTAAACGTCAGCGATATCTGCTCCGGGCATTCGTTGTTTCCAAAAGTTTAGCTGGGCTCCCAACCCGCCTCTGGCTATGACTTTTCCAAGTGGGGTTACTGTATTTCGCTTGATCGAATACCACTCATTTCTACGCTTAAGATTTTTTAATACATGCATTGGGTTTTCATCTGTCCAGTCTGAGAAAACCAGTACCAAATCTTTGTCATATTCAAATTTTGGTTCTTTTGGTTCAATGACAATGGAGCCATAAACACCCAGTTGCTCCTGAAGCCCGGTATGGGAATGGTACCAATAGGTTCCATTGTGTACGAGGTGAAACTCATACTTTTGCGTATGTCCCGGTTCTATCGGAGGTGTTGTCAAATAAGGTACTCCATCGTAGAAGTTGGGCAATATGAGACCGTGCCAGTGTACAGAAGTTTCTTCATCTAGCTCATTCTTAACATAAATTACAGCATAATCACCTTCTTTAAAGCGCAGTGTGGGACCGGGTATTTGACCATCTATGGCCAAGGCTTTGCGGTCTTTTCCTGTAATATTCAGGGTCTTTTCACTTATAGTGATGTTGTATACCGTGGTATCATTCTGTGCGCTGACTGGATGAACCAAAAAGCCTGCGACAAAAAACGCAATAATGATTTTAGGGTAATTCTCAACTATTAACTTATCATGCTTCATTACTAAATCTGATTTATATTAAGGTCAGTGATCCATTTCCAGAAATTTACCTTGTGGCCCAACTCCTTCGATATGAACTAACTGAGATCCATAATGTCCTGCCCTGGAGACACTGTACGAAGAGACCAGCAATACCAAGGCGACAATACCAGCGGCCCACCGCTTCCCTTTAAACACAAAGAGATTGATAACTTGCAGCACCACAGCAATTAACCCGGAGTTGATTGTCCAATCGGCCCACTTGTCATGCTGATCCAAAACCGCCTGAGCCTGTGCGGTTAAGCCATGGGTATGTGGATGGAAGTTCTTCGAGGCCAGCCATGCTGCCAAAACTCCTGCCAGCAAAATGGCTCCGGTAATCCACGCCAATTCAGGTTTCAATAACCATAAGTTGACCAACTGCATCCCCGCAGCTACAATAATCAGCACGATCGCAAAGTGAACTATGAGCGGGTGCAGTGTGGGAAAATCTTCCAGATCAGCTTCGACTTTTGATCCCTTAACAGCCATCTCATGATCATCATTATGGGTTGGGTCACTTCCGTGCGATTGTGCTCCCACCATCGTAGTATCCGTTTTTACAGAATCCGTTTCATGATTTCCATCATGTGCAATGGATTGGCTTGAGGTAAATACAGTTACAATCAAGCCTATGATAAGTATTTTCATTATTCTACAGTTTAAATGCTCTATTTTGGTTTGCGGGACGAATTGTGCATGTGCATAATTTTCCAATCATTATCATCCCTTTTTAGAAAAGATGAAGCCACTCCCGTTCGCTTGATTTCTGTATTGTCCTTTTTTAGAACGATGGTGTAGTTATAAGTCTCAACTGCAAAAGCATAGTCACCGGTTACGGTAACTTCAACTTTATAGTTTTCAAATTGAAAGGATTTGAAATGATCCAGTTCTGGTCCAATATGGTGCGCGAGATAATCTTCGTAGGTTCCCTCAACTTTACCTGATTCAATGACTTGACTGTTTTTCGTAAACAAAACCTCCGTTCCGTCTACGTTCAAACTTTCCAAGGCCTTTTTGTAGCGCGCAAGTACCTGTTTAACTTCGTCCGCATCAGATTGCGCCAGGGTAGTTCCCGATATGCCAAACAATAAAAGAAGCAGGGTAATTAACTTGTAGTTTTTCATGTTATTAACTTTAATAGTTGTTCGTTAAATTGAAGGATTAGTGAATCATCTCTTTTACAGATCCACACGTCAGCATACCGTTGCCAAAGTAGGGATTCCTGATTTCCTTTTCGTTGGAAAGCCAATATGCACCCTTATTATTGTTGGCCATTGGACAGTATTCGAGATAAAGCATGCCCATAGAAAGTTTTCCGCCTTTTACTAACATGGCCATCATGTCACTTACACCTGAGAATGCTTTTCGCTGATCTTCAAGGCTAGCGGCATTGGCAACTTTAGCGGCTTCGTCTGCTACCATTTTACCGTCAGTTACATTAACCAAAGATTTTTGCAAGTCATCAGCTGCCTTTTTGGCATCCGCCTGGTTGGAAGCTACAAGGGCATCTTTTAGATGTAAGTAATGCTCATAGGCATTGCCCATTTTTTTATCTTTAAACATTACCATATTTTCTTGCTTTTGTTGCTCGCCATGTTTGGCATGATCGTGTTGAGCAAATGCAGTCGAGCTAAACAGCACGACCAAAAACATTAATGATATTCGTTTCATAGTTATTAACATTTAAGTTTTAATTGATTACAGAATTATTTCTTTTGATTTTTTTAGGCCTTGGTAGATCGAAATTGTTCCCAAAAACGTATCAACCTTCTTTAACTCCTTTACCTCACTAAATCCTGCCTTTTCAATAAATGAGGGGATATTTCCCTTTACGTTGTCAGTTGTCGTTTCAAAGCCATCGAGCAGCTGAACCAAATAGAAAACAAGCCTCATTAGAAAATTAGAAGGCTTTCCCCAGTCGGCAACAGCAATCGTTCCATTGGGTTGCAATACCCGATAGCATTCTCTCAGTGTGCTGGCTTTAGCCTCTGCATTTAAATGATGTAACATCAGACTGCAAGTGACGACATGAAACAGGTTGCTGCTAAGTGGCATACTGTAGGACATTGCCTGAACAAGCTTGATTTTTGAATGAGCCTTTGTTAATTTTTTCTTTGCAATTGCCAATACAACAGGGTCTCCATCGAGGCCGCTTATGCAGGCTTCTGGAAATGCTTCCTCGATCATTAGAGAGAGCGTGCATGTACCACATCCTATGTCGAGAATATGTTTAGGGCTGCCTGCCCTGATGGACTCGATCAATACAGACTTGAAAGTACGCTCACGCAAAAAAGTGCTAAGAATCCAATCATAAAATTGAGTCAGCCAATTGTATCTAAGCGCAGGAATATAGGTGCTGTGCCCTGTCATGTTTACTTGGTTTAAGTATTGAAAAAGGGAAAATATATCGCCTTTTACGGGCGCTTACTCAATAGCATTCAGAATGCTAAGACTTAAACCGATGGGGGTGCTCTTAGAGCGGGAGAAGAAAAATAGGAATCGTGGGCAACTCTTTGGTTAGCCGGTGGATGAAAAACCGGTGGACTATATCGCGCATTTTCAAAAAGTTGTGCTACGCAACGAGTTACAGCAGCGATTGCCTTTACTTTGAAGAGTTTTACTGTTGATACCTGTGATACAAGAACATCAACATTGGTTGTGTGGCTAAGAAAATGAGCGGTTCCTTGCTGTTTTTGTGGTGGATCTTTATCTCCTGAGTTGTGGCTATGATTTTCAAGTTCCTCAGAGGATTCGTGGTGATGGTGAGGTACTACACTATGCGTAAGCGCCCCTGCATAACAGGTTAAAAAAAGATAAATAATGAGGTCTCTGAATCGCATGTTAGTGCAAATATAGGGGGGAATTTCAAAATATAGCTGGTCTGTCCATAATAAGTCCCGCTTTAACTTCGCTCAATTTTGACACACTGACCAAGGGCTGCTAGTCCAACGTATCTTTATCTCCTTAAGATACGTGGAACACAAATTTAATTGTGCCCACGTATCAATAGATAAGTATTCTAAAACCTACTTATCCCACCAGAGTCGCTCGAAAATACCCGCAACCTTCGGAACATTTTCAGGGTTTTTATCCAGTTCATCTTGAGGATAAAGTAGCCTTCTTATGTACTCCGAAGCTATAGGTGTTCCATCATTCTTCTTTGGAATACTTATCCAATTTGGATACTGAAAATTATGTCTTCTCATATCTGTCCAAGTTTCCTCCTCCATGGTAAACATAGCTTTCCACTTCTCTGTCATTATTTTTTCCATGGAGATAGTTGCACCTGTTTCATTTGCGTAGGAAGCCAAATAGGTGGCTATTCTTGGATCAGTCGGGTCGTTAACCACTAGTTCAATTTGTTCTTTCACGGCCGCATTGTGGGCTGCTGCCGCTCTGGAAAGATCGTTAAGACGAAATGCAGCCTCTGCCTCAATGAAGAGCAGCTCGAAATAGGTGGCAACCATATGATCCGAATTAGGTTTACCATACCACCCTTCAGGTCCTACAGCAGAAATGGGTTGTTCGGCTCCTGTACCGTTTGGCTTCGCAACAAATCCGATATATGTACCAGTCTGAGAATCGTTGGGCGACCAGTATGATTCTAATCTTGGGTCGTCCTGTGCCACTTGAATATCCAAAAGATTCTCGGATGCAACGATAGCCGGATCCTGCCACAAAGTATACCATCGATTCGAAATTTGAGATGTTCCTTCGTATCTCATTTTTAAATCCGTACTGGAACTTATGCCTGCAGCCTTAGCGGCATCTACAAATGCTAAAGCTGCCGTTGCACTACCGGGCGGATCGACTTTACTTAAATGATTGGCGTAACGCGCAGCCAATAAGTTCGCAATGCCAACCCATGCATCTACATTCCCACTGCGAACAAAATCTCCTTCTGACAATGACCGGAAGGAATTTTTTCCCAAGTCAACAATGGCCTCCGCGAGTAGCCGCTGAATTTCAGAATAGACGAATTCCTGTGTGTCATAGGCGGGAAAAACATTGTCTGGGTCAAGCGCTTGCTTCCATGGAATTTCTCCATACACATCGGTTAGTGTGCCTAAGGCAAGTGCTGTCAATACCTTCGCCACACCTGCATAATGCCATGATCCTTCTTTTTCTGCACGTGCAATAATATCCTTATAGGAATTTAAAGGACCAGAATATAGGCTTGTGAAAAGAAAGCTAAAACTATTGTTGTCAATTACGTATTGATCTGCATTGACGCCTGATGTATAAAAGCCCGCAAAATGTTGGGTAAAAGTACCCATGAAACCTTCCCGTCTTCCTCCGAAGTTATCAAATTGTGTATACATTGCTGCAGGAAGAAGTACATTCACAGAAACATTTTCCGGGCTATTCTTATTTTTATTGATCTCCTCAAATGTCTGATCACAGCTTACACTGACCAGCATTCCTGTTATTATAAATAATATTTTCAATGATTTTTTCATGTGTAATGAATTTTAGAGTTGTCAATTTTAACGCTCATACTATTTTGCATTTCACAGATACTAAAATTTAACCCGTGCACCCAATTCAAAGGACTTCGTATTCGGGAAAACGAAATCGTCAAAACCCTGAATGTTGCCTACCCCATTAGCACTGATCTCAGGGTCATTACCTGAATAGGCGGTTTTGAGCCATGCGTTACGTGCAGTGAATGTGATTTCAAGTTCCTGTATAAACAGTCTGTTAAGCCATGCCTTCGGTAATGAATAGCCTAAGTAGATATTCCGGAGCCTCCACCATGAAGCATCTTCGATATTATTTTCACCCACTCTCCGGTAGGTATTTTGCCAAAACGGAGTCGTGAGCGGTGCAGAAAGGGTATTTGGACTGCCATCGGCAAACACACCACCCCAGCTCCGGGTGGCATTCGCAAGAGCATCGGTGGATGAATAAAACCTCTCCTCTGTTTTCTTTGCCAACCCTGAATAAACAAGTTGCGCACCATAACCATTGACTACATCTCCGCCCTGTTTTCGTTCGAGTGTGAAGCCAAATTTAGCTCCTTTGTAAGTTAAGCTCGAAGATATACCCAATATCCAATCAGGATTTACGTTACCCATGATGACCCTTTGGCTATTTCGCAACGGCTGACCATTTGCATCCACGACAATTGGCGCATTCAGATAATTGGGATCGTTCTCAGAGACTCCATAGCGCTGGTAAGGATAGTCATAAAGCGCACCAGGCTGCTCGCCCACTTTGGCCACCACCAGGGCTTGAGCCCATAGTTCGGTTCCGCTTCCCAAAATAACCAAATCACGCCCATCCGCTATTTTTTCAACCCTTCCCCGATTTCGGTAAAAATTGAAATTGGTATTCCAAACAAGGTCGCTTACTTTTATTGGATTATTGATGGATAATGTCATCTCAATACCTTTATTGCTTACTGACCCCAGGTTATCCAATTTAAACGCATAGCCCGTTGCCGTGGTGACAGGCACCTGAATAATCTGATCCTCGCTGAGACGTGAGTAGTAAGAAAAATCCAAACCAATAAGGTTATTAAGAAAAAGTGACTCAAACCCGGCTTCAATTTCGGACGTTCGCTCTGGCTTCAAATTAGGATTTCTCAAAAGTGTACTTTGGGAAAATCTGGGTACTCCGAATATATTAGGATCGTTCTTTAAATAAATGTTATTGAGGCTTTGCGTGGGCGCATCGTTGGCTCCCCTGGCGAGTGAAGTTCGCAATTTTAGAAATGAAAGCCAGTTGGCTTTTAACATCTCCGAGGCAATGAACCCAAGATTAGCTGATGGGTAAAAAAAGCTATTATTATTTTCAGGCAAAGTGGATGACCAATCGTTGCGTCCTGTGAGGCCAAGGTACAGCATATGGTTATAACCAAATGTTACATCCCCATAGGCACCAATCAATATTTTTCCATCATCCCTTCGTGTAACATTCTGTGTTACGGTATTGGAAATATCGAGAAAATCCCTTAGAACAAAAGATGTTCCGGTACTATTTATACCATCTTGATTCCATCGATAATAGTTATTTCCGACCAGATAACTCAAGTCAAGTTTGCTGTTCAGCTTTACATTGCCTGATATGATAAAATCACTTGTAATGTCCCTGCTTGTCAAACGAAATTCATTTATATCTCCCATCACGTTGGGACTTTCAGTGGAGCCTATGGGCCGGGCAGCGGTTCTTACATCACTGTAGGTATCAATCCCGACATTCCAGGTAAGTTTCATCCACTCCTTTATTTGCACATCGAACTTCATGTTTCCTATCAATCGGTTGACTCGCCAGTCTTCTCCCTCTTCATTTACAATCCACTGAGGATGAGTTGCGCCATTGGTAAACCATACTTTATCTCCATTTACATCTTTATACGGATAGGAGTTTACATCCCAGAAACTATTCCAAAACGGAAACGTTGCAAGGATACCATTGGGGCCCCTCAATCCGGTTTGGGGATCGACTCCACTCTGACGCAAGCGCTTACCACCAGTATTTATGTAATTCATTTTGCTACTTACCATAATCTTGTCACTGAGCCTGGTACTACCGTTGACAAGAAAAGAATATTTATCATAGTTGACCGATGGCACTATACCAGTTTGATTTAGTGCAGAAATGTTTGCGTAATAAGATGTCTTTTCATTGCCCCCAGTCAACGCAAGGTTATGCCGGTTGGTGGTTCCATCATTCCAGAATCGCTTGTAATTATCTTTATAGGACGGAATGCGTAATCCTGAAACATCCTCCGCTACACCATCTCCGTTCAAGTCACTCAGTGTAGTTCCTGAACCAGCCGTACCCGGAAAGGTGGGATTGCCAGCTAATGCAGGCCCCCAGCTCCATAGCGTAGCGTTATCGTATGGCCCTGAGCTGCCCCGGCTAAAATTGTCGGTGATCTCATGAAGTTTATTAACCTGCTCAACGGAAGTCCTAAAAGAGTACTCAATACCAAGCCCTTTTTTTGCCGGGACTCCTTTTTTGGTGGTAATGATTATAGCCCCATTTGCAGCTCTGATGCCGTACAACGAGGTGGCCGCAAGTCCTTTGAGAACAGTCAGGGATTCAACTGTGTTGGGATCAATGTCAATGGCTCTGTTGGAGGTAGGTGTACCCTCTGTTCCCACTGTTTCGTTATTAACGGGTATTCCATCAATTACATATAAAGGTTGATTGTTGAAACTAATAGACGAAAATCCACGAATAACAACGCTTGTACCGCTCCCTGGCTGGCCACCAGAATTTTGTATTTGAACGCCCGAAAGCTTTCCATTAACAGCATCCAGCAAATTTGAGTTTCCACTGCTAGTTACATCTTCAGCGCCAACTTGCTGTACGGAATACCCCAGTGAAGCCTTGTCGCGGGATATACCCATTGCGGTAACCACCACCTCATTTAGGCTGGTTACGTCTTCTTCAAGGGTAATGTCAAAAGTAGTCTGTCCTCCGAGGGCTATCTCCCTTGTCTTGTATCCAATAAAACTAATTTGCAGGATTGCATTTTCCTCCACATCCAATTCGAATGATCCTGTTGCATCCGTTATTGTTCCGGTTGACGTCCCTTTCACCAGAACCGATACGCCTGGCAGTGGTCCGTTTTTATCCCTCACCACTCCGGTGATATGCACTATGGCCTGCTGGTTGATCACCTCTGGCGTATTTACATTCTCCTCTGCTTTAGTTACGTGGATATTGTCGTTCACCCTTCTGAAATTAAGGCGTTGCTCCCTGGATATTGCATAGAGCAAATTGTAAAGGGTAACCTTCCTTTCACTGAAAGTTATTTTTGCACTGGGGTCTATCACCACATCATTGAATGTGAAACTAAAAGGGGTCTTCTTCTCCAGCAGTCGAAATACTTTAATCAGTTCTTCATCTTTGACCGAAATAGAGACGGTGATGTCCTCTAAATTGGGCTGCCCTTTCACATTCTCCGCGTACGCTATAATGCACAACGTGCAATTTATCGCAATCGCATAGAAAGTATTCCTTGACATGACTATCAATTGTTTTAGTATGGTCTTCTTCATAGGTTTGTATGGATTAGGTAAAACTCTGTTTTATCAATTGAGCGAGACTTTACCACTCAAAACCACAGTGTCGAAAGCTCGGATTTGGGTAGTTCAGTCGCTGCTCAAAGTTGGCCGCCCTGGGTGGCCAACTTTACTTTAACTGGTGTCGTTCATGGCCGTTTTGATATTATTAGGGTTGAATCATTCACTATTTGATACTGGAATCCGGAAGCATAACTGATTCCATCCATTACCGTTTCCAGCGATTTATTGTGATATTCCCCGGTATAGGATCCTGCTATTCGGCATCCATAGGCAAACTCAATATTTACCCCGTACCAGTTTTCAAGCTTCTCCACTACCTTGGGTATGGGTTCATTATCGAAAACCAGAAACCCATCCTTCCAGCCAATAACACTCTTAAAATCCCTACAAACCGATCTTTTGATATTGCCCTCATAGACACTGTACTCCAGCACTTCCTTGGGATTTAAAATGACTGCAGTTCCAAGACTGTCAGAAACTTCCACTTCACCGGTAACTACCACGACCTGAATATTCCCCTCACTCTCATATGACCTGACATCGAAGGATGTACCCAATACCTTGGTTTGTAACTTGCCTGTTCGAATAATAAAAGGCATCTCCACATCTCTCCTCACTTCAAAGAACGCTTCACCCGACAAGGAGACAATTCTGTTCTTTTCCCCAAAATCAGATTCAAAGGTCAGGCTGCTTTCGGCATTTAGTTTGATCTGACTACCATCAGGAAGGGTGATGGTCGATTTTTGTCCTTTGGGGTTCGTGCGGGTTATTAACTCAACCTTTTCAATGTTATCCAGTTCACCAACAGCACCTTTCCCCATCCATTGGTATCCAACAACTATAATTATAATCGCAGCCGCGAGTCCTACAGCAATCCTGACGTATGCACCTGGTTTTTCAATAGTTGATTTGCGATGTCTTTGGCGAAGAATATTTTCCAGCATTTCAACATGCTCATCCTGCCGAAGAGGTGTATTGTCCTGGTATTGCACAGATTGGATAATGTGTGCGGCCTCCTCCAGTATGGAGAGGCGATCAGGGTTAGTCCTAATCCATTCAGACCAGAATTCATCCGCCTCCCGGGTTGGGTTCTTTACCCAGGCTACGAAAAATTCATCCCCTAAAAAATCCCAAACCTGATAATCTACATATTTCATTAATATCCCGTCTTTTAATCATATAGTACAGACAGGATATGGAAGTGTCCCCTTTTTTAAAAAAAAATAACTTCAATGCGGAAAACATTTAGGATGATGTTTGTTCTGTAGAATCCTACTAAACGTGGTGGAGCAGTTACATCAGGATAATTGGAAAAAATTGACTATTCCCATCTTTGAATTATTCTTCTTTCGCTGAAACAATCGCCCTCAATTTCTCTATCGCACGGTAGATGAGTTTCCTTACGGAGCTTTTGTTGCTCAGATTCATGATTTCACGAATTTCATTGTGCGTGAAACCTTCATAATAGTACAGAAGCAAAGCTTTCCGCTGCTTGACTGAAAGTTCGTTTAAAGATTTTTGAAGGAGGCCAAGCCTTTCCTGAGATTGCTCTTCATCTATCAGCCTGCTTTCAACCGAAAGTTGAATTTCCCAGTTTTTAATTTCCTCGTTTGCCCGAAAATTAAACTTTCTAAAAAAAAAGAGTTTTCGCTGAAGAATACGGTAAAGTGATTTATACAAATAAGGCGTAATCCGTTGAATTTCCCTGGCACTTTTAGCTTCCTTCAGATTTACAAAAAGATCCTGAATAGCATCTTTAACAGTCTCTCTGGGCGCGAATTGCAAACCAAATCGGAGGAGTCTCTGCACGTGAACATTATAGATGAAAATCAAAGCTTCGTCACTGCCAGAGCAAAATATTTTCCATACCTCCAAATCTGTCATTTTATCAAAACTACTTGCTGTAGCATTGTCTCTGTCAATTCTTAACGGAGAGGGTGTATTTGTACGATCCCTTGATTGCATCTGTTGTTATGTCACATAGTGAATTGAATAAACTATCTTCAAACCCTCGTCTCAGGAGCGCAAAGACAATTTGCGCTCAATCTCAAGATGAAAGTTGATCGATTGGAGCCCATAGAAGAACCGCAACCGTGGCGCTCGGCCTTGTTTATGCAATAAACGTTGGGGGTGCTCTTAGAGCAGGAGAAGAATAATAAGAATCGTGTGCAATCCTTTGGTTAGCCGGTGGATGAAAAACCGGTGGACTATATCGCTCATTTTCAGAAAGTTGTGCTACGCAACAAGTTACAGCAGCGATTGCCTTTACCTTGGAGAGTTTTACTGTTGATACCTGCGATAGAAGAACATCCACATTCGTTGTGTGGCTAAGAAAATGAGCGGTTCCTTGCTGTTGTTCTACTGGATCTTTATCTCCTGAGTTGTGGCTATGTTTTTCAAGTTCCTCAGAGGATTCGTGGTGATGGTGAGGTGCTACACTATGCGTAAGTGCCCCTGCATAACAGACTAGAAATAGGTAAATAATGAAATCTCTGAATCGCATGGCAGGTAGAAAGATAGTAAAAAATATACTTTCAATGAACTCATGATTCTGAAGAATAGAAACTTTGAATCGAAGAAAGTTCAACTCAATGGATGTGACGGGGTATCCCATTTAGAATTGGAAGAAAAAAACCTGCTCAGGGCAATTTTAAAATCTTTGGCATGTTAGTCTCTATGAATATCCAAAAGCAATTCAAAAAAGGCTATTCACTTTTTTTATCTTGCCAATTTCAAAATCCTCACTGCTCCTCGCATTACAAATGCAAAGACAATACCTCCAATGACCAAATCGGGCCATTTGCTATTCAGAAAATAAACCAGAATACCGGCCAGGATCACACCACCATTCACAATAATGTCATTAGAGGTAAATATGGCGCTTGCCTGCATGTGGGCTTCATTGCTTTTGGCTTTGTTGATCAACCAGAGTGAAACCAGATTCCCAATTAAAGCGAACAAGGAAACAATGATCATCCATTGAAACAGAGGTGTTCCGCTTTCACTGAAAAACCTTCGCAAGACTTCTGAAAAACCTAATAATGCCAGCCCCATTTGAAAATAGCCACTGATTTTAGCTACCTTTTTCTTGCGAGACATAGCTGCACCTACAGCAAATAAGCTCAGGCCGTAGACAATGGAATCCGCCAACATATCCAGTGAATCTGCCACCAAGCCCATAGAACGTGATATCCATCCGGTAGTCATCTCAATCACAAAGAATCCGAAATTGATACCCAGCACCCACCATAGTATTTTTCGCTGTTGGGAGTCGTCAGTAGCTAACGGCAACTCAACTTCATCATCTGTGCTATCCAGTCGGTCACTTAGCTTGAGCTCGCTAATGGCCTGATGGATCTTGTCCACCTCTTCTGTATGATATACCTCTAGTTTACGATTGGGGATGTCAAATGAAAGTTGCTTTACCTCATGATAAGGTTCCAACTTCATACGGATCATCTGTTCCTCTGAGGGACAGTCCATTTTTGTTATTATGAATGTGCTTTTCTTCAATTTTCTCACTTCTTATAGGCCAATAACCTCAACGCATTAAAAACTACCACCAAGGTTGAGCCTTCATGAATAAGCACGGCAATACCAATATTGGCAAGTCCGAAAATGGTTGAGGGGATCAATAATGCCACTATCCCCAAACTCACCCACAAGTTTTGCCTGATAATGCCTTTGGCCTTTCTACTCAAACCGATAGCAAAAGGCAAGGTTTCCAGCTTGTCGGCCATCAGGGCTATATCGGCTGTTTCCAGGGCTACATCACTACCTGCTGCTCCCATGGCAATGCCTACGGTACTGTTGGCCATGGCCGGGGCATCATTCACGCCATCGCCCACCATCGCTACTTTGGATTCATTTTTTTTGAGCTTTTTAATCGCTTCCACCTTTTCTTCCGGCAGCAAGCTGCCCCAGGCATCCGTTAGCCCAATCTCTTTGGCCACTGCATCTGCTACTTTCTGGTTATCCCCCGTAAGCATAATCATACGCTTAATCCCGATTTTTTTGAGTTGCTCCAGGGTGTTTTTAGCTCCCTTTCTCGGGGTATCCATCAGGGCAATAATGCCAATGTATTTGTCATTTTGACGGATCAGCATGGTGGTATTGCCCTCAGATTCCAGCGACTTTACTTTTTCTTCTGTTTCCTTCCCTGGCTTTTTATCGTCCAGGGATTCAAAGAGTTCCAGGTTGCCGATGTACACTTTGTCATTACCCAGGGAGGCTTTGATTCCTTTGCCCAACACCGCTTCCAGGTCTTTTGCTTCCGGAATATCAGCACCATTTAATTGCTCTTTGCCATCCCTTACTACAGCTTTGGCCAGTGGGTGGTCACTGAGGTTTTCTACTGCTACAGCTATTTTCAACAGCTCTTCCTCTCTTACATCGCCTAAAGCAACTACTTTAGTGAGCTTGGGTTTACCTTCGGTAAGTGTTCCTGTTTTGTCAAAAGCCAGGGCGGTGAGTACGCCTAGATCTTCCAGCGGACGACCACCTTTGATAAGCACCCCGCTTTTGGCGGCCCTTGCTACTCCGCTTAATACTGCACTTGGGGTGGCTATCGCCAAAGCGCAAGGGCTGGCTGCCACCAATACGGCCATCGCACGGTAGAAGCTTTCACTAAAGGTTTCGTCCAGTACCAGAAATGCGAAATTGAGTATGACTACCAAAACCAGTACAGACGGCACAAAATATTTCTCAAATTTGTCGGTGAGCCGTTGTGTAGGTGACTTCTGGGTCTGGGCTTCATTGACCAGTTTCACCAGGCGGGAAAGTGTAGAGTCCTTCGCTACTTTAATCACCTTGATTTCCAGCGTACTGTTGCCATTGATCGTACCCGAAAAAGCCCGGTTCTCGTCTTTGATGTCTTTTTCCTGCGACCAGTCTTTATCGGGATTATCCACCGGTTCTTTATCTACCGGTACACTTTCCCCGGTGATAGGCGCCTGATTTACACTACTTTGCCCGCTGACAACCACCCCATCAGCAGAAATCTTGCTATTGGGCTTCACCACAATGATGTCACCGATGCTCAATTCCTCAATACCGACTTCTTCGGTCTTACCATTTCTCTTGAGCAATGCTGTTTTAGGAGCGAGTTCTGCCAAAGCAGCAATGGATTTACGGGCTTTGTTCATGGCGTAGTGTTCCAATGCATGCCCCATGCTGAACAGGAATAACAACAAGGCACCTTCTGCCCATTCGCCCAGAATAGCCGCTCCAATGGCTGCCACAAGCATAAGAAAGTCAATTTCAAAACCCCCTTTGGCCACTGTT
>JBDVKV010000002.1:0-127170 GCA_039971015.1 Cyclobacteriaceae bacterium
TGCTTTCAATCAGGATCTCAGCGCCTGGGATGTAAGTAAAGTGACCAACATGGTGTTTGCCTTTGATGGGGCTAGTTCCTTTAATCAAAGTTTAGGTGCATGGGATGTGGGTCAGGTAACAGACATGAGTTTTATGCTCAATAATACCGCACTCTCCACTGCCAATTACGATGCAACATTGATTGGATGGCAAGCCCTACCTTCTTTACAAACTGGAGTTGACTTAGATGCTAACACTCTTACCTATTGCGCAGGAGAATCAGCCAGAAGTGCGTTAATAGCAACTAACCTTTGGGTAATCTCCGGTGACAGTAAGAACTGCCCTGCACCAGATCCATTCATCGTCACCAACACCAATGATTCGGGTACAGGATCACTGCGGTGGGTAATCGATAACGCCAACACAATGGCGGGAGCAGATGTAGTTACCTTTAATATACAGACCACAGACCCTAACTATAACAGTACAGATCAAACCTGGATTATTCAACCTACTACCCCCCTTCCCACCATCACCGAATCTATAGACATTGATGCCAGCACACAACCTGGCTCAACCAACCGAAGGATAATTGTAGACGGACAAAATACCATCAGCCTATTCAACATTAACATTCCTCTGAATGAAGATGTTGATATGAGAGACCTGCAGGTCATCAATGGATTTTCAACTTCACCTGGAGCAGCACTGTCAATCACCGCAGTTCACAATGCGAATAACAGAGTAAGGCTTTTTAATTGCGCTTTTAACAATAGTCATTCCACCAACGATGGAGGGGCTGTTGCATTGCTAACTTTGGTCACCCTCTTCATGACCGACTGTGATTTCACCGGTAACATTGCTGACAATGGTGGTGGGGCTATAGTAGGTTATGGCAGTGGCTTGTTAAGTGCAGTAAGGTGTAATTTTATAAATAACCAGGCAGATGGAGGAAATGGAGGCGCTATATACAATGCGCTTACCCATTCATTGGCCATTGAGCGCTGTTCTTTTGTAGGGAATACCAGTTCGGCAAATGGAGGCGCTATTACCATCAATGATTCGTCACATTCTATTGAGAATACCACCTTTTCTGGTAACAGTGCCGTACTGAATGGTGGAGCAATTTATACAGACGGTGCATTTGGTGCAATAAGTGCCTACTTCCTCACTGTATTTCAAAACACAGCTGGTGTTGGTGGAGGCATTTACCTTGAAGATGGTGGGATAGACTTTGAAAACTGTGTGTTAGCAAGCAATGTTGGGGGCCAATATGGATTAAATAATGGCAATATTTTAAGTTCCGGTCACAATTTCGTGAGCCTTGATCCCAGTTCAATTTTCACGAATTCAGGTGACCAGTCTGATATATCTACGCCACTTGATCCACAACTAGGTGCTTTAGCAAATAATGGATTAACTTACTACCACCCTCCTACAGCTGGCAGTCCTCTCATTGATGCCGGTGTAAATATTGGATTCATTGCTGAGGACCAGACCGGGCTTCCCCGACCACAAGGCCCAACAGAGGATATTGGAGCGATTGAGTTTGCGAGCCTGCCACCATTACTAATTACTGGTGTAGCTCCCTCGCAAAATGTGATTCAGGTTCCACTAAATTCAAGTATTACCTTCGATTTTGATAACAATGTAGACGGCAACGCAGTCAATAATTCTACCATCATTGTTACGGGTGAACAGACTGGAACTATACCAGGAACGTTTTCTGGAGGAGGAACCTCCACTATCCTATTTAACCCTAACAACGACTTTAAACCTGGAGAGAATATTCGAGCTACCCTAACCACAGGCGTGCAAACTGCTGGAGGAAATATCTTATCAAACCCATTTTCATTCAAATTTCAGGCAACAAATCAATCTGGTCCCGAAACTCCAAACTTTTTCCTTGATGATCCGGTAAATGTTCTCTCAACTACTATAGATGGCTTTCAAGTTCATGCAGCCGATATTGATGGGGACGGAGACATCGATATTGCCGCAGTCGGATCATCTGATGACAAAGTCATTTGGTTTCAAAATAATGGTGCAGGCTCGTTTACAGAAATTCCCATCACGAGTACAGGCCTGCAACCCAGAGACATTTTTGCGACTGACTTCGATTTAGATGGCGATGTAGATCTCTTGGTGGGATTTAATGACAGTGATGAAATCGCATGGTTTGAGAACAACGGCAGCCAAGTTTTTACGCAAAATACGGTTGGTGTTGCTTCTGCCGTTGAATCCGTTTTACCCATTGATGTGGATGGGGATGGAGACCTGGACGTAGTATCAGCCAATGAAGGTGCTGGTGAAGTAGCATGGTATGAAAACGATGGGGCTATGAGTTTCGTTCCGCACTCATTGACCACTTCATTGAGTTCACCGCGTGGTGTATACGCAGCCGACATAGACAGTGACGGAGATATTGATGTGCTCTCGGCAGATCTTTTTAACGATGAAGTGATTTGGTTTGAAAACGATGGGGCACAAACTTTTGCGTCCCACACCATTGCAGGTGTACCATCCGGCCCCTGGGCTGTATTTGCCATTGATTTTGACCTCGATGGAGATATGGATCTAATGTCCGGATCTGAATTTGCCGATGAAATAGCGTGGTATGAGAATGATGGAAGTCAAAACTTTTCTATTAGGTCTGTGGCAAATACACTAGATGGAGTGAGGTCATTTAGTGTGAAAGACATCGATGGCGATGGCGACTTGGATGTAGCCACTGCCTCAGACAACGACAACAAGGTTGCATGGCTTGAGAATGACGGTAGTTTTTTATTCACAGAGCACTTGATCACCTCAAATGCAATACAGGCAAGAGGAATTGCTTTGGCCGACTTAGATAATGATGGAGACCTTGATATAATATCCGCGTCTGAAGGTGACAACAAAGTAGCATGGTATGCTAATAGTCTGATGTGCCCCATCCCTCCTACTGTCGATGCAGGTACCGATGTTTCAATATGCCCCGGAGATATGATCACACTCAATGGAACCCTTGGAGGAAGCTCGGTTAATGCAACCTGGACCACCAGCGGCACAGGCACTTTTGATAACGATATGATATTGAATGCCACCTATTCTCCCAGTGCCGTTGATGAAACCAATGGAACTATCACCTTAACATTAACCGTACCTGCGGCTGGGTTTTGCCCAGAGGTTTCTGATAATTTTATTCTTACTATCCCTCAGCCCATTATTGCTTCTAATCCTACTGTTGCTTCAAGTGTTCAGCAGCTTTCAACTATTGATGTGTTGGCAGGTTCGTCAACCAACTCTGGTGATGTACTTACCCTTTCCATTTTACAAGATGGAACAAAAGGAACAGGTATTGTAAATGCAGACAACACATTGGGATATACGCCAAATACAGGAACTGTTGGCGGTGATTCCTTTACCTATCGCATTTGCAATCAGTGCAACTTATGCAGTGATGGTACCGTGACTATTGATATTGCCAACGAGGCCCCTCTGTTCATTGCTCCGTCAACAAACCCAACGGTGGTAGCAGGTCAATCGCTAACAATTTCGGTTCCCGATTTTGTTAGCGACCTTAATGACAACATTGATCTCACCTCCTTCACGAATTTTAGTTCCTCCAGCAATGTTGGGTTTACGTATGATCCTGTAACTGGTAGTCTGATATTGGATTATGCCAATGCAACAATTAATGGACCTACAGATAATATAAGTTTTACCATCTGCGATCAACTCGGTTTATGTGTTGATGTTAGCTTGCAGATAGAGGTCGATGGTGAGATTACTGCTTACAATGGTATTTCCCCTAATGGAGACGGACAGAATGATTATTTTAAGATTCAAAACATTCAATTCCTGGAGCCTGTTAATACCGTCACCATCTACAATCGCTGGGGGGATAAGGTTTTTGAGATGGATAATTACAATTCTGATGTACAGGAAAAACGTTTTGAAGGACGGCAGAATGACGGGAAAGCACTCCCTAGTGGGGTATATTTCTATAAAGTGGATTTTTCAAGCGGAAGAGAAGGGCTTACGGGTTACTTAACCCTAAAAAAATAGATTTATCTCATGCATTTGGTAAATATGCTTTTAAATTTGAGTACACCACTATCGCCAAATCATGATCAAAAATCACGTTCTGGTATTCTGCCTGGTTCTCCTCTCCACTTTTGGTTTTTCTCAAAAAATCTACATTGCTGAAAATGGCTCTCAATTAATACAACGGAGTAATCTGGATGGTACATCTCTTGATCCTGTATCCAGTGCGGGCCAGGTTGGTCCCATCAGAGATATAGTAATCGATCAGATCAAAAACATTGCCTATTGGATCGAAGCTACCTCTCCAACGATAATTAGACGAGCCGCATTAGAATCAAATGCTGGAGGAGTTCAGTTAGGAACACCCTCTGACTTTGTAAACGTATCTAGTCCACCAACGAATTTTCAATCGCTTGCAATCAATCCCATAACAAGGGAATTACTTGTTGCAAACATCGGTGATATCGTAAAATTAAGTCTAGATGCAACTTCAACATTTGTTACACTTCCCGCTCCATTAATTTCTGGTCAATCTTTAATACCTGGATTCGATATTGATCTCATAAACAATAAAATATATTTAATAAGGTCTATCACAACGAGAGAAATTAGAATTGTTAACCTAGATGGTACAGGACCCGTCACTACAATTGTTCCTAATTCATTATTCACAGAATCCATGAAAGACATTGTGGTAGATCCAACAGGAGGAAGATTTTATTATTCAAACGAAAACCCTGTAGGCCCAGTAGGTGAAATTGTAGCTAGAGATTTAAGTACTGGTTCTAATCCTGTTACGATAGTTACAAGTTTAGCAAGCTCAATTAGAGGGATCGCAATCGACATAGACAGCGGTCTCATTTTTTGGGCAGATGGCTTTAGTAAAATTGGAAAAGCTAATCTTGATGGAAGTAATGCGATAGATATTGTCCCTGGCGGATTGGATGCTCCATTGGATGTGGCCCTGGATCTTAACAATCCCAATCCTCCAAAAGTATACTGGTCTGAAAATGTGGGAGGCGGTGGTGGTGATGACGAAATACATCGCGTAGGACTTGATGGATCGGATTTTGAAGTCCCCTACTCCGGTTTTTCTGATGAAATCAGTGGATTAGAAATTGATGAGACCAACAACTACGTGTATTGGACAGATGCGGCTAAAGCCGAAATCTTCAGGGGGCTTATAGGAGAAACCAACCTCTCCACCAATGAAAAGTTGATTGACTTCAACCCTTCCAGTGCAGCAGGTCTTTTTGATATCGCCCTGGATATCCCCAATAACACTATTTATTATACCCATGGAAATGCAGAGACAGGGTTTACCAATAAAATTTCAAAAGCAGATGTTTCTGCTCCAGACCCCAACACTACGGTGGTAGAAATAATCGATACCGGTTTGGAAGAACCATTCGGCATTGACCTGGACCTGGCTAATGGTAAGATTTATTATATCACCAACCGCGTAACAACGGGAACATCACGACAGCTTTACCGGGCAGACCTTGATGGAGGAAACGTGGAACTGGTTTATTCAACTGGCTCACCGGATGTTGAGCATTTCAGGGATGTAAAAATTGACCCTGTTAATGAATTGGTTTATTGGACTTCCGGAGAGGAAGACACTCCTCTTGGAACCATATTCTATAATGACATTAATGAAGCCGCACCTTTTGCATCACCCTCCTCCTTTACATTTGGAGGAGAGCCTTGGGGACTCGATTTGGATTTGTTCAATGATAAAATCTACTGGGTTTGCAGAGGAGCCAGTGACGGGGCAGTTCCACCCGCGATCATGCAGTCCGATTTGGATGGATCCAATATCATCAACCTTTTTAATATCACCGTTTTCCCGTCTGGCTTTCCACCTGCACCACCCGGCTCATCTTTTATTGCGCTGGACTTAAGGGGACTAGCGAGTCCTACCCTTGCACTCACCGGTACAACTGCTACAAAGAACGAAACCAATGTAGCTATCAATGCCAACATTACGCTGTCTTTTGATCAGGATGTAGCGGCTTCCTCTGTGAATTCAAACACCATTATAGTTCGAGGAGAACAAACTGGGATCATCAATGGAGTGTTGAGTGGTGGAGGTACATCCACACTCACTTTTGACCCGACCAATGATTTTAAGGCCGGTGAAGTAATCCGAGTGACCATCACCAATAATTTACAAAGTACGGGAGGTGGCAACCTCACTGCCCCTTACTTCTTCTCCTTCGTGGCGACCGCTGGCGCTGCACCTGAGTCTCCTGCCTATTTTGAACAACAACCCTCCATTGCTAACAATTTTAATGGTGTGATTGGCGTCTTTCCTGTGGATATGGATGGCGATGGAGATATGGATGTGGTTAGCGCTGCTGGGCAAGACGACAAGGTTTCGTGGTTTGAGAATGACGGCTCACAAAACTTTACTGAGCGGGTTATCGCCACAGGCATCGATGAAGCTAAAGATGTAGAAGCTGCAGATATGGACAATGACGGTGACATCGATGTTGTATCTGTTTCCACCCAAGATGACAGGGTGGTTTGGTACGAAAATGATGGAAGCCAAAATTTCACTACCCGAGTAATCAGCAGTGCCGCGGATGGCGCATTTGGTGTCCATATCGCAGACATCAATAGTGATGGGTTTTTGGATGTTCTGTCTGCCTCTGTATTTGACAATAAGATCGCATGGTACGAGAATGATGGCAGTCAAAATTTTACTACACGGATCATAAGCACCACCACAACCGGAGCACTGCAAGTTACTTCAGCAGACCTCGATGGTGATGGAGATGTGGATGTACTCGCAGCAGCAGAAACAGCAAGCACGGTTTTTTGGTTCGAAAATGATGGGAGCGCCTCCTTCACTCAACGAGTCGTCTCTACAAATTTTAGTGAAGCACGTGATGTGAATACCATCGACCTGGATCAAGACGGTGATGTGGATGTGTTGACCGCCTCAGAAGCCGATGACAAGATTGCCTGGTTTGAGAACGATGGATCACAAAACTTTATTGAACATGTGGTAACCACTATTGAGGATGCGGCAAACAGTGTATCCGCTGCAGACCTTGACGGAGATGGAGATATAGATTTGCTTTCTACAGGAAATAACAGTGGAGAGTTTGCATGGTATGAAAATGATGGCGCTCAGAATTTTACAAGAATCGTCATTGTTGATGTGGGCAATTTTGCCTTCGAAAGTGTACCTGTAGACCTGGATGGGGATGGTGACCTTGACATTGTGGGTGCCTGGAGTTTAGGAGATGAAATTGTGTGGTTTGAAAATACAATTGATGTTTGTGCCGGACAGAGTCCTTTGATAGCAGGATCGCCCTCCTTTACAACCGACATTGACACCCCCATCACTGTTGATGTGATCGCTGCATCCACAATTAATAACGGAGACATCATTCAGGTAATAATAGAGACACAGAGCAATAACGGAACATTGGTTATCAATAATGATAACACCATTACCTACCAACCTGACGCAGGTTATTCCGGAAATGACACTTTTGACTACAGCATAACCAATCAGTGCGGGCTCACTGATTCAAACACGGTGTCCATTGTGGTGAATGCAACACCTCCACCCACTTCAATTTTGGTTTATAATGGATTATCTCCCAATGGAGATAGCTTTAATCCATACTTTAGAATTGAAAACATAGAAGTACTGGAACCCAATAACAAAGTGACCATCTATAATCGCTGGGGGGATAAAGTATTTGAGGTGGATAACTATGAAAATGGCGATCCCACCAGAAGGTTTAATGGAGAAAGTGACAATGGCAAAGACCTTCCTTCCGGAGTTTATTTTTATAAAATTATATTCGTTAGTGGTAGCCCTGAGTTGACAGGGTATCTTACACTAAAAAGATAGAAGTTAGTGCCAAGTTTAAGTTTCAAGTTTCAGGTTGCAGGTTAATCTTGTAACTTGGAACCTGCAACCTTAAACCACCATGTCTAAGTCTCAGCCATTACCTCCTTTTAGCTGTACCTTCTCTCCTACTGCCCCTGAAATTCTACATGGGCTCAATGCCACCATTGCTATCTCCACCTATCAGGCAGGCAAGGTTATTTTCATCAGTGCGAAGGACAAAGATCATTTGATACAGTTGCCCCGCAACTTTGAAAAACCCATGGGTATAGCCGTACAAGGCGATAAGCTGGCCATTGCCACCAACAGCTCAGTGACGGTAATGCGGAACGTCAGCCGCATGGCTGCCAACTATCCCAAATTTCCCAACACCTATGACAGCCTTTACCTTCCGAGGGTACAGTACTTTACAGGGGACAACGACATCCATGATCTGCATTGGTCAGGTGATCAGCTTTGGGCCGTCAATACCCGCTTCTCCTGTCTCGCTACCATCGATGATCAGCACAGTTTTATTCCTCAGTGGAAACCCCATTTCATTACCAAAGCCGAACCCACCGACCAGTGTCACCTCAATGGCGTAGCTTTTGAAAACAACAAACCAAAATATGTAACTGCCCTTGGTGTTTCCAATGAAGCAGGCGGATGGCGCGCCAACAAAGCCCATGGAGGCGTGCTTATGGATGTAGACAGCAATACCATTTTGGTCAACAATTTACAAATGCCCCACTCACCCCGCATCATTGACGGACAGCTCTATTGGCTGCACTCTGCCACCGGGGACCTGGTACGCCAAAGCGATGGAGGAAAATACGAAGTGGTAAAATCACTGGATGGATTTGTTCGTGGAATGGATCGCATTGGAGATTACTTGTTCATTGGCCTTTCCAAACTAAGAGAAACCTCACAGGCTTTTCAAAACCTGCCTATCTCCAAAAAATCCATTTATGCAGGAGTAGTCATTCTGTACATTCCCAAGATGAGCGTGGCAGGATACATCAAGTATGAAAACAATGTAGATGAAATTTATGATGTGCGAATACTTCCCGGCATGAACAGACCAGGATTGTTGAGTGCTGAAAAAACCAGTAAGGTAATGGCCATCACCACACCTTCTACCGATTACTGGGGTGTGGCAGAAAAAGAAAAGTAACATGGAGTCACCATGGAAACCATTTCTGCGGGAGAACATGCTCAACCCTTACCCTATGTATAAGGAGTTGCGGGAAAATGACCCTATACATAAGTCCAGAACGGGGGAATGGGTAATCACCCGATACGAAGATGCCAAGGCTATTCTCAAAGATGATCGGTTCATTGTCGGCAACAGGGCCGAGTGGCTGTCCAAAGCAGCTACACAGCATATGGACAAGTGGGAATCATTTGCTGTGATTGTCGATGCCCTCCAATCATTTCTTGTATTTAAAAATCCTCCTGACCACAGCCTGCTTCGCAAATTCATTATGCAGGCCTGGAACAGCAGAGAAGTAGATCAGATCATCAACGAAAATATTGATCAACTTTTTTCCTCCATTGACACCTCTAATTTTGATGTGGTAACAAGACTGGCTACGCCTTTACCGGCCATGACCATGGCCCGCATTTTTGGTTTGCCCACTTCAGACTATCAATACCTGGAAGATTTATCGCACAAAATGATTCAGTCACTGGATCTCTATTTGACGTTCAGGCAAATCAAAAAAATGGAAGAAGCCACCAAAGAGTTTATCTCTTATTTTGAGAAGCATGCGGCAGCTAAACTGGCTCAACCCGATGATGGCCTTCTCAGTAGATTGGTTCAGCTCAATAAATCATCCCCTACTATTCCCCATCATGAGTTGATTGCCAATTGCTTCTTTTTGTTCATCTCAGGAGAAGAAACTACTGCAGGGCTAATTGAGCTGGGTTTATATCATCTCATTAGTGAAGGTCAACTACATAAAGTTTTAAAGGAACCCTCTTTAATAAATAGTGCGATCGAGGAAATACTACGCTACGACTCGCCCTTACAAATTGTGGTGCGCATGGCTGCGGAAGAAGTAAACCTTGGAGGGCAAAAGATAGAAGCAGGAAGTGCCGTGACCATATGTTTAGGTGCGGCCAATCGCGATCCGGAGAAGTTTCAGCAACCGGATCAATTGCTCCTTACCCGTGCAGCCAATCACCACCTCTCCTTTGGCTCCGGAATTCACCGATGTCTGGGTGACTGGCTGGCAAAGAAAGAGTTTGAATTGTTGCTCCATTATCTTGAAAGGTATAACCGTATTACAATTGTGAAAGAACCCATTTGGAAAGAGAACATGAATATGCGAAGTTTTCAATCCTTCCCTATATCTTGCCAATAACTCATGTCTGATATCAGTGTATTTATACAAACCAAAGTAGCCGAGACTTTAGGCGTTAAGCCAAGTGAAGTTAACCCCGATGAGGAGTTTATGTCATTGGGGCTGGACTCCATGCATGCGATATTCTTAATTGATGAAATAGAAAAAGAATACAATGTTGAGATCAACCCCCATTCGTTTTGGGAGTTTCCCACTGTCAATTCATTTTCTACCCATTTGCAAAAGCAATTGGGTTAGATCTGTGCACCCTTAAAGTAATACACCCGAATGGGCTGGCCTTTGGAATTGAAACCGATGAAATACATTTTGTAGGCACGCCACACTGCGGCATTATTTACTTTGTTGTTGTATAAATGAGGATTCTCGATCACGGTGAATACACCTATCGGTTTATCTGAGTCCTTCTGACCTGCTACTTCCAGTGCATCCAGGGATTGTTGAGTAAGATGGTAGTCAAAACCGATGACCCTGAAGTTGGGATCGATGAAGCAGCGATACTGATAGAGCCAGTTGTTGTTCAATAATTTTACTTTGGTCTTCACTCCTGTGCTGGTGGCAATCACCTTGTTCTTATCATCATAGGCTACCATTACCAGTTCCGAGGCCCTTTGTTGCAATACCTCATCCTTGAGAATTACTTTATGCTTTTTCCAGTATTCCATGGCGGCCTGCTCTACTTCTTCTCTGGATGCCAGTTCAAGCACATTGACTAGCCGGATGTCATTCACCCCCTTCATATGGTGGCACCTTTAAAATAGTAGATACGGATATGGTGCCCTTTGGCTGAGTTACCGGCATACACCATTTTCGAAGCGGGCCAGATGGCTTCTCTTTTGTTTTTCTTGAGCAGTTCATTTTCCACCAACGTAATCATACCTATGGGTGGATCAGGGAGATCTTCCTGATGGATCGATTCCAGGAAATCACGAGACTTGACCAGTAAGTCGGTGGCCAATTTTTGACTTCGGTATTCTGGCAACACCATTACCCGAATGGAGTACATAAAATTTCTAAACTGCTTGACGTACACCTTAAAGGCGGTGGTTACGCCTATCACCTGTTCAAATTCATTCTTTGCTACCCACACCATCTGACTGGCGCGCTCCTCTGCCTTGTCCTCTTCGAACCCGGGGTTGTGCTGCCTCCACATGGTAATCACTTCTTTCTTTAATTCTCCCAAGTCCTTTCTCCAAAGGTTTTCATAGGTCACGTTTTTAATGGCGGAAAGCATAGCACAAAAAATGAGTTATAAGTATATTAATGCCTGATTATCAATGAATTAAAAATTCATTGAAGATCTTTATGGCCGACAAGGTACCAAATGGTATAATCATCCATAACCGCAAAGATATCTTAGGGCAAATTCTCCTAACAAAAGGTAATATTTTATACCTTTAATCTCAAAGTAACCATCCTAAAATGGGTTTCAGAGAAGATTTCGCAAGCATGCTTGCCAAGAAGCGTACACAACTCGAGTTGTTGACATCGCGTCTCAACAAGAGTAAAAAATCAGGTGCATTTTATCGCTACAGCACCCAGAAACGAAACTCTCTTATCTCTAAATTCAATAGACTGACCCGCAAAGTCAGCCAGCTGAAATGGCAGATGAAACTGGCCGCAGTAGGTGGCACTATTGCCGCGTTAGGAAATACACAGGATGCATTGGCACAAGCACCTATAGGGCCATTCAATAATTCAGATCGTGCCACTAACCCATTGCGTTATCCACTTACAGGATATCGATTAAGACCTACCATTGTAGACCTTGACAATGATGGGGACTACGATATAGTGGTTGGTGGATACTACGAGGTACGGGTGTATGAAAATGTGGGAGATGCTAGCAACCCTGTGTTCAACGATCACGATTTGGTAGATACAGCATTTGAGCCTTTGGCTATTAGTGGCTATGGTTCCCCTGCTTTTGCCGATCTCAATGGGGATGGACTCCTTGATTTGCTCGTTGGCGTCACTGGAAGTGTTGATCGCGTCCAATATTTTGTAAATAACGGGGGCACTCAAATTGGTGAAGGTGCTGGTCAAATAACTTTCACCGAACAGACCGGGACATGGGATGGTGTAGCTAAAACGGGAAATCCATTTTATGGAATTAACCCAGGAAATGATCCAGTTCCATTTCTTATTGATTTTGATGGTGACGGTGATATAGATGTGTTTATTGGACACGATTACGACTACTATGGATATGGACATCAGGTGCATTATTTTGAAAATGATGGTGCCAGCAATTTCTCAACAGTTAGTTGGGATTTGCAATCCGATATTGTGGGCTTTAATAATTACAGCGCTACACCTGTCTTTGCCGATATCGATCAGGATGGCAACCTGGATTTTATTATGGGAAGGCATTATGGAGAAGTCCGCTTTTTTAAAGGGGATGGTGCAACTTTTACTGAGCAGACAGGCCTCTGGGATGATATAGCCAAAACCGGCAACCCCTTTGATGGCATTGATTTTGGATACCAATCTGCTCCCGCGTTTGCCGACCTGGACAATGACGGAGACCTGGACATGGTGTTTGGAGCCGTCTTTAGCAGTTATAAATACAAGGCTGGAGACAATGATGGACTCAACTATTTCATTAATCAAGGAAACGCTGTTTTTGAGCAGCAACTTTTCCTCGATAACCCATTCGGTGGTGTTACCCTTGAAGATGATGCTGTACCTTATTTTGTGGATACAGACGGTGACGGAGACCTGGATGCGTTGCTGGGTGGAAAGTACGGGATGAAATATTTCGAAAAAGTTGAGGGTGGCTTTATCCCCGTAAAAGATGCAGCCAATCCATTTGCTGATATTGATTTTGGTTATGGGGCTAAACCAGTGCTGGTTGATATTGACGGTGACGGAGACCTTGACCTGATCTATGCAGACTACTTTGGCAGAGTTGAATTATATGAAAATAATGAAGGGGTTTATGAGTATCAGGAATTATCACCTTTTGATGAAATAGATGTTGACTGGCGAGGTACGATTGAGCTGGTAGATATTGACAATGACGGAGACCTGGATCTTTTTGCCGGTAACTACGGCATTATTAGTTTCTATAGGAATGAAGGCGATAGCGAAAATCCGGTCTTTAATGCTCCTGAAGACCCTACGGAAAACCCACTTGACGCCTCCTACATCCCCGAATTTGGTACCCTTTTTACCTATGAGATGAACCCCAGGTTTGTTGATATTGATAACGATGGCGATTTTGATCTGATCCTTGGTGCTTATTATTATATAGATGATTATACCAAGGGCGATCAAGTTTACTTTATAGAAAACACAGGTACACCAGAAGCACCTGCCTTTGTTCTTCACGCAAGCCCTCTTGTCTCCAACCCCGATTATAACCCTTACCCGGGTTTTGTTGATGCAGATGGCGATGGAGACCTGGATTTCTTTTTAGGTAACAGTAACGGTAATTTTGATTTCTTTGTGAATAACAATCCTGCCGCTGTTCCTACCGTTTCAGGCACAGTGCTCAGTTACGCATTTGAATCAGGGCCATCGGTTTTGGATGCCAATCTCACGTTGGCTGATCAGGACAATGATAATATTATTCAAGCTACCGTATCCATCCAAAGTTTTCAACCTGGGGATGAGGTTTTGACTTTTACCCCTCAAGCCCCAGTGACAGGCAGTTTTAATACCACTACCGGTGTGCTCACCCTGCAGGGAAATGCACCGTTGGCGACTTATCAGTCCATATTGCGTACCGTGGCTTATGAATATACTGGTGCCGACCCAGGCGCGCGAAAAGGAAGTAATGGAAGGATAAAAGCATTGGCGAGAACCATCACTTTTGCCGTGTTGGATGCCGATAAAACCAATGGTCAATCCGCTTCCCGTACAGTGAACATTGCTTCGGAGCCGAAAAACCCTCCGGTGATTGCGCAGAGTAATTTAAATGCAATTTTCAATGGTGATGCAGCCATTGATCTGAATACCATTATCAGCGATCCTGATGGTAACCTGGATCCCCAGTCTTTCAAAGTGGTTCCCAATGTCTCGCCTACGCCAGTCAGAGTGGGAACGACCACCATTACCAACGCAATCCTTACCATCGATTATTCCGGTACCAATTTTTCCGGTATGGATGTCGTCACGATCGAGGCTTGCGATACAGACGGGCTGTGTTCAACGGCTGAACTTAACATTGATGTGGAAAGCCTTCCTGGAGAAATCATTGTTCACAATGGAATGTCTCCCAATGGAGATGGAAAAAATGACTACTTCGATATTGCCAACATCACCACCCTGGGGGCGGAAAATAAAGTAAGCATCTTTAGCCGCTGGGGCGATAAGGTTTTTGAAGTGAATAACTACGACAATGCCAGCCGCAGATTTGAAGGAAAGAGCGATGGTGGAAAAGAGCTTTCAAGTGGCGTATATTTTTATAAGATTACATTTTCAAACGGACAACCTGAACTCACTGGGTACTTGACCATAAAGCGATAAGTATGAAAAAACTTTTACTCGTCACCATTATTTATCTTGCGTTCATAAGCTTGAGCTTTGCCCAGCAAGATCCGTTGTACTCACAGTACATCAACAATCCCATGGTCATTAACCCGGCTTATGCGGGGTTGAACAACAACCTGAATGCCTCCCTCTCCTACCGTACACAATGGGGAGGTTTTGAAGGCAACCCTACTACGGTAAACGCCAATGGACACATATCGTTGGTAGACAATCGTGTGGGTGCAGGTTTATTGATCGTGCAAGACAAGATTGGAAATGCCACTAATACCGAATTTCAACTAGCAGGTTCCTACAAGCTGCAATTGGAAGACATGACCTTTAGTTTCGGCATGCAAGCAGGCCTGATCAACTTTCAAAGTAATTATAATCAGCTGAACCTGGCTGATCCGGGTGACCCAGCATTTACAGGCAATGAAAACCTTAGCAAACCCAACATCGGAGCCGGTGTAGCGCTAAAGAGTGAAAGATTTTTCGTGGGTTTATCTGTACCCCGCCTGTTAAGTACAACCTTCAAAAGCAGTATGGGTGAGCAGTTTGATCTTTACAATCAGCACTACTATCTGTTCGGAGCCTACGTATTCAACATGGGGACCCGCATCAGGCTAAAGCCGGGAATATTATTAAAATCGGTTAAGGGCTCTCCCTTGTCTACGGACCTTAACTTCAACGTGAATATTGACCAGTTGTATACTGCGGGTGTGTTTACTCGAAACTTCAACACATACGGCATTCAATTGCAGGCACTTCTTAAAGAGCAGTTTCGCCTTGGGTACACCTTTGAAATCCCAACGGCCAGTTCTGTGGGGTCGCAATTCAGCACCCATGAAATTATGCTTGGGATAAGGATGTCAGTGCTTAACTTCCATGATCGATCGCTGAGCAATTTCTAGTCATTTTATCATTTAGTTAACCTGTGGGAGAACCTTTTACCTAAATTGGTGTTTTTCACTAGTAATGAAGGTAGCCATATCCCGAAAGGAACATTTTAACGCAGCACACAGGCTGTACAATCCGGATTGGACAGACGAAAAAAACGACCAGGTTTTCGGGAAGTGTAACAATCCCAATTTTCATGGGCACAATTATGAATTAATTGTAACGCTTACGGGTGAACCCGACTCTAATACAGGGTATGTGTTTGACATGAAAGAGCTGAGCGACCTGATTAAAAAACATGTGCTTCAACAATTTGACCACAAAAACTTAAATCTGGACGTTGCCTATTTTAAAACTCTGAATCCTACAGCTGAAAATATTGCTATCGTGATCTGGAGAATATTGAGACAGCAGATCGACAATCAATTTGACCTTAAAATCAAACTCTATGAGACAGAAAGAAATTTCGTTGAATATCCGGCCCATTAAACCTCTGGACGAGGAAATGGATGACGACCACATCCTGTCTTCATGGGAAACTCCGGTGAGGCCCGATGCTTTTGACCTGGACGATGATCAAAAGGTGGAGAAAATTGAAAAGCACTTCAAGGAAATAATGACCATACTCGGTCTGGACCTGAATGACGACAGCCTGGCAGGAACTCCGCGAAGAGTTGCTAAAATGTACGTAAAAGAAGTTTTTAGTGGCTTGAATCCTAAGAACAGGCCTCATGCACGCCTCTTTGACAACAAGTACAATTACGATCAAATGCTGGTAGAGAAGGACATCACCTTCTACAGTCATTGCGAGCACCACTTTGTACCCATTTATGGCAAGGCCCACGTGTCCTATTTTTCTACAGGCAAGGTGATAGGGTTATCAAAGATCAACCGCATTGTTCAATATTATTCCAAAAGGCCTCAGGTTCAGGAGCGTCTAACCGTACAGATTGGTAAGGAAATTGAACGCGCATTAAATACTCCACATGTTGGAGTAGTAATTGATGCCAACCACATGTGTGTAGCCTCCAGAGGCGTTGGAGATACCAACAGCAAAACCGGCACCGCATACTTCTCCGGCAAGTTCCAGGACGAGAATATCAAGCGGGAGTTTCTCAATTACATTAATAGCAAGTAGGGAACTGGATTCTGGATGCTAGATTCTGGAATCTGGAATTCAGAATCCACACACTTTTTAGTAACTTAGCCGTTCAACTAAGACTACTATTATGGTGTTCGATTTAGACATGATAAAGGCCGCCTATAAGGCAATGCCCGGCCGAATTGAAAAAGCAAGAAAAGTGGCAGGAAGGCCGCTTACCCTCACAGAAAAAATTCTTTATTCTCACCTCCATGCTGATCAGCCTATGGAGAAATTTGGTCGCGGCAAATCGTACGTAGAATTTACTCCCGACCGCGTAGCCATGCAGGATGCTACTGCGCAGATGGCATTGTTACAATTCATGTCTGCAGGAATTCCCAAAGTAAAAGTTCCTTCCACCGTTCATTGTGATCACCTCATTTTGGCGAAAGACGGAGCTAAAAAAGACCTTAAAGACTCTATTACTGCCAGTGGCGAAGTATTTAACTTTTTGGAGTCGGTATCTAATAAGTACGGAATCGGATTCTGGAAACCAGGAGCCGGTATCATCCATCAGGTGGTTCTTGAAAACTATGCCTTTCCGGGGGGAATGATGATTGGAACAGACTCGCATACGGTGAATGCCGGTGGTCTTGGAATGATTGCCATAGGCGTGGGTGGTGCCGATGCTGTAGATGTGATGGCCGGAATGCCCTGGGAGCTAAAGTTTCCCAAACTCATCGGTGTGAAGCTTACCGGAAACCTTAGTGGCTGGACTGCTTCTAAAGATGTTATCCTTAAAGTAGCAGGAATCCTCACAGTGAAAGGTGGAACGGGTGCTGTTGTTGAATATTTCGGGCCTGGTGCCAATAGTTTGTCTTGTACAGGAAAAGGAACCATCTGTAACATGGGTGCAGAAATAGGCGCCACTACTTCTACGTTTGGTTACGACCAAAAAATGGCGGAGTACCTGAGAGGTACCGGCAGAAAAGAAGTAGCAGATCTTGCTGACAAAATAAGTGAACACCTAACGGGAGACCCAGAAGTATACGCCAATCCAGAAAAATACTTTGACGAGGTAATAGAGATTGACCTTTCCACATTGGAGCCGCACGTGAACGGACCATTTACTCCGGACAGGGCCATTCCTATTTCTAAATTTGCGGAAGAAGTTAAAGCCAACAACTGGCCACAAAGACTTGAGGTGGGATTGATCGGATCATGTACCAACTCTTCTTACGAAGATATCTCCAGGTCTGCTTCAATTGCCAAACAAGCTGTTGATAAGAAATTGAAAGCCAAGGCAGAGTTCACGATTACTCCAGGCTCTGAGATGGTACGGTATACCGTAGACAGGGATGGCTACCTCGGTACATTTGAAAAAATGGGAGGTGTGGTACTGGCCAACGCTTGCGGTCCCTGTATCGGACAGTGGGCAAGACATACCAATGACCCCAACAGAAAAAATTCCATTATCACTTCATTCAATAGAAACTTTGCAAAACGAAACGATGGTAACCCCAATACGCATTCGTTTGTAGCCTCTCCCGAGATCACTACAGCCTTTGCTATTGCCGGTGATCTTACCTTCAATCCACTGACCGACAAGCTCACCAATGAGGATGGAGAGCAGGTGATGCTGGATGAGCCACGTGGCGTTGAGTTTCCACCCAAAGGATTTGATGTAAAAGATCCTGGGTACCTCGCTCCTGCCAAAGACGGAAGTAAAGTACAGGTGAAGATCTCTGATGACTCAAAAAGATTGCAGGCTTTGAGCCCTTTCAAACCTTGGGATGGTAAAAATCTCACAGGAATGAAGTTGTTGATTAAGGCAAAAGGAAAATGTACCACGGATCACATTTCTATGGCTGGCCCATGGTTGAGATTCAGAGGACATCTTGATAACATCTCTAACAACACCCTGACAGGAGCTCAGAATTTCTTTAATGAAAAGACAGACAATGTAAAGAATCAATTGACAGGCCAATATGGCACTGTTCCTGATACACAACGTGCCTATAAGAAGGCCGGTGTTCCTACCATTGTGGTAGGTGATCACAACTATGGAGAAGGCTCATCCCGTGAGCATGCCGCGATGCAGCCCCGTCACTTAGGTGTACGCGTGATTTTGGTGAAGTCATTCGCTCGTATCCATGAAACTAACTTGAAAAAGCAAGGGATGCTTGGGCTTACATTTGCCAACGAAGCAGATTACAATAAGATCCTAGAGGACGACACCATCGATATCGTTGACTTAGAAAGCTTTGCTCCTAACAAGCAACTGACGTTGGTTCTTAACCATGCGGATGGAAGCAAGGATACGATTAAGGTAAACCATACCTACAACGAAGGTCAGATCGGTTGGTTTAAGGCAGGCTCTGCATTGAACCTGATTGCCAAGTCTCCCGATGAACCGAAGAAAAAGACTGCTAAGAAAGCAGCAAAAAAGAAGGCAACCACCAAAGCTTCTCCTAAGAAGAAAGTAAAAAAGGCTACCAAAAAAGTAAAAAAGAAAGCAGTTAAGAAAGCGGCAGCAAAGAAAAAAACAGCCCCTAAAAAGGCAAAGAAAAAGACGACTAAAAAGGTAGCCACAAAGAAAAAGGTGGCTAAGAAAAAGGCTTCTCCGAAGAAAGCTAAAAAGGTGAAGAAGGCAGTAAAGAAAGCTACCCGTAAGGCTGCCAAAAAGACGAAGAAGGTGGTTCGTAAAGTGAAGAAGTTGGCCAAGAAGGTGAAGAAAACCACAAAAAAAGCAGCGAAAAGAGTGGTGAAGTCGGCCAAAAAAGTAAAAAGAAAAATAGCTAAGAAGGTAAATAGAAAAACGAGTAAGAGGAGAAAATAGTTATTATGAAAAAACAATCTAAACAGATGATCACCCCTACCCGTTCTTTAACAAAAGAAACGGAAGCTTTGCTCAACAAGCAAATCATGATGGAAGGAACATCATCTGCTTATTATCTGTCCATGGCTTCCTGGTGTGAGACACAGGGATATGAAATAAGTAGCCAGTTTCTGTATAACCATTCTGAAGAGGAAAGAATGCACATGCTTAAATTGTTTAAGTATGTGAACACAGCAGGTGGTCATGCCTTGCAACCAGAGGTTACCGGAATTAAGCATTCCTTTAAAAGTTTGCGGGAGGTATTTGATCAGACGTTAAAGCACGAAATTGCAGTAACCGAATCCATCAATGAACTGGTGGATCATTGCTTCAAAATCAAGGACTTTGCTACTTTTAACTTTCTCCAGTGGTTCGTCAGCGAGCAGCGTGAAGAGGAAACTATTGCCCGCAGGGCGGTGGAGTTATTTGATCTGATTGGTGAAGAAGGAGTAGGACTCTTTATGATTGATCAGGAGATAGGAAAACTGGAAGCCTACGCTGCGAAAGTATCGCAAGGCGAATAAATTGAATTACTTTTAAAGGGTTCAGCATCAGTGATGTTGAACCCTTTTTTATACGATTTCTTTTAGAATTAATCTCAGCTCATTGAGCATCATTGCAGTGGCGCCCCACACCACTTCATTGTCGATGCTAAAGTGAGGCGCATTCATCTGATAGGTTTTGGCTGCGATAATTTCCCGTTTTAACATTGCTTCATCAGGAAGAATGGATTCGATATCGCCATGCAATATTCTGGCTACCTCCACAGGATCCGCAACAAGGTCTGGTTTGCGCTCAGCATAACCCACAATAGGTACTACCATAAAATTGCTGGGTATCACAAAGAAGTTACTGAGCTTGCCAATCACTTTTATCTCATTGGTGTCAATCCCAATTTCTTCATTCCCTTCCCGAAGTGCTGTTTCTACGCTGTCTTCCTCCCCTTCCTTTTTCCCTCCGGGAAAACTGATTTGCCCGCTGTGCATGCCTGAATAATCCGGTCTTTTGATCAATGGGAAAACAATTCGATCTGCTTCCGGATAAAGTACAATTAAAACACTCCCAGGTTTGGGTGGCGTCTCGTGTGCAAAGTTGGGCATCTTATTACCAACAGGAACCGCCCGCATCATCTCATGTGCAGCCGGCCCAGGTAAAGGCCCCTGAAGTCTTCGCTCCAATTGATCCACCAACTTCCCAAAATCTATCATTGACACATTTTGATTAGATCAGCAGTCAGCATCCCGTCACCTGCTTCTTCCGATAACAAAAACTGCTCACATGCTAATGCTTGCTTTCCATTCTTAAAATAAGCCATACCCAGATAGAAGTGAATTTTATCAATAAAAGGTTCCATTTCATTGGCTTGAATGAGCAAACGCTCTGCGTTAGGATAGTCTTCCTTCATCAGATAATAGATTCCTTTGTTGCGGTACGCCCATCCGTTCTCGGGGTCTGTACTTAAGCTTGCATTAATATCTTCGACAGCCGTTTCAAGTTGATTTTGAACCAGATAAATAAACCCCCGGTTGTTCATGAAGTAGGGCTCAGAAGGGATCAAATCCAATGCCTTGTTCACTTGCTTCAAAGCCTCCTCCATTTCCTGCTGATCGATGGCGATCAATGCCAGCGTGTTATAAATATTTGCTTCGGAGGCATCGAGCTTTATCGCATTGTTAAGATCAGCGATAGCGGCATTGTAGTCTTTAAGGTAATATTTAACATTGGCCAGGTTGACCAGGAACTCCACATTATTGGTATCCAATTGAAAGGCTTTTTCAAAAGAGGTCTTCGCTAAATCAAAATTGCGAAGCTTGGTATGCACCAAACCACGTGTGAAAAACACAAATGCAGTATCGGGTTTTGAAGCTTCAATCCGGTCCAGATCCTTTAGTGCACTGTAGTACTCCTTGAGCTCATAATAGGCATTGGCCCGATTGTAAAAGGCAGGAAGATAATCAGGGTTGCAAGTGATCGCTTCCTGATAACGGGTCAGGGCCTGATCAAATTTTCCCAGCTGAAACAATGCAGTCCCCAAATTGTTCAACCCTTCTGTGAAACACGGATCAATTTGGATGGCCTCTCTGTAGTAGGCAATGCCCTGATCATAGTTTTTGTTGCTTATTTCGTTGTTGCCCTTAATTAGAAACTTTTGAAGCCGGCTCTCCTTGCTTTCTACACAAGCAGCCAGTCCAATCAGTAGAAAAAGATGGTATACGCTCCGCATGTTTACAAATTTAACCAAATACCGACCGTTTGTGGAGTATTTAAAGATGACACAGCAATTTATTACGAATAATTTTGAGAAATCGCATCTTATGCATTTCTTGCGAGCGATTTCAAACAATGACACAAAATCTTAACATCCACGGCCATCACCATCATCATATGTCACATATGTGGAGTGGTCGGTCTATGTTTTGATTAATTTATAAATAAGAATTTTATCAAAAGGCTTGCCACTCGGCAGGCCTTTTTTGTTTTATCTACACACTACATTTTAATGAAAAACTACTTACGAATTGCAATTCAAAAATCAGGAAGACTGCAGGAAGGTTCGCTGGCCTTGCTCAAGGAAAGCGGACTGGCCATCAGCAACGGCCGGGGTCAACTCAAAACGCAGGCGCGCAACTTTCCTGTGGAGATTCTCTTTCTAAGGGACGATGATATTCCCCAATATATTGAGGACAAAGTAGCCGATGTTGGGATTGTGGGAGAAAACGTTTTCGTGGAGAAGAACAAGAAAAACGTCCTGATTAAAAGGCTGGACTTCGCCAAATGCCGACTGTCTCTGGCCATCCCAAAATCTGAAAACTATACAGGTCTTGCCTCCCTGCAAGGAAAAAACATTGCCACCTCCTACCCTGTAATTGTAAAAAAATATCTTGAGGCGAATAATGTAGAAGCTGGCATCCATGAGATCAGTGGCTCTGTGGAGATCGCACCAGGGATTGGGCTGGCAGAAGCCATTTGTGATATTGTGAGTACCGGCAGTACCCTGCTCAGCAACGGACTTAAGGAAGTAGAAACCGTCATGCAATCGGAAGCGGTGATGATTGCGGGCGATGAGTTATCCAAAGAAAAACAGGAAATATTGGATCAACTGCTATTCCGATTGGAGGCGGTTAATTCAGCAAAAAATAACAAATACATCCTGCTCAATTGCCCTGACGATGCTATTGAAAAAATTACATCCGTTATCCCTGGCATGAAGAGCCCCACTGTGATGCCATTGAGCAGAAAAGGTTGGTCATCATTACATTCTGTTGTTAATGAGAACGCTTTCTGGGAAAAGATTGATCAGTTGAAATCATTTGGCGCAGAAGGAATATTGGTTATACCCATTGAAAAAATGATACTGTAATGAAAAAATACATTAACCCGGCACAAACAACCTGGTCTGCACTTTGTGAACGACCTGCCCTGGAATTAGAGTTTTTAGAAGGCAGAGTAAAGAACATTATCAATAGTGTAAAGGTATCAGGCGATGAGGCATTAAAAGAGTTATCGCTACAAATAGATAAGGTGGCTTTGAACTCATTTCAGGTAACGCAAGGAGAAATTGACGAAGCAGAAAAACAAGTACCTGAAGATTTAAAACAAGCCATCAGAGTAGCCGCTTCTAACATTTCAAAATTTCATAAAGCACAACTAAAGGAAACCACTGCCATCGAAACAATGCCGGGCGTCCTGTGTTGGCGCAAGGCCACCCCTATTGAAAGAGTTGGAATATATGTGCCGGGTGGAACGGCTCCTTTGTTTTCTACATTGCTGATGCTGGCAGTCCCCGCCCAACTTGCAGGATGTAAAAACATCGTGCTATGTACTCCACCAAAATTGGATGGATCCGTTGACTCCACTATTCTTTTTGCTGCAAAAGAAATCGGCATAACACAAGTCTTTAAAGTAGGTGGAGCGCAAGCCATTGCTGCCCTCGCTTATGGCACCGCTACAATTCCTTCCGTGTATAAAATATTCGGGCCGGGTAATCAGTACGTCACTAAAGCCAAGCAGCTGGTAAGCATGGAAGGCATTGCCATCGATATGCCTGCTGGCCCTTCAGAAGTATTGGTGGTAGCCGATGAGACAGCCAATCCGGCATTTATTGCCGCAGACCTCCTTTCACAAGCGGAGCATGGTGCGGATAGTCAGGTCGTTCTGGTTGCTACAACAGGCATACTGATCGAACAAGTAGAGAAAGAAGTAGCCGCTCAACTAGAAACACTTCCCAGAAAGGATATTGCACAATTAGCATTACAAAACAGCCTGACGATAGAAATGAGTGACGAGGCTGATATTATAGATTTCGTAAATGCCTATGCTCCTGAACATCTCATTTTGAATACTGAAAATTGTGATACCCTTGCAGAAAAGGTAAGCAACTCCGGATCCGTATTTCTTGGTCAGCTTACCCCTGAATCAGCTGGAGACTACGCATCAGGAACCAATCACACCCTGCCGACCAATGGATTTGCCAAAGCTTATAGTGGTGTCTCTCTGAGCAGTTTTCAAAAATTTATTACGTTTCAAAAACTTACCCAACAAGGCATTGAAAACTTAGGCCCTGTTGTAGAAAGAATGGCGGAAGCAGAACAATTGATCGCCCATAAAAGAGCAGTAAGCATTAGACTGGAAAAGCAATGAGTTTTAATATTGACAACATCACCAGAAAGAATATTAAGGCATTGAAACCCTATAGTACAGCCCGCGATGATTTCAAAGGATCTGCTTCGGTGTACCTGGATGCCAATGAGAATCCATTTTCATCGGAATTCAACCGCTACCCTGACCCTAAGCAAAATCTATTAAAAATTGCTATTGCGCAATTACAACAAGTAGAACCTCAGCAAATCATTCTTGGGAACGGCAGCGATGAGATCATCGATCTTTTGATAAGGGCTTTTTGCGAACCCGGCAAAGATCATATTATCATCCCTCAACCCACCTACGGGATGTATGAAGTGTGTGCGGGTATCAACAATGTGGGAGTAAAGCGGCCTCACCTCACGGCTGATTTTGAACTGGATCTACAAGCCATCCATGAATCGATAGATGAAAACAGTAAGATCATTTTTCTTTGTAGCCCCAACAATCCATCTGGCAACTTGTTAGGTAAGGATAAAATTAAATTACTCCTGGAAGCCTTTTCTGGAATAGTAGTGGTAGACGAAGCTTATATTGATTTTGCAGACACAGAAGGATTTGTTTCTTCTTTGAAAAATTTTAGAAACCTGTTCCTGCTTCAAACATTTTCCAAGGCGTGGGGACTTGCTGGCTTAAGACTTGGCGTAGGCTATGGATCGAAGGAAATGGTCCAAATATTAGATAACATTAAACCGCCCTACAATATCAATTCAATTACCCAAAAAGCTGCACTGACCGCAATAGAAAGTAAAAAGCAGACCAACGAGTGGGTAGCTATTATTAAAAATGAAAGAGTGCTACTGGAAGAATTACTAAAGTCACTTTCGTTTGTTGTCAAAGTATACCCCTCCCAAACTAATTTTCTGCTGGTAAAGATGCTAAACGCAAAAGCATGTTACCAATACTTACTAACTACGGGTATAATTGTACGTGATCGTTCATCAGCAATTCACTGCGAGAATTGTTTAAGGATAACTGTAGGTACTCCTAATGAAAATAAAGAAATAATTACAGCGCTAAGAGAGTTTGAAAATATTTAACCCATGAAAAAAGTATTATTTATTGACAGGGATGGTACACTGATCATAGAGCCTCCTGATGAGCAAATTGATAGCCTGGAAAAATTAGAGTTTTTACCGGGAGCCATTACCTGGCTGAGAAAGATTGCGGAGCGATCAGGATTTGAACTGGTATTGGTATCTAATCAGGATGGCTTGGGTACGGAAAGTTTTCCAGAAGAAACATTTTGGCCAGCACACAATAAAATGATCCGCACCTTAGAAAATGAAGGTGTTAAATTTTCAGCGGAGTATATCGACAAATCCTTTCCACATGAAAATAAAGTCACCCGAAAACCAGGAACAGGTATGCTCACCTCTTTTTTTTCTCCGGATTATGATTTAAAAAATTCATATGTAATTGGAGACCGTGCAACGGATATGCAATTGGCTGTGAATATGGGATGTAAAGGATTACTTATCTCCCCCAACCTCACAACAGACTTACCCAACTGCATTGCCTTGTCAACCTGGGATGAAATCTATAAACACCTTGTTGAGGCTCCAAGAAAATCCGAAGTCATTAGAAATACCAATGAAACGCAAATCAGTATCCAACTCAATCTTGATGGATCCGGAAAATCAAAAATCAAAACAGGACTTGGTTTTTTTGATCACATGCTGGAACAGGTAGCGAAACATGCACAACTCGATTTGGAAATTGATGCCAAGGGCGACTTACACATTGATGAACATCACCTTATTGAAGATACGGGTATCGCGCTGGGGGATGCATTTCTAAAAGCTTTGGGCAACAAAAAAGGGCTGGCACGCTATGGATTTTGCTTGCCCATGGATGACTGTCTGGCACAAGTTGCGTTGGACTTTGGAGGAAGGCCGTGGATTGAATGGGCAGTAGAATTTAAACGAGAAAAGATTGGTGAGATGCCTACAGAAATGTTCTTTCACTTTTTCAAGTCATTCTCAGATGCGGCCAGATGCAATCTAAATATGAAGGCAGAAGGCGAAAATGAACATCATAAAGCGGAGGCCCTTTTTAAAGCTTTTGCAAAAGCGATTCTAATGGCTAAACAAAGAGACATTGAAAGCTCTAGTTTACCGACAACTAAAGGAACTTTGTGAAAGGTACGAGGTGATAGGTATGAGGTACGAGGCAGGCGTATGATTAAAACCCAAACAATTATTAACTTATATAAAACGAAGGCATGCAAGATTTAAAAAAAAGATTCTATCTTTTCGCGATTAAGAATGGTGAGTTGATAAGGAACTTGCCCTACAATAATATCAACAAAGCCTACTGCAATCAATTGATAAGGAGTTCCAGTTCACCGGGCACAAACTACAGAGCTGCATTACGAGGTAAATCAACGGCAGATTTTATAAATAAACTAAAGATAGTTGAAGAGGAATTGGATGAATCAATCTATTTTCTAGAGTTACTATTACATTTTAATAATGATTTTAAAGAATCAATCCGACCTCTTATTATTGAAGGAAATGAGTTGCTTGCGATCACTGTTAAATCTATTATAACCACAAGGTCTAACAACCCAAAAAGATGATCTTACCCCACCCTCCACCTCTAACCTCGTATTTCTAACCTTGTACCTTTAACTTCGCACTTGGATGAAAGTTGCTATTATAAAATACAATGCAGGCAATACGCAATCGGTAGCATTTGCTTTGGACCGGATGGGTGTCTCCTACGAAATCACAGATAATCCTGAAGAAATAAAAGCAGCCGAAAAGGTGATTTTTCCGGGGGTTGGTGAGGCGAGTACTGCCATGCAATACCTCAAGGATAAAAACCTGGATCAACTCCTTCCCCAGCTCACGCAGCCCGTATTGGGAATCTGTCTCGGAATGCAATTAATGTGCAGATTTTCCGAAGAAAACGACACCAAATGCCTGGGCATATTTGATGAAACCGTGAGGCATTTTAAAGCAACTCAAACGAATAAAGTACCACATACAGGGTGGAACAACCTAACACAAACTAATGGATGGTTAGGCCCTGAATTTGAGGATACCTTTGTTTACTTTGTTCACAGTTACTATGTGCCCTTAAACCCGTATACAGTAGCGCAAACAGACTATATTGCACCTTTTAGTGCAGCAATGGAAAAAGATAATTTTTTTGCAGCCCAATTTCACCCTGAGAAATCAGCTGCAGTTGGAGAAAGGATATTAAAACAGTTTTTGAAGATTTAGAGGTTCGAGTTCATGAAGATTATTCCCGCAATAGACCTGGTAGATGGAAAATGTGTACGACTTACCCAGGGTGATTTTAACAAGAAAAAAATTTACAGAGACAATCCGGTAGAAGTAGCCAAGGAGTTTGAAGATGCAGACCTCGAATACCTGCACCTGATTGATCTGGATGGCGCAAAAAAAGGAGAGGTAGTTAACTGGAAGGTGATCACTGAAATCCTGGACAAGACTGCTCTCAAGGTTGATTTTGGAGGTGGTGTTAAAACCACAGAAGAGGTAGATCAGCTACTGGATTTAGGCATCAATAGAATCAATATTGGCTCGATAGCGGTAAAGGAACCCGAGACATTTAAAAAATGGATGAGGGATTACGACCCGGAAAATTTTATTCTGAGTGCGGACGTTAGAGGGGATAACGTGCAGATCAATGGCTGGCAGGAAGGAACAGATTTGTGCCTTTACGATTTGATCGCACAGTATGAGCCAGCGCTAAAATACATGGCTTGCACTGATATTGGTACGGATGGAATGCTCAACGGACCCAACTTCGGGTTATTCAAAAAAATCATCAATCGTTTTCCTGACCTGAAAGTAATTGCCAGTGGCGGTGTAAGTTCTATTGAAGACCTGATTCAACTCCAATACATTAAGGTGGATTCAGTTATTATAGGGAAGGCTCTTTACGAAGGAAGAATAAAGCTTGAAGAGCTTAAACCACTAACCATCTAAAATTGCTTACGAAGAGAATAATACCATGCCTTGATGTAAAGGATGGAAGAACAGTGAAGGGGATTAATTTTGAAGGGTTGCGCGATGCCGGAGACCCGGTTGCGTTGGGTGCCTTATATGCACAACAAGGCGCAGATGAACTGGTGTTTCTGGATATTTCCGCTACCAATGAAGGCAGGGGAACATTTGCTGAATTGGTAAAAGAAATTGCCGCTGAATGTACTATTCCATTTACAGTGGGTGGCGGTATTAATTCCATCCAGGATGTTGATCGATTATTAAAAGCTGGAGCAGATAAGGTCTCCATTAATTCGTCCGCTGTTAAAAACATAGATCTTATTAATGAACTCTCCAATGAGTTCGGAGCTCAATGCATAGTGCTCGCAATTGATGGACGACAGGAGGAAGATTCATGGATAGTCTATACACACGGGGGTACAAAGCCTACTGATAAGGAATTGTTTTCCTGGGCCCTGGAAGGGCAACAACGCGGTGCAGGGGAAATATTATTTACCAGCATGAATAATGATGGTACAAAAGATGGTTTTGCTTTGGATGCCCTCAGTAAGTTGAGTCAACTGGTAACCATTCCAATCATTGCATCCGGTGGTGCGGGAACCATGGATCATTTTGTAGATGTTTTTAAAAAGGGTGGCGCAGATGCAGCGCTGGCAGCCAGTGTTTTTCACTTTGGTGAAATTTCACTTTCAGACCTTAAAGCCCACCTGAGTAAGAATAATATTGCCATAAGAAATTGAAATGATTGACATCAACAGTTTAAAATTCGAAAAAGCAATGGGTCTCATTCCTTGTGTGATTCAGGATAGCCTTTCTTCCAAAGTTCTAATGGTAGGTTATATGAACCAGGAAGCTTTACTGAAGACTTTAGAAGAAAAAAGGGTCACATTTTTTAGCAGAAGTAAAAACAGGTTATGGACAAAGGGGGAAACCTCTGGTAATTTTCTTCACCTCACCGAAATCACCCCCGATTGTGATCAGGACTGCTTGCTCATCAAGGCAAAGCCTGTTGGCCCCGTGTGCCATACTGGTGCCGATACCTGTTTCAAAGAGTCTAATCCCTCATTCAGCCTCCAATATCTGGAAAGTGTAATTCAGGACAGGGTAAATAATCCTTCCCCCTCCTCCTATACTTCCAAATTACTCAAGGATGGTATTAACAAAGTCGCCCAGAAAGTAGGTGAAGAAGCTGTAGAACTAGTGATTGAGGCCAAGGACGAGAACCGCGACCTTTTCCTCAACGAGGCCGCAGACCTTATGTATCACTACCTGCTGCTGCTGGCTGCCAAAAAAACAGAACTGAATGATGTGTTAAAGGTGTTGGAACAACGTCATCGTTCTCCGAAAACCTAGTTGTCGCTCTCTTTACATTTCCAAAGCTTCTCTCCCCTCTTGTTTGAGCTTTAATATGCAATTCATAAATTTCCACTATGGATAAAAAAGTAAAAACCATAGATGGATACGAGTTTGTACAATACCATCATGAAAGCTATGCAGAAGAAGAAACCATCAATCGCAGTCAATCATTTTATAAATGGATGGATGAGCGAAGAACGGTACGCGACTTTTCTGATAAACCCATTCCAAAAGAAGTAATCGACAATTTGATCTTAACTGCTTCTACTGCTCCATCCGGAGCACACAAGCAACCCTGGACATTCTGTGTTGTGAGTGATCCTGCTCTTAAAACACAAATAAGAAAAGCTGCTGAAGAAGAAGAGTACGAAAGCTATAACAGTCGTATGCCCCCAGAATGGCTTGATGATCTCAGGCCGCTTCAAACGGATTGGCATAAGCCTTTTCTCGAGATCGCACCTTACCTGATAGTCGTCTTTAAAAAGAGCTATGACCTGGCTCCGGAGGGTTCAAAAAAAACAAACTACTATGTAGCTGAGTCAGTTGGGCTTGCTTGCGGCTTCTTGTTGGCAGCCATTCATCATGCAGGACTGGTTGCCTTAACACACACGCCTAGTCCTATGAATTTTCTCACCAAATTACTGAAGCGTCCTGAAAACGAAAGACCATTTCTACTGATACCAGTAGGTTACTCTACTGAGGATACCTATGTGCCCCATTTAAAACGTAAACCGTTGGAAGAGATTGCTACTTATTATTAGTAAGTCTTCGGATAGGTATATCCTCTTTCTTAGGGTAGATCTTGAGATAGGACAGTTTATAGGTAATGGTTTTTCTGCGAACAACTTCCGTAAGTACACCATCTAAAATATCAAATTCGGACAGGACAAAGGAGTATGAAACATTGGTTTTTTTAGGTTCGTAGTGTTTATACACAAACGCTTTTCCTTCTGAAAGACTGCTAAACTCACCCACTACGGGATACTTACCAGGAACCTTTGATGCGAGCGACACCTCCAGGTATTCTCTATTGGCATGCTCAGAATCTTTCATGATCACCACCTTCGCATAATTATCCTTTCTGGCAATTATTTTCTCCCTATTGGGATTAGATAAAAACCCACCTCTTTTAGAAATAATCGCAGATACGGAGTAAATGCCCTCAAGCGGCTCCATAGGTTGTGTCTCCTTCATGAGGTAACGTTTTACCATGCCCTCAAAATCAACATGCTCCGCAAATAAAGATTTTTGCTTTTTACCATACTTCCCTTTGGAGATTGGGAAAACAGACTCCTGAGCTACTACTACTGTTGGGAGTAGGAATGATAATATCAACAAAAATTGACTACCTCTCATTTAATTAAAAATAATGTCCTCATACTCACAATCAACGCAAGCGCGGCATGAAAGTTTTCCTCTCAATGCCGTGGGTTTAAACAACGATTTGCCCATTAACATGCGCACGCACTCCTGAATTCCCTCTGTAATTGACGGATGAGGGTGAACACATTCCGCTAACTCCTCTATTCCTTTGTTCATGGAAATGAGTACAGCTACTGCCTGAATAGCACTGGAAGCATGATTACCTACCACTTTCATCCCCAGTATCTTCATATCCTCGTCATTGGTAACTAAAAGCTTGATGAAGCCCTGAGTATTGCGTTTTGCAATAGCACGCGGAATACAACTGTAATCCAAGGTTACTACTTTGTAATTGAGTCCTTTCTCTCTTGCCTGAGTTTCATTCAATCCCACTCCTGCAACCTCAGGGCTCAAGAACATAATGTTACTTATGTTTTCATAAACAAGTTTTCTTTTTGGCTTGCTAAATATCCTTTCTACTGCATACCTCCCTTCCAACTCTCCAACATTTACCAGCGATATATCTGCTGTAAGATCTCCTACAGCGTAAATATTTGAGATATTGGTTTGCGTGTCGTTGTCCTCAACTCCTCGTCTATCGATCTTAATATCTACACTATCATCCCATAGGCTCTCATAGTTCGGTATTCTACCTACGGAAACAAGTGCTTTTTCTACATTAAAAACTTCCTTACCACCATCATTGTATTCCAATTCATACTCTACCCTGTCATTTTTAGTTTCCATTCGAATTAATTTCGAATTGCGATGAATGAGCACACCATTATTTTCCATATTGCGCTCAATGATTTTTACAACATCTTCATCTTCAAAAGGAAGAATACGGTCCCCTTTATCTATAAGATGCACCTTGGTTCTACCAAAGCCGGAAAATATTGTAGCGTACTCACATCCAATAACACCCGCACCAACAATCACCATGCTTTCCGGAAAATCAGTCATGCTTTCAATTCCATCGCTGGTCATTACAATCTTTTCATCAATAGGAAGCTCTGGAAGATACCGCGGGCGGCTCCCTGTTGCTAATATGATATGATCTCCATGCACTACCTCTTTAGAAGTACCGTTGGTAATCTCAATTTTGGTTTGCCCGACTAGTTTTGCGGTTCCATTTTTAAATTCCAGCAGGTCGGAGTAGTTTGAATCTTTCAGTTGATCCATGTGCAACTCCAGCATCGTCTTGCGTTCACGTACTGCGTTTTTTACCTCAGCCTGTATTTCATCGTAGTTCACCGTTGGGGCTTCTATATTGAAGCGTTTAAGGTTTCTTCTAAATGCTGAAGTTTCTCTTGAAAGTTCCCACCAGGTTTTGGAAGAAAGTGCACCATTGGTTACCCCAGCACCTCCTACTCTATTTCTCTCAATCAACAATACTTTTTTCCGAAAGTCCAAAGCGCGCATAGCGGCTGCATAGCCTGAAGGGCCGGCACCAATAATAACAAGGTCGTATTTAGTCATAGCAGTCAAAGCCTAATCTATATGCACCAATTTATAAAAATTAGACCATCGAGCATAGAAAAGAGCATCTATACTCACAAATGAATGGTTTATTTAAGCGGAAGGTGGATTCCAGCGACCATGCACCGAATGGATCCACCACCGCTTTCCTCAATGGTATGAATATCTATGGGCAGTGGGTTTAGATATTTCTCGATTTCAACGCGTTGGCCCGGCAATAAGGAATCATATGCTGCCTGAGACATTAGTAAAAACCGATCATCATTACCATTTTTCACTTCAAACATGTTACCGGCAAACGCGTTTATCTGGGCGTGGCTTAGGGCGATTATTTTATGATTGGTGGAAGCCAACTGACTAAGAATCAATTCTTCTTCATCTTCATCATGTATTGAATCAAGGCAAATACCAGCCACTGACTCTCCTACCCACATCATCACATTGGTATGATAAATGGCCTGTCCATTTTCATCTACGGCACTGAACAAAATGGGTTTGTATCCTAATTGATCACAAAGGGACACAAACAATTCCTTCTCTGTTCTTTTGGAGCGACACGCATATGCAATTTTATTCGGGTGATCAAAAATAATGCTTCCGGTCCCTTCCAAAAACTTCTCCTCCAATTCACTTTTACTCAAGTCATAAACCCCTGAGACGACATAGTTATCTTTCAATTGTTGCACAATATCACTCCGCCTTTCTTTTCTCCTGCTTGGTGCCATCATAGGATAAAGAATTATTTTACCATCCTCATGTGTTGTTATCCAGTTGTTGGGAAAAATAGCATCAGTAGTTTTGGGTTCAGGGGTGTCCTCAACCACCGTCACTGCAATACCTTTTGCCCGTATCTTATCCACAGCGGCATCAAATTGCTGAAGGGCGGCACTTTGCACCATTTCACCATCAGTACTTTTTTTCTGAAAAGCATTAGATGCCGCAGTTTCAGGATTGTATCCAAATGAAGCGGGGCGTACCATTAAAATTGTATGAGGAACTTGTGAAAAAGGCATTCAAATAGGGATTTTAAGATTAATTTTGAGGCCAATACAAATGTAATTCATTTTGGAGCGTCTACTCGAACTCGACAAAGAACTTCTGCTTTACTTCAACGGGTTTCATGCCAGCTGGCTGGACCCGGTCATGATACTGGCAACAAAAACCATATTCTGGCTGCCGCTCTACATGTTGCTCCTTTATCTCATTATTCGATTTAAGCAATGGGATACGCTTTATTTTTTACTTGGTATTGCCTTATGCATCACTCTCACCGATCAAATTACATCCGGTTTTATGAAGCCCTTTTTTGGCCGATTACGACCCTCTCATGAGCCCTCGCTTGAGGGGCTTTTACACATTGTCAACAATTACAGAGGAGGACAATTCAGCTTTGCGTCTGGCCATGCAGCCAACACTTTTGGCGTTGCCATGTTCGTATTCTTACTATTCAGAGGCCGTTATCATTGGATGAGTGTCATTTTTCTTTGGGCAGCACTTATGAGCTACACCCGAATTTACCTGGGGGTTCACTATCCTGGTGACGTTTTTGTTGGAGCCCTTATTGGTTTACTTTGTGGATGGCTAGGTTACCAATTCTCTATTTGGCTGGTAAAGATGGTGCACAAACGAAAATTAAAGTCGGTGCGCTGATCAGCCTACCAGCTTCTTCACATACTTGCCGATAATATCAAACTCGAGATTGACCGTATCACCCACTTTTAGTTGGTATAAATTAGTGTGTTCATAGGTGTAAGGGATGATGGCAACACTAAAGCCATTATCTCTAGAATTGAAGCAGGTAAGGCTAACACCGTTAATGGCAATTGATCCTTTCTCTACTGTAACATTGCCTTGAGCGGGATCAAACTCAAAATCGAACAACCAACTCCCGCTTTCTTCTTTGATAGCCGTACAGATAGCGGTCTGATCGACATGTCCTTGTACAATGTGTCCATCAAACCGGCCATTGTTGAGCATACATCGTTCAAGGTTTACTTTACTACCCACTTTCAGCTCGCCCAGGTTCGACTTCTCCAGTGTTTCCTTAATTGCAGTAACCCAGTATTTTGTTCCATCCGTTTTTGTTACTGTCAGACAAACTCCATTATGGGATACACTCTGATCTACTTTTAATTCAGGGGCCAAAATACTGGTAATGCCAAAATGGGTGTTACTTCCCTGTTGAATTAAATCTTCAACTGATCCAAGTGTTTCAATAATTCCGGTAAACATAATGCAAGATAGAAATTCGTTGGGAATCTTATACAGTTAAGCATTTGATCTAGACTTTAATTAGACCACCTGAATTACGGTTTGTAAAGAAATAAAAACATGGTCTCCGGCTTTCCACTAGCAGAACAGGAAATGCTCGTATGTATGATGCTTTCTAACCTGAAATTACCCTTTCCAGCATCAGCTAAAGCAATGCAGCATGGATGCTGCATTGCTTTTATTAATCAACCAGACTAGAGTGTGGTTACTTCCTTAACGGTAGAACTGGAAGATATTGCCGTTCCTTTTTTCGCATAAACCCTAAAGTAATACTTGGTAGCCGCGTTAAGACCGCTCACTACAGTGCTCGTTCCTGTTACCTCTTTTCTGCTGTAACCAGTAACGGTAGTAGTAAAGTCAGACTTTACCGACACATCGATGAGGTATTTGTCTGCACCCGAAACTCCGTTCCAACTGGCTTTAAAGGACGTAGCTTTGATATCCGTTGCTGTGTTTAGATTAGGCACACCCACAGGTTTTGGGTCATCATCTTTACTGCATGCACCCAGCATCACTGAAAACAACAACACCATTGTAAGCATTCGCAACATTCCTCTTCTCTCGATCATCATTCTTAAAAGTCATTAAGTGAAACATTATTTAGTTTAATGTCTCTTTGACTCAAAATGAAATCAACAGGTTGGAATAAAACTAAAAATATCTTTTACTCTGGAGGAGTAAACTGAATCCTTGGAGGTAAACTTATCCGGTCTTGGTTGTTGTAATTTCTCCCTTACACAATTTTCTGATAGCGGATACCGCCTCTTCAAACTGAACAGACTTATCGTAAAATTCATTTGCTCCTAATGCCAGGCAGCGTTCCTTAAAATAAAAATTACTGTTATTTGTAAATACAATAATATATGGTTTGTTCTGATCTTGCAGGGACTCTATAATTTTTAACCCATTTATGCCCGGCAGCTGGAGATCCAATAACACAATATCGGGTGAATCCGATTCTATTCGCTTTAATCCTGAAGTACCATTGCGTACCGACCCAATAATTTCAAGATTTTCAATTTCCCTCAAAAAACTGAGCAATCTCCATGTGATGGACACTGAGTCTTCTATAATTAGTAATGATTTCTTATTCATTGAATTGACTTAAGAGTAAAATTTATTAATACCCAAAAGTCCGGAGAATCAACCTCCCATTCTATAGTGATTACCTGAAAAGCTTGTAGGTGATGCATGAAAGCTTGTAGTGCTTTCACTACATTTTTTACCTTATTTTGTGTTCGTGCATATAGTGGATAAGCTCAGCATTACTTTTCATATTCATTTTTTCAAGTATTCGTGAGCGGTAGGTACTTATTGTATTCGGACTCAAATTTAGTTTTTCACCAATTGCTGTAAGCGATTTTCCCTTGGTTATTTGCTTTAGCACCTCTAACTCTCTGTCTGAAAGCAATTCATGCAATTCCAGTTGCTCCTGTCCTCCAATATGGTTGACCAATATCCCAGCCAGTGAGGACGAAACATATTTTTTACCCACCAATATGTGCCGCACCGCCCTTATTAATTCTTCCGGTGCACTTTCTTTCGCCAGATAACCATATGCCCCTGCCTTGAGTGCCCTTACAGCATACTGTTCTTCTTTATGCATACTTAACACCAGTATGTTTTGCGTTGGCCTTATCTCTTTAATTCTTTTAAACAGGTCGAGCCCCGTGGTTCCAGGCATACTGATATCACAAATAACCAAATCAAACTTCTGCTCAGAAATAATATCCAATGCTTCGTTGGCATCTCCAACTTCAGTAATCGTTGCTTTTGAAAATTCATCACGCAGAATTTGATTTAACCCACGTCTTACAATTGCATGATCATCGGCCAATAAGAATTTCAAATCCTCTTTCATATTGCTATAAAGAAGTTACTGGTACAACCAAGTGCATTGTCGTCCCTTTTCCAGGTACTGATTTTACCTTAAGTGTTCCATTCATCATCATTGCCCGTTCTGTCATGCCCATAATGCCAAATGACCTGGCTTTTCCCTTACCTGAAGTATCAAATCCTTTGCCATTATCTGTTACCTTAAGGTGGAATTGCTCATCGTCACCTGTGACTTCCACCTTTACCTCAGTGGCTTCTGCATGTTTCGCAATATTATTCAGGGTCTCCTGGAAAATTCGAAAAACAGCAATATCATATTTAGGATCAAACTCCGGCTCTTCAACATCTACCTTGAGTGAGCATGGAACATTATATCTTTTGCTAAATTCTTTCGCTTGAAACTCCAAAGCCGGAAATAAACCTAAATCATCCAACAAAGAAGGGCGCAGTTCGGAGTTAATCCTTCTTAAAGATGAAACCGCATCAAGGGTAATATGAATGGTATCCTGAATCTTAGTTGTAACTTCCTTATTGTTTATTTTTTTGTTCAGCCAGGATAGGTCCATTTTAATGGCCGTTAGTTGCTGCCCTAACTCGTCATGAAGCTCTCTGGAAAGTGCAGCCCTTTCCTCTTCACGTATGCTTTGCAAATGCCCTGTTAGTTCCCTAAGTTGGTTTGTATAATGAATTACTTTGGCTTCAGCATTTTTCCGTTCCGTAATATCTCGTGTTACCCCTAATAATGAAGTAATTTTTCCGTCAGAATCCCTAAATGGAACAGCGTGGGTTTCCATCCATAACCTCCTCCCTTTCAATCCGATAATTTCAAATTCCAGTTTTCCTATTATTCCGTTGAATACATTCCGAGTAATCTTTCTGAAATCTTCTTTATACGGTTCATCTACCAATTCCGTCAAGTCAATTCCTTTTATCGATTGAAGGCTATCGGCCTGTATCATTGCCAGTCCCGCAGGATTCATATCAATCAGCTCACCTCTTTTATTTAATATTTTGACACACTCCGGCTCATTGTCCAAAATGGTTCTTAATCGGTTTTCACTTTCCGCAATAGCCCTTTCAGCATTTTTCCTCTCTGTAATATCTCTCACTATGCTCAATATGTCTCCGCTCTTCAATCTTGTAGCACTGATTTCCGCATAGAATGTTGTCGCGTCCTTTCTTTTCAATAAGCGTTCCCGTATGAGCGTCTTGTCTTCCTTTATATCCTCCAACCTCACCGGAGGATCACCCTTCTCCATTACTACCAAATCAGATGGACCCAATTTTAATAACTCTTCTTCTGAGTAACCTAACAGTTTAGACCCCATTTTATTAACCTGAGTAAAACCCGTACGGTTGGCAATAAAAATACCATCAGAAGCTTGATCAACAAAAGTTCGGTATTTTTCTTCGCTTTCTTTTGTTTTTTGTTCTGCAACCACTCTGTTAGTGATGTCCTGCACAGTTCCTCTTGCCTTTACAGGGTTCCCCAACTTATCCTTTTCAATGCTCCAGTGGGTTAAGAAATATCTCAATGAAAGTAGCTCCGGGTTTGTCCTGATCAAAAAATACTCAGAAGTCTCACCGCCAAAAATTGTATTGATGCCTGTCTCAAAGGTATCTCTGTCTTCGGGGTGTATACGTTTTAATATTTCCTCATGAGAAGGAGCTTCTGATTCAAGTCTAAAATCGAATAGTCTGAACATTTGCTTGGACCATGTTCTCTTCTTTTGGATATAATCAAACTCCCAGCTGCCCAGCATCGCTTGCTTTTCTGCCAATTCAAGACTTTCAATAGCCTTAAATAGCCTCGCCTCATCTTTCTTTCTTTCGGTGATGTCTCTAAAGTAAATAGATACACCTCCTGTAGAAGGATAAATATGATTTTCGTACCATCTGTCGTGAGGCGAATAATACTCCTCCAGGTACATGTATTTCTGATATCTCATGGCCGTTCCATAGGCAAAGTAAAACGGACGACCCATTCCTTCAGGAAACAAGGTTTTCATGTTTTTTCCAATAACATCATCTGGATTACAGCTAAAAATCTCTCCCGCTTGTTTATTTAAATAGGTAAACCGCCAGCTGGTATCCATCGCCACAAAACCATCCGTGATACGCTCCAAAGTAGTACGATAACGCTTCTCATTCTCCTCTAATAACCCATGAATGCTTTTTTGATCAGTAACATCTGAAGCCATTCCAATATAACCATATGGCTCACCGGCATTGTCAAATAAGATAACTGCATGAGTAGTTACCCAGGTAACTCTTCCTTGTCTGGTTAGAAACCTAAATTCCGATTTGAACTCCGACTTATTGGCAACTGCCTTTTGCCATTCAATCAAAACTCGACCCTGATCAGCCTGATGAATCGCATGAGCCCAACCATCGCCCATCGCTTCCTCAAAGCTCAACCCTGAATACTTCATCAACTCTTCATTGACGTAAATGCAGCTGCCTGCTATATCTGCTTGAAAAATGCCGACAGGAACATTTGTTGTGAGCTTGGAGAAAAGCCGCTCACTCTTAGTCAGGGCTAACTCAGCTTCTCTGTTTTTTGTGATGTCTTCAGCCACCACAAGAAGAGAATTGATTTTATGGGTTGCTGAAATAAGTGGTACCGTTTTATACAAAAGATATCGATCATTCAGTTTTAATTCAAAAGTCTGTGGATCGCCTCTAAGGGTTTTCAAATAGGCATCTACCACCCGACTAGCTTTCTCTTCATCATACTTCCTGAAAATATCGGCCACACTCCTTCCCATGTACGATTCAGGATCAAGGTTCGCCTTTGTAAATGCTTCACCTCCGCTGAATACAACCTTCAAATCCTTATCAACAACCGACACATAAGAATTAGGAATGTTTTCGGTAATAACTGCCAGGAACCTCTCTCTTTTTCGGATCTCTTCCTTCACCTCCTTAATTTTGGTAATATCCCGAGCTACTCCCAAAACTGATTTCACATTTCCATTACGATCAAACTCCGGATTCAATAGCCAATCAAAGTGAAGGGTTCTGTCTATCACTGGCAATGTAAATTGCTTGCGTAGGGATTCCCCAGATTCAAAAACAGAATTTATACTCTCGTCCCAAAACTTTGCCTGATCCTCGTCAAAACCCAACTCACTATGGGTCTTGCCAATAAGTTCTTCTTTTTTTAAGCCAATGATCTGAAGTAATGTTGGATTGGCATAGGTAAACCTTATTTCCTTGTTATATCGTGAAATGGCATCTGGTATACCTTCTGCCAATGATCGGTATTTCTCCTCGCTTTCCGCCAGCTCTATAATTCTGTTGTGTTTTTCAATGGCAATCTTAACTAGATTGGCTGACCTATCAATTAATTCAATATCAATTATCTCCGGCTTTCTAATCTCCTTGTAATAGATAGCAAACGTTCCCAATACCTCACCACTGTTGTGCAAAATAGGTGTTGACCAGCATGCCTTAAGTCCATGAAGCAGAGCAAGTTCTTTATAGTCTTCCCAAAGCGGGTCTGTAGCTATATCAGAAACGATCACACGTTCTTTATTGAATGCAGCAGTACCACATGAGCCGTGTTTAGCTCCAATGACTAAACCATCAATTGCCTTATTGTATTCATCCGGTAAACTTGGTGCAGCACCATGCCGTACATGCACTCCGTCCTTATCCATTAACAGGATCGAACAATGAGCCCCCTCAATATTTTTTTCAAAATTATGCGCAACAAGATCCAAAACATCTGTTATAGGTTGATCTGTGGCAATCATTTTCATCACCTCCATTTCCATCTCAAGCAATGTTGCCTGGGCCGGAAATTCTCGCAAAGCTGTGATATGGGAATTACTGCTCATTCAATCAATTGTAACAATCTGGTGTACGGAAAACCTATATAGGAATATAATACATCCAAAGCACATTATTTGAGTATATACGGTATATTTTCAACCATTTTTAACGTTTTTAAGGGTAAAATGAGCTATAAAGGTAATGTAGAAATCTACAGCAAGTGATTTGGGGTGCCTGACGATATTACTTTTCAAACCTTAAACAAAATGACCTTGTTAAGGTTTAGAAGTATTTCTTCCTGCCATTCATCTTGAAATACTCAAGGAATTAAAAATAGCCATGTACAGGCAACTAGAATAGATCAATCCTCTGCCTATCTTTGAACAATGAATTTTTGGAAGCAAGAATGGTTCTTATTGTTTTTGATAACACTCATTCTGGGGAGCTGTGGCGAAAAACAAAAAACTCTTCAAATTACCAGAGTAAAGGTCGACTCATTAAGTCAAATACAACTCATCAAGGACACTCTGGTAAAACCTATTGTTTATACCCACATCAATGGCTTAGAAAATGAACCTATTCCTCAAGCAAAAGCATTGTTTATATCAGCGGTACTTCCCTCCATACTTATTACAAAACATAACCTGAATAAGGAACGCCAACAACTCCATCAATTAAAGGAAAAGAAAAAGTGGCAAAAAGAAGACAGTACGTTTTACCATCAACTAAAACAGAAATACAAAGCCAGCGACATTGAGAACCTGTTGAAACGCATGAGTACCGTGCCCAATAGTATCGTGCTTGCGCAGGCAGCAGTAGAAAGCGGATGGGGTCAGTCCAGGTTTTTTAAAGAAGGAAATAACATCTTTGGTATGTGGTCTTACAACCGCAATGAACCCAGAATAAGGGCGGGTATGAAGCGAGCGTCAGGTCCAATCCATGTACGGGCTTATGATGACATATCGCAATCAATAGCAGATTATTTTAAAACACTTGGCTCTGCACACGCATATAGGGAGTTACGAACAGCACTTCAGGAAAGTAACGATCCTTTTACTTTACTACCTCATTTGAAGTATTACAGTGAACGCAGACATGAATACACCGAACAGCTAAGGAAAATTATTAAGTACAACAACCTTACTCAATACGACCATTATATCATCGACCCTCAATACTTTGTTGAACTATGATGCGTGTACTTATCATTGTGCTATCCACATTGGCCTTATCCTGCAATACCCAACCCAGTAAGGAAGCTGATCTGCCCAATTCATCTGATGAAATAAATAAAACCTACAAAGAAGTCGTTTGTTTTGTTTACCATCGGTTTGGAGACATTCGGTTTCCAAGTACCAACATAGCTATTGAAGATTTCAAAAAACACCTGACATGGTTAGCTGAACATGAATATCAGGTACTGAATCTATCGGAAGCCATCGAATACCTATCTAACAATGATCCGGCAAAGAAAACAGCTGTCATTACTATTGATGACGGTTACAAAAGTTTTTATCAAAACGGTTTGCCATTACTCCGTCAATTTAACTTCCCCGCAACTCTTTTTATCAACACTGCCACGGTTGGTGGTGGAGACTATATGGGCTGGGAAGAACTAAAGAATGTAACGGCCCAAAAAATAGAAATTGGAAATCATACACATACCCATGATTACTTTCTCAACAAAGCATTATCACAACGCTATGCTGACTTTGAAAACGACATTGACACTGCGCAACAGTTAATAAAAAAACATCTTGGAGTTACGACCAAAGTATTCGCTTATCCCTATGGAGAGTTTGATCAAAAAATGAAAAGTATTGTTGAGTCCTATGGATTTATTGGTGCAGCCGCGCAAAATTCAGGTGTTATGAATACACTGACAGGCAAACATGAAATTCCCCGTTTCCCCATGTCAGAAAATTATGCCAAAATGTTCGAAGAAAAAGCAAGCATGCAAGCGATACAAGTGATAAAAAAAGTCCCTCATGAAAATTTAATCCCACCCAATACGGATAAACCCCTGCTAACATTAACAGTCAACACTGAAAATCTTATTACTGATCAGTTGCAATGTTTTGTTCAGGGAGGTGCTTGTACGATAAATGTTATTGAGCAATCTGCCGGTCAAATGACCTTGACGCTACAGTCAACCTATGATCTGACTACAAGACGAAGAACACTCTATACACTAACTATGCCAGATAGTACTGGAAATTGGCATTGGTTTAGCCATCTTTGGATCAATAATTCCGTTAAATAACAAATGCAAAAACAAGCCACCTACTTTTTCGCCTTTTGGCTCATTTTGATTTCCTGCACCTCGAAAAAAGAGACTATCGAAAACCCAACACTAATCGATTTTAAAGTACAAAATACATTTCCGCACAATAAAGAATCCTTTATACAGGGGTTGGTGATCCACAATGGACAGCTTTATGAAAGTACTGGACAGGAAGACTCCTGGATAGGCATTGTCAACATCAAAACAGGTATCGCTGACAAAAAGATAACACTCGATAAAAAGTACTTTGGTGAAGGGATAACTATACTCAACAACAAGATCTATCAATTGACCTGGCAAAACAGGATGGCTTTTGTGTATGATCTCAAGACCTACAAAAAGCTGCAAGAGTATGAATACACTTCCGAGGGTTGGGGACTAACGCATGACCAAACCGATTTGATCATGAGCGATGGCACCAGTACACTTTATTTCCGAGATTCACTCACCTTTAAGGTTAAAAAAGAATTACAAGTAACTTTTAATGGTCAACCTGTCAATGCACTTAATGAATTGGAATACATTGACGGATATATTTATGCCAACGTGTGGCGAACCAATTATATCGCTAAGATCGACCCAGCAAACGGTGAAGCTGTTGGATTTCTGGATCTTTCAAAATTGGTTCAACAAGCCAACCTTATCAATCCCAATGCAGATGTACTCAATGGCATTGCGTGGCATGAAGGCACTCAATCCATGCTCGTAACAGGAAAGAACTGGCCTTATATTTATGTTTTAAAAATGAATGCAGTCATTCAATAGATCAAAGATGTTATGTGTAAAAGGTTAATCATCACAATACTATCAATAATGGGATTCATTTGTGCTCATTCACAGAACCCCTACCCTTTAAAAAAGGATGTTGCCACGCTGGATGGGATCATTGCCGCTTATTATGAGGTGGTGTCAGGACCCGAGGGGCCGAAGCAAACAGAACGCGACAAGTCTTTGCACCACCCTATGGCCAATGTAATGGTTACCGGAGTGACGAGATCTGGCGAACCATTTCTACGGGCCATGACGTTGAAAGAGTTTCACGCCAATGTTCCCATGGATGCATTTTACGAATCAGAAATTCATCGGGTGACCGAAACATTTGGCAACATTACTCACGTGTGGAGTACCTATGAATCGAGAGACCAGCTCAACGGACCTGTAACAGGAAGAGGCATTAACAGTATCCAGCTCTACTATGACCGAGAACGATGGTGGGTATTGAACTGGACCTATGATAGCGAGCGAACAGGAAACCCCATTCCTGAAAAATATTTACCAGAGGATGAATAAGTTTGCTTTAATAATAGAATGAAGATATCTCTATTCCTCAACAAGGACCTTGAAAGCAACATAGCACTCAATTGTTTATTGCCTACGTTACGTCAGCATCAGTTTAACATTTATTTGTCTGAAAAGGTGGGGAAAGAATTATCCATCGCTCCCCTTCAACATCTCGCCTTTCTCGAAAGAGAATTCCCTAATAAATATTTATTCCCACAATTAGAGCAAGCACCTACCGATGGATTTCTTTCGTTTAATCAAATCAACGAGAAGTTGGGGATATTCATAACTACAACCGACACCCTGGAAGCATCTTTGGATGATATTTCAGCTTTCCAGCCTGATCTCTTTGTCTCTATTCGATTTGGCAAAATATTTAAGGGCAAAGTTCTCTCTGTTCCTCCTCTTGGAATTGTCAATCTTCACTCCGCTATTCTGCCCCATTACAAAGGAGTACTTGGAACATTTCGGTCCATCCTCAATGGGGACAAAAAAATAGGAAGCACGCTGCATTATATTACTGATAGCGGAATTGATACAGGAAAAATAATTCACATCAGCGAGCAAAATATATCACCTGACAAAAGTGTCCTTTGGCATATTATAAATCTCTACCCACAAGCATGCGCCCAATTGGGCGAACTCATCCATCAACTAAACACCCAGAAAGAAATCCAATCCACCCGTCAGCAAGGAAGTGGAAACTATTACACATTCCCTACTCAGGAAGATTTTGACAGACTAAAGGATTCCAAAATAGAGTTGTACAATTTAGATGAATACACCGATATTATCACAGCATGCTACAAGGTGGATAGAAAATGGGTGGAAGAAGTTATAAAGGCATCAGGTCATTTACGCTTGCGGTAAGTATTAGATCTTCTCCCGTCATGTCCCGATTTCGAACACCCATTGCATCACACCGACCACCAATCTGGCTGTAATCATAGATTTCAATCAATGGTACAGAAATTGGGTAGTCAATCCAAAACATAAGCCCTTACCCCTATGCTGCTTAACTACCTTAAAATTGCATTCAGAACGCTCATTAATAAAAAAGTTTATTCTGTTATCAATATCCTCGGCTTGTCCGTTGGTGCCGCTGCTGCCTTAATCATTTTCCTATATGTTCAGGGTGAGCTATCGTACGACAAGTTTTTTTCAGACCATAAACGAATTTACCGTGTTGTCGAAGACAGGATCTATCCTGATCGCATTGCACATTTTGCGATGATTCCGAGTGGGTTCTCCAATGTAATTCAAGAAGAGATTCCTGAAGTAGAGGCATCCACCCGACTGATCGGATTCCCCAACTTTGCTTCTGTGCTGCGTTACGAGGACAATGTTTTTTCCGAACACTACTTCTTCTCTGCCGATTCAAATTTTTTTGATGTATTCCCTTTTCAATTGTTAAAAGGAAATAAGACGGATGTGCTCAGGCATCCTAATACAATCGTACTGACTGCATCCACTGCAGCAAAATACTTTGGAGGCGAAGATCCCATGGGCAAAGTAATAGAACTTGATGGGCAAAATCTTGAAGTTGTAGGAATAATGGAGGACGTTCCTGAAAACTCACACATGAAGTTTGATGCCCTAAGTCCTGCAATAGGAGTTGATTTTCTGGCGGAGCCTAATTACTACATTGCTGGAACCTATACCTATGTAAAACTGGCGGAGGATGCCAACGCAGTATCAGCAGAATCCAAAATTCCGAACCTGGTAGACAAATATGCAGCAGGGCAAATTGAAAGAGACCTGGGCATATCCTACCAAAAATACATTGCAGATGGCAATGGCTACAAGTACCTATTGCAACCCCTATCAGATATTCATTTACATTCTAATCGCACCAATGAAATTCAGGCCAATGGAAACAGTACATTGGTAAAAGCACTGATCTTTATTGGGCTACTCATTTTAATCATTGCTGGCATCAATTTCATCAACCTCGCAACGGCACGTTCTGCTGAACGAGCAAAAGAAGTAGGAGTACGAAAGGTGCTAGGATCGAAGAAGGGTCAACTTATTGCACAATTCTTATCCGAATCTTTTCTTATCAGTGCTTTAAGTGTTGTTATAGCAATTGTTATTGTGCAATTATCGGTTAGCTATTTTAACACCATTGCACAAAAGCAACTTTATCTCAACCTGACAGATAACCCCATTGTACTTGGAGCATTGTTGGCCATGACTCTTATTTTAGGGCTTATTGCTGGGCTGTACCCTGCGTTTTATATCTCTGCGCTCAAACCTGCAGCCGTATTGAAAGGAAAATTCAAATCATCATCCAAGGGAAACTTGATGCGTAATGGTCTTGTTGTTTTTCAATTCACCATGTCCATCATTCTTATTTCAGCTACCCTGGTGGTCTATGACCAACTGAATTATATTCAGAGCAAGTCGCTTGGTTTTGAAAAAGAGAATCTTGTGGTGATTAATCATAACAGCCAGGGTGAGGAATCCCAAGCATTACAACAAGAGCTAAGCCGACTACCGGGCATCCAGGGCATTGGTGCAGGAAATGCAGTACCAGGCGGTTATTTTTTTGGGATGCAGTTTCGATTACCAGGCACCTCAGAAATATTTACACCTAAAGGTATGACAGCCGATGACAATTTTGCTACAACGATAAACCTGAACATTATAGAAGGAAGATCTTTCAGCAGATCTTTTAATGATTCGCTTTCTGTAATCATCAATGAAAAGGCAGCCAGAGCAATGAACCTGGACAATCCAGTTGGAACCGTTTTAATAAATAATGCAGATCCCAACACTCCAGTTCCTTATACCATTGTAGGTGTAGTCGAGGATTTCAATTTTGAATCACTACATTCTGAAATAGCGCCTCTTATAGTGATGAGTACGGAAGGGCAATTGAATTTTCAAAGCGTTCTCATCGCCAGACTCAATAATGATGACATTACCCAAACCATAAGCAGCCTTGAATCAAAATGGAAGGAGCTGATGCCCAACGCGCCTTTTATCTATTCGTTCATGGACAGTCAACTGGATAACCTCTACAAAACAGAACTCGCCTCAGGAAAATTAATGACCACTTTCGCCTTAGTCGCAATTATTATAGCATGTGTTGGTTTGTTTGGTCTGGCTGCTTACACGGCTAATCAGCGCACAAAAGAAATTGGTGTGAGGAAAGTTTTGGGTGCTACAGTAAAAAGTATAGTTGGTTTAATCTCAAAGGATTTCGTAAGGTTAGTTCTAATCTCTCTTTTGCTGGGCGGGCCATTGGCATGGTTTGTTATGAATGAATGGCTTCAATCCTTTGCCTACAGGATAACCTTGAGTTTAGAGACCTTCTTAATAGCGGGTGCTATCGTAACTCTTTTCACCATTGCAACCATAAGCTATCAAGCCATTAAAGCAGCAACATCAAATCCTGTTCATAGTCTTAAGGACGAGTAAGCACCGTTTATACCAGTGGCATTTCGTTTTCAGGTTTATTTTCTAACTTCAAATGTTAAAACACCTGAGCCATGCAAAAATTAGGAAGAAACGATCTCTGCCACTGCGGCAGCGGAAAAAAATATAAAAATTGCCACATGGACAACGAGACATCCAACCGTGGCATGAATCAGGCTTTTGTCATCACCGGCATACTGGTTGCATTGCTGGCTATTGGAATTGTCGGCTATTACATCAACGATACCAACAATAGTGCAGAGGCACAAGGCCAGGGCTTCACCCCGTCAGCTCCACCCAGTGGTGAAGCACCTCCGGGAAAAGTCTGGTCTTATGAGCATGGTCATTGGCATGATGCTTTCTAGATACTGGATACTGGATTCTAGACTCTGGATTCTAGTTACTAGCAACCAGAATCCAGCATCTAGCATCACACTTATTGTTTGCTTGTCTGCAAAATAAACTCAGCAGTTTCTTTTTTGAACTTCTCAAGAGACGGTCTGTGCGTATACATCATATGGCCTCCCTCATAGTATTTCATAATGATGTTCTTCTTAATGTCCTTCTCTAATCCCAAGTGATCGATTGAATACTCCACCCCATAAAAAGGTGTTGCCAGATCATAGTAACCATTAAGGATTAATACTTTCATGTACGGGTTGCGCGACATCGCCAATGCCATGTCTGTTCCTGTATTGGGAGGTGTAGGAAATCCAGCACCATTGATAGCATGATCCCAATCCCAATCAAACCCCTGCCTTGCATAAGCTGACGTATAATAGGTATTGGCCTTGTTTACTTTCAAAGTGTTGTAAAAATAGTCCATAAACAAAGCAGTGTATGCAGGACTTATCGCTGCACTCTGAGGATCATAAGCAGAATATTGACTTAATGGATCCTGATTAATCCCAATAAACCGGGAATCTAATCTCCCCACAGTTTTACGTTGGTCGCGCAATAGCTCCTCCGTAAACTCGGGCTGACTCACTCTGAGATCCGCTTTCTCCAGATAATCCAGACTCAACCCAGTAAAATAAGAAAGACGCTCCGCAATTTTCTTACGCGCTTCACCGACCAAGCCATCACCTTCCATGAGTGCTGTAGTGTACTCCCCTTTTGCAAACTCGCGCGACTCCTGAACAAAGGCAGCAAGACTTGCAGGCTTGTTGGGTACCTTATCGTGATACCATGCAGTTGCCGCATAGGTTGGCAAATTCATCACATAAGAAATGTCATCACCCTGAGCAAAAACTAAAGTTCGTAAATCAAATACTGCTGACACCATCACCACGCCATTCACTGACATGCCCATGTTTTGTTGCAGGTAGTGCATCACTCCGGCATTGCGAAACGTTCCATAACTTTCACCAATCAAATACTTGGGTGAGTTCCAACGATCGTTTTCATTGATGAACTGCTTTATGAACTGACTGATCATTCGAATGTCCTGATCTACACCCCAAAAGTCTTTGTTCTTGGCCTTACCAACGGCATGACTCAAACCCGTCCCGATAGGATCCATCATTACGATATCCGACACATCCAAGATGGAAGCATTGTTATCTTCCAAAGTATAGGGAGCTGCTGGAGTAAACCCAGGGTCATTCACCACAACACGCTTAGGTCCTATTACACCCATGTGCAACCAAATAGAAGATGAGCCGGGGCCACCATTAAAGACAAAACTGATCGGCCTGGTTTTAGGATCCGTTACTCCTTCCTTGATGTAGGCCGTAAAGCCATGCAAGGCAATGGGCTCATCATCGTTGTTGCGCAACAGCATGGTTCCTGCCATTGCCTTGTAGTTGATTACTTTTCCATCAATCCGCACCGTGTGGTTGGTAGTAGAAACATCTGCCTTAGGAATGGTGTCTGGCTGTGCTTGTGAGAATAATGCAATGGGCGCCACCAAAAAGGCAACACTTAAAATGAGTTGATAAAATGATTTCATTATAAAAGAGGTTTTAATAAGACGGTCAAAGTACCCAAATTTGATTGGTTTAGAAAGTGGAGATAGTTCGGAATTGTTTCTTCAAAATGCTAGATTTCTCACAGATACCTCAGATGAACACAGAAAACTTATCATGATGGAGTTAAACGACCTGACCTTTAAAATTAGGGGCGCAATTTTCACTGTTTTTAATGAACTGGGACCAGGGTTATTTAGAAAGTGTTTATGAGACTACGTTGGCTCATGAATTACTCAATTTAGGTTTGACTGTAAGTACTCAAGTACCATTACCTGTTATCTATAAGGATATAAAGCTTGAGATCGGATTCCGAATTGATATACTCGTAGAGAATCAGGTTATCATTGAAATAAAGTCAGTAGAAACACTTCATGATGTACACAAAAAGCAGCTATTAACGTACCTGCGTCTGTCAAATAAAAAACTGGGGATTCTTGTGAATTTCAATTCGTCAAGACTTATAGATAAAGAAAGCATTATCCGAATAATAAATTGAATCTGTGCCTATCTGTGTTATCCGTGAGAATAAAGTACGCGTAAACATAGTTACAGGACAAATAAAGGGTATGAATTTGGTTTATATTGTAAACTACTTTACATTTATACCGTTAAAGAACATAAGCATAAAGTGAAAACCCGTTTTTAACGTAAAAAAGGCATTTACCTTAATTAAGAGATGAAATGACACAAGAAACTGACAACCTCTCTCCTCAGCAAAGTCTGGACCTCATCCAGTCGATGATCAGGCAGGCTCATGGCAACATGAGCAACAACAGCTTCTATTTTATCCTCTGGGGTTGGGTGGTTGTTGCTGCTAACTTTGGCATGTATTTCATGATCCAATTCACAGCTATTCAACATCCACAACTCATTTGGCTAATTGCCATCCCCGCCTGGATAATCACTATGGTTCATGGTTCCCGCCAAGGCCGCAAAGAACGTAGGACCAGTCATTTAGATAGGGTAAACATGTGGCTATGGATTGCCCTTGGTATTTGTCTTCTCCCGGTGATTGGCTTTATGAACAGGCTCAACTTTCAGGTAAGCCCATTGATATTGATCATCGTTTCACTCCCTACGTTTGTTACGGGTATTATGCTAAAATTCAAACCATTAATATTGGGCGGAATTAGCTTTTATGTTTTTGGTATCATATGTTTTATGGTGAGTCCTGTCAATCAATTTTTAATTAGTGGGGTAGCAATAGCTTGTGGCTATTTGATCCCCGGGTACTTATTAAAGGCTGCAAGAGAAAAGAATGTTTAAAGATTTAGATCCTCTCCTACATTCTCAGCTAAGACTGGCCATCATGTCTCTACTCATTAGTGTGGAGTCGGCTGAGTTTACTTTTATAAAAGAAAAGACGAGGGCCACAGCGGGTAACTTAAGTGTGCAGATTGACAAACTATCCACTGCCGGTTATATCAATGTGAGCAAATCATTTAAAGGAAAGATGCCGCTTACCACGTGCAGCATTACTAAAAAAGGGATCAAGGCATTTGAAGACTATGTCAATTCATTGAAACAATATATCAACAAATAATTTTTTTGTCTATTTAGTTTATAATATAAACCAGTTTACAATTATGAAAAAGCAATTATTACTATTTACATTTTTTGTTTCAAGTCTGCTTGGGTATGCCCAGGGAGATCCTTCCTCCTACCATGCCTATCTTAATTCCAACCAAAAAGAAGTTTGGAAAAAAGAGGTGAAAGAAAAAACGGCTGCTGCAAAAAACGACAAACAGACTCAATTCGATTTAGCATTATCTCAATACGGGCTGCTTTCGGCAACCATGGCCAATCAGGATGAGGATATGTTTGATGAGTACTATGATGACACTGTCGATAACCTGGAAGAGATCATTAAAGCCAACAAAGGTTGGGGTGAACCAAAAGCACTTCTCTCTGCTGTGTATGGTCTTAAAATGGGTTATAGCCCAATGATGGGTATGTTTCTGGGCCCCAAAAGCGGAAGTCTAATGGAAAAAGCAAAGGAGCAATCTCCACAATCGGCACTAGTGGTAAAGTTGTATGCCAATTCGAAATTCTTCACGCCTGAAATGTTTGGTGGGGATCTGGACGAAGCCATCTCCTCTTACAAGAAATGTTTACAACTGTACGAAGCGCAACCCAGTCAACTCAAAAACAACTGGATGTACCTTGATGCATTAGCATTTGCAGGTCAAGCCTATTTGAAAAAAGGAGAAAAGGAAAAGGCAAAACAACTCTTTGAGAAGGCATTAACAATAGAACCTGAGTTTATGTGGGTGAAACACGTACTGCTTCCAAAAGCTCTTTAACAATGTATTCGATGAAATCTCTGGTATTCATCATGATTTTCTTCAGCTCGCTGGTAGCCTCCTCACAAAATATAACAGGGCTGGTGAGTGACAGCAGCGGTGAAAACTTACCGGGAGCTAATGTTTTTCATAAAAACAATCCAACTCTGGGAACGACCACTGATCCCGAGGGTAAGTTTACCCTGCCTAGCAACATGGGTGACACGCTATTGATAAGGTTCATTGGGTTTAAAGAAGCGCAACTTGTGATCTCCACTCCAACCCACTACACCGTCACTCTGGAAGCTGACCAAAAGGAAATGGAAGAAGTGGTGGTGAAAGCTGAAAGATTGATTGCTGAAGAGTTCACGCAGAAAAAAATAAGGAAGCTCGAAATCTATACCAACCCAAGTGCAAAGGCAGATCCGATTCTAGCTGTTAGCTCCTCTCCTTCCGCTACCACTACTGACGAGTCGGCCAACATTAGTTTAAGAGGTAGCAGCCCTGCTGAAACAGGAATATTTTTGAATAACGTGCCGATCAACGATGCGGTTCGCTACTCTCAACTGAACGGCATAGGTACATTTAGTATTTTCAATACGGCCCTCATCAAAGAGTTATTGGTTTTCCCCGGTAATCCGCCATTAGAATTTGGTAACACCACCTCCGGACTGATCGCATTACAAACCGATGAAGTCATTCCTAAAAAACCAGTCAACACACTTTCATTGACGTTGGCAAGCATTGGGCTTTATACACTGCGACCACTCAATAAAAAATCTTCGCTCACAGCCTTCAGTAACTACCAGCCCTCAGCGTTTATTAAGGCGATAAACAAAAGTGCCCTTGATCAATTAAAAAAATTCAACTCCATTGATTTAGGTATCCATTACTATTTAAAGCCCAATGAACATTCAATCATTAAAGTTTTTAACTACACACTCCGCGAATCTTACCAATTTCATTATCAACAACCTACCGCATCAGGCCTATTCAGTCAGAAAAAAGTAAGAAACTTCACTGTGGCCAACTACCGGTACAGAATGAAGAAAGGAGAGTTTTCTTTTAACAATGGATTAAGCTTCTCCAATAGCCACTATAATTTCAGTACAATCGATCTGAAGCTAAAAATGAAAGACTTCTTTACCTCTGTTAATTACCAGCATTTTATCACCAATGCTGAGATAAAGGGGGGCATTAGTTACGACTACAAAAACTCAGATTTCAATGGCACTTTTCCACAATATGACTACGCTGTGGGTGAAGCTTACCCCACGCTGTTAACAACCGGAAAGCAACATGTGGCTTTGCCTGAAACCTATATTTATGGCAAGTATTTTTTAACACCTCAAATCATCGTTGGTGGCGGCCTGAGACAAAGCATTCCCATCGAAAACCAATCAGGTTTCCTCAGCAAACAATTCAATATCAAATACCAACCGGTACATGAACTGAGTGTTATCCTTGCTACAGGCACTTATAATAAATATCAGCTGCCTCAGGGAACCGAAACTGATTCATTCATTATCTCAAGTCTGCAGCACTCATTTGACTTAGCCTACAATACCAAAAAAGCAGAGGTCAGCTTTTCTCTTTTTCATAAGGAAGCAAAACAAACAGGAGCATCAACACGGATTAATGGTTTAGAAGTTTTTGGTAGGTACACTGCTCATCGAAATCTAAAAGCCCAACTCTCGCTAACCAGTTTGGATGCAAACCTAAAAGAAAATGATGCTCCCTCTTTTTCTCCTTACGATATCGGGTATTTTATAAGGGGCAATGTGGAATACAAATTCATGGGAACGTGGACTATTACATCTGTTTTCCTATTCCGTGAAGGAAGTTATTATACACCTGTCATTTCAGCGCTGGTTGACGAGTCCCTCAACGTTTATAAACCGACCTTTGGAACACCCGCCCGGCTTCCCAATTATAACTCCATTGACCTTAGTATCTCCAAATTACTGCTTATCCAGAAGAAATACTCTTCCGTTGCCTTTGTAGGATTAGGCAATTTGTTTGATTTTAAGAATGTCCGCGACTACAACTACAATTCTGATTATTCCAATCAGACACTCGACTTATTCTCCAGACGTACCATTTACTTTGGGCTGGTTCTCAACTTTTAATTAGTATGACTACACTCGTTCACAGTACTACCGGCCTTATCCATCTGCTTACTGCTTTAGGTGCTATGGTAATTGGAACCCTGGTTTTAATTATCCGCAAAGGCACAAGAACTCATCGTTTATTCGGCTACCTCTACTTCTATTTGATGTTAGTAATGAATGGAACTGCTTTTATGTTATATGGCTTATTCGGCACCTTTGGTCCATTCCATGTGGCGGCAGTTGCCAGCCTCATTACGGTATTGTTAGGATTAATTCCTGCCATTAGGCGCAAGCCGGGTTGGCTTCAGCGGCACCTTACCTTTATGTATTACTCCATAGTTGGTCTGTATGCTGCCTTCGCTTCCGAAACTTTAACCCGTATCCCAAAGTCACCTTTTTTTACGGTTGTCATCATTGCATCCATTGCCAATACCATGCTGGGTGTTATTATTTTTCAAATAATGAAACCCATTTGGTTGAAACGCCCTGGTAAATAATGCTGAATTACCTGCATCTGATTGAGATTTTGACCCTTTTTGTAGAATTTACTCTTCCATTGTGGGGTATATTTTTAAAACAGCCCTGAAATTTATTGAAGAACTTTTAACTTTATGAAGTTAGGTGTGTGAAGTGTGCTCCTTCCAATTTTTGTCTATTTTTAGTTCTTGACATAACTTTTTACCAGTATGATAAAACAATTTACCCGTTCGTTGTGGCTCGTTGCCTTAGTAGCATTGGCTTTTGCGTGTAGTGAAGACGATCCATTGCCACGTTCAACAGTTGATTTCCTTAATAACGTTGCAGAAGTTGGCAGGCCTGTGATGTTTGATAACCTTTCGCTTAATGCAGACAGGTATGAGTGGACATTCAGTGACGGGCAAACCTCGGATCAAATTTCTCCTTCTGTTACCTTTGATGATCCAGGTGCGGTCACAGTGGTTTTGAAAGCCTTTACCAAGGATAATCAAGTTGATTCTGTTGTAAGGGACATCACTGTCAGGCAACGTTATCTGGTTGCCTATTCAGTAAAAGCATTCCCAATGGATAGTATAGGAACAGATGGTTTAAAATATGCATGGGATAAAGACGAGGCAGACCCGGAAGATCAGCTCCCCGACTTGTTAGTTGACTTTATTGTCAATAAAAGCGATGCCGATCTCACTGATGAAGACATTGAGAACTCATTGCTAGGACCTATCTTTTTCAATGCTTCCGGGCAAGATGTAAGTAATACCGTTACAATCGACCTTATTTTAACTGACGAAAGCTGGGCTTTTGTACTTAGGGATTGGGATGGTGCCGATGAAAACAATATCACTTTTAATGATCCTTTTTCAACAGTAATGGGAGCTACATTTAATCCGGTTCAGGCTCCTTCAGTTACCAGTGAGGATGGTACTGAAGGAAATTTCTCCATCACCGGCTTTAATTCAGCCGATCAATTTATTGACATTACCTTCTTTTACGAGCTGAGGTAAAACAAAGGATTAAATATTTAGAACGAATCATATCGAAATTATGCGCGTTGGAGCCTGGGGTGGAATAAGGAGGGTGCTGTTTTGCCTCATAGGCTGTACAGCCTCCCTATTATCCAGCGCACAATCTGAGATTACCGTTAGCGGAAAGGTGACGGACAACACAGGTGTGGGACTGCCCAGCGTCAACATCATTATTGAAAATACCACCACCGGAGTGGTCAGCGATTTGGATGGTAACTTTACCATCCGGGCCACCCCCAATCAGGTATTGATATTCAGAATGGTGGGGATGGAAGAAGTGCGTCAGCCCATCAATGGTCAAACCTCCTTTAACATTACCCTCAATGAATCTACCGACATACTGGATGAAGTAGTTGTCACCGGTTTTCAGGAAGTGGAGCGCAAACTCTTTACCGGAGCTTCTGAAAATGTAAAGATGTCGGATATCAAGATAGACGGACTCTCCGATGTGGGCCGTGTATTAGAAGGACGAGTAGCTGGAGTAAGCGTGGACAATGTGTCTGGAACATTTGGTACCTCTCCCAAAATCAGAATTCGAGGCAACGCTTCTATTAACGGTAACAACCAGCCCTTGTTTGTGGTGGATGGGGTAATCCTGGAAGACCTCTCCAATGTAAGTGCCGAAGATTTCATCTCAGGAAACGCCAATACCCTGATCAGTTCCTCGGTAGCCAACCTCAATCCGAATGACATTGAATCTTTTCAGGTACTCAAAGATGCATCAGCTACCGCTATTTATGGAGCTCGTGCAGCCAATGGTGTGATCGTCATCACCACCAAACGCGGAAAAAGCGGAGCGTTAAGAGTAAATTATACCGGCAACTTCTCAGGAAAGCTAAGACCTACCTACAATCAGTTTGATCTGCTGAATTCTGCAGAGGAGATGTCAGTATACAGAGAGTTGTTTGAAAAAGGATTGATTGATATCAGTACCTCAGTGAGGGCATCCAATTATGGTGCGATGGGTAAAATGTTTGACCTTATTGCCAATCACCAGTTAGAGTGGGGAGTAGGTGGAACACTGAATGAAAACTTTCTGAACAAGTATGAAAACGCCAATACCGATTGGTTCGATGTATTATTCAGAGATGTAGGACTGCAACAACAGCACTCACTCAGTTTCACGAGCGGCAACGATAAATCCAACAGCTACTATTCTGTAAGTTACCTGGGCGATCAAGGACAAACCATTGCAGATAAAGTACAACGCTTTACCGGCACAGCGCGCAACACTTATTTCCTTTCCGACCTGTTTACCTTTGGGTTGAAACTTTCCGCCAGTTATCGTGATCAAAAAGTACCTGGTACACGCAACAGGGAATTTGATCCCATCACCGGAAGATTCAGCCGCGGCTTTGATATCAATCCTTTTAGCTATGCCTTAAATACTGCCCGGTCCATCCGTCCGTTTGATGATAATGGCGATCGCGAATTCTTCAGAAGGAACTATGCTCCTTTTAATATCCTCGAAGAGCTGGAACTGAATTTTATGGATATCACCGTTAGTGACATTTCCGCTCAAACAGATTTTGAAATCAAACCTAAAAACAACATCTCTATAAAAGGTGTACTTCAGGCACGCTACGCCAGTACCCGAAGAGACCACACCGTGCATGAGCGATCCAATCAGGCGGAAGCCTACAGAGCCAACTCAACACAGTTCATTCAGGATGCCAACAATTTATTATTCAGAGATCCTGACAATCCGGGTCTTAACCCTGAAGTAGTACTGCCACAAGGGGGGTTCAATTACCTGGATCAAAACAGTCTGCTTAACTTCTTTAACAGGATGAGTGTGAACTGGTCCAAAACCTTCAATCAAATTCATGAAGTCAACGTGCTGGCGGGAGAAGAAATAAGATTTACCAACCGGCTAACTACTAGTGCCACAGGTTTGGGTGTGATTTATGAAAGTGGTGGAGTGGTAATCACGGATCCTAAAATCATTGAGTTCTTCAATCTTCAAAATATCGATTACTACTCGAGAGCAGAAGAAAGAGATCGCTTTGTGGGACTTTTCTTCAACGGTGGCTACTCCTACAAATCGCGCTATGTCGCCAACTTCACAGCCAGGTATGACGGATCCAATCAATTGGGTGAAAGTAATTCGGTGCGCTACCTCCCCACCTGGAATGTAAGTGGCGCCTGGAACATCGACAATGAAAGCTTTTTTGACAATACCCCGGTGCTTAATCTTTTTAGCACACTGAAACTGAGAAGTACTTATGGTATATCAGGTAACCTCCCTCCCAACGCCAGTGCCCTTCTCAACTTACAAGCCGATGCTACCATCAGACCTACGGATGTAGAACCAGTACTACAGATTGTAGACCTCACCAACACCGAGCTTACATGGGAAAAACTAAAAGAGTTTAATGTGGGCCTCGACTTTGCGTTGAAAAAAACAAGTATCAGTGGATCACTGAATTATTATATCCGCAATGCATTTGACCTTATTGGAGTGGTGCAGACCAGCGGAATTGGCGGGCAAGGCCTAAAGACAGGAAACTTTGCAGACATGGAAGCCAGTGGATTTGAAGTTTCAATTTCTACCGTCAATCTAAGAACCCCAAGCTTTAGCTGGAGAACAGATTTCAACTTCGGTTATACCAAAGACAAAATTACCCGACTGGATTATGGTCCAAGGCTGGTCGATGCCATCGGACAAAATGGTGCAGCAGTTTTGGGTGGACCAAGAAGAGGTTTGTACTCTACGCAATTCACCGGACTTAACGATCGGGGTATTCCTACCTTTTTGGATGGAGATGGAGAAACTGTATTCGAATTGGATCTACAGGAGAGAGAGGGACTGGAAGAAACGCTTATCTATGAAGGGCCAAACGAACCTCGCGGTGCCGGTGGACTTACCAACTCCTTCAATTACAAAAACTTTAGCTTTAGCTTTTTACTCTCCTTTAAATACGATTATAAAATCAGGTTGAACGATGCTTTCTTTTCCAGCTACTCAGACTTTGATGCCTTACCGGGAGATCTCATCAACCGCTGGGCTGTACCTGGCGATGAAGCACTTACCACCATTCCGGTAATCCTGGATCAGGGAATAGCACAAACCGGAAGTGAAATAGAAAGTGCCTACGATCTTTATAATAAGAGCAGCGCCAGAGTGGCCAACGGAGATTATATCAGACTTAAAACGGCAAGACTCTCCTACCAGCTACCCGGCAATCTGACCAACCGGCTTGGGTTAACAAACGCCAACGTTTCACTGGAAGGTCAGAATATTGCATTGCTTTACGCGGATAAAGCACTGAACGGACAAGATCCGGAATTCTTTAGCACCGGAGGTGTGGCGCTGCCACAACCCAGAATCATTACGTTCTCATTAAATATTGGACTATGAGAATATTGAAACGATCCATAGGAGCAGCATTTCAAACCCTGGCAATAGGCACATTGCTATTGGTACCCAATGCCTGTAACGACTTCCTCAATGAACCACCCGACAACAGGGTAACACTTGACAACCTGGACAAAGCGGCTCAGCTGCTCACCAGTGCCTACTCCATTGCCTCCCCAGCTTTCACGGACTGGATGACGGACAACGCTGGTTATATCAGAGAAGTAACACTGCGTCAATCCCATGAGCGCGCTTATGCCTGGGAAGATTTTACCGATGACCCGAATGAACTGGACACTCCTTCTTTCTTCTGGCAGGAGACCTACAATGCCATTGCCCATGCTAATGAAGTTTTAGCTGCGTTGGAAACCTTCCCCGCAAAAACAGATACGGAGCAAAAAAGAAAAAGAGCTATAGAGGCCGAAGCACGTTTGGCCAGGGCATATGGACATTTCATGCTTGTTAATCTTTTTGGACAACATTACGATGAGAACAAAGCAGAAAGTGACAAGGGTGTACCCTACGTGGAAACACCGGAAACTGTATTTATAAAAACCTATAAGCGCAACACTGTAAAAGAGGTGTACGACAAAGTAGAGGCTGATATGCTCAAGGGCATCGAGTTGATTGATGACAGCTTTTATAATAATTCAGGAAAATATCATTTTAATAAAAATGCCGCCCTGGCCTTTGCTTCGAGGTTTTATTTGTTCAAAGGTGATTTTGATAAATGTATCGAATACAGCACTCTGATGCTGGGTAGTGATCCCGGTTCATTTGTAAGGGACTTAACTGCAGCTGAGTTTCAAAACGCATCCAACTCGCCCACCGCCTATCCTCAACTCTACTCCTCCCCTCAACAGCGAAGCAACCTGCTATTGATGAGAAAAATCTCGTTGGTACAGCGATTGGATTTTGCACACGGCCCTACCAATGATATCTATGATGATATATTTGACAGCAATCCTTTTGGAGGAACAGATGAAAGAGAAAACCCTTCCTATCAAAAAGGAGAAAACGGAGGTTTCCCAGCACGGTATGAAAGCCTTTTTGAGCGCAGTAGTCTTAACTCCAATGTAGGCACCCCATATCACATCGGCATCATGTTCAGAGGCGAGGAAGTGTTGCTGAACAGAGCGGAGGCATTGGCAGAAAAAAACAGGATAACAGAAGCGATGGCCGACCTACAAACATTGGCCAATAAGAGGTACAGTGGAGCCAGCACGATAACCATCGATGATCTGCGTACTTTTTTTGGTGTAGGAGGTTTTGGTAATGTAAGCAACCGCGTGGTAGTGATTGAGTGGTTGATTCGTGAACGCAGAAGAGAATTCTTTGTGCAGGGTATGCGGTGGTTTGACATCAAGCGATTTGAGATTGAGGTTGAACACACATTGGAGGACGGCTCAACTATAGAACTGGAGGATGACGACCTAAGAAAAGTGTTGCAAATACCCACGTCTGCAATAGATGTAGGAGGACTAACTTCAAACCCAAGGTAAAATGAAAGCAACGACTATTATACTCTGCTCGATTTTGCTTTTAACAGGCTGCTATCCTGATGAAACCCTTAATGTGCCCGTTACACAAACGGATGTTCAACTGGAAACAGATTTGGACAAGTTCATTGAAACGAACTTTAGAGAGAAATATGGAATGGCCATTCGCTATCGCTATGTAGATCGTTATGTTGGTCCAACCCAGCGTGTGGCGCCTCCTCGCCTGGAAGTGGTTCAACCCATGCTCGACTTCATTCAAAAATTCTGGGTAGATCCTTTCCTGGAAGTCCAGAATGGCGAAGCCTATTTCAGGGCATATGTACCCTCAGAAGTCGTGCTGCTAGGTGGTTTTATTTATAATGATGATGGCACAGTGGTATTGGGTACTGCAGATGCTGGTGCGCAAATCACTTTTACTTACGTCAATGCCATTGACCCTGCTGACAAAGAATGGGAAGCGCTGCAGTTGCAAACAGTCTATCACGAGTTCGCCCACATTGTACATCAGCGCAACAAACTCCCAGCTGACTTTGAGAAAATATCACCGGCTGGATATACCAGTCCTGGATTTTGGGTATCCCTCAGTGACGAAGACGCACTCATACGCGGCTTTGTGTCTCCATATGGAACGAGCTCACCTAACGAAGACTTTGCCGAAACGGTAGCCTTCTATTTATACAATCCCAATTTCGAGTCTGAGTTTATGACCGATGAACCCAGTTGTCTTACACCGGAGTGTGAAGCAAGAAATGCAGGTCGCGAACTGGTAAGAGAAAAGCTAACGGCTATCCGGGAACATTATGTGAAAGTGGTAGGTGTTGATCTGGAAGCAGTACGAAATGCCATTCAGGCAAAACTAAACTAGGATGTTGCGATCGTTTATAGCCCTATTGATATTCCTCTTTGTAGCAGTTTCCTGCAGCGAAGACAATACAGATTTACCTGCTGTAGAAGAGCGGGTAAAAGAGGCTGTTGATGGGCTGAAAACAGACCTGACAGCTCCTGCCAACGGGTGGAGATTAGAATATCAACCCACGGAGGAGTCAGGTACCTTTCTTATCCTTATGAAATTTACACCCGATGGCAATTTGAATATCAAATCAGATGTGCCGGACAATAACGGAGAGTTCTTTGACCACACCATTAGCTACCGCATTGACAATGCACTGGGACTCGAGCTGATATTGGAAACCTATGGCGTTTTCCATTATCTCTTTGAATTGGACCAGGCTGCATTTGGTGCCGAGTTTGAATTTCTCTTTAAGAAAAAGGAAGGTGGGAGTTTAATATTTGAAAGCATCTCCGACACCTCTAACCCTACGCAATTGGTTTTCACACCTGCTGGTGCCAATGATGAAAATGAATTTGCGAGAGAGATCACTGAAAACCTGGGTCAGTTTGATCTCGATAATCCACAGATTTTTGGGACCATCTCTCCCACTCAGCAACTGATCTTAAGTGACAAAAACATTTCTGTATTTTGGACCATCGATCTGACCAAACGCAACCTCACTGCTGAGTTTGCCGGAGTCGGTACAACGAGAGATGAAGTACTGGCCAACTCCAGAATTACTTTAAATCACTTCAGCAAGTTCACCTTGGCAAACGGCCAACTGGTACTTCAGGAGCCTTTGTCCTTCAACTTTAATGGTCAGTCGAACAACATCAGTGCGATTACTCTTAGTGACTTTAGCCTTACGGGGCCTGATCTGTGTTCATCGGGTGTAAATAATACGGAACCGTTGTATACAGGACAAACTTCCGGGTTAGGAACCACCACGCTGGTCAACACGATGCTTAGTAACAGAGGTATTGATTTTGGGAAAACCGTTTATACTGTCAATGCCTTATTCATTTTTGATGAGCAAGGCAATAGCTTGCAAGAAACGGGAAGCATCGCTACGAAACTTCCGGGAACAAGCGGATTTGTTTTGTTCTACGGTGTGCAGCTCAACGACCCTACCATCCCCATCTATTCTGTCGGATTTATCATGGATGACGGTGAGATTTATGTAAGAGAATACCAACCGACCACCACTGCGGTGAATTTGTTCCAGATCAATCTCATGGATCAATATTACTATTCTGCCACTCCACCTGCCGGTACAGAGACGGCATTAAAAGAAATCACCGATGAGATTTTTGCGGGAGGAGAATTTTATGCCTTTGACCTTCCAGGGAATGGCATTCAAGTATTCAGGTTGTACAACCCGTGCAATAAATACGAATTTTTCCTTGTTCCATAAGCAGTGTGTGAGTTCAGTTTGAACAGGCACTTGTATTTTATAACTTACTCTCCTAATCACTTTTCTTATGGATTTTGGTAAAGTAAAAGAAGACGACCTGGGGGATGTAGATTTCTCTCTCCCACCCGACAGAGCGGAAACAACTGCTGTTCTCAAAAAAAGTAAAAGCAAAAAGAAGCCTCAGGTATTTGTAGGATGTGCCAAATGGGGTCGTAAAGACTGGGTGGGTAAAATCTATCCTGAAAAAACCAAGGAAGCTGATTTTCTAAAACACTATGCTACTCACTTTAATTGTATAGAGCTGAACGCCACCTTTTATCGCATGCCCACAGAAAAGCAAGTAGAAGGTTGGAAAAATAAAGTGGGCAAAGGTTTTCAGTTCTGTCCAAAATTCACGGATCAGATATCACATTACAAAAGACTAAAGGGTGCCGAAGAAGTAACTAATCGGTTTCTGGAGGGTGTGTCCGCGTTCAAGGACAACCTGGGCCCTATTTTTCTACAGCTGCCACCCAACTTCACACCTAAAAACTATGAAGTGCTGGACAATTTCCTGGGATGGCTACCCAAAGACATCAGTGTATTTACTGAATTGAGAAGTCCTAAATGGTTTGAAGAAGAACACTTCGAGAAGGTGTTCAAAATGATAGAAAAACATAAAATCGGATCCATCATTACGGATGCCTCAGGCCGAAGAGATTGTGTACACATGAGGCTGACCACTCCTTCAGCCTTTATCCGGTTTGTGGGCAATGGACTTCATCCTACGGATTATACCCGCGTAGATGATTGGGTGCAACGCATCAAATCCTGGATGAGTCAGGGGATTCAGAAAGTATACTTTTTCATGCACCAGCACGAGGAAATCTACTCACCCGAACTGAGCAAATACGTGATCCAGCAATTGAACAAGCACTGTAAAACAGATATCCCGGAACCCCAATTTGTACAAGCCAATTCCGGCACTAAAGATTTATTCAATTCCTGAATCTGGTATAAGGAACCTAAGTTACCCTCGTGCGTTTAGTATTCTAACTTGCATATAAATAGTATCTTCGCACCAGATTTTTTAGTTTGCCCCGAATGGAACTTTACGAAAAATACCCTGTATCAATCTCCAATACGTTAAGTGGGAAAAAAGAAAAATTTGAGCCTCTAAAACCACCTTTTGTGGGGCTCTACTCCTGTGGCCCTACGGTATACAATGAAGTTCATCTTGGCAACCTACGCACTTTTACGGCCTTCGATGTCGTTTTTCGTTACCTCACCCACATAGGCTACAAGGTGCGCTATGCAAGAAATATTACAGATGCCGGACACCTTACCAATGATGCCGGTGAAGGTGTAGACAGAATTGAAGAGCGCGCTCGCCTGGAACAATTGGAGCCGATGGAGATCGTTCAAAAGTATACGTTCAGCTTTCATGAGGTATGCCGTATTTTCAACATCCTCCCCCCTACCATTGAGCCCACAGCAACGGGTCACATTGTGGAGCAGATAGAAATGGTGAAAAAGATCATCGAAAACGGGTATGCCTATGAGGTGAACGGCTCCGTCTACTTTGATGTGAACAAGTTCTCCGAAAAACATAAGTACGGCCAACTTAGCGGAAGAAATGTAGAGGAACTTATGGAAGGCACACGGGCATTGGATCGACAGGATGAGAAAAGAAACCCTATTGATTTTGCCATCTGGAAAGGTGTATCTCCTAATCATATTCAGCGCTGGCCATCGCCCTGGGGCGAAGGAATACCCGGCTGGCATTTAGAGTGCTCTGTGATGGGCACCAAGTACCTGGGCAAACAGTTTGACATACACGGAGGTGGCATGGATTTGAAGTTCCCTCATCACGAATGTGAGATTGCGCAAAGTGTGGGTGCTTACGGCATTGAACCTGTGAGGTATTGGATGCATGCCAATATGCTAACCGTAAACGGAGAAAAAATGAGTAAGTCCAAAGGCAATTCCTTTTTGCCTCGGGAGTTGTTCACCGGGTCGCATCCATTGCTTACCAAGGCCTATGCCCCTATGGCTGTACGCTTCTTTATGTTACAGTCGCATTACTCCAGTACGTTGGACTTCAGTAACGAAGCCCTCAATGCGGCAGAAAAGGGCTATCGTAAATTGATGAACGCACTGGATGCGGTGAAAGAATTTACCTATCCGGGAGAAGGTACTATCAACGAAGAACTGAAAACCGATTTGCTCCGGCTGATTGATGAGTGTTATCTCAACATGAGTGATGATTTCAACACCGCTAAAACATTGGCCGTGTTGTTTGAGATGGCATCTCGTATCAATGACTTCAAATCTGGTAACCAAAAACTGGGCAGCATTGACGAGGCTACTTTCAATCAGTTCAAGGAGACGTACCTGGGCTTCATCCAGGATGTGTTGGGATTGAGAGAAGAGCAAGAGCAAAACACCGATCTGTTGGATGGCATTATTCAAATGCTGATTGGGATTAGAAAGAAAGCACGTACCGACAAGAACTTTGCCTTATCTGACAAAATTCGTGATGATCTCAAAGCCATGGGCGTGCAATTGAAAGACGGTAAGGATGGGGAAATTGATTATGTCATTGAGTAGTGAGTGCCATTAATAACATATTCAAAAAAATATTCATTCTACCCGTTCGCTTTTACCAGCTCAGCATCTCTCCCCTCTTAGGCGCTCATTGCCGCCACACTCCTTCTTGTTCGCAATACACTATCGAAGCCATACAGGAATGGGGACCACTAAAAGGCTCCTGGTTAGGGATGAAAAGAATAGGCCGCTGCCACCCGTGGGGCACCAGTGGGTATGATCCGGTGCCTAAGAAAAAAGGAAGTAAAGTTGATTAGACTAAGATTCGTGACCCCACGAACCACCGCAGAATAACCCTAAAAGTTAAAAATCCCCTTAAACAAAAAAACCTCTGCAGTCTGACCGCAGAGGTTTTTAATGTTGGTGAAGAACACCAACATAGGACAGGCCCCCGGAGAAAAACAGAATCATTCATTTGCTCCTAGTGCAGGAAGTAAAATGTTAGGGATAAAATCAATCAAAAAGTGGGCAATCATGTTGGCCAGCAGATCCTTCTTCCACAAATAGGTGAGTGTGAGAATCCCACCTACCACAAAGGATATCAATATCCCAGCAGGCCCTTGTCTAAAATGGCCAATGGAGAATATAACCAGTGGTACCATCGCAGCAACCCACTTGCTTCCTGTAATAGCCGAAATGCGTTCAATAGCATATCCACGATAAAAGACCTCCTCAGCAATCCCCGCCCGAAGCACTACTACAAAAAATATCCAAAGGGGAACGTCTTTATAAGCATGCGCATCATTACCCCCCACTGTCCAGCCCAGAGGTTGCATGATCAATAGACAGGCTGCAATGCCCAAAGCGCTTAGGACAAAAAACAGTAAACTTCGAAACAACGACCTTTTTATTGAATCAGCATGTAAGCTGATGGATTGCAGGGTCAGCTGCTCCCACCGATAGATGATCCAGACCAATATCCCTACAAAAGAAAAGATCAGCAATTCTCTTACAAGCACAACCATGGGTGATATCCCAAACCAATCCCTGAAGAATATTGCAAAAAAAGTCAGTGAGAAAAGTGAGATGAGCAAACCGATGAATACTGGCAAGGTCATACTCCGTTTTTGAATTTCTATACTCATGATGGTTAATGTCTGGTTAGCAAGTAATACGCAAATGAAATCCGCAAGTCAGTAATATCATTGCTTATTTATGAAAGAAAATAGCGAAGTGTCGAAAATTGGATTTGAATTGCACCCGTAGGCATTTGAAGTGATGCTCTCCTGTATTTATGGCCTAAGGACTCCAAAACTGGTACTTACTAAAGAAATATATATGGATATTAACCTAAATAGGTTCAACCCTCTTCTTGTACAACAGAAAACCTCTGTAGTCGGCTTGGAGAGGTTTATTAGCAATTGAACACTATCCATTATGTTTCAATGGCGGTACTCCTAAAAGTTAAAATCCAACAATAATTTCCACTCACCATCTTCCTTTTTCCATATCAAGGTGTAAAGACCCTTCCCTCCCACATCGAACGTACCGATGTCAAAAATGGTGGATTCATCAACCTGTACTACTTTTAAAGCAGTCAACTTTATAGAATAAGATTTATCGTTCATGTAGGAGTAAGCGCTGGCAATTTCATCACGATGATATTCCTTTCCTCTGTTAAAGTACTTTCCGTTTTGCGAGGCCAGTTCCTCAACAATTAAATCCGGCCGGTGTTGATTGGAATGCTTCTCCCATATACCCCTTTCCCTTTCGACTCTATCTGCCTGAGTTCCTGAGAAGGTCTTCTCATACCATACCTCCAACTCCTTTTTCCATTCTGCACCTTTCCTCCAACCAATAATGGTACTGTACGTTTTCCCATCTCGGGTTTGATATGATCCGAGCTCAAACTTTTGATTTTCGCGTAATTGGAATGTTTCTTCGGATGTATAGTTTTCAAATTGCCAGGTGTATACTTTCTGAATCTGGCCATCCATCTTATCCCATCCTACATACAGAGAATCGCCAATCAATATGCCACTGTTTTGTGTATAAAAGGATGTTAAGCTTTCTGCATTTTGAAGTGTCTCTAACCAATCCTCCTGAACCTCACTGGTTGATTTGTTGGAGACTTTCTGAGCGATTGCAAGTTTACCACCAATTGCGGTATACAGAATAATAAAGGCAGTACAGATAAGGTATTTCATAACGGAGCGTGTTTCTTTTGATCTCTATCCGTAAACGAAATTACCAATCGTAAGTTTCAAATTAGGAATTACTATCGCTTTAAGAGTTAACCCCTACATAAAGGAGTCACCCACCCACAATTAGGATTTGACCTGATTCATCTCGCCAACCCCTATTTGCATTTCAATGTTGAATACATGCACTTCAGTCAATTTGAAGAGAAAAAGGCTATTCTGAGCTTATACTTTTGTTCGCAATACCCGTACACCGAACCGTATTTAACCAACAAATTCATTTGCTGTAACATCAGTCAGATGAAGCCAACGAAAAATAATTAACCATGAAATCAAAATTACTTTTACTCATGCTTACACCACTGGTGAGTTTTGCACAGCAAAAACTTACCATAAGCGGGTATATCAAAGACGCCTCTAATGGCGAAGAATTAATCGGGGTTACGGTATATGTACCCGAAATTGCTTCCGGTGCCGTAACAAACGTTTACGGGTTTTACTCTATCACACTAGCTCCCGGACAATACAAGCTTCAGTACAGTTACATAGGCTTTGCCTCCCAAACCATTGAGGTGGACTTGTCCAAAAATGAAACACGGAATATCGAATTGGCTCCTGATGCCACAGAACTTGAAGAAGTTGTGGTGAGCGCAGAACGCAGCGATGCCAACATTTCGAATTTACAGATGAGCAAACGACAAATCAACATTGATCAGGTGCGTAAGCTCCCCGCTGTAATGGGAGAAGTGGATATTATCAAAAACATTCAAATGCAGCCCGGAGTGATCTCTGCAGGTGAGGGAACCTCCAGTTATTATGTGCGTGGAGGAAGTGCCGACCAAAATCTTATTCTGATAGACGAGGCACCTATTTATGATCCTTCTCACCTTTTCGGAATGTTCTCTGTTTTCAACGCTGATGTAATCAAAGAATCAGAATTGTATCGAGGTGGCATCCCTAGCAAATTCGGTGGAAGATTGTCCTCCATCCTGGAAGTAAGAACAAAAGATGGGAACAGTAAGGAATTTGCAGGAAGCGGAGGTATAGGTACACTCGCCAGTCGACTGATGATTGAAGGTCCGGTGAAAAGAGATAAGAGTTCTTTTATCATTTCTGGAAGAAGATCATATGTAGATGCCCTCCTAAAAGCGGCCGATCAAAAGAATACTGTTTATTTCTATGATCTTAATGCCAAATACAACTGGAAGCCCAACAACAAAAACAGGTTCTACGCTGCTTTTTACAATGGCAGAGATGAATTTAAATTTGATAAAAACTTTGGATTTGGTTGGGGAAATGCAACCTCCACCCTACGACTCAATCACCTATTCAGCGACAGGCTGTTTTCTAACACAACTTTGATTGGCAGCAATTTTGACTACAAACTGGAATCCAATGACCCGCTACAGGGCTTCGTTTGGAAATCAAGATTGGAACAGTTTAGCCTCCACAATGATCTTTCCTACTTTATCAATCCGCAGAATGAACTCAGTTTTGGATATCAGGTAAGTTATCGCAGGTTCCAGCCAGGAGCTATATCTCCCAATTCCCCCAATTCAATTTTTGAAAGCATCGATATGGGTAAACAATTTGCCCTTGACCATGCACTTTACATTGATAATCATCAAAAGCTATCCAATAAAATTGATTTGAGCTACGGTGCAAGGCTTTCCATATTCCAAAGTATAGGGAAGTCTGATGCATACGAATATGCCGATCCTCAGGACAATGTTACTGTTACAAGGACAGATACACTTCACTTCGATGCATTTGAACCCATTAAGACCTACATCAATATTGAGCCTAGGTTTTCTGTACGCTATGCCATCAATGAAAGAAGCTCGATTAAGGCATCATACAATCGAATGGTTCAAAATACTCATCTGATTTCTAATGGAACTGTACCTGTACCTTTCAACACCTGGAACCCGAGCGGATATTATCTGAAACCGCAGATTGCAGACCAGTTTGCATTCGGGTATTTCAGAAACCTGAATGACCATACCATTGAGCTTTCAGTTGAATCATTCTATAAAGACCTCCAGGACGTTACAGAATTTGCAGACAATGCCAATGTATTCTTCAACCCAGACTTATCGGTAGAGTTTCGTCAGGGAAAATCACAGGCCTACGGTGTAGAGTTTTTGGCCGAGAAAAAAGAAGGCAAATTCACAGGTTTTGTAAGCTATACCTTGTCCAAGGTAACACGCCAAATCGAAGGTGTTAATCAGGGAAAAGAGTTTCTAGCCAATTACGATCGAAGGAACGTAGTTAATGCCACAGCTACTTATGACTTAAATCCTAAATGGTCCTTTGGTGCAAGTTTTTCATACAGTACAGGCCGCCCGATTACACTGCCCTCTGGCCGCTACGAATTTGAGGATGGGTTTAATGTAGATTTAATTACCAATAAAAATGGATATCGTTTACCTTCCTTTCACAGGTTAGATCTTTCTGCAACACTTAATCCACAAAAACATCTGGATAGAAAGTGGCATGGGCAATGGATATTCTCAGTGTATAACGCATACAACCGTCAAAATCCATTCTCTCTTTACACAAGAATCACACAAGACAAGGATGGCAACATTATAGGAGATGGAACACAAAAAGAGGCACGGTTAATTTACCTCTTTCCTTTTCTCCCCTCTGTTACCTACAATTTCAAATTCTAAAAGACAAAATTCATGAAAAAGATATATTTCAACATAATCTATATAGCGCTGATCACATTATTTTCCTGTGAGAAAACGATTGTGATTGATAGTCAGCAATCCGCTGCTTCAGTAGTCATAGAAGGGCTGATCACTGATCAACCGGGAAAGCAATACGTTAAAGTTTCGAAGACCTCGGACTTTTACCAGGATGGTACAACTGAAAGGATAGTAAACGCCACTGTGGTTATAAATGACGATAAGGGTAATGAGACTCCTTTTATCCACAATCCCTCTGGGGATGAAAAAACAGAAGGTTATTATTATCCTAATAATGCTTTTACAGGAGATGCCGGCCACATTTATTCTTTATCAGTTCTGGTTGATGGTGATCTTTACACTGCTGAAGATAAACTTCTGCCGGTTACTACTATCGACTCCCTTTCCTACAGGGTGAATGATGACGAGAAAGAGGATCCAAAAATAACCGGTAAGTTTTATGAACTGCTGGCCTATATGAAGGAGCCTCAAGAAACAAAAGATTACTACCTATTTAAATTTTACAGAAATGATTCAATTACCTACTACCTCAGAAATTCTGACATATACTTTACGGATGATACAGGTATTGGTGAAGATATTGACGGAATTCCTTCACCTGTATTTTTCGCGATAAACGATGTAGCGAAAATGGAAATCTACAGCTTAAGCAGAAATGCCTACTTGTTCTACAATGATTTATTCAATTTAATCAACAATGACGGAGGGATGATTTCTCCTCCCCCTGTTAACCCAAGAAGTAACCTGAGCAACGGAGCTCTAGGTTTTTTTAGAACTAGTAGTGTTCATAGTGCAAGCATTCAAATAAAATAAAAATAAGTGAGGTTATGAAAATTAGGAATGAGTCCAAATTTAAAGATGTAAGTGCTGCTCAACTATGGTTTGATAGTTGGGTATACAGGCTAGAAAAAGAAAACTCCCGTATTTATCAAAAGATAGAACTAACTACTGCATTGGGAAATACTACAGTCTACGCTTTGAATTTGGACTTACCTTCACTTGAACCACTGGTCATATTTCCAGGTGCAAGAACCACAGCATTATTTTGGGACATGAATCGAAATCTTGATGTGCTGAAAAAACATTTTAGAATATTTTTGGTAGAGACGAATGGGTTACCCAATCTGAGTGATGGTAAATCACCAGACATTAGAACTTTGGATTATGGCAGGTGGGCTTCTGAGGTTTTGGAGCGGCTTGGCATTTCAAAGACATTTATTGCTGGTGCTTCTTTTGGAGGACTTATCTGTGCGAAACTATGCTTGGTCAGTCCTTCCAAAGTGAAAGCCTCATTTTTATTGAACCCCGGGTGTTTACAACCCTTTTCAATAAAACCTAAGAACCTGTACTATAATCTTCTACCAATCATATCTCCCACAAGAAAAAATATTGCGACCTTTCTAGACAAAGCCATATTCTGTAAACCTCATCACGCAATTTCGTCAGCTTATGAGGATTTAATAATTGAATACGAACTCTATGCACTTACTCAGTATAAAGATCGCACCCAAAAGCCCTATTATATGGGACAAGACCTTAAAGGCATCAAAACAAGTACTTATATGATCTTAGGTAAAAAGGATATCCTATTCCCATACAGAAGAACGCTCAAAAATGCCACCCATCTTTTACCTGGATTGAGAGATGTTGTGATCCTAGAAAATACAGGCCATGGGATAGAAACTTCCACGCAAGCCATGAAATATTTGGCTAATTGGGCTTTGAAGGAAAAACAAAAAGAAAGTCGAGAGGTGTCAATTTTATAGAACAAAATCTAAATTGCTAATGCCAATACAGCCTACTTGATTCCAGCTCTTATGAGTATGACTGATTATTTTAAGGACAGAAAGTACATTTTGCTGGTAGTGCTTTTATTCAGCATCATTTCCGTTTCTCAGCGGTTGTATTTTTACCCGAACATGAGTGCTCCGTTGCACGTGTTTTTTTTCGGAATACTTTTTTTTACTTTCCTAATAGGGTGGGAATTTATTGTACTGCTGGGCTCAATTCTGGAAAAGTATTTTCCAGTAGAAAACAACATCAACAAAAGATTCATTCTTCAGGTAGTAATAAGCTTCTTATTCTTATTTCATTTCCAATTTATAATTTTCTATTTTCTTGAATCTCTTTTTACTATCAATGAAGTATCTGCTTATGACGAAATAGATATCATTACTCCCGCCTTTAGTCTTTTTCGTGTTCTGGTTTTCAACTTAATTTATTTTGGCGGATTCTATTTCAAAGAATGGAAACGAAATCTGATCAGGTCTGAAAGGCTTCAAAGGGAACAAGCAGAAGTGCGATACAATGCACTAAGAAATCAGCTTAACCCTCACTTCTTGTTTAATGCGCTTACCTCGTTGAACAGTCTCATTTTTGAAAATCAAGAATTAGCCTCAGATTTCCTCAAGCAGTTATCCAAGGTTTATAGGTATACCCTGCAAAACAGAGAGAGTGAGGTTGTTTCACTAAAAAAAGAGATTGAATTTATAGAGCACTATATATCATTGCTAAAAACAAGGTTTGGAAATGCTATCAACATCAGTAGCAATATTGGTCAGGCTGAATTGGACAAAAGGATAGTTCCTGTTACAACCCAAATGTTAATCGAGAATGCGGTCAAACACAATATTATTTCAAAAGCAAAGCCGCTGAATATTTCTATTACCGCCATTGATGAGTTTCTGATTGTGACCAACAATATCAATAGGAAATCACAAATAGAGACAAGTAATCGATTGGGTTTAGAGAACCTAAAAGGTTTATACCAATATTTAAGTCCTACTCCAATTGAAATAAACGAAACTGAAAGTCACTTTACCATTAAAATACCATTAATCTGATCGGAGAATGAAAACTATCATTATTGAAGATGAACCACTTGTGGCAAAAGATCTTATAAAGCTTTTGCATCAAATTGATCCAACCATTGAGGTCATCTCAACTCTTGACTCTTTATTTTCATCCATAAGCTACTTTAGTAAAAACAATCAGCCAGACCTGCTATTTATGGATATCCAACTCAGTGATGGAGTTAGTTTTGAATTATTTAAGCAAGTTGAAATCGAATGCCCAATTATTTTCACAACCGCTTACAACGAATACGCCATCCGGGCATTCAAGGTGAACAGCATCGGCTATTTGTTAAAACCAATTGATAAAAACGAACTGAAAGCCGCTTTGGATAAATACCAAAGAATCCAATTGACTCAAGGCGCTGGGTTCAAAAACCAGCTTCAACAGTTAATTTCGCAATTCAATTTACCAAGCAATACAAAAATTTTTAAAGAACGATTTACAGTACCCTCTGGAAAATCATTTTTAATTATAAATGAAAAGGACATCGCTTGTTTTCAAAAAGACACCTTGATTTACATTATCACAAATGATAACCAACGATATGTAACCGACTTTCAGACCATGGATGAAATTGAAGAGTTACTTAATCCAAAATTCTTCTTTCGTGCCAACCGGCAATTAATCATTCGATCAAACTCATTCAATGGGTTCCGGGCTGACGTCTACGGAAAATTGGTATTGACTCTTCTTCCTCCAGTCAGCATTAATGTGGACATCAGCAGGGAGAAAGCACACGCATTTAAAGAGTGGATAGAGTAATACCCAAGGTGGGCTGCAGTTGGGTCTTACAATCTGACCTCCTTCCAGATAAAGGATTCTGCCTTTCCGACATCCGTAGTTTATTCGTAAATTTGAGGATTGCCCATTTCAGAAATGCTCAAAATAGACTCGCATACGCACATCCTTCCCGAAAAACTGCCCCAATGGACTGATAAATTCGGGTATGGTGATTTCATTTATCTGAACCACCACAAAAAAGGAGCTGCACAGATGATGAAGGGCAACCAGTTTTTTAGAGAAATTAAAGAAAACTGCTGGGATCCCGAACTGAGAATAAGAGAATACGAAGTCTTCAACACCAAAGTGCAGGTGGTGTGCACCATCCCCGTCATGTTTTCTTACTGGGCCAAATCCCACGACTGCCTTACCGTTTCGGAGTTTTTGAATGATCACATAGCCGAAATAGTAACGAAGTATCCAAAAAATTATATCGGTCTGGGCACAGTGCCCATGCAAGATGCAGATCTGGCGATTCAAGAGTTGGAACGCTGTAAAAAGATTGGGCTCAAAGGAATACAAATCGGTTCTAACATCAACGATGAAAACCTCAACGAAGAAAGGTTCTACCCAATCTTCGAAGCCTGTGAAAAGCTAGGTATGGCGGTGTTGGTTCACCCCTGGAATATGATGGGCATGAAACAGATGCAGCGGTATTGGCTTCCCTGGTTGGTGGGCATGCCTGCAGAAACCTCCCGCGCCATGTGCTCTATGATATTCGGGGGCATCTTTGAGCGACTCCCCAAGTTAAGAGTGAACTTCGCCCATGCAGGTGGTTCTTTCATGTCGACCATTGGTCGGATCGAGCACGGTTTCAATTGCCGGCCCGATCTTGTGGCCATTGACAACAATGTAAACCCGCGCAACTATTTGGGAAAATTTTGGGTTGACTGTATCACACACGATGCCATGATGCTGGAGTATGTGATCAAACTTCAGGGAACGAAGAAAATAACATTAGGGTCAGATTATCCGTTTCCATTAGGTGATCTGGAGATTGGCAAGTTTATTGAAGAGATGGATATCAGTCAGGAAAGCAAAGAAGATATTTTTAGCACCTCCACCCTTGAATGGCTTGATCTGGACAAGAAGATGTTTGAATAATTTGAAGCAGTGAAAACGATAATCCCCTTTCTATTTATCCTGACGATCCCCTTTGTGGCATCTGCACAGACACAAGAACAAAAGATTCAGGAATATGAAATGCAACGTCTGGCCGCTGAAAAGCTGGCCTATAACCAACTGCTGGACTCAGCTATACAACTCTCGCAAAGTGGTGAATACCTCCAGGCCGATACTCAATTCCGGCAGTTGTTGCGCTCGGCAAAAAGCGTTCCTTCTGACCTGGTCTATTACTTTGGCGAAAACTCATTTCACCTTAACAATTTCAAGCAAAGCGTTGATTGGCTGAACAAATACATTCAGTTAAAAGGTACCACCGGGCAATATTCTGCTCAGGCCGTAGAAAGGCTAAAAAGTGCTGAAGAAGAGTTGATGAAAGAACGGTTAGTTGAATCGCGACAAGCAGGTCAGGTGCTTTCACAGGACTACGATATCGACTGTGGTCCTACCGGCAAAGTCACTTGTCCCGTGTGCAAAGGCTCAACAGTAATTATCAAAAAGGGATATGTGAGTGATACTTACAAAACATGTCCTTATTGCAACAAGCTGGGATACCTTCAATGTGAGGATTACAACCTGTTATTGAAAGGACAGCTCGAGCCTTCCACCACAAACCCCTGATTAGCAATCCACTGACTTATAATAAGTTAGGTTGCTAAAAACTCAACTTTTCAGTAAATTTGCAGCAATATTTTTTGTGCTATGGCTCTCTATAACCGTATTGATAAACGGATATTAAAAGATCAACTGAAAGACATCCCCTATCTGAGGAAGACGCTTTCATTCTATAAATACCACCAAATTGCTGACCCTCAGGCTTTCCGGGATGAACTTTACCTCGGGTTGGACAAACTCCAGGTATGGGGTAGAATCTATGTGGCCCATGAAGGAATCAACGCACAGATCAGCGTGCCGGCACAGTACTTTAATGACTTAAAAACCTATCTGTACAGCATTCCTTTCCTTGACCAGGTGAGGCTTAATATTGCCGTAGATGATGATGGCAAATCTTTTTTCAAACTGAAGATTCTGGTTCGCAAAAAGATTGTAGCCGATGGCCTTAATGATGAAACTTTTGATGTGACGAACTCAGGGCAACATCTGGACGCACCATCCTTCAATCAATTGAGTGAAGATCCCTCCTCTATTATTGTAGACATGCGTAATCATTACGAAAGCGAGGTAGGTCATTTCAAAAATGCCATTTGCCCCGATGTAGATACCTTCAGGGATTCGTTACCAGCCGTTGTTAAGATGCTGGAAACGGAGAAAGAAAAAAATGTGATCATGTACTGCACCGGAGGCATCCGTTGTGAAAAAGCAAGTGCGTGGTTGAAGCACAATGGTTTTCAGAACGTTTATCAATTGAACGGTGGCATTATAGAATATGCAAGGAAGGCCAAGGAACTCGGTATTGAAAATAAGTTCATCGGTAAAAACTTTGTGTTTGACGAACGTCTAGGAGAGCGCATTTCTGATGACATCATCAGCGTTTGCCACCAGTGTGGAAAACCAAGTGATGCCCATACCAATTGCAAAAATGACGGATGTCATTTACTCTTCATTCAATGTGAAGAGTGCGCCAGTAAAATGAATGGTTGCTGTTCTGCCGAATGCAAAGAAATAATTGCCCTTCCCGAAGAAGAACAAAAAGCATTGAGAGCAGGCATCAACAAAGGAAGACAAGTTTTTAAAAAAGGACGATCCGAAAAAATTCTTCACAAAGCCAACGCAAAATGATTGCACGAATAGGCATCATCAATGTTTCGGACAGGGCGAGTAAGGGCATCTACGAAGATATACCTGGAAAGGCCATTGTAGAAACACTCAATGAATACCTTGTCAGCGATTGGGAAAAGGAATATGCGGTCATCCCTGACGAGCAGGATCAGATCGAACAAACCCTGATAGATATGGCAGACAACAAAGGGTGCTGCCTTATTGTGACCTCTGGTGGAACAGGACCAGCCTTACGGGATGTCACCCCGGAAGCCACAGCCGCTGTTTGCAACAAAATGATGCCCGGTTTTGGTGAATTAATGCGCTCGGTAAGTTTGCAATACGTGCCTACAGCCATTCTTTCGCGCCAAACGGCTGGAATAAGGAATAATACCCTGATCGTTAACCTCCCAGGGAAACCAAAAGCCATCCGACAGTGTTTAGACGCTGTATTTCCAGCAATTCCCTATTGTATAGATTTGCTGGAAGGGCCATTTCTGGAGTGCGATGAAGAAATTATTAAACCTTTTAGGCCCGCAAAAGTATAAGACACCATGGCAAGGATAAAATACTATTACGACACCGAAACGTGTAAATACGAAAGGGTTAAGACCACCACAGGAGATATCATTCTCAATACATTGGGGATTTTATCCATGACGTTGATTATGGCCGTTGGTTTATTGTTGCTATACACTACCTATTTTGAATCACCCAAAGAGCTGTTGCTTAAAAATGAAGTAGCAGAACTCGAATACTATTATGAAAACCTCAGCAGAGAAGTAGAGCAATTAGATAACCTTCTTGCCGAGATGGAACATCGTGATGACAATATATACAGAGCTGTTTTAGGAGCTGAACCCATCGAATCCTCAATCAGAAATGCAGGCATTGGAGGAGTTGACCGCTATCAGGATATTAAGAACAAAGGTATTCTCAATGAAGACATTATTGTTAGGCTCAGCGAACACGTAGACAAGCTCAGGAGGAAGGTGTACATAGAATCAAAATCTCAGGATGAAGTGGTGCAACTGGCTGTAAAGAAAGAACTTTTGTTTTCTGCCATCCCTGCTATACAGCCCATCTCCAACAAAGAATTGATCAGACTCTCCTCTGGTTATGGTTTAAGATTTCACCCTATTTACAAGGTGAAGAAAATGCATCCCGGTATTGACTTTTCCGCACCTATTGGCACACCCATTTATGCAACTGCGGATGGAACCGTTGATCGTGTGAATGTAAGCTTTAGTGGATACGGAAAAACTGTTGAAATTGATCATGGCTTTGGTTACCGCAGTCGATATGCACACATGCATGGTTTTGCAGTAAGCAAAGGACAAAAAGTAAAACGTGGTGAGCTGATTGGGTATGTTGGAAACACAGGACTTTCAACTGCGCCCCATTTGCACTATGAAGTTTTCATTAACAACAGGCATGTCAATCCTGTTCACTATTTCTTCAACGATCTCAATCCTGCGGAATACGAGAAAATAGTTGAATTGGCCTCTATCGAAAATCAGTCCCTGGGAATGTAATGTCGATTTATCAGCGCTAAGCAAATCAAAATTCAGCCATTCAGTTGAATTTTGCTTGATAAATCTTGAATTTACAACATGGTTCGAGTTGTAATTATTCTAATGGCCTTAGTCCTATCCATAGCAGCCTCAGGCCAGGGTTGCAGCGATGCCGGATTTTGCACCATGGGTGCCATGAAACCCGATCAGCCTTTCAACAAAAAAGTAGAATTCAAACTGCGTTCCATGGAAGTCAGCTTTTATAGGGGCACTACCACTACATCTCCTATTGTATATGTAGCTACCGCTGACTTGAACTTCAGTATTACACCAAAAACATTTTTTCAGGTCAAGCTCCCCTACCAGGCTGTGAAAGGAAACTTTGGAGAAACCAGCGGGATGAGTGACATCTCGTTGAGCCTGACACAAAGCCTGAAGACAACAGATAAATACGATATCAACTTTACCGTTGGCGCTAAAGTACCTTCCAACAAATCTGACTTATCAGATCCTACCAGAAACGACATTGACTTCCCAATGTACTATCAAACCAGTCTTGGCACCTACGATTTCGTCACAGGGATTTCTTTAAAGACAAAAGATTGGCTTTTTGCTACCGGACTTCAGCATCCATTTAATAAAAATGAAAATACTTTCGTTTGGTCAGAATGGAGAGAACCTGTGTATCCTGACATTAATTATGTAAGAACCTACGATCAGTCCAACCTCTTAAAACGCGGTACCGATATTATGTTCCGTGCAGAGCGAAATTTCAGATTTTCACAATTTAATGTTTCCCTGGGTGCATTGCCCATTATTAGGGTGACCAAAGATTCTATAGTGGATCCCAGTTCAGGACTAAGAACAAAACTTGATGGCACTACAGGTATGGCACTATCAGCGATAGGCACATTTGGTTATAGCTTTAACGTGCAGTCCGGTGTTCGTTTGCTTATGGGTATGAAGCTTACCGACCGGGAAGTAAATCCCGATGGACTCACGCGCGAAATGGTTACAACCGTAAGCTACTACTACAGGTTCTGATATGAAAAAGACCATCATCACTTTCCTCGCATCCTCCTTTCTGGTCTTTTCACTTCTGGCTCAGGAAGCTACACTCGAAACACTCGATGCATTATTGCTGGATGCCAATTACACCGAGGTAATCCGCGCAACCGAAGGCAAGGGTATTGAAAGCAACCTTGCCAGCATGCAGGTGAATTGTAAAAGAGCACAAGCCCTTATCCGGTCAGGTCAACTGGACGAAGGCCGCGAACTCCTTGACAAACTTTCTGAGTCCGCGGAAAAGCTAACCACTGACAAGGACTTTGCTTCCGCAGTGCTCAGTTCGCATAAAGGAACTCTTTATCTTAATGAAGGCAGAAATGATCTGGCACTGGAAGCGCTTCAATCTGCTATTGATTCCTTCGAAAGATCTGGAAACAACAACTCATTGGAGGCCGCTGAAGCCATAGCCACTTTAGGCATCGTGTATAACGTTACCGGTAAATCTCAACAAGCAGAAGAGCAACTACTGAAAGCTTTGTCATTAAGAAAAGAAGCACTGCCCGAAAGTCATGAACTCATTGCCGCTACCTACAACGACCTTGGGTTGGTTTATACTACACTTGATACGGAGAAGGCCCTTGATTATTACGACCAGTCTCTGGCTATTTATCAACAACTGCATGAGGAGACGCATCCTAAAATTGCCATTGCCAATACCAACCTGGGAGTCATCTACAGGGAACTTGAATTTTATGGGGATGCCGTCAACAGTTTAGAAACCGCCCTGGATATTTGGGAAAAGGTATACCCCCAGGCCCACCCTTCAAAAGCTTTTGTGCTTTCTAATCTGGGACAGACTTACGTGAAAATGGGTGATACAAAAGCAGGCGAAGGTTATTTCGATCGCGCCTTAAAAATGTATGAAGCCAGCTATGGAAAGAGACATCCGGATATCGCTTCCACGCTGAATGCAATTGGAAACCTGGAGCTTTCACAGCGAAAGTATGATGAGGCCATTGGCTATTACCAAAGAGCGCTGCAAGCCAACGTAAAAGATTTTGAGAGCAATGACCCTGCCACTAACCCAAGCGGTGAAAACTTCTACAATGGAAATGTCTTGCTCTACTCCCTGCTTTTTAAGGCAGAAGCATTGGAAGCCAAATACTTTGGCGCCACCCTTAAGTTTGCCGACCTGCTACTCAGCATGGAATCCATAAAGAGATGTGATGAGTTAATTGAAAAACTGAGGAACCAAATTAATAGTGAAAGTGATAAACTGGCATTGGGGGTAATCGCAAATGAAGTGTATGCAGATGGTGTAAGGGTAGCCCATACACTGGCCTTAAACGCGTGGAAGAAAAAACCTTTTCGTGAATTGACCTTCTACTTTGCAGAAAAGAGTAAGTCGGCTGTACTGCAAGACGCCATCTCCGATTCCAACGCCAAATCATTTGCAGGCATCCCATCAGAACTATTGGAGGAAGAGAAGTACCTGAAAGCCCTTGCCGCCTTTTGCAACCAACAGCTGGCTCAAAAACCATCACCGGAAGAAGAGCAATCATTGCGCGATATCTTATTCAAAGTAAATCGTGACTATGAGGTCTTTGTGAAAAATCTGGAAGAAAAATTCCCAGAGTATTATAATTTAAAGTTCAATGCTGCAGCACCTTCCATTGCTGAAATCCAATCCAAGTTAGATGGCAAGACTGCTATTCTGAGCTACTTCATTGATGAAAAGAACAACAGACTCTACACGTTTGTCATCTCAAAAGAAAAGTACAAAATCATCGACAATGAACTGCCCGATAATTTTGACAAACTAATTACAGGACTTAGAAACAGTATATTCTACAATGAGATCAATACCTATATCACCACTTCAAACACCTTGTCGAGGAGTATTATTCCCTCGCTACCCAACGGTATAAGTCACCTGGTCATTATTCCAACCGGGCGCATGGGAGTTATTCCTTTTGAAGCTTTGTTCAGTCAATCCGTGAAAGGCACTCCTGCATATGGTCAGCTGCCCTACTTACTTAATGCGTACAGCATTAGTTACGAGTTTTCAGCCGGGCTAATTCTTCAGAAAGACAATAGTTCATCATCGGTATCGCAGGCCTCCATTCTGTTATGTGCTCCCGTAGAATTTACTTCCAATAGTAACCTCAGTACGCTTCCGGGAACTGAAGAAGAAGTAAAGGCCATAGCACAATTGTTTAGCTCAAGGAACCTCAAAAGTGAAACCCTTATTAAGTCGCAAGCTGACGAAGATCAAATCAAGTCACTTGGCATAAAGGATTACAAATACCTCCACTTTGCTACGCACGGAATTGTGGACGAACAAAATCCAGAACTCTCAAGAATATTTTTAAATCAAGGTGCCAATGAAGATGGAAATTTATTTTCGGGAGAAATCTATAACCTGGAATTAGATGCTGATTTAGTGGCGCTTTCTGCGTGCGAAACAGGACTTGGTAAAATTTCAAAAGGAGAAGGTGTAATAGGACTTTCCCGAGCGTTGGTGTATGCAGGAGCGAGAAGTATAATTGTGTCATTTTGGAACGTTGCAGACGCCTCCACCTCCCAATTAATGCGTGAATTTTACACCCAATTATTAGCTAAAAACGACAGCGATTTTTCGTCTGCTTTGAGGGACTCAAAATTGAAAATGATCAGGGAAGAATCGTATGCTGCCCCCTACTATTGGGCTCCATTTGTGGTGCTTGGCTTTTAGGGTGGGAAACAAAAAAACCCCGAAAAAAAGCAAATTTCGGGGTTTTTTTATAAATATTCCCTGACCACCCAGTAGTTAGTGGGGATACCACTCCTACTGTGAAGGGTCAGGTTCACACAGTTTTAACGCTATGGCAAAAAAGCTTATTGACTGTGTATTAGAGAACCCTAAGATAGCCGCTTCGGTTTCAATTTTCCTACAAAAATTCTAAAACTTTGTTTAACCTGAAAAATTGGCCTTTTTTGCGACAAATTTACATGGTAGAAGACAACTATAAGCAACGGGGCCTCCGCAACAAACTGGTCAAAAAACTGCGTTTGAAGGGCATTAGTGATGAGCGGTTATTAGAGGCCATAGGAAAGGTGCCCAGGCACGTATTTTTTGATGATGCCCTCCTTATTCATGCCTATGAGGACAAGGCCTTCCCCATTGGTGAGGGGCAGACCATCTCCCAACCCTATACGGTGGCCTTTCAGACGGAAAAGCTGGAAGTAAAGCCGGGAGATAAGGTTTTGGAAATAGGCACGGGTTCGGGCTACCAGGCCTGTGTCCTCCTCGAATTAGGGGCGACACTCTATACTATAGAGTATAACAGGACCTTATTTGAGCGCACAAAGGCTTTTTTGCCCCAATTAGGCTATAAACCGTACTTCATCCATGGAGATGGCTCTAAAGGCATGCCCTCAAAGGCACCTTTTGACAAAATCATTGTAACTGCCGGGGCACCTGTAGTACCCACCGCCCTCACCGACCAATTGGCCGAGGGGGGTATTTTGATCATTCCGGTGGGAGACAGAGAGCGTCAGAAGATGTTAAAAATTACTAAAAAAGAAGGCAAGTTGTTAGAAGAGTCATTTGACTACTTTGCCTTTGTTCCATTAAGAGGTCAACAAGGCTGGCAGTAGAGGATTGGAATTCCCTGACACGAACCGAAAGCACAAAACCTTCAATTGCTTATTGATCTCATGCCATTACTTGGTTATTTTTTCTGATTTTTACAGCACTTAAAGCAAGTAACATACTCTCATTGAATGACAAGGAAAAAGAAGCATCCCAGGGAATCATTAGTCAGCATGACGGAATTGGTGCTGCCCAATGACACGAATACTTTTAATAACTTGATGGGTGGCCGGCTTATGCATTGGATGGACATTGTTTCGGCCATTGCAGCTCAAAAGCATTCCAACAATGTAGTGGTAACGGCTTCTGTTGACAACATTTCCTTTAAATCTCCCATCCAACTGGGCAATGTGGTGACCCTAAAAGCAAAAGTTACCCGATCGTTCAACACTTCTATGGAAGTAAAAATTGAGGTAGAGGCAGAGGATGTTCCTTCCGATAAAAAGGTAGATAGCAATCTGGCCTACTTCACATTTGTGGCGCTGGATAAAGATGGGCATCCAACACCTGTACCTGAGGTAGTGCCCGAGACTGAAGATGAAAAAGCCCAATTTGATGGAGCACTAAGAAGGCGACAACTGCGCCTCATACTGGCACAGCGTATGAACCCGAAAGATGCCAATGAATTAAAGTCTATTTTCGATATTAAACCAGATTTTGAATGATGAATAGCGTGGAAGCCACCTTCACTGAAGACCTTTATGTGCTACCCACACCCACTACTATAGTGATCAATACAAAATGGAAAGAATTGGGTGAGGAGGAAATTGAGCTATTGACTAAAATCCTGAAATCGGTAAGACTGAGCATGGCGGCTGTACGGATTATTGAAAAAGCATCCCTGGATCTGTCTCAATGGAAAGAGAAACCCTCCCACCTTATCGGTTTTGGAATCGAAGCACCTGGAATAGCTACTTACGAGGTAATAACGACTCCGGAAACCCAGTTGGTGCTGGCCGACAGCCTTGCTGTTCTGCAGGGAGAGGATCAATTGAAGAAAAAGCTGTGGATAAGCCTAAAACAGCTGTTTTCTCTCTAACCACCCAAGACTAAGTTATATTTTAATTTTTTGATGCTTATCCTATCTTTGCGGAGCTTTTTAAGAGGCCTTGCCCGTTTATAAAAACGGGCATTTGAGTTATTAATAAAACTAACTGTATGCAGACTGTATTGTATGTTATGCCCATCCTAGGAGTGTTGGGATTGTTGTATGTGATTTGGAAAAGTGCCTGGGTATCTAAACAAGATGCCGGTACTGACAAAATGAAAAAAATTGCAGGTCATATTGCTGAAGGAGCAATGGCCTTTTTGAAAGCAGAATACAAAGTACTATCTGTATTTGTATTGTGTGTGGCCCTTTTATTGGCCTTCACAGCCAGCAGTGAAACCTCTTCCCCATTGGTTGGAATCTCTTTCGTATTGGGGGCATTTAGTTCTGCCCTGGCAGGATTTATTGGTATGCGTGTGGCTACTAAGGCCAACGTGCGTACCACCCAAGCAGCCCGTACAAGCTTAGGACGCGCGCTTGAGGTGGCCTTTACCGGTGGATCCGTAATGGGTATGGGTGTTGTTGGAATTGGTGTACTTGGACTAAGCGTCCTTTTCATCATCTACGCCTCCATCTATGGTGTCGACACACAGGCTAATTTAACACAAGTGATTACCGTATTGACTGGTTTCTCATTTGGTGCCTCTTCCATTGCCTTGTTTGCACGTGTGGGTGGTGGTATTTATACCAAAGCTGCCGATGTGGGCGCTGACCTTGTAGGTAAAGTAGAAGCAGGTATTCCTGAAGACCATCCTTTGAATCCTGCAACTATCGCGGATAACGTAGGTGATAACGTGGGTGATGTGGCCGGTATGGGTGCCGATTTATTTGAATCATATGTAGGATCAATTATTGGTACCATGGTATTGGGAGCTGCCTTTATGGTTCCTGGTTTCTCTGATAATTTCGGAGGCCTGTCTGCCGTGTTGTTGCCATTGGTATTGGCCGGAACAGGTATCTTGATGTCGTTCATCGGTACCTTCTTCGTGAAGGTGAAAGAAGGTGGTGACCCGCAAAAAGCATTGAACACGGGTGAGATTGTTTCTGCCGTTATTATGATCATTGCTTCATGGTTTATCATCAACTGGTTGTTGCCTGCTGACGGATGGTGGTTCAAAGATCCATTGTATGCATGGGCCGATCCTGAGAAAGGAAATTTTTATAACGCTACTGGTATTTTCATCGCCACCGTTATCGGTTTGATAGCTGGTCTTTTGATCGGTCTGGTTACAGAGTATTATACAGGTATGGGTAAAAAACCTGTGCTTTCCATTGTTCGTCAATCCTCCACAGGTGCCGCTACCAATATCATCGCTGGTCTTGGTGTAGGTATGATGTCAACTGCTATTCCTATTTTAATCCTGGCATTGGCCATCATTGGTGCCTTCCACTTTGGTGGATTATATGGTATCGCGATTGCTGCCGTAGGTATGCTTTCCAACTTAGGTATTCAGTTGGCTGTTGATGCATATGGTCCTATCTCTGATAATGCCGGTGGTATTGCAGAGATGTCAGAATTACCTCCTGAAGTACGTCAAAGAACAGATAAATTGGATGCTGTAGGTAATACTACTGCAGCTATTGGTAAAGGGTTTGCTATCGGTTCTGCTGCACTTACTGCACTGGCCTTATTTGGTGCCTTTATGACCACTGCACACCTGGGTTCAATTGACGTTTCCAAAGCCAATGTAATGGCCGGGTTATTTATCGGTGGTATGCTTCCGTTCGTGTTCTCTGCCTTGTCAATGGGTGCTGTTGGACGCGCTGCCATGGCCATGATTGAAGAAGTAAGAAGACAATTTGCCAACATCCCTCAGTTGAAAGCTGCATTAGCAGTAATGAGAAAGAATGGTGATACAGAAATGAAGGATTGGTCGGCTGAAGATCAGCAAACATTTAACGATGCAGATGGAAAAGCAGAGTACGGAAAATGTGTTGAGATCTCTACTAAAGCTGCCATTAGAGAAATGGTATTGCCAGGACTGATGGCGGTAGTTGTTCCCGTTATTATTGCCTTTATGCCTGGGTTTGGTGTGGAGTCATTAGGGGGTATGCTGGCCGGTGTTACCGTTTGTGGTGTATTGATGGCCATCTTCCAGTCCAATGCCGGTGGTGCATGGGACAACGCCAAGAAAAGCTTTGAAGAAGGTGTTGAAATCAATGGTGAGATGTTCTACAAAAAATCTGAGCCACACAAAGCTGCTGTTGTTGGAGACACCGTAGGTGATCCATTCAAAGATACCTCAGGGCCATCACTGAACATTCTGTTAAAACTGATGTCCGTTGTGGCACTTGTTATTGCTCCTTTATTGGTAGAGCCTGATGATATGGACGTATCTGCAACAACTCCTGAAGTAAAGACAGAAGTAGTTACTGAAGTCAAAGAAGTAATAGAAGAAGTAAAATAAATTCTATTGATTATCATTTTGAAGGCCATGCCGTAGCGCATGGCCTTTTTTATTTATTTTAGTGTATGCACAACTCAGTAATTTTTTCGTTTCTATTGATAGTTGGTTTCCTCAATGGCCACGCCCAGGGTATTACAGGGAAATGGAAAACCGTTGACGATGAAACCAATGAGGTGAAGTCGGTGGTGGAGATAGTAGAGCGCAATGGCCAGGTATATGGTAAAATCATTAAGTTATTCAGGAGTTCAGACGAAGACCCCGACCCCATTTGCAGCGAGTGTCCGAAAGACGATATACGGTATAATAAGAAGGTTTTAGGCATGGAAATTATCAAGGATATGACGGCTGATGAAGATGGGTATGGGGGTGGCACCATCCTCGACCCTAAAGTAGGTAAGATATACCGATGCCGACTATGGCTAGAGGCCAATAAACTAAAAGTCAGGGGTTACTGGGGTCCATTTTTTCGTACTCAGACATGGGACAGGTTTGAATAACTAACTGTTTATCTGAATTTAACGATCTTTAACCCTTTATACTTCCATTTATCACTTAATCAGGTTACCAGCAGTGGCATTCAGAGTATTCAAATCAGGTTCTAAAATGGACGAAAAAGAGATCTTCGAGCGAATCAAGAATGGTGATGAGAAAGCTCTTGAGTTCATTTACAAGAAATACTATCGGATGATGACCAAATTGGTCATGACCAATAGCGGAACTGAAGATGAGGCCAGGGACGTTTATCAGGATGCACTCGTGGTATTTTGGCAAAAGGCCAGGTCTGGGAAACTCGTTCTCACCTCAAAGATAAGCACATACGTATACAGTATATGCCAGAATTTGTGGAGGAAGGAGTTGGATAGAAAGAAGAGGCTATCCCATGAAGCTAAAGATTCTTCGGTATCGATAGACATGGACAGCCCGGAAAGGGAAAAGATAATGGCCAAGTGTTTAAATCAGCTTGGTGAAACTTGTAGGAAGGTTTTGATGTATTATTATTTTGATGAAATGTCGATGCAGGAAATCGCAGATCGGCTGGGATTCGCAAATACAGATACCGCAAAAACGAAAAAGTACAAATGCAAACAGAAATTAGATGAACTAGTAAAATCTCAGTACTCTGAGAAAGACTTTTTAGATTAAGAAAATGAGCCAATTTGATTTAGTTGAAGACTACTTGACCCAACGCATGGATGACGGTGCAAGAAGCGCCTTTGAGGAGCAAATGAATGCAGACCCTCAATTGAAAGCGGAGGTCAACTTACAGAAGGGAATTATTGAGGGGGTGAAGTCGGCTCGAGCCGCTGAACTAAAAGCGATGCTCAACAATGTGCCTGTGGGCGGAGCATCCAGCGCCATTACTGGTAAAATTGCGATTGCTACCATATCAGCCGGTATATTAGGTACTATCCTCTATTTCGGTTTAAAACCGACTGCAACAGAGGAAATAAATACACCAACAGAAAAAATAACCACCGAGCAACCACAAACGCCAACCATTGAAACACCAGCAGAACAAATAGAAACCATTGCCGAATCTATTGACGCACAACCCGTTGAATCGGAGAAAATGGAAGACAATACTTCTGAAGTGGTGAAGCCGAAAAAGATTGAAAAAGCAACGCCACCCAATATTGACGTTCTCGATCTAACAGAGGACATCAATGATAATGATAATAAGGAAGAGGCTGTAGCGCCCAAGTCGGCCAACAAGCCCACCTTGTCTGCATCCAGCATTGAAGTGGAATTGGACGATAGCAATAAGACTTATTCTTTCCACTATCAGTTCAAAGACTCCAGATTGGCTCTTTATGGCCCGTTTGACTCAAGTCTCTATGAAATCATAGAGCTCAATGGTACGGTTCATAGTGTGTTCCTCTACTATAATAACAGCTATTATCATTTGGATGAGAAGGAACATGGAATTACTCCGCTGATCATGATCAGAGACAGTGAGTTGCTGCGTAAGCTGGAAGAATACCGGAAGAAGAATTAAAAAGCCTTCCGGCTAACCCATAGGCAGAAATCATCAATTCCTTATCTTTGGGGATTGATGGTAGGAGAAACTCCAAAATTTAAGGTCAAGAAGAAGAAGCTGGGTAGTTACCCCTACTTCAGCGTGGTGTTTAGCATTTCGCTGGCGCTTTTTGTAATCGGTGTTTTTGGCGCACTTATTATCTATTCCAAGGAATTGGAAAGAGTAGTAAGAGAGAGCGTAAAAATTCAAGTGTTTTTGCAAAGCCGGGTTACGGAAACGCAGCGCCTTCAAATCCAAAAGACGTTGACAGCAAAACCGTATACTGCCAAAGACAGACCTGCTGGCGCGATCCAGTTTGTTTCCAAACAAGAAGCAGCAAAACAATTCATTGAAGAAACGGGAGAAGACTTCCAGCAATTTCTGGGAGAAAACCCCCTCAGAGATGCCTTTATTGTAAGCATAGATGAAGAGTACCATGACGCTGCAAAGCTCAATGAGATCAAAGCCGAAGTAGAAAAAATCAATGGTGTTTTTCAGGTTTACTATGTGGAAAATGTAATTGACTCTATCAATAAAAATGTAACCAAGATCAGTCTTATCCTTTTGGGTATTGCCTTATTGCTGCTCTTTACTGTGGTGCTCTTAATTAACAACACTGTTCGGCTTGCGCTGTTTTCTCAGCGGTTTCTCATTCGGTCCATGCAGCTGGTTGGTGCTACCAGCTGGTTCATCCAACGGCCATTTCTATACAGGGCCATGGCACACGGACTACTGGCGGGAGCCATTGCATCCATGCTTCTTGGAGGATTGATCATGCTGGGCAACAAAAGAATTGAAGATTTACAATTCATTCAAAATACAGAACGATTAATATTGTTAGCCGTTACCTTATTGATTACCGGTGTAGTGGTTGCCCTGCTGAGTACTTTTCGAGCTGTTAAGAAATATTTAAAATTATCCCTGGATCAACTTTATTAATAATGAACAAACTTCCCTTTACAAAAAAGAATTATCAACTGATGGTCATCGGCTTGTTTACGGTAATATTAGGGTTTACGTTCATGGCACTGGATTCAGAACCTTACGGTTTTGGCTTTATGGGAATCACACTTGCACCCATAGTAGTTGTAGCAGGATTTGCGATTGAGATTGTTGCTATTCTCTATAGCCCCAAGGAGAAAAAATAAGGGTTCTTCATGTCTGTTTTCCAATCTATCCTACTGGCCATCGTTGAAGGCCTTACAGAATTCTTGCCCGTTTCATCTACTGGTCATATGATCATCGTGTCGTCCTTAATGGGTATTGCTGATGATCCCTTTACAAAGACTTTCACCATAGCTATTCAATTTGGCGCCATCCTATCCGTAGTGGTTTTGTATTGGAAACGTTTTTTTGTGTCGCTCTCCTTCTATTACAAATTATTTGTAGCCTTTCTCCCTGCGGCTGTTATGGGTTTATTGTTCAATGACTACATCGATGCATTATTGGAACGAGTGGAGGTGGTTGCCGTTACCCTTATCCTTGGTGGTGTTGTCTTTATTTTTATCGACAAAACTTTTAAGGACACTGAAGAAATGGAAGAAAATCAGGTGACTTACATTAAGGCACTTAAAATTGGATTCTTTCAAACACTGGCAATGGTACCAGGGGTGTCAAGGTCAGCAGCAACTATCATAGGGGGAATGGCACAAAAACTAAATAAACGAACTGCCGCTGAATTCTCCTTTTTCCTTGCTGTGCCTACCATGTTCGCTGCTACAGGATACAAACTTCTAAAATTTTATCAGGAGGGTAATAGTTTCGGAACGAATGAGGTGGTTTTGCTTTTGGTGGGTAATGTGGTTGCATTTATTGTAGCCATGCTTGCCATTAAGTCTTTCATTACTTTCCTTACCCGTCATGGGTTTAAATGGTTTGGATACTACCGCATCATTGTGGGCATCCTTATTCTTATTCTGTTCTTTTTGGATGTAGAATTATCCGTACTGTAATGGAGTTGGATACTCCAGATCGAGTTCTTTTGATCAACAAACCTTTGCGGTGGACTTCCTTTGATGTGGTGAGGAAACTAAGAGGTGTTTTAAAAATAAAAAAAATTGGTCATGCCGGCACACTGGATCCCCTGGCTACAGGTTTGTTGATCCTATGTACAGGTAAAATGACTAAACAGATTGAAACGTTTCAGGCACAGGAAAAGGAATACACGGGCAAAATGATATTGGGACAAACTACCCCCTCCTATGATCTCGAAACCGAGCCTACCCTGCCAGTAGACATCTCCGGTATTACAGAGGAGAAAATTATCGAGGCCACTTCCAAATTCACGGGATCTATTTCACAAATCCCGCCCCTGCACTCTGCCATCAAAGTGGACGGTAAAAGGGCTTACAAACTGGCACGAGCGGGAAGTGATGCTAAACTTAAGGTCAGGGAGGTTACTATCAGTACCTTTGAAATTACTGATGTGAACTTACTCGAAGTAGGTTTCAGGGTAGTTTGCTCCAAAGGCACTTACATCAGAAGTTTAGCGCACGATATGGGGCAGGCGCTTGGAGTTGGCGCCTATCTGTCAGAACTTTGCCGTACCCGAATTGGTGATTTTCTGCTAAAAGATGCCCAAACACTGGAAGAACTAGTCAATGAAAATTTATCATAGTATAGACGATTTTCCTAAGTTGAATAATGCTGTTGTCACCAGTGGCACCTACGATGGTGTGCATATAGGCCATCAGCGCATTCTTGGAAGATTGAAAGAAATAGCGGAGAAATATAAAGGCGAGACTGTAGTGATTACTTTCTGGCCCCACCCCCGACTGGTACTCTACCCTGAAGAAAATACTTTACAGGTATTAAATACTTTTGAAGAAAAAGCAGAGCTACTGAGGGAGCAGGGAATTCAACACTTATTGAGAATTCCTTTTACTAAGGAGTTTTCACAAATCTCCTCACAAGAATTCATTGACAACATACTGGTCAAGCAAATTGGAACGAAGAAGCTGGTGATCGGTTACGATCATCGTTTTGGAAAAAACAGAGAAGGGAGTTTTGAACAACTAAAACTCAACGGCCCTCATTACGGATTTGATGTAGAAGAGATATCAAGGCAGGATGTAGACAATGTGGGCGTGAGTTCCACTAAAATAAGAAATGCACTTATTGAAGGAGACATTGAAACGGCTACACATTTTTTGGGTCGCCCCTATTCCATCTCAGGAAGAGTGATAAAAGGAGAAAAGCTGGGAAGGGTATTGGGGTTTCCTACTGCCAATGTAGATGTCGATTCCCATTTTAAGCTTATTCCTGCTGAGGGGATCTATACCGTAACCGTTACGTATGCTGGTAAAAAATATGGAGGGATGTTGTATATAGGCTACAGGCCAACCGTGGGCGGTACACAAAGGTCGATTGAAGTCAATATATTTGATTTTGATAAAGACATTTACGGTGAGAATATCACCATCAACTTAATGGCGCCCATTAGAAAAGACGCTCATTTTGATGATCTCGAAGCTCTGAAAAAACAGTTGATTGCAGACAAGTCGTCTGCCTTGAAAGCACTACAAGAAGGAAATTGGCTATGAACAAAGTACTTTGGGAACCCACTGCTGAAACTATCAAGAATGCCAACCTGACTAAATACAGAACCTGGTTGGCCGAAAACCTGAACCTTAACTTTAAAGACTACGATGAACTTTGGCAGTGGTCGGTTGATCATATTGATGATTTCTGGAAAAGTTTATGGAGCTATTTCAATATCATTTCTGAAGGTGAATACAAAGCTGTTCGCTCAAGCGATGAAATGCCCGGCATCAAATGGTTTGAAGGAGCCCATGTAAACTATGCCGAGCATATTTTTAGGAATTTTAAGGAAGGGTCTACGGCCATTATTCACGCCAGTGAGAAAAAACCCATTCAGCACATTACCTGGGATGAACTAAAAAAAGATACTGCCGCGTTTCAAAGTTTTCTGATTTCCGCAGGTATAAAACAGGGAGATTGTGTGGTGGCCTATCTGCCCTGCGTACCCGAAGCCAGCGTAGCCTTTCTGGCGAGCAACAGCATTGGTGCGGTTTGGTCAAGTTGCTCTCCTGATTTTGGCACACAATCCGTTATTGACCGTTTTGCTCAAATCGAGCCGAAAGTATTGGTGGCCATGGACAAATATTCCTATGGTGGAAAAGAGTTTGATAAGACCGAAGTAATTGAAGCCGTAGCAAAAGCCATTCCCTCCATTGAAAAAGTAGTTCTGATCTCCTCCTCTCCTACACTACAACGTGACCATGTTTTATGGTCGACCATCATGACCAACCGATCAGCTGCATTGAATTTTAAGCGAGTAGAATTTAATCATCCTATCTGGGTTTTGTATTCAAGTGGCACCACCGGGCTACCCAAAGCAATCACCCACTCGCACGGGGGTATCTTATTAGAGCAGCTAAAGTACCTCACGTTTCATAAAGATCTTCAACCCGGAGAAAGTTGCTTCTGGTATACCACTACAGGTTGGATGATGTGGAACCACATTCAAGCCAGTCTGTTGTGCGAAGGAGTGATGGTGCTCTATGATGGAAGCCCTGGATATCCTGATCTCAATGTATTGTGGAAGTTTGCTGCCGAAACCAAAATGAATCACTTCGGAACCAGTGCCGGATTTCTATTGGCCAACATGAAAGCCAATATTACTCCAGGCAACTCATTTGACTTGCAACACCTTCGCGCCATTGGCTCTACAGGAAGCACCTTGCCACCTGAAGGATTCGCTTATGTTTATGATCATATAAAATCAGATGTGTGGCTTACCAGCATGAGCGGTGGCACGGATGTATGCAGCGGATTTGTAGGAGGCAATGCTTTGCTACCTGTTCATCAGGGAGAGATACAATGCCGTACCTTAGGCTGCTCCCTCTATGCCTACGATGATGAGGGAAAAGAAGTAAACCAGGAAGTAGGCGAAATGGTGATTACAAAGCCAATGCCTTCCATGCCAGTGTTCCTCTGGAACGATGATAACTTTGAACGCTACAAAGAAAGTTATTTTGAAATGTATCCCGGTATCTGGAGACATGGCGACTGGATTGAGATTACAGAGAACAATGGCATAATCATTTACGGGCGGTCCGATGCTACATTGAATCGTGGTGGAGTGAGAATTGGCACCAGCGAGATATACCGGGCGGTGGATCAGATTAAGGAAATAAGAGACAGCGTAATCATATGCGTAGAGCGCGACAAAGGCGAGTTTTATATGCCCTTGTTTGTAATGCTGGCAGAAAATGTTGCCCTCAACGATGAGTTAAAAAGCCGAATTAACAAATCCATCAAGGACGCCTACAGTCCGAGGCATGTCCCTGACGAAATTTTTGTGACTAACGATATTCCCTATACCATAAGTGGAAAGAAGACCGAAGCTCCTATTAAGAAAATATTTATGGGGCGTGATCCTGAGCAAGTGGTGAATAAAGGAGCCCTCAGGAACCCCGACTCAATGAAATTTTATATCGATTTTTATCATCAGTACTTGAAACCTCAATCATGAAGCAATCAACCATAAATTTTAAGGTAGAACTAGACGAAAAGAATACCCCCGAGCGCATAATCTGGGATGCCTCCGATAAACCTGATGAGCTTTCAGAAACAAAATCTATTAGTCTTTCGCTGTGGGATCACCAACAGAAAAACACACTTCGTATCGACTTATGGACAAAAGATATGCCTGTAGACGAGATGAAACGTTTTTACATAGATTGCCTGGGAGGGCTAGCACAGAGCGCACTTACGGCTACTGGAGACGAATATATCTCCAATGAGATTAATAATCTATGCGAAAAGCTGGTAAAGCACCTCAAGAAAGAGAACAAAGGGTAAACTGCTGATTCATTTCTCTCCATAAAACCCCACCCTTCAGACGCTAGTCAACAGGTAATACCATAATGCCAATGGTAAAAAACCTGTTAAATGAGTGCCAGGAATTGATAAAATATTGTTAGGATTTAGTAAAATCTTGTAGATTTAACTGAAACTTAATCTTTTTCTTATGAATAAAATCTACAAGAAATTCGCACTGTCGTTTTTTATTGCACTGGGATGCTCACTTGGGGCCTACGCTCAAAGTACGGTTTCCGGAACAGTCAAAGATGGCGGTACCAATGAACCACTTGCTGGCGTCAATATTGTCGTTAAGGGGTTAGTCGTTGGAACCATAACAGACCTGAATGGTCAATTTAAACTTGATTTAACACAAAGTCCTCCCTTTACCTTAAGTATTTCCTTTATCGGATTTGCCACTCAGGAAGTTCAAATCACTGATGCCAATACCACAGGCCTGGAAATTGTTATGGAGGAGCAACTTATGCTTGGACAGGAGATAGTTGTCTCCGCTTCTCGTGTGGAGGAAAGTATTCTTCAATCGCCCGTTACCATTGAGAAGATGGATATTACGGCTATTAAACAGGCAGCCACTCCTGACTTTTACGATGCATTGGCCAACGTGAAGGGCGTTCAGGTTAACTCAGGAAGTATGAACTTCACTGCGGTGAACACAAGAGGTTTTGCCACTATTGCCAACACGAGATTTGTTCAACTGGTTGACGGTATGGACACTCAGGCGCCACTACTCAACTTCCCTACAGGTAATATTGTAGGTATTAGCGAATTGGACGTAGAAAGTGTTGAATTGGTACCGGGTGCAGCTTCGGCACTTTATGGTCCCAATGCATTCAACGGAATATTGATTATGAAGAGCAAGAGCCCGTTCGAATATCAGGGTTTGAGCGCACAAGTGAAAGCGGGTATGACCAATTCAGATGCTGGAGAGTCTAACCCACTTACCCAGTACAGCCTTCGTTATGCAAAAGCATTCAATAATAAATTTGCCTTCAAGGTAAATTTCTCTTTATTACAAGCTACCGACTGGACAAGTAATGATTATAAAACCAGCCGCGTTCAACCCAGTTCAACGGTTGACTTAAGCGGTAATCCTAATTTTGACGGATTAAATACCTACGGTGATGAAGCTGTTATCCCTGTTCCCATTGGCGGAACATTTGGAACACTTGACCTAAGAAGAACCGGATTTAAGGAAGAAGATATGCTGGAAAACGATGAAGCCAAAAGCATTAAAGGAGATGTCGCGCTTCACTATAGAATTAATGACAAGGTAGAGGCACTCTACAACTTCCGTTTTGGCGGAGGAAGCTCCATCTATCAGGGAACTGAAAAGTATGTGTTGCGCGATTTCTCTCAGCAGTTTCACAAGGTAGAGCTGAATGCAGATAACTGGTTTTTACGCGGTTATATTACCGCAACAGATGCCGGTGACTCTTATAACCTTTCTGCATTAGGAGCATTCGCCAACGAATCGATAGCAGGAACAGCAGCACAGTGGGCTCCGGAATATGCCCAAACCTACGTGCTGGCACTTCAGGGTTACGTGGCGGGTGTACCTGCCGGAAACCAAAGTGCTGCTCATGCTGCAGCAAGAGCTTATGCAGACCGCACAAGACCAGCTGATGGATCTCAGGAATTCGAAGATCTTATGAACACCGTAAGAAATAGGTTTTTCCAAAGAAACCCTCCCGGGGCTTCTTTTATAGATGATTCCAGATTGTACCATGCAGAATTCAACTACAATTTTGCTGAAAAAATCAGCTTTGCAGAAGTGCAAGTGGGTGGAAACTTCAGACAGTACAATCTTTTCTCCAGCGGAACCATTTTCAATGAAGGGCCTGCTGATGGTGTGAACTTTGAGCGTATTCCAATCAATGAATTTGGTATGTATGTTCAGGTAGCTAAGACACTGGCTGACAAACTGAAATTGGCTGGCTCACTCCGCTTTGACAAAAACGAAAACTTTGACGGACGTATTACCCCACGTTTATCCGCGGTTTATGAACTTGCCAACAACCATAATCTCCGCGCATCCTTCCAAACTGGATTTAGAAACCCAGACACGCAGGCGCAGTTTATTTACTTCCCATCTTCCAGTGGTATCCTTTTGGGTAGTACAGAAGCCAACGCCTCAAGATACGGTGTACATAATGGAGGTGCCTATACCGATGCCTCGTACGCTGCCTACCTGGCTTCAGGAGGAACCCTGGATGCAACTACAGGTGCAACCAATGGAGGTAATCCTTCAGTGCTCGTAACAGCCGATATTCCTTATGTGGCACCAGAAAGACTTTCCGCTTATGAGTTAGGTTACAAAGGAGTATTCAACAACAAAATATTGATTGATCTTAATGGATACTATACAGAGTACAACGACTTTATTGGAGCGCAAATAGTTGCTGCTAAAGTAGGCACATCGCATCAAGGCAACGCCTTACCTGCAGGAACCCGCTTCTCATTGTATAACAACTCAGAAGAGTCTGTGAAATCGTATGGTGTGGGATTGGGTATGACTTATAGTCTACCGAGAAACTTCACCGTAAATGGAAACTGGAGTTGGGCATATTTTGAAGCCGATGAATCCCCTGATTTCAGAGCTGGATTCAATACCCCAAGAAATAAAGTGAGTTTTGGATTGGGTAACAGAAAAATAGTGAAGAACCTTGGTTTCAACGTGAATTACAGATGGCAGCATGAGTTCTTATGGCAGTCATCTTACGGAGAGTGGTTGGTTCCTGAATTTGGTGTGATTGATGCGCAAATCAATTACAAAGTGCCTTCCATTAAATCTACTATCAAGCTTGGCGGAACCAACATTGGTGGTGGAGACTATAGAACCAACCTGGGTGCACCTTTCGTAGGGCAGCAATACTATATCTCCATTACGTTTGATGAGTTCTTTAACTAATCCAGACTTAAAAAAACTAACGATATGAAAAATTTTAAATTCATTTCAATACTCTCTCTGGCGCTGATGATCACCGTATCCTGTGAGCAAGAGGTGATAGTCGCTACTGCCCCGGTGGTGGATACCCCTGACCCCATTACGGGAACACCGGGTTCGGCTGACTTCTCAAAGTTTATTGCCATAGGTAATTCCTTTGTAGCCGGGATGCAAGGTGGTGCATTGTTTACCGAAGGGCAGAACAATTCCTTGCCCGCCATTATGGCCACGCAATTTGCCGCCTCAGGAGTTGGCGGGGGTGCTTTTAACCAACCGGATATTGGTGCCTCACTTGGGTATAATTTATTCATCAGTCCCAACCCTGGTGCTGATGGTAAAGTATTAGGCCGTCTGTTGTTACAAAATGGAACTACCCCTGACTGTGCTACAGGATTAATCAGTCCAAGACCCACCCCTCAAGCGTATGCAGTTGGTAATCTTGAAGCGGTACCAGACCCTTCTTTAAATCCTGGGTTTATGTTTACTGGTAGTAAGCCAGCTTTAAATAATTTTGCTGTTCCTGCAATCACCGTAGGACAGGTGTTGATTACACAAACTGGTGACTGGTCTAACCCTAATCCAGCGATTGGATTTAGTCCGTTTTATGCTCGTTTTGCATCTAGCCCAGGAACATCAAGAATTATTACCGATGCAAGCGCAGCCTCGGGTACATTTGCTCTCGTTTGGTTGGGGCTTGATGACTTTTTCCTGCATGCTGCCTTCGGTGGAGATCCTACTAAAGCCCCGTTAACTGATGGTGCTACATTTGCTTCTACTTATGGTGCAGTATTTGGGCATCCATCCCTTGGGTTATTAACAATTAATCCAAACTTAAAGGTTGTCGTAGGAAACTTCCCAGACATTTTTAAGATGCCACATTTTACCTCTGTAACTTACAATCCCATTCCCTTGGATGAAGCATCCGCCTCGCAGGTATCTACTGGCTTTGCCGGTTACAATGCTGCTCTTGATGGTTTGATTGCCAACAAAGCTGCATTTGGTATCTCTGATGCACTAGCCTCTGAAATAGCTACGAGAAAAGTTACTTTCACAGCTTCTTGTACCAACAAACCATTAATAAGTGATGAAACACTTACAGATTTGGGGCCTGAGTTTGACAAGTTACAAGGAGCAGGAGCAATAAATGCTTCACAGCGAGCCGCTCTTACCCCCTACCAAAAAGTACGACAAACTACTGCTACTGATATCCTGCCCCTAGCAGCTGGTTCAGTATTAGGAACATTGGTTGGTGGCAATCCAACACTTATAAATGGTGTAACAGTACCCCTGGCAGACCAATATGTTTTGATACCTTCAGAAATAACAGCTATTAATGCAGCCAGGGAAGCATTCAATGCAGCAGTCGCTGGTACAGTAGCAGCATTTCCCAATAATTTAGCTTTGGCCGATATTGACGCAGCGCTCAATACATTGGTTACGAATAAAGCAACTGTTTTGAATGGAGTAACTATTACACCGAATATCAACCCTCCTACAGGAATGTATTCAGAAGATGGTGTTCACCCCAACAGCCGAGGATATGCCTTCTTATCACGCACATTTATTGAAGCGATCAACGCCAAATTTGGTGCCTCTGTTCCTTTAACAGATGTCAGCCTGTATTCTGCAACAGCTTTACCGATACCTTAAGTAGCTCACTTCAATGTAAAAAGGCTGCCGCGTTTCTGTGGCAGCCTTTTTTTATGCTTAACAAGCAGCTTAAAATAACTCCTTTGCAATCCGATAAATGGGATCGGACTTACCCATGGAATAGAAGTGCAGGGTAGGCACCCCATACTTGATCAACTCTTTGGATTGGTTGATGGCCCACTCGACTCCTACCTCCTTCACTGCGGTATTGTCCTTGCATTTTTCTACTTCATCAACAAGCTCCTCAGGCAAATCAATATGAAAAATAGTAGGCAATACGTTGGTTTGCACCTTGGTGGTAATGGGCTTTAGTCCCGGAATGATAGGAACGTTAATTCCCTCTGCCCTGCATTTTTCTACAAAGTCAAAATACTTTTTATTGTCGAAAAACATTTGAGTGACAATGTACTCCGCTCCCATATCCACTTTGGCCTTCAGGTACTTCAAATCCGTCTTTAGATTAGGGGCCCAAAAATGCTTTTCGGGATACCCTGCCACTCCTGCACAGAAGTTGGTAGGCGTCATGTTTTGCAACTCCTCATCTAGGTAAACACCATGGTTCATCTTAATTACTTGTTCCAACAATTCTGATGCATAGTGATGACCATCAGGCTCAGGAACAAACCGACCTTCGTTTTTAATGGCATCTCCCTGCAACACCAGCACATTGTCAATTCCCAAAAATTGTAAATCGATTAATGCATTTTCAGTTTCTTCCTTGGTAAAACCTCCACAGATGATATGAGGTACCGTATCTACTTTATAATGGTTTTGAATGGCCGCACAAATCCCTACCGTTCCGGGGCGTTTACGAGTAGACTGTTTTTCCAACAACCCATTTTCCTTTTTCTTATACACATACTCTTCCCTGTGGTAGGTCACATCTACAAATGGAGGTTTGAATTCCATGAGAGGATCCATGTGGTCGAATAACCTTCGAATATTCTCACCTTTTAAGGGTGGTAGTATCTCAATGCTAAAAAGTGTTTTTCCGTTAGCATTCTTTAAGTGTTCTGTTACTTTCATTTTATAATCATTTTTTTAACCACAAAGTGCACTGAGTTTGCACTCAAAGTTCACAAAGAGTATGGGTTTAATCTTGTGCCCTTTGTGAGTTTGCTTTGTGATCTTCGTGGTTAATTACTTTACAACACTCCGTTAATTACTCTTTTAATACCGTGTTTCAACATGACAACATTAAAATTAATTAATAGACCCAACTTGAAATTTCCAAGCTTTAAATAAGTCAGGGTTTGCGCCAGATGAACATCTGTAAGCGACTCAACACTTTTTATTTCAATCACCAATTTATTTTCTACCAACAAATCCATTCGATAGCCACAATCCAATTTCACACCCTCAAAAATCAAGGGCATTGGCTTTTCTTTTTCAACATATAGCCCAGATTGAATCAATTTGTAATTCAAGCATTCTTTATATGCGCTTTCCAATAGACCAGGCCCAAGTGACTTATGAACGTCAATTGCAACACCAATAATTTCTTTTGACAACTCATTCTCATCCATACTTCGCGACCTTTGCGTGTATTTCCTTTGCGCCCATTGCGTGAAAATATTAATACGCCAAATTAGATGACAACCATCTCTCTGTTTCTTCCACTGTCATGTTCTTACGTTTTGCATAATCTACAATCTGATCTTTACTGATCTTACCCAATCCAAAGTATTTGGAATCTGGGTGCGAAAAATAAAACCCGCTAACAGCCGCTGCCGGATACATCGCAAAAGATTCTGTCAGTTTTATTCCAATTTTCTCCGCCTCCAGCAACTGAAATAATGTGCCCTTCTCTGTATGCTCAGGGCATGCCGGATATCCCGGAGCAGGCCGAATCCCAACGTATTTCTCCTTGATCAGGTCTTCATCTGATAGTGATTCTGTGGCAGCATAGCCCCAGTATTCTTTACGCACCTTCTCGTGCAGCAACTCCGCAAAAGCTTCTGCCAGCCTGTCTGCAATCGCTTTGGCCATGATCTCAGAATAATCATCATGCTCTGCCTTATATTGTTCAATGATATGCTCCAGTCCAATCCCTCCTGTAACCGCAAACATTCCGATATAATCCTTTTTACCTGTGCTTACCGGAGCAATGAAATCAGACAAGCTAAAATTGGGGAGATTGGCCGCTTTTTTATTTTGCTGACGCAAGAAGTGAAACTTCTTTAACTCCTTATCCCTGTTTTCATCAGCATACAAAACAACATCGTCCTCATCGGTAGATACAGCCGGATAAAACGCTATAACTCCATTGGCTTGCAACGAATTGTTTTGAATAATCTTATCCAGCATGCGCTGTGCATCATCAAACAATTTCCTGGCCTCCACTCCCACTACACTATCCTCCAATATTCCCGGATACCTCCCTGCCAACATCCATGTTTGAAAAAATGGAGTCCAGTCGATATACTTTCTTATTTCCTCCAGAGGGTAACTAACGAGCTCCTTTCTGCCTAAAAAGGAAGGTGTCTTTATTTCAGATTCCTCCCAATTGATCTTCACCTTATTCTTTCTGGCCTCTTGTAAAGAAATATAGTTTTTTACCTCTTGCTTCTTTACGTGGTCTGCCCGCAAGTCAACATACTCCTGCTTCACCCTCTTTTTAAAAGTATCTCGTGTAGTTGGATTGATCAATTCACTCACCACAGGCACACTTCTGGACGCATCCAATACATAGGAGACTATACCATCATATACCGGATCAATTTTTACAGCGGTATGAATTCGTGAAGTAGTAGCTCCGCCAATCAACAAAGGCAAATCCATATTTTCGCGTTTCATCTCCTTGGCCACGTGCACCATCTCATCCAGCGAAGGGGTAATCAGACCACTCAATCCAATGATGTCTACCTTCTCTCTTTTGGCTGCCTCCAATATCTTTTCTGATGGCACCATCACCCCCAAATCAATCACCTCGTAGTTGTTGCAAGCCAGCACCACACCCACAATATTTTTACCGATATCATGCACATCACCTTTTACAGTCGCCAACAAAACCTTAGCTGCCTGTTGTCCAGTATTTCCGCTTCTGCGTTTCTCTTCCTCCAGATAGGGCGTTAAGTATGCCACTGCCTTTTTCATCACACGTGCACTCTTCACCACCTGTGGCAAAAACATTTTACCGGCACCAAACAAATCACCCACCACATTCATCCCTGTCATCAATGGCCCCTCAATTACTTCCAGAGGCTTATCGTACATTTGCCGTGCCTCTTCCGTATCACTTTCGATATGGTCAATTATTCCTTTGACGAGTGAATGGGTTATCCTTTCCTGAATAGTGCCTTGGCGCCAACTATCGTCTACTTCCTTTTTCTTCGCTGACCCCTTAACAGTTTCAGCAAAATCCAACAGTCGCTCGGTGGCATCTTCTCTCCTGTTCAGCAACACATCCTCCACACGCTCCAACAAGTCTTTCGGAATTTCATCGTAGACTTCCAGCATAGTAGGGTTTACAATGCCCATGTCCATACCATTCTTAATAGCATGATAAAGGAAAGCCGAATGCATGGCTTCCCGCACCAGTTGGTTGCCCCGGAAGCTAAAGGAAACATTACTTACCCCACCGGAGACATGAGCTCCTGGTAAATTTTCTTTGATCCATTTTGTAGCTCTAAAGAAGTCCACTGCATAATTCCTATGCTCATCAATTCCAGTAGCCACCGGAAAAATATTGGGATCAAAAATGATATCCGATGGCGGGAATTTTATCTGATCTACTAAAATCCGATAGGCCCTTTCACAGATAGCAATTCTTCTTTCATAGGTATCCGCTTGTCCATCTTCGTCAAAAGCCATTACCACCGTTGCCGCTCCATACCTTCGCACCAGTTTGGCCTGTCGTATGAATTCTTTCTCCCCTTCTTTCATACTGATGGAGTTCACAATGCCTTTGCCCTGTAAGCATTTCAATCCCGCTTCGATCACTTCCCACTTAGAAGAGTCGATCATAAACGGAACTTTGGCAATCTCTGGTTCTGCAGCCATCAGGTTCAAAAAAGTGACCATGGCTTCTTTGCTATCCAGCATCCCCTCGTCCATGTTGACGTCTATTACCTGTGCACCACCTCTTACCTGATCAAGCGCTACATCCAGTGCCTGTTCAAAATTTCCCTCTTTTATAAGTCGCAAAAATTTAGCCGACCCGGTAACGTTAGTGCGCTCACCGATATTGACGAAATTTGATTCTGGGGTAATGACTGCGGCCTCCAGTCCACTTAATTGTAATGTCATGCCTTAATTAATATTTCTCTGGGGGAGTACTTCTTAGCCAACTCCGCAATTACTTTAATGTGATCTGGTGTTGTACCACAACAGCCGCCTATTACATTCACCAATCCTTCCTTCAAAAACTCTTCAATTTGTTTTCCCATCTCTTCAGGGCCCTGGTCGTATTCTCCAAACTCATTGGGTAGGCCTGCATTGGGATAGGCACTCACGAAGAAGGGTGCCTTCTCATTTAATGTTTGTAGATAAGGTCTCAGTTGTGAAGCTCCCAGCGCACAATTAAGCCCTATACTTAAGATAGGTACGTGAGAAACGGAAATCAAAAACGCCTCCGTTGTTTGGCCAGAAAGGGTTCTTCCACTGGCATCGGTAATCGTTCCTGATACCATGATAGGAATTTCTTTTCCAATCTCTTCAAAAAGCTCCTGAATGGCAAAGAGTGCAATCTTTGCGTTAAGCGTGTCAAATATGGTTTCTACCAGCAATAAATCGGCACCACCATCTATTAACCCTCTCGCCTGCTCTTTATAGGCTTCTTTCAGTTCATCAAATGTAATGGCTCGATAGCCGGGATTGTTTACATCTGGAGAAAGAGAAGCTGTTTTATTGGTAGGTCCCAATGCACCGGCAACAAATCTCGGTTTATCCGGATTTTGCTGAGTGATCTCCACTGCTACTTCTTTAGCAATCTTTGCAGATTCAAAATTTAAATCATAAACAATATCTTCCAGGTGATAATCGGCCTGAGCTACGGAAGTGCCACTGAAAGTATTGGTTTCAACAATATCAGCACCAGCTTCAAAATATTGCCTGTGGATGTCTTTTATAATATCAGGGCGTGTGAGGGACAGCAAATCATTGTTGCCCTTCAAGGGATACTGATGGTATTTAAATCGTTCTCCCCGGAAATCCTCTTCAGTTAAAGTATGACGTTGGATCATTGTGCCCATAGCACCATCCAATACCATTATTCTGTCTCTTAATACCTCTTGAATTGTCACTCTTCTGGCGTTTTAGTCCTACTTACATCCAGAAAGAGCCTTAAATGATTGGCCGCTTATCTTCTTCGAAAACTTTCATTCTCGAATGGGAATTAGCACAACATCCTGACGGTACCGCCAGAACAAGTTGCTAAGACATCTAAGGGCCCAGTCCCTCCGTCTTTCTGGATAAGCACTGCAAAGAAATGCAATTAGTTGATAAAAATGAAGTATCAAAATGCTTATTTTGTTTGCTGAAATGAATGACCACGCTATTCTACACATTTGAAGCTCGCAGCCATTGACATAGGATCTAATGCCATCCGTTTTCAAATATCAACGGTACTGGACAAGGGCCCCAAAATACTTTTTAAGAAGCTTGAATATATACGATTTCCCCTTCGGCTAGGACACGATGTTTTCTCCAGCGGAAAGATCAGTAAGGAAAGTATTAAGAAGTTCATGAAGCTGATGAGTGCCTATAAAATCATGATCGAACTGTACGAGGCAGACGATTACATGTTTTGTGCTACTTCTGCCATGCGTGAGTCCGAAAATGGCAAAGAATTGGCGGAACGGGTATTCAATGAGCTAGGCCTTACCATAAAACTGATATCCGGAAAAGAAGAAGCAGACCTTATCAACAGGGCTATTGCCTCCTACCTTACAGACCATACCTATTTACATATCGATGTGGGTGGTGGAAGTACAGAACTCAATCTTTACGTCCACGGGAAAAAGATAAAAACACGCTCTTTCAAAGTGGGATCCGTGCGGGTGCTGGAGCACACGGACTTACCTGTGATGTGGACAGACATGGAGAAATGGATCAAAGCAAATGTAAAAAAATCTTATGGGCGACTCATATCGGTAGGAACCGGAGGTAACATCAGTAAAATATTTGAATTAGCGGGTAAGAAGCCCGGAAAAACCATCAGTTTGAATACGGTAAAAGAAGTGCGGGATCGCGTGGCAGTTCTTACCATGGACCAACGCATCTATGAACTTCAGATGAACCCCGATCGGGCTGATGTAATTATTCCTGCAAGCAGTATTTACATCAAGGTAATGGAATGGGCAGGGTCAAAGAGCATCATGGTTCCTGACGTAGGGCTTAAAGACGGTATGCTTTTATACTTACTGGAGAAAAATCAAAAACAGAAGAAGCTCAACTTTTCAAAATAGTTTTACCTCCTCAATGATTTCTTTGGTCACATTATAGAACTCTTTGTGAACATTGAAAGGAGGATGGCCACTCAAGTCTTTAACGGCATAACTCCCATCTTCCTTCATCGTATAGGCATTCACATTATCCATCAGGTTATACCGCACAATGTTCATCACCTGCTTTTTAAGGATATCCTGCGCGAGCAAAAACAATGATTCGATTCTCCTGTCAAAACTTCGCACCATGGCATCAGCACTTCCGATATACACTTTAGGCTCACCCTCGTTATGAAAATAGTAAACCCTGGAGTGCTCCAGGTATTCACCCACAATAGATATTACCTCTATATTTTCACTCAAGCCTTTTCTCCCTGGTCGGAGGCAACAAATACCACGAACGATTAATTTTATGGGTACTCCCGCCTGAGAAGCAGAATACAATGCATCAATAAGCTCCTTATCCTGCAATGAATTGACTTTTAAAACAATCCCTGAAGGAAGTCCACTCTTGGCATTTTCGGCTTCACGTTCCACCAAATTGCATAATTGAATACGCATATCTCTCGGAGAGGTAATCAAGTTGCGGTAAGTAGATGGCTGCGAATGTCCCGTAATAACGTTAAAGAATTCAGACACATCATTGGCATAGGTTTCATTGGTACTCAATAAACCTATATCAGTATATAATCGGGATGTAGTCTCATTATAATTTCCACTCGACAGGTGCACATATCGCACTACCTTATCGTCCTCTTCCTGTCGCACAATCAGTAAGAGCTTGGTGTGGGTTTTCAAACTGCTTATTCCATAAATCACAAAACAGCCTGCCTTCTGCAGTCGCTTTGCTTCCCTCAGGTTATTCTCCTCATCAAACCTTGCCTTTACCTCAAACAGTACGGAAACATGTTTTCCATTCTCTGCAGCCCTCAGCAATGCAGCTGTAACTCTGGATTCTTTGGATACCCTATAAATGGTAATTTTGATGGAGAGTACTTTCGGATCATCAGCCGCTTTTTCCAAAAGTTCCAATACTGGTTCCATTGAATTATAAGGATGCTGCAACAAAATATCTCGTTCTTTCAGCACGTCAAACAAATCCCTGGTGCCCAGTTCAGGAAATGAAATGGGAGGTACTGGCTCTCCGCCCTTTGCTCTTTGATCCTTGAATTCCTTGTGACCCACAATCTGCGTAAGCCCCGTAAAGTCAAGCATACCTTCTTTTGGAATGGTGATGATGTTCTGATCATCAATGTCCCATTGAATTTTGAGTACCCTTAACACCCATGGGTCAGCATTTTCAAACACATCCAATCTCACAACACGACCAGATTTCCTGTTCTGCAGTTTTCTTCGGAGTTCTTCCAGAAAATTGGATTCTATATCCTCGCTTTCTTCCAGCGTAAAGTCACCGTTTCTATTGATGCGAAACAGGTTAATGCTTCTGATATCAACATTGCGAAACAGAACATGAATGTTTTTCTGGATAATAGATTCTATAGGCACAAAAATAATAGTACCATCTGACCTTTCGATTTCATAGAATCTGGCAATATTACTGGGCACTTGTATAAAAGACACCCGTTTATTATTGCTGCCTTCCCCATTGATTTTTGTGACTACTGCAAAATGTAACCTGTGATTTTTTAATACAGGAAACGTATGGTAATTGTCAAATACCATGGGGGTGAGCATAGGATAAATAGTAATTGAAAAGTATTTATCTACACGTTCACTTTCTTCTGGTGATAATGAATCGTAATCCGCTATGAGAAAATTATTCTTCCCGAAAAGTGGTTTTAATTTCTTGATGTAATAATCGTTCTGATCGTCAACAAATTTTCGTGTCTCCTCCAGCAGCAAACTACGAAATGGCGTTTCTCTTAACCCGCTGTAGTCTACTCTATCCTTTCCATAGTCAACGTAGTTGTAAAGACTACCCAGTCGAATAGAACAAAACTCATCAAGATTGCTGGCAGTAATAGATAAAAATTTCAATCGATCGAATATACTCCGATCGATGTGCTTGGCCTGATCGAGCACGCGGTAATTGAATTGCAACCAACTCAAATCACGGCTGATATAATTACTCTCAAAGATTTGGCGAGCAATTTTATCCGCTACCTCTGACTGTCCGTTGGCCAATGCTACACTCATTCGAAATTAAATATCAACACGTGCGTATTTCGCATTTTTCTCAATGAAGTCCCTTCTTGGAGCAACTTCATCACCCATCAGCATTGAAAACAAATGATCGGCCTCCGCTGCAGACTCTATGTTCACAATCTTCAATGACCTTCTTGCCGGATCCATGGTAGTGGACCACAATTGCTCCGGATTCATCTCTCCTAAACCTTTGTAACGCTGCACGTTAATACTGTCTTCTTTTCCCTCTACGGCCATTTCCTTTACAAAGGCCTCACGTTGCTCCTCATTCCAGCAATACCGCTCTTCTCTGCCCTTTTTCAACAGATAAAGTGGTGGTAAGGCGATATAGACATACCCCTGCTCTATCAGTTCACGCATGTACCTAAAGAAAAAAGTCAGGATCAAAGTACGTATATGGCTACCATCCACATCCGCATCCGTCATTATGATTACTTTATGATATCGTAACTTTTTCATGTTCAGCGCCTTTGCATCATCTTCTGTTCCAAAGGTGACACCCAATGCAGTGATCATGTTTTTGATCTCCTCATTCTCATAGATCTTGTGCTCCTGTGCTTTTTCTACATTCAGGATTTTACCTCTCAGTGGGAGGATGGCCTGAAAATTACGGTCTCTGCCTTGTTTTGCCGATCCGCCTGCTGAATCACCCTCCACCAGATACAATTCGCAAATGGCTGGATCTGTACTCGAACAATCGGAGAGTTTACCTGGTAAGCCTGTACCTGAAAGCACATTCTTTCTTTGCACCATTTCGCGTGCCTTGCGTGCAGCTAAACGAGCCTGTGCAGCAAGGATAACTTTATTAACGATCTGCTTCGCCTCTTTCGGGTTTTCCTCAAGATAAATTTGAAGCATCTCTCCTACTGCCTGATCCACAGCACCCATTGCTTCGGAGTTACCCAATTTGGTTTTGGTTTGCCCTTCAAACTGCGGCTCCTGAACTTTAACAGAAATCACCGCTGTTAGCCCTTCTCTAAAATCATCACCACTGATCTCTACCTTCGCCCTTTCCAGCAATCCTGATTTATCCGCATAGCTCTTCAATGTTCTTGTCAATGCCCTGCGAAAACCTGCCACGTGTGTTCCACCCTCATGGGTGTTGATATTATTGACATAAGACACCAGGTTCTCACTGAAGGAGGTATTGTAACTCATGGCTACCTGAACAGGAATCTCACCTTTATCACTTTCAATAAAGATGGGACTCGGAATCAATTTTTCCCGTGTAGCATCGACATACTCGACAAACTCTCTTAAGCCGCCTTCAGAAAAGAACACGTCCGTCCTGTACTCACCCTTGTCATCCTTCTCTCGTAAATCCTTTAGTGTAAGTTTAATTAGGGGGTTAAGGAATGCCAGCTCTCTGAGTCGTGTAGCGACAGTTTCGTAATTGTATTCCGATACTGTAAAAATGGTATTGTCAGGCTTGAAGTGAACCGTGGTACCTCTTTTGTCAGTATCTCCAATTTCTCGTACTGTATATTTAGGAATTCCCCTTTCATATTCTTGTTCAGATATTTTACCATCCCGGTAAACGGTCACTTTGAGCATGGTAGAAAGTGCGTTCACACACGACACACCCACGCCATGCAACCCTCCGGAAACCTTGTAGGTATCTTTGTCAAATTTTCCACCCGCATGCAATACTGTCATTACTACTTCAAGGGCAGACTTCTGAAGTTTGGGCTGAATATCTGTTGGGATTCCACGTCCGTTATCAATTACGGTGATAGAATTATCTTCATTGATGGTTACATGAATATCATCGCAATACCCACCCATTGCTTCGTCAATGGAGTTGTCGACAACTTCCCAAATTAAATGGTGAAGTCCGCGCACACCCACATCTCCAATGTACATGGCGGGTCTTTTTCTCACTGCCTCAAGGCCTTCTAAAACTTGAATATTACTACCGGAATAATTACCTCCTTTAAGTGCTTTTTCTTCGCTCATTTTGGGTTTTTATAAGAGGGCAAAAATAAGCTTTTTTGAGGTCGTATACAGTATTTTAGAGCACTTATTCCCGCAATATTTTAAGCCAAATTCCACCACTTTTCTTATTCTTTTTTGGGCATCAAAAACGGTATATCCATACATCCGTTTTATTGCATTTCACAGAAGTGCTTACCATGTTCGGCAACAGGGTATTAACCTTGGGTTTTGAACACATTTAAACTGGTATTAAGCCTCTGTTTTGGGTATGTTTACATGATGAGACTTAAAATTCCGTTCGTTTTCTTTCTCACTCAGTGCTGTCTTTTATCCGCTTCAGGTCAGTCCGTAGAGAATGTTGTAGCTCAAGTAGAGCCCAATGGCAAAGTGATCATCACTTATGACCTTATGGGCGATCCAGATAAGGAGCGCTTTAGTACTTCCATTTATAGTTCGCACAATGGTTATAGCAGTCCATTAAAGAACATCACTGGTGATGTGAGCAACGATTTTTCAGTAATCCCCGGAAACGGAAAAAGGGTGGAGTGGGATGCTGCTTCAGAGCTTGGCTCGTTTAACGGGGAGCTGGCGTTCGAAATAAGAGCTGAGATCTACCGCTTTTTACGGGTGACTAAACCTGCAGCAGGCAAATCTGTTCGAAGGGGCTCCACCGCTATCATCAACTGGACCGGAGGCCAACCCTCTGAAAAAGTAAAAATTGAATTGCTTAAGGGTGGCATTCTTGCCTCCAGTTTAGGAGAAGTCAATAATTCAGGAGCTTATAATTGGTCTGTTCCCAAGGAGATGGAAAAAGGAAAAGATTACACCTTGCGTTTCACGGGTACCTCTGGTTCGATCACCAGCGAATCCTTTGCTGTGAATGCTAAATATCCCTTATTGTTAAAAATCGGTCTTGCCGTTCCTGTTGTCATTGTCATTGCAGCCATTCTTGGAAAAAGTAATGATGATGGCGGAGCACTTCCACCACCTCCAGATCCAGAATAATGATGATGAGAAATTTACTTATAGCATTCTTTACAATCACCAGCTTAAGTCTCTCGGCTCAGGACTTGGGGCTTCAGTTTGTGTCGAGTCTGAAGGGAACCACCTCGCCCGACCTGGTAGAAATCAATCATGCACAAGTCAAAAGCAACGGAACCATTTTTACCGGAGGCTACTTCAGAGGTACCATTGATTTTGACCCTGATCCTGTAAATACATTGTTCAGAACTTCGAATGAGGTGTATGATATTTTTATCGCTAAATATACTAGTGAAGGAGAATTGCTCAATGCAAGCAGTGTACTCACAGCAGGCGGTGCCGGAGATCAATACATTAATGATATGGCATTGTCCGGCTCAAGTTTAGTGGTTTTAGGCAACATCGAGGGAAGTGCTGGTTTTACTAATGCCATAGGAGGCTCCACCACCGTCACCAGTAATGGAAATCTTGATATTATGCTTGCCAAATTTGATGAGGGGGGACTCACCAATACCTGGGCCTACAACATTGGAGGGTCAGGCAACGACTTCACTGGAGGACTTGCCGTTGATTTTTCCGGAAACATTTACATCTCAGGTGCATTCATTGGCTCTGTTGATTTTGACCCGTCTGGCAATGGAATTGCTTCCAGTGTGCTTACAGCCCCTGGCTCTCAATCCGATATTTTTATAGCAAAATATAATACAAATGGTGAACTCATCTGGGCTCACAACATTGGTGGCGATGGTGCAGTTGGTGATGGAGGATTTAGTATTAAAGTAGATGGCTCCCATGTGTATGTTACCGGGGTTTTTAACGGAAATGTTGATTTTGACCCAGGACCGGGTACAGCAACGATTGCCTCCAACCAATCAACAAAATCTGCCTTCATTGCCAAGTATGACCTCAATGGAAATTACGTTTGGGCAAAATCAGTAATTGGTGGTGAACATTCCAGCGAGATTGCTATTAATGATTTGGGAGATATTGCCATAACTGGATATTTTCAGGTCAATAATGCTGATTTTGACCCTGGAGTGGGTGAAACCCTATTGCCCTATGAAAGTAGTTTGCCTGACGCCTACGTTGCTGTTTTTAACAATGATGGCGAGCTTAAATGGGCCAAAAGTATTGGAGGCCCCAATTCAAGCCTGGAGATTCCAGAGGTAGTTTCATTTGGTGAAGATGGAAGTGTTTTTGTAACCGGGAGTGGTGGAGGGAAGATCGATTTTAATCAACAGGGAAGTACATCCTATATTTTAACCAGCCAATCTACAGATGCTTTTATTGCCAACTACGATGCGGATGGTACCCTCAATTATGCCTACTTATTGGGTGGGTCTGGCAGCGATTACGGAGCTAAACACACCATTGATGGTGGTAACCTCATAGTATATGGCCGACAACGTTCTGCAGCGATTGATTTTGATTTTTCTGATGGTGCTTCTATTGCCACTTCTGTCAACCTGGATGATACTTATCTTGCCAAATACGACTACACTCCCCCACAGATAAAAACCAACAATACAGGCATACCCACATTGGGTAGTGATCTGTTGGTGAGCGTTGAACTTGAAGACAAGGAATCGGGAGTTGCTACCGGTGGGGCCTCCATAAGATACAGAGGTCTTAGTGAGAGTTCAAACGCAACGTTTAAGCAAGTCACCTTAACTAAAAAAACCGGAAATGTATTTGAAGGAACCATACCTTCAGATGATTTTGATGGGGTAGGGATAGAGTTCTTTGGTGTGGCTACCAATACCGTTGGTGTTGTTGGGCCTGTATCAACACTGATCACCTCCCATTTCAATGTTCCCGATGGCCTTACCATTCCACAAAAAGGCACAGGAGATGGCAGTCAGGAAGACTACAGAATTATTTCCATCCCATTAACCCTGAATAATAAAACTGTGAAGTCAATTTTTGAAGACGACCTGGGACCCTATAACGCCAATGAATACAGGCTGTTTACTTATGGAGATCAAACCACTGAACTGAATGCCAACTCCAGTCTTGAAGTGGGAAAGGGGTATTGGCTGATCGTAGCTGGAAATGACAGGATCATGAACACAGGTGGAGGAACCACAGTTGCGGTTACCCGAACTGAACCCTACCGGTTAGAACTTAACCCCGGGTGGAATCTTATCGGAAATCCCTATAACTTTAATATCTCCTGGACTGAGATGAAGGCTTTCAACGGTAACCTTACTGAAGACTTAAGGATCTTCAAAGGAAGCTTTTCAAATGGTACGCAACTTGAAGCCCTTGGTGGAGGATTCATTTTTGCCGATGACACGAAGACAATTGAATTTCCAGTGGTTAAAAACAAAACCATAAACGGAGGCAGGGCCAAAGAGGAAATTCAAACTTCGAGAAAACCATTGAACCAGGGGGACTGGGAGGTTGTGTTCAACCTTGATCAAACCCATGCTTCTTACCATTTGGGTGGTTTGGGAATGAGAGGTGATGCGCAAGTTGCCTATGACGTTTACGATGAAATTACTTTGCCGCGCTTTGGCAACTATCTGGAAATCAATCACGGAAAAAGTCTTCACGGATTTAACTACAGCATGGATGTTGTTCCCACATCGTTAGAAAAAACATGGGAGTTCACCATTGAGTCGGCTCAGGAAGGAACAACCACCATTTCCTGGGATCCGTCTACCCTCTCCACACTAGGCAATCAATTGATTTTGGTAGACCTTGATAACCAGTGGCCGGTTGATATGGCGACCAATAGCAAGTATACCTTTCAGAGCTCAGGAACACGGCATTTCAAAGCGGTATACGGAGATGCCACCTATGTGAAAAAAGAAATTGCTGGAGATCAATTCGTGTTCTACGGAGTGCATCCCAACCCGGCAGCCCATCAGGCCTCCATCACTTATGCGATTCCAGAACAACTGTCTGCTTCATCCGCAGTAAACGTGAGCCTATTATCTTCATTAGGTCAAAAAGTGGCTTCTTTCGCTTACAATGTGGATGATTCTGGTATAAAAGAAGAGCTCATGCCGCTCCACCAATTGTCTCTTAGTCCCGGCATATATATTGTACAGATACAGTTCGGAAACATTCAAAAAACAACCCGACTGCTCATCAAATAAACAAAGCCATGAAACAACTATTCGTATGCTTCGCCTTTGCCTTATTGATCACACCCTCCTTCAGTCAGGAAATAAAGGGAAAAAGCAACACCGTACATTTGGAGTTGAATGCCAACACCAATGGTAAGCCCGCTATTGTATGGCAATGGCCTGAGCAAATCTCATCAGAGGTATTGAATGGTTCAGTTACCATTAAAGCAGGCATACGGTCTGATGAAAGATTGAAACAAGTAGAGCTCTACGTTAATGGTCGGGTGCCCGCATCTGATCGTGGTATAGGTATATCACCCTCCACCAATTTTGATTACACCGTTGAGAAGCAAGTCATTCTCTCAACAGGTTCCAATGAAATTAAAATCATGGCCGAAAATGAAAGCGGGGTAATCACAACAGAATCAAGAGTGGTGAACGTAAAGGAAGCAGTTATTGCTCAACGTACCGACTACGCACTGATTATAGCTACAAACGAATACGATGAGTGGGATGACCTCATCAACCCCGTATTTGATGCTACTACAATTGGAGATGAGTTGAAAGAAAATTACGGTTACAAAGTAGATATGGTACTGAACCCTACTAAGTCTGAGTTACTGAGAAAGCTGCGTGAGTACAACAGCATGAATTTTCTGCCCAACGATCAGCTTTTCATATTTATAGCTGGGCACGGAAAGTTTGACGACCTGATTAAGGATGGCTATTTAGTGTGTAAAGATTCTAAAAAAGTAGACGATACACATGAGAGCTACCTCCCCTTCTCTTATCTGAGAACAGCCATTGACAACAATCCCAGCCGCCATGTATTTCTGGTAATGGATGCCTGCTTTGGTGGTACCTTCGATCAGGCCATTGCCAAGCGCGGTGGTGATGACAATATGTACACCGAAATCACTCAGGATGAGTACATCACCAAAAAGTTGAAATTTAAAACCAGGCTCTATCTCACCTCCGGAGCCAAGGAATATGTTCCCGATGGACGGGCAGGAAAACATTCTCCTTTTGCCTCGAAGCTGGTAGAAGCGCTGCGTGGGTATGGTGGTAAAAATAAAGTGCTCACCTCGCAACAAGTTTTCTGGTATGTAGAACGGGTAAGGCCTGAACCTCGCTTTGGAACCTTTGGTGACAATGAGCCAGGTAGTGAATTCGTCTTTGTAGCTAACTAATAAATTGTGCGACTAAGTTTCTTTGTACTGGTACTGGTCGCTCAAATTGCCTTTTCACAATCTCCATCGGGTATTATTTGGGAAGATCAAAAATACCTGGCTTTGCCGCTGAAATCAGACTTTGGTGTAGCGAAAGTCACTCCATCAAAGTTTTCCCTAAAGGCTTTTAGTCCACGTGTAGTTAATCAGATCAGTTTCGCCACCAGTGCCGGCTGGGCCAGCGTTTGGTACGCGCAAACCATTGCCAGGGCAACCAGTTGTTTGGAAAGTGATGCCACTCATATTACCTCGAATGCATTATCACCACTCTATACCTATAAATCGGTTAATAAAAATTCAGGGTGTGATCAGCCAGTAAGTCTTATCGATGTGCTCGAACATCAATACACCCATGGAGCACCAAAATTTTCTGAGTTCAATGACCTATGCCCCTCGGAGATTCCGAAAAGTGCAGATCTAATAGAAAAGAATAAAATTGACGGGTATGTCAAACTTTTTAATCCATTCGATACCAAGGAATTAAAGACGCAAGCCATCAAAAAAGCGTTATACAACAGTCATCCTGTGATTGTTGGTATGATTGTTCAACCTTCTTTTGCATTGGCTGATGAATTCTGGCAGCCGAGGGAACAACCCGACACTACTCATTCAGCTCAAGCACTTTGCGTGGTAGGATATAACGATCAGAAATATGGTGGAGCGTTTGAGGTTGTTAACCAATGGGGTGAGCGTTGGGGGAAAGATGGCTTTACCTGGATTCGATATGCAGATTTGGCGCAGTTTGCCAGGTATGGATTTGAGCTTATCAATAGCGCTACCTGCTTTCCCTTCCCGGAATCTTCTGTGGTTCTCTATCAGGAAAACGGAAGTGTGATTGACGAGTTCAGGATCGATAACAAACAGTATACGATACAACCACCACTTAAGATTGGTGCAAAATTCAAAATGAGCATTAGGGCAAGCAGTGGCATTTTTGTGTATTTTCTTTTCAAAGAAAAAGAAGTGGTCCCTCTGTTTCCCAATTTAAAAACCCACCCGTACGTTTCACAAAATATTACACTTCCAGGTGCTGATGCATTCTATCGACTTGAAGGAATGCCACAAACCAATGAACTGTTTGTTATCACATCCAAGCGTCAACTGGATCCCGTTTGGCTTCAAAGTCAATTGCAAAATCAGACTTTGTTTACCTACAGTGCTGCAACACCCACTTTACAAATCAGTAAAGTGATGAAAGACGTTATACGCGTTGCATATATTCAGCTAGAACAGTACTGATCACCCTACTTCTTTTTTCTTGTAGTTTTCGCTGCCTTTCTACCTGATTGCTTTTTTTCTTTTGGGGGTGATTCCGCCAGCAATTGAGCTTTCGCTTTCTGCAGATCAGCTTTTTGAGCCTCTGTCACAGTCGGGTAATGCAAATCCAATTTATCGAACGCGCGGTAGATAATTGAAGCGATGGCTAACCGAGCAAACCATTTGTTGTCTGCAGGGATAATATACCATGGAGCATATTTTGTAGAGGTTGCTGTGATAGCGTCCTCGTATGCTTTTTGATAATCATCCCAATACCCCCTCTCCTTCAAATCAGCTCCAGAAAACTTCCAATTCTTGCTGGGGTCATTGATACGTTCCAGAAAACGTTCTTTTTGTTCTGCCTTTGATACGTTGAGAAAAAACTTTAATATCAACGTCCCATTTTGGGCTCTGTTTTTTTCAAACCTCCTGATTTGCTTATAGCGGGCTTCCCAGAAATCTTTATCGATATCCTTTAATGAATCAATACCAGGAATATTTTCTTTGAGAATGTATTCGGGATGCACTTTGGTGACCAACACATTTTCGTAATGCGATCTGTTATGAATAGCTATTTCTCCTCTTGCAGGCAATGCCAGGCTGTGTCTCCAGAAATAATCATGATCCAGTTCATGTGAGTTAGGCGCCTTAAAACTATACACCTTTACCCCCAAAGGGTTGAACCCGGACATGATGTGCTTTACCGCTCCATCCTTTCCCGCTGCATCCATCGCCTGAAAAATAATCAAAACACTGTGTTCATTATGCGCGTAGAGTTTATCCTGAATCTCCGCCAAATGCTTACGGCCGATTTCAAGCATTGTGGCAGCATCCTTTTTCTTTAAAGTTTTGCCAACATACTTCGTCTTATGATCTGAGAGTTTTAACTGGCTGCCTGGCTTCACTTGCAAGGCTTCGATTTGAATAATTTTTTCATCCGATAGCATGGGCTGATGGGGTTGGTTTTTATTCAATCTACCTGAATTAGTTGGTTACCTCTTATGATTTAAATCAGTTTATCGCCACCGCTAATATTGATGGGAACGCAGCAGCACCAGCGTACAGGCTTCTTCAGCTTCGATTCCCGCCTCTTCTGCCTTCCTTTCAAAGGTTAGATTTTCTGTCCCTGGGTTAAAGATAATCCGCCTGGGTTTCATACTGATGATATAATCATACCACTCTGGCTGGTGTTGCGGACCAATGTAGAGGGTCACCGTATCCACATCGTTGATTACAGGCTTTTGCCTGATATCTAAAATCTTTTCACCAAATACCTCTCCCTTTTTTATTCCGATAGGTACGATGGGGTGGCCATACTCCTTTAACATGGAAGCGGCTATATAGGCATACCTGCCAGGATTGGTTGTAGCCCCTACAATAACAGTCTTTTTCATTTGATCTCCTTTTCAAAATACATTTTCACAGCCGCCTCGGCACATCTTTCTCCGTCCATAGCAGCAGAAACAATTCCCCCGGCATAACCTGCTCCTTCTCCAGAAGGAAAAAGTCCTTTAAGCGTTGGATGCTCTAAGGTTGCCTTGTCTCTTGGAATTCGTACCGGAGAAGAAGTTCTACTTTCAACACCAACTACCTGTGCATCGTTCGTCAGGTAGCCTTTCATTTTATTACCAAAGTTTTTGAACCCTTGCTTTAGCCCTTCCACCAAGAAGGCCGGAAGCACTTCATCCATATTCACAGCAGTAAGTCCCGGCTGATAAGATGTTTCTAATAATTGTGAAGAAAATTTTCCATTCACAAAATCTACCAAACGTTGTGCCGGGGCTTTTTGCGTACCCCCAGCTATTGTGCATGCCTTCTGTTCAATTTCCTTTTGGAAATACATGCCGGCTAAAGGCCCATGTTTTTCGAAGGCTTTAAATCTATTTCCATCCACTGCCATTACAATTCCAGAGTTGGCAAATTTCGAATCCCTTCGTGATGGACTCATTCCATTGACCACCACCTCTCCCGGTGCAGTAGCAGAAGGTACAATAAAACCTCCGGGGCACATGCAGAAAGAAAAAACTCCATGCTCCACCCCATTCACTTTCGACTGGTGTACCAATGCATATGACGAAGCTGGTAAATAAGGGTCTCGGGCTTCACAGTGGTATTGAATCTGATCAATTAACAATTGACTGTGTTCTACCCTTACTCCCAGGGCAAAAGGTTTGGCTTCAATAAGAATTTTCTTTTTATAAAGAAGTTCATAAATATCACGAGCAGAGTGACCCGTTGCCAGAATCAATGCATTGCCACTCATCCGATCTCCTGATTGGGTAATGATACCTTTAATTCTACCTCCCTCGATTACCAGGTCTACCAGTTTGGTATCGAAGTGAATTTCCCCTCCTGCCTCAAGTATGCTCTCTCTTAAACTACTTACTACAGATGGTAATTTATTGGTACCTATATGTGGATGCGCATCAAACAAGATATCTTCTTTCGCTCCATGTGCCACCAATATTTCAAGTATCCTTTTTACATCTCCCCTTTTTTTTGACCGTGTGTAGAGTTTACCATCAGAATAAGTACCCGCTCCTCCTTCACCAAAACAATAGTTGGATTCGGGGTTTACGATATGTTCTTTATTAATCGCTGCCAAATCCCTGCGCCTGGATCTCACGTCTTTGCCCCGCTCAATCACGATGGGCTTAATTCCCAATTCAATTAAACGCAAGGCCGCAAATAGTCCGGCAGGGCCTACACCTACAATAATTACAGAATCACTGTTTCTGACCTCCTTGTAGGCGTCTCGTATTGAGGATTTAGTGGCTAACTCTTCTTTTGAACCGACCTGAACAAGCATTCTGATGATCACCTTCCTTCCGCGCGCATCAATAGACCGTTTGATGGGCTGGATCACTACATCATCTGTATGGCTCAGGTCAAGCTTGCTTCTAAGAATAGAAGGAAAAAGTTCTTCGTTGTAGGCCTCTTCAGGTGAGAGTACCAATTCTACTGTCTTTGTCAATCGTGAAAGGTATTTATCCTTTAAAACTTATCTCCTTCCATCGAAGGAGAATGAATATCCAAAATTAAACCCAAATCTGAATGAATGTGAAAACTTATTATTGTTTAGTGCTGAAAAAACATTTTCAAATATGGGTTCTACATCATAACTCCGATACCCTACCCCATATCCTACATAAGCATCAATGGTGAAGCCATCACCATCATTCCATTGCATTAGCCGGGTTCCAAGCAAAACCCCGTATTCGGCTCGTTGTTCGGAAGCACTTGCTGTTATTTGTGTGAGCTGTTGCTGGGCAAATGTCATGTTGGTAAAATGCCCCACATTGCTAAACCTTACTTCGTGGGCAAAATACCACATCCCGGTTTTCATAGGGTTATAAAACTTTTGCTTTGCCGCTATGGAATAGCCTCTGTGAAAAATAATATTATTAGGTACTTCACCATCGGCCACGAAGAATGGATCTCTTATGGCTTCAAACTCAAACTCATGCCCCAGGCGTTCCTGGTTATAAAACTCTACTGCAACCGGAAACACACCAATAAAGGACGCAAACGGATTACCCTGAATAATGACTCCCCGGTATTCCGGAAAGCGTTCCGTAAAATAATAAAAACCTTTTTTAGGATTTTTAGAAACAGTAACAACAGGAGTAGCTGGCCTGTTTAAAAGTGAATTGATCTCACTGGCCAAAGTATTATCTTCATAAAAGGGTTTATAATAACCTGTTAAGGAGCCATCTTCTGCATAAAGCTCCCAGGTACCCACTCTCAGATCATCTTCAATAACTCCTTTCGTTTGTAATGTTCCACTTTGATAATAACCATTATACACTCCCTTCCCTTTTTCAAACTTACATTCCCCTTCCAATTTTCCATTTTCAAAGTAATAGTTCCACAACCCTTCATTTTTCCCCTCTACAATTTCACCCTTTACTTTTAGCTTTCCTCCGTCATAATATTCACGGTACTCACCTGTTCCTTCGGTGTAAGTAATCTCACTTTTAAGATTTCCACTTTGATTAAAAGAACTCCAGTACCCATTCTTTTTTCCACCCACAAACGCCCCTGACGAACTTACCTTTCCATCCTCAAAATAATAATTCCAGACTCCTACGGGAAGATCAAATTCATACCTGCCTGATGAACTTACTTCTCCGGAAGGGTAATAATAATTCCAGACTCCATTTTTCTTTCCATTGGAAAAATCACCTACTCCATTTAAGGTTCCATCTTCTGCGTAGTAGCGCCAGTGCCCCACGTTTTTTGTTCCGGACTTAGGTCCTTCTGCCAATACTTTTCCAGAGTGATAGTATTCTACAAAGCGACCATTATCATCCGTGTATTCAATTTCTCCCCTCAGCACCCCGTCTTCAAAATAGGTTTTCCACAAACCATCCCTCTTGTTTTCTTTATAATAACCTTCCTCTTTCAACTTACCACTTTCATAAAACACCTTCCATATGCCCTCTCTTTTTTTCTCGTTAATGGTACCTTCCATGCTCTTCTGTCCGTTTTCATAGTAATACTCCCACAAGCCATAGTTAGAATTTTGTCGCAGTACACCGCGCATTTTCAGGTTACCTGTTTCGTAGAAGAACTCCCAGATGCCCGTGGTTTCGTTATTTACAAAGTGACCCTTGGACTCGATGTTCCCATTTAAGAAATAAGAGATGTACCTCCCATGAATGATATTCGTGATGGTATCTTTTACCTGATAGATTTCCTTCAGGTTTTCTTTTGCGTTATCATGGTAGGTATAGCGGGTGACCCCTTGTGCTAAAATAGAAGCACAATTGCCAAAAAGTAGCAAAGCCAAAATGACAATAAACCTCTTCACACTCAAATCATTGAGGTGTAAATTTAGCTAGAAATTACCCCACATTCTACAGGTTAAGCGCCTTAATGACCGCGGCCTTTCCCCAGTCCGCTTTCTCCTGATCTGACCATAATTCAGGATAGAACATCACCTTTTGAAACCTCGGTGGCAGGTATTTTTGCCAATTGGTACCTCCTGTGGCCTTAATGTCTTCAGGGTCTTTTTGCAGGTAGCGGGCGGTAGCTTTCAGGTGAGCCAACGGCCAAAGTACATTAGCAAGGGTATCGTATTCCCGCAAGCGGGCAATTATTTCTTTAGAATCACGGAAGTGTTTTGTGAATACCTTTCTCAGGTTGACATCTTTATACTTCATACCTATCTCAAGAAATTCCTTTCCATACTTTTGTTCAAACTGCTGAAGTGTAAGTGTCTTTTTCCCAGACTTCAATTCAGTTGCACCCTGCCTCCAATACAGTTTATCCACTAGTTTTTCTACATCCGATTCATCAGCCATTTCCACCCTGTTATCCATCGCCACCAAATTGATCAAATCTGTAGAGCATAATTCAATGATTCGATATTGCGCGGATTGAAATCCACTGGCGGGTAGTAATGCCATGCGGAAATTAAGGAATTGCTCCTTCTCCATTCCATCGATCATGATCATGAATGAATTTTCGAGGTGCCCGAAGTAGCGTATGATTCGATCCAACCGGGTAATAAACATTTTCTCTGTTGGTTTTTCATCAAAGGCAGCCTGTTCAATCTCCAATAGAATGAGACGGAAATACAATTCTGTTATCTGATGATACAGTATAAATATCTTTTCATCCGGAAAATGGGTCTTCGGGTTTTGCAGGCTCAGTAAGGTATCCAAATGGATATAATCCCAATAAGTAAGATAATCCGAATGCAAAAGACCGTCCAGGTAGGAAGTCAAATCCTGCCCCATTACGGCATACTTTTGTTCCAGTTTTTTTATTAATTCTACGACTTTGGGGTCAAGGGAAGATTTATCCATGGAATTCTTAATACTTGATTAAATTTGATGGAAAGTTAAAAAATTAAATGGTTGCAGCTAATGAGTTCAGTCATAGTTGCGATCAGAACAAAATAAATACCTATGTCAGCATCTTCAACTACCCAGGAATCCAAGCCTAAAAAATCCATGAAACAGGATCAGTTTGAGCATCCTGATTTCTATCAACTGGATGGATTGTTAACCGAGGAACAGAAGCTTATCCGTAGTTCCATCAGGGATTTTGTAAAAAAGGAGATATCCCCTTACATCGAAGACTGGGCAGAACGGGCTCATTTTCCGTATGAAATCGTTAAAAAATTTGGTGATATCGGTGCCTTTGGACCTACAATCCCGGAGCAATATGGCGGTGGGGGTTTGGATTACATTTCTTACGGATTGATCATGCAGGAAATAGAAAGAGGTGACTCTGGTATGAGATCAACCGCCTCTGTGCAAGGGTCGCTTGTTATGTATCCTATCTACAAATTCGGAAATGAAGAGCAACGCAAAAAATACCTTCCCAAGTTAGCGTCAGGCGAATGGCTGGGTTGCTTTGGACTGACCGAGCCAGACCATGGCTCCAACCCCAGTGGTATGGTGACCAATTTCAAAGACATGGGGGATCATTATCTACTGAATGGTGCCAAGATGTGGATTTCCAATTCACCCAAAGCAGATGTGGCGGTGGTGTGGGCCAAAAATGAGGCAGGAAGAATTCACGGTTTGGTGGTAGAGCGGGGAATGGAAGGATTTTCTACTCCGGAAACCCATGGGAAGTGGTCATTGCGGGCCAGCACAACTGGAGAGCTTGTTTTCAATAACGTAAAAGTTCCTAAGGAAAATTTATTGGAAGGCAAGACCGGACTGGGTGCGCCTATGATGTGCCTTGACTCAGCACGATTTGGTATAGCCTGGGGCGCTATTGGGGCCGCTATGGATTGTTATGATTCTGCAAGAAGGTATTCACTGGAAAGAATTCAGTTTGGTAAACCGATAGGTTCGTTTCAGCTGGTGCAGAAGAAGCTTTCTGAGATGTTAACAGAGATAACGAAAGCACAGCTGTTGAACTGGAGATTAGGAGTGCTAATGAATGAAGGAAAGGCCACCACTCCACAAATTTCTATGGCCAAAAGAAATGGTGTAGAGATGGCACTTAAAATTGCCAGGGAAGCGAGACAGATTCATGGAGGTATGGGTATTACGGGAGAATATCCGATGATGCGCCACATGATGAATTTAGAATCAGTAGTTACCTATGAGGGAACACACGATATCCATTTATTGATTTTGGGTAATGAGATTACGGGAATACCTGCGTTTTCATAGGCTGACTGGCAATTTAGCCACAATCATTTTTATTGGTTTTAATTTAATTACAACAGATATATCTGCGCAGTCAACAACTATATATCTAAACGGAATTTATAGTTCTTACTCAATGACATCATTTAATCATTGGGAGAATACTCTGCGCAACTCTACGGGTACTGTAAAAGTAAAGGATTTATCTTTTCAAAATAGTCTCATAGTTGGCGGTGAGATTCATTTAAACAATAATGAATTTTCAAACGGATTTTTTCTCGGCTACGGATCAACAAATGGAAGTATATCTTACGAGACATCATCTGGACCTTCATTAACAAATATTGATGTTAATTTTAAATTACTCGGTGGTTCTATTGCAGTCCCAATTTTTCGATCAGATAAAATTTCAATTCAACCTGGAATTCGGACGAGTCTAATTTTTGGAAAGCTTACTATAACTGATAATTCAGTGCCTGGTAAAGAATTAAATGCAGTATCAACCAATATTGGTATCAATCCTAACATATCCACAACTCTAAATACAGCAAAAAGAATATGTGTAAGAGTAATAATAGGATATGAATTTCAAATTCCAGGAAAACTAAAAGACCCGGAAAACCCAGATTACTATCTTATTAATGCCAGCACAAAAAATCCTATCAAGTTAAATATTGATGGTTTTAGACTTGGCTTAAGTATTGGGTACATTATTAGAAAAGAAATCAAATGAAAATCGTAACCGTACTCGGTGCCCGTCCTCAATTTATTAAAGCAGCTACTGTTTCGCGTGCATTGAAAGAAAAAGGCGTTAGTGAAGTCATCATACATACTGGTCAGCATTTTGACCGGAACATGTCGGAGGTTTTCTTTAGCGAAATGGATATTCCACGACCTGATTACAACCTTGAAATCAGTGGCCTTAGTCATGGTGCGATGACCGGGCGTATGCTGGAGGAAACAGAAAGCGTATTGCTCCAGGAAAAACCAGACTGTGTGTTGGTCTATGGCGACACCAACTCCACGTTGGCAGGCGCTCTGGCGGCAGCTAAATTACATATCCCTGTGGCGCATGTTGAAGCAGGCCTGAGAAGTTTTGAGATGAAAATGCCTGAAGAAGTTAACCGTATTCTAACAGACCGCATCAGCCGTTTTCTCTTTTGCCCTACTCAAACTGCGGTTGATAATCTCAAGAAAGAAGGCTTTGATGCTTTCGAATGTGAAATATCACAACCCGGGGATGTAATGTACGATGCAGTGCTTTTTTACAAGCAAAAAGTATCAGAAAAATCAACCATTCTTAATTTTTTAGAAATAGCAGATCAGCCTTTTACACTGGCTACTATTCACCGTGCTGAGAACACCGATAACATCGAAAGGCTAAGTGCTATTTGTGAGGCGCTTAATCATATCCACCAAAGTTCGAAGGTAGTTCTCCCCCTTCACCCCCGCACCAAAGCGATTCTCCAAAAGAACGACATCAAGTTAGACTTTACCCCCATTGAACCTGTCGGGTATTTTGATATGCTTGCCTTATTGGACGGCTGTGACCTTGTGCTCACCGATAGCGGAGGATTACAGAAGGAAGCCTACTTCTTCTCCAAGTACTGTATCACCTTACGCGATCAAACGGAATGGGTTGAGTTGGTCAACGCAGGAGTTAACTCCGTTGTTGGTGCTGATGCCGGAAAAATTACCAGCACTTACGAACAGGTGAAGGGTAAACCATTAAAGTCGTCTATCGAACTTTATGGCGATGGAACTGCCGCTCAAAAAATTGCCCAGCGATTAAGCTCAACCGTTTTGATGTAATAGAATATCTATTAAATCAATTGACGAATGAAGGTTAATAAGTTACGTATTTTTATAATTCACCCAATTACTTCATTGTCAAGGTTTAACCCTGACAATACTGTCAGTATTCGTCAGCGCTTTGGGCAGCATATCCATTTCCCAATAGTCTTAATGCATAATCTGGGTTCAATTTCAATACTCAAACGGTGTTTTATTCTTATAGCTTGCTTTTATTTGCAGGATTATGGCAAGAATATTAACAGGCATACAAAGTAGCGGCAAACCTCATCTTGGAAATATTTTAGGCGCTATCCAACCCGCAATTGAACTTTCGAGGAAGGAAGGGAATAACTCTTTCATCTTTATTGCTGACCTGCACTCCCTTACAACCATCAAAAATGCTGAAGAAAGGATTGAGAATGTACGCGCTGTAGCCGCTGCATGGATTGCTTTTGGATTTGATGTTGATAAAAATTGCTTTTACCGTCAATCCAGAATTCCTGAAGTATGTGAGCTCACCTGGTACCTGAGTTGCTTCACCCCTTATCCTATGTTGGCCAATTCGCATTCCTTCAAGGACAAGGCCGACCGCCTTTCTGATGTAAACGCGGGTCTATTTACCTACCCCGTGCTGATGACCTCGGATATCATTATGTATGATGCCGATTTTGTTCCCGTTGGTAAGGATCAACAACAGCATTTGGAAATTGCGCGTGATATTGCTTCCTCCTTTAATGCACAATACGGAGAAACATTTGTAGTCCCTGAGGCAAAGATTGACCAGCAGTTGATGACCATCCCTGGCACTGACGGGCAGAAGATGAGTAAATCTTATGGCAACATCATTGACATTTTCCTTCCTGATAAACAGTTAAGAAAGCAAATCCTTTCTATTGTTACAGATAGCACACCACTTGAAGAACCCAAAGATCCAGATACTGACAATGTATTTGCACTTTACCAGCTACTCGGCACTCCAGCGCAAACAGAAGCGCTTCGGCAAAAATACCTGGCTGGCAATTTTGGATATGGCCATGCCAAGCAAGAACTATTTGAGTTGATTGTTGAAAAGTTTAAAAAAGAACGAGAGACTTTCAATTACTATATGAGTAATCCAGAAGAGTTAGAAAAGAAACTCGAGCAAGGGGAAGCCAAAGCCAAAGTGGTTGCCCTGGAAGTACTCAACCGGGTAAGAGAAAAACTAGGCTTCAGGTAGCAACCTTAGCACTCCAAATTATCTCCTGCTTGTCTTCACCGATATTCAAAATTACCCGCATGGGATTTGGGGCCAAGGCCAGTTTCGTTTCTTTACCCGGGTATTTTTCCATCTCCACGTACACACCATCGGATGAGTCAACGATGAATTCGTTATTGGCCTCTATTGTATATGCTTTCGCGATATAGGCGATAGGGTGCAGCACATCTGTATCCGGGCAATGCTGATCATGAATTTTCTGCATTACACCCTCCAGAAAGGTTCCGTAATCTTCCTGAAAATCATCCTCCAGATCATGTAACTCCTCCTCCAGATCATCATACTTCGGGTCGTTATAATCAAGATCTTGCAGCAAGTTGCGTTTTGCTATTATTGCCTGCAAGGCTTTATCCAGGGCTACGATTTCCATCTACCGTCTGTTGATTTTTAATTTAGAAATGACCAGCAAATTAAAACAAAACATGGATTATGTGTAATTTAGCACTCATTAAACACGAGTAAGTTATGGAACAGGATTTCTTGCCTATTAATGGCACCGACTATGTGGAGTTTTATGTGGGGAACGCAAAGCAATCTTCGTTGTTTTACCAGCATTGTTTTGGCTATGAATTGATTGCCTATGCAGGTCCGGAAACTGGTGTAAAGGGGAAAGCCTCCTACGTGCTTAAGCAAGATAAAATTCGTCTGGTACTTACGTCTTCACTCGAACCCAACTCTGAGATTTCAGAACATGTGAAGCAACATGGAGATGGTGTAAAAGTACTTGCCCTGTGGGTTGATGACGCCACAAAATCATACAACGAGACTACAACACGCGGAGCTGAGTCCGCCATTCCTCCGCAAACCATCAAGGATGAATTTGGTGAAGTGGTTGTCGCCTCTATAAAAACCTATGGTGAAACTATCCATACGTTTGTAGAGCGCAAAAATTACAAGGGTCCATTTTTACCCGGATTCAAAGCCGTGAAAAGCCAATTAAAGACAGAACCGATAGGTCTCAAATACATCGACCATTGTGTAGGGAATGTAGAGCTAGGACAAATGAATAAATGGGTGAAGTTCTACGAAGATGTGATGGGTTTCAAGCTCCTCATCACCTTTGATGACAAGGATATTTCCACCGAATACAGTGCGCTGATGTCCAAAGTGGTTTCCAATGGAAATGGGTACATTAAATTCCCTATCAACGAACCAGCAAAAGGAAAGAAGAAATCTCAAATTGAGGAGTACTTAGACTTCTATCATACGGCAGGTGTACAGCATATTGCCATAGCCACTGACGACATTATCCACACCGTGGCTGAATTAAGAAAAAGGGGTGTTGAGTTTTTGTACGTGCCCGACTCTTATTATGAAGACGTGTTGGATCGCGTTGGAGAAATCAATGAAGACCTCGAGGAATTAAAGGAACAAAACATTTTGATTGACAGGGATGAAGAGGGGTATTTACTACAAATCTTCACCAAGCCCGTTCAGGACAGACCTACCCTATTTTTCGAAATCATTGAACGCAATGGAGCAAAATCTTTTGGTAAAGGGAACTTTAAAGCCTTATTTGAGTCGATAGAAAGAGAACAAGAACTGCGCGGTAATCTTTAGCCTTGTGTTAGTTGTTTAAATGTCTATGCTCAACAGGGTAATCACAGTTTATTCAGTTGACAGTTGACAAATGACAGTTGACAATTTGTAGAGTCCTAAATAGGGTTGACCGTTTTTAGAGGTTTGTTAAACATCAATTTATTTTCTTTATACTGTTTTTCAAATACTGCTGGTGTTCTACCCTTTAACCCTAAATGTGGTTTTCCTTCATTGTACATTCGCACTGC
>JBDVKV010000003.1:0-38261 GCA_039971015.1 Cyclobacteriaceae bacterium
GGCAGGATGAATTGTTCGGTGAAAGTTTGTGTACGTAGCAAAAACGTGACCGCACCGCTGATACCATTCACTTTCATTGCTGTGATCGCCTCATTGATAGTTGTATACGTTTGCCCTGCCCCTACCGTGTACGAACCTGACAGCGGTGTCAAGGCAGCTGCACTGTATTGATTAGCACCAAGGCTGGGTGTAGCCGTGCGGGCTGCCCCATCTATATCAGCAGGTACAACCGAAAACAGGTTTTTACCTACAGATGCAGTACCCGGTGCAGATGCATACAAATTGGTATTCGACTGATATTGAGGGTCGAAGGATACCGCATTAGCCTCAAAACCAACTGCTGTTTGCCATTCGTTCAGTGTACCATAAGTCGTAGAACCATTTCTACCCATGAAAGAACCGGAGGTAAACAGGTTGTTGTAATCCGATTCTACTATCGAGTTGACTGCGGAAGAGGTTTGGAATTCTACAGCATAACCGGTGTTGGCTTTGAAATTGTTATTCACTATTCGGTTGCCAACGGACTGATGACGATTGAAGTGAAACGACTCTCCCGATGAGGTGTTGTTCACACTGTTGTGATAAAAATTGGTGTAAGTGATGCCATAGATCAGGTACACGGTGGCGTAGCTTGAATTAGAGTGAAAAAAGTTGTTCGCAATAATGGATGGCTGCGTATCAATTCCTCCAAAGTAGTACAACCGCATTGCATGACCCAAAGCACCGGTAATCCGATTGCGTTGAATCTCTGTATAACCCGATGTGTTATCAAGTCCCAAACCGTAGTAATCGCCTTGTGAGGTTCCTGAATGAGTAATCGTATTATCATTAAAAATACCTCCAGCCATGTATTGAAAGTAAGCAGGTCGGTAGTACACATCCGTTATACTATTGCCAGTGAAAACAGTACCGGGTGAGGGATTGCTACTGTTCCCCACATGAAGAATCCCATGAGATCCTCCGGTGATCGTATTGTTGATAAAACGAATGTTGGTCGACAGGGAGGGGCGCACTAAAATCGCGGCTCGTTCCTCCGAGCCAGAGTTCGTAGCCGGAAGGGTAATGCGCAGATTCTCAAAGGTGAGATTATTGATTGCATTAATAGCATGTATACCTCTTGTGTAAGTAGAGCCCGTAGGTTCAATGCTAAGGTTTCTTATGGTAATAAAATTGGCACCGTCAAACCTGATAATGAAGTTGTTTGTGTTGGTTGGCGCAAAGGTTAAAATTACATCCTGGGCATCGCCACTTTCCGCTTCAAATGTGACCGTGTTAGTTGTGGATGAACCAGGTATCGCAGTTAGAAGAACTTGTTCGTTATAAGTTCCTGATTTAAGTTGAAATGTGACTGGGTCGCTAACCCCATTACTTGTCAATGCTGAAATGGCGGCTGTTAATGTAGTGTAAGAGCCTCCACTACCGACTGTATAGGTGCCTGAAAGCGGTTGAGCCATAAGCGGCCCAACAAATAGAATAAAAATAGCTAGAATAAAAACACGATACTTCCCAAGCATAAGTCAACTTTTATACAAAGTGCAACCAATCGTTCTATGAAGCAATTTAATAGTTTAATTTCCTCTTAGAATGAACTAAAGGCAGTTTATTTTTTAACCTAAAATATCTTGCTAAAAAACATTGGTTGAACAACTGCTAAAATCCCAAATCGGAAATTAAATCAACTCTTTTACCACATAGGTAATGCAACAGAAGCATTTTCGTGCTATGCAAAATTGCTTAAAAATGCAATATGGAAAACACTAATTTGGGTTAAATTTTAACCCATAGCTTGTTGGGGAAAACTGTAACAGGTGGCGCATTTTTACCCTTCGTACTTTAAATGAATAGTTACAAAATTACACCATTGGCTCCTCGGAAAAAATTTTAGAACGGCACCCACGAACTGGTTTTCACCTTGGCGCCCATATCGTTCAAAAGATTATACAACCCAAAATAAGTACGGTTGATATAAAGTGCATCCTTCACTCCTCTTGCCCTTTTCGAGTTTCTGAATTCCTTCATGGTAGAAATGGACTCACCAAATGCATACAACTCAGTAAAGTATTTACTGTCCGAAAAGTCAAATTCCGGAGTTTGAAATGGTCGGCCAAGTAATTCTACCAATTCAGCAAACACTTTCTTAAAGAATACCTTATCCTGTGGGGTATCATCCTTGTAAATAAAATTAAGTTGATAAAAAACTTTTTCTAACCTGGGTTCATCAAATAAGATTCCTTTATCCAATAACTGAAAGTATGTTTTGTAGAATTCATCAGGAATAACCTTCACACAACCAAAGTCGATAATACCCAATTGCCTATCATCGGTAATGATAAAATTACCTGGATGAGGATCGGCATGTAATGACCGCAGTTCATGCATTTGGAAGTGGTAAAAATCCCACATGGCCTGCCCTATTTTATCAGCATCTCCGTTTGAAAATTTTTCAAGCTTAAGGAACTCACCCAATGGTTTGCCTTCCAGCCAGTCCATAGTGAGAACCTTAGGACAAGATAACTCTGGGTAATAAACGGGAAACTTCAAGTTGGCGATCTCCCTGCATTTCGTAGAAAGCTCCATTGACCTTTCCAACTCAAGGGTATAGTTCGCCTCTTCGGTAAGCCGAGATTCTACTTCACCAATAAATTCATCATAATCCGCAGGGTTGAGCTTAAACATCTTTAAAGCGATGGGCTTCACCATAGCCAGATCGCTTTTTACGCTATCTGCTACCCCAGGATACTGCACCTTTACGGCCAATTCTTTTCCGTTGAGAGTAGCTTTATGTACCTGTCCTATGCTAGCTGCATTGGTCGCTTGTTTACTGAAAGTATCAAAGATATCACCTGGCTTCTTCTTAAAATATTTCTCAAAGGTTTTATTCACCAAGGGAAACGAAAGTGGTGGAGCACTATATTGAGCCATTGAGAATTGCTTCTGATAGGCACTGGGTAGCATGTTTTTATCCATACTTAACATTTGTGCTACTTTGAGCGCACTTCCCTTTAATTCGCTCAAAGAATTGTAAATATCAGTGGCATTATCCTGATGGAGTTCATCTTTGTTAAGCCCTGGATTGACTAATCTCTTGCCATAGTGCTTTAGGTAGTTAGTGCCAATATTAGCTCCGGTTTTTATAAATTTTGAAGCCCGTTGCACCTTAGAGGTGGGTATACTTTTCTGTTCTTTCATTTCTAACCCTTTGCTTGTTGCACCAAAAACTTTCCAAATTCAAAGACATTATCTACCACACCTTTTCCCATTAAATCAAATGCCAGATTAACAGACTTTTCAATGGCCTCATCTGTCTTTTCAAATTCAGCGCTCTCATCTTTGACCCAAAACATCAGCACAAAGTGCATATGAAACCATAGCAGTGATCCATATCGTTGATCCAAATAAGGTCGCCTGGCAATTTCATCCGTCTTCTTACCCTCTTCAATCACTTCACTCGCCCAGGCATCAAACTCCTTTTTGAACTTGCGTATAAATGATGGTGGCGCTGAGGGCAACTTTCGCTTCTTAAGTTGAAACAAAATAAAACTGCGTTCCTCTTTTAAGATTTCTATCAACGTAAAATAAAATGCCAGCACTTTTTCTCTGGCGCTAAAAGCAGCATAGTTGCTGTCCAATTTCAACCGATCGATGGTCGATTGTGCATATTCCTTCCAAATGGCCTTCTCCAATGCTTTAAAGGATCCGTAGAACTTATAGAACGAATCCTCTTTTATTCCTAAATTTTTACAAAATTTAAAGACCGTAGAGGGTCTCTTTTCGTGCTCTAAAACATAGTTGACGTATTCTTGCCTGATCTTATCGGCCCCAACTGTAGTTTTTGCTTTCTTCTTCGTTTTGACGCTCTTTTTCATACCTCATAAACAACGGTAAGGATAAGAAGTTTCGAAAAGCCGTTAAATTCTACTTCTTTGATCGACAGTCAAACACATTGTATCTTTAATCTATGGTTCGTGGCATGATATTAATGATGATTGTTAGCGTAGCGGGGTTTGCACAGATTCCGGTTAACCAAAAGGCAAGCAGCGACTATATGCACTATTACGAAAGAGCAGAGGAACTGCTCAGCAAAAGAAATTATGAAGAAGCACTTATCCATATCAATGAAGCTTTAAACATTAACGCCCTTTATCCGGAGGCCTATTACACCCGGGGAGCAATAAAAGAAAAGCTTGATGATAAAGAAGGAGCATTAAGAGATTACACTATTTACCTGGAACTGAATCCTGATCAATTTGACGCACTGTTCCGTAAAGCGCTTCTCAACTTTGAATTGGAAAAATGGGCCCGGGCCAATGCGGATTTCAGACAACTGATTAAGTTACCTACAGGAGAAACAACAAGCATCTACTTCAGACAAGGCCAGTTTGCTGAAGGTACGAATCAGGTGTTTACATCGCAGAGTATGAACAAGGCTCACCTCTTCAACTATCTCGGACTTACGGAATTTGAAATGAAGGATTACGCCATCGCACTAACGCACTTTGACTCAGCGGTATCCCACAATCCTGAGGTATCCAATTACTATGTGAATGCCGGCCGCTGCCATGAGGCTCTTGAGCAGTTTGACAAAGCCAAAGCTGACTATCAGGCTGCACTTAAAATTAATCCAGATCATCAACTGGCACAACACAACCTGAGTGTGCTCAACAGAAAATACGGTACTGAAGAAGAAGCAGCGAAATTGCTGGATGACGTTATCTACAAAAACCCAGACCTCCCCTTTCCCTATGCAGAGCGCGCCTACCATGAAATGAATAACGGTGCACTAACCAAAGCGCTGACAGATTATAACAAGGCCATTGAGCTTTCTCCCAAAACCTCAGACTACTGGCTGGGACGTGGCAAGGTCAAGGAAAAGTTGGGGAACTGGAAGGGTGCTTATGGTGATTACTCGCAATCCATTGTACTCAATGAGAAAGATGAAAAAGCCTGGCTGGCAAGAGCCAATTTGATGCACAACCAAGGCAACCACAACGAAGCCATTAAGGATTATGATGTAGCTATTCTCTTATATGAAGCTTATGCAATAGCCTATTATAACAGAGCCATTTCAAAAAACAAACTAGGAATGAATGCCGAAGCTTGCGAGGATTTAAAGCGTGCAAATGTTCTTGGATTTGAAATTCAACCGAGGGTGATGAATAGCATCTGTGAGGTGCAATAATTAATCAAGCCAAATCGGGACGTAAGCGAACAAACACTGGCTCGCGAAAATTCTTATCAGGAGTAAAAGAGGCAAAAGTTATCTCCACAAATAACTTAGGTTCTACCCACTTGCTTACTTTTTCATCCAATACTTTATCGGATATCGGCTTTTCTGTCTCTTTTAGTTTTGTAATTAGTTTGAAAATATCTTTGATGGCTGCATCAGTAAATCCCGTACCTACCTTCCCTCTATAAATCAATTTCCCTTTTTCTAGTTCTGCTATGTGCAATCCTCCAAAGGCCTTACTCCTGTTTCCTTTACCTTCATTATAACCAATAATGACACACTCCCTTGTATTTCTCACCTTGACTTTCAACCATGCATCCGATCGCTTGCCCGGCAAATACCTACTGGTTTTGTCCTTGGCCATGATACCCTCAAGATTATGTTCTCTGGCAGCCTCAAATAGCGACTGACCATCTTCCACAAATTCACTAGTGCGATAAGGTGTATCCTTCTTCAGTGCATCCTTCAACCACTCCTTGCGCTTCAACAACGGCTCATTGATGAGACTACGACCATCGAGATAAAGACAATCGAAAACATAACAATACACCGGATTAGATTTGGACAGCTTTTCAATGGTGTTATCACCCGAGCTCATTAACCTGTTAATTACCTTTTTAAACTCTGGCTTGCCAGTCTTATCGAGGCACACGATCTCCGCATCAAACAAACCACAATTGGCACGGAATGCGGGTATGTTCAATTCAGGGAATTGTTTTGTAATATCGTTTTGATTTCTACTTCTAATCTTAATGACACCATCATCAAGTGAAATCAACGCTCTGATTCCATCCCACTTAACTTCATAAATGTAATCATCACCCAAAGGAGGTTTACTGGCACTGTCAGAAAGCATAGGTTCTATCGGGTCTTGAAGGAAATTAACCTGAGGCACATCAACCCTTTCCAACAAAAACTCCTTTTGCTTGATCTTGTAAATTCGATACTCGCCATTCATTTCCTTGCTGCTCAACCGAAAGTAAAAACCGTCCTTTTTTTCTTTGGTAATCTGATACTTACCCAATGCGTAAATCCACATATCTCCACCGCCATATTGACCTTTTGGAATTTTACCATCAAACGTCAGGTACTCCATGGGATGGTCTTCAGTTTGCACAGCCAGTCTCTTTATTCCGGGCAAAGGTGGCATTCCTCGTGGCACCGCCCAGGACTTCAGCACCCCATCCTGTTCCAACCGTAAATCATAATGAAGATTGGTAGCATGATGCCGATGCACCACGAAATTCGTACCCCCACCTTCCAAAATCTTGGCGAGAGGTTCTCTTGTTTTGTTAAAATCTCTTTTCTTATCGTACGACTCGAGTTGTGCTGGTGTTTTGTGCTTTTTGTTAGCAGGAAGTGTTTTTGCTGGTTTTGCCTTACGCTTGGTATGCAACTCAACCGCATAGGCATCAATCCCTTCCCAGGCATCACCTTCATCCAGTACTTTTTCCAATGCAGACTTAATGTTGTAATCTAGGGGTGACTTCACTGTTGCCAACTCATCCCATGATAAAGGCATGGACACTGGTGCTCCTACTCTTCCCCGCAAGCTATAGGGAGATACAATGCTTTGTCCTTGCCGAATGCGGTAGATATCCATTAGCATTTTACCTTTCCTTGCCTCTTTCTTGATATGAAGGGTGAGTACTTTGGGCTTGCTCTCCACATAAGGCTTCGCAAGAGATTGGGCAGTTTCAAATACTGTAGAAAAATCCCACTTAGGCTCAATAGGTACACAGACATGTACCCCTTTGCCACCGGTTGTTTTAACGAAGGGAGTATACCCAAAATTTTCAAGGTATTCTCTCAAGTCCAGTGCCACCTCAACCACGTTTTGAAAATCAGATCCTTCAGGTGGATCCAAATCAAAAACCATGTAGTCTGGATTGTCGAAGTTGGGTTTTCTGCTGTGCAGTTGATGAAGTTCCAAGGAAGCCAAATTGGCGAGCCAAACAAGTGAAGCTGGTTCTGTGGCTATGATATAATCCTTTTCTTCTTTGCCCAGTTTCACAAACTCTAGCCAGTCAGGAGCCCATTCGGGCCGGTTCTTTTGATAGAAATTTTCTCCATGGATGCCATCCGGAAAGCGAATAAGGGTAAGCGCCCTACCCTTGATGTGATTAAGCAATGTGGGTGCGATGGTGAGGTAATACTGTATGATCTCAGCCTTAGTAACGTTATCTTCAGGAAAGAGTACTTTTCCCAGATTAGAAACTTCAAGCTTCCTCTTTCCTACCTGCGTCCATTGCGCCTTCTTTGCCATAGTTAGGTAATGTCATCCAACACTTCTCCCTTGGCCTTATTACTGAGGAAAATCATCCCAATCACAAAACAAACTGCCGCCACACCAATGGGATACCAAAGCCCGGCAAATGGATCCCCTGAAGGGACTGCCTCAGTTTTACTAAATTCGTATAAGCTGGTTGCTATAAACGGTGTTAATCCTCCAAAAATACCATTGCCAATATGGTAAGGTAATGACATAGAAGTATAGCGAATCCGTGTGGGGAAAAGTTCAACCAGGAACGCTGCTATAGGACCATACACCATAGTAACAAATATTACCTGAAGGGCGACCAAAAGAATCATGTACCAGTAGGGAGAAGAGCCCAATGTGATTTGCCTCCCGGAGGTAATACCAGCTGTACTTATGTTTTCAGTTAGAAACGACCCGTCTGAATATTCCTTCTTCACAGTAAATGCCTCACCTACTATAAGGTCTTGCTCATTGCTGCTTATTTCTGTTTTTGTGGTGACATCCGTAAGCGCATACATGGTTTTATAAATGGGTCGGTAGGCGATAACAGCTAAAATCAACCCGGCCATCATAATGAATTTTCTACCCACCTTATCGGACCACCTTCCAAATACAATAAACAACGGTGTGCCTATTAACAGTGCAATGGCGATAATGTAATTGGATTGTACAAACTCTACATTACAGGTGTTTTGTATAAAAGAGAGTGCATAGAATTGCCCGGTATACCAAACAACACCCTGCCCTGCTGTAATCCCAAAAAGCGCAATTAAAACCATTCTTAAGTTCTCCTTCTTACCGAAACTCTCTTTAATAGGATTAACTGAAAGCTTTCCTGCCGCTTTTACCTTCATGAATAATGGAGACTCTTCCATTTTTAGCCTGATATAAATAGATATCCCAACCAAAATTACCGACAACAAAAATGGTATTCGCCAGCCCCACTCCGTAAATGCATCGCTGCTCATCGACTGCCGCACAATCAATATCACACCTAATGAAACGAACAAGCCTAGCGTGGCCGTGGTTTGAATAAAGCTGGTGTAGTATCCCCTTTTAGCTGCTGGTGCGTGCTCTGCCACATAGGTAGCAGCTCCTCCATATTCACCACCCAATGCAAGACCTTGTACCAATCTAAGTGTTAAAACAATGATAGGAGCAAACATTCCAATGGAGTCATAACTCGGTACTAAACCAATGGCAAAGGTGGAACCTCCCATCAATACAAGTGTAAGCAGAAAGGTGTATTTCCTTCCCACCTTATCACCAAGATGTCCGAAGACCAACGCACCAAAGGGGCGCACGATAAAACCAGCCGCAAAAGTTCCTAATACCGCAAGAAAAGCAGCAGTGGGGTTCGTATCTGGAAAAAATTTAGTGGCGAGAATCGCAGCAAGACTTCCGAAGATATAGAAGTCATACCATTCGATAAGTGTACCCACAGAAGAAGCGCCAATGACAGACCATAATTTTCTCTTTTCTTCTTTCGTAATTACGCTACTCTCCATGTAAAGGTGGGTTTAGGTTATCTAAGTTTCTAAATATAGAAAAAGATCAAAAGAAAATTTCCTGCGCAAGCCGGTATGTGTTAGCATGTGCTTCAATGATGTCTTTGAAATCCGGTGAATAACCTCCTCCCATACTGGCTACCAATGGAACACTTGCCGCTTTGGCAACATTCAATACCACCCTATCTCTTTCTTTGCAGCCTTCTCTGGTTAAACTTAACTTACCCAACTTATCCGTAGCCAACACATCAACACCGGATTGATAAAAAATAAAATCAGGCTGGAATTGCTCCATAATATTGCCAAGATTAGTTATCAGTGTTTTCAAGTAGAACTGATCTTCCGTTCCATCAGGAAGACCAATATCCAAATCAGAATGTTCTTTGATCATCGGATAATTACTTGCTCCGTGCATGCTAAATGTAAAAACACGGGGTTCATCACTGAATATTTCCGCAGTTCCATTCCCTTGATGAACATCTAAATCCACTACAAGAATTTTACTTGCCAATTTCTTGATCAGCAAATAATTGGCGGCAATGGCAATGTCATTTAATAAACAAAACCCTTCACCTCTATTACTAAACGCATGATGCGTACCTCCGGCAATGTTCATAGCAATACCATTACTTAGCGCATAGTGCACGCATTGAAGCGTCCCGCCCATAATCATACATTCACGCTCTACCAATTCACGGGTGAGCGGGAAACCTGTTCTTCGAATTTCCTTTGGAGTTAAACTTAACGATTGCAGTTTTTCCCAATACGGCTGCTCATGGGTTGCCAATATCCAATTTTCACCCACCGTATCAGGACTAAAAATATTTGACTCCGATATGGTTCCTTCATGAAGTAGCTGTTCGGGTAGCACCTCATACTTACTCATTGGAAAACGGTGATTGGGTGGTAGCGACAATACATAACTCGGGTTCCACGCAATCTTCAACATAGTTTATCCGTACTACTTATCCTTTTTATACCACGCTTCCTGCAAGTGATGAAAGATGTCATGCAAACTTGTTAATGACTCTCCAATTGCCTGATCATCCCCAACTTCCACCAGGTCCGCAAGAGCCACTGCCCCTTCCTGCAGCTCTTTTAATGTCTGCTTCACCTCATCATTATCTACCTTTGAAGGGAGCTCCTGCTCCATCCAACTATTTACTGATGTAACCATTTCCATAGCCAATTGTTTCACAGGCTCTACGTTGGCCGAATCCCTGTAGGGATGAAAGCTTTCTGCCATCAGCATATGGAAATCATCCATACCTTTCCATTCAGCAACTTCTGTTTCCGTTTCTTCAGTTGCAGACTCGGTTTTAGAAGAACAAGCCCAGATGGTAAGGATAATGAGTACACAGATTCCTGATAATTTATTTAGCTTCATAGGGTTAATATTTAAAACTTATTTTCTCTTTTTCTATACTTAATTCTATTCTCTATGCTTTGAACACCTCTTTTCAACAGATCAAAATACAATGCTACATAAAGCAATAAGCTCATAGTCCATATGATAGAGATGTTAAAATAGAAGGTATCAAAATGTCTCCCCATAAAATGTTTGGTGGGGTTGTAAAAATTGGCCGTAAAATCAAATTGGTTCTTTGGCCTGTGACTATCAAAATAAATGGGATATATCTTTTGCACCAATTGACCATCCCATTCCAAAATACGAACAGGGCTATTGGAGTTTTCAACCATCTCGGTTACCGCTTCATTTTGATACTTCATGATGTTGCTATTGTAAGCCGCAAGTTTTTCAGGTGTATCCGTTAGTGAAGCCACTAAAGCCTCTTTGTCATTTTGTGCGTTGCTACCCCGCAGTTGATAATATGATTTGAGTACTCTGACAAACTGAAGTGTACTCTGATAAGTCGTTGAATCAAATTTACCAACAACCAATTTGTCAATCTCAGGAAACTTATCTTCACCTACTTTCTTTAGCTCATAGGTTAATTCATTTTGAATGAGTGCCAATGTTTCCTTAACTGGGTTACTGTCGCTTTTATCGCGCCATTGGCTTCGGTGATTAAGCACAAATGCAAGTTTCGACTCAAGACTCGGTATATAATAAATTCGTTTGTATTCCGCCAGTGCCTCTTTCTTATCCAATTCGTAGAACATCTTTTCGAAAGGATTGTCTTTGAATTGTGTAACCATATAGGCTTCAAATGCCCACCGCGATGTCATTACCTCGCCAAGCAGCGGTATTCCGTTTGGTGTTCCCACTTTAGGATTGAACTTATCAAAACTAATCACCACTCCACTTAATAATAACTGAGGGATGATCAGAATAGGAATGAGTATGTAAATGGTAACGGCTGAATCGAAGGCTGAGCTTATGTTGAGACCCAATATGTTGGCGAAACAACTGCAAGAGAAAAGAATAAACCAATAACGCATTTCGGTTAAAGGAATTTCAAGAATCCAGTTACCGATCAATATAAAAGTAAAAGTTTGTAGTGCTGACACGGTAAAAAGTATAAACACCTTTGACATCAGATACCCGCTTTTGCTTAAATGTAGGTAACGCTCGCGTTTTAATATTTTTCTATCATGAAATATTTCCTCAGCACTCACTATTAACCCAACAAAGAGTGCAACCACCACACTCATGAAAAAATAAACAGGAATGTTATTGTTGTGGAAAAAGGTGTAATGCGGATTCTCTACACCCACCGCATCATAGTATTTCACAAAATAAGAAATGAACAACGCAAGAATTGGCGCTATGGTTAAATTAACTGCCAAATACTGCTTGTTAGAAATCTTTGACATCACGTCTCGCTTCACAAATACACTGAGCTGTTTAAACCAGTTGGGCAGATGTAATGAAGTAGGTATGGGATCATCGGAAGGCTCTACTTTTGGAATTCTAATTTTTTGCTTAAAGTATTGATACCATTGACCTGGCGAGATCTTTCGGGTGTGGGTAAACCTTCCAAATTCGTTTACCACTCTGGTTTCAATAATACTAAATATCTTTTCTGGATTGATGTTACCACATTCCGGACATGCACCTGGTGTTTTGTTGGCTGCATTGACAATCTCCTGAAAATAGGCCATCGACTCTACAGGGTTGCCATAGTAAATTTGAAACCCGCCTACATCCAAAATAATCAGGGTATCAAACATCTTAAAGATGTCAGAAGAAGGCTGATGAATAACTACGAAAATCATCTTACCACGTAGTGCCAATTCCTTCAGTAAGTCCATGATATTCTCTGAATCTCTGGAGGAGAGACCGGAGGTAGGTTCATCAACAAACAAAATTGTAGGCTCGCGCAATAGTTCCAAACCTATATTTAATCGCTTGCGCTGTCCTCCACTTATCGTCTTTTGCAAGGGACTTCCAACCTTCAAATCTCTGGTTTCTGAAATTCCCAATGAAAGAAGTACCCTGTCTACCACTTCTACAATCTGATCATGCGTGTAATGACCAAAACAAAGTCGCGCAGCATAGTAGAGGTTTTCAAAAACAGTCAGGTCTTCCATCAAGAGGTCGTCTTGTGGAATAAAGCCTACTACTCCCCTGATCTCACGAGGGTCCTCATGTACGTCAATGCCATTGATAAGCACCCTACCACTGGAAGGTTTCTCAGAGCCATTAAGTACGTTCATCAAAGTAGATTTACCAGAACCACTGGCACCCATTACACCAATAAGTTTACCCCCCTTTTCATTGATGGTAATATTCTGAAGCCCGGCACGACCACTTTTAAAGTGATAGAAAATGTGCTCCGCAACAAAACTTACTTCATTCTCTACCTCTTCAACAAGGAACTTTCCAACAATGTCGCTGTAATAAATCGTGTCAATCTTATTTCCTCTTATCGTACTTCCCGTAGGCAGCACATCGATTTTCCTACTTTTAAGGGGAACACTATTAAGGTACAGTGTAGATATGCCCAGGTATTTAATAAGGTAGGTTTCTATATCCTGTAACCGGAGTATGGCGATAAGTCCCGTTAGTTTTTTAGCGGTGATACGAGGCCCGGGGTATTCAAAATCATCGGAACCCTCATCGATAACCATTATATTCTTCGATGCCAACTCTTCCAAATCCTGCCCTACCACAAAAAGTCGCATTGCTTTGATATCCTTTTGAGGAATCTTCAACGCTTCGCCAATATAGAATATAAGATTTTCCTGCCTTTCAGAGATCGATCCATCAGCATAAACCAGCTCAACTATTTTTATGACAAGCACAGCCTTTTGTTGCATGGTCAAGGCTTGATTGACCTTTTTGGATATCTGCATAATTTGAGACCAGTCGTCTACAAATTGCTTGGTATCCTCATCTACGGTAATAGTGTCCTGAGCTGTCCGGTTGGAGGTCTTGCAGAAATCATCAAAAAGATTGAGATAGTACCGGGTGAGTTCCTGGTTAAGGTGTAAACCAAGAAATTCCTTGATATTGGCGCGCTCGTCTTCAGTAATTCGCTCCTTAGCAACAATGGCAAAAAGCTGAATGATCGCTTTTAGTAGTTCTTCGCTCATTAAGCTTGTCCCTGTGTTTGTTCTATCCTCACCCTATTTTCAATACAAAATAAGGCTTAAAATAGTCAAAAATTAGGTTTCTGAGGTACAACATCCAAATAATATGTTTTCTTTCAAGAGGCGATCACCGTCCTTCACTTTCTCGTATAATTAAGTTTTATTTGTGTATAACCTCAAATATTATGCAAACGCTAAGACTTGCTTTATTTCCGCTTATTCTCTCGTTTATTTTAACACCCGGACTCAGTCAAAACTCAATCTTGTGGGAGGTAAGTGGAAATGACCTCGCACACTCTTCCTATTTGCTGGGATCTTTAAAATTTATTGGTGAAAAGGAATACATTCTGCATACAGAGATTAAGGATAAAATTAAGGTCAGCGAACTGTTTGCTATTGAAGATGAGGTTAATCATCATGCTCAACACGAGCTTAACAAAGCCATTCATTTTGAGAAGGGTCAATCGCTTAAAGATGTGCTTACTCCAGATGAATATAAAAAGATTGAAAACTTTTTCGAGCGTGAGTTTAATGTCTCAAAAAAACAATTCAATAAAAACTACGCTAAACTAAAACCTCTTGCGCTATCGATCACCATGACAAGGCTGGCCCTTCATGAGGATGTTAAATATTACGACATTGAGCTGCTTAAATTAGCCAATGACCTGAGAATACCTACTTACAGTCTGGAGCCCATCGAAAGAGAAGCAGAAGCATTTAACACCTTCCCCGTTGAAGTGCAGGCCAAAGCGTTGATGCACAGTATAGAAAACTTCCAGGTTCAAAAATCCGAATACGAAAAACTGGAAGCCGCTTACGCCAAAGGTGATATAGATGCAGTTTTTGAATATTCTCTTCATCCCTTTGAGAACAATGAATCTTTCATTGAAGAATTCTACTTCAAGAGAAATGAAGAATGGTTGCCTAAACTTGAGAAAATGTTTGCCGAGAGCAAGTCATTCGTCACTGTAGGGGTCACTCATTTAGAAGGTGAAAAAGGACTTCTCAACCTGCTTCGATTAAAGGGATATACCCTTACTCCTATTCCCGTAACTGATTAACCGATTCTATTGGTTACCAAATCAGATAAGATAAGCAGGCTTTCGCGAAGATATTCATCCTTAAGTTTTACCAACTCATCTTCAGACAATCCATCACTGTTTTCAATTTTGGTTGCCATATCTTTGTTCCTTGCCTTCTTGCGCTCAGCCTCTTCCATTTCTGTTTTCCGTTTGGCTTCATTGAGTGATATTTTGGTTTCCGCGAGGCTTTTCTTTAAATCCTCCGTCTCACTAATGTACTGCTTAAGGTTTTGATCAAACTTCGCCCTTTCCTGATAAGATTGATTGAGGCCAGCAATAAGCTTGGAGTCTATATCCGATGCTTTTTTGAATGGCGTACTCTTTATCACATCCCACGGGAGCGCGCTTAAATTAGAACTTTCTCCATACTGCTTGCTATTGAGCGCAGATGGAAGGATAATATCAGGAGTTACTCCTTTATTTTGAGTACTGCTTCCTGTTACCCTATAAAACTTTTGAAAGGTAAGTTTCAACTCGCCCACCTCTTCTTTATCATTAATGAATCGCTTAAGATCCAAAACGGTTTGTACAGTTCCTTTGCCATAGGTGGATTCACCAGCTATAACACCCCTATTGTAATCCTGAATTGCACCTGCAAATATTTCAGAAGCAGAAGCACTGAAACGATTGGTCATCACCACCAATGGGCCGTTATACAACACGCTTTTATCATCATCCATACCCACTTCTACCTTGTCCAGCGAATTCTTTACTTGTACCACAGGCCCTTCTTTGATAAACAATCCTGTAAGGTCAATCGCTTCTGCCAAAGATCCTCCGCCATTGTTTCTCAAATCCATTACGATCCCATCCACCCCTTCACTTTGTAATTCCTGGATTAGTTTTTTTACATCCCTTGTAGTACTTCTGTAATTGGGATCTCCTTTTTGGTAAGCATCAAAATCCATATAAAAGCTTGGAAGTGAAATCACCCCGAGCTTCATGGCCTTATCTCCTTTTTGGTAATTGATCACGCTCTTCTTTGCTGCCTGATCTTCCAATTTGATTTTGTCCCTTACTAAAATTAGTTCCTGCGGAGGACCATTAACCCCTGTTTCCGCAGGCAAAAATTGTAAGCGCACTGTTGTTCCCTTTGGTCCTTTAATCAACTTCACTACATCGTCCAGGCGCCATCCCACAACATCCACAATCTCACCATCGGCTTCTTGCCCAACACCGATAATCAAGTCGTTGACATGAAGCTTACCAGATTTTTCAGCAGGACCTCCGGGAAGCACCTCAAAAATCTTAGTGTAATCGCTATCCAATACCAGTCTCGCACCTATTCCTTCCAGTGAAAGGCTCATGCTCTGCTTAAAAAGATCAGAGGCCTTTGTTGAGAAGTAGTTAGTATGGGGGTCGTAGGCTTCGGTAATGGCATTCATATAGACACTGAATACATCCTCGCCATTAAACTGATCGATATTTTTTATAAAACGGTCATAGCGCTTGTGAAGAGCGGCTTCAATCTCTTCCTGATTTTTTCCAGTTAGCTTAAGGCTCAACGCCTGACTTTTGATAATCTTTCTCCATAGTTCATCCAACTCTGCAGAATTTTTTGACCATGCTGCATCATCCCTGTTGGTTTCATAGTACTCATCAATCGTATAATCGAAGGTCTGTCCAATCAGCTTGTTCTTCACATAATCCATTCGCTCCGTGTAACGCTTTGCAAAGACTTCGTAAATAACATATGCGGGACTAACGTCTTCATTACGGGTGAGATCATCAATTTCAAAACGAAACTTATCGAATGACTTAATATCAGATTCCAAAAAATAAGTTTTGTTGTTGTCCAACTCTGCAATGTAGCTGTCGAGAATGGCAGAAGACAAGGAGTCATTAAGCTTAAGCTTCCGGTAATGGTTGTTATCGAGAATGTATGAAATAACCCTCGCCTCTTTGCCATATACGGCCTTAGGCTGAAGGGTAGTAGTATCAGTAAATATTGGAGTATTCGCCTGGGCAACCCATGTCACAAATCCCAGAACAAAAATCAAGATGGATCGAATCATATCTAAAAAATTAACCTATTAGGCTAGTATACGGATAATACAGCAAATCCGATGCCCTAATTTATTTAAGTGGGCTACTTCCCTTTATCAAAGTCAAACTCTTCAAGAAACTTTTGAGCTTGTTCCACAGTCTGAAACTCATAATGCTTCTTACCTTTTAAACTGGAGTGAATCTCTACTCTCACCAGATCAATATCTTTGGTATTGCGAACAAAGTGAGGCTTTTCAAGTTTATAGTCCTCCCCTTCCTTTTTGGAAACATGAAACTGTGTTGCCCTTACATTTTTACAGTAGGTACACTGATAGTGCTTTAATAGTTCACTGGGTGAACCATCACTATGGTGCTCAATAATTTCTTCACGCACCACCCTCATGGTATAAAAACCACAGTTTCCGCAGCGAAGTGCAATCAGATGCCCGTCATACTTTTCAATCTTTACATCTCCGGTTTTCTCATCAATCCATACATCATAATCGATGGAGAAAACATCCTCTTCAGCCTGCATACCCTCGTCAAGATGAACGTCCTCCTCAGATTCACTGAGCAGCCTCATTTTATTCTTGGTTTTAGGATTGGTACGTGGCAAGTATCTATACTTCTTTAATTTTTTGTTCAGCTTGGTAGGATAATAGTATTCCAATACCAACGCCCCAACATACCCCACCATGGTGGCACCCGCTAGTGACATAAATAGTCGCACAAAAAACCATACCCCTACTTCAGCAATTTTTCCAGCTCCATAAAGGTTCACAATCATGGCTGCACCAAGACCAAAAGCATAAAGCACCCACTTATACCACCTGATTTCATTCGCATTAATGAAGTCATGCTTCTCTTTATAATCATTGACCATTGACACCCTAAGTTTGTAGATCAGGTAAATGAGAATGCCAGCAGTAAACATGACAATGGCAAGAATAACCATTGCTTTATGCCATGATTCTAAAAATGCGCTTTGAGGGATTTGTTCCATACAATTTGACTAAAAAATTCTGATTTAAAGGTAACGATATTTCTGTATAACTTGTTTCCACATAAATCATTTACCCCATATGAGGCGACTTCTATTTAAGCTACTCGCTAAGGTGAACAAATTGATTTTACCTAGATACAGTCAACGGGACATCACCCAACTTTCAACCTTTGACAAAGTCATGGTAGGGTACCGCTACTGGGTAACGAAAAATGCTTTGGATTAGCGTTTAAACACCAACAATTATCTCAAATTCCTTTGTAATAAAACCCTCAAAATGGGCTAAAAATGATGATTTGTAATAAATTTGTGCATTATTACACATAATTATTTGTATATAATGCTATTTCGATATATCATTGTGTATAAATACACATCAATATGAGCATTTTTGAACAAACTAAAATCGAATTGGACCTAAAAAAGTTTACTGACAGAAACTTCGAAAGTCCGCGCAAATGCAAAAATCCTGACCAGATAAAATTCTATGTCAGAGAGCTATGTACAAAGATTGAAGAGTACGAAAAGAGGTTCAATTACGTACCCAATTGGGCCTATTCGCTGCTGGCGCAGTACAACCAAATTCAGAATGAAATGGTTTATGTAGAATTTGTAAAATCTTATAAGTGAGAGGGTTATGAAATTCATCCCCTCTCCTATCCCAGTACAATTCAGGGTTTTATTCACTGCCACTGCCAACAAATCGGGGAGAATGCAATACCATAAAATTCTCCCCGGGCGAAGCAAAACGCGTATCGCACGCAACGAATTTATTGAGGCTTACAACACTGAAAGTATCATCGCAGTAAAGCCCTTACAGGATAAAGAAAACCTGACTGTATTTCAATTCGAGTTCTATACCTAACTGTTGAGTACCTTCCCCAAATCAGCCGGAGAATAGTTGACAGATTTGATGGTTTTATTGTCCGACTTCCGATAGACTAGCCACTTGCCTTCAGCCTCTTTATAGTAGCATTCGGTTCCATCCTTTTGGAGGTAATGCGCTACAGTAGCCTTCGCCTCGGCTTCAGTATCACAAGCCTTACTCATGTTGGATCTTTGCACCTCCTCAAACAAGGCCTTAAATTTGTCACCAAGTCCAAACTCAAGGATGGCACCAGAAAGCACGTACTGGATATCGCATAAAGCATCAGCTACCTCCACGATGTCTTTTTCAAGGATGGCTACTTCCAGCTCCTTCAATTCTTCAGCAATCAACGCCACCCTTAATCTGCACCTGGCGTCATCAGGAATGGCTGGTGAAGGTAATATGGGATGCTTGAAAGTACGATGAAAATCTGCGACTAACTGGAGTGAATTCGGGTGCTGCATATGGCTTATAAAAATGTTGTTGGTTAAAAACCTAAATGAACTAAAAACCATCGGACTTTAAAAAATTATTTAATAATCAATGTAAATCAACTTAACTACTCTGATAATTAACCAATTATGGTATTCTATCGAATTAGAAGATTAAGCAATGAAGGCAAGGCAATAATTTGATGCTGCTTATATTTGGGCCTTATTTCAAATACGCTGATGAATTTTGTTGAAGAATTGCAATGGAGAGGCATGATACACGATGTAATGCCGGGGACAGAAGAATTGCTGAAGAAAGAACCTACAGCAGGCTACATTGGGTTTGACCCTACCGCTGACTCCCTACACATTGGTAATCTTGTACAGATCATGATGCTGGTACACTTTCAAAGGTGTGGCCATAAACCATTCGCTTTGGTGGGTGGTGCCACCGGTATGGTGGGTGATCCTTCCGGAAAATCAAGTGAACGGAATCTTCTTTCAGAAGATGTTCTGCGACACAATCAGAATGCGGTTAAAAAACAGCTAGAGAAATTTTTGGACTTCACCGGATCGAATAAGGCTGAAATGGTGAATAACTATGATTGGTTCAAAGAATTTACCTTCCTCGACTTTATCAGGGATGTGGGCAAACACATCACCGTTAACTATATGATGGCCAAAGATTCCGTAAAATCAAGACTAGAAACAGGCCTATCCTTTACGGAATTCAGCTACCAGCTTGTGCAGGGCTACGACTACTACTGGCTCTATAAAAACAAGAATTGCAAAATTCAAATGGGCGGATCGGATCAATGGGGAAACATTGTTACCGGGACAGAACTTATTAGAAGAAAGGACAACGGAGTGGCATTTGCGCTCACCACTCCTCTGATTACCAAGGCCGATGGGTCTAAGTTTGGTAAAAGTGAAGGCGGAAATATATGGCTTGACCCTGCCAGAACTTCTCCCTACAAGTTTTACCAGTACTGGCTTAACTCTTCCGATGAAGATGCCATGAAATTCATAAAGATATTCACCACCTGGGAAAAGAAAGATATTGACGTGCTCATTGAGGAGCACAAGCTGGCGCCTCACGAGCGAAAACTGCAGAAAGAGTTGGCAAAAGACATCACCCTCAGGGTACATTCCGACAAGGACCTGGAAATGGCTATCAAGGCCTCCAATATCCTTTTTGGTAAAAATGTTACAGAGGATCTTGAAAGCCTGGATGAGGCGACCCTTCTGGCTTTGTTCGAAGGTGTCCCTCAGGCTCAGTTGGCCAAGGCTGACCTTGAAAATTGTGGATCCATTACAGAGCTACTTTCAGAAGCTACTCAAAGTACAATATTTCCTTCCAAAGGTGAGGCGCGAAAAATGATTCAGGCTGGTGGTGTCAGTATCAACAAAACCAAAGTGACTGATCCCAATCAAAAACCCGAATTCAAGCTTTTGCAGAACAAGTATCTATTGGCACAGAAAGGGAAAAAGAATTACTACCTGATCAATGTGATCTAGGGATACTACCGGGTACGCACCACGAAGGTGATTTTGCCCACCGATACTGCAGGAACTACTGCGCCTGGTTTCTTAGAGAACGTAAGTTTCGAGATTGCATCACGGCATGCCTTCTCCGCATCGATGCTGAGGCTTCGCTCAAGTACCCTGTAACCGATGATCTCTCCATTCTCGTCCACCTTGATCTCAAATTCAATCTTGCCTGAGGATTCATTCTGGGCTATAGCAGGTCTTGGTATATCATCCCAGTCCCAACCTGCAAGATCCAATGCAGGGCCACCTCCCCCACCACCTTGCTTGCCGTAGAGTGCCTTGGCATCCAAAGAACCTTCTTTACTGCCCTTATCACCTACAGTGTTAGGATTGTCGCCATGGTTGGCATTGGCTGAAGCCTCTTCACTCTTTCCGTCAGACTTATAGGTGGCCAGCAGCTTTTCTTCTTTCTTCTCCGCTTCCACCGGCTTTTTCTCCACCGGCTTCTCCACTTTTGGCTTTGGCGTTACTTCTTTTTTGGTCTCTTCGGCTGCTACCGGGCTTTCAACTTTAGATACTGGTTGCTCAGCCGTTTCAGTAACCTCCTGTGGAGCTACTTCCTCTACAGCCTCTTCCATCTGCTCTGTTTCATTCTGCTCCGACTCTTGCTCTTCTGCGGTCTCTGCCTCATTGGGAGCTGTTTCAGGTTGTACTTCACCGTAGCCCTGGCTGTCTAAGCCAAAATTAAGCTCAATACCATATTCGGGTAAGGGAGGGTTAGGCGCACGCCAGGCCATCATCAATAGAAAAGCAACCACTAATGCAGCATGAACCGCCAATGAAGTGATCACCCCTATTCTTTGATTTTTCTTTTCCTCTCTTTCCGTCATCTTACTTCGGTTTAGTAGCAATCGAAACCTTAGCTTCTAATGCGGTAGCTATTCCAGCTACATATACCAATTCCTCTGTTGGAACACTTTTGTCGATGTGAAGCACTACTACTCCATTTGGGCCTGATAAGTTACTTTTTAGTACACCCTCAAGTGTTCCCTTGGTCACCCTTTTATCATTAACGTAATACTGTAGGTCCTGGGTTACAGTAACTGAAACTTTCTGCACTTCAATGGTGCTCGTCTTACTGGACGGTAAATTAACGGGTAACCCTGACGGGGTAATGAATGATGAAGTAAGCATGAAAAATATCAATAGCAGAAACACCATGTCCGTCATGGACGACATACTAAAGTTTGCTTCTATTTTATTTCTAGACTGCAGATTCATGTTACTTGGGTTCTTGTAACAAGTCTATAAAGTCGACTGACGAGTACTCCATTTTATGCACTACTTTGGATACCCTTGTAACCAAATAATTGTACCCCAGATAGGCAATAATGCCTACGATAAGTCCTGCAACAGTTGTTACCATCGCTGTATAAATTCCTGATGAAAGTAATTTGGGGCTCACTGATCCCTCCTCTTGTGCAATGGCAATAAAGGCCTGCACCATACCAATCACTGTACCCAGGAATCCCATCATAGGTGCAGCCCCGGAAATGGTTGCAACTATTGATAGGTTCTTCTCCAGTTTAAAGAGTTCAATTTTTGCTACGTTCTCAATCGATGCTTCAATATTCTTTAGGGGGCTTCCAATTCGTGACACTCCCTTCTCAATCATTCGTGCAATAGGACTGTCAAATTGTGCGCAAACCATTTTAGCACCGTTAATATCTCCTTTCAGTACCAACTCTTTTATTTTACTCATGAAAGCATCAGGACTTGTATTGGCTTTGTTGATGGTGAGCATACGCTCAACAAAGATGTAAATCGCAATAAAAGAACAAAGGACGATAGGGATCATCATGAATCCTCCCTCCTTTGCCAACTCCCATACAGAAACCGCCTGATCGGCAGTTACTTCAGCAGCTGCGGGATCAGTAACAATTTGCAGTAACATCATAGTTTAAAAAATCGGTTAATCATGAAAAAATAAACACCATGAAATCAATCAGTACCGCACTACCCAAACTTCATTGCCATATTTTGCTTTTTCAGCATCAGCCTGAGTCTGAGCCTGAGCATAGGTATCGTGATCGGCAATAGCAAGTCTGTAAAACTTAGTCTTTCCGAATGGAGGAATAATTTTAGTTCCTACACCTTCTTTGCTTAGTCTTTTTGCGTAGTCCATTACCAAATCATCATCGATACCAGCAGATATTACAACGTAATAACGTCTTGTTCGATCAGTTAGTGTCTCAATAGTAGCTATTGCAGGTTTTGCATTAGCAACAGCAATAGAATCAGCTATTGCTTTTTGTCTTGCTTCTTCCTGCTCACGTGCTAATCTTGCTTCAGCATCTCTCTTTTTTTGTGCCTCCTGCTCCGCTTTTCTATCAGCCATCTCTTGCCTTTCCTTTTCTTGCGCAGGTTTATACACGTAATTATAAATCAGGAAGCAAGCAACAATGATCACCGCTCCAATCACCAAACCTATAATAAGCGGAGCTTTAGATTTCTCCTCTTCGGGTGGCGTATAAACATATCTTTCTTCTTCCTGCCGCGGCTCCTCTCCAGGGGCCTCAGGTTCTTCTGCCATCGAAGCAGAACCAGCATCTTCCTTCACCTCATCCTTTGCTTCATCAAGTGGTTTATACTCGATATCGGGCAAGCCAAAACTATCTTCTGACTCATTGCCATTCTCCGGATTATCTTCCGGACGGTCTTCAGGTTTTTTTCTTTTTGCCATAGGTTTTCAAGAGGTTATACTAAGTATTGATAACAAAAATAACTTAATTTATTAAAACAAATAACCCCCGGTTAAAAGCTCCAGCTCACACCCCCCATCACTTGAAATCCCCTCACAGGGTAATTCAAATACACTGGATAGTCATTTGATAAAATATTTTCAAATTTCAGGAAAATCGACACCTGTTTAGATACGAAATAATCGGCCTTTACATTCAAGTCCAGCCCAGGGTCTAGGGTTACAACCTGTGCCGTTTCATTGTCAAATGCTTTCATACCTCCCTGCCCCACCAAACCCACATTTAGGAGCAACTTCTGATAAACATTAAAAGATGCATTAGTACTCAAGCGATACGTTGGCCGGTGCCAGGCCTCACCCTGAGTATCAGTTGAATAACTATAGTAATCTCCACGCAAATTGAACCTTACCACTTCATTTTTGTTGTAGCCCAGTTCTCCAAACAAATTAATTCTTTGGGTATTTCCCACATCATACACCACATCAAACTTGGCCCTATCGGTCACTGCATTCTGAAATAGATAAAGGTCCTTCAGGTTGGCGGCTGCAACACCTAGATCAAATGCAACAAGCCTGCCTAATTTACCTTTAAGTCCAGTGTTAAGTTCGATGGTTTTATTCGTATGGAATATACCAATGTTAGCATTCAGCCATAGGTTTTCTCTTGAAAGCGTATGTAAGGTGACCTTCTCCATATCCCCTGTAAGGCTGGCATAGGCGTTCACATTTTGAGAGACTAAGTAGTTAGCTTTTACATTAGGGTAAAAGTGTAATGACTTACTCCGGATAGAATCATTATCGAGTACTGCCGTAGCTCCAAGTGAAATCGACAAGTTATCTATAGGACTAAATGCAAATGAAGGGCTTACCTTAAAGAGATGTCGAGGTTTTGCATCAACCAGCGAATCCTTTCTGGCAATCAAATCATAAGTGGAGGTCAACGTGATCTTACTCTTTTCCGAAATGGTATAGTAGCTATTGAAATTAAGGGCTACATCACTTTCAGAAGCTTCATACTTATCTGTCAGGTAACTAAAACTTCCTCCCACGTTAAAATTAAAATCAGAGGGCTTGGTATTGCTGATCGCTCCTCCAATTGATACGATGTTATAATTCTGACGAATGGTATCTCTCACAACCTCCGTCCCTGGTGTATAACCGTAGAAATAACCACCAAGGTTTTCATAGTCGATAAACAAATTGGTGGTAACTAGTTTTGTGTAAGTTTGTCCAAATACTTTGATGTTGGTTGCGTTACTGGCTGAATTTTTATCATCCACTGGGCCTTTACCAAAACTTCTGTGATACAATTGTGCTCCTAAAAATCTGTTCTTATCCCGCTTGGTATTCACCCACGCATTGAGATAGGGAGATGAAAAATTTCCAAAACCTGCACTAATGTAGTTGCCATAAATTTTAGAAATATCCTCCTGCTTTAATCTAAGTGGCCTCGGGTTTGATTGATAATCGGGAGCATTGAAACTTAAGTTTTTAAACTCGTAGGTAATCTCTGGAGTAATCGGTTCTGAAGGTCGAGGGGGCACTTTCTCAAAATTTCTATTGGCTCGTGGCAATACAATCTGACGCTCTCTTACAATTTCTATCTCCACATCCCCTATTTCACCATCGCGCTCCCATTGTTCATCTTGAGCAAAGGCACAATAACTGCTCAGCAAAGTCAGCGTAACTGCAAAAAGACCACGCATATATCGTAATGAAATCATCAGTTCGTTCAATTGTTACTGTTGTTCAATGAATCCTTCTCTTTCAATTGCTTCTCTTTTAACAATTCATTGGCCTCTATTTGCTTTAGTTTTTCTCTGGCCAATGCCCTTATATTTTCCAATGGAAAGTTTTCCACCAAAGACTTAAGGGTGCCCTTTGCCTGAAATAAATCTCCCATAGCCACGAAATTGTCACTCAGCAAAAGGTATGATTTACCAACCCAAGCGGTATAGGCACCAAAATCTGTATTAAGGCTTATCAGTGTTTCATAGCATTGCTTGTACTCTTTGTTGAGATAGAAAATTTCCCCTAAAAGGTATTTGGCCTCTGCTCCATATTCATCCTGAGCGGTATTCAGCGTATTTAAAAACTCATCCTTGGCCAATTCATAATCGCCTCGTGCCATGGCAGACTTACCCAGAAATAAAGATGCTTTGTTTTGAGCCCCTGCGCTTACGTTACCACTTTCAAGAATAAGATTGGCGTAGATATCAGATGAATCATATTGGGCAAGCATATAGTACGATTCCATAAGTCCCGACCAGGCATTGTACTGATCTTTCTTTGTGGATGCCTCCTTGGCCAATTGTTGAAATACAGGCACTGCCTTTTGGTAATTGCCCAACTTGTATTCTAGTTCAGCGATACGCGCTGTAACTCTACTGGCAAATGAGAAGGAAAAATCACTTCTTATTTCCTCGTAGATTCCTAATGCTTTGGTATTCTCTTTCAGCCTGTAATGAGACTCTGCCTGATAATACTTCGCTTCAGTAATTCTTGGACTATCCGGGTAATTTCTCAGATAATTGGCAAGGCTTGATATTGCTCGCTGATAATCCTGGCTGAAGTAAAGGTTTTTGGCCGTTTCAAATTCTACAGATTCAATTCCCTGAGCATCTGGGTTTGCATTTTTAAAGTTGGCAAGATGGGCATCAAACTCTGATGTTCTACCAGCCAGGTTCAATGCCTCTTGAAGTGGCAGAAGTGCATCATTGGCAACAGGATGCCCACTGTACTCATCAACAACGGTGATATAATCAGCAGCCGTTTTGTTGTAGTCTTTCAAATTGTAATAAGAGGAAGCCCTGCGCATTAGCGCATACGGAACAAACTTTGAAGATTTATTAGAAGCAATCAAGCGCGAAAATCCGGATACTGCAGCGCTGTATTTCCCTTGTTCGAAATCCAACTGGGCACGCTGAAACATGGCCTCATCAATAAACCTTGACTGGGGATAGTTTTTAATCACCTGATCCAGTTCAGCTACAGCAAGGTCATATTGCCTTTGTATTCCTAAAATGACACCTGCCTGCAGATGTGCATAATCATTGTCAGCAGATCGTAATTGGATAGCTTTTCTGTAATTGGCCAATGCCTCAGGATACACTTTGGTCACATAGTAACAATCCGCCAACCTTAGTACACCATCAGCCAAATTGGAAGACTCTCTTTTCGAAAATTCCTTAAAGTTAAATAAGGCCCTGTCATACTGCTGCATGTTAAAATAGGCATAACCAAGGCCATACCTAGTCTTCGTTAACACCTCGCTGTTACTGTAATTGGGTATACCAATCACCCTCAAATAGTTGTCAGCCGCTTCCTCGTACTTCCTCCCTATCGAATAGGCTTCACCATTCCAAAAGCTTGTTTCTGCCAGGTAATTAGGATCAACAGGAAATTGAATGGATTTCTCAAACATTTGTACCGCATTCGCATACTGTTCCATATTGAACAACTCAATACCCTTAAGAAGAGTAGCCTTTTGGTATGCTCGGTTAATAGTTGGCCCTCTGGACGGAAGACCTTCGATGTATTCGATCGCCTTGTTGTAATTATTCGCATTTACATAGGCTTGAGACAATACCTCTTTTACTTCCGTAGTGTGGGTGCTTGATTTATAAGTAGAAAGAAAATTTTCCAGTTCATCAATGGCATCATCTGATCTTCCCAAATCATACGAGATCTTTGCATGCTGAAAACTACTTTCCTCCATCAACCGAGGGTCAGCTTTAAATTTCTTTGCATTATCGAATGCGGTGAGTGCCAGCTGCTTTTGATTTTGCTTCAAATAGATCGATCCGAGATAATAGGAAGCATAAAATCCTACAGAATCCTTATCAGATGCAGAACGTTTTAAATAGGTAAGCGCTTTTTCATCCTCGCCCAATGAATAAGCGCAAAAGCCAGACCTTAGCAACACTCCCCTGTCTGCCCGAGCAGCGTTCACCTCCAGGTATTCTTCATAACCTGACAAAGCTTTTGCGTATTCTCTCTTCTTAAAGTAGGCCTCAGCAGTAAACAAGGATATTTCTTCAATATTGGTAACTCCCTCCTTCTCTTTGATCTGCGAAACGTACGCCAGGAGTTCATCGTATTGTTTTTGTTTGTAATAGGCATTAGCAATTAACTGCGGTACAACCAAGGCGTAAGATTTGTTCTGTTCCGCTCGCTTAATGTCGGTTAATGCATTTTCATAGTCACCATTGCCAAGCTCTATGAACCCGGCATAATAACTTGAAGCGGGTCCGTACTGACCACCCAACGCTTTGATGAAATTAAATTGATCCAGTGCATCATCGAGTTTGCGGAGGTTGAAAAGGCTATACCCCCAATGAAACCTTCCTTCAGCATGCTGATCATTACTCAGGGTTGGAAAATCAACTTTCTGGAAATAGTTAGAAGCCCTTCCGTAATTTTTTTCAGCATAGAAAAAGTTGGCCAAATCAAAATAGGCAGTTGCGGCCTTAGGGTGTTTAGGATTCTCATTTACAAAATCCTCTATTTTCTTCTCGCCATCTCCATGATAAAGGTTTAGTGCGCAAAAGGCCTGATAATAACTTGCCTCAGCTCTTTTTAAATTACTGGAGGAAGATTGAGAAAGAAAGTCTGTGAAACTCTGTTTTGCAGCTCCGTATTCTCCATGAGCAATCAAATCAAGTCCTGTATCAAACAAACGATCTGCATTATTTTGCGAATTGATATTTTGCGCAAAAACAGGAGACGTAAAGGTTAATACAATTCCAAGGCAAAGGAATCTGATATTCATGTACAGTTTTTCGCTAGAACAGGGTAAACCCAAAAATATTGTAATACTAAGTTTAAAAAATTGCGCCATGCCCAATTCAAATTTTGGAATGCATGGACTCAAAACTAGTGATTAAAACGAAATTTAATGAAGCTGAGATTCAATACTTGAATTAATTGTTGAACTATTTACTTCAAATATTGGCTTAACAAAACGAACGGAACTATCAGTGAATCAGCTTATAAACTAACTCCCTTAATATCTGTCCTTCACCTACTGCACTTGCATTGACACCCTTTATTTTCAAATCCGCCTCTGAAATGGATTGTATACAATTGACCAATTGGGGAGTAGAATAATTTTGTAATGCGCTGCTATAATCTCTTGCAGCGTATGGACTAATCTTCAGCAAACTCACCAACGACCGGTCACTTTTATCACCAGCAGTAGAAGCCACCAGCAATTTGCTGTAGAAAGAATATAAGAATGCAACGGCAGGAATAAGCGGATTCTTTTTGGTATTGCTCTCAAAGTAATTCACAATCTTATTGGCCTGGTAAGGATCCCTTCTTATCAGGGCCTTCTGCAATTCGAAGATGTTATACTCTCTGCTGATGCCCACCTGAACCATTACCTTTTCTGCAGTAAGGGTATCCCCTGCCGGTAAAGCAATCATCACCTTATCCAACTCGTTGGTAAGTCGTTTTAAATCATTTCCTACATATTCACAAAGTACCCTTACAGCTCCCTCATCTGCTTTATACTCCTTCTCCTTCACATAGTTCAATATAAAGTCCGGCAATTGGCTTTCGTAGGGCTTTTTAAATACAGCCGATAAAGTCAGCTTATCAATCTTTTTTCCAAGTTCTCTGCGTTTGTCAAGTGCTTTGTGTTTATGGCATAATACGAGAATAGTAGATGGTGTTGGATTAGAGACATAATCCAGCAAAAGCTTCGCCCCCATCTCCTTTTGTAAATCCGGTATTTCCTGCGCTTCCCTCACAATCACCACCTGGCGTTCAGCCATCATGGGATATCTTTTGGCGTGAGTAAGAATGGTAGACACATTGGCATCTTTGCCATATACTACCACCTGGTTAAAGCCTTTCTCTGATTCAGACAAGGCATTAGCCTCAATATAATCCGCAATTAAATCAATGTAATAAGTTTCTTCACCCTGCAGCACATATACTGGCTCGTACTTCCCGGCCTTTAGCGCTGTGAGTATTTTTTTAGCAGCAGCATCCATTAATTACCCAATATTTTTTTTGTTCCTTAGATTAAATGCAGTAGCGGTGCCAACGATTGCACCTGCAAGATGCGATTCCCACGAAACCCCACTATCAGTCGGCAAAATACCATAAAATATTCCACCGTATGCTATTATCACTCCTATTGAAATGAGCAGTGACAAAAAATCTTTCCTCAATAATCCATAAAAAATAAGAAACGCAGATAAACCGTAAATCAATCCACTTGCTCCAATATGATAAGATATCCTTGGACTCAGCAGCCAAACTAAAATGTTGGTGAAAAAATAGCATCTAAAAAAAACAGTCCGGCCGATCCTTTCGTAAAAGAAAAAAAGTGTAGTTCCCAAAAACAGAAGTGGTATCGTATTAGATACCAGGTGAGCTCTGCTGGCATGAATTATTGGAGCTGTAAAAATTCCAATCAAACCTGTAAGCGTGCGAGGCTGAATGCCGAGGGTCGTTAAATTGAAGCCGTAAACATATTGAAGTACAAAAGCAGCCCACATAAGAAAAACGAGCCGCGCAGGTAAGATTGAACTACCCCATAAGCCGGGACTATCTTTGCCCACGGTCAGTAAGTTGAAGGGTCTTTTATCATAGGCAAATTTACAACCCGGGCTTCCTCCTCTCCAACTGACTTAATACCCAGAAGTCCGCCTGAAGATTCGGCTGTGCCCCGTGCAATGTCTTTTAAGCTTTTGTAGTATTCTGACACAAAGCTTTTATCTAACCGTGGCAACAATTCATTCAGCTGAGCAAGCTCCTGCGTTATTATATCATTCCTTTTGGTGGCATCTACAGGATAGCTTTGCAGCACTACCTTCAGCTTGTCTTCAAAATCCTCAACCACCATAAGATAAAACCTAGCAAGCGGGCTTCCCTTTGCATTTTTGTGCTTATTCTTAGCCAATTCAATACTTCCTTTAATCTCCTTATTATCAATATGGTCATCAGCACCCGCAATTAAGATACATGCCAAAATCGGCCCTTTGAGCATTAATTCTATTTCAGAAGAAGATAGTTTATCAAATTCAGGTATCATTGATGGAGTCAAGTTACTATATGTAAAAAAGCCGAATTAGTGTAAATTATGAAAGTTTTGAATAAAAATATTGTAGGCTTTAATTTACCTTGCTGAAAAACATACCTATGTACGAGAAAGATCCGGTAAAAATATTTGTGGTTGAGGATGATCAAACGTATACCAAGTTTATAAAGTATGTTTTAAGCCTCAATCCAGATTTTGAAGTTGAGTATTTTACCACTGGAAAACAATTCATTAGTGCACTTGACAAGAAACCTTCTATAGTAACGTTGGATTACTCCCTTCCTGATATGTCAGGAGAAGAAGTTTTAAAGGAAATAAGGGCTTTCGATCCAGACATCAGTGTAATCATTATATCAGCGCAAGAAAAGATAGGTACTGCGGTAGAATTATTAAAAGCCGGGGCGTTTGACTACATCACAAAAGATGAGGAAGCCAAAGACAGAATTCTCAATTCCATCAATAATGCCAGAAACAAATCTTCCCTCATAAAAGAGATTGATAGGCTCAAGGAGGAGATAAACACCAAATACGAATTTGAGAAGAGCATCATTGGAAACAGTGCGCCCATTAAAAAGGTATTTAGTCTTATTGAGAAATCACTAAAGACTAACATAACCGTATCAATAACAGGTGAAACCGGTACAGGAAAAGAATTAGTAGCAAAGGCTATTCACTATAATTCTAACAGGAAGAAAAAACCATTAGTCGCTGTGAATATTGCTGCAATTCCAAAGGAACTTATTGAAAGTGAGCTATTTGGCCATGAGAAAGGTGCGTTTACAGGGGCAGCCAGCCGAAGAATAGGCAAGTTTGAAGAAGCTGAGGGTGGTACTTTATTTCTTGACGAAATAGGTGAAATGGACCTCAATCTCCAATCTAAACTCCTGCGCGTGTTGCAGGAACGAGAATTAACAAGAGTAGGTGGCAATGAAGTAATTAAAATCGATGTTAGAATAATTGTGGCAACCCACCGCAACTTACAAGAGGAAGTAAAGGCTGGTAATTTTAGAGAAGACCTTTTCTACAGACTTCTTGGTCTTCCCATTCAGCTCCCCCCTCTTCGGGAACGTGGCAATGATGTTATTCTTCTTGCTAAATATTTTTTAGATCAATTTGCCAATGAGAACAAGTTCAAGAAATTTAAAATTACTTCTGACGCGCAAGAAAAACTTCTGCAGTATCCATTCCCGGGAAATATAAGAGAGCTTAAATCCATTATTGAACTTGCGGCTGTCATGGCTCAGGATAGCCAAATCACCGCAGAGGATATTACATTTGTTAATACCCCCAAAGATTCATTCATGTTAAAAGAAATGAGGCTGCAGGAATATGTTTATCACATCATCAGAAATTATCTGAACAAATACGACAACAACGTGCTGGAAGTTGCGAAAAGATTGGATATTGGAAAGTCATCCATATATCGCTATTTAAAAGAAATGGATGAAGCTGGTATCTAATGATCGATTTAAAAGAATACGTAAAAAAAGGTTTATTTTATAAGTCGGTCGTAGAAGACGGATCCGATATTATTTTCGTTGTTGATTATGACGGAGAAATCCTGTATCACAATGACTCTGTGGAAGAGACATTGGGATATAAACCTAGAAGTCTTGTAGGTAAAAAATTCTTCGATCTTATATTACCAGAGACGTTAAAGCAATTTCAACGTGCCTATAAATCCAGTGTTTCAAAGCGATACAACGAGGCAGTAGAATTTCAGTTCTTGTGCAAGAATAAGTCCTTTAAGTACCTGGAATTCAATTCAATAAACCTAAAACATAAAGAAGGAATTAAAGGTTTGATTTTGGATTGCAGGGACATTACCCAGCGAAAAGAAGATGCTGCAGAATTGCTCAGGGCTCAAAAAGCTAAAGAACAATTTTTGGCCAATGTCAGTCACGAAATCAGAACTCCCATCAACGGCATAGCAGGAATGGCTACTCTTCTGAGCCAGAACCCTACTGCAAAGGAACAAACCACATACCTTAATGCTATTAAGAGCGCAGCCGATAACCTAAAGGTTATTATTAATGACATCCTGGATTTGGCATCCATTGAATCCGGCAAGCTCAACTTTGAAAAAATCAATTTTAATATCGAGGATCTTTTGCACTCTGTGGTGGATTCTTTCTCAGTGCAATCTTCCCAAAAAGGGATTGAACTTGATTATCAACTCGATAAGAAAATCAGTAAGGTGTTGGTCGGTGATCCTTTCCGACTCAACCAAATACTAATCAATCTCATCAGCAATGCGATCAAGTTTACCCATGAAGGAAAAATTGACCTTAGCTGCCAATTGGAAAAGAAAAATGCTAAAACTCAACACATCAGAATCGATGTCACTGACACAGGCATAGGAATTCCATCTGATAAGCTCAATAAGATTTTTGAAAGCTTTAGTCAGGCTGATGCAAGCGTTACCAGAAAATATGGAGGAACCGGTTTGGGGCTTACGATAGTTAAGCAGCTTGTGGAATTACAGAAAGGGAACATAAGTGTAAGCAGTGTTGAGAACAAAGGAACTACCTTCAGTATTATCATCCCTTATGCGGTTGGTAATCCTAGTGAGGTGGAAGAAAAAACATCAGTTTTTAATAGAAAGAAGAAGGACCTGAACAGTTTAAAAGACTTGAGGATATTGCTTGCTGAGGATAATGACATCAACAGGCTTTATGCCACCAGTATTCTTAAGATGTGGGAGTGCACGGCTGATACAGCTGAAAATGGCTATGTAGCCTTAGAGAAAGTACGCAACAACGACTACGATATTATTCTCATGGACATTCAAATGCCCGTAATGGATGGCTTTGAAACTACACGTGCGATTAAAAAGAGCGGAGCCCCTAAAGATCAAATTCCGATTATTGCCCTAACTGCAAATTCCAGCAGTAAAGACATTGAAAAATGTCTTGCATCAGGTATGAATGACTGTATCGGTAAACCTTTTACTCCAGAAAACCTGTTTAGCATACTTGTAAAGTATGGCCAATTTAAAGCTGCGAAACCTGAGTCTGTTCTGAAAAAAGAAAAGGTAGACTTGACCTATCTGAAGAAAATATCTGGTAATGATAAAGTATTTGTAGATGACATCATTAACTCATTCGTACGCAATACGCCAGCTGCTCTTAAAGAGATAAGGAGCCATCTCAAGTCTCAGAATTGGGAAAAGATGGAGGAACAGGTTCATAAAATAAAACCAACCCTTACCATGATTGGTATGCCTATAGCCAGGGAAAGCGCGGTTGAAATCGAAATGCTTACGCGATCTCAGAACGATCTTGATGCTTTAAAAAAATTAGCCAGGGAGTTTTGTAACGCTCTTGAAGGTGCTTTATCAGAATTCAAGGAGATGGGTTATTAATTTCTATTCATCACTACCAGCTTTTTGTAGGATGCTGAATTGTTGCGTCCAGTGATAATAACATGGTAAACACCATTTGGCAGATCAGCAACGTTAACTGACATCACTCCATTGACTTCATTGTCAAAACTTCCCTGAAGCATAACCACTCCCCTTTGGTCTGCTATTCGCCAGGCATATCCCTTCATATCGGAAGTTGGTAATCCAAAATTAACTTCACCATTAGATGGATTCGGATACATAGTAATTTGACTGGATACAGGATCAAATGGTTCATCTTCAAGTCCTACCACAACAGATCCTCTTTTATCTGGTGCATCTATAACAACACTTTGGTATATCTCCCTTGTATTCTTATCCTGAACATATCCCACCAAAACCAACTGGCTTCCATCTACTACCGGCACATCAATGGTGACGTCAGCCTTGGATTGTATCAAATTTTGCCCAGCAACCCATGGAGTACTTATGGTTGCCCCGTCTGCACCAAATAATTGTTTTCTCACCACATTCTTCGCACTACCCACGTTTTTCTCAACCAACACCACCTGAGCAATCAGCGGAGCAGAAAAGGATTGTGAAGCGGTAATTGAAAGCCTTGCCGTAATGGTGTTACTATTATTTGTTGCCAGTGTATCCAGTACTATTTCAAAAAGTGGATCAACAAGAGCCCTTCTGTCTATCTCCTTATTAGAAATGTCAAGGAAGCTACCTGTAAAATTCACACCATCCAGCTTTCCATCCATAATGGTAGACGGAGCCTGAGATACATTATAGTAAGAAGCTCTGGCTCCCGGGTCGGTTGGATTCTCCATATTTAAAGCGTCTGGTGAAGGGTAACTAATATGATACCTGAGGTCATTAAAGTCACTAACTCCTCTTAAACTCACTTGATAATCAAAACGATCATCTAAGTAATCGTCCCCAGAAGTACTTGGAGCCAAAGCGCTATTCGTAAAGTGTTCAACAAGTACGTTTCTCATTTTATTCCCCACGAACACATTATCAAAAGCAAACCCATCGTAAGTATTGGATGCCGGATTACCATCATTACTAGCAAACGCAATCCTGAAACGAACTTGATCGCGTTCTATTTTGGGAATCATATCCAAATTAAATCGACCATTCTTCCAACCCCCTAATTTGTTTGTCCAGCCGTAACTTCCCAGGGGTTGTGCCCCTGGATTCGATGGAATGGTTACACCATTAAACCAATTGATACCTTCATCGCGATCCACCTGACCCACAGGGGGGCCAACTATGTTCCAAGATATTCCCCCATCCGTAGAATACTGCAAGACAGTACCATCCACATTATTTTCCATATCGGCCCAATAGTCAAGCGATACCATAGGTCTATCAAGCTGAGTCAGATTAAAACAAGGGCCATTGACTACAGATTTCTCATTAGGGAAATAAGTATTAGCGTTCTTTCCTGTCCACCATACTTTTGTGCCACTGGCAGCAGTATTTATAGTTGCTCCAGCTGGTATTCCCCAAATCCAGCTTGTATCACTCGGCATTGTTGATTCTTCAATCCATCCTCCATCGGTCAATTCAAAGTCTTCATTATAAGCTGATGTGGCCAACGGAGTAACAGTACTGAAGGGTAGGATAAATACCTTTTGCATCAAGGAATTATTACAACCATCATTAGTATCTACCGTCAGTTTTGTATCGTAAGTACCAAAACTGTTGTACTTATGATCCGGATCGTCTATCGTTCCTGTTGTTCTTCCTCCATGAGTTCCTGGCGGAACGGGGTCGCCAGCAGATCCGATTAGAATGTCGCCATCACCAAAATCCCACATATAATCAGTAATGATACTTATAGACCCGGGATCTGTTTGGTCCATAAATTTAGTGTCATCATTATTACAAATAGCCGACCATGCATATGCTACCTCAGGAACGTCACCTACCCTTATGGATTGATTACCCACATTTGTACAACCTTGTGTTGTTGATATGGTAAGACTGACATTATACAGGCCAGACGCTACGTAATTATGACTAGGGTTTTGTTGATTACTAAAGAACCCATCTGCAAAATTCCACTGCCAGCCGGAGATAGTCGCAGGGAATGGTGTTGCAGGAAGTGTTGATCCATCGGTAAAATCAATCGCACTGTTAATACAAGAGTTGAGTACATTAATAGTAGCAACAGGGCTAGCAAAAATCTTAACATCTCTGATTTTCGTAGTAACAGCATTAAATGCATTCTTATAAGTAAATAGAATTCTGTACCGATCGGATACCAATCCATCTGTCTGTATAAAATAATCAGTTCCATCAAAACTAATTGGAGCAGTTGGTCCACCTCCATATGCGGGTATGCTCGTAAATTGTGTTTCCGGTGGTAATCCTGTAGAAGCAGCAGGGTTTCCAACTAGTTTCACAAGGCCAACATCCCCACACAACTCAAATTCGCCCAAGCCATTAATCGGAACAAAGGGGAAAGGAGCTGAACCAAAGGTGTATTGCATAGTAAAGTCAACATTAGTAACCGGGTTGATAATTATCTCCTGGGTATCTGAATTAATACAACCATTTGGATCTGAATAAGTATAGGTCACAAAATTAGATCCCAAATCAACAGCGGCAGGATCAAAAGAAGCCTTATCAACAGGGCTAGGTGTAGTACTTCCAATATTCGAAGTAGCCGGGGATATTGTAAACACTCCTCCCACCTGATTTCCTGTGAGGGTAATTGGTGAAGCATTCTCTGCCATTTGCGGAGGCGCTCCTGCAGGAAATCCTGTGAATACTACAATAGGTTGAGGGTTTACGGTCAGCACCATTTGATCAATTACATCTGAACATGCTCCTGTTCCATATGCTGTCAACGTAAGCGTCACATTCAATGGAGATGTAACCGCTAGTTCACTTGCACTTAATGTATAAGTTGGGTTTGGTATTGTTGGATTGCTGAACATTCCTGTTCCACCGCTCCACATTAATCCACCCGGTGCAAAAGTAGAGCTTCCGGCAAGTGCTTTAGATCCATCAACCACGCAAACTGATAGATCTGGACCAGCTGAAAATACTGCTTCAGGGTTTATGGTAACTGTGATTGTAAATGGATCTCCCTGGCATCCACCTACCTGACCTGTTGGAATAACGGTATAGACAACCACCTGATCAGAAGTAGTTGTATTTACCAGTACATCATCTATTATCGAACCTGATTTTAATGATGTAGTCTCTCCCGTAACATTTGCATTAGCCGCAGCAGTCCATGTAAAATTGGCCAACAAACTGTTACCCGGTAATGTATTCACATTGTTCTGAAGATCATATGCCACCGATGTGCCACTGCATATGTCTGGTGCAGAGGTAGAAACGCCAACTGGTTCTGGTTTTACTGTTATCGTAATCTGGAAAGTAGCCCCTATACAACCGTTGGTTCCTGTAGGCGTAACGGTATATACTACATCCTGATCAGTGTTAGTTAAATTAGTGATGACGTCTGTTATATTTGGTCCAACAACGGGTGCTAAACTTTCTCCCGTCACTAGTGGGTTAACATTATCTGTCGCTACCCAGGAAAATGTACTACCTACGTTGTTTCCTAATGTGGCTACGTTTAATAATAAGCTGTAATCTATCGCTAAATCACTGCATACAGATTTGGAATCATTTGCTCCTACTGGCTCAGGGCGCACCGTAACTGTAACTGTAAACGTATTACCTACACATCCACCACTGCTTGGAGTAACTGTATAGGTCACTACCTGATCTACTCCTGTCGTGTTGACCAACGGATCATTAATAAATCCTGTCGTCTGTGCCCCTAAGCTCTCGCCCGTTACATTGGTATTGTCTACCAAGGCCAACCAACTGAATGTACTGGCAAGACCGTTGTTGCTATTGATGTTAGCCTGTAAATCGTAATTCAATGTTCCGCTGCCACTGCACAAACTGGCTGTAGCATTGCTACCCAACGGCTCGGGAGTGATTGGAACAGTAACGGTAAAGTCATCTCCGTTACAACTTCCTGCTACTGGAGTAACTGTATAAACTACGTTGACTGTGCCTGTAGTAACATTGGTCCATGCATCATCACTGATCACAGAGGCTGTGCCTGTGCCTGCACTCTGGGTTAACCCATTCCCATTTACACTTACCAGATAACTGCTCGCTCCCGCAACACTCAATACATAACCCGTAGTTACATCACTGCATACTGAGGCTGTGACTACTGGGGCAGTGGTCGCTGGCTCTGGATCTACGTTTACAACTACATTAAACGGCTGACCTAAACATCCCGCACTGCTCACTGGAACTACTACATAAGTAATCGATTGTTGAGATCCTGTTTGATTCGTCCATGCATCATCCACCAATACATTGGCTGCAAAGCCTGTCCCTGTTGTAGGGCCACCTGCACTCGCAACCAAACCTGCTCCATTGGTGATCGTGGTAATGTTATAACTGGCTGCACTTACACTGCTACCATTCGTATTCAACGTGAAACCTGTTCCTAATACCACATCACTACATCTTGTAGCTGTGATGGGAACACCTACTGGTTCGGGACGCACAGTTACCGTAACGGTAAATGTATTGCCTGCACATCCACCACTGCTTGGAGTAACTGTATAGGTCACTATCTGATCTACTCCTGTCGTGTTGACCAACGGATCATTAATAAATCCTGTCGTCTGTGCCCCTAAGCTCTCGCCCGTTACATTGGTATTGTCTACCAAGGCCAACCAACTGAATGTACTGG
>JBDVKV010000004.1:0-992439 GCA_039971015.1 Cyclobacteriaceae bacterium
GGTAAAGGACTTAACAAATTGAGTGATGCTGCCATGAGCAGATTGAACAAGCACAACTGGCCGGGTAATATACGCGAACTCCAGCATGCCATTGAACGAGCAGTTATCCTCAGTAATTCTTCTGTTCTACAGCCCGATGACTTCAATTTTAATGTCAGCACCAATAAGGAGAGCGAACAGCAATTAAACCTCGAACAATTTAATCTTGAAGAGGTTGAAAAAATTCTTATCCGCAAAGTTCTAAAGAAATACAATGGCAACATAACTCAGGCAGCGGGAGAGCTAGGACTTACGCGGTCTTCCCTTTACCGCAGACTGGAAAAATATGGCCTTTAATGATTTTAGGTTTCGTGTAGGGATTAGGATCATATTAATTGGCCTGGTAGTAGCACTTATTGTGTTTATGCTATCACGGCCCAATATGGTCTTCGCGGCTATCCTTACATTTCTCATTCTGGTTATACAATTTTTTGAGCTCTATCGCTTCACTTCCCAAACCAACCGTAAGCTCACCCGTTTCCTCGAATCCATAAAATATTCTGACTTTATTTCGGGGTTTACCAGTGACAACCAGCTCGGACAGAGTTTTAAAGAACTGAATGAAGCCTTCAACGAGGTGCTGGAAGCTTTTCGGAAAGCCAGGTCAGAAAAGGAAGAGCATTGGCAGTATCTCAACACGGTAGTGCAACAGGTTAGGACGGGCATCCTCTCTTTTGATGACGAAGGCGAAGTGCAACTAATAAATGCCAATGCTAAGAAGTTCATGGGAGTTTCCAGCATTCAAAACCTTGATGAGTTAATAGAAATCAATTCCAGATTGTACAAAGCTATTTATGATGTTCAACCTGGTAAGAGTACACTCTACAAAGGAAGCAGTGATTTGTTACTTACTATTCAGGCAACTGAAATGAGATTACGCGGAGATACCGTAAAACTGGTAACCCTTCAGAATATCCAAACAGAACTTCAACGTCAGGAGTTAGAGGCATGGCAAAACCTAACTAAAGTGCTAAGGCATGAGATCATGAATTCCATCACTCCTATTTCATCACTCACTTCTACATTGAGAGAAATATTGGAACATGACCTAACTAAGGTTAACGAGCACTATGAACTTAAAGATGAAGGAGCGGATGACTTGCGGGAGGGGCTGGATACTATTGAAAGTCGCAGCAAGGGTCTTATTAAATTTATCGATGCTTATAGGGAGTACACTTCTTTGCCCCACCCTACCTTCAAAACCATTCACCTCAAAGATTTGATTAGCAAGGTTGAAAATTTAATGCGTAATGAAATCAAGAAGGCTAATGTAGAATTTATTACAAAAATTGAATCAGATCATCTCACTGTAGAGGCAGATGAAGAAATGATAGAACAAGTTCTAATTAATCTCATAAAAAATGCAATTGAGGCCTGCCAAGAAACCAAACAAGCCAAAGTAGAATTAAAAACAAGGTATGTTGACGAACATGTACTTATAGAAGTATCAGACAACGGGCCAGGAATCATTGGTGAAGCTCTGGATAAGGTCTTTGTTCCGTTCTTCTCCACTAAAAAAACAGGGTCGGGAATTGGTTTAAGTTTATCCAGGCAAATCATGCAAATGCATAATGGCAACCTTTACGTAAATTCTATCCCCAATGTAAAGACAGTTTTTACATTAAGGTTTTAAATACACTTCAGTTGAAATAAAAAAACCGGGAAAGCAATGCGCCTCCCCGGTCAAACCCAAATACAAAGGTTTTTACTATTATACTTTACTATTTATAAGCTTCGTTTTGATCCAAATTAGTATTGGTTTGTATATCCTTACTTGGAAAAGGAAACACCTGACGATCCGGATCTCCAAGGGAATAAGTTGTACTTCCTTCAGATCTTGTAATCCCTGAAAGGGTAGTCAAAGCTCTTCCGGTACGGATCAAATCAAACCAACGATGGCCCTCGGCAAAGAATTCCTTCTTACGCTGATCCATGATCTCATCCATTAAATCGTTAACGGTGGCAGCCGTGGTAGCACCCAATCCTGCACGATCACGAATCTCATCAATATCACTTTGAGCACCAGCAATGTCTACAGGAGTACCAAGTGTTCTTGCCTCAGCTCTGATCAAATACATTTCAGCAATACGTATTGCCTGGATGTTATTGTCATCGTTAGCGGTTGGCCATTTGGTAGGATAGTATACCGTTGCACCACCTGTAGTTGTTCTGGCACCTGTCATCTGATGCCTTTCATCTAAAGGATCAGCAGATAAATCAGCATAAAAAGCCTCATGAAGCGCAGTACCACCACGTGCTCCGGCTGAAGCTGGATAGTACCAGTTGCGCATCCCACTCTGATCTGTCAAAGTAAACTGTACTTCAAAAATGGATTCAGTAGTATTCTTATTGTTGAAAATATCTGAATACGGCCTAACCAAAGTATAGTTGGCATCATTAATAACATCTGTAGCATATTGTGCAGCCAGATCGTATTCTTTCAAGTACAAATGTAAACGAGCGAGCATAGCACGTGTAGTGGCTTTCACCAACCGTCCTCTTAAATCATCACCCGATCTTGTATCAGGCAATAGACTCAAACCAGTTTCAAGGTCAGTTCTTGCTTGATCGTAACTTTCAATCAAAGAAGCTCTGGTGGCGTATGAACTCTCATCGATTCCTATCGAAGGTTCCGTTCTGATGATTACACCATCCGTACCGTACACTCCAGGGATACCTCCCCAGAATCTTGCCAGTTCGAAGTATGCAATGCCCCGCATTCCGTAGGCCTGTCCTTTGAAATCATTTTTCAAAGCATCTGATAAGCCAGGCACATCATCCACATTAGCAATGATGGCATTACTGATGTCAATTAACCTGTATAAAATAGCATAAAAATCCCCTACTTCAGAGTTGTCAGGTGTTACAGCAAACTCATCGATATTAATAAGAGCATCCCATGTATCCACTTGCTGCGCTACATCTGCAGCAACATCAGATAATACTTGTACTCTCCATTCGTATACACCCTGTAGAATGTTATACATTCCATTTACCGCACCTTGCGCACTATTAGGATCAGCAAAGGCAGCATCTGTTGAAATCTGAGATCTTGGCTCTTGCTCCAGTGTGTTACAACCGAAGACCAAAGTAGCCAGAACTACTAACGAATATTTATAAAAAATTTTCTTCATGATCGTTGTTTTTAAAATGTGATGTTAACACCGCCCATAAGTACCCTTGGCTGAGGCATAACTGCCAGGTCAGTTCCGCTAACAGTAGAACTGCTGTCCACAGTAGACTCAGGGTCTAAACCAGTGTAGTTCGTGATAGTGAACAAGTTCTGGCTAGATACATAGAAGCGTAGCCTGCTCATTCCAGCCTTAGATGCTATCGAGGCTGGCACAGTATACCCAAGAGAAATATTCTTCATTCTCAAATAAGAACCATCTTCCACATGGCGTGACGGACGATAACTTGTGCTATAGTTAATATTAGCCATTCTGGGAATGTCTGTAACATCACCCGGCTGCTGCCAGCGATCAAGCTGCTGCGAGCTGTAACCAGTAGTTCTTTCACCACCGTGCTCAAAGAAGAAACGGTTGTAATTTAAAATACTGTTACCATAGCTAAATTGAAGCAAAGCAGTGAAGTCGAAGTTTTTCCAGTTAACCGTATTGGTTAAACCACCCACAAAATCAGGCTGCGCATTACCCACGATAAATCTATCGTTGCTAGGCTGAAAAGTATCATCAGCTCCTGTGTTCCAAATGATATTACCAGTTTGCGAATCTACACCCAATTGCTCATGAGCATAGAAGGAGAAAAGCGGATACCCTTCTTCTACACGTACATATTCACGAGTAAACTGATTGAATGGTGCAGGTATCTTTGTGATCTTATTGCGGTTAGCTGAAATATTAAAATTCACATCCCAGCGCAAGTCAGGAGTGCTAACAGGAGTTGCACTAATTGCTAACTCCACCCCCTTATTCTCCATTTCTCCATAGTTCTGGAAAAGTGTAGAGTATCCTGTAGATAAAGGAACAGGAACATCCAATAGCAAGTCCTTAGTTTGCTTGTTGTAATAGTCAAGAGAGACGTTCACTCTATCCTGAAGAATAGCCATATCAAATCCAATATTGAATTGATAGGTTGTTTCCCACTTCAAATCTGGGTTCTCCAATTGATTAGGAATAAATCCAGGGGCATCTCCGTAGGCTGCAGCAGCTCCAGTATTGTTTAATTGGTTGCTACCTCCGCCACCATTCAATCCTCCAGCCTGGCCACCCCATAATCCTCTGGACTGAAAATTATCCAAACCATTTTGGTTACCTGTTGCACCATAACTTGCTCTGATCTTCAAATCATTGATGGCATTAATTCCACTCATGAAATTTTCATCAGAAAGTCTCCAACCCAATGCTACTGAAGGGAAGGTTCCCCACTGATTGTCCTTTCCAAATCGAGAAGAAGCATCAGCGCGAACATTCAATGTTAACATGTACTTCTTATTCAAATCATAGTTGATTCTGGTAAAGAAGGATGATATCCCCCAAGAGGTTTCTTCAGTGCTTGACTGTTGTACAGCCGCTGATGAAATTTGCTTAAAAGCATCACCAGGAAATTGCTGACCATTAGCTGACACTAACGTGTTGACAGATTCCTGTAAAGTATTACCAACCAGGAGATTGAAATTATGAGCGTTGTTAAGATTAAATTGATAGGTCAGTATATTCTCATTAATCCAGTTATTGTCAGTTACAATATCACTTGACGCATTACCATTAACTGATTTACCATCATTTAACTTGGTGTTGTCATAATTGTACTCATCAACAAGATTATTGTCAAGACTCCACGTACTTCTAAAAGCAAGTCCAGGGAAAATTTCATACTCTGCAAAGATGCTACCAATCAAACGGTTTGTCTTCATGGTATAATCAGTCTCATTGGCTACAGCCACAGGGTTTTCCCACAAAGGCTTATTATAAGTACCATCAGCATTATAAATAGGAATATTAGTAGGGTAGAAAAATGCTGTTGTCAATGAACCCTGAATGTCATTTCCATTCGCAGAACGATTTCTGGTAGTAGTTGAGTACATCATACTGGTACCGAACTTCAATTTATCGGTTGCCAAAAAGTCCAGATTCAATCTACCACTCGTACGCTCAAACTTTGATGGTCTGATTAATCCTTCCTGAGAGAAATTAGATCCTGACACCATGTACTGAATCTTACCTTCACCACCAGATGCTGAAACATCAATATTACTGATACTTCCACTCTGGAAAATTTCATCTAGCCAGTTTGTATCCATTGCTGCATCAGGATTTGAATAAGGTGCAACAAATGGAGGCTGAGGAGTAACTGCATTTCTGTCGTTCCAGTTATTCAGCGCTGATTCATTTTGCAATCTCTCAAAGTCAGGACCACTCACTCTAAGGTCATTGGGATCCTTCCATGCAGAAGAAGTACCCGCATATGCGTTAATTGAAATTTTAGCATCACCTGTTTTACCGCGTTTTGTAGTAATCAAGACAACACCGTTGGCCGCACGAGCCCCGTAAATAGCTGTAGCAGAAGCATCTTTCAAAATTTCCATGGATGCAATGTCTGCTGGATTCAAGTCAGCAAGTGCATTAGTTGGTTGACCGAAAGTAGTTTGTGCAAGGTTGCCTGCAACTATAGGCACACCGTCTATTACATAAAGTGGGTCACTTGCTCCTGCACCACCAATTGAGGTTGATCCACGAACTCGTACCATCATGCCACCTCCAGGCTCACCTGAATTGGCAGTAACCTGAACACCCGCTGCTCTTCCCTGAAGTAGTTGGTCAGGGCTTGGCATTGGAACATTCTCAATACTCTTGGAATCTACTGAAACAATAGAGCTTGTCAAGGTTTTGCGGTCTTGTTCACCGTATCCAACTACCACAACCTCAGAGAGTTGTTGTATGTCTTCCTCTAGTTGAACGTTCACCACGGATTGGCCATCAATGTTGGCTTCCTTGTTGGCATACCCTATAAAAGAGAATACAATAGTATTGTATCCATCTGGAACAGAAAGTCTGTAACTACCATCGATATCCGTAATGGTACCTTGGGTAGTTCCTTTCACTACAACGTTAGCGCCAGGTATGCCGAAGCCATCTGCCGCTGCCGTTACTTTGCCCGAGACTTCACGGCTTTGCGCAAACGCAACATTGCCGATTAGCCCCAAAAGGCAAATAAATAGAAGTACACTTTTCTTCATAAGCATTAGTTAAAAGTTTAACTGATTTTTTTTCGATGGCGAACATACACATTCACCTATGAGACTCAACTGAATGACGTACGAACGTGTTTGATTTTTTATTTCAGTGGTATTCAACTACTGTTTAGTGGAGACCACTCACGTAAACAAAAAATATTAAGTGTTGAGTGAAGTAAACACGACACTCTTTTAACGGTAGAGAAAAAAAATTAAATACCGTAAATTGCTAAAACCCTATTGAGAAATAAAAAGTGAGGAGTTATTACCCACTTAGGGTTTTTCTTTGGCTTGAAAAAATAGGTTCAACCATTTTACAAAAACACAACCAAAGATTACTAAGGAAAAAGGTGTAAATGACTAATAAAAGTTCAACAATCAACCTAGTTAACAAATTAATAATTTCACATTCTTATTTTAACAAAATAGAATTCTGATAATAAGTCTATTTTATGCACAATAGCGTGATGTGTTACAGTTGTCTTTCACCTGTATTGCTGATCCTTTATTAGAATGACTTAGTTTAACTCTATCTCCTTGAGATGAATACAGAAGCGCTATTTCACCAGATACTCATCCCACTCATTTCCGAATCCGCTATTGTCGCGAAGGAAAAGTGCATAGGATGGTTTATAGGGCTTTCGGAGAAGACGCATTCCTGCTTCCTCGGGAGTATAGTTACCTTTTTTGGCATTACACCTTTTACAAGCTGTAACCAGGTTAAGCCAGGTATGAGGCCCTCCCTTCGAACTGGGAACTACATGATCGAGTGTCAGGTCCTTATGCGTGCCACAATACTGGCATTCATTATTATCTCTCCTGAATATATTTTGCCTAGTAAGATTCACTCCCTTGTACGGAGCCCTTACATACCTGTTGAGTCGGATTACAGAGGGCATTGAAAAACTATGGGTAACCGTGCGTAGTTTATGTCCATTGGCAGGACGAACCATTTCGCTTTTATTGAGATAAACCAAAATAAAAGCACGCTGCACGGAACATACCATCAGAGGGCTAAAATCCTGATTGAGTACAAGCACCCTATTATTCATGATATGAAAGATAGGTCGAATCCTTGTTTTTAACAAGAATAGGCTATCACAAGTAATGCAAACTCAGTTGATTGTGATTATTCGCCTGATACCAGCTAAAGAATGTGTGATCACTTTACGCTCTACATCGATAATTCCTTCATCAATAAGCTGATCAATTCTGACTTTGCCTGATGCATGGATAATTTTGTTATCCTCCAACAAGAGACCAACATGACCAATATGGCCGGCTTTATCATAAAAGAAAGCAAGGTCCCCAGGTAAACTTTTATCGATTCCAACTACTTCTCGCCCACAAGTAGCCTGTTGAGATGCATCTCGAGATATAGAATAACCACAAATTTTGTAAACCATTTGTGAAAAGCCAGAACAATCAATTCCAAAAGGACTTTTACCTCCCCACTGATAAGGAGCGTGTAAATATTTCATAGCTATGGAACTAAGAAACTCAAATTCTCTCTTTTGTCCCAGGCTTTTGGCCTCGCCATTAAAAGCAAACTGCTCTTCCATCTTAAATAATTCTGAATTGGAAATGGGCACAATGCTTCCTATAAGAATAGTAAGGGGATTTTTTTTATATAAGATACTGGATGCAAGGTCAGTGGTTATCTTAAAATTAGCATGGTTGATTTGTTGAAAATAATCTGGTGTAATTGGATGATGTTGTTTTGCGTCTATCCAACCCTGATAGGAATCCGAAAATATTTGTATCCGCAACCATCGCTGATCTGTTGATGAGTCAATTACTTCATAATGATCTCCAAATAACAATTGCGTTGTTTGTTCCGATCTGTCATCCGGGTCTTTGCGCACAGGAACCAATGCAAGTCTGCTTACTCCGTAACTTTTAGCGTTCATCAATATATAACTGTTACTTAAACTTTACTCGCGCGAGTTCTCTCTTCAAATCTTTTTCTTTAATACTATCACGCTTATCATGTGTCTTCTTTCCCTTGGCCAAAGCTATTTCCAACTTTGCGAAACCACGATCATTGATAAATAATCGTAATGGAACAATGGTCAAACCTTTTTCTTCAGACTTCGCCTCGAGCCTCCTAAGCTCAGATTTTTTCAGCAATAGTTTTCTTTCACGAGCAGCCTCATGGTTGTAATGAGTTCCCTGGTCATAGGGATTGATATTAATTCCTTTGATAAACAACTCACCATTATTAAAATAACAATGCCCCTCCTGCAGGCTGGCTTTACCTTCCCTGATAGATTTTATTTCGGTTCCCTTTAATACCATACCAGCAATATACTTATCCAGTAATTCATACCTATAGCTAGCCTGTCGGTTTTTTATATTGATATCATTTGAAAATCTCTGCTTTGCCATATCCTAATTGTTCTTCGTAAAAAGCTCCTTGAGCTTATCCCTTTTCAACATTCGCTGTCCAGTCTTTCCTGTGGCCACTACTCTTCCATCGGTTTTAACCACAATATCACAAATCAATTCATTACCATTCAAACTGATCACCTCTGCTGATATCTCCAATTCTTCTCCAACGAAAGCCGGTGCCCTATGATCAATACTCAGGTGAGTACCCACTCCTTCTTCATCATCCTCCTTCATATCTATAAAGAAAAGTCGCGATGACCACTCCATATCCCTTGCCATCGCGAATGTGGAATACACAGCATGTACCACCTTGCCATGAAATGCAGCTACATCTGCCTCTTCAATCTTTTTTCTGTAGATTCTTACATCCCCTACTTTTGGCAAATTCTTCATGTCGACTTTAAAGGCATTCTCGCCAAAGGTGTTGCATTCAAATTAGTAAATAATTTCCTCTGATATTTATAATGAGCTACCATGGCCACCATGGCAGCATTATCAGTACAATATTGAAAATCAGGAATAAATGTGTGCCAACCTAACTGCTCTCCTTTCCTTTTTAAAGCAGCTCTTAGTCCTGAGTTAGCAGAGACCCCTCCAGCGATAGCTATTTGTTTAATACCCATTTCCCTACTGGCCTTTTCCAATTTCTCCAAAAGCATTTGAACCAAATGCTTTTGTATACTGGCACAAATGTCATGTTTTCTAGATTCAACAAATGAAGGATCCTTTGCAACTTCATCACGAATAAAATAAAGAAATGCAGTTTTTATTCCACTGAAAGAAAAATCCAAAGAGGGCATGCTTGTAAATGGAAAGCTAAACGCATCTGCGTTACCATCCCTCGCCAGTTGATCAATCATTGGCCCGCCAGGATAAGGAAGACCCATTATTTTGGCCGCCTTATCAAAAGCTTCACCCACTGCGTCATCCTGAGTTTCACCTATTACACTCAAATCAAGAAAGTCCTTCACCAACACAATCTGGGTATGTCCCCCACTTACCGTTAGACACAGAAACGGGAAGTCAGGTTTAGGGTCTTGAATAAAATGAGACAACACATGCGCCTGCATATGGTTAACATCAATCAACGGGATATCCAGTGCAAGCGCCATGGATTTGGCAAACGAAACACCTACGAGCAGGGACCCCAACAAGCCCGGCCCTTTTGTAAAAGCTATAGCATCTAATTCTTCCTTCTTTATACCGGATGACAGCAGTGTTTCGTTAACTATATGGACGATGTTTTTCTGGTGAGCACGGGAAGCCAGCTCTGGAACCACCCCACCATATTTATGGTGGACCGATTGCGAGGCTATAACATTATTAAGTACCTTGCCGTTGCTTATTACGGAGGCAGAAGTCTCATCACAAGATGACTCTATGGCAAGAATTTTGGGGTCCATTATAGATTGAATGAACCTGCAAGTTATCAAAAATCGGATTCTTTTATGGCTAAAGAAAATTATCTTATATAGCCTGTACTTCCTATTAGCTTTTTTTCTTGTGGGCTTCGGGGTATTGCAAATTCCACCCGTTCAAAAATCAATCCTGCAACTGTATACTGAACGTATTTCCAATGTTTCCGGATTCAAAACTACATTTGGGTCAATTCACTTGATCTGGTACGATCGGCTAGAATTGGAAAATCTTCTCATTACCGATCCGGAAGAGAATGTAATGATCGATGCAAAGAATGTGAAGGTTAATTTTAGGATTAGCTCGCTGCTGGTTGATAAGAATGTTAACATTGATGCCGCCACAATAGATGGTGCCGAAGTAAACCTTATCAAAATAAACGAAAATGACACGACTCAAGACCTCAATATCAATGTGTTTATACGAAGACTTGTCCAACCTAAATCACAAACCAAGAAAGTCTCTACAAAAGTCAACATAGGAGAAATTATAATCAACGATTCCAAATTTGGTTACAACGATCAGCACAAAGATTCACTATCTCCCAAATTTGATTACCATCATTTTAAAGTTAATCTAAATGACGGCCTTATTCAGAACTTCAAGGTAATAGGAGATACCATACAGTTTAAGGTAAACTCCCTGACAGCAATTGACGAACAAACAAAGTTTAACATCAACCATTTAAGTACCTTCTTTAGAATTTCTCAGAATTCGATGGAATTCCTTAATCTAAATTTAGACGCAGGAAACAGCCACATACAGGATACTGTCATATTCACATACCGTAGCCTAAGAGACCTTAGCGATTTTAATAATCAGGTACATATAAAATCAAGCATCAGAAATACCAAGATAGACCCTCGGGATTTAGCACTCTTTGCACCAGGGGTAGATAAGATCAAAGTACCCATCATGGTAAGTGGTAACTTCGTAGGCAAAGTAAGTAAACTCTTTATCAGAAATTTTGCCTTAAACCTGGGTAACACAGCACTTACAGGAAATCTGAACATGGATGGATTGCCAAGGATCAACGAAACCTTTATCAACCTGAGTTTAAAAAGAAGTAATGTAGATATCAGGGACCTTAAATTTCTATTCCCTCCTAAAGCATTTTCCAGACTGCAGCCATTAGGAGAGTTTCAACTACTGGGAAATTTTACAGGCTTTGTTAACGACTTTGTAGCGAACGGAACTTTCAATGGAGTATTTGGTCAAATCCGCTCTGACGTGAACTTAAAGATTAATTCAGACGATCCAGCCCTGTCAGAGTACAAGGGAAATATTCAGCTTGATGATTTCAAACTCAGCACTTATCTTAAGGACGCCACCATATTACAGAGTGTATCTTTAACAGGCCACATTGATGGCAAGGGTTTTACAGAACAGGCCGCAGACTTTCTGCTAGATGGTAAAATTTCTCATTTCAAAATAAAAAATTACGACTACAAGAACATTGTTACCAATGCGCGTTTTAAATCACAATTTTTTAACGGCACCATTACCATAGATGACCCTAACTTAAAATTTGCAGCAGAGGGTTCTATTGATTTTAGTAAGGATAAAGAACTGGTGAAAATGAAAGCCAGCATCGATACAGCGCTTGTCCACAACCTAGGACTTTCAAAAGATTACTTTTCCATACAATCCATTATTGACATTGACTCCAAGGGATTGAACGTTGACAGTATTTTTGGAAATGCGTTCCTGAAAAACACAAAGGTTACCTACAAAGAGGAGTCCCTTGAAATTGATTCGGTACAAGTTACCTCAAGTAAGCTAGCAAAAGGCAGAAGCCTGCTTCTCCGAAGCTCATTTGCCGATATCAATCTACACGGAGAGTATTACTATTCCACTCTATTCAATGATTTCAATAAATTATTTAAAGAATTCTACCTTACAATAAAAAATGATAAGGCTGAACTTGATAACTACTACCTGACCAAGAGAAAAGAATCCCAAGAATACGATGCAAACTTTAACATTATTCTAAAAGACATCAACCCCATTATCAAAGTAGCGGGGGTAAACAGTCAGATATCAAAAAATACGCGGATAGAAGGAAAATTTTCCAATGGGTACACTTCCATACTGAATGCCTATTCAACGATTGATTCCATCACCTATGCCGGAAAGATTTTTACACAAAACACAATTGAGTTCAACGGATCAAAAGTAAGGGACAGCACAAATATTTTGGCGATGCTCAATATCAGCTCAGCACAACAAAATCTATCTAAAAATTTTAATACAAAAAACTTGTTTGCGGAAGCAATCTGGAATACAGATCACATTGAAGTAGGCGTAGACTTCGATCAGGTCGGAAAGGAAAATTATGCCAGGTTAAAAGCCGCCATTGACTTTCTCAACGATAGCACCCGAATTAAAATATTACCCTCAAACATAAAGGCATTAAATGAGACATGGCAGGTAAGTCAGGAGAACTATACAATACTCAATGGCAATGAATGGAGGATAAACCACTTAGCCATCCAGAATAATGAACAAGAAATTCAATTGGAGGGGTTCATTTCTCAAGACTCAAGTAAGTCACTATCCCTAGATGTTAATAATCTGGATCTAGGCTTCTTAAATAGTATTAGTGGGCAACGCTTTACCGGTACGCTCAATGGAACTGCAGAAGGAAGGAATTTATACGACAGTCCGTATATTCAAAATGACCTTGTTGTCAATAGCTTTACCATCAACGAGTTTTTAATCGGAGACATCATTGGCTCTAATATTTGGAATCAAAAGGACAAAAGATTTGATATAAACTTTTCTATTGATCGGCTGAAAGTGAGAACTGTAGATTTAAAAGGATTTTATAACCCCGGAGCTGAGGAACCACTCCAAATATCAGCTCAATTTGAAAAAGCAAATCTTAAAATTGCAGAGCCTCTCCTGGCAACCATCTTTTCAAATATGAATGGCACGCTCACGGGTAAGTATCAAATTACAGGGTCATTCTCTAACCCCAAAATAAGAGGTAATGGGTCAATTGAAAATGGTCAAATCATGATCAACTACCTAAAAACACTATACAACTTTACAGGTGAGTTAGGAATGACACCCGACCAGCTGGTTTTTAACGATTTTAAAATAGCAGATATATTTAAAAACTCAGGAACACTTGAAGGCTTTATTGCACATAGGGGTTTCAGAGAGTTTAGCCTCAATTTGGATGCCTCCTTCCAAAACCTGCAACTCCTGAACACTACAGCCAAAGACAATTCCTTATTTTATGGACAGGGTTACGCTACAGGTAATGCCAACTTCTTTGGTCCGTCCACCAACTTAAAAATTTCAGCAACTGCTCAAACTCAAAAAAATACAAGAATATATATTCCGATGAGTTCGTCTGAAACTGTAGATAAAAAAGATTTTATCAATTTCGTAGCATTCACCGACTCAGTAGCGGTTGAGGCTGAGGATGAAACCAATAAGAAAAAAAGAAGGGTTGAATCCACCGGAATTTCAATGGATATCAATTTAGATATCACACCAGATGCATACGCAGAAATCATTTTTGATATAAAATCAGGAGACATTATACGAGGGCGGGGTAATGGCGACATCAAACTTCAATTAGATACGAAAGGTGATTTCTTTATGTTCGGTGCAATAGAGTTTACCGAAGGTGCATATAACTTTACCTTATATGACATCATCAACAAAGAATTTGATATACAATCGGGTAGTCGAATATCGTGGTACGGAAACCCCTATGAAGGTACTATGGACATTACTGCCAATTATAGACAAATGGCTTCCTTAAGCCCTATCCTCACGGACCAATCTGAAGACGTAATCAGCAATTCACAGGTAAGAAGAAAATATCCAACAGATGTACAATTAAAACTTGAAGGCCAAATGCTTTCGCCACAAATTAACTTTGATATTGAGGCAAGCGAATTACCCGATAATATATATATTGAAGGAAGGGCTCCTGTGAGGCTCGATTTCGAATTTGAATCCTTTAAATCTCGTCTCGATGAACAGGAGCTAAAGCGGCAAGTATTCAGCCTTATTATTCTTAGAAAATTTTCTCCTCCCGATGCATTTAGTACAAGTGGAACCCTATACAACAGTGTGAGTGAACTTCTTTCCAACCAACTCAGCTATTGGCTCACACAGGTTGATCAGAATCTGGAAATAGATCTGGATTTAGGAACGCTGGATCAGGAAGCATTCAATACATTCCAGCTCAGGCTCTCTTATTCATTTCTCAACGGCAGACTAAGGGTAACGCGTGATGGAAGTTTCTCCAACCAATATAACACTACTGATAACATTTCCTCGATAGCAGGAGACTGGACAGTAGACTACCTATTGACACCCGATGGCAAATTCAAAGTAAAGATGTATAGCCGTTCAAATGTCAATCAACTTACAACTACACTAGGTACCCAAAGTGCTGTCACCACCGGAGTAAGTTTGTCACACACCCAAAACTTCAATGAAGTGAAAGACATATGGCAGTCTGCCAGAGAGAAAAAAGAAAAGGCTCCTGATGAGGGCCCTCCACCCGATGGCGAAGCTGTAAAAGAAGACGAAGATGGTGGAAATTAAATCCGCTGCCTCCACACTCAGATGCTGGAGCATTCTTACTTTTATAATTATCGTATTCGGTGTGGCACCGCTGAAAGCGCAACAACCCGATTCCATTGATCGAAAAAAATTAAACAAACTCATTATCGGAACTACGGCAGGTTATACATTAACAATGATCGGCCTTAGCGAAGTGTGGTACAGCGGATTTGACAAACAGTCTTTTCGCTTCTTCAATGATTCCAAAGAATGGTATCAAATGGATAAGCTAGGACACTTTTATGGTGCTTATCAATTAACTGACATCAGTTCAAGCGCGCTGGAGCGAACCGGAATCCCGAAAAGAAAAGCCCAAAAAATAGGTGCACTTACAAGTTTTGTAATGATGAGTTCGATAGAAATATTTGACGGATATTCTTCAGGATATGGTGCTTCTACATCAGACCTGCTCGCCAATGCTGCCGGGGCTTCCTTCTTTATTGGTCAACACTTGATCTGGGATGAACCCAGAATACACCCCAAATTTTCGTTTCACACCACCTACCTGTCTGATCTAAGACCCGATGTGTTGGGAAGTAATTTTAGTGAAAAGGTGCTCAAAGATTACAATGGACAAACCTACTGGCTATCTTTTGATATGGATAAGTTCATCAACTTCCCCAAATGGCTGAACCTGGCAGTAGGTCATGGCGCTCATGACTTTATTTATGCAACAAAAGCAGCGAATCTAGCCAATGGATTCAGCCCCTACAGGCAGTATTATCTTAGCCTTGATTTCGATCTTACAGCCATCCCCACCCAATCCAAAGCCCTGAAAGCGTTGATTTACATTGTGAACATGGTAAAATTACCTTCCCCAACGCTGGAATTCTCCAATAAGGGAGTAAAAGCCTACGCATTCTATTTCTAGATTGAGTAGCAATTCATTTTCATTTTGTACCTTCATTACCGTGAACCAACCTTATTATTATGGACTTAGTTTCTTTCATGAAGAGTTATGCCGATGAACTTGGCGGTCAGTACACCAGTTACGATAATATCCACTCCATCATCATCGTCCCTCTGGCGGGAGGACGCTTTCAATCTGTAATTGGTACTATTAAAGAGAACAAGTTGTACAGCAGAAATATGGTAACATTTACTTCCAAAATTTGCAACTACAATCAAAGTCTCCCACTCAAGAACCTTCTTGAGCAGAGTTCTCTCTTCAACTACGGCAGGTTTATTATTAGTGACGATTTCCTTCAGATTGAAGCCGTTGCATCGTTGGATGGAACGCCAGAAAGCTCCATGAAGGAAATGATTCAGGAGGTGGCCAATCTTGCAGACCAATATGAATTTAAGCTAACAGGTGCTGACGTTCACTAGCCCGATTGCTTATAACCAAGGATTCTTATTCATTAATCATTAAATTTGCATTAATGCAAGCCGTCTTATCGTCTCTCATCTATGATGAGGGGAGGAAAGTCCGGGCAACATTGAGCATCGTACTTCCTAACAGGAAGGCCCCGACTTGTCGGGGACAGACAGTGCCACAGAAAACAGACTACTCTCGACCGACTTGTCGGACGGAGAAAAGGTGAAAAGGTGAGGTAAGAGCTCACCGCCTTCATGGTGACATGAGGGGCATGGCAAACCTTACGAGTTGAAAGACCAAATAGGTTCCGAACATGAGTCGCTCTGCTCATCCATTTAATGGAAGTCGGGACGGGTAGGTTGATTGATCCTGGTGGTGACATCAGGACCAGATAAATGATAAGATGCTGACCCTCTTGAGGCGTCAGTAACAGAACCCGGCTTACAGGCTTGCATTATTTTTTATAAACAATTTCTAATCGTTCATAACCTCGGTTGTAAATCTCATTCCATGCCCAAAGTACTATTGATTGAAGATGAGGCCAGCATTCGTGCTGTGCTGAAAGATATAATTACAGATCAAAAAGAACTTAAGTTAAAAGTAGACGAAGCCAAGGATGGAGTTGAGGGTTTGGCGATGTTGGAAAGCGATAATTATGACCTCGTGTTCTGCGACATCAAGATGCCTAAGATGGACGGAATGGAAGTGTTAGAGAAGGCGAAGGAAAAAGGCATTAACTCTACCTTCATTATGATTTCAGCCCATGGCACCACGGAAATGGCAGTAGATGCAACAAAAATGGGAGCCTACGATTTCTTACAAAAGCCGCCCGATCTCAACCGGCTTTTAATCACCCTCCGCAACGCACTGGACAAAACCAATCTCGTAGCCGAAACAAAAACCCTTAAAAAGAAAATTGCGCACAAACTGGATATGGTGGGTGAGTCTGCTCCTATCGTTCAGGTAAAAGAGATGATTGAGAAAGTCGGACCAACCGATGCACGAGTATTAATTACTGGACCCAACGGTTCTGGAAAAGAGTTGGTGGCCCGCTGGGTTCATGAAAAAAGTAATCGTGCTGCGGCTCCCTTCATTGAAGTCAATTGCGCTGCCATACCATCGGAGCTCATAGAAAGTGAATTATTTGGGCATGAGAAAGGGTCTTTTACCTCTGCAATAAAGCAACGCATTGGCAAATTTGAACAAGCGGATAATGGCACCTTATTCCTGGATGAAATCGGTGACATGAGCCTGTCTGCACAAGCCAAAGTGCTGAGAGCATTACAAGAAAATAAAATTACCCGTGTTGGTGGAGATAAAGATATTCAAGTGAATGTAAGGGTACTGGCCGCTACCAACAAAGACCTAAAAAAGGAGATTGCGGAGAATAGATTCAGAGAAGATCTCTACCACAGGCTTGGGGTGATTATAATAAAGGTGCCAGCTTTGAATGACAGGAAAGAGGACATCCCCTTGTTGGTAGAAAAGTTTCTCAACGATCTGGCACAGGAACAAGGCTCTAAGGCCAAAAAGATGGATGATAAGGCGCTAAAAGAAATCCAGAATTACAATTGGACTGGAAATATCAGAGAACTGAGGAATGTAGTCGAGCGACTGACAATAATGAGTGGAGAGAAAATAGGGCTGGAAGAGGTAAAAAAGTACCTCTAAACGGTCCTAGATGCGATTTTCAGTGTTGCTTTTCTTAATATCTTTCTTGCTGTACGTAGGACAGGTATACTGGCTGCACGCACTTAAGAAAGCGACCAAGGCAACAAAAGCTAAAATTTTCTTCATTTCGTAGTCTTTGAAAGTACCAAAATTATCAATCTTTTCAATTTGAGCAAATTTAATCAGGTCTAAATGGCCATTTATCGACTTGTACGGCTATCCAACCAACAAGTTACAACCCCTGATATCCGAATTATCAATGCGGCCAAGTACCTCAAAACTACCGTCTTGCCGAATTCTACCTAAATCTTGAGTTTCAACGAACGCACAGGTATAAATATTTGATAAATCAATAACATTTATTCCTCCTGTTTTACCCACAGCCAATCGTTCAAATGGATCATTAATACTTCGAATCATTACCTTCATTCCTGCTGGTGATTTGAAGTAACCCATTTCCTGTGCATAGGCCTGTGAAAAAAGCTCTGTCATTCCATACTCCGAATGGACAGAAGAGGTATTCCAGCGACTGGCCAAATACCGATGCAACTCATCTCTGGTTATTTCTTCCCTCCTGCCCTTCATCCCGCCAGTCTCCATCACAATACAATTGCTAAGATCCAATTCCTGTTCTTCAGCCAAATCCAATAGCGCAAAAGTCACACCCAATAAAATCACCTTTCTATCCAATTCATTCAGCCTCTCAAGAGTATTAATCAGGTCATTTTTATTGTTCAAATAAAACGAAGAGTAGGGTGACTTACTTTGCTGAATAAAGTAATTGGTCATTGCCACCAAAGATGAGCCTTCACGTTCCAGGTATGATGGCAGGAGCGCCAGAAAGTGGTATTCATTGACTGCCCCGTAAAAGGTGTTAAAAATCCGCTCCGTATTTTGCAGATAGCTGTCCATGCTATGCACAAAGTGCCTGCTTGGGGTTGTACCTGTAGTGCTGCTGCTATAAAATATGGATTCCTCTTTCCACTGACCAGACATTACAACTTGTTCTTTGAAAAAGGATATTGGCAAAAATGGAATTTGCTCCAGTTGGGTAATGCCCTCAACATTTACCCCCAAATAGGTGAGATATTTTTGATAGACTTTGTTCTCTTTTGCCTGCAACCGAAACAACGCCAATGCAATATTTTCGAAATTGTCATCGTTAACAGTGGATAATTCCTTCTCAAAACTTTTAAATGTGTGCAAGCGTTAGGTAATTTACAGAGTTCTAAAAATAGGAAATGAAGTTCACTTTGAGATTAGGTTTGTTGATTGTATTAGGGCTGGGGCTTTTTTCCTGCTTTGACCCTCCGGAATATTCCAATACGCCAGAAATAGAGTTTGAAAATATTGTTTTTAAGGAAACTTCAAGTCTTTCTGAATCTGACTCGCTTATTTTATTTATAAAATTCAGGGACGGAGATGGGGATTTAGGCTTGAATGCAGAAAGAGATAATGGATGCACCATTGTTGGAAGTGACACCATCTGTTATAACGAAAAATTCTATTTCACTTTAGTGGATGGCGGAGAACCGGTCAACTATAAAGTCAAAAGGACGATGCCCGAACTAAATCTTCCTGATTTTGTACCACCTTATAGTTGTATAAACTGGGACGTAGTTAGAGAAGATGGAATCGTTACTGATACCTTATATTTCGAACTGAATGAGAACCATTATAATATATTTATCGACTTTTTGGTAAAACAAAATGATGGAACTTTTGAAGAGTTTGATTTCACAACTGAATTTGAATACCCGGGATGTGCAACATCCTTTGATGGAAGGTTCCCTATTTTGGCTAAAAACTCAGACTTGAGTCTTAAAAATCCAGTGGAGGGTACCCTTCGCTATGCTATGCTCAGTTCTGTTTTCAAAATTCAGTTCAGTATCAAAACCGTAAAACTGAGAATACAAATCCAGGATAGAGCGCTCAACAAGAGCAACATTATCGAAACTCCGGAATTTCAGTTTAAGTAAATAGCGAACCTTAGTAAAGTGGAGGAAACCGGTCTGGCTCTGCTTCACTCATGATCTCGTATACCTTATCAAAAACTATTTCCGGATTCGGTTTTGAGAAATAATCACCGTCTGATCCGTAAGCAGGTCGATGCTCATTGGCTGCAACACAAATCGGCTTAGCATCCAAATATTGATACGCGCCCTGCTCCTCCAACACTTTTTGCATCATAAAAGCCGTTGCACCACCTGGCACATCCTCATCCGCAAAAATCACACGATTGGTCTTCTTAATCGATTCCACAATCATATGATGGCGGTCAAATGGAAGTAAGGTCTGCACATCAATTACCTCACAAGAAATACCCATTTTTTCCAATTCATTGGCAGCATCCATTATAATGCGGCACATAGAACCGTAGGTAACAATAGTAATATCTTCTCCCTCGCGAAGGATTTCAGGAACACCTAACGGCACACAAAATTCACCCACATTATCAGGTAATTTTTCTTTCAGCCTATACCCATTCAAACACTCAATGATCAAAGCAGGGTCGTCAGACTTAAGCATAGTATTATAAAAACCAGCAGCTTGGGTCATGTCTCTGGGAACAAGCACGTAGATACCTCTCAAACTGTTGAGAATCATCCCCATGGGCGAACCTGAATGCCAAACGCCTTCCAGTCTGTGCCCCCTTGTTCTTATGATCAATGGTGCTTTTTGCCCGCCCTTCGTTCTGTATTGCAAACAAGCCACATCATCACTTAATACCTGAACAGCATAAAGCAAATAATCCAAATACTGGATTTCGGTGATGGGCCTTAAACCTCGCAATGAGGCGCCTATCCCCTGTCCTATTATCGTAGCTTCCCTAATACCGGTATCTGTTACCCTCAGCTCACCATATTTATCCTGAAGACCTGCAAAAGCCTGATTCACATCGCCAATTTTTCCTACGTCTTCACCGAGCGCAAAAATTCTTGGATCTCTTTCCAGCGCCTGATCAAAGCATGCATGCAAAATTTCTCTTCCATCCAACAAGGAAGATGACTCAGAATACACTGCCGGGATCGCTTCAACATTTAGAGCAGATTGCGCAGACTGACTGTACAAATGAGAACTGTACCTTTCCCAATTGTCATCTTCGTTTTTCCTTATCCATCCTACCAATTCGTTTCTGGCTTCAGACTCCTGCCCTCTTAATATGCGAGATACACGTTTGGCGGCTTTAAAGGCATCAAGACGGAGAGGGTTAAGCGTTGTCTCCAACTCCTCTTTGATAAGTTTTATTTCCTCATTCGACTCTCCCAACTTATTTAAGATAGCCAACAGAGCGGCTTGCGCTTGCTGAATATCATTATTGAAAGCCTTCCACGCTGCATCTTTAGCGGCTTTAGCGGTTGCCTTAGCTTCTTTTTCAATCGTATCTAATTCATCGGGATTACTTATGCCCTGATCCAAAATCCATTCACGCATTTTTTTTATGCAATCGTGGTTTTGCTCCCAGGCCAACCGATCTTTGCTTTTGTAACGTTCATGCGAACCCGATGTACTATGCCCCTGAGGTTGTGTCACTTCAGTTACATGTAAAAGAACAGGAACATGCTCTTTTCTACAAACTTCTTCGGCTTGAACATAGGCTTTACAAAGGCCGTCATAGTCCCATCCTTTGGCCACTATTATTTCAAATCCCTTCTCGTCTTTTGTTCTTTGAAACCCCTTCAATATTTTGGAAATGCTTCCTTTCGTTGTTTGGTATTTGGCCGGCACAGAGATACCATACTCATCGTCCCAAACCGACATCAACATAGGTACTTGAAGTACTCCGGCAGCATTGATGGCTTCAAAGAATACACCTTCTGATGTTGAAGCATTTCCAATTGTACCAAAGGCAATTTCATTTCCCTTGTTGGATAGTTTATTATACCCTTCCAATAAAGGGTTTTCCCTAAATAATTTAGATGCGTAAGCAAGACCCACAAGACGTGGCATCTGCCCGGCAGTAGGAGAGATATCTGAGCTGCTATTTTTTAGCTTAGTCAAATTTTTAAACTCGCCATTCTCATCAATCATCCTGGTGGCAAAATGACCGTTCATCAAACGGCCAGCTGATGCAGGTTCTGCCTCTACCTCAGTGTGCGCATACAACTGAGCAAAATATTCCTGAAGTGAAAGCTCACCAATGGCAAACATGAAAGTTTGATCACGGTAGTACCCTGACCTGTGGTCTCCATTGCGAAACACTTTGGCCATAGCAATCTGAGCCACTTCTTTGCCATCACCGAAGATGCCAAATTTGGCTTTACCCATGAACACTTCTTTTCTACCAATAATACTGGCTTCCCTACTTTCACAGGCTAATCTATAATCGGCTAGAATAGATGTGGCTTTTTTGGCCGAAACACCCGATTTTATACTTTTTACTTGCGTCAATTTGTAATGGCTTAGAACTCAAAAATAATCAAAATCAGGGAGGGGGTCAAAAGACAGTTTTATACCGAATATTCTACTTTTATTCAGTTTGAGCGCCAAAGAATTCAACCCAATCTCCACTTTCTACCTTAGAATTGTTTTCAAAATGATCAAACAAGTAAATGCCCACTTTTTCCCCATCAATATCAATTAAGTCAAAAATATACCCTGCCTCCAATTCCATTTGGTGAATAGTTTCTGCGACTCTCGGATCCTCAATTTCAAAAACCTCTACAACAAGCATATGAGAGGGCACATCGGTTTTTACCGCATACGGATATTCTTCCAGGGCATAAAGTTCAAACCCTGCAATTCTCCTCGTTTTCAGGTATTTTAAATCCGATTGGTAAGCTTTATAATTCTCCATACCCCTGCGCAGGGAGCCATAAAATGCGAATAGATTAGTTCCTGTCATATTAAGGTAAAAATGGGTAATTTGATCCGCTGCTATTGTATGCTAATGCTATATTTACGCGGTTTTTCTCAGACTATATAAATTGAAATACGATGATAATTGGAGTTCCTAAAGAAATTAAGAATAATGAAAACAGGGTTGCCCTAACCCCTGCAGGTTCACAGGAATTGACTAAACGTGGTCATACCGTTTACGTGCAATCCACGGCAGGCGTAGGTAGTGGTTTTAATGATGAAGATTATGTGGGAGCTGGTGCCAAAATACTTTCTTCTGCCAAAGAAGTCTTTGACATTGCTGAAATGATCATGAAAGTAAAAGAGCCCATTGAACCTGAATATAAATTAATCAAGAAAGACCAATTGGTGTTTACCTACTTTCACTTTGCTTCCTATGAACCACTGACAAAGGCAATGCTGGAAACTGGAGCTGTTTGTCTTGCCTATGAAACTGTTGAAAAGGATGGTGGCTTACCACTATTAGTTCCAATGTCTGAGGTGGCAGGAAGAATGTCTATACAGGAAGGTGCAAAATATCTTGAAAAGCCCTTGAAGGGCCGCGGGATACTTCTTGGAGGAGTACCCGGAGTGATGCCCGCTAAAGTATTGATCTTGGGTGGTGGTGTAGTAGGCACGAATGCTGCAAAAATTGCTGCAGGTATGGGTGCAGATGTCATCATTGCAGATGTGAACCTTAACCGCCTGCGTTACCTGGACGATGTGATGCCTAAGAATGTATGCACTATGGCTTCCAATGAATACGTAATTCGCGAACTGGTAAAAACACACGACCTGATAATAGGTGCCGTACTTATACCAGGTGCCAAAGCGCCCAAGTTGATCTCAAAAGATATGCTGAAAACTATGCGCCCTGGCACCGTGCTGGTAGATGTTGCTGTGGATCAGGGTGGTTGTATCGAAACATGCAAGCCTACTACACATGAAGACCCAACCTATATTATTGACGATGTGGTTCACTACTGTGTGGCCAATATGCCTGGTGCCGTACCTTATACTTCTACCCTGGCCCTTACCAACGCAACCTTGCCTTATGCCATCAAACTTGCTGGACAAGGTTGGAAAAAAGCGTGCAATGACAATGAGGATTTGAAGTTGGGACTGAACGTAATCAATGGCAAGGTGGTGTACAAAGCCGTTGCCGATGCCTTCAACTTACCTTACACCCATGTTGATGAGTTTTTGAAATAAACTTGTTGAAGAATCACTAAAGAGGCGATCGGTACCCGATCGCTTTTTTTATTTCTAAAACTCTGGGAACTTGTCAAGAAAGATAGCCTCCTTCCCTAGCTCAGGTGCACGCCAGCAATAATGGACCATCCCATTTGTCACAGCCAGATAGGTTGCCCCGATGGTCATGTTATAAACAGCAATCTGATTAAAGGCCTTCTGAGTTAGTTTTATTGAGGCAGATTTACATTCTACCAGCATCCATGGTTTTCCTTCCCTATCGCGAATCAAAATATCCGACCTTTTTTGAAGTTTGTTAAAAGTAAGGCTGCTTTCAATTCTGAATAAGGATTTCGGATAGTTGAGGTTTTGAATCAGGTGCTGCACAAAATGCTGCCTTACCCATTCCTCAGGAGTAAGGACTACGTATTTTTTCCGAATAATATCGAAGATAAAAACTTTTCCCTGCTCCTTTTTGAGGTTTGGTGAGATAGATGGTAGGTTCAGCTCATTCACAGCCTCAAATTATTAATTAATATTTAATGAATTGACTAATGTGATCTTACGTTATCTTGACAAAGTTAAGTTGTCCGATTGAATCTGAGTATTGACAATACAAATGCTGAAAAAATGAAGACGAAACAGGAAATTGTAGAGAACTGGCTACCAAGATATACAGGAGTAGCGATCGAAGATTTTGGAAGAGATATTTTGCTAACCAATTTTGATAATTATGTCTATAAGTTTGCTGAATGGCATGGTGTAGAAGTAAAGGGTGAAGACAAAGCCATGATCAGCGCAACTGCTGAAGGAATCACCATTATTAATTTTGGCATGGGCAGCCCCAACGCAGCTACCATTATTGATTGCCTTTCTGCCATCCAGCCCAATGCAGTGCTATTCCTCGGAAAGTGCGGAGGGTTGAAAAAGAAAAATGACATTGGAGACCTCATCCTTCCTATTGCTGCTATACGGGGTGAAGGTACATCCAATGACTATCTTCCTCCAGAAGTCCCTGCCCTCCCGGCATTCGCCCTCCAGAAGGCCATATCTACCACTATAAGGGACTTTAATCAAGATTATTGGACTGGAACCATATATACCACTAACAGGCGCGTATGGGAGTGGGATGAGCCATTTAAAGAATATCTCAGAAAGATCAGGGTGATGGGTATTGATATGGAAACGGCTACTATTTTTTCTACTGCCTTCTTTAACGAAATTCCGGCAGGAGCACTTCTATTGGTTTCGGATCAACCTATGATTGCGGAAGGGGTAAAAACTGAAACCAGTGATAAAGAGGTTACTCATAGTTTTGTTGATCAGCACCTGAAAATTGGAATTGAATCCTTAAAGCAATTAATCAACAAAGGAATCACCGTTAAACACCTGCGTTACTAGCCTTTTTTATGTTATCTGATTTCACCAAAGTGAGCATGAGCATACCTGCCACAAAGAATATGGCCAGCACCAAAGCGCTATTCCTCATACTCCCTGTCAATTGATTGATCAGGCCGAAGGAGAATGTGCCAAACACAATCGAAATATTGAATGTGACATCAAAAAAACTAAAATAGGATGCATGGTCTATGGTAGTTTCAGGGATTAATTTGGTGTAAGTAGCCCTGGCCAGCGCCTGAACGCCACCCATAATCATCCCTACCACAAAGGCCAATGCATAAAACTGGTATTCTGTTGAGATAAAATAAGCTGCAATACAAACCACTATCCAGATTGCTATCATAGCTTGCAATACCGCTTTGTTGCCATAGGTTGCTGAAAACCTGGCCGACAACCATGCTCCAACAGAAGCTACCAATTGAATAAGCAAAATCGTCATGATCAGTTTACTGCTATCCAGTTGTAACACATCCGTACCAAAAAGAGTAGCCAAATACATAACTGTTTGCACACCCATGTTAAAAAAGAAAAAAGCTGCCAAATACCGTTTCAAGTGAGGTGAAGCCTTCAAACTTCTCCATACCTTCAAAAGTTCAGCATAGCCCTTTGTCCAAATATTTCCGGTAGGTTTTCTCCCGTAAGGATTCTCAGGCACATAGCGAAAGGTGATCAACGAAAACCCCATCCACCATAAGCCAACCAGTAAGAAAGTAAATCGTACAGCATCGCCCTCTGTACCAAAACCAAACGAGTCGAAATAGGTAATGATAAACATGCAAACTACCATGAGTATTACACTTCCATAGTAACCCATCGAATAACCTCGGGCACTGGTGGCATCGTACCTGTCCATTGTAACTATCTCTGGGAGAAAAGCATCATAAAACACAAGGCTACCGGAATAGCCAATGCTGGCCAGAATGGAACACAGTATACCCCACTCCAGATCGGCCACATCCCGAAAAAAATAAAGACCGATACAAGCCAAACTTCCAATGCTCACGAATATTTTCATGAACGTCTTCTTCTTACCGGCATAGTCTGCCATGCCTGACAGCAAGGGTAGAATTAAAGCCACAATCAAAAACGAAAATGAAAGGGAGTAGGTGTATAGAACAGAGTTGTTAATTGACAAGCCAAGGAATTGGACGATATCACCGTTTCCCTCAACCGCTACAGCCTTGTAATAGATGGGAAAGATGGCAGAAGTGATAACCAGTGAGTAGACGGAATTGGCCCAATCATACATGCACCAGGCAGTGACGGTTCTACTGTTATTGAGCTGTGGGAAAGCTGCAGCATCCATAAATCAAAAAAAACCCCTTCCTAAATATTCAGGAAGGGGCCTATTTATTTCAAGTGAAAAAACAATTTTACTTATCTGCTTTCTGCAAAGTAGAGTACAGTATCTTTCTGGCATTTGCCTTTCTCAATTCTGTTTCCACGTCTGCGATAATACCGCGTTTAGCTTCACTGTCCACTTTCATAGCGATAGTCAATTGCTCGCGTTCGTTTTCAGGAAGTTCATCCTTCTTACGGTTCACCCACAAAATAATATCACCGGGCTCAATGAATGTATCATCAGCCTGAATTTTCGGTTCTGCACCAAATTGTTCCGACTTCTTTGGTTCTCCAATGTATAGATTGGTTACCAACGACTTACGTTGCAGTTTCCTCAGCTGAGTAGCTTGTGGAATACGCTGCATTACGTCAACCGCAGTCTTTCTCAATTCAGTTGTCACCATAAAGAAGAACAGCAACATAAATACCACATCGGGCATTGATGATGTTGGGATGTCCTGCTTTACCTTCGTTTTCTTTCTAAACTTTGACATAATTCAAATTTTATCAGTTTCCAACCTTGGTCGGTTCAGCGATCGAAATCGCCATCGGTATCCCCTCACGGCCTTTGTCGTACAGTCTTTTGTTTTCAGGATCGTTCAGATCGGAAGCAATCTTTCTGAATTCATCATTTGTTACTCCCGCCTGATCTGCATAAATATCATAATATGCAGCCTGCATAATATCCAAAATCTCTACGAAACGCTTATGAGTAGTTCCCCTATCAGTTTTAAATGAAACAATAGCCTTTTCAGGACTATCTGAACTGGCAGGGTCAGCACCATTATTAAGTATGAACTTCTTAATCATGTCTTTCAACCCAGACACATCCTCCATGGGCTCCCCTTCTACAAGGAGTGCATCTGATGAATTTACCTGAATTTTAAACATGTTCCTCTCCTGAATTTTAATATCCTCCGGAGGCTGTGCTTCCGGGGGTGGAGGAAGTTGCATACTCAATCCTTTGTCATTCGGCATCGTGGTGGTAACCAAAAAGAAGGTTAACAACAAGAATGCAATGTCAGCCATTGATGAGTTCGGGATGTCAGGTAGTGGTTTTGCCATTATTTAAGGGCTTTACTAATTTCTGAGAATACAATTCCAATCAATGCGGTAGCAAATACGATGTAAAACATCGTTAAGCCCGCACCAATTAACTTTGAGCTGCTTTCACCTATTCCTTGTGCAGTATATTTGGCTGTCACCTCAGATCCGGCAAGACCGAATGAGATAAGGAAAACAACCACCAATGCACCTACACCCATCCCCGATTTTACCAAATCCTTAGGAGATTTTAGTGCATTAATCAAAGGAAGGATAACAGCAGCTACTATAGCTATACCAAATAGTCCATAGCCTACGTATAATCCTATATCTTCCATATTACTTTACGATTTTATGCTTCACCAACATATCAACCAGTGTGATAGAAGCATCCTCCATATCGTTCACCAGGTTGTCGATTTTAGAAACAAGATAGTTATAAAATACTTGCAGGATCATACCCACAATAAGACCTCCTACAGTAGTCAACAAGGCAGTTTTCATACCACCAGCAACAACTTGAGGAGAAATATCACCAGCAGCTTCGATCGCATCAAATGCACCCACCATACCAATTACAGTACCGAAGAATCCAAGCATTGGACCGAGTGAAATGAACAATGAAATCCAGATCAATCCTTTTTCCAAACGACCCATTTCAACACCACCGTAAGAAACAATAGACTTCTCTACCATCTCCATACCTTCTGATGACCTCATCAATCCTTGAGTAAAGATTGAGGCAACAGGGCCCTTGGTATTTTTAGTTACATCTTTTGCAGCCTCGATTCCTCCTTTAGACAAGGCATCCTCAATACGCGCCAAAAGTTTCTTAGTATTTGTTGTTGCAAGGTTTAGCGTGATGATCCTTTCAATAGACACAGCCAATCCGAAGATCAAACAGATAAGAATAGGCCACATAAAGCTGGCACCACCCTCAATAAATTTTTCTTTGATTCTTTGGTGAAAGCTTGCCTCTTCAGCAGCTACATCTGTAGCAACATCCATCATTGGCGCTTCTTCCGGTTCTGAAGTAACAGCTTCAGTCTGTTCGCTCTCGGTTTGTGTGGAGTCTCCTTCCTGAGCCTGAGCCAAGGTGAAAGATCCAAAAATCAGGACCCCAAATAGAGCGAGAATAGCAAATTGTTTTTTCATGGTTTAAGGTTTAAGATATAACTTGAAGTGGCCAAAATTAAACGTTTTGTTCATTTCTAAGCAAAATTTCCAAAAAAAAATCCAAAATAATATTCGAGCTATATGACCCACTACCATAGAATGCTCAATCAATCCGTTAGTCACACAGAATTTTATTTGTTGATAATTTTTACATACACCGAAATGATGAAAAACTGAACTTGTTCAACGATTTTATTATCCATTTCTTTGTGGCCTGATTTTTTGGAGAGGTGGCAGAGTGGCTGAACGCGCACGCTTGGAAAGCGTGTTTACGGAAACGTAACGAGGGTTCGAATCCCTCTCTCTCCGCTGGAAAGGCCAATTACCCTTATGATGTGGTAATTGGCCTTTGTTCATTTTGGGGTAGGTATGAAATTCCATCCGATAAAGGCCTACTTTTCCCTAACACAGATTAGGTACCCCAAATAGCTATTTAAATTAATCTTCAGTTAATTCCCCCACCATCGACTTCCCTATCTGACTACGGGCATGTGTTATGCCGCCTTCTCCCAAAAGTAGCATAAGCTTGGTCACAGCAGACTCAGTAGTCATATCGGCACCGCTAATCACCCCAATGTCTTCCAGGGTCTTACTCGTCTCGTACTTTCCTTGCATTACCATTCCTCCCGGACACTGTGAAATGTTAATGATCAGGATATCATTGCCAATAGCCTCTTTCAATATGCTTAAAAACCATTCAGCACTTGGAGCGTTGCCCGCACCGTATGTTTCCATAACAAGTGCCTTTAGGCCAGGAGCACCCAATACGGCTTTAATGGAGTTAGCATTAATACCCGGAAACAATTTTATTAGCGCTACATTGGTATCGAACCTCGTGATCATCGATAGTTTACCTTTCGATGGTGTCATTATAGCTTCTGTTGCATAATCAATCTTTACTCCCGCTTTTGCCAGTGAGGGGTAATTTTCAGATTGGAAAGCATCGAAATGCATGCTCTCCACTTTCTTTGCTCTGCATCCACGAATTAATTCATAATCAAAGTAGATACAGACTTCCGGCACAATTGGCTTGCCATTCAATTTGGCTGAAGCAATTTCGAGCGCAGTTATCAAGTTTTCCCGTGCATCAGATCTTGGCTCACTAATAGGCAATTGTGCTCCTGTAAATATCACAGGCTTAGCCAATCCCCGAAGCATGAAACTAAGCGCAGAGGATGTATAGGCCATGGTATCCGTTCCATGAAGCACCACAAATCCATCCTGATCATCATAATTTTCAAAAATAATTTCACCGATCGTTTGCCAATGATCTGGCTCAATATTGGAGGAGTCAATAGGTTGATCAAAAGCAATTACAGTAATATCAAGCAATAAGCTTTTCAACGTTGGAAGGTGTTCAAGGATATGATTGAAGTCAAAGGGAATAAGCACTCCGTTGGCATCGTGGGTCATGCCAAATGTACCCCCGGTGTATACAATCATTATCCTTGCTTTTGGATTGGCGGGGAGCGCGGTGTTGATATTGATCTTTTTATAATTCATTGTACAAATAAGTTATGAGCATTTGATGATGTTGCCTTCTGCAATTCCTCTAACGTAATCTTTTTTAAAGCTGCCACTCGCTCTGCAATAATTGGAATGTAGGAAGGCTCGTTCCTCTTGCCTCGGTAAGGTACAGGACTCAGGTAGGGACTATCTGTTTCCAGCAAAATAGAATTGAGATCTAATTCAGGGATGATTTTTTCCATCCCTCCGTTTTTAAAAGTACTCACACCTCCTATTCCCAAGTGAAAGCCTAAGTTGGTTATCCGCTTACCCTGTTCCGGTGAGCCTGTAAAACAATGAAATACACCCTTTAATTTTTCATCCTTCAACTCCTCTACTAAATCTATTGTTTGATCAATTGAGTCGCGGCAATGAATGACTATCGGCAATTCAAATTGCTTCGCCCACTTCACCTGAATAGCAAATGCTTCCTTTTGCTGTTCCCAAAAAGTTTTATCCCAATACAGATCCGTTCCAATTTCACCGATAGCAGCAAAGGTTCTTTTAGACAACCATGATTCTACTGTATACAATTCTTTCTCGAAATCCTTTTTCACCGAGCAAGGGTGAAGCCCCATCATTGAAATGCATTGACCAGGGTATTTCTCTTCTACTTCAAGCATGTTATCAATAGAAGTATGATCAATATTAGGCATGTAGATTTTTTGAACATCATTATCAATACATCTTTTCAATACCTCTGCCCTGTCATTGTCAAACTCTTTGAGGTAAATGTGCGCATGGCTATCTGTCCAATATTTCATTCTAATGCTTTTTCAATTGCTTTATTAAGCAAATTAGTTTCACTCAAACTCCCTACAAAGCCAGAATAATTCTTTATTTCCTCGAGTGCCTGCTCAAGATCAAAATCATTTTGATGCTGGCAAAGTGCAATCCCATTCTGCATAAGCCGAAACCCGAGATATTCCTGTTCCGTCTGCCCCGGTGTTGGCACAAATACAGCTTTCTTTTGGAGCTTCACCAAATCCATTATGGTACTGTAGCCTGATCTACACAAAACCACTTCACTCTTTTCGATTATACTTTGCAACTCCTCCCCATGCAAGTAATTAATCACCATAAGGTGCTGATTGTCTTTCTCAACAGGGTTTACATCTAACCGGCCCCTTACAAGAATTGATTTAATGTTGAGGCCAGAAAGCTGATGCAGGATTTTTTTTTCAAAAACAGAACGTTGAGGTTCTGGCCCTGAAAGAAGAACGACTAATTGAAATTCAGTAGCCACAGACTCACCTTTCTTAAAACGTGACAATACACCTATCCATTCAGAATTAGGCAGCGCTGGTGTAGACAACCTACCTGTTAAATCAGACGAGGGGTCATCAGGTATCCAACATTGATCAAAACGACTAATCCACATGTGATTGAAATAGTTGATTACAGGCGCTAACCACTTTGCCCAACGTGGCATTATAATATTAAGTTGATGACATATGAAAACAGATTTGACACGTGCGGAACGGCAACCATATCTATTATCAGAAATAATCAAATCATAATTATTTTGATTGACTATTTCTTCAGTAACCTTTTTCTCCTTATTGATAACCAAAAGAAATTTTGGTAACTGAAGGAAAACCTTCAACATAAAAGGAAGTCGCTGGCTATAACTCACTTTATAGGATGGTAGAGTAAATTGTTTCAGTTGAGGAAACTCCAGTTGCAACAATCGTTGAGCATCTCCACTTGATGCTATATGTACCTCATACCCCTTCTTTAATAACAATTGAATTACCGGTATGCACCTTGTAGCATGCCCAAGTCCCCAATCCAATGGCGCAACAAGTATGCGATAAGTTTTCATCCAACTTAATTAAGCACAGAAAGTGATTCGAATTGATATCCTTTTTGTGAGAAGTGATCTAAAAAGCGAGGCAGGACATGATATAAATTCTTCTCTGCTTTATAGCTATCGTGAAATACAATAATTGAACCGGGCCTGGATGCATTGATGACTCCTTTAAGGCACCGATCCTTATTCATCGAATTTGAATAATCATATGACAGGACATCCCACATTACAATTTTGAAGGTATTCAATTTTTTTATCTGGCTCCTTCTTATTCTTCCATAGGGAGGTCTGAACAGCACACTGTCTTTCATCTTCTTCTGACAATCAAACACATCACTGAGGTATTCATCATTTGAAGTCACCCAACCTTTCTTATGGTTCTGGGTATGATTACCTACAACATGTCCCTGCTCCGTTATTTCCCTAAATAGCGATTCATTTTTTTCAATATTATTACCTATGCAAAAGAAGCTTGCTTTCGCATTGTAATCCTGGAGTTGCTCCAGCACAAAATCTGTTGGCCCTTGAACGGGTCCATCATCAAATGTGAGGTATACTTTTTTTTCAGTAGTAGGAACCCGCCAGATCAGCGAGGGGTATAACAGAGGAAGTATTGATGGTGTTCTGAAAAACAAATTGAAATCAATTAAATAACTCTGCAGGAAAGCATCGTGATATCGTCTTTGTAGCCATTCTTCCCCTTAAAGCCATCGAGTGCAACAATAATATCCTGATGCATCGTTTTTAAATCTTTGTTGAAGTTTGTCTCCAGGTATTTCATTACTGTCTCATGTCCGAATTCTTCCTCACTCTCATTTACTGTTTCAGTAAGGCCATCAGTATAGGCAAATAAGAAAAACTCATCCAGATCGGTAATAAAACCTTCATTAATAAAAGGTAAAGGGTGCATAGCCCCTATCACCGTAGACCCCTCCTCCAACAATTGAAATCCTTTCTTTTTGGTGTACAAAATCGGTGGATTATGGCCGGCATTTACATACACCATAGTTTTTAAGCTCAGGTCATAAATGGCTCCAAAGAAAGTGATAAATTTTTCTCCCTTGGTATTTTCAAGCACCTGATAGTTTAAAGCCTCTAAAATCTCAGTAAGATTGGGCGTTTGCCTCAATAGTGTGCGTAATGAAGCCTGAAAGTTGGACATCATCAATGCCGCTGGAATACCTTTACCACTCACATCCGCAACACAAATTAAAAACTGGTTCTTATTAATAGGAATGTAATCGTAGTAATCACCGCCCACTAAATCATGTGGCAAATAACTGGCCTCAATTTTTAGCCTGTCTGTATTCGGAAGTTTTTCAGGGAACAGAAACTGCTGCACATCGCTGGCAATTTCAAGCTCTTTTCTAAACGCCTCCTGTTCCAATTGCCTTCTCGCCAGTTTCTTATTTTCGATAGCAACAATGATGATATTGCTCAACGCCTGAATAAATTTGATGTTTTCATCACGATCGTGATTCGACTGCTGGTTTTCAGCACCACCAACGAATATTAATGCCAGGGTACTGTCTTTATGCGCTACGGGGATCACAATATCAAATTCGTGAAAGGCGCATTTCTCAAATTCACTCATATTATGAATCTTTCTGATCATTTTGAAATGATCATCCAGCGTTATTTCGAGAAAACTTTTTTTGGTACCAAAGCTGACTTTGCAATTCCAAACCTCATCCAGAACAAAAAGAGCTAGCTTATTAATGTTCAGGTTGGATCTTAAGGTGAAGTTGAAAATTTTATAAAGTGATTCCTCCGGAACGTTGCTATTAATGGCTTGTGTAATCTCCAGAAGTGCGTTAAGCTCTAACTCCTTTTTCTCAATTTTCTTTTGTAATGTGGTTTCGGGCATAATTTGGATAGCAAAAATAGAAATTCCCCTCCTGCTATCACATTTTATGTGATAAACTTCTACCCTTCCAGTTGTAGGTCATGCCCTGCGACATGATTCCGATTGCAATAACGTAAAAGGGATAAATTAATTGCAACACAAAAAATGCAAACCACGACCATTTTGTACCTAAAAACATGGCTACCGGGTAGATAACCAGGGTTTCCAATAATATTTTAACTGCAATTAGTAAGATAATAAGCCATAATGGATCATTTTGTGTTGAAGCCATGAGTATCAACCCAATAAAAATCATTTGCACCATGAGAATTTGGATGGCCAGTAATTTTGTCGACCAGGAGGAATTATACTTCCATTTACCCGCCCATCTTAGACGCTGGTTGAAAAAAGCTTTAAGCGAATGAGCAGGCTTAGTAATAACAACAGCTTCTTTCGTTTTCAAAAAACGGATGGAGTCTGGAAATGCGTGATCTATTTTTCTGGCCAGAAACTCATCGTCTCCCGAAGGCACTTCCAGGTTTCCTTGATAGCCATTTACACCTTCAAAAGCACTTTTCCTGAAAGCTAAATTGGCGCCATTGCACATGGAAAAGAAACCTAAACCCAGCGTAGATGCTCCTGACCCAATCAGGCTTGAAAATTCAATAGCCTGAAGCGTGGAAAAAAATGAACCCTCTCTTAACCTGACTCCACCGAATACCATTTTAACTGAGTCACTGTTGAATGAAGCATCTATTATCTGCAACCAATCAGGTGGAACGACACAATCCGCATCGGTGGTAGCAATGAATTCGCCTTTAGCTAATTCTACTGCTTTGGTAATTGCATTTTTTTTTCCAGTATCACCCTCTTCCAAATTGACTAACGAAAAATTGGGTTTGTCATGGATAAGGGACCTTACTACATTTTCTGAATTATCTTCGGAATGATCGTTAACAAGTATCACCTCAAATTTATCCAGAGGGTAGTTTAAATCATTTAATGACCTGATCAAATGATGAATAGTAATGGCTTCATTGCGAAAGGGAACAATTACGGTGAGATTTCTTTCACCTGTTAATACAACCGGTGCAAAGGCTTTTGATTTATTCCACCCATAGATCAAAAGCAGTAGTAACAGAAAATAACTGATCATTACGACCGAGAAGAATGCAATCATTCCGTCATTGTAGTTTAAATTGCAACGGAAAGCAAAATGAATAAAAAAGTTGTCAAAGAAAAAATAATCCTTGGACTTGACCCCGGCACCAATGTGATGGGGTATGGAATCATTCTTGTTAAGTCTTCCGAGCTCACCCTCTTACAGTTTGGCGTTATCCATCTTAACAAGCTCGACAGCCATGAATTAAGATTAAAAAAAATCTTCGAAAGAGTATTATCTATTCTGGAGGAGTTTGGCCCTGACGAGGTGGCACTGGAAGCACCATTCTATGGAAAAAATGTGCAGTCTATGCTGAAGTTGGGGCGTGCGCAGGGGGTGGCCATGTCTGCAGCGCTTAGTAGAGGAATCCCAATTGTTGAGTATGCACCCAAAAAAGTAAAGCAATCCGTTACGGGTAATGGCAATGCCAGCAAAGAGCAGGTAGCTAAAATGCTGATGACGATTTTTAAGTTTAAGGAAACGCCAAAACTAATGGATGCCACTGATGCTTTGGCCGTGGCCTTGTGCCATCATTATCAAAATGGAGCTGATAAAGGTAAAAAGAAGACCTGGGCCTCCTTTGCTAAGGAGAACCCTGGAAGGGTGACCGATTCACAAAAAAAATCATCGAAGAATGGTAACTGAACCTTTACTCGTTTGTATGCACGATCCACTAATAGTAAAAAAGTAAACGCCAGAAGAAAGACCTTCACCATACCAATCATTTTGATACGATTTCGAGGAATAGACCTCTTTGCCCCATCTATTAATTACAAACAAAGAAACCCCACCTGCTACATCACCAACTCTAAAAGACTCATTAAAGTTATCTCCATTTGGAGTTATAATATTAGGAATAAAACCAAGGGTATCTACTCTCTTTGAGTACGTAATTGTGTCATAAGCAACCCCACACTCATTGCTGATTGCCAACCAAAAATCCCCAAAATCTGTTACATCAAATGATTCTCTTGTAGATCCATCCTGCCATTGGAACTGGAAATCAGAAGGAGGTAATTCAGGTATTAATTTCTCATCCACTAAATTACATAGAGTTTTATCTTCACCAAGAGAAAACGCTTGGGGCGATTTAATAAAACTTACCGAGATAGTATCAGCACTTGTACCACAGCCATTAGTTGTTTGAACCCAATACTTTCCAGAGATTGTCACTTTCAATGTCGAAGAGGTGTCCCCTGTATTCCACAATAAAGATGTTTCAGTTGATTCAACTTCAGGGATTAATGAAACATTATCAGTATCACAAGCCAGAATATCTTCACCCAATTTCACATTTGAAGAAACTCCAGAATATACATATTCACCACTTTCAGTTTGATTAAATGTAATTGCTTCACCCCATTCCGAAACGCTATTATCTGCTCTTGACAAAACAGTGCAAGGAGTCTGTTCTTGATTCAAGATATTCAGATCAAAGGTGCAATTATCCGTATCCGCAATAAAAATCCCATAGTAAGGATTATCAGATACTAGAGTTTCTAAACCATTCCTCTGGCTTGGTGATGACATAACTTTATAAAGATGAACTCCTTTAGGATTTCCCCTTATATTTTCAACCCTGAACTCATGAGCTTCCGAATTCATTTCAACTTCAATTCCAACCCAATTACTTGAATAATAATGAACTGATTCATCTCCAATCGGAGCTCCTGAAAAAACGCGGGCCGGATTTCCCTTCAAGTTACCATCGAAAGCATTAATAGAATTGTCAATAACAATATTTCCATTTAATTCATCAAATGACCAGTATCCTATTAGTCCACTTTCTGAGCCTAATAACCTCGAGCACATCTTACTTCTCACTTCCACTTCAGTAAGCGCAATATCCCAAAGTCTAATTTCATCCATTATTCCTTTATAACGATAAGTAACATTATTGGATAAAAAATATCCAATTTTAGGAGTATCGCCAACAAAGCTAGATACCATTGTCATATCTGAGTCCCCTCGCTTACCTCCACCAATATTTATCCCATTTAAGTACAAATCAATATCGGTAGGGCTTCTCACTACAGCACTCACGTTAATCCATTTACCTAAAACGTCACTCACAGTCGCCTGTTTTCCCCTTCTAAATAAAGTGCTGTTGCCCCCATTCCCATCGCCAATCTCACACCACATAAGATCAGGGCTTATGAAAAACCAAAAGCCCCTATAGGTTGGATTATTGTCATTTGTCACAAAAATAGGTACAGGGTAATTAACAGAAGGGTCAATATATAACCATGCAGATATAGAAAAAGGCAAATTGAGGTCATGGTATACGCTCCCCAATTCCACAAAATCATTAACGCCATCAAATTGCAATGCATGGCCAGATCCCACATTATCAGCTTGTGAAAAAGCTGATGCAACCGTGAAAAGGAAGAGATAGGTTAATTTTCTCACAGTAAAAAGTAGGGATTTTCGATATTACTTACAACTTACAGAATCGAAATTTGATTGACAATTCGTTCAGCAGTACGACCATCCCATAATTCTGGAATTTCACCTTTTTTCCATGCTCCATCTATCAGGCGGATTAAAGCTTTTATTAACTTTTCAGTATCCTCCCCAATCATTTCGTTTGTACCCAGCGTCACTGTTTCCGGCCTTTCTGTGTTGTTCCGCAATGTCAGGCAAGGAATACCCAATACAGTTGTTTCTTCTTGCACCCCTCCAGAGTCTGTAATTACCCCTTTCGCATTTTTAATGAGATAAATAAACTCGAGATAGCTTAAAGGATCAGTGGGTATAATAAACTTAGGTTTAGTATCTAATTGATTATAAGTCTTTAGCGTACGAGGGTGTACAGGAAAGACGATAGGCATACCTGCACTTTCATCAATCGTATTGATCAACTTTTCAAAGTTCTGAAAATCATCTACGTTAGATGGTCTATGTAATGTCAGAACAAGGTAATTTTTCTCTTCCAGCCTATTTTCATCCCATAAATTGGGCTTTCTAATTTTGGTCAAATTGGTTAATAGCGAATCAATCATTGTATTGCCAACAAAGAATATTCTATCATCAGAAATCCCTGTTTTTTTAAGATTATCATTGGCCACTTTAGATGTAGTAAAGAAATAGTCTGCCAAAGCATCCGTTGCTATGCGATTGATCTCTTCCGGCATTGACAAATCCCAAGATCTGATCCCACCCTCAACATGAGCTACCTTTGTGTTTAATTTTTTGGCCACTATTGTACAGGCCATAGTTGAATTAACATCCCCCACCACTACCACCAGGTCAGTTGGATTTTGAATCAGATCGCGCTCGAATTCTATCATAATCTTGGCTGTTTGTTCGGCCTGTGTTCCAGAGCCTGCGCCAAGGTTGACATCTGGTGCTGGGATTTCGAGTTCTTCAAAAAACACTTTGCTCAACTTGTCGTCATAATGCTGACCAGTATGCACTAGTCTATAGGACAATGACTTACCCGCAGATTCCGCCACCTTTATCGCCTTGATTATTGGTGCAATCTTCATGAAATTCGGTCTGGCACCAGCAATGAGTGTGATATTCATAAAATAAATTATTCAATTCCTATCAAGGCATCCAAAAATTTCACTTTCCAAAGTTAATTTTAAGCTCTCGGGCACTGCTAATCTGAAACGCGAAATTACTTGCGAGGTATAATGCTGCCCATGACCAAAGTAATTAAATAGGTGTCATAACACCAGTATGATATTACATTCAAATCAAATTTATTAGTGTGAGCGCGACAGTCTTACTGCATGCACCAGAATGGTTAAGGCACAAGATTAGGAAGATTTGATTTCTTTTCAAACGCAGTAAGGGATAATCCAACAGGAATTGAGTAAATCTTACATGCGTATGTCGAAGAATGACCAACAATGCTTTACACGATTATCTAATGCCATCGCAAACTGAGATGATGAATTTGAGTTTACGCGACAGCCAGCAAACGCTCCTTGATTTTTTAAATTTGACGATTAATTACTTTTAGTGTCAATAGTTAGCCACCATTAACCTCAAAATATATAATGCGACCTAAAAACGTTTTTATGAAGACAAATGCTTGTGTAATAATTTCTTTTGTTCTATTTTTTTTTGGATGCCAGCAAGATACTGTAAATCCAGATTCAGGACAGGATAATACAAAGCCTGGAGCACCAAAAGTAATCACCTTAAATAGTGCGAAGAATGCGGGAAGCACAAATGGCAGGATATTGTATCGAAAGCCGAACGGCCTCGTAGTAAGGACAAGTGCAGGGCAATTAAAATTGTTTCCCTTTAGGAACAATACATTTTACGGTAATGGAGGCGGACAGGTTGTTGGAAGTGGTTACTCCTATCAGAATTATTTGCCTGCAGATTGGAACAATGATGGAAAAACAGATTTAGTCCTTAAGGATAATAATCACTCTTTGTGGTTTGCTCCTTTTAATAATGGCTCGTTTGCACTTCAGCCAGGAGATGTAGGGGTTGGTTTTAGTCAACCAGCATTAGCTGTTGGAGAATGGTGGACACCCTCAGGGTTCCCAGCTGGAGATCCTGATACTCCCGATCTTGTGGGTTTTTGGAGCACAGGTGCTACCACGATCTATCCCTTCAAATCACATAAATCTTCAGGTTTTGGCACCTTCAAGAATGGCGGTTCATACAATGCTGGCATAACCGAGTCAGGATATACAACACATTATTTGTTGGCGGATTGGTCCGGTGACGGACTCCATGACATTATCGCAAGGAATTCGTTAGGGCATTTGAATTACTATAAGTACGATGGTAACACTTACAGTTTCGTCCATCAAGGATTAGTGGGCCATGGATTTTTTTTCACAGATTACTTTATAACTGACCGCGAAAAAGATGGAAAGGCTGATGGCCTCCTGGTTCGTGATAATAATGGTTTATTGAAGCTATTCAATTTTAATAGTACGTTCTATAATCAGCCTTGCAATGGTTATGTGATAGGCAGTGGATTTCACTACACAGACTATTTCGTAGGTGAATGGGCTGGTGGAAGTAACTTTGATATTATTGGAAGAGACTCGGCAGGTGATATGTATTTACATAGATCAACATTTGCTTGCCAGCCCTCGAGTCAGTGCCAATGCCCTCCGAGCAATGCATATCCATATTTTAGGGTAAAAATAGGTCATGGTTGGTTTTTTGATAAGTATTTCATGGGCACTTGGTAGTAAAATCATTATAATAATGGAACAATCAGAGCTAACTTCTCGTCAGCAATTGCCTGATTTATGGGCAATCTTCATGAGTTTGGTCCTGATTCTGCAGTAAGTGATACTTTCGTTTAGAGAGATGGGAAGGGCCCCAATGGTCAATGCTGGAGAATGACTGTTGATAACACCGGTAGTCCAGTCTTTGATTCAATTAGCTGCCCAAACTAATTACTTTTATAAAGAGCTTGAATTCCCTTTCTTTGCGGGAAATCAAAATTTCTGGTGGCTAGAAAAATTTTAATGCTCTTAAACGCTCCTTACCCGGCAGACATCAGGGTAAAAAAAGAAACAGATGCCATAATTCAGGCAGGTTACAAAATCCATCTGCTTTGTTTGAGAAAAAATGGGGAGTCCCGAACTGAAGAAATAAATGGTTTACGAATAACTCGAATTGACGCAGGCAAAAACAATTACCAATTAGCATTTTGGGATGTTATAATGTCCATTCATTTCATTCATCCCAAATTCAAAAAAACAGCAATTCGCATACTGAAAAATGAGAATATAAATACAATTCATATCCACGATCTTCCTTTAGCAGGCACTGCTCTTTCCATCAAGAAAAAGAGAGATATTAAAGTTGTTATTGATTTACATGAAAATTATCCTGAAGCGCTAAAAACCTGGTTTAAATGGAAAAAAAATCCCATCGTAAAAATTAAGAATGCTTTATTCATGAACCCTTCCAGATGGACTGAGTTCGAGAAAAAGGCTTGTGTAGAAGCTGATCATATTATTGCCGTAGTAGAGGAAATGAGAGATCGGCTTATCAATAGTTATGATGTAACCAATGATAAAATTACAGTTGTAACCAATACAGAAGATAAACACTTTGTCAATCAGACATTAGATAGTGAGGTTTACAATGCCTTACCAAAAGGCTTCATCGTTACCTACTCAGGCGGAATTGGCCCTCATAGAGGCGTGGATACTGCTATAAAGGGAATGTCATTTTTAAAACACCTACCCATCCATCTTGCCATCGTAGGTTTCGGAAGCCCGGCAGTAATGAATAGCTTAAAACAACTTGTCAATAATCTTGGATTGACCAATGTTCATTTTTTAGGCTACCAACCATTCAATAAATTTTACTCATTTATGCATTTGGCAGATGCCAATGTAATTCCCCACCAATCCAACGGTCATACCGATAATACAGTGCCTCACAAGTTGTTTCAAGGTATGATGGCAGAAAAGCCTCTCATTGTAAGCACTTGTACACCCTTGAAACGTTACATTCAAGCTTACAATTGTGGAGTAGTCTTTAATGCAGGTGATGCAAAGGACTTTGCAAAGCAGACGGAGGCCTTATATTGTGATCAACAAATGCAAACTCAGTTGTCCAAAAATGGTTTTGAAGCCAGCATGCAAGGCCCACTTAATTGGGAGTCAACTCAAAAGGAATTAATTAGTCTTTACGACAAACTAGAACTTTAATGGCAGACGGTACCTCAACCTATGACCTTACCAACAACATGTCTCTTCAAAGGCGATATGATAAAACGTTAAAGTTCCTATGTGCCTCTGCAAAACCTCCAATTCGAATTCTTGATTTGGGTACACCAAATCCATTTTCAAATCTTTTAATAAGTAAAGGATTCCAAGTTGTCAATACAAAAGGTGAAGACCTTGATGATACTCCTGAATGTGTGTCTCAATATGATGCTGACCTTACCACTGCTTTTGAAATATTCGAACATCTTGTCAATCCACTGTCAGTGCTAAAGCAATTACCTGGTAAAAAATTAATTGCGAGCGTACCCTTGTCTCTATGGTTTGCCAAGGCCTATAAAAGTAAAACTGATGAATGGGACAGGCACTTTCATGAATTTGAAGACTGGCAATTTGATTGGTTGTTAGAGAAGGGAGGATGGAAAATAGTTCGAAGAGAAAAATGGACAAGTCCCATAAATAAGGTTGGGATCAGACCCTTTCTTCGGTTATTCACACCGAGGTATTATATTGTTGAGGCCGTTAGAAAAGATTCTCTACAATAACCCATGGGCATAGTATTTCGTCAAAGTGCAATCACAACTATCATTTCCTATTGTGGAGTGGCCATAGGGTATATCAATTTACTTTACCTCTACCCTAAATTCCTTGAGCCGGATCAGATCGGACTGATGCGCACCATTCAGGATGCTGCCATACTCTTCACCCCCTTTGCTCAGTTTGGACTCGCTCAAACTATTGTCAGGTACTACCCCAAATTAGTTTCCAGTAAAGCTTCATCAGGAAGCTTTATTCGTCTTATGTTGCTTCTGGCGCTTGCAGGTTTTGGCATTTTCTTTATTGTTTTCAAAGTATTCGAAACCCCTATCCTCAGCTATTTTGAAACCAACGCCCAGGAAATTATTGGGTACTCCTCATTAGTGCTATGGCTTACACTTATCCTATTGATTATGGGAATACTCGAAGCCTATTCGAGATCATTGCTTAAAACAATAATACCTAATCTGCTCAGAGAAATTGTTGCAAGGTTGCTTCTTGCTATTTTGGTCACGCTCTATTTTACTGGATATCTGGATTTCAATCAGTTTATCATCAGCACAGCCATTACCTACTTGATATGCCTAGGCATATTGATACTTTACTTATGGTCAATCGGAGAGTTACAGCTCTCACAGCGTATGGGGCATTTAGATAAAGTAGAAATACCCGGTCTTTTAAAGTACAGCCTCCTAAGTTTTGCAGGCATGGCAGGTCTGATCATCATTGGCAAAGTAGATAGCATCATGGTGACTGGCATTTTGGGGCTTACAGCGAATGCAATTTATACAACCGCCTTTTACATGGCTACCGTTATCGAAATCCCCAAAAGGGCATTGATGCAAATTTCTATGCCACTTATCTCAAGGGCCTTCGAAAAAAATGACATGGATGATATCAAAACTATTTACCAAAAAACATCCATCAATCAATTCATTGTAGGTGGGTTAATTCTTATAGGTATTTGGGCCAACCTGCATAATATTTTTGCTTTTATGCCCAAAGGTGAAATCTATGAAACGGGCAGGTATGTGGTGCTTATTATCGGTCTTGGCAAACTACTTGATATGCTGTTTGGCCCCAGCAGTGAAATCATTGTCTTATCTAAATACTATGCCTTCAACATCATTCTTATCCTATTATTGGCTGCTTCAATAGTCATTGCCAATAATCTTCTGATTCCCAAATATGGTATCAATGGAGCAGCAATCGGATCAGCACTGGCACTGATTCTTTTCAATTTCCTGAAATACATTTTCATTTATATTAAACTAAAAATGCAACCCCTTACCTGGGCTACAATAAAAGTGATTGTCATTGCCAGTATTGCTATCGGTTGCAATTATCTGATTCCAAGAATAGAATTCACCCTTGTCGACCTGCTGGTTAGGTCAACTGTTATTACCGGTGTTTATGCTTCCCTAATTATTATTTCCAAAGCATCTCCTGACGGAAATCTGGTTTTTAAAAAGGCGCTTGCTTTTGTAGGGTTCACCAAGCCTTAGCCTTCAGTCAAAAGTTTTACCAGCTGCACTGTCAATTCATTGCGTGAGTACTTACTAATATTTCTTTCTGCGTTCAAACTTTCCCCTTTCCAGTCCGTATAAAAATTTCGTAGTGAGGCTTTGATGCCCTCTGCGTTTTCCCGCTCGTGTATTACCCCTGAGTACGTTTCCATCAAAACCCCTGCAGCATCTCCTTCAACGGGGCCAATGGCCAAAATAGGATTGCCCGATGCCAGGTATTCAAAAAATTTACCGGGCAAATTCCCGGGTGCAATTGCGGTGTGAGCTAACACAAGCAGTTGTAAATCTGTTTGTCCGTAAATTTCCAATAGTTTATTGTGCGGCACGTGATTGACAAATCGAGTAACCTGAGAAAGAATTTTATCCTGCTCAACGTATGACTTAAAAGCACTGTTCACATTGCCTATAAACTCAATAACCATGGTGCCCACCAAAGCCGGATCCTCATTAAGTAATTCCTGTAAAGCTTTCATCACCGGCCTTGGATCGCGAAGTTCATCTACAACTCCAATATGTCTGATGGTGAATTTTTCAGTTCTGGTATGCTGAATCAGGTTAAAATCCTCTTCATCAAAACCATTAGTGATCAGATCTACCTTCCGGGTACCTAAAAACTCCAAACGCTTTACATGATATGGAGCTATTGTAATTACCCGGTCGGCCTGAGTCAGCACCTCGAGTTCTAGTCTACGGTGTTTGGATCTTGCCCACGAAGTAAGTGATAATGTATCCAGCAGATCCCACTCGCTCCAGGGATCGCGAAAGTCAGCAATCCATTTAATTGCCGGCATCTTCTTTTTCAGCCGTTGACCTATCAAATGGATACTGTGCGGTGGCCCAGTAGTAATGATTCGTTCAATATGATTGGATTGAATAAAATCAGTAAGAAAGGTCACTGAAGGCTTCACCCAAAATACACGCGCATCAGGAATGAAAAAATTGCCCCGAATCCACGAGCTTACACTTTGAAAGAAACTCTTCTTTCCGGTAGAAATGAAGTCAGTTGGTTGGGTTTCCTTTTTACCTAAAAATCGCTGAATCTTGAAGAACAGCTGATAGGGTTCCCAGATTGGAAAACGAATTACTTCTACTGTATTGGGAACATCCTTCTCTAAAGATTCATCTTGGATAGTAAATGATGGATTCTCGGGGGTAAACACATAAGGCTCCCACCCCATTCGGGTAAGGTACTTAACAAATTTCAGCCACCGCTGCACGCCACTTCCTCCGCTCGGAGGCCAGTAATAAGTAACGATCAGCACCTTTTTATTCTCCATCAATAAATTTCACTATTTCTTCAAACTGATCCGGATGAAACCAGCATATCTCTTCATCTTTTTTGAACCACGTCATCTGCCGTTTGGCATATCTCCTGGTATTTCTTTTCAATAATCTTACCGCCTCCTCTAAATCATAGTCGCCATCAAAATACCCAAACAACTCCTGATAACCCACTGTCTGGAGTGCATTCAATGCCCGTCTTGGATACAAGGCTCTTGCTTCTTCTAGTAACCCTGCCTTAAACATATTATCAACACGCTCATTGATACGATCATAAAGAACTTCACGATCAAGCTCCAATCCAATCTTTATCACCTCAAACGGAAGCTTTCTTTTTTCTTTCTTACGAAAAGAACTGGTCGGTAATCCTGAATGCCTGATCAACTCAAGGGCACGCATAAGCCGCTGGGGATTTTTTCTATCCACTTCATCGAAATATACCGGATCCCTTTCCTGAACCTGTTGCTGCAACCAATCGAGCCCCTTCTCTTCATACTCGTCAATAATTTCCTGCCGCAGCTCTTCAGGGATGTCGGGCATTTCATCAAACCCCTCCAAAATTGCCTTCACATACAACCCTGAACCACCGCACAGTATGAGGGTAGGCTTCGATTCAAAAATTTTATGGATCAGATCAAGTGCGTCTCGGCCGTACTGACCAGCATCATACGGCTTTTCAACAGGTATTTGACCAATAAAGTGGTGTTTTACTTCCTCCAGCTCAGCGGCAGAAGGCTTGGCCGTTCCAATGGTCATTTCCCTGTACAATTGCCGGGAGTCGGCCGATATGATCTCTGAATGGAAGAATTTAGCCAATTGAATGGCCATTCCCGTCTTGCCCACCGCTGTTGGGCCTACGATCACGATTAACCGTTTCTGCACAAAATCAGACATGGCGCCAAATTACATCCTTTTCCAATTTCCCTATGTACCAATTTCAAATTACCTTGCGGATCGAAACCACTACATGAGTCGCACAAGATGATCAAGTACACGAATCAATTTCTTGCCAAACTGGAGGATCTTATTGCTGAATCTGACTATATCCTGAGGTATGAGAAGGGCAATTTCAAATCGGGCTATTGCCTGCTTCGGGAACAAAAAATCATGATCATAAATAAGTTCTACACCAACGAAGGTAAAATCAATACCCTGCTCGATATTTTAAAGATCGTTGAACTCGACACCACCAAGTTCTCTGATAAAAGCAAGAAGCTCTACGAGGAGCTTTCCCAAACTGAAATTGACATTTGAAATATTTCAGAGCTCATTATAATTCAGCAGAGATAATCACCCTCTTTCAGTGGTCCGTCATTAAAAAAGGAGTTATCCAATGAAAGTAACATTTCTTGGAACGGGAACTTCACAAGGTGTACCTGTAATTGGTTGCGACTGCGAGATTTGCCAGTCACTGGACTATAGGGATAAGCGCTTACGTAGTTCAATCCACATTGAAGTGGATAACCAAAGCATAGTCGTTGACACAGGTCCGGATTTTCGCCAGCAAATGTTGCGCGAGAGAACAGAGAAACTTGACTTTGTACTATTCACCCATAGCCACAAGGATCACACTGCCGGTCTTGATGATGTACGTGCATTTAACTTTAAGCAAAACATGGATATGCCTTTGTATGGCAATGCCCAGGTTTTAAAACAGCTTAAGACAGAATATTACTACGCCTTCCTTGAAAAAAAATATCCAGGCACACCGCAACTCCAACTGAATACAATCACTGAAGATCCCTTTGAGGTGAACGGGTTGAAAATAATCCCCCTACCCGTAACTCATTTACATATGCCCGTTTTGGGCTTCAGGATTAAGGACTTCAGCTACATTACAGATGCTAACTTCATACCGGATAGCACATTTGAGCGACTGGAGGGCACCAAAGTATTAGTGCTCAATGCATTGCAAAAAGAATCTCACATTTCCCATTTCAATTTAGAGGAAGCCATCGCTATTGCAAAGCAGGTGGGTGCTGAGAAAACTTATTTTACGCACCTGAGTCATAAGATGGGGCTTCATGCTGAAGTAAGTAAATATCTCCCCTCCTCCATAGAGCTTGGCTACGATGGTTTGGTTGTCCATGTATAACCATGCACAACAATTTTTACTTTTTACGTCAACTTAGCTCAGCCCTTGACAGGAAGCTCAAAGGCTATTCTGTTGTTTCCTGTTTTAGTCAAAACAAAGACGAACTCATTATCGAACTCAACAATGAGGTGGCGTCATTTTTTATAAAAGCGCACTTGCTCTCCCTTTCGTGCCTTGTGTTTCCCGATCACTTCAACCGCGCCAGAAAAAACAGTGTTGATTTGTTCGATGAAATTATTCTTAAAAAATTCATGGGTGTTACTCAATTTGAAAACGAGAGAAGCTTTGCACTCAATTTTGAAAAGGGGTACTCACTTATCTTTAAGATGCATGCCAACAGAGCCAATGTACTCCTGGCCAAGGATGAACAGGTAATTAAAATTTTTAGAAATCAGTTTGCAGCCGATAGCCAGCTGACTTTTGCCGATCTCAACCGAACTATTGATTGGAGTAAAGAATCTTTTTTTGAAAACAGGAACAATTTAAAACAACTCTACCCCACGCTGGGGAAGGTCGTTTGGAATTATCTTCAAGAGAAAGGCTTCAATCCTGAAGACAGCAAAAGTTGGACATTGCTCAATGATACACTTCGGCTTTTACAACACCCTTTATTTTATCTGGTCAACCTGAATGACCAAATCAAGTTAAGCCTCTTGGAGTACGGTGAAGTGATTAAGACATTTGATGATCCTATCGAGGCCATCAACGCCTACTTCTTTCTTCTGATCAGCACCGAGGGATTGCAAAAGGAGAAGTCTCAAATACGAAAGGAGTTGACCTCTACCATCGATTCGTGTCAGAATTACGTGCTTAAGAACGAAAAAAAACTTGAGGAGATCACTATTGACACACAATACAAAACCTGGGCCGATGTACTCATGGCCAACCTTCATCGTGTTGAAAGAGGAACAAAAAAAATACAGTTAGAGGATTTTACAGGAAATGAAATAACTATAAAACTAAAACCTGAGCTCAACCCACAGCAAAACGCTCAGATTTTTTATAGAAAAGCCAAGAACCAGGAAATTGAAATCACAAAACTTTCATCATCCATTGAGCATAAAAAAGAAGAAATAAAAAAGGCAAGCCAACAACTTGAACTCTTGAATTCGATAAACACCTTAACGGAATTAAGAAGTCATTTTAAAATTTCTAAAGCCAAGGTGGGCAAGAAGCCAGAGTCATTGCCGTTTCACACTGCAGAACACATGGGATATCAAATTTGGATTGGCAAAAATGCTATCAATAATGACCTGCTCACTTTAAAGTATGCGCACAAAGATGATTTGTGGCTGCACGCCAAAGACGTTTCTGGCTCTCATGTTGTTATTAAAAATCAATCAGGCAAAACGATCCCTAAAGAAGTGATTGAAAGGGCTGCTGAACTGGCTGCTTACAATTCTAAAAGAAAAACAGAATCGCTTTGTCCTGTTGCTTATACCTTCAAAAAATATGTCAGGAAAAGAAAAGGTGATCCGGCAGGAGCTGTAATTGTAGAGCGGGAAGAAGTGATTATGGTTACACCCCGACTTTAATTAATCAGAAACCTGCGTTGCCAGGTTTCTAAAAATTTTTATCCAGGAGTCAACCTTTCCCATATCCTTTCCAAATCGAACAATGATTGTTTGTTCGCTGGGAGAAATAAAAACAAACTGTCCCAGATGGCCAGTGGCTGCGTACGAAACAGGGTGCTTTTCATTGGCAGGATAGAGCCACCAGAAATTCTTATAATGAACGCCCTCCCAAGCCTTAATACTTCCTTCAAGACTTGTGCAGTCAGCTACCCATTCTTTCGAAATAATTTGCTTACCCTCCCAGTTACCATTTAAAAGCATTAGCCGCCCAAGCTTTGCAAAATCAATAGCCCTACCATTGACTCCGCTTTCCATCTTTTCCATTTGCCCTTCTTCACTATCAATACTCCATGAAGCTGGAAACTCCATTCCAAGTTCGCTCCAAATCTTATTTTCAAAATAATTGGATACTGACTCTCCAGTTACTCGCTCTAATATAATTCCACACAAAATGGGATTATATCCCATGTACTGCCAACGTTCACCAGGTGGTTCATCCATCTTTACTTGAAGCGTACGACTTCGCAAGCAGGGATGGTAGTAATTTTTAGGCTTATCACCCCAAACCAAATCATGATCACGGTAATAGAAGCCTGATTGCATCATCAGCAAATTAGCTAACGAAACATCTTTAATTTGTTCATCGCTTTCAAGCAATTCAGGGATATATGTTGTTATGGGATCATTAATATTTTTGATCGCACCATCATCAATTGCAATCCCAACCAACATTGAAGTAATTGATTTCGCTATGGAGAATGAAGTGTTTATAGAAGAGCGGGTATAGCCATTCCCGTATCCTTCAAACAAAATAGAATCATTTTTGATAATAATAAATGCTGTGGTCTCTGTTTGGTCTACAAAATCAGCAACTGGCTTTTTGTAGTCCTTGCCCTTGTATTGATAGGAAACAGTATTCACTTTTGGCGAAGCGGCAGCAGCAAAATTGAATATAGGACTCGCATTGCTCACTTCACGATACGGGAATTTTTTATAATCCTCGATGTCAGAAAAATTCCATGCCACCCACCTTCCCAGGTAGGTCGATTCACAAGCTGGAATAAGCAAAAGGATAACTGCTCCGAATAATAAAATTACCCCAAATCGTTTGACAACTTTCATAGATTGAGGAGTACAAGGTTTATTCCAATTCCGCAAAGGCACAAATTGAGCTCCTAGTGAAGATACCTCAAACCTGGTGTTTCAATTTGAATCACTTTCTGTTCCGGTTTGGAACAAACTATTCCACCACGTTGATCTTCATCATATTTGTGCGGTGCTTTTCCTTAATGGGCATACTTGCCAGGCTGATGAAAATATCGCCCTTGTGGACATGCCCATCTGCCTTAAGTACTTCTGCAATATCTGCTATGGTTTCATCTGTAGTCGTTTGCTTATCGTAATAATAAGCACGCGTTCCCCATACAAGATTCATAGTATTGAGAATTGATTTATTACCAGTGAATACAAAAATATTGGTATTGGGTCTGTGAGAAGAAGATTGAAAAGCAGTATACCCTGAAGTTGTCATGCCGACAATTGCTTTAGCCCCAACATCCTGGGCCAATTTGCAGGCTGCCAGTATAAGGCTATCATGAATAAAAATTGGGGACTCAGGATCCACCGGCCTGAACTTATAATAAATACTGCCTTGCTTTTCAATAGAGGTAATGGTGCGTACCATACTGCGAACCACTTCTAGTGGGTACTTTCCTGCGGCCGTTTCTGCCGAAAGCATCAACGCATCCGCACCATCCATTACTGCATTGGCAACGTCATTGGTCTCTGCGCGCGTTGGTCTTGGGTTTTCGATCATGCTTTCCATCATCTGAGTAGCCACGATCACTGGCTTAGAAGCTTTATTGCATTTTTCAATGAGATTCTTTTGAACAATGGGTACATCTTCCATCCATATCTCTACCCCTAAATCTCCACGTGCCACCATCACCGCGTCCGTTGCGTCAATAATTGAATCGATATCTTCGAGGGCTTCAGGCTTTTCTATTTTTGCTACTATCCTCGCTTTGGAATTGTTCTTTTCCAGGATACCTCTCAGCATATTGATATCCTCCGCTTTACGCACAAAAGATAAGGCCACCCAGTTCACATCGTTCTGTAGTCCAAACTCAAGATCTGCCAGATCCTTTTCTGTAAGTGAAGGAGCAGAAACTCTTGAATTGGGAAGATTAATACCCTTGCGTGATGTAAGTGGGCCACCATAAACTACTTTGGTTACAATATCGATATCCCTTACCTCTACGACACTTAGTTCAATTTTACCATCATCAATAAGAATTCTCTCCCCTGCCTTCACGTCTCTGGGAAGCTCCTTGTAAGAAGTGCTTACTATCTCGTTGTTGCCCAATAGCTCTCGTGTCGTTATTACAAGCTCCTGACCTTGAATCAATTCGACATTGTCCTCTACCTTATTCACACGAATCTTAGGACCTTGCAGGTCCATCAGAATGGCCACGTGAGTTCCCATTTCATTATTCAGCTCTCTGATCAAATCAATAACCAGCTTTTTATCCTCATGGCCTCCATGAGAGAAATTAATTCTGAATACATCCACCCCCTCTTTGATAAGGGCTCTTAACATTTCTTTTGAACTTGAGGCCGGGCCTACTGTGGCAACAATCTTGGTTTTGTTGTACGCTACTCTTTCCATTATCTAAAAAATAAAATAGTCTTTCGACTTTAAAGTGTCTAAAGGTATGAAAGCAACCATTTCCACAGAAGAAATATTTCTTAACTCCTTTTGCAATTGGTCGATATCAAATTTATCTGCCCCTTGTGACATGATTACGTAGTCAAGATGGGGATATTCTTGTATTAAAAAATTCTTTGCCGCATCTGTTTCACTGGATTTATTCCTAAAAAGCCTCAGTCTATTCAACGGAGTTTCATGGAAAAAGTGGGTATAAGAACCCATTACGTTATTATTAAATTGAATATTCACATCAGGTTGTTTTACCAACCGAACGCCCAATTGGCTATTTATGTCCCATGCCAGCTTATAACCCTTGGCAGAAGAAATCACTCCCAACAACTCAAAATCATAACTATACTCAATATCAAGTCTTTTTTTCTTCATTTACAGTTCTTGGAGCTATCTTCTTTAGGGTTGCAAAAAGTTTGACAATATTGCACTAAATCTCTTTCTTTGCACAGATTTTTGAATACTCTAAACTTATAAAACATGTCTGAAATCGCACAAAAAGTAAAACAGATCATTATTGACAAACTGGGCGTGGAGGAATCTGAGGTTACACCTGAGGCTTCTTTTACGAATGACCTCGGTGCCGACTCTTTAGATACGGTTGAGCTAATCATGGAATTTGAGAAAGAATTCAATATTTCCATCCCGGATGATCAGGCTGAGAACATTGCCACCGTTGGGCAGGCGATTTCTTACCTAGAGGAGAATGTGAAGAAGTAATCCAAGAGCCGAATCTCCCCCCACAAATTTTTATTCAATGAGCTTTAAGCGAGTAGTAATTACCGGTATTGGTGCATTAACCCCCATTGGAAACACCCGAGAAGAATATTGGGATGGTTTACGCAATGGAAAGAGTGGTGCCGCACCTATCACGAAATTTGACGCTTCAAAGTTCAAGACAAAATTTGCCTGTGAGGTAAAAGGATTTGATGTGGGCAACTTTATCGATAGAAAAGAAGCCCGCAAAATGGATCCCTTTGCCCAATATGCCATGGTGGTGGCAGATGAAGCCATAAAAGATGCTAATCTTCCCCTGGCTGACCTTAACCCGGATCGCGTAGGCGTCATCTGGGGATCGGGCATAGGAGGATTGCTTACATTTCAAGAAGAGGTTAAGTCGTTCGCAGCCGGTGACGGAACGCCCCGATTTAATCCCTTCTTCATTCCCAAAATGATTGCTGACCTGAGTGCAGGCCACATTTCCATAAAATATGGATTTAGAGGGCCTAACTTCACAACGGTCTCCGCTTGTGCCTCTTCTACCAACTCTATTTATGATGCCTTTACCTATATCCGCCTCGGAAAATCGGATATAATAGTATCAGGTGGATCAGAAATGGCGGTTTGTGAAGCGGGTGTGGGTGGATTTAACGCCATGAAGGCACTTTCTGAACGCAATGACTCCCCGGAAACAGCTTCCAGACCTTACGATAAGGAAAGGGATGGTTTTGTACTGGGCGAAGGAGCTGGAGGCCTTATTCTGGAAGAATATGAGCACGCAAAAAAGAGAGGAGCTAAGATCTACGCGGAGATATTAGGTGGCGGAATGTCAGCTGATGCCTACCACATCACAGCTCCACACCCTGAAGGAGCGGGTATCGTTAAAGTAATGGAGCATGCACTGGAAGAAGCAGGAATTCAGGCTTCTGAGGTGGACTACATTAACACCCATGGTACTTCAACCCCGCTGGGAGACATTGGAGAGATTAAAGCTATCCAGAAAGTATTCGGAGAGGATGCCTACAAATTAAACATCAGCTCTACCAAATCAATGACTGGCCACCTATTGGGAGCAGCAGGAGCAATTGAAACGATTGCCTGTCTTTTGGCCATTAATGAAGGAATTGTACCCCCAACCATCAATCATTTTACTGATGATGATGGACTGGATCCAAAACTCAATCTCACTTTTAACAAAGCACAAAAGAGAGATGTGAAAGTTGCGCTAAGCAATACTTTTGGTTTTGGTGGTCATAATTTCTCTATTATCCTTAAAAAAGCAGAGTAAGCACAAGTTTCTGTGTGGGGCTTACTCAAATCAACCAAAGAAAGTAAAAAGGAAAATCAAAAACTGGTTATTGCTATACGCACTATTGCCGGTTTTACCCCTTCTAATATTGAGCTCTACCGGCTGGCTACCCTTCACAGCTCCAAAGCCAAAGAAGTAGGCGGCTTCAAAGAATCGAATGAGCGACTGGAATACCTGGGTGACGCCATTCTGGGTGCGGCTGTCGCAGACTACCTTTTTAAAAAATATCCATTTAAAGACGAGGGGTTTCTTACCGAGGTCAGATCCCGAATAGTTAACAGGGAAACCTTGAATCAAATTGCCCGAAAACTGGGCATCCCCGCCATTGTGCAGTCGGACAAAAATAATACTCAATTACAGCAAGTCATCCTCGGTAATGCATTGGAGGCTATTGTTGGTGCCGTCTATCTCGACAAGGGATATATCCGATGTAAAAAATTTGTAGTCGACAAGCTGATCCAGCCCTACCTTAATATTGAAGAGGTAGTCAACTCCAATACCAATTTTAAGAGTAAGATCATTGAGTGGTCTCAACGAACCAACACCCCTATCCGATTTGAAGTCGAGAGCACTAAAAAAGGTAAAAGCGGAAAGGAGTTCATCGCATTATTATTTGTTGATGAGCAACCATACGGCCAGGGTTTTGGTTATACCAAAAAGAAAGCAGAACAGGATGCAGCTCAAAAGACCTGTTCGATGCTAAACATTGAATAGCACTGACATGAGTAGAAAACTAAAAATAGGCGGTGCTACGGTAAACCAAACCCCGATAGATTGGGTCAATAACACCCATAATATCATTCAAGCTATTCGTAGTGCACAGAGCCAGCAAATTGATTTACTGTGCCTTCCAGAACTTTGCCTTACTGGTTATGGTTGCGAAGATCTGTTCCTGGCGGATTGGTTGTGTGAGAATGCATGGCAGGAGCTAGAAAAAATCATTCCTGAAACGGGTAACATCATGGTCTGTATCGGAATGCCTGTAAGAATAGATGGCATCACCTACAATGGAGCTAGTGTCGTTCACAACAAAGAAATTTTAGGCATAGCCTTTAAACAGAATCTAGCCAGAGATGGCGTACATTATGAGCCTCGTTGGTTCGAGCCTTGGCCGGCCAGCACTACCCAACAAATTATTCGTGGTGGTAAAAAAATAAATGTGGGTGACCTTACTTTCGAATGCAAGGGTGTCTCCTTTGGTTTCGAAATATGTGAGGATGCCTGGCGCAAAGCAAGACCTGCTGATAACCTGGTCCATCACAACATAGAGTTAATTCTGAATCCCAGTGCCAGTCACTTTGCGATGGGCAAAAGCCTATCCAGAGAAGAATTGGTAAAGGAGAGCTCATCGAAATACAATTGCGTATATGTATATGCAAACCTGCTTGGCAATGAAGCCGGTAGAATGATTTACGATGGGGATATCCTAATTGCCAGACATGGTGAGTTAATCATACGCAACCCAAGGCTATCCCTACAACCCTTCGTTATCCAATCGTGTGAAATTGATTTTGATGACAACAGTAAAGAGGTATATCAGCCACAGCCGGATATATTGGAAAAAAACGAGGAGTTCGCTCAGGCTACCACGCTTGCTTTGTTTGACTATTTAAGAAAGAGCAAATCCCATGGTTATGTATTGAGCCTTAGTGGCGGGGCCGACTCTGCTTGTTGTGCAGTCATCGTAGCGGAAATGATCAGACGAGGTAGCATCCAATTGGGCTGGAACAATTTCTCCGAGCGACTCAAACTCAGCGTCCAAAACGAAAAAGAAGCAACCCACAGTCTGCTCACTTGTGCGTATCAAGGCACACGAAATTCATCTGAGAAGACATTCCGTGCGGCCAAAACATTAGCTGATTCCGTGGGGGCCTCCTTTCATCACTGGCTCATTGATGAGGAAGTTGAATCCTACAAATCAAAAATTGAGACTGTACTCAATAGATCCCTAAATTGGGAAAAGGATGACATTGCCTTGCAAAACATACAGGCCAGATCAAGGTCTCCCATTATCTGGATGCTGGCAAATATTCAACACGCTATTCTGTTAACCACCTCCAATCGAAGTGAGGGTGATGTTGGATATGCTACCATGGATGGAGATACCAGTGGCAGTTTGGCCCCTATTGCGGGTGTTGATAAACCATTCATTATTCAATGGCTAAAGTGGGCGGAGAAAACATTAGGGTATAATGGGCTTTCTGAAGTCAACAACCTCGAGCCCACGGCAGAACTTCGTCCGGCTGATTCTGACCAAACAGACGAAAAAGACCTTATGCCTTACCAACTATTGGTGCGAATAGAAAAATTGGCCATAAGAGATCGAAAATCCCCCAAGGAAGTGTATTCATTGCTTTCGGAGGAATTTGATAAAACCTTGCTTAAGTCCTCGATTACTAAGTTTTTCAGGCTGTGGGCCATAAACCAATGGAAAAGAGAGCGTATTGCTCCCTCCTTCCACCTGGATGACATGAATGTTGATCCCCGAAGTTGGTGTAGATTTCCCATTTTGTCAGGTGGATTTCAATCCGAACTGGCCCAACTGGGAGATTAAGAATCTTTGGCTGTTGGCTTTAAGCTAATATCTTTGCAGGTCGCAAAATGCTTTTTTTACTTTAATCACCAGTAAATGCTGAGTTATATTATTTGGAATGCCAATCCTGAGTTATTTTCAATTGGGTCATTCTCTCTTCGTTGGTATGGATTACTTTTTGCCCTTGGCTTTTTACTCAGTCAGCAGATTCTTTATTATATCTATCGCAAGGAAGGTAAGCCTGAAAAAGACATTGATACACTTACCATTTACATGGTGCTGGCTACCATCATTGGAGCGCGTCTAGGACATATCTTCTTCTATCAGCCAGAATTACTCTGGGAAAATCCTTTAGGAGTATTTCTCCCATTTGAATTTACTCCTGAGTTTCGCTTCACAGGATTGCAAGGTCTTGCCAGCCATGGCGCTGCCATCGGAATATTGTTTGCATTGTGGTTATACAGCAGAAAGAAGAAAATTGGACAGAACTATCTGCAGGTATTAGATAGAATTGTAATCGTAGTAGCATTAACTGGCTGCCTTATCCGACTGGGCAATTTCTTTAATTCTGAAATCATTGGAAAACCTACTGATGCTGGCTATGGTGTTGTATTCGTAGGCAGAGTAGAGGAAGCATTAATGCGCAATGACCTTGGGCAAAATCCGGTAGAGTCAATAAGCATTGTTAAAGATGAGGAACTGCCCCCCGGAATGAACGGACGAGTGCCCATCAATATTTACTTATTCTTTAAAGAAGGAACCGAACAGGAAACAGCACAGCAGTTCTGCGAAACCAATACAAAATATTTTCTAACAAGATTATATGAATTTGTAGATGAACCACCACGTACCGATTTGCAATTCGAGTTGTATCAGGAAAAAACAGGTACACTGGTAGCCAAGGTAAGTACTTTTGGGATTTCGCGCCATGCTGCTCAACTCTATGAATCCATTTCATGTTTGCTTTTGTTCGCATTCCTGTTCTGGATATGGAGTCGTGAAAAAGAAAAGATTTCTACTGGTAAAATATTTGGACTGTTCATGGTTATTCTTTGGACCCTTCGGTTCGTTTATGAATTCCTGAAAGAAAACCAGGTGGCATTTGAAGATAACCTGACCCTTAATATGGGGCAGATTCTAAGTATACCTATGGTACTTGTCGGTATTGCTGTTCTAGTTTGGTCAAAACGCAATTCAAGCAAAACCTGAACAAACTTATAACTATCTGGGATGCGAGGGAGGTTGGCCATTATATTGATCGGATGTTTGACAATACTGTATGTTGAAAGTAGGGCTCAACAATCGAATGGTCGAAAAGGAAAAGAAGAAGAAGTTTTTAAGGAAATTGATACCCTGGAATTTCAACTACTGGAGGTCAATAGAATTCTTATTGTTGGAAATAAAACCACGCAGGATCGAATTATTACCAGAGAGCTAAGTCTTAGCCCAGGAGATACCATCAGCAACAAGCGGATCACAGAGGTACTGGAGAAAGACAAAAAGAAAATATACAACCTTCGGCTATTCAATACCGTTGAGATCAGGCCCATTACTCTTTCCTCGGGAAAGGTAGACTTACTCATTGAACTTACAGAGCGCTGGTACACTTTTCCAGTACCTATCTTTGAACTCTCCGACAGAAACTTTAATGAATGGTGGCAAACGTATGACCATGATTTCAGAAGGGTAAATTATGGACTGCGACTTTATCAGTATAATTTCAGAGGCAGAAACGAAACCTTGCGACTAACAGGACAGTTTGGCTTCTCAAGAAGGTTTGATCTTGCCTATCAGATACCCAACCTCGATCGCAATCAAAAACAAGGTTTGTCATTTCTGTTTTCTTATGCCCAGCCCAAAAACTTATCTTACTTCACTGATGAACACAGGCTCCTCTTTTTAAAATCTGATAAAGTACTACGTACCAATGCCCTGGTTGCAGTAAATTACTCGTACCGAAAATCATTTTATGAAACACATAACATCGGCATCGAGTACAGAACTTCAGAAATAGCAGACACCATCGCCATACTCAATCCCAACTATTATGGCAACGGAGACACACAACAACGGTACGAATCTATTGCTTACTCCTTCAACTCTGATCACAGGGATGTGTTTGCCTATCCGTTAAATGGGCATCAATCCAATATCTATCTCAAAAAAATTGGATTGGGATTAAGCAGTGATGTCGATCAGTTTGAGATTAACCTCACCCATGCCCGCTATATTGATTTGAAAAATGGCTATTACTTTTCCAATTTCTCTTCTGTCTATTTAAGCACTCCTCAAGCTCAACCCTACACATTCTACAACGCCATTGGTTATCGTAAGCAATTCTTAAGAGGCTATGAAGTGTTCCTGATTGAAGGTTCCCGATTCCTATTGAACAAAACCACCTTTAAGAAAAAAATATTCAGTCGTGGGTGGCATCTGGCCAATATGCCCCATGAGCAATTCAGTTACTTTCCCCTCTCCATCTATTTGAAAGGATACGTGGACGTTGGCTACGTGGAGAATTTTACTCGCTACCAGGAGCTATCACTCAACAATTCCTTATCCAACAAATTCCTTATTGGTGCGGGTGGAGGTATCGATGTAGTTACGCTTTACGATACTGTATTAAGGTTTGAATACAGCTTTACGCGAGAAGGTACCCACGGATTCTTCTTTAATATCAAAAAGGAATTCTAATTCCTGTATCGTTTGTACACCTTCTCCTTTCCTTTCCTGTAAGAATACCAAATGCCAACAGGATCCCCATTTTCATAATTCCCTTTGTATTCCAGTTCACCTTTTTCATTATAAAACTTCCAAAGTCCGTGTTCCTTACCTAAATGATAATTACCCTCCTGCATTAGGGTTCCTGTTTCATCGTAGACCAAAGTAGGCCCCTCAGGAAGCCCATTTTCGTAATGCAAAACGCGCTCTTTCTCTCCATTCTCGAAGTAATGCACCCATTTACCTTCATAGCTGCTGTTCAGGTATATGCCCTTTTTATCCAACTCCCCATTCTCATGGTAGTAAAAGGCTGAATCATTAATAGAGCCATTGTGCCACAGCTCCTGACCCTGCATCTTGCCGGAAGGGTAGAAATAAGTGACCTCACCGTGTAAAACACCATCTTTATAGTTTTCAATGGAATTGGGTGTTCCGGAAGGGTAAAAATAACGCCACTCCCCTGTTTTTGTACCATTCAGCATCTCCCCCTTAACCTTCTCAGCACCCGAATCGTATTTCTCCACTACCTGTTGGGCATTCCCGACAAAGGAAATTCCAATTATTAACCCTATCAAACTAGGTATTTTCAAATCTATTTTTTTAACTTTTATAATAATATTCAGCCAGTATGAGACTCATTCTTGTTCTGATTTTGCTGTCAATTCCTAAAATTACGAAACCTCAAAGTGTTTCTGCACTAATGGGAGGTCGAAGTGCTGCCCTGGGCAATGCCTCATCCACGATTTCCGACCCATGGTCATTATTTAATAACACGGCCGGTATGGCTAAAATTAAAGCCGCTTCGGCCAATTTCGCGTATGCCATCAACCCCTCTTTGTCGGGTGCCGACCGGGCTGCGGCATCCCTCAATCTACCCATGTCTATTGGAACGTTTGGCGTGGGTGTTTTTAAATTTGGAGACGAGTTATACAGCGAACAGGTTTTTTCAGCGGGGTACGCCAACCATTTTGGCCTTGCATCTCTCGGGCTTAAAGTAAACTATGTACAATACAGGGCCGAGGGGTTGGGTGCCCACTCTGCATTGAGTTTAAATTTTGGCGGTATCGCGGAACTTACCCCTAAAGTATCGGTAGGTGCTTACATCATAAACCTTAACCAACCCCAATTATCATCAGGAACAGACGAAAGCCTTCCCGTGATTTTAGTAACTGGCGTCCAGTTTCATCCACAGGAAGAACTTATCCTTCTGTTAGAGATCGAAAAAGATCTGCATTATAAGCCAACCATCAAAGGAGGAGTTGAGTATGCATTTCATAAAAAAGTGAAAGCACGTACCGGGTTTAATCTCAATCCCAACACGATTCATGGTGGAATAGGTTACCAGTCAACTCGCCTTTTTATCGACTATGCCCTACAGTACAATACTGCGCTTAAAACTACTTATCAGCTATCCACAAACTACCTTCTTTCAAAAAATAAGAAGCAATGATGAAAACACTGCTAACATCCATTGCGGTACTTAGTGGTGTGTGGGTAGCCAACGCACAGGAGTATCCTGAACGAGAATACGACCTGGAGCGCTTATCAGAAGAAATATTTTCCATTCAGGATCAGGATATCAATTATGAAATGTTGTATGAAAACCTGGCACAAATACTTTCCAATCCCATTGATCTTAACAAGGCAACGGAGGAACAATTAAGATCACTGTATATCCTTAACGAAATTCAAATCAATAATTTAATTACTCATAGAAATCAAAATGGTGCATTGCTTTCAGTTTATGAACTTCAGGCTATTGATGGATTTGATGAAGGGACTGTAGACAAATTAATTCCTTTTGTTACCATCAGGTCAGATAATAAAGAAATAAAGTCGCTACTCCACCGGATAGGCACTGAGCAAAACAATTACTTGCTTTTAAGATACAATCGCACACTGGAAGACAAACGTGGTTATCAATTCAACCCCAACACCACAACCAATTATGTAGGATCGCCCGACCGGTACTACGGCAGATTCAGGGTGGCCCGTGCTGGTGATTTTAGCCTTGGGTTCACCTTTGAAAAAGACGCAGGAGAATCACTGAAGTGGTCACCAAAAACCAAACATTATGGTTTCGATTACAATTCATTTCACGTTCAGGTGTTGAACAAAGGTGTATTTAAAAATATAACCCTTGGCGACTTCCAGGCACAATTCGGACAAGGCCTGGTATTGGGCGGTGGATTTGGTGTGGGGAAAGGATCGGAAAGCATTACCACCGTACGAAGAAGTAACACGGGTTTTCTGCCCTACACATCGCTTAACGAATCAGGATATTTCAGTGGAATAGCAGTAAGTGCGCAGCTCCATAAAAAAGTAACCTTATCCTCTTTCGCTTCTCGCAACTGGATGGATGGCACTTCTGATTTAGATTCTGTTAACCAGTTCTTATCCTCTATCTCCACTACTGGCCTCCACAGAACAGAAAACGAACAACAAAGAAGAAAGATAGCATTGGAAACCAACTACGGTGCAATCCTTAATTACTCCCATCAATCATTGGAGATTGGCGCCATTATTCACCAAACACAATTCAGCGTTCCCATTTTCAGAACTCCCACCTTGTACAACCAATTCTATTTTCAAGGTGATCGCAATACCAATACCAGCATTTATACCAATTACAGTTGGAACAATATTGCCCTATTCAGTGAGATTGCCCATACAATCGGAATGGGAAATGCTTACGTGGTGGGTATGCTAACCAGTCTTACCCATCAATTTGATGTGGCATTGCTTTACAGAAATTATGACAGGGACTTTCAATCATTTTATGGTAATGCGTTTTCAGAGAATACCAACGCCCAAAACGAGTCAGGCTATTACCTTGGATGGAAGTATAAATTGGATAAAAAGCACATGCTCACAGGCTATGCCGACTTGTTCCAATTTCCATGGTTGCGGTACAATGGTTATGCCCCCTCTTCGGGACATGAATGGTTATTGAGGTACACTTACCAACCCACCAAATCCATATTCTTTTATCTACAAGCCAGAGAGGAATCTAAAATTAAAAACCTGAGGGAGACCATTAATTTATACGGAAATGAAAATGCCATAAAGAGAAACTACTGGATCAACCTCGATTATCGGTTGAGTCCGCAATTTAGTCTCAAGTCGAGGGTGCAATTCAGCACCTATGATTTCGAAAATAAAAAGACAACAGGTTTTGCGTTACTACAAGATGTGAGTTTCAAAATAAATAGAATTAAGCTATCAGCCAGATATGCTTTGTTTGATACGGATGACTTTGACAATCGGCAATATGTCTATGAAAGAGATGTGTGGCTGGCTTACTCCCTTCCGTTTTACAATGGCATTGGAATCCGGAATTATGTGCTATTGCAATATGAACTGAGCAGAAAAGTAGATCTTTGGCTGCGGTGGTCACATTTCCAATATGAAGACAGAGAAACGATCGGATCTGGCAGTGAAACAATAGAAGGCAATTCCATGAATGATGTTAAATTGCAGGCACGAATCAGATTTTAACCCATGCACGCAGTAGATCTTGTTAGCCCCTCTGTATTGGTGGTCATGGCCATTGGGCTGGTCGCCTTTGTAATCATATACAGGTACCTGTTTAAAGGCAAACGTTAAAAGGACACCATACACCGGTGCAAAGAACACCTCGCACTCTACTAAAGGGTACCTCACGCTAGTGTAGATGACACCTCATATCCTACCAAAGGGAACCTCGCTCTAGTGCAGATGACACCTCGTACCCTACCAAAGGGAACCTCGCTCTAGTGCAGATGACACCTCGTACCCTACCAAAGGGAACCTCGCTCTAGTGCAAAGAACACCTCGCACTCTACTAAAGGGTACCTCACGCTAGTGTAGATGTCACCTCGTACCCTACCAAAGGGAACCTCGCTCTTGTGCAAAGAACACCTCGCACCCTACTAAAGGGAACCTCGTACCGGTGCAGAAGTAAACTTAGAACATGCCTGCTTAAACCCATGTTACGCCTAAATAACCAATTTCAGCCCTTAGCTTAACCCGCATAAAGTTTTCTGACCGAATCTATGGGCCCTTCAACCAGTTGCCTTCTTTATTGTCACTTCTCGCTTGTTACTTGCAGGTTAATAAACGAAACAACCATGAGAGCGATAACCACATTTCTAATCGTTTTAACAGCTGCAAGTACTTTCGCACAGGTCACTAAAAAAACACTTGAGTTACCTGAATTCAAAAGTATCTATGTCAATTCCAACTATACCGTTTATCTGAAGCAAACCAACAAGCAAGAAGTGAAGGTGGAAGCATTGGCCGAAATCTATGAAGCCACAGAGATAAAAGTTGAAGATGGTATTTTAATGATCAACGTAGAGCGAAAACCAGACGCGCCCAATAAAAGCCTTTGGGCCAAAATAGACGATATCAAGTTGAACCCCACTATGAAGGTATATGTAAGTATCAAGGATATTAATGCATTACAGGTAAATGGCCGAGGAAAGATAATTTCTGAAAACTCTATTGCCTCGGATGACCTTGAGATAGGTCTGACAGGAAGTGGCGCTATGGATATTGACGTAAAAGGCAAAAAAATAACCACCGATATCAGCGGATCTGGAACCATTGTGCTAAAAGGGTACGCTACATCCAATACCATTTCATTAAGCGGAACGGGTATACTTAATGCCTTTAACTGTGAATTGGAAAACGCGACTATAAAAGTAGGTGGTAGCGGTATGGCGGAGATTAATGTATCCGAAAACATGGAGGCCTTCATAATGGGAAGCGGCTCGATAAAACACAAGGGCAATACCAAGAAGGTCACCAAAAAAGTTTACGGATCCGGAAGCATCGACAGGGCTTACTAATTCCTCCACCATTTAGTGCGGTTGTTTTCAGGAATCTTCCTCCTTATCTTGGGAGAAAACAACCAGCACTATGTTCAACTACAAGGTTGCAGTAGTACAGACTGCCCCTATCCTATTTGACAAGCATAAAACCCTTGAAAAGATGGGCACGCTTATCAATGAAGCTGCCGCCCAAAAAGCAGAACTGATTCTATTTCCAGAGGTCATCATTCCTGGCTATCCGCGAGGGCTATCCTTTGGTACAGTTGTAGGAAGTAGAAGTGAAGAAGGACGGAACTTATTCCTTAACTATTGGGAAAATGCGATTGAAATACCCGGGCCTGAGATTGAAACATTAGGAAAAATGGCAAAGGCAGCCAATGCTTTCCTTGTCATTGGTGTTACCGAAAAAGATGGTGTAAGTGACACTTTGTACTGCACCCTCATTTATTTTTCTAATAAAGGAGAATTTCTCGGAAAGCATCGTAAAATAAAACCAACGGCAGCAGAGCGAGTTATTTGGGGAGAAGGTGATGGCAAGGACCTAAAAGTCTTTGATACAACGCATGGAAAAATCGGTGGGCTGATTTGCTGGGAAAATTACATGCCCTTGGCCCGCATGGCTTTATACCAGCAAGGGTTGGAGATATACCTTGCTCCTACCGCTGATTGCCGTCAAAGCTGGCAAGCTACCATGGAACACATTGCAGCAGAAGGCAGATGTTACGTATTGGGTTGCAATCAATTTGTAACGAAAGATCAGTATCCACAGGAACTGCAAAAAGAAATAGAAAACCAACCATCACTGATGTGCAGCGGTGGCAGCGTTATTATTTCCCCGTTAGGAAAAGTATTAGCCGGCCCACTATTTAATGATGAAGGTATTTTATATGCCGACATTGATCAGAAAGAAATTATTAAATCTAAAATGGACTTTGATGTGATCGGTCATTATAACAGGCCTGATATCTTCGAATTTAAAGTAAAGGAAGACAATGGATAATTCTGAATTAGTAAAAAAGTTTTACACTGCCTTTCAAAACAAAGATTGGAAGCAGATGCAGGAATGTTATCACGAAGAAATTCATTTTAGTGATCCCGTGTTTCCTGATTTGCATGGTAAAAAAGCAAAAGCGATGTGGCACATGCTCACCAGCGCTTCCAAAGATTTGACACTCACCTTTGCTGACATTAAAACCAATTCAGAAACGGGAACCTGCCATTGGGAAGCCATCTATAGTTTTTCAAAAACAGGAAGAACAGTGCATAATAAAATAGATGCCCATTTTGTTTTCAAAGACGGCTTTATCATTGAACATAAAGATCATTTTGACCTATGGAAATGGAGTAAAATGGCGCTGGGATTGCCCGGAAAGTTGCTTGGATGGACACCATTTATGAAGAAAAAAATACGATTGATGGGAGAAAAAAATCTTACCCATTTCATTAGCAAGAATCCGATTTACCATTAGCAAAAGCCCTTTTTACGCTGTTTTCGGCTTACATCAGGCAAAAAGGAAATCACAAAAATTATTATATCTTTGTTAAGGCCAAACTTAGAATAACCATATTAAGGCAACTCTATTTGTAACCTTATCGTCTTTACTACAGTTAGCCATTAAAAATTGTAACTTAATTTCTCTACACCCATGAACATTTACGTAGCCAACATCCCCTGGAAGGCATCAGAAGAAGAACTAAGGGCGCTTTTCGCAGAATACGGTGAAATCGACTCAGCAAAAATTATCACTGACAAATTCACTCAGCGAAGTCGAGGTTTTGGCTTCGTGGAAATGAAAGATGATGATGCCGCTCGCAGAGCCATTACTGAGTTAAACGGACATGATTTCATGGGCAAGAACCTTGTCGTGAATGAAGCTCGTCCAAAAGAAGATCGCGGTGGAGGCGGTGGCGGATACGGCAGACGCGATTAATTATATCTCTTAAAATAGAAAAAGCCAGATGAACATCTGGCTTTTTTTATTGCACAATAAGCCACACCTACTGACTGCGTAACGATTGCACTGGATTCTTTACAGCTGCTTTTATCGATTGAAAGCTTACCGTCAACCAGGCCACCAAAAAAGCTGCTACCCCTGAAAGTAGAATTGTCCACACACTGATCTGAATGCGATAAGCAAAATTTTGAAGCCACCAATTCTCCATTACAAACCACGCCACAGGGATAGCCATCAAAAATGATATCAAAACCATTTTGGTAAAGTCACTGGCAAGCAATATCAATATACGCCCAACACTTGCACCCAATACTTTCCGAATACCAATTTCCTTAGTACGCAAACTGGCCGTATAAGCCGAGAGTGCAAAGAGGCCGATACAAGCTACAAAAATGGCCAGCCCGGAAAACACTGCAAACAACTTACCCGTGCGTTGATCAGCTTCATAGTTAGCTTTCAAATCTTCGTCAAGGAAAGTAAACTTAAAAGGTTGCTCGGGAGCAAGCTCTCTCCATTTGGCTTCAGCCACCTGGATAGCTTCCTGCATTTGGCCTGGCTTTACCCTTGCCATTACATAGTTGGCTCCACCTCCAAAACTTGATGTATTTTGAAGCACAAGTGGCGTAACCTTATCTCGAAGGGATTGAAAATTGAAATCCTTCACAATGCCAATAATGGTAAAGTCTAAAGAAATATTTCCCTCCGGGGTTTGACGAATATTATTCAGCTTCCGGCCAATAGGATCTTTATACCCCATCACTTTTACTGCAGATTCGTTGAGGATAAGCGATAGGGAATCATTCATCTCTTCTGAGAACCACCTTCCTTCCAACAACTCTAACCCAAGCACCTCAGCCATCCTGTCGCCTAGTATCATTGATTTTGTAGTGAGTATCTCTGAGGAACCTTCAGGCTGGAATTGTACTCCGAAAAAATCTTGCAACCTACCCGGTAGGGAACCACTAGCCGATGCATCAGCAAATGGAGAGGATCTTTTAAGTTCCTCGATATAAGTCCTCATATTTTGTACATCAAGATTAAATGCTCTCTCCACCACCAGCATCTGATCTTTATCGAATCCTAAAGACTTTTCTCTCATGAAAGTCATTTGCTGTTGGATCACCAAAGTACCAATCATAAGAATGATAGATATCCAGAATTGAAAGATGACTAGTCCATTTCTTATCCATTGCCCTTTCTGATTCCCCGTAAAATTACCTTTCAGTACTACCACAGGATTGAAAGAAGACAAAACAAACGAAGGGTAAGCCCCAGCCAGAAAACCAACAAATGCAGTAATCAACAAAAGAACGATAACATTCATTGGACTAAATACCAATTGGAGGGACTTCCCTGTAAGATCATTGAAGAAGGGAAGTGCAAAGAAAATGAATAAAACAGCAAGGGCGACTCCAATCAGGCTCAAGACAAATGATTCGGTAAGAAACTGATATACCAGATGTTTCTTAAATGACCCCATTGTCTTTCGTACACCCACTTCCTTTGCCCTTTCAGCAGAACGAGCAGTGGCTAAATTCATAAAATTGATACAGGCAATGAAGAGAATTAAAACAGCTACAGATATCATTATGTAAACGGAAGTAATACTTCCCCCAGGACTCATCTTCCCTTCAAGATTGGTTGGGTCTAAATGAATAGACGTAATCGGTTGTAGAAAATACCGATATCCGTTCCCTTCCTTCTTGTAATCCTCCCATGACTTACCCAGGTCGCGTTCAATTTGTGCAGCTGCATAGGTTTCTACCATTTGTGGGAATTTAGATTCCAATGCTTTATAGTCTGCCCCTGGGATAAGCGTAAAATAGCAATGCGCAGAAAAACTTGTAAAGTTTTCTATATCAGTAAACGGAAAGGTTACCATCGAAACAAGCATATCAAACCTCATGTGCGAATTCTCAGGGACATCTTCACAAACACCTGTTATCGTGAACTCACCAAAACCCGTTGTCATTGTTTTTCCAATTGGATCTTCATTACCAAAATACCTGAGAGCGGTACTTTCAGTCATCACCATATCGTTGGGGTTATTCAATAGTGTAGCCTTATCCCCTTTAATTATTTTAAAATCAAAAGTTGAAAAGAAATTACTGTCTGACGCAAATACATAATTCTCCTCAAATTCTTTTTTCTCATCACGTTCATTGGTGTGGGAGACCAAAATATTTCCAAATGGGCCTGCCAACAAAGTGGCGTTTTCAACTTCGGGGTAATCCCTTACAGCTACATTTGCAAAAGAATGGGGTATCGTAGAATAATAAGTGGAGTGGTCAGGATAGATTCTTTCCAACACCATCTTATGAATCTGATCTGCTTTATTGTAGAACTTATCATACGAAAATTCATTTTGCACAAATAAGGCAATCAACAAACAACTGGCTATGCCTACTGCAAGGCCTGCAATATTGATAAATGCATATCCCTTCTGTCTTAAGAGGGATCGGATGGCTAGTTTGAGATTGTTTTTAAGCATGGGTTTGGGGGGTTGGAGGTAACGGTAAAGATCAAGCTTAAATTCAGTACCTTAATTTACGAGAAACGTTTCATCAAGTTCACAAATATTTACCTGATTACTCGAATGAGGGTATTATGTAGGTGAAACGACTTAATTTGATGCTAACTGAAGCGTTCCGGATCGAAAGAAGACAGGTCTACATCAGTCTTTTTATCATCTATGAGGTCAGCTACTATCTTTCCCGTACCTGGCCCCAGACTTACACCCAGCATAGAATGCCCAGTGGCCATAATGAGATTATTGAATTGTTGACTTTTGCCAATATAGGGAAGTCCATCGGGTGAACAGGGTCTCAAGCCATGCCATATTTTTTCCTTAGCCGGAACTTCCACCTTCATTTCCGGGTAATACTTAGGTATCGATTCTACAATTCCTCTTACCCTATTCATACTGATCTTATGATTAACACCCGTAATCTCCATTGTACCACCAAAGCGAAGGTTATTCTCCATGGGTGTTACGGCCACTCTGGCTTCCAGGAAGATGGAAGGTATCCGAATGTTTTTCTGAACGTTGTTTAATGTAAAACTATATCCCTTTCCTGCCTGCATAGGCAAGGATAGATGAAGGCGTTTTGCAATAGTGCCAGACCATGAACCTGTGGCCAACACTACCTCATCAAATGAATAATTACCCAGATTGGTAACTAATGATTGTATTTTACCATTCTCAATTTTAAAATCGAATACTTCACAATCGGTTATCAGCTCCACTCCTGATTCCTTTAGAAAATGAACCAATCGGTTAATAAAATTTTGTGGCGTAAGATGTGCATCTCCGGGAAAGTAGACTCCTCCCCTGACATTGACTTTTACATCGGGCTCCAATTCCTGCACCTGACTCGCACTTAATACGCGTGCCTCTACACCAAAATGATTGGCTACCTCAGCAGTCTCTCTCTCTTCTTTTTCAATCTCTTCCGATTGATACAACATCAACAACCCTCTTTCATTATAACCAAAATCAAAAGGTAATTCTTCAGCCAGCTGTTGATACAATGACTTGCTATAAAAACTTAATTCCTTTAATGCCGGAATCGCTTTGTCTACGTTGGCCTGATTGGCATGCTTATAAAAGAGGTAGCCCCATTTGAGGAGATCAGGGTTAAGACTTGGCTTTACATAAAAAGGACTTTTCGAATTGAACATCCAGCGAATTCCCTTAGAGATCATTCCTGGTGCGGCCAATGGAATGAAGTGACTGGGAACGATCATTCCTGCATTCCCAAAGGAACAGCCATCCTGAAGATTACCCTTCTCAATAATAGTGACCTTATGTCCTGCCTTAACGAGATAGTATGCGGATGTAAGCCCAATAATTCCTCCTCCTATAATGCCAACATTGCTCATAAGAAATTAGATAACCTGAAAACCGTGTGCGTAGGGATCATCATCATCAATGACGATATTGTTGTATCCGGTAACCATTGCCCATCCCTCAATGCTGGGAATAATGGCTGATTTACCATCCAGTTCGGTCACTTCCTCTATTCTGCCTATGAATTTAGAACCAATAATGCTTTCGTGAATGAATGGTTCGCCTTGTTTTAATTTTCCTTTGGCATACCACTGGGCAAGCCGGGCAGAAGTACCCGTGCCGCATGGAGAACGGTCTATCGCTTTGTCACCATAAAACACAGCATTCCGCGCGGTGGCGTTGGGATCAATGGTTGCGCCCGTCCAAAGAATATGACTACAGCCGTTGATGGTAGGATTTTCAGGATGGACAAAATTGTATTTATCATTAATATTTTTACGCAGCGCTCTGCTCCAACCTACTAATTGATCGGCCGTATAATTTTCTATTCCTTTAAAATTAGCCTGCACATCCACAATGGCATAAAAATTTCCACCATAAGAAACATCAAGCGTAAGCTCACCTAAATCAGGACATTCTGCAGTGAGTCCTTCTTCTGCTAAGTAAGCTTTTACATTTTTGAGTTTTACGGACTTTACCTTTTTCCCTTCCTGTACATACTCAATCAACACAAGTCCTGCCGGAGTTTCTAACTTTAGTTTACCAGGTGTTTTCGGAACAACCAAACCCTCTTCAATAGCAATTGTCACAGTTCCTATAGTGCCATGTCCACACATGGGTAAGCATCCACTGGTCTCAATGAATAAAACGCCAATATCATTCTGCGGATCTGAAGGCGGATAAAGAATACTCCCACTCATCATATCGTGACCACGTGGCTCAAACATGAGTCCTTTTCTGATCCAGTCAAATTCCTTTAAAAAGTGTTGACGCTTTTCACTCATATTAGCGCCCTGCAATAAAGGACCACCCCCGGCTACTAAACGAACAGGATTACCACAGGTATGTGCGTCTATGCAAAAGAATGTTTTTCTCATAAGATAATTCTGCTCTTTACTTTCTGCTTAAGGATTTTATCATTGATTCTTTTCAAACGCATCATACACCAGTTTGGCGCCAGCCAAATCTTCAAGCGCATGCCCTACTGACTTAAAACAAGTAATTTCATCATCACCTCTCCTTCCTTCCTTTTTAGACTGGCATAATTCAAACAGCTCAGATAAGATCTGCTCTCTTTTGATTACACCTGCATTTAATGGAATTACCAAATCACCTGTTTCAGTAGTTGCTCCTTCATAGTTATCAACATGGATACTAACCGAAGAAATAAATTTATCATCAGCCTCGCGCATATCAGGTTTGTAGGCTCCAACCAGATCATAATGTTGACCTGCCTTGATATGTTTGCCAAATATCAATGGCGTTGGGCTTAATGTGGCACAGGATATAATATCTGCTTCTTCCACAAATGGCAGGTACTCCTTTACCGGGATTATGTCGAACGTTGATTGAGATAATTGCTGAGACACCAATTGAGACTTTTCAAAGTTTCGTCCCCACAGGTATACTTTTGTAACTGGTCGAACCGATGCATGCGCTTTAATGAGTTCTGGGGCAAGAGCACCATTTCCAATCATCAGTAAACAACTTGCATCCTTTCTGGAAAGATACCCGGAAGCCAAAGCAGAAGCTGCGGCCGTTCTTTTATTGGTTAGCATCTTGGCATCAAAGATGGCCTTGGGTGTACCCTTATGCTGATCAAAAAGCAAATAGCTTCCCTGAATAGTTGGCAAACTGTATTTACTGTTATTGGGGGATACGTTTACCACCTTGATGCCCAGATTTTCTCCATCATCCCAGGCAGGCATTAGCAACAGCGTAGATTCTATTCCTTCTTTAGGATTTGGATATTGATGGTGATGGCGTTTTGGTATGTTGTATTGTTTTTGAAACGCAGCCCTCAATGCTTCGATTAAAGCAAGATAGTCGGAATGCCTTTCAATATCCTCTGCACTAATGAAATGCATGGTTACAACCCTTTGCGTGTCAGCTCGCCATTCACAATTCTCATAATTCCTAATGTGTTAGCACTCTTTAACTCTTCAGGTAAAAGTGATTCAGGGAAATTTTGAAATGATACAGGTCGTGCAAATCGCTTAATCGCATCTGTACCCACTGCGGTGAATCTGGAATCGGTAGTGGCAGGAAATGGACCACCATGATTTTGAGAAGGACAAACTTCAACGCCAGTTGGAACTCCATTGATTATTAAACGTCCTGCTTTCTCTACCAAAATATTAATCAAATTGGTGTGCTTGGAAATTTCTCCTTCTTCACCAATAATACTGGAAGTGAGCTGCCCATGAAGATGGGTAACCACCTTATTGAGTTCATCCATATTGGCACATCTAATAATTAGCGAAAAAGGACCGAATACCTCCTCTGCGAGCGAAGCGTTTTCTAAAAATGTAGATGCTGATACTGATGCCACTGTTGGTCTGCCCTGATCTTTGTCACCAGTTTTAGATTCAGCTTCAGCCTGAACTTCCAACTTCACTCCTTTTTGAGCCAGTGTTTCAGACAAGCGCTTTACATAGTTGGCAGCAATCCCTTTGTGCAACATTTCTGCAGGAAGAGATTTACTGATTTCGGAAGAAAAGTGGGTAATAAACTTTTCTAGCCCTTCTCCTTCTACCGCCAATACCAAACCAGGGTTAGTACAAAACTGCCCCACACCAAGTACGAGTGATGATGCCATCATGGTGGCTGTCTTTTCAAAATCTTTCTTTAGTGTATCGGGCAACAATATTACAGGATTGATGCTGCTCATTTCTGCGAATACAGGAATAGGCGTTGGACGTTGATTAGCCAAATCAAACAAGGCCTTACCACCTACAAATGAACCAGTGAAACCCACTGCGCTGGTACGGAGATGCTTCACCAATGCTTGCCCAACTTCAAAACCTGCGCCATGCAAATGTTGGAAAACGCCCGCAGGCATCCCTGTAGTTTTCATGGCCTTCTTAATCGCACCTGCAACTAACTCAGAAGTTTTAGCATGTGCTGGATGTGCTTTTACAATTACCGGGCAACCCGCAGCCAAAGCCGAGGCGGTATCACCTCCGGCAGTTGAGTAGGCCAAAGGAAAGTTGGCTGCTCCAAATACAACTACGGGGCCAAGTGCCACCAATTTTTTCCTTATGTCAGGTTTGGGAGCTGGTGATCTGTCTGGAATAGCGGTATCCACACGCGCCTCCACCCATGAACCCTCCTCGATGTAGTCGGCAAACATGCGGCAATGCCCGGTTGTTCTCCCTCGTTCTCCAATAATTCTTGCTTCCGGAAGGGCTGTTTCAGCCATCGCTGTTTTTACCAATTCGTCACCTAAGCCCTCAATCTCATCTGCAATGGCACGCAAAAATGCCGCTCTCTTCTTCCCGCTAAAATTTTTAAACGATAGGAAAGCAACGTGTGCCTCATTCATGGCTGCGTCAACTTCGGCTATGGTAGCATCTTTAAATGACATAATTTGATTGGTTTTAATATGACAATATTTCCATGCAGTCTTGAAATGGGCTCCAAAACTACATAGCAACTTACTAGTGGCTTGTTCTAATTACAACTTCGGTCTGTTTTTAATTCCATCGCGAATAATCTTTAGTACTCGCTCTCTTTCCTCGCCCACCAAAGTAAGGCGTGGGGGGCGTACATGCTCAGAGCCTATTCCTTCCTCTGCTTCCGCTAATTTGATATACTGAACCAATTTTGGATGAATATCCAATTCCAGGATGGGTAAAAACCATCGATAGATTTTAAGCGCTTCATCCAGTTTTCCTTCTTTAACCAATCGGTAAACAGCCACAGTTTCTCGGGGAAAAGCACATACCAATCCTGCCACCCACCCGTTGGCTCCCATCACCAATTCTTCCATAGCCAGTGTGTCCACTCCACATAATATACTGTAACGGTCACCAAACCTATTGATCATTCTGGTTACATTGGAAACATCCCTGGTTGATTCCTTAACAGCATTGATATTTTTATACTTTGTTAAATCCTCAAACATATCCAGCGTCACCTCAGTTTTATAGTCAATGGGATTATTATAAATCATAATAGGAAGAGAAGTAGACTCTGCCACAGCACCAAAATAAGAAACTGTCTCGCGATGATCCGACTTGTACCTCATGGGAGGCAAAATCATAAGTCCGGAAGCACCATTCATTTCAGCATCGCTGGCAACTTTTACTGCTTCAGCCGTACTCCCCTCAGCAATGTTCATTACTACGGGCACTTTTCCATTTACTTTATCAACAGTAAACTTGATGAGATCAACTTTCTCCTTGTTTTCCAACACACTTGATTCTCCCAGAGTACCCCCCAGAATGACACCATCAACTCCAGCATCAAGTTGAACAGTCAGGTTTTTCTCAAAAAGATCAAAGTCGATTTTGTGATCGCTTGTGAACTTGGTGGTAATTGCCGGCAACACGCCCTTCCATTGCATTGTCATAGGAACAAAATTTAAAATTTGACAGCACAAATATACCCTGCCGATTTTAGGCTAGAATAATTTAAAATAATGAATCCCAATACTATTTTGACTAATTATTAATATTTTTACACCTATTCATTATCAAAATATGTTATGAAGGTTGTTTCGTTTCAGGTGCCACACATTATGAAGGAAGCGTTCAGAATTCAACTGGACAAGCTGCCTCACTTCTATGACAAACTTCACCAGCATAATGAAATACAAATAATGTGGATAGAAAAAAGTGAAGGCACGTTGATAGCCGGAGACTATGTGGGCCGCTTTGCTCCAGGAGACCTTTTTGTAATCGGGAGTCATCAGGCTCACGTCTTTAAAAATGACCAGGCCTACTTTAAGGAGGGAAGTAAACTGGAAGCTTCATCCGTTTCTATTTTCTTTGATGAGAATTATTTAGGCAATGTATTTTGGCAACTAGAGGAAATGGAAGATACCATGAAATGGGTGTCCAAGGCAGGTCGCGGATTTAAACTTTTAGGCGCTACAAAAGAAAAAGTAACAGAACTGTTACTGCGCGTAGTCAAGCAGAAAGGAATTGATAAGATCATCACATTTTTCGAAATCATTAAATTATTAACGGAGACGAAGGAAATAGAGATTCTAAGTGTGATTGCCTCTCTGGAAAAATACAGAACCAATGAAGGAAAGCGGATGGACGATATTCTGCAGTTCACGCTCCGTGAGAGCTACAGAAAGGTCTATATTGATGAGGTGGCCAAAGTAGCCAACTTAACTGAGGAAGCCTTTTGCAGGTATTTTAAAACCAGAACCGGAAAAACCTATACTAATTTTTTAAATGAGGTGAGGGTGAGCCATGCTTGCAAGTTGCTAATTGATAAAGACCTTTCCATTCAGGACATCTGTTATCAATCAGGGTTTACCAACTTATCCAATTTCAACAGGGCATTCAAAAAGATTACTGGGAAAACACCTTCCAAATACCTTGGCTAGATTAGGCTCTTTTTAAAGTAACTATGGTAATCTCAGGTGGAATTCCTACCCTACCCGGATACCCCAGGTAACCAAACCCACGATTCACATAGAGGTACTGCTCGCCTTCTTTGTAAAGCCCAGCCCATTGCTTATAAATATACTGAGAGGGACTCCACTTAAAGCCGCCAATTTCCACTCCGAACTGAAAACCATGAGTGTGGCCGGCAAACATCAAGTCAATATCGTTATAATTGGGGCGTACCTGTGCATCCCAATGACTAGGGTCATGACTCAATAGCAGCTTAACCGGAGCGTCTTCTGTTCCTTTGTATGCCTGATCCAGCTTTCCATATTTAGCAAAACGACCGGCACCCCAGTTTTCATTTCCCAAAATCGCTATCTTCTCCCCATCAACTTCCAGCCAGCGGTGTTCGTTTTGCAGCAGGTCAAAGCCCAATTCCTTGTGCGCACGAATTAAGTCTTCAAAATTCTGCGCCTTTGCATTGGCGCTTTCCCAGCTGTGATAGTCTCCATAGTCATGATTACCAGTAACTGAAAACACCCCCAGAGGAGCTTTTACTTTATTGAAGACATCGAAGTAATCCTTTACTTCCGAAGTTTGATTGTTCACCAAATCTCCCGTAAAAAATACCACATCAGGCTTTTCCTTTAAAAGCATTTCTACTCCTCCCCTCACCGCAGTTTTGTTAAAAAAACTACCGGAATGAATATCAGACAACTGACCGATGCTTACCCCATCAAAGGCCTTGGGCAAATTGGGAAGATAAACCGTCTGTCTCTTTACCCTATAGTCATGAGCGCCTGAGAGAATCCCATAAGTAAATGCACCAAATGGAACAGTTGCTGCTATTAAAGCTGCCTGAGATAAAAACTCAGACCTTGGAATTGCTGGACCTGGAAGTCCTGCGGGTTTATTATTGCTAAACAACGATGCCACATAACGTACGCCCCGCTGTATATCTTCAGCAAAAAGAAAAAGTACTGCAAAAAACTTGGAGAAGTATAGCGTAAAGAGACCGGTGATCACCCAGTTGCGCAAAGAAGCACTATAAGCATAAGGGTTATCAAAAGCCCACCAGAGCAGCGCACCTATACTTATCAGTGTGGGCACCCAAAAAGTGAGACGAAAAGTAATTTTCCAGCTTTCAGACCAATTCTTGCTTACCAGCAATACTGCCTGAAAGACATAGTAATCGATTGCCAGAAAGAACAATATGAAAATAAAGACCATAAATAATTTTTGTGCTTTCATTTAAACAAAGACCGCATCCCCGTTGGTAACAAAGATGCGGTCTAAATGGTTTATTCAACAGGATTAACCAATACCTAATCTTCTGTTCAATTTTTCAACCAGCAGGTACATTACCGGTACCACCACCAACGTAAGGAATGTAGCGAAGGTAAGTCCATAGATGATTGTCCAGGACAATGGCCCCCAGAACATTACACTATCTCCACCGATGTAGAAGTCTGCATCATACGTCTGGAAAAACTTGATAAAGTCGATATTGATACCCACTGCCAAAGGAATCAAACCTAATACCGTTGTAATGGCTGTTAACAATACCGGACGTAAACGTGTCTTTCCTGCTTCAGCAATTGCCTTAACCACTTCCTCCATGGGCAATCGTTCCAACCCCAACTCCTCTCTCCTGCGCTTCTTCTTCAACTCAATAAAGTCGATCAACACAATGGCATTGTTTACAACAACACCCGCCAGAGAGATAATACCAATCATGGTCATGATTACCACAAAGTCCATTCTGAAAATTAACAAACCAAGGAATACACCAATGGTACTGAATAATACTGAAGTCATGATAATCAGAGGTGCTGTAATCTTATTGAACTGCGCCACGATAATGAGGAAGATCAAGAATACTGCTAATAATAATGCTCCTCCAAGGAAGCTCATTTCTTCTGCCTGCTTTTCCTGTTCTCCTCCAAAATTGAAGGTATATCCAGGAGGCATTTTAAAGCCTTCAAGCAACACCTTGATCTGATCATTAATCTCTGTGGCGTTATAACCACTCAACACATTGGAAGACATGGTAATCATACGCTTCAGGTCTTTGCGCTTCACCGAGCCATAGGTAGATGTAAGTTCTGCCTGAGCTACTGAAGAGATCGGAACCTGCGCAATCCTGCCACTTGTCTGATCCCGGAAAGTAATGCTCTTGTTCATCAAAGCATCGATATCATAACGATACTTATCTTCCAACCTTAACTGAATTTTATAATCGTCTTCTCCCTGCTTGTATTTCGAAACTTCCTTTCCAAACAGTGAGGTACGCACCTCATTGGCAACAGAGTAAGTAGACAAACCAAATCTTCTCGCCTTCTCGCGATCGATATGGACAATCAATTCAGGCTTACCTGTTTCAAGATCTGTTTTCAATTTTTCAATACCTGGTATTCCAGATTCATTGATCATTTTTCTCATATCTTCAGTGAGCTTGATCAGTGTCTGAAAGTCATCGCCTGAAAGTTCTATCTGAATTGGTTTTCCTGTAGGAGGTCCGTCAGCATTTTTATCTACAGTAACGGTAACACCAGGATAACCCTGAATACCATTTCTAACTTCATCCAAAATGGAATTGGTATTGATGCCATCCCGATATTTAAAGTCAACAAAATTGACGGTAATACGCGCCTTATTGGGAGTATCAGCCTGTCCTATATTGGAAGGATCATTGGGGTCTCCTGTGCCCTGGCCTACGTTGCCAATTACAGATTCAACGATGTTATCATACGGTTTTACCAACTCAATGACCTTGTCTTCAATCAATCGGGTAAACTTATCCGTTTCTTCAATATCAGTTCCTACGGGGAACTCGATGAACACGTTAATATACTTCGGCACATTCACGGGAAAGTAAATCACCTTCGGAGGGAAGACGCCCATTAATGCAATGGATATGAAAAGCATAGCTACAGCGCCACCGAAAAACCATCTTGGGTTCCTGCCCTTTAATGCATAGGCAACTATCCTGGAGTACCTGGCTTCTAACCTCGGGAGGTAAATATTTTGAAACTTTCGTGATGCCGGAACAAACACAAAAACATTAAGAAGCGTAAGCAAGGCCAGTGCAATAAGAATATTACCTAACCAAAATACCTGAAGCAAAATGAATACTAACCCGATACCAATGTAAATCGCAACACGCTTCCACATTTTCTTTTTGTTAATAGCTTCGGCACTTTCATGTTTCATCGAAAGTGAAGCAATCACCGGCACAATTATCAAGCCCACAAAAAGCGAGGAGCTCAGTACAACGATAAGTGTGATGGGAAGGTACTTCATAAACTCACCCATAATACCAGGCCACATGGCCAGTGGTAAGAAGGCTGCAAGTGTTGTTGCCGTAGAGGCAATAATAGGCCATGCAATCTCACCTACCCCTAACTTTGCCGCACTCAACAAATCATAACCCTCCTCATACAATCGATAGACGTTCTCCACTACCACAATACCATTGTCCACCAACATCCCGAGCGCCATGATCATTCCAAACAATACCATCATATTAATGGTATACCCCATAGCTCCCAAAATTAAAAATGATAGGAGCATCGAAAGTGGAATGGCAATACCTACAAACAAGGCGTTGCGCGTGCCCAGGAAAAGCATTAAAACACTTACCACCACAATTACTCCCGATATGATATTGTTCTCCAGACTGCTCACCATTTCCTTTGTAAAAGAGGACTGGTCATTTGTAATACTCACGTTTAAGTCAGAAGGAAAAACATCCGCTTTGGCTTTATCCAAAACAGCATTGACTTTTTCGGTAGCAATAAGGAGGTTTTGCCCACTTCTTTTAATCACATCAACCATTACTACGGGTTGTTTGGCAAGCCTTGCATAACTGGTAGTTTCTACATAATCGAAATCAATTGTGGCAATATCTTTCAGGTACACAATATTCCCCTTTTCATTTTTCACGATTACCTCTTCCAGCTGTTTTGGATTGGAGAATTCTCCCACTACACGCAAAGTTCTTCTGATACCATCATCCAGAATATTACCTCCTGATAAGGTTACGTTCTCAGCAGCAATAGCATTTTCAATGTCAGCAAAATTAATTTTACGCGCCTCGAGCAAATAAGGATCAACTTTCACCTTTACTTCACGCTCATCTACACCCCTGATCTCAACTTTTGAGATTTCCGTAATACCTTCTATTTCATCTTCCAGGTATTCTGCATAATTCTTAAGTTGCTCTAAAGTATAATCCCCTGATAGGTTAATATTCAAAATCGGAAACTCTGAAAAGTTCAATTCAAACACATTCGGGTCACTTGGTAAGTCATCGGGCAACTCAGGCTTGGCGCGATCAACTGCATCTTTAACTTTTGTAAGTGCATCTTCCACATCCGTATCAGTATTAAACTCAACAATAATGGTTGAGTAATCCTGAACTGAAGTCGACTTTATGTTATCCACCTCAGAAATGGTATTGATCTCCTTTTCAATTTCCCTTGTCACAAGGTTTTCCATATCAATCGGTGAGTTTCCCGGATAGGGCGTACCCACGTAAACAATGGGTTGTTTGATTTCAGGGTAACTATCCTTTGGCAAACTGATGTAGGTAGAGATACCCATTACAGCAATAAGGAACGCCAGGAAACCAACCGTTGTCCTATTGTTTATCGATAGGGTGGTGACCCCAAACTCCTTATCAATTTTTAAATCTTTTTTATTATCACTCATAAATATTTTTGTATGAGGTTTTTAAAATTATTTTTTAGCTACTTCAGCAGTAACAGCATCATTGTTGGAAATCATGACCTCAACACCCTCAGTTAATTCTCTAAACCCTTTATCAACAATTTGCTCATCGCCCTTCAGGCCCTCAGTTATTTCAGTTTCCTTATCTGAAGTAATGCCAGCTACTACATGTATTTTTCTGGCAACGGGACCACTTTCCCGTTTATCAACAATGTATATAAACTGTCCATCCTCATCCTTTTGAATAAGTCGGGTAGGGACGGCCAGTGCAGCTTCATTAACATAATCGAGCAATCGCAAAATGACCACCTGATTAGGCTTAACAACAAAGTCAACCTTTGGCAATTTAGCTTCCACCTCAAAAGTTCTGTTCTCTTCATTAATTACCTGCCCTACAGATGAAATTACAGTAGTGACCGTTTTATCTATCAAAGGGAAAAATATATCCACCTTATCACCCGCTTTGAAGCGACCAATAAACCTTTCAGAAACATCTGTCTTCAAATACATTTCGTCTGTACTCACTACCCTGACCAGGGGAACACCAGGGCTGGCCATCTCACCCACACGTGCAGGCAACTGATCAACTGTTCCATTGAAGGGAGCCTTTACCATTGCAAGGTTCAATTGAGCATAAGTTGTAGAAAGTTTATTCTCCAAGGACTCCTTGTTATTCTTTGCCTGGAGATACTGTACTTCCGTTCCAATTTTTTGATCCCACAGTTTAGCCTGTCTCTCATACACCGTGGTGGCCAGCTCTAAAGAAGTCTTCAATTCAGCAATTGATTTACGAATCACATCAGCATCCAATTCAATAAGCGTCTGGCCTTGTGAAACGCGCTGTCCTTCCTGTACATTAATGCGCTTGATCTCGCCTCCGGTTTGTGCACTTAAGAACACATTCCTTCTGGATTCAACGGATCCTCTTACTTCTACCTTGTGCTCGAAAGGTTTTTTCTCTGCTATAAAAGTGGACACCAAAATCGCCTTTGTGTTTTGTCTGGCAAACTCCGGATCCAATTCACTAATCTCCTTTTCTAGCTGGGTAATGGTACCCTTCACCTCCTGCAACTGAGCCCGGGCTTTGTTCAGCTCTTCTTTTTTAGCTTCAAGATTCTTATCACCATCTGATCCACCGCAAGCGGCTACAATCAAAAGAATTATTGGAAATAGGTATTGTGTCTTCATGTATGGTTGGTGTTTCATTTTTTGTCTAATAATTTTCCGAATGCTTTATCCAGATCAGTTTTTGCAATTGATGCATCAAACAAAGCGTTGTAATAATTAATTTGGGTTTCTCTCAAAGATGACTCTGCATCTACTACTTCCAGATTAGAGCCAACTCCCTGTTCGTACTTAATTTTTGTAACTCTTGCCACATTTTCAGCAAGTCCCATGTTTTCTTCCTGAGCCCTCAAAGCTTCCATGCTGTTCTGATAATTGATAGTCGCTTCTTTAATCTCCAGATCAATTCCCTTCTCCAGCGACTTAAATCCGTTTTCAATTTTCTTCAATTCAAGTTTTTCCTGCTGCACTTTGTAAGTACGCTGTAATCCTGAAAACAAGGGTATATTCAGATTCAATCCGAACGAACTAAAAGAGTACCAGCTATCAGGACCTACTCCACCATTATCCGGAAAGCTGCTATTGGTTGTAAAAAGTCCACCAATGTCAGGCGACTGTGTAGAATAACCCAAATTAGCATTGGCCGAAAGGCTGGGAAGCGCTTCAGCGTATTTGTTCTTTATATTGAGGTTCTGCAACTTATAGTTCGTTTCCAGCACTTGATAATCAGCCCTGCCTTTGTAGTCCCAGTCCCTCAGGTACTCATCTAAGTTGACGTTCACCACTTCTTCATTCAACTCACCTACTACTTCAATGGTTTGCCCAAATGGGTAGTTCATCTGAAACTTCAATAGCTCAACACTCAATTGCTGAAGCTTTTCAAATTTTGATTTTTCAGTTTTGAGGTTATTGAGATTAACCTGAATCCTGTCTACGTCTATACTTTCCGCAAAACCATTTTCGTACATCGCTTTGGTGGTGATTAATAATGAATCCACCCTGTTGATATTATTATCAAAAAGCTTCATCCTTTCTCTGTTGACCAAAACCGAGTAGTAAGCTTTAGTCACCTGCTCAATTACCTGCTCGTTGGTTTGGTTAGTCGTTTTTATAGATAGTTCCTTGTAGGCATTGGCCGCCTGCAGTCCTACCAGATAGCTTCCATTAAAAATGATTTGATTCAATGATAAGGAGGCTGTCCCTGCACTTTTCAACTGAAAGAAGTTTTGTGCTGCCACTACATTGCCAGGCTGTATTCCAGGTACTCCACTCAAATCAATAAAACCACCATTTGGGTCATAGGTGGTAAAAAACCTTGCCAACTTTTGGTTATGAGTGATACCTGCTGATCCTGATATTTGAGGAAGCCCAATACCTATGGTCTCCTTCACTTTTGCTACTGCAATTTGCTCTTCCAGCTTGGCGTTCGATATATCATATGAATTGTTCAATGCGTATTCAATACATTGATTAAGGGTAAATGATGTAGCATCATTTTCCTGAGCCCTTATAGCACTTGATGCAAATAGGATTGTTAAAAGAGATAGTATATAAAACCGACTCATAGTTGAATAGTTGAATTTTCTTTTGTCATTAATTTCTTCTTATACTTTTCATAAAGCTTCTTCCCTTTGTCAGTGAAAAGTCCATGAATGAAATGATCGAAGAGCTGGGTCTGTACGTTCATTAAGGAATATTCGCTTTTGGGATAAAGAATGGGGTCAAATGGAAATTGGATGGTCTCCAACCTCATAATGGCCAATATCTTTGTGTCCAATTCGGGTCTGAAATAACCTTCTTCTTTGCCTTGCTGAATGGAACGTTCTATCTGTGCCCTTATAAATTTGTCCTTAAACTCTAACCACACGTTCCAGGCTTTGTGATGATACTTTTGCAGATCGAACAGTAGAGAAGGGTTCATATCTCTAAAATTTTCTCTTAGACACCCTGAAAGCCCTACTAATTCCTCCACCGCATTCTTCGAACTCTTGGCTACCGCCTCCAGTTCTTCTCTGTCGCGAAGCACGTAGGCTTCAGTCACAGAAAATACCATCTCGTCCTTGTCCTTGAAATATTGATAAATCGTCTTTTTGGAAACCCCAAGATGATTGGCAATGTTGTCCATTGATACACTACGGATACCATAGCGGACGAAAAGCTCCGATGCCCCCTTTAAAATCTTACTTTTTGTGTCTACATCTTCCATATGGCCGCAAAACTATGGAAACTTTGAATCTATCCAAAGTTTCCGATGTTTTCAGGGTGTAATACGGATAGGATCCGATTTGGTTGAAGAAAATTGATTATTTTATTGTAAAGTGCTTGGGCGTTCTTGATTTGTAGGCTTTTGGGACTGGAAAGGGCTGCCCCAACTGCACTTTTCCTTCATCTTTTTACGGAACACCGCTTTTTCCTCATCGGTCATTCCGCTCCACTTTTGCTTCCAATACCCTGAATTTTGTCCCTTATAGTGGCGTTTTCCAATTGGCCACAATAGTATTTTGGATAAAAGTAATAGCCCAAGAGCCTGCCAGAAGGTAATCATGGGGGCTCCAAAAAGTGTTGGTACTAACCAGTTCCACAACAGTTGAGTGACCAAACCCAGGACACCAATCGCAACCAGTCCCAATAGCACTCCTTTCAAAATCCAACTTCCTCGTTTCATATTTTTATAATTATTTTTTTAAATCAATTCAATCTGCAATTCCTCTTTTCCATTAATCGTTCAGCATTACATCATCATAAAAACGCTGAAGCCGTTTTCGTAAACTCATTATTGCATATCGCTTTCTCGATAACAACGTATTAATGGAGACTCCCTCCTCCTCTGCCAGTTCTTTAAAACTCCTTTCCTCAATTTCATTTTGAATAAAAACCTCGCGTTGTAGTTTAGGAAGCTCACTTAACGCCTCCGTGATCTCGTCCCAAATGGCCTCCTTCAAAAGCACAGATTCGGGTGAGTTGTCCAAATCAGGCAGAATCTCCTGCAGAGTAAGCGGTCCATCCTCATCTGAGCTCGCAGCATAATAAAAATCGGTGCGCTTAGGCCGCGATGCATCTCTTCTGTACCTGTCTATAATTTTGTTTCTGGCCACTGAATAAAGCCATGATGTAACCCTATCCAACGAATCGATGGTTTCGAACCCGGCAATAAACTGATAGAACACATCCTGAAGAATATCCTCAGCCTCCTCCAACGTAGACACCCTGCCCCGGATAAATCCTAGCAATTTGTCTTTCTCCTTCAGAAATGTGTTCTGTTTCAGTTGCTGCATTGTCAATTCCATCGCCTTAATCTCCATGTTGCACTCGCTTCAACGTGATAGTCGCGATGTTGGATCAATTTATTGTAAAACTCAGTCAAACTTTCGTAATGCATACCCATGTTTTATCATATTTGCCTTTAATGGCTGGTAATTATCATCAATTTCAACATCAGGGCGCAGTATTGGGTTATTTGCAGGCCGGCAATGGCTCAGAACATTTACTCCTGTTTCATGGATTTGGACAGAACCACACCGCTTTCAACTCACTAGCCAGTAAATTGGATGAAAAGTTCACTTTGTATTCCTTTGATTTGTTCTTTCACGGCCAAAGTCAATGGCCCCATGATGAAACTCCCCTCTCCAAAGCGTATTGGAAAGAGTTATTGGCTTCGTTCCTAAATGAGAAAGGCATTGAAAATTTCAGCGTGATTGGATTTAGTCTTGGAGGAAAGTTTACTTTGGCCAGCCTTGAGGCCTTTCCATCGAGAATCAAGTCTGTCTACTTCCTGGCTCCCGATGGAATCAAAACAAATATCTGGTACAGCCTGGCCACCTACCCTGTGGCACTAAGGTGGTTATTTAAAAGTATGATTCTGAAGCCTGGCCGATTTCAATCCATTGTTAAAGGCGCAAGGAAACTCCATATCGTGGATCGTGGGGTAAGCAAATTTGCCGAGTCACAAATGGATACTGAGGAAAAAAGAAGAAGAGTGTATTATTCATGGGTCGTCTTTCGGCAATTCAAATTTGATATGGCAACCATCGCTTCCATAATTAATTACAATAAGATCAACCTCCACGTAATGGTGGGGAAATTTGATAAGATCATTACCGCTAAAAACATGGCCAGGCTACTGAGACGAGTTCCCCAACATCACTTTCAAATTCTTGAAACCGGACACAATGGGTTGATCGAGAAATCAATTGAATCGCTGAGAAATATAGACCCAAAAAGTCCCTAAAATCCTGTAATCGTAGTACTTTTACAGCTTCCAATAAAACCAGCAAATGATTCTATTTTTCCGAACGCCATCCGCAACCACTTACGCGGTAGAGGCTGCTCATTCCCTTGCTCAAGAAGATATTCAAAAACTTACCTGGCTCTTTAGTGGAGCCATTTTCGATAGTAGCCCCTCCCTCTCAGGATATTTTATTGGCCCCAGAAAAGAGATGATTAGTCCGTGGAGTACCAATGCGGTGGAGATCACCCAGACTATGGGCATTACAGGAATTATAAGAATTGAAGAGTTTTTTCAAACCAAAGACAATGATGCCAGTCATGACCCTATGCTACAGCGCATTTACAATGGGTTAGATCAGGAAATTTTCGCCATTCACCATCAGCCTGATCCCATTGTCGAAATTGATGACTTGGCGGTATATAGCGCGAAGGAAGGATTGGCACTAAGTCAGGAGGAAATAGACTACCTCGAGGAGACCAGCAAACAGCTTGGAAGAAAATTGACGGACAGTGAAATATTTGGTTTCTCTCAAGTCAACTCTGAGCATTGTCGCCACAAAATCTTTAACGGCACTTTTATTATTGATGGCAAAGAAATGCCGGAAACGCTTTTCCAACTCATCAAAAAAACATCAAAAGAGAACCCTAATTATATCGTCTCAGCCTACAGCGACAATGTAGCTTTTATTAAAGGTCCGAAAATCGAGCAGTTTGCCCCCGGTCGCCAGGATATACCAGACTACTTTCAAGTGGATGATATCGACTCGGTAATTTCCCTCAAAGCAGAAACGCATAATTTTCCCACTACAGTTGAGCCTTTCAATGGTGCAGCTACGGGCTCAGGTGGAGAAATCAGGGATCGCCTGGCAGGTGGAAAGGGATCGCTGCCGCTGGCAGGTACTGCGGTATACATCACTTCTTATCCCAGACTTGAAAATGGCAGATCATGGGAGAAGAAATTTGAAGCTCGGAAATGGTTGTACCAATCCCCTGCTCAAATTCTCATCAAAGCTTCAGACGGTGCCAGTGATTTTGGAAACAAGTTTGGTCAGCCGCTCATTGGCGGAAGTGTACTCACCTTTGAGCATTTTGATAAAGATAAAAAGTACGGCTTCGATAAGGTGATCATGCTGGCAGGTGGTGTCGGTTACGGAAAAGAGAAAGACAGCAAAAAAGAAAAACTCAAGGCCGGAGATAAAATCGTGATGATGGGTGGAGACAACTACCGCATAGGCATGGGTGGTGGTGCAGTGTCATCCGTTGCTACTGGCGAGTTTGGCAATGCTATCGAACTCAACGCCATTCAACGCTCCAATCCTGAAATGCAAAAACGGGTAATGAATGCCATTCGTGCCATGGTAGAAATGAAAGAAAACCCTATTGTATCTATTCACGATCACGGAGCTGGCGGTCATTTGAATTGCTTCTCTGAACTATTAGAAGATACTGGTGGAACCATCGAAATTGATAAACTTCCTGTAGGCGACCCTACCCTGTCGGACAAAGAAATCATCAGCAACGAATCGCAGGAACGCATGGGTATCGCCATCAGTGAAAAGGATGTGGAAACCCTCAAACTGGTATCGGCCAGAGAGCGCGCTCCGATGTACGTAGTCGGTACAGCCACTGGTGACAATGAACTAAAGTTTGTCAACAACGAGAAAAAAACATTGCCTTTTGATTTGATGGTGAATCATCTCTTTGGCTCATCACCAAAAACGATACTAACAGACGAAACCCAACCCACTAACTATCCAAAACTAGAATACAATACTTCACTATTAGGCGAGTATCTCAGTGCGGTGCTTCAACTGGAAAGTGTGGCATGTAAAGATTGGCTTACCAATAAAGTAGACCGCTGCGTAACCGGTAGAGTAGCCACCCAACAAACTTGCGGTGCCATTCAACTTCCGTTGAATAACGTTTCCGTTATGGCCCTCGATTTTCTTAGCAACAAAGGTGTGGCTACAGGAATTGGGCACGCTCCTTCAGCCTCATTGGTAAATGCAGCAGCAGGAAGTCAACTGGCCATTGCAGAAGCTTTGACCAACATCATTTGGGCACCATTATCTAACGGACTTAAGGGAGTTTCGCTCAGTGCCAACTGGATGTGGCCTGCAAAAAACAAGGGAGAAGATGCAAGACTTTATCAGGCCGTGGCATCTGTAAGCGCCTTCTCTTTGGCCTTGGGCATTAACGTGCCCACCGGAAAGGATTCGCTTTCTATGACTCAAAAGTATCCCAACGGAGATGTGGTGTATTCACCGGGTACGGTAATTATATCGGCTGTAGCCGAAGTGGAGGACATTAGAAAAACTATCTCCCCTGCTTTGCAAAACATCGCTGGGTCAAAAATACTTTACGTTGACTTTTCAAAGCATTCAATGGCTTTGGGTGGCAGTAGCTTTGCCCAAGTAATCAATCAATTAGGCGATCAGGTACCCGCTGTCAATGATCCAAAGTATTTTGCTCAATCGTTCGAAGCCATTCAGCAATTAATAAAGAAAGAATTAATCCTTTCCGGTCATGATATATCTGCCGGAGGAATGATTACCGCTTTACTGGAAATGTGTTTTCCAACTCCAAACGTTGGACTTGACATTGATATTACTTCACTTGGAACCGATGCTGTCAAAACACTCTTCAGTGAAAACCCCGGTGTGTTAATTCAGGTAAGTAACAATGGCAAAGCAGAAGAGAAATTAGAAAAACTTGGAATCACTTTCGTAACACTAGGTACAGTTAGCTCAGAGCGATTGCTCTCCGTAAAAACTCAAGGTAATTCCCACCAATTAGAAATTGATACCTTAAGAGATACCTGGTTCAAGACTTCTTTTCTTATGGATCAGCTGCAGCGCCCGCAGGCACATGCTGAACAACGGAAGAACAACTACGCAAAGCAAGAATTGACTTACCAAATTCAACCCAGGTTTGATGGTCGATTCAGCACTTACAATATTGACCCGAAACGAAGAAAGCCTTCTGGAATTAAAGCGGCAATCATCAGAGAAAAAGGGGTAAATGGTGACCGGGAAATGGCCTACTCACTTTACCTTGCTGGCTTTGATGTAAAAGATGTGCACATGACAGATCTGGTTTCCGGCAAGGAAGACCTCTCTGATGTGAATATGATTGCATTTGTAGGGGGATTCTCTAACTCTGATGTATTAGGGTCGGCCAAAGGTTGGGCAGGTGCGTTTCTTTATAATCCAAAAGCGAAAGCTTCTCTTGATAAATTCTATGCACGCAAAAACACGCTTAGTCTCGGTGTTTGCAACGGTTGTCAATTGATGATGGAGTTGGGGCTTGTGTATCCTGAATGGAAGGACCATCCAAAGATGCAGCACAACGGATCTATGAAGTACGAATCCAACTTCATCAACATCACCATCCCAAAAACCAATTCAGTGATGTTGCAATCATTTGAAGGAGCGCGATTAGGTGTGTGGGTAGCTCACGGAGAAGGACGGTTCCAATTACCTGCCGATCAGTCTAAGTTCCAAATTGCAGCAACCTATTCTCACACGGCATATCCAGGCAATCCCAACGACTCAGATTTTTCTACGGCAGCCCTAACATCACAAGATGGAAGGCACCTGGCCATTATGCCTCATATTGAACGATCATTGTTTCCTTGGAACTGGCCTTACTACCCTAATAACAGAAAAGAAGATCAAGTTTCGCCCTGGATCGAAGCCTTTACCAATGCATTGGATTGGGTAAAAGAAAAGCAATCGTAGATTATCAATTGGCTATTGGGGTAAAATGTCGCACAGGCATCTTGTGAGATCGTCCAATTTGTGGTAACTTTTGATATAAATTCCAAATTGCCACAGGCCTATGAAGTACATCTACCTTCTCATCCTTATTCCGGCCTTTTTATCCTCCTGCTTGGGGTATAAGGAGCTTCCAGTAGAGTACGACTATAGTTATGCCGGTACTTTCAAAAAATACCGCACTTTTGATATCATGCGACCTGTGGGTATAGAAGACTCTTCTATGACCAACACGCTTATTGAAAAAAGTATTTTATCCAGAATGAAGTTTTTAGGTTATCGCCAAACAGACAGAAGGCCACATCTTATCGTTGGCTTCAAAATGTTTACCGACAGTCTTAATTTCAATGGCTATAATCAACCCGATATTGAAGAATGGGTAAAGGGTCAGGATCAAACATTGGAATATGACCCGTTGAAATACAGTATGAGTTCAGGAACCCTCCTCATTCAACTTTTTGACAGGCGTCAAAACAGATCCATTTGGCAAGGCTATGCCACCACACTCTATGGTGGAATTGACTTTCAGAATCAAAGACATCTCAAAAATGCGGTCATCTCCATTTTGGACAAATACCGTTTTTGGGCAGATGGTTTTGTGGAAGGGCGTACGATCGTCCCTGATGGAGATTTAAACTAGTCCCATCTCTAAAAAAGTGGCTTTTTGAATTGAAAATGATTTAAAAGCTGATTTTACCTTTTTAAAAAAAGTTCTACCTTTGCCCACCCAAAATGGGAGTTAATGCCCGATGGTGTAACTGGCAACACGCTTGATTTTGATTCAAGAAAGTCTAGGTTCGAGCCCTAGTCGGGCAACAATTATCCCGGTTCCTTAAAAAGAACCGGGATTAACATTTATAAGGTTCAAGAAAATGGCAGTAAAAATTTTTTCCGGACAAGCATCTACCTATCTGGCTGAAAAAATCGCACACGCCTATGGTGAACCTCTGGGAGAAGTAAAATACCAGCATTTCAGTGACGGGGAAATGTCCCCATTCATTATGGAATCGGTAAGAGGCCATGATATATTCATCGTTCAATCCACTTTTGCACCCTCTGATAACTTCATGGAGCTTTTGTTGATGATTGACGCAGCCAAAAGAGCCAGCGCTAAAAACGTAAATGTCATTATCCCCTATTTTGGCTATGCCAGGCAAGACAGAAAGGACAAGCCCCGCGTTTCCATTGCCGCTAAGCTTATCGCCAACCTGCTTTCGGCAGCTGGCGCCAGCCGGGTGATGACATTTGACCTTCATGCTGACCAGATTCAGGGCTTTTTTGATATCCCCGTAGATCACTTGGATGGAAACTACATTTTTGTTCCCTACCTAAAATCTCTGGGCATGGAAAATATCATGTTCGCCTCTCCTGATGTAGGAGGTATAAAAAGAGCGCGCAGTTTTGCGAAATTTTTTGATGCTGAACTGGCTGTATGTGATAAATACCGCAAAGAAGCCAATAAGGTGGAATCGATGAGGCTGATTGGAGAGGTAGAAGGAAAAGACGTGGTTTTGGTAGATGACCTGGTAGATACTGCTGGCACCATATGTAAAGCAGCAGGATTGATCAAGGAAAGGGGGGCGAAATCAGTACGTGCTGTATGTACTCATCCGGTATTGTCTGGCAATGCCTATGAAACGATTGAAAACTCAGTGCTGGATGAAATTGCGGTCACAGATACTATTCCATTAAAAAAGAAATCAAAAAAAATAAAGGTCCTTACTGTTTCTGACTTGTTTGCCAAAGCAATCAGAAAGATTCACGACCATGAATCAGTGAGTTCTTTATTCATCCGTTTGTAACAATTTAACTTAAACAATAATTTTTTATGAAAACAATCGAGATTATAGGGTATAAAAGAGCAAATCTCGGCAAAGTAGGTGCACAGCGCGCTCGTGAAGAGGGCAACGTTCCATGCGTATTGTATGGTGGTGGAGAGCAAGTGCATTTTGTCGCGCCAATGATTTTGTTTCGTGACCTCGTTTATACAAACGATGCTCACTTTGTACACCTCAACATTGAAGGAGAAGAGCATCAGGCCATTCTTCAGGATGTTCAATTTCACCCAGTAAGTGAAATTATCCTGCATGCTGACTTTCTTCAAATCAGTGAAGGAAGAAAAATTAAAATGGATATTCCACTCCGTCTGGTAGGACAGGCTCCTGGTGTATCTAAAGGAGGAACGTTGGTACGCAAAAAAGCATCTCTTAAAGTGCAAGGTTTGCCTAAAGATATGCCTGAGCATATTGACGTGGATGTGACAGCATTAGATTTCCACCATGCGATTAAGGTTATGGACATGAAAGTGCCTAACCTCGTATTCCTTGACCCTAAGCGATCTCCAATTGCTGTGGTTGAAGTTCCTCGTGCGGCTAAAATGGCTGCTGATGAGGCTGCTGCTGCCGAAGCTGCTGCCCCTGCAGAGGCTGCTCCTCCAGCCGAAGGTGCGGAAGCTAAGAAGGAAGCTCCAAAAAAGTAATCAATACTTATTTTCAAAAATCCCGTTTCGGCATGTTCGGAACGGGATTTTTATTTTTATTGCCATTATTAATTTTAATGCATGAAATATCTAATCGCTGGATTGGGGAACATAGGCCCGGAATATGAGCTGACGCGTCACAACATTGGTTTTCTGATTTTGGATCGAATGGCTGATAACAAAAGCATTTCGTTCAACACTTCCAGGTATGCAGATAAAGCAGAACTAAAACACAAAGGGCGGCAGATTCATTTGATCAAACCCAATACCTACATGAACCTTAGCGGTAAGGCTATTGCCTATTGGCTTCAAGAATTAAAGGTTCCTAAAGAAAACCTGTTGGTGGTGGTGGATGATCTGGCTTTACCTTTTGGAACATTGCGCATGAGAGCCAAAGGAAGTGCTGCAGGACACAACGGACTTACCAATATAGAGCAACTAACAGGTGGCCAGGATTACCCAAGGTTACGGTTTGGTGTCGGTAGCAATTTTGGCAGAGGCCAGCAGGTAGATTATGTACTCAGCAATTTTAATAATGAAGAAATTGAGGCGCTACCATCACTGATGGACAAGGCAGAGGAAATGATCCTTTCTTTTACCACCATTGGCATTCATCGCACCATGAGCCTTTTCAACAGCTAGCAACTAGCTTATTGAAGAACCCGGGGAAACTGCATCTGAAGTACTGATCAATTTAAGGGTGCCATCCTTGTCTTCGGCCATCAATATCATGCCCTGAGATTCTACACCCATGATTTTCCTTGGCGCCAGGTTAACGAGTATCGTTACTTGCTTACCTACCATTTCTTCGGGCGTGTAATGCTCGGCAATACCACTCAACACAGTGCGCGTATCAATACCAGTATCTACCTGCATCTTCAAGAGTTTCTTCGACTTTTCAACCTTCTCAGCAGAGATCACCGTGCCAATGCGCATATCCATTTTAGAAAAATCATCAAATGTAATTTCTGCTTTGGCAGGCTCAGCAGCCTGATTTTGTAATTCCATTCTTTTTTTGTTTTCATTAAGGCGATTGACCTGATTGGCAATCACCTCATCTTCTATTTTTTCAAATAATAATTCCGAACTACTTAATTGATGACCGTCTTTCAATAAATCGACTGTACCGGTTTCATCCCATTGAAAGGAACCGAGCTTTAAAATCTTTTTCAATTTCTCAGCACTAAACGGCAAGAAGGGCTCTGACAGCACGGCCAGATTAGCCGCAATTTGAAGCGACAAATTGAGAATGGTAGCCACTCTGCTCATGTCCGCTTTGGCCAGCTTCCAGGGCTCTGTATCCGCCAGATATTTATTTCCCAACCGTGCGAGATCCATTAAGTTGGCTGTTGCCTCCCTGAATTTATAGTTTTCAATAGCACTCCCGATTTTAGATGGAAACGCATTCAATGCTTCAATTACATTTTTATCCAGGTCCTCCAGTCGACCTTTTGCAGGCACCTTCCCTTCAAAGTATTTGTGCGTAAGCACCATGGCCCTGTTTATAAAATTGCCAAAGATGGCCACCAATTCATTGTTGTTTTTACTTTGGTAGTCCTTCCATGTGAATTCACTGTCCTTTGTTTCAGGCAGGTTCGTAAGCAGCGCGTATCGTAATACATCCGGTTTATCAGGAAAGTCTTCCAGGTACTCATGCATTTCAATGGACCATCCCCTGCTGGTGGACATCTTATCCCCTTCCAGGTTCATGAATTCATTGGCGGGTACATTCTGAGGAACAATATACTCCTCAGAGCTGTGCAACATGATTGGAAAAATAATGCAGTGAAATACAATGTTATCCTTACCAATAAAGTGAACCAATTTGGTTTCCTCATCCTGCCAGTACGCTTTCCAATCCTCTTCGTTTACCGTTCCGAAATCCCGCTGCGGAGTTGAGTAGCTATTCTTTCCCGATGACAATTCCTGAAATAGCGCCCTGGTGGCAGAGATGTAGCCAATAGGCGCATCAAACCACACATAAAGTACTTTGCCCTCGGCATCAGGCAAGGGCACCTTAATGCCCCAATCTAAATCCCTCGTCATGGCCCTGGATTGCAATCCTGCATCGATCCACGACTTGCACTGACCATAAACATTTACCTTCCAGTCTTTTTTATGATCTTCTAAAATCCATTTACTCAACCAGCTTTCATACTGATTCAGTGGCAGGTACCAATGTTTGGTTGGCTTTAGAATGGGTACCTTTCCGGACAAAGTGGATTTTGGATTGATCAATTCCCGTGGACTTAAAGAAGATCCACACTTTTCGCATTGATCACCATAAGCTTCTGTATGGCCACATTTCGGACAGGTACCTATGATATAACGATCCGCCAAAAACGCCTTGGCTTCATCATCATAATACTGTTCTGATGTTTCTTCAGTGAGCAATCCCTTGTTGAACAACGTTAGAAAAAATTCCTGGGAAGTTTGATGATGCAGGGGATCGCTGGTGCGATGATAGATATCAAAGGAGATACCCAGCTTATAGAGACAATCACGGATGAGTGCATGGTATTTATCAATGATTGCTTTGGAGGTGGTATGCTCCTTCAAAGCCTGATTGGGTATGGCCGTGCCATGTTCATCGCTGCCACACACAAAAACCACATCCTTTTTATTGAGCCTCAGGTACCTTGAATACACATCTGATGGAATGTATGCACCTGCGAGATGGCCAATATGTTTGGGCCCATTGGCGTAAGGTAATGCCGCTGTTACTGTATATCTTTTGTAGTTTTTCTCTTTATCCATGTATACTTACACTTCCGGTATTGCAAAGTGCAAAGATGGCAATTGAGAAGAAAATTAGGTGACCTTTAGTACTTTTTGTTTCTGCTTTTCTCTTCTCTGCTCCTCCTCCTTGCGCCTTTCAATAACAGGAGCCAAATCAGGTGGAAATAGCACCTTGAAAACGGTGTATCCTTCTTCTGATTTCGATAAGTAGATATCCCCGCCAAGCTTTAGGGTGGCCAATTTTGAAAGATACAATCCTATACCACCGCTATCAGAGCGCTCTGAGGCCCTCACGAATAGTTGAAAGATTTTATCCTTGCTGTCATCATCAATTCCGATGCCATTATCAATGACTTTAACACATACCCAACCTCCCTCCTTTCCAATTTCTATTCTCACAAAAGGATCCACCCGCTTGGAATCGTTGTGGTATTTTATGGCATTATCGATGAGGTTCTCCAGTATTATTTTGGCCATCTCCTTGTCCGATCTAAAATCCAAGCCGGGTGCTATACTATAGGAGATATCGATTCTTTCGGGTAGTTCTTTCTTCCTTTCCAGCTCAAGTATCTCCTCCACCTGCTCCTCAAAATTGATTTTTTCAGGGGTGAGGATAGAGTGGTTAATCTGATTGATGATCAAAAGGCGGCTTAGAATAGCGTTCAGCTTTGCAGCTGAGGTATCCAACTTGCTAAGATAGTCCAGCGCGGCCTCATCTTTTACATCCATCATGGCCACGTTGCAAATACCTTTTAAGCTGGCCAATGGTCCGCGGATATCATGCGAAGTCTTGTAGATAAAGTTGTCCAATTCATCGTTCACTTTCACCAGTGATTCATTGGATTCGACCAGTTCACGGGTGCGTTCCTCCACCTCACTCTCCAACTGAAGGTTGGCATCGCTCAACATTTCATTCTGCCGCTGTATGGTCTCCTTGGCTTTGGCCAGCTCCTGATTGATCTTTCGCTGCGACTGGTTGGCGCGATACATCACGAATGCCAGACCCAGGGTGAGGAAGGTAATGGTAATGATAAAAGCATATTGCTGCTTTTGCCGGGCTATGATTTCATCCTGCAGGGCCAACACCTGATCTTTGGCTGCAATGGTTTTGATATTTTCACGCTCTTCGTATTCCGTTTGGATTCTGGAGATATTTTTAATTAAATCCCCACTAAAAATTTCTTTATTTAGTTTAATATATTTTTGTTGGTATTCAGAGGCAGATTGGTAATCTCCGAGGTCATTATAGATAGAAACAAACAATTGATAATTATTTAGCGTTTGGTCTCTCAAATTTGTCCCTTCCAATACTGATTGGCTTTCATTCAAAAAGATCAGTGCTTTTGTTGGTTCTTTTGCTTCAAACTCTATAACTGCTTTTGAATGAAGTGCCTGTGCTTCATACATTTTAGAACCAATTCTTTGGGCAATCTCTATTGTATTATCTAACTCTTCAATTGCTCTCAATAAAACATTCTTCTTCATAGATATCTTGGCCAGGGCATAATGAGCCTCTACCTGAACCTCATCATTACACCCGTCTTTACATATTTCTAATACCTTAGAAATATTCTCTGAGGCTAAATCATAATTACCCAAATTGAAATGAGCCAAAGCAATGTTGATGTAGGCTCTATCCAGATCATAGGTTATCCCATTTTCCTCTTTTAAATCTTTTGATTGTTGGAAATAAGATAGTGCATTTTCATAATCCAAAAGGTTCGAATAAACCAACCCAATATTATTTAAAGCTACGCTGATATCTGCAGCCTTTCCATCCAATTGCCTTAATTGCAGTGATTTAAAATGATAGTCCAGAGCCTTGTCATAATCGGCAAAATCATTATGGGAAATAGCTAGGTTGTTCAATAGAAACTTAACTTGTTCGTTGTAGCCATTCCTTCTGGCAACATCAAGTGCGTATTCAAAATCTGGAATACAAAGTGAGATTCCCAACCTCATACGAACCCAACCCTTTGCATTAAAAGCTTTAACAATTGAAAGACTATCTCCGATTTGTCGTGCTTGTATAGTTGCAAGTGTTGAATAATATAATGCAGAGTCATAATTATTTGTAAGATTTTTCTTAAACAACTCTATAAGCACATTGAAACGATCTTGCCCTTTGGATAAGAGTAGAGTCTTTTTTAGGGAATCAATTTCTGAAGTCTGTGCAAAAGTAAATTGCAAGCTTGCGAGAGTAATTACCATAAATAGTGATCGCATTTGCCTCATCTATAACTAATTGATTTTTAGGTACATAAGTGCTATCAAAAATTCATTTACACTTTCAAGGCCATCTGAGTTTCTCACTTTTGCAGTGTTGGTTGGTAATAACAAAGAACCAAAAATTTAACCATTAACAATTAAAATAAAATCCAAACATGAAAAAATTATTCTACACCCTATTATTTGCAGTGGTCACTTCTTTTGCCATTTCTTCATGCACTGAAGAGAATATTCGCCCACAAGATGGTGGAGGAAGTTCTGGTGACCAGTGCCAATGGGGTTGCCTTTAACATTCTCACACTATTAAAACTAGGATCATGAAACTAAAACATTTGTTTCTGCTTTTTGCAGTTGGTTCTCTATTTTCCTTTGTCTTAGTGACAACCTCTTCTGAAAAGAAGGTTAAAGAGTCAAAAGTTACAATAGAAAACATAAAGCTTGATAAAGAACCGATGCAACCGTTTGCAATGACAGACAGAAACCAATTTAATTATTGAGGCCTCTAACTAGTTTAGTTAAACCCTTTCAGCACTTAACTGAAAGGGTTTTTTTAACTAATACAAGACTTGTTAATTTATTTGAATCCATTCCTATCAAAAACAACTCGCAAGATACGATCATTATTAAACAGTTTTAGGCACACACCTTTGCATGATGTATGCTATCCGTACCCAAACTATAGATTGCCAGTGACTTCCGAGAGAACCCGTGACATTCAAAACTGAAAATCCTGCAATAAAAAATATTGTTTTGTCAAAAAAAGATACTTTTTGACATATTTGAGCCTCTTTCTTACATCATTTTAAGTAAGGTTTTGGATTAATTTTCCAGGGAATAATCGAACGATTGTTAGGACCAAAGGTCACCCCATGGAACAGGTTGCGCTAACCGGTTACGGTCATTACCGGGCGCTCTTCCACCTCTGCTTTGGCGAGGTTGGTGGAGATCATCAGCTTAAAAATAGTAGGCCCTGACGAGCGTGCAAGAATAACGCGACCTCCCAGCCTGTTGGCAGCCATCTGTGCCAGGAACAAGCCTAAACCACTGCCATGAACATCACTGGCTACATAAAACAATTGAAATATTTTTTCTCTTGCCTGATCATTAATACCCAATCCATTATCCTCAACAGCGATGGTGGTAGTATCCTCCGTTTGAGACCATGATACTTTGATGTACTTCTCCTGTTTGTGAGTAGCAAAATAGCGAAATGCATTGTCCACTAGTTTACTCAATACAAAACTGATCAGGTTTTTATCAGACTGTAATGGTTTTTTCCAGTCACCTTTCTCAATACGCAAAGAGATCAACGGGAAGTGATTTAGATTTTTAAAAGAACTGTATACCTCATCCACCAATTCACCCATATCCACCTCTTCTATGCAAATAGGAAGGTTACGAATACGATTGGTCTCCATCAACTGACTTAACGTTTGACTCAAGCCGTGTGCCGTAGATTCGATTTTACCCAGGTAGTCGCGCACACGCAATGGTTCTTCGGTATCCTGCTTCGCAATATTGGTGAGACCCATTAGCGTGGCCAGCGGGCCTCTTATATCATGGGAGGCGCGGTACACCAACTGATCGTATTCCTGTGTCATTTGTGTGAGATCCGTATTGCTCTTCACCAGCTCCCGCGTACGCTTTTCTATCTCCTTTTCAAGGATCTTTTTCATCCGGTGACTGGCCCTGTAGTTGCGATAGATAAGGATAGAAACAATCACCAAAAGCACAGAAATTACCCCCACCAAAGTGGTTATAAGCCGCACCCTTTCTATCTCCGTATCCTTTTGTTGGATGATAACTTCTGATTGCTTCCGCTGGGCATCCAGTTGGATATCCTTGAGATTGCTAGCCAGTTGCTCGTTAAAAATACTGTCCTTCATAGCCATGTATTTCCCCTGATACTCAACCACTTTCTCTAAGTTCCCTGTTTGGTCATAGATTCTAGAATATGACTCATATATGTCTCTTTTTAAGCGTTTTAGATTTATTTCATTTGCAATAACTTCAGCCTCATGAAGCAATTCGATTGCTCCCAAATAGTCACTATCACGAAACCTAAAATCACTTAAGTGATATTGAATGTAAGCTATAACGTTCTTTATGTTTCCCTTTTTCGCCAACTCATATCCCTTTAATAAATAGGGAAGCGATTTTTCATATTCCCTCTTCTTCCGATATGATAGACCTAAACCGTAATTAAGGTTTGCTTCAATATTTACGTCACAATTGTTTTGACAAATCCGAGCAACTTCATCCAAGTTCGCAATTGCATCATCATATTTCCCTTGCTCATTATAGATAATCGCAATGTTTAATAAATTCAATGGTAAATCATCAACAATTCTGTTCTTCTTTTTGATTTCCAAAGCTGACTGATAATACTCAAGAGCCTCCTCATAATTATTCAAATAATAAAAAACGAGACCGATATTGTTCCTAATTGCTGCCTGACCATCTTTAGCATCCAAATCATCAGCAATTTCCAATGCAAGGTGATAGAACCTAAGTGCACTATCATATGAATCTTGTCTATCATACAATATCCCTAAATCCGTAAGCAAGGACATTAAGGTTCTGTTTAAATTATGTTTCCTAGCAATATCTACACCCAAGTGATAAAAATACCTTGCTGAATCAAGCTTCTCCTCATACTTGTTCACATAAGCAATTGCTCTATACGCCTTTGCTTCAAAGGAATAATGACCAAACTCCTGAGCCAATTCTAGAGATTTGAAAGCATATCCCTTAGCTACATTAATTTCTGATCCCACGGTCGACTTGAATAATTCATAATATAAACTATCATGAACATTGCGATCCAAAACACGTAGGGACGCTACTAATTCATCTGGGCTTCCTTGTGAAAAGGAAGATTTTGGTAAAATGACCCAAAACAGGATGATACTATAACATAAGTGCCTTAAAAACATTTTCTCGCAATTCTTATCAAACTCAATATACTACTTTTATTGCATTGAAATTAACTACCAAAACAACAATACTAACACAAACAAAATAATACCTAAAAGTTATGAAAAAGCTAATTTACCTAGTAACCTTCCTAGTTGTATGTTCAATTGCATCCTCTTGCACCGAAGAGAATATTCAACCTCAAACAACTGAATCCGGTAATGTTACACCTATCAAATGGCAATAAAAATGAAAAAATTAATAATAATTGCAGTTGTTGTTGTAGGAGCCATATCCGCGTTCGGTTTCGTCCTGAAGCCTACCCCAACGGCAGAAGATCAATCGCAAATAGCAAACGTGAAAGTGGGCGCTGAGAAATCAGGCTTCACAGAAACCACTAGCTGGTAAAAAACATTCATTAATGCTGCAGCGAAAGGCAACTCCCAAGGGGTTGCCTTTTTTATTTTAGATCACCTCACCTCCATCTCAAAGGGAAACCTTGCCTGCACGCCCTGGTAGCGTTTTACTTTTTCCCATTTTTGATAAAAGTGGTAGGTATCTCCCATTTCACTTTTCAAAGCACGGGTGCGTATTTCTTCTTCCCAGTCTCCGGTAAGTTGTTCTAAGAAACTCTTAGGTTGCGGATAGTACCGGATGCGATAATCATCCCCCATCTTTCCTTTTGCAGCAGCCAGGTCAATCGCATCGTTGAAAGTTCCCAGGACATCCACCAATCCATTTTTCATGGCCTGCTCACCTGTCCATACCCTTCCAGATGCAATTTTCTTAATCTCCTCCTGACTCATGTTTCGTCCCTCAGCTGCCTTGCTTATAAAAACCTCATAAATCTCATCCGTCTGCTTTTGCCAGATGCTCTTTTCTGTATCGGTAAGCGGTCGGGTAATTGTTATCCCTCCTACTTCCCCAGTCTTTACTTCTTCTGTCGTGATGCCTATTTTATTCTCCAGGAATTCACTCATATCAAACAACACACTAAAAACACCAATTGATCCAGTAATGGTAGTAGGCTGGGCAACGATGGTATCACACGCCATGGCCATATAATATCCGCCCGAAGCCGCATAATCCGACATGGAGGCGATTACGGGCTTTTCTCTGGCCGCCAATACAATTTCCCGCCACATCTCATCTCCGGCCTGATAGACACCTCCCGGGCTATTCACCCGCAACACAATGGCTTTCACCCTGTCGTTGGTTCGGGCCTTCCTCAACTCCCTAACAATTGTAGTGGCTCCTACAATACCATTCTCCGCTTTTCCGGGCATGATTTCACCATCTGCAATAATTACAGCCAGCTCGTCACGGGCAGTAGATGGAGTAACACTTTTCTTATAGGTATTGTACCGGACAAACGAAATGTCTTCATCCCTCCCTAAACTCAGCCGCTCCCGCAGTTCATCCCTAACCTGATCATCGTAATAAAGGGAATCTACCAATCCATAGGATACCGCTTCTTCGGCAGAGCGTACCGTCATTGTGTCGGACATCGCTTTGAGCTCAGCAACAGGAATGTTACGCGCTTCGGATATCCCATTCAACATCACATTATAAATTCCGTTTATCAAAACATTCAATTGCAAGCGGTTTTCATCGCTCAGGTCTTTGCGAACAAACGGTTCTACAGCACTTTTGAAATCTCCTACCCGAAAGACCTGGGGTTTTATTTCCAGTTTATCCAACAGCCCTTTGTAAAACATGACTTCTATCGATAGTCCATTCATTTCAAGTTGCCCGGCCGGATTCATATACACCTTATCGGCCACACTGGACAGGTAGTAAGAACTTTCCGTATAGGCAGGCGCATAGGCCACCACCCATTTACCCGAATCTTTAAAATCCTTAAGGGATTCTCTTATCTCATTGATACTGCTTGTTCCTCCAATAAGAAAGCTTGTATTAAGATAAATGCCCCTGATCCTGGAATCATTTTTGGCAAAAGCTATGGCCTCCTTCAATTGAAGTAACCCGATGGATTGCTGCCCCCCCGTGATCATCTCTGCCAAAGGATCATCTACTGCCTGCTCTACAATAGGAGCTTTCAAGTCAAGATACAGCACAGAATTGTCATTGACGGACACTTCACTCCCGCTCGAGATCACCAAGGAAAAAATCATTCCGCCCAGCAGAATAACAAGGATCAGGGCTACAATGGAACCCAAACAAGAGGCAAAGAAATTTTTAAGAAAACCCATAGAATTGACTTTTTTGGGCTACAAACTTAATTAAACTCAATCAGTATCCTTATCCATTGTGGTAACAATACCGGTAGAGGAATGCCGTGGTTGTCCATGAAATACTATTTTTGCTAATTCTCACAACAAATGCTCAACACCACCTACATTCTTTTAGGCACCAACCTTGGCCAGCGCGACACCAACCTCTCTATGGCACGAGGGCACATTGGTGACAAGATTGGTACTATTCTCTATTCCTCTAAAATATACGAGACTGCCGCATGGGGTAAGGAAGATCAACCCGATTTTCTTAATCAGGTGATCATGCTCAAAACACACATCGACCCCCATTCGCTATTAGAAAAACTGCTGTGGATAGAGACTACCCTGGGCCGACAAAGAAAAGTGAAATGGGGAGAGCGCATTATCGATTTGGATATTTTGTTCTATGAAGATGCAGTGATTGATGACGAGCGCATTACTGTTCCCCATCCTGGAATTCCTTTTCGGAGATTCACCCTACTCCCATTGCAGGAGATCGCACCAAAACTGGTTCATCCCGCCCTCAACAAAACCGTGGATGAACTGCTTGAAGAGTGTCCAGATCAATTGGAAGTGTGGCCTTATCTACCCTGATATCCTAAAACTTTTAAAGGCTCCTCGCTTCTACTTCGGGTGAAATTTTCTTTACAAGCCCTTGTAAGACTTTGCCTGGCCCACATTCGATAAACACCTTAGCACCGTCCTTCACCATATGCTGAACGGATTGTGTAAACCTCACCGGAGCTGTTAACTGATCATTCAAATTACGTTTGATCGATGCCACATCGGTAGAGGGTTGTGCATTTACGTTTTGATAAACCGGACATATAGGCTGATTAAACGCTGTGGCGTCAATGGCGGCAGCAAGTTCCTCACGTGCAGGCTCCATCAAGGGAGAATGAAAAGCACCTCCTACCTGTAAGGGAAGCGCACGCTTTGCTCCCGCAGCTTTCAGCTGCTCGCAAGCGATTTCGACCCCTTTCAATGAACCCGATATCACCAATTGACCCGGGCAATTATAATTGGCAGCTACCACCACCTCATCAATACCTGCACAAATCTCTTCAACTTTGTTATCGTCAAGGCCCAGAATGGCAGCCATGGTTGAAGGGTTAATTTCGCAGGCCTTTTGCATGGCCAGTGCACGTTTCGATACCAACCGCAGTCCGTCTTCAAAAGAAAGCGTTTGATTGGCTACAAGGGCCGAGAATTCTCCCAAAGAGTGACCGGCCACCATATCAGGCTTAAACTCCTGAGAAGCCTTTACTACCGCTACAGAGTGAATAAAAACTGCTGGCTGGGTTACTTTGGTCTGCTTCAATTCATCTGCAGTACCACCAAACATAATATCGGTAATGTTGAATCCAAGAATTTTGTTGGCGTCATCAAAAATACTTTTGACGGATGGATTCTCGTACAGGTCTTTACCCATACCCACAAATTGTGCGCCCTGTCCTGGAAATATATATGCGTTCATAGTTAAACTGGGTTCTGGTAAACTGGATTCTGGTAAACTGGATTCTGGTTGCTGGTAATTAACAACCATCGTCAAGGTAAAAATAATTTCAAAATTAAGAAATCAGAGCTTAATTCAGAAAGCGTGCTTTGAGCGCAGGTGTTGGAATCATACATTGATCTTGTCTGCCAAACCATCGGTATCGGTTGTTGGCAATACCATTGTAAATCCAATCACGAATAAATCGCGGAATAATTTTAAAAAAATAAAACAGCGACCAAAGCCCACCCAACATCCAGGCGATTTCAAGCACTGCGTTGCTGCGTTGATAAAACTGATCTCCTTTTACAAGAACAATACTCTGAAGTGCATTAGCAGGTATTCCCAACTGGAGCAACTGGGCTTGTCCAAATTCAGATTGGAGTGCCGCAAAATGAAACTGATTGGCTTTATCTCTTTTGATGATGAATTGCACCGATCCGTTGCAGAGGTTACAGACGCCATCAAACAATACGACAGCATTGACTACCGTATCAGGTGTACCCATCCCTTGTAGGTTTTGCTTTTTTGTGATGGATCGACCACATCAAAAACCACATCGGCTGAGTAAAAATAAACCCCACCTGGTACTTCTGCACCCGAATTGTCTTTTCCATCCCAGTTGATATAAATGGTACGCTCTCCGCCTGATGTATAGGTATACAACTCCTTTCCCCAGCGATCAAACACAGTAAAGCTAACCCGCTCAACAAATCGAGCACATTTGCTTCTGATGTCAACGATATCTCTCTTTGAGCCACAAGGATCAAAAGAGTTTTCGTCCAGTATCACACTATCAAATGCCTTAAAAGTGGAATTGTAGCAATCCCCATTCGGTGAAAAAACATTGGGCAATTCGTAATAAGGGCAATTGTCAAAACAAAACTCTTCACTCAATTCACTTTCGTTGCCCGACCGATCCACCGCAGAAATTTTGTAACAGCGGGCAAAAGACGGCAAGTTGGTATCAATGAAGAAGGTGTCTCTTACATTGGTGACATAAAGTTCGAACGGATCTCCTACCTTATTGGCGATGTAAATGTTATAGCTCTTTATATCCGCACGACAGGCCGCATCCTCAGGTCTTCGCCATTGCAGGGTATTGGAGAATGTTTGTGGTTCGCAAGAATTACTGGTAAAAAACTCATCGCAGTTCCGTGCTATTATTGATAATTCGGGTGTACAAGGAGCTTCATCGTCATTAGGCTGCGCACAAATAATCTGAGAGAAATTTAAAAGTGGCTCATCAATTTCAGGGTTACCATACGATCCCCTCGTTAGCACCCTGTAACAATACACCTGGGTGTTGTCAAGTGGAACACCGTTGAACTGCCCAGCATCTACGTAGCTAAATTGCTTTTCATTCACATTCACGCTATCAATCAATACCAATTGACTCTCTGTAGCGCCCGCAGGGCCACGATAAATCAAATGCATAGGGTAGTCTTGCGTTTGAATACTCCACGGAACATCAGCTGCCCAAGCAAGAGATATTTGCTCAAATTCTGAACCTGCTTCCAGCCTCACAGATGAAGCCGTTGCGGAAGTATCCACTCTGGTGTTATTCGCATCGAAGGCGATAATTCGATAGTTATAAACTACTTCCTCCGTATTCAGTTGAGTATCTACATAGGTAGAATCACTTAACCTTCCAGGGTGCGGTTTCACAATTTGCAATGCACTGGAAAAACCTTGTGCCCGTAATACCTCATAAGTATAAGGCGGTGGAAATTGTACTTTGTCCACATCAAAAGGAGACCTCCACTTTACAGTAATTTCTCCATCGGTAGTTGAAGTTCTGTCTACCGTAACATTGGTAATCACTGGTGCATCTGCCAAAATAGGTGGAATACAAATTTCATCCGAAACATAACTCTCCCCTCCTCCCGGGAATGGAAATGTAGCCACCAACCGATAACAATAGGCCGCTCCCGGAGCCAGTCCTTTTCCACCATTGCTATCCCGGTAAGTTGTTGTTGAAGCATCTACCTCTGCAATTTTGGTATAACCAAGAAAATCTGGCATTCCGGTAACACACTCAGGGGGTGTAAAGGCAAACTGATCCACCCTTCTCCATATCTGAATTTTTTCAGCATTGGTACAGGCATACGATTCCCACGACAAATCTGTAGCCCGATTGCCCAGATCTACCTGAGCATCCACCCACACGGGCGCGGGACCTACCACAGTAATATTCCATGTTTGGAATGAAACAAGACTTGGAATGTTCTTATCCGAAATTTTAAATACCACCTGGTACGGTTGGTCCTTGATGTGTTCACATTGGGTTTCCCAATTGAACGTCAACTTGGCCTGGCCAGGGCCTGAAGTGGACTGGAATTTAGGCGGGTTGGGAGTGTAAGTAGCCGGAGATGGTGCAATCCCAAACAATTGTGAAAACGCTTCAATCTTCACGCTGTCCAAATCCGGGTCAAAGCCCAAAATTTCTTCATTGATTACCGTTCCTGCCTCTACGCAAAGGTCAGGTGGCACCTCTAACTCCGGGCGTTGGTTATCACAATCCTCTACAATGATCTGCATGTCCCGGGTAACGTAACCCAAAAGCACCCAGGCTCCCTGTATCTTTCGCCATTCCTTAATCAGAAATGCAATATTGTACTCCCCGGGGGCACCCGGAGAATCCCAAACGATGGTTCCTGTTTGCGCATCTATGGTAAATGTAGGAGGTCCGGTTTGGTCTTCATTGGCGGTATTATAATCGATTCCTGTAAGGCTGTAAAATTCCTGTGCATTTGGGTCGCGATATCCGTTTACAAATTGTCCTTGTTCTCTTTTCGGAATGGCAAACTCAAACGACACACTGTCTCCATCCGGATCGTAAGCACCGGGATTATGAAACCATGCCGCTCCGGTACAAGCTTTGTCAATAGGGGGCACAAGTAAAAGTGGGGAATTACTGCACCCCAAAAATGGATCAATATTAATAACGGTTTCTAGGTAGAATCTGGTCTCTACCGAATTAATCATATTCAGAATACCTGCATTGCGATTGGGCTCCAGATAACTAATTACGTATTTACCTGGCCCTCCAAAAGTGTGATCTATTGAATACGATACGGTTGCCACTTCTGGTCCCAGATCTGGCCTCAATGTATTCTCAACAATGGGGGTTGTGTGAGGGTCGCTGCCATCGCCAAAATCCAACAAACCTTCTCCAAATTTTATGTCAGATCCTGTATTGGTATATACGGTGATGGTAATGCGAAAGGTAAGCCCCGTGCAACTCAGACGCTGAACGGTAATTTCTCCCGCGCGCAAGTGAGTCGCCTTTGCCGTTGTGGACAAAAACAAAGTACCCATCACGAAGAAGAAGATGAATAAAAGAGAATTTTTGCTCGTTGCGCTCATTAAGTCAAAATCGCATTAAATTTACAACAATAATGCGGGAGAATAGGTTACACCAATCGCAAAATACCGCAACTTGTCCCCCATAGAACGCATAATGGAGACATTTCTTTATAATTAGAACCAATATTTTTTTTGAGTGATAACCTACCGTTGGCCTACTTCACTTCACAGCTGCCAATGGATTGTAGACATAACCTGATAACACGAATCAAAACTTGTTAAAATATATTTTACTATGCGAGTAATTGGAAACCTGGTCCATGATCAATGCAACATCACCTTTTTTCACTGGAACAACCGGTATCTTATCAAATTGGAAGCTGGCCCCTTTGAACAAACATTTAAAATTCAAGAGTATGACCTGGCCTCTGAAGATGAATTGAAGAAAATAGTGAATGAAGAATTTATTGCCCAAAGTATGGCCCGCTTTGAGGATATGGCCCGCTCACTGGGTCAAGCCCTCGAAAGAATCTAGTTAAAGTAAAATATGCTAAATGTCTGTATTTCGGACATTTATCGACTTTAAATTTCACCCCATTTTAGTCTAATCCCCAATCTGGATTATCTTTGGGGTTCACCTGTCCTGATAGTTGATGGAGATTGTTGAAAAGAAGAACAAAAATATAGGATACGAACCAATCCTTGACGGGATACCCAACTGGCCTGTTTACCAGCTCAGTAAAAACCGAAAGGAATTTTTAGAAGAGGTGACTGAAAAATCCATAATCCGGATTAAAGAGTTACGCCCTACACGCAAGCAACTCATTGATGAGCTGGAAGCTACCGTATATCGTGAGCAAAACCGGATGAAACGAAACCGGTGGCGTGTTGACCCTCCTGACGAAAATGCTTTTTGGGCCGACATCAAAAAAGACCTTGTTGAATTAAGCAGCAAAGCAGAAAACGAAACACCCAACAGGGAGGAGGAAATCTTAAAAAAAATCACCTACCGGTATGCCAATGAAATTGCCGGTTCTTTCAAACCAAGTTCGTATAAGGTTGCCAGAGCCGTAATCAAATTTGGGTTTAGAAGGTTATTAAATGGTGCCCGGGTAAAAAAGTTTGGAGCCATCTTCAGAAGCAAATACGCCCTGCGCGATAAAATCCATATCGTTGGCAAGGCAAAAATGATTCGTAAACTGGCGAAAAAGGGGACAGTAGTAATGGTTCCTACTCATTTCAGTAACCTTGATTCTGTTTTAATTGGTTGGGTCATTCACTCCCTGGGTCTACCTGCCTTTCTCTATGGAGCCGGTCTCAACCTGTTTAACATCAAGATCATTGCTTACTTTATGAATAGCCTGGGGGCTTATAAGGTGGACAGAAGAAAGAAGAACCTGCCCTACCTTGAAACACTAAAAATGTATTCCAACATTGCCCTGCAAAAGGGAGCCCATAGCCTATTCTTTCCCGGAGGTACAAGATCACGCTCCGGAGCTATCGAAGCCAGATTGCGCCTTGGGTTATTAAGTACATCCGTGGAGGCACAGCGAAACCTTTACCTCAACAATCCCGAACCGGGTGAAGAAGTAAGAAAGATTTTTATCGTTCCGGTTACTCTCAATTATCACTTCGTTTTGGAGGCCCCGGATCTGGTTGACGATTACCTTCATGTAAAAGGGCAAGACAGGTATTTCCCTGAGCAAGACAACTATGGCAGCATGCAATTGCTCAAGTTTCTGTTCAAGTTTTTTACCAAGGGATCAAATATTTCGGTGTCCATTGGCCCGGGATTGGATGTGCTGGGTAATTATGTGGATAGCGATGGCAATAGCCTTGATGCGCAAGGAAGAATTATAGATACCAGAGATTATTTCGTTTCCAATGGAAAGGTGGGTGTGGACCTTCAACGTGAGGACGAATACACCCGGATGCTCGGAAATAAAATCGTTAAGGAATACCATCGCATCAACAGGGCTTTCGCCAGTCACCTGGTTGCCTTTGTCGCGTTTGAAATGTGGATGAAGAGATTTCCTAAACTGGATTTATTCAGCATACTCAGGCTCCCTGAAGAAGATTTGGAGATAGAGTATGACGAGTTTAAGGAAACTTTCAAGCGGGTAAGAAAGGAAGTGTACAGGCTTAAGGATGAGGATAAAATCAATTATGCCACTCACTTTAAAGGCAAAGCAGACGTGGTCATTAAGCATGGGCTGGACAACGTAGGTACATTTCATCTTAAACGCCCTTTACTTAAAAATAAAAAAGGAAATATCATTACCCACGATCTTACGGTATTGTATTATTACCACAATCGCATGACAGGTTATGACCTTGAGAAATTTATCTGATAAGCCTGTTGGTGTAATAGGCGCAGGTAATTTCGGCTCGGCCATTGCCAACATCTTGTCCTCGCAAACCAAGGTACTGCTTTACGCACGTGACTTAAATGTGGTCAATCACATTCAGGAACATAAGGAAAACAGAGGCCATACTTTTAATGAGCAAGTTACCGCCACCAATGATATGGCATACCTTGCCAGGGAATGTGATGTGTTGTTTCCTATCGTACCTGCTGCACACTTTCGAGCGATGATGAAGAATCTCTCTCCCTATCTCCATCCTTATCACATCATGATCCATGGCACAAAGGGTTTCGATATAAAACTGCCTGAAGGGCAAACTCTTGAGACCATGAAAGTGCTCTCGCGCGATCATGTGAAAACAATGAGTGAGGTCATTAAGGAAGAAAGTGTGGTCGTGCGTGTAGGCTGCCTGGCAGGCCCCAATCTTTCCAAAGAATTGGCACAACGCCAGCCCAGTGCTACTGTTATTGCCAGCCCCTTTCAGGAGGTAATCCAAACAGGTAAAAAATTATTGAGAAACGATCGCTTCCAGGTCTATGGCAACAACGACCTGACTGGTGTTGAGATGGCAGGCGTGCTAAAAAATATTATTGCCATTGCTTCAGGAGCACTGAGCGGACTCGGGTATGGCGAAAACGCAAAAGGTCTGCTCATCAGCCGGGGAGCCGTAGAAATGATTTATCTCGGAAGAGCCCTTGGCGGAAATACAAAAGCTTTTCTTGGGCTTGCAGGTATCGGAGACCTTGTCACCACCTGCAACAGTCCCATGAGTAGAAACTTCACAGTGGGTTACAGACTGGCAAAGGGTGAAACCCTTTCTCAAATTCTTGGCGGCCTGCACGAAGTTGCAGAAGGGGTGAACACCATCCGTATTGTAAAAAAATGTGCAGACTATTATAAAGTAAGGGCTCCTATTACTGATCGCTTGTATAAAGTGCTTTTTGAGGGAATGACCGTGCAGGAGGCATTGAGTCATCTCATGCGATATCCTTTAGACGTGGATATTGATTTTATACAGGACTAGACAGTCTGGTAATTCGCTCGCCTTCCACCGTTACATAGTTGCCCATGGCATCAGCCATTAAACAAGAATGAACAGGAAGCACCCCTAATACATCCCCTGGTTTTATTTTTTGTATTGTTTCCTTAGTGGCATGAACGGTACCGTGCTCCTGCGACAATGCCTTCACGTACATTTCGGTGGGTGGTAATTCCCACCCTTTGTCGTTTAAAGTGACTACAGAACCGTAGCTTATTGTAGCGTCTTCCTTTTTTATAAAATCTTTTGAGAAATGAACCCCACCCCCATAGATTATGATTTCATTCCGATCAGGGTAAGTTGCTACTACAGGACAAGCGATAGCAATGGCGATCTGATCCAAACTACAAGAACCAATTTTTGCCTGAGTAAGATCATAAAACACCAGATTCCCTGCTCTCAATTCATCTACTTCAGAGAAATCATCCAATATACTTGCTGATGGAGTGTCCCCCACTGAAAGTTTTATATCAGGGTACTTCGATTTGTACTTACCTGTCAGTTCATTTAGCATCCGGCTCTCTTCAAGGTAAATATTCTCAACGGCAGCTTTAGATCTGCACTTGTAGGTATGTCCTGCATGACTCAAGAATCCCTCCAGCTCAAGCAAAGGTGATGCGTCAATTTCACTCATTACATTTTCAACTGCACTGCTCAGGGGATCTATTCCGGTACGGTGATAACCTGTATCGATTTCAATAAAGATGCCCACGTTGTATTTCAATTGCTCTACAAGTTGAGGTAACACCCCATCCACAGAAACCAGAAGATTGAGTTTAATTTTCGATGCAAGTGAATTGATCAAGTCTGCTTCCAGATGATTGAGTGGAAATGCCACCGTGATGTCATCCCATCCATCCTCAGAAAAATACTGCGCCATGGTAAGCGATGATACCGTGCAGCTGGTAACACCACGCGCTCTGAACCACCTTCCTACCTCATGCGACTGATGGGTCTTAAAATGAGGCCGTATTTTAACATTGCTCTTTTTACCTTTGGATAGGTACCGATCTATATTTTGAATACACTTTTGCTTATCCAGCAACAAAGTGGGGCGATTGATCTCAAAATGAAACGGATTAGTTGGCAAAGCCTTCCTGAATTCTTTTTGCTGTAGCTGCCAACTCTTCAGCCGTAGGCTTTAGCTTAGGTCTTGTAAAATTAATATCATCCATGGTATTCATGGGCACCAGGTGCATGTGCGTGTGGGGTACCTCAAGGCCAATCACGGCAATACCCACCCTTTTACATGGAACCTGTTTCTTTATCGCAACGGCTACTTTCTTTGCAAATACCATCATGGCCTCCAGCGTGGCATTATCATGATCAAAAATATAGTCTACTTCTTTTTTAGGCACCACCAGGGTATGGCCACTCACCAGGGGCATGATATCCAGAAAAGCGATAAACTGATCGTCTTCCGCTACGATGTGCCCCGGTATTTCCCGGTTAATGATTTTTGTAAAAAGACTGGCCATTCTGTAATCGACTAGATTTCTATTTTAACAATCTCAAATTCTATTTCACCAGCTGGAGTTTTAATCTTTGCTGTATCACCCTTTTCCTTCCCTAACAGTCCTTGTCCAATTGGAGACTGCGTAGAAATTTTGGATTGTTTTAAATCTGCTTCTTCCTCAGACACAAGGGTGTAAGTAAAAGACGCACCATTCTTTTTGTTCTTTATCGTTACTTTCGACAGAATAGAAACAACCGAAGTGTCTAATTGACTTTCATCTATTTCACGGGCGTTGCCCAAAGACTCTTCCAGTTTTGCAATGCGCGCTTCCAAATGACCTTGTGCATCTTTGGCAGCATCATACTCTGCATTTTCACTCAAATCACCTTTATCTCTTGCTTCTGCGATTTGTCGTGCAATATCAGCCCTGCCTTTTGTTTTCAAATGGTTCAAGTCATTTTTTAACTTCTCCAGTCCTTCCTTAGTATAGTAAGAAATCTTTGCACTCATAATCACTCGTTTTACTTGTCTGCTTCTTGGGATGTCTTTGAAAAAAGAAACAACGGCTTCATGGCGGAAACCGTTGTCGTATCTTATATACAAAAGTAACTGATTATCCGACTAAATCAAATGTTCAGATTAACCTGATCAGCCGCCCACCAATTCAGGGATATTCATTTTAATTTCATCAAAAAAGGCATCATCAAACTTGGCCAGGTACAATGTTTTAGCCTTGGAAAGCTGATCAATGGTTAAGCCTTTTACCCCGCGCAAGTCGGCCTTGTATAAACTGGCATTCTCAAAATCAGCCCCCATAAGATAGCTATTTTGTAGGTTAGCCTCCATCAAAAAAGCATTTCTAAAACTCGTTTTGATGAGAAACGCCCCCTCTAACTGCGCCTTGATTAAAAATGCATCATTAAAATTCGACCCGCTGGCATAAGCTCCTCTCAAATTCACCTGATTTAAATTGGTATTTTCAAGATTGGTCTGATTCAATCTCGTATTCTCCAGGTTCGATTCAATCAATGAGGAGTTTGAAATATTAGCAGAATTGAGGTTGGATCCCTTTAAGTTCACATAGTTTAAGTTGGTGCGAGCGAGGTAGCAATTCACCAAATTAATTTCGCAAATACCATGACGGTTTAACCTCTTCAGATTACCGACTGTACGGAAGGCCGCCTCATCCGATTCCCAAAGACGAAAATCATCAATCTCATCTTTATAGGTTCTGATACGCTGTCGGGTTTCACCATTTTGATTTAACCAGAACAAGAGAATACCGATGATGGCAATGTCGAAAATCATACCATGCGCTTCTGCTAAAATTTGCGGCCAAAACGCATTAAAGTCGTAGATATAGTATTTGAGGCTAAACGATAAAACAATTACCGTAATCAGAAGCAATACTATTGCCGATGTAAGAAGAGGTTTTTCAACTACGTTATTATAAAACTCCAGCGACCTCTTTACTATTTTTTCACCTAGCGTCATCCTTACAAGTCCATTTAATCAGGCTTCCAAAGGCAAAAATAGATTAATTCGCTCGAGGGCACTATTCAATTTCATCAACAATATTACATGAGGGAAAGAATAGAATGCCCCTTGCAACAGCCAAAAAATCGCATTAAAGAATCAAATGGATGGTAAGGAAGTAGATACCTAACCCCAACAAGTCGTTGATGGTGGTAATAAATGGTCCTGAGGCAAGAGCTGGGTTGAAACCAAACTTATTCAAAACCAACGGAGTAACGGTACCAATAAGGGATGCCGCCAATACCACGGCAAAAAGGGCAATGGAAACCACAACAAAAAGCCTATGGTTTTCACCCCCTAACAACATGTTGGCTGCCAGAACAATCAAGGCCAGGAGTAAACCGTTTAAAATCGCTACCACGAATACCTTTACCAATCTTCCCCAGAGTGCCTCTTCGACAAATCCGGGATTGGCCAAACTTTGCACCACAATGGAAGAAGACTGAATACCTACATTACCACCGGTAGCCTGAATAAGAGGGATAAAAAAGGCAATGGCAGTTATGCGCATCAAATCTCCTTCAAAAATTCCTATGAACTGTACACTGATTAAACCACCTACGATACCAATGATCAACCAAGGCAAGCGCGCACGCGTAAGTCTCCAAATACTGTCGTCCTCTTCAACATCCTCGCTGATACCCGACATCAATTGCCGCTCCTCCTCTGCCTGCTCGGTAATTACATCAACCACATCATCAATAGTAATCCTACCTACAAGCTGGCCATACACATTTACAACAGGCACCGTTTCAAGGTCATACTTGCGCATAACACTCGCAACCTCTGTGTCCTCCAGATGGGTTTCCACTGAAATCAACTCCGGATCATAAATATCTTTGACCAAAGTACTGGAGTCTGTTAGTATCAATTTTTGAAGGGGTACCCGGCCCAATAGCTTGTTATGATCATCAACTACGTATACCGCATAAAACTTGGATACATTTTCAACCTGTTTGCGAATCTCTTCAATACACTGAACGACAGTCCAGTTAACGCGGGCTGTAATCAATTCTTTCGCCATTAGTCCTCCCGCCACGTTTTCATCATAGCGCAGCAAATCAATTACCTGAGAACGCAGCACCTGATCCAATCCGGCCAGCACCTCCTCCCGCACTTTTATCGGTAGTTCATTGAGTATATCAGCCGCATCATCCGAATCAAGATGATCTATAATTTTTATTAATTCCTCAGGCTGATAGGTTTTTAAAAATGCAACACGCGCATCACTGTCCAGATCAGTGATTATCTCCGCTCTTATTTCAACATCGAGCAGATCGAGTACATACTTTGACTCTTCGCTGTTGAATTCATAAAGCAAGGCGGTGATATCAGCCGCATTTACTCCTTCCAGATTTTGCTGAATAAAGGTATTGTCCCGCTCGTCCAGCGCTTGCTGAAAACGATCACGAAATTCCTTCGTAAGACCAAATGCAACGGATTCAACCATCCGACTTTTCTATTTGTTGTGTTAAAAAAACAAAATCGGCAACCGACAATTGTTCTGCCCTCAAATCAAGCAGTTTCATTGATGTAATAGAGGCTGGCAAATTTAGGCTTTTCAGTGCGTTGCGCAATGTTTTACGCCTATTTTGGAACCCTTGCTTCACCACCGCTTTGAATTTTTTTTCATCACAATCCAGGCGCTCAACATTATTCCTTTTTAAGCGAATAACAGCCGACATCACTTTGGGGGGAGGATAAAAAACATCCGGTGGCACCTTGAACAAAAGTTCTATATCATAATAAGCCTGTAAGAGCACGCTAAGTATACCGTATACTTTATTCCCTTTATCAGATGCAATTCGCTCTGCTACTTCTTTTTGTAACATCCCCACCACCTGATCTACTTTATCACGGTGTTCCAATACTTTGAAAAAAATCTGGGAAGAAATATTGTAGGGAAAATTTCCAATCACATGAAAAGACCCATCCGCAAAATCATTCCAATCCATTTTCAGCACATCTCCTTCTATGAGGTTATCCTTAAGGTTCGGAAAATGCTTTTTGAGGTAGGCTACCGAGTCTCTGTCAATCTCCGCCAACTTGAGATCAATGTCCTTTTTCATCAAGTACTGTGTAAGCACACCCGTACCCGGCCCTATCTCCACAACAGGTTTTTTATCATCAACCTGCAATGCCTCAACAATTTGCATGGCAATGTTCTGATCTTTCAGGAAATGTTGTCCAAGAGATTTTTTTGGTCTTACCATCGTTTAAAAAAGACTGCTGAAATTTAACTTCCCCATTAAGAATACAATCTTCATTGACTTCATGGCGCAAATTATACAACAGAAAAACTTCTATTGCATAATTACGGTTAAATTGCGGATATACTTCAATTCTAAAAGAGATGAGCAAGCATCAGGAGAAACCTAAAATTGGAATAACACTGGGAGACCTCAATGGTATTGGACCGGAAGTCGTGATAAAAGCATTGGCAGACAATCGTCTGCTTCAAATGATTACCCCCGTAATCTACGGATCCACAAGAGTTTTGTCTTTTTATAGAAAACAGATGAATTTGGAGGAGTTTAACTACAGCCAGGTAAGGACTACGGGGCAGTTTTTTCCTAAATCAATTAATGTAGTCAGCTGCTGGGATGAGGTAATAGAGATTAATCCCGGAAAACCCTCATCAGAATCTGCAAGAGGGGCCCTCCTCTCTTTACAAAAGGCAGTAGAAGAAGTGAAGGAAGGTGTAATTGATGCATTTGTAACTGGTCCCATTGATAAAAGCACAATGCATGGTGATGCATTCCCGTTCACCGGTCACACGGAATACCTCACTCAGGAATTCAAGGCTACTGAAAGTCTGATGCTAATGACGGGGCAGGATTTACGCGTGGGCCTGGTAACAGAGCATGTGCCCTTAAAAGATGTACCCAGCTTGATTAGTAAAGAAAGAGTAGAGCTGAAAATCAGGTTACTGGAACTTTCGCTTAAAAATGACTTTAACATCAGTAAGCCCAAGATAGCTGTACTTGGCCTCAACCCGCATGCAGGGGATGAAGGACTGATAGGAACTGAAGAAAATGAAACTATCAAGCCTGTAATTATCGATTTAAAAAACAAAGGAAAGCTGATTTTCGGGCCGTTTCCTGCCGATGGCTTTTTTGCGGCTGGACAGCACAAAAAGTATGATGGAATCATCGCTATGTACCACGATCAGGGACTTATCCCCTTCAAATCTTTTGCTTTTGAAACCGGGGTAAACTTTACGGCTGGCCTTCCGGTGATAAGAACCTCTCCGGACCATGGCACAGCTTACAACATAGCCGGTAAGAACCTCGCTGACGAAAGTTCCATGCGACAGGCCATTTACCTTGCTGCAGACATTGCAAAGCACAGAGCTGCACAATTAGCGGAAAAAGAATAAAAGACGACTCATGTAAGATGTGGCATAGAGAGTGGGTTCCGATAGCCACCGTTAATTAGTAGATTTGAGGTAAAGCAAGACAATGGACATTGTAACCAAAAAGCAACTTAATATACTCGTTCAATTGGCTGAGGCCGATAAGCATTTTGCCAAAATTGAGCGTGAAATGATCTATAAAATCGCCAAAGACCGCAATTTTCCGGAGGATACCGTAACCGATCTGATCAGAAACCCAGAGCCCATTGGCTCACTCGGGGCCTTATCTGAAGATCAAAAATTCCAGTACTTGTCCGGATGCATTGAATTGATCTTTGCTGATCAAAAGCTTTTCGAAAGTGAGCTTATATTTTGCAGAGGAATAGCCATCAAGCTTGGCTTTAAAAAAGGCGTGGTAGATTTTATGGTGACAGAGAGAGGGAATTTGGCCAAAGAGGAGCTAAAAACCCGCATTTTTGCTGAATATGTATAATCTGCCCAAGATACAAGGTGAATTGCCCATGGCAACCACAAGAAAATCAATTTCAAAGGGTGAAAATCCCATAAAACGTCATAAATTTGCCCGCTAATTTTAAGACCCTAAAGGGTGAAACCGCTTAGCATTAACATCATTGGCCTTGAAACAAAGGTCCACCATTTCAGTTTTGAGCTGGGTGACGAGTTTTTGCAGCATTATGGACAAGGTTATCTCCCTGGTGGTCAATTCAGCGTAGAAGTCGTGTTGGATAAGCACGAAACGTTCATTGAAGCTGATTTTAAAATTGAAGGCAGCGTAAAACTCACCTGCGATCGAAGTCTTGATGTATTCGATTTCCCAATTCAATTGGAGGAAAGAATCCTATTCAAATATGGAGAAGAGGATAAAGAACTGACGGATGAGATCATTTTGATCAGCAGAGATCGCGTAAGCCTTGATTTGGGGCAATATGTATATGAATTCATTGGTTTGTCGATACCCATGAAGAAGTTACATCCCAGATTCAAAGATGAAGAAGATGAAAGTGAGGAAGGAAAAATGGTTTATCGTTCAACACCCGATGAAAAACATGAAGGTGATGAGGTAGACCCAATATGGGAAAAGTTAAAAAAATTAAAGTAAAAACAATTTAGGCATGGCACATCCAAAACGAAAAATCTCGAGAACGAGAAGAGATAAAAGAAGAACACACTACAAAGCTGAACCCAAGCAGTTTACTGTTTGCCCTACAACAGGTGAGCATCATTTGCCCCACCGCGCTTTCTGGCTGGAAGGCAAACTTTACTACAAAGGCAATGTAGTAATGGAGAAAGAGGTTTTGGCTTAAGTCATGAATCTCATTAATCCCAAAAGGTTACATCTGACCTTTCCGTTGTTTACAACAGAAAAGGATTAGAAAAAATGAATTGAACGAAATGCTCGGTTAATACAACCGGGCATTTGTTTTTTAACGAGAAAGGTCAATACCACAACCAAAAAACCAATGAGTAATATCAAAGCAGCGATTACAGGAGTAGGAGGATATGTACCTGAGTATATTCTTACCAACAAAGAGCTGGAAACCATGGTTGACACCAGCGATGAATGGATTACCTCCCGAACTGGTATAAAAGAGCGCAGAATATTAAAAGGTGACAACCTTGGCGTATCCTATATGGGTGCCCAGGCGGTAAAGGAGGTGCTTGCCAAAACCAATACCGACCCCAAGGAAATTGACCTTATCATTTTTGCTACCATTACTCCTGATATGCCGTTTCCGGCTGCTGCCAATTTGGTGGCAACTGAGGTGGGTGCTACCAATGCATTTAGCTTTGACGTAAGCGCAGCCTGTTCTGGGTTTATCTATGCCCTGACTACAGGTGCCAAGTATATTGAAGCAGGCATGCACAAAAAAGTAATCGTTATCGGTGGAGATAAGATGTCGTCCATTCTGGATTATACTGATCGCACCACCTGTATCATCTTTGGTGATGGCGCTGGTTGTGTATTGCTTGAGCCATCAACGGATGAAACGGGCGTAATAGATTCTATTCACAAGAGTGATGGATCGGGTGCGCAATATCTTCACATAAAAGCAGGTGGTAGTCGTAAACCAGCAACACACGAATCTATAGATGCCAGAGAGCATTATGTTTATCAGGAAGGATCAGCAGTGTTTAAGTTTGCCGTTACCAACATGGCCGACATCGCTGCAAAAATGATGGAGCGAAATAATCTGAAAGCAGAAGATGTAAACTGGTTGGCTCCTCATCAGGCAAACAAAAGAATTATTGACGCGACTGCATCACGCATGGGCATCTCTGATGAAACCGTAATGATGAACATCGAACGATATGGTAACACCACCGGTGGAACCATCCCCCTTCTTCTTTGGGATTATGAGAAGCAATTGAAAAAAGGAGATAATATCATCATTGCTGCATTTGGTGGCGGTTTCACGTGGGGCTCCATCTATGTAAAGTGGTCCTACGACACCAACTAATCCAACTTGTTATTAATTTTATCATTTGTAAATTATAGGCTGAATTTTTATGGCAACTGTTTCTGATTTAAGTAAAGGTAATTTCATTCGATACAATGGTGAAGTGGTAAAAGTGGAGGAGCTCCAACACCGCACACCTGGAAACCTGCGCGCATTTTATCAGGTAAAAATGAGAAACATTAGATCTGGTAAAATAGTGGAGAACAGATTTCGCCCCGGTGATTCTGTGGATCTTCTGAGAGTAGAAACAAAAGAATATCAATACCTCTATGAGGAAGGTGATAGTTTGGTATGTATGGATAATCAAACTTTTGAACAGATATACCTGGACAAAGCATTGTTAGGCGATTCGTTTAAATACCTCAAGGAAGCTGTGACGTTGATTATAGCTTTTGAAAACGGAACCGAACCCATCATTGCAGAACCACCTCCCCACGTAGTACTTAATGTAACCTATACAGAACCTGGATTATCCGGGGACACCGCAACCCGTACATTAAAGCCTGCAACAGTAGAAACCGGAGCAGAAGTAAGAGTGCCCCTATTTATCAACACAGGCGATAATGTGAAGATTAATACGGCTAATGGTGAGTATTTAGAACGAGTAAAGTAACTTATGGCAAAGACGAGAAAAACTTCAGTGAAAGTGGCACGCAAGCAAGCCCCTAAAAAGAATTCAGCCCAAAACGCTTCAGAAATGAAAACTGCAGAAATCAGAGATCTTATTGACTTTATTGCCCAATCCGGGTTGAACGAAGTGGATATTGAAACCAAAGAATTAAAACTTCACGTTAAGCGAGAGCCCGACCAAAAGGTGCTCAAATCATCTGCCCCTCAAATGGTAGCTGCGCCTGCTGTGGCAGCAGCACCTCCGGCACAAGCCGCTCCAACACCAACTCCAGCCGCACAACCAGCTGCCGCAGCTGCGCCTTCAGGCGGAAGCAATTTGGTAGAAATTAAATCCCCAATGATTGGAACATTTTATCGTTCCACAAATCCTGATACACCTCCATTGGTATCGGTAGGAGATAAAATCACAAAAGGACAAACCGTATGTATCATTGAGGCCATGAAGCTATTCAATGAGATTGAATCAGAGGTGTCAGGAACAATTGTAAAAGTTTTAGCAGAAAATGCTACTCCCGTAGAATATGAGCAAACGCTCTTTATGGTAGAGCCCGATTAAGCACTGCTTAATCCCGATTCTTTTATTGACAACCTAAATTACGCATTGTGTTTAAAAAAATATTAATAGCAAATCGTGGTGAAATTGCCTTGCGCGTAATACGCACTTGCAAGGAGATGGACATAAGAACAGTAGCGGTGTATTCAACCGCTGACAGAGAGAGCCTGCACGTGCGTTTTGCAGATGAAGCCGTTTGTATCGGTGGCCCGCCCAGTAAGGATTCTTATTTGAACATTCCAAGAATCATTTCGGCAGCTGAAATAACAAATGCTGACGCCATCCATCCCGGCTACGGTTTTTTGTCTGAGAATGAAGAGTTCTCTTCAGTATGCCATGAGTATGGTATCAAATTCATAGGCCCATCACCACAAATGATTAACCTCATGGGTGACAAGGCGACTGCCAAAGATACCATGAAAAAGGCTGGCGTTCCTACCATCCCCGGATCTGACGGCTTGGTAGATACCATTGAAGAAGGACTCAAGATTGCCAAAAAAATAAAGTATCCGGTAATTGTAAAAGCAACGGCTGGTGGTGGTGGAAAAGGAATGCGGATCATCAACAATGAATCTGAATTCAAAAAAGCGTGGGACGATGCCAAAAGAGAATCAGCTGCTGCATTTGGCAACGATGGGCTTTATCTCGAAAAATTCGTAGAAGAACCCAGACATATTGAAATTCAGGTTGTTGGAGATCAATACGGCAAAGTATGCCATTTGTCTGAGCGTGACTGCTCTATCCAGCGCAGGCATCAGAAGTTGGTAGAAGAAACCCCCTCTCCTGTGGTGACGCAAGAGCTGCGTGAGAAAATGGGTGCAGCCGCTATCAAAGGGGCAGAAGCGATAAAGTATGAGGGAGCCGGAACCATAGAATTTCTCGTAGATAAGCACGGGGATTTTTACTTCATGGAAATGAATACCCGTATCCAGGTAGAGCACCCTATTACCGAAGAAGTAACTGATTACGACCTGATCAAAGAGCAAATAAAAGTGGCTGCAGGGGTGCCTATTTCGGGAACCAACTACTTCCCCAACTTATTCGCAATGGAATGCCGTATCAATGCCGAGGATCCGGCAAATGGATTCAGGCCATCTCCAGGTAAAATTGTAAACCTCCACATGCCTGGAGGGCACGGGGTGCGTGTAGACAGCCATGTGTACGCTGGCTATACAATTCCTCCCAATTACGACTCGATGATTGCCAAGCTTATTGTAAGCGGTCAATCAAGGGAAGAAGTCATCACCAGAATGAAGCGTGCGTTAAGCGAGTTTGTGATTGAGGGTGTAAAAACCACAATCCCCTTCCATTTGAAATTGATGGACAATCAAATTTTCAGGTCGGGTAAGTTTACCACCAAGTTTTTGGAGACGTCCTTTAACTTTGATGATTTAAAATAAAGCATCAAAACCTTAAAATAAAAAAGGCACTCAATGAGTGCCTTTTTTTATGAGTTCTTTAAGTCGCCTATACGTATTGATTGAGCATCACAGGCATTACCAGCATAAGAATATCTTCGTTTTTATCCTTATCGATGGGAAGAATCACCCCCGCCTTATTAGAGGCAGACATATTCAATTTGATTTGATCTGTATCCAAATTGGATAGCATCTCAATGATGAACTTGGCGTTGAATCCGATTTCGATATCCTCACCTTCGTGCTCGCAAGAAAGCCTTTCGTTGGCCTCATTAGAGAAATCAAGATCCTCGGCAGAAACCTGAAGTTCGCTGCCTGTAATTTTTAACCTTACCTGATGGGTCGTCTTGTTGGCATAAATGGCAATACGCTTCAAAGAGCTCAACAAGTCTGTACGGCTGATTGTCATCTTGATTGGATTCTGAGAAGGTATAACGTTCTCATAATCCGGGAAACGCTCATCAATCAGGCGGCAAATCATTCTGATACTGCCGAACTTGAAAAATGCATTGGACATGTTAAAATCGATGCTCACCTCCGTATTCTCAGTAGGCAAGGTGGCTTTCAACAAATTCAAAGCTTTGCGTGGGATAATGATGGCATTGCCACTATCCGATTTAATATCTGTTCTGCGGTAACGTACCAAACGATGCCCATCAGTTGCCACAAAAGTGGTGTTCTTTTCTCCCAGATTAACGTAAACGCCTGTCATCGCTGGGCGCAACTCATCACTGCTCGTAGCGAAGATGGTGTTGTTCACCGCTTTCGCTAAAACATCAGATGACAAAACTGCTGAGAAGTCATTGGATACCGAAGGTACTTTAGGGAAATCGGTGGCGTTCTCACCACTTAATTTATAGCGTCCGTTATCAGAGCTGATCTCAATACTGTAAGTCGACTCATCAATAGAGAAGGTTACAGGCTGATCGGGTAAGTTCTTTAAGGTGTCAAGTAATATCCTTGCAGGAACAGCAATACTTCCTTTTTCCTTTGATTCCACTGTAATCTCGGTGATCATGGAAGTTTGCAGATCGGATGCTGTAACGGTGAGTATATTTTTTTCTATTTCGAAAAGAAAGTTCTCAAGGATCGGAACAACTGGGTTGGTAGTGATAACACCATTAATATTAGAAAGCTGCTTTAGCAAGTAGCTTGAATTGACGATAAACTTCATCTAAGTCAGTGGTTTTTGGTTGTAATGGCGGTAAAGTTAGGAAGAAAAACCAATTCTGGAAATGAACTTTAAACCCTCCAAATTGAGCACCAAAGCCACTTTACTTTTTGAAATAATCGCGCGTCTTTAAGATGGGTATTACTTGCCCTCTGCCAAAAAGGACAGGATCTGTACCATTCAACCTCCCCAGTGCATCAGGATCACCTTCAATGGGTGGAAAGAGATCAAGTGTCAAAGCATTGTCACCCAGATCATAGACACTGATGGTAGCAATCGGTGAGGTTTGGAGCAGGCTATCATACAAAGGCACACTCCCGGAAGTCAAATATTCTTTTGCCATCAACAGCGACACCGCATCCAGATAGTCATTGAGCCTGGTGGTATCTGATGGTGGGCTATTCACCAGGTCAAAGCCTGCCCCCTGATCAGATATGGTAAAGTTTTGATCGGGCTGTCGGCTAAACTCAGCAGTTAACCTTTTGAAGTTTCGCCAATTGAAATTAAAAATCCTTTTGTCGCGCCACCCATTAGCTTCTACCTCAAAAACTCCGGAAACATACACCCGATAACCGGGGATTGTCATGATGTAAGGACCCGATTCATCCAGAAAATAAGCTTCCGTCTTTGCCGCATTTCCTCCCGCATAAAAACTCTTCACCAGCGCATCTCCCTGATACAGGTTTAACTTCACGCCATTCTTGATTAATAAAGCAGACACAGAGTCCTTCAGATTGTTGGCGACCATTCTTTTCGGTTCTGCTTGTTGCAAGGTGGCGAACAAAACAGTGATCAACTGTTCATCCGCCTCCTGGCTTTTATTCACCAGCCACTTCGATCCGCTAAAGCTGAGCGCCACTTCACTATTGGCTGATAACAACTCCACCCGATCTACCAGAGACAGGTCCTCTACCTTAAAAATACTTTTATCTACCTCCTGCTGATTGTCTTGATAAAAGAAGAGGAGAACAGCAAGCACTATCAACCCACCAAGGCTGGCCATCAATACCTTATTTTTCTTCTCCTGCTTCAATGGCTTGAATATTTTCGTTTTCTTAAAAAGGCCCTGATTAACCCAAACACAAAGAGGACTACCAAAGGGAGAACCAGATTGGTCATTTGCCAAAAGGCCCTGTCCTCCTCCACCTTAGCTTTATTCAAAGGTCTTATTTTAATTTCTTTACTGCGTGTACTGATAAGTCCATCATCATCCACCAGATAAGCCACCATATTCATCAATAAATTTTCATTGGCAAAAGTGTAAGACGATATAGGATCAAATCCCAATTGCTGAGGCTGACCCGATCTCAAATTCACATCGTTTCTGGCTACATCTCCGTCTGCCACCACAATAATTTTTGTAGGCACGCTCTCTTCCTTCATCGTAATCCCTTCACTCCCATCGGGAAGAAACCGATCTTTATAGAGGGAGGTAAACTCTCCCTCCAACAAATACCCCACAGGTATCGGACCCGATTGAAATTGATCAGGATTGGCATTATTTCTCAAATCATTGACACTCACCTTTACGGGAGTCCCCATTTTGCGCGAAGCAGGTGAGGTAAACAACAATGGAGTTTTCTTAACACCAATTGCCTTTACCGTATCAATACTGCTGGCAAAGCGAAGCAGTGTTGCATCAAGGTTACGGGTAATCGGGTGATCTGCATACTGATTGACCAATGGAAAGAAGGGCCAATCCATTTGCATCATCTGAGGACGATTGCCCACCTGGCCCGTCACGATAGGATACCTTGCCGCTATCCGGTCTTGAATAAGATCCGGATTGATACGCACACCGTATTTGAAGAGCATATCCTCCATATTCAGTGTATATGGAAAAGCAAAGTAGTCTTGTCGCGAAGCACTGTCCATCACGGCATCCAACCTATCCATTACCACCAAAAGTTTTCCTCCATGCATCACAAACTGATCTAGCTTCAGCTTATCCAACTCACTGAATGATCGTGTAGGCTTAGGTATGATTAGCAAATCATAATTCTCAATGATTTTCTTTCTGGACAGATCCACTTTAAAAACTCCATATTTATCGAGCAATGCGTTATTAAAGCTGGCTATCTTCAGACTATCCAACTCACCATGACCAGTCAATAACCCAATCCGCTTGGGACTGATATTGGCAAGCTGCTGAATGGTGTTGGCCAATTCGTATTCTAGTCCTTCAATGGATTGATTCAATACCTCTTCAGAACTACTGGCACGATTTCCCTTCAAAAGCATTACTCCTTTCTCAAATCCACCATAGCTAACCACAGCACCAGGAAACACTAACTTTTCGGTTCTTTGTCCTCCTTTATTATCAATCACATTCATGGGCGAAATTCCTTTCGACACCAGATCATTCATAAATTCACTTTGCGCCTTTTGACTCAAGGCAGTCTCAGGGTTGGTAAAGTTATAGTGAACCCTGTTTCCCGATGTGATTCTAAACTCAGCCAGCAACTCCTCGATGGAACGTTGCAGGCGTTTGAACCCTGCATTCAAGTCTCCTGCCAAAAACACTTCGATGTATACATCGTCATCCAGATTTTCCAACAAGGTCTGTGTGGGTTCTTTTATGCTGTATCGCTTTTCTTCGGTGAGATCAAGTCTGAAAAAAAAGTGAGAAGCAGCCATATTGACTATGATCGCTAACACCAACCCATTGGCAAGCCATAATAAATCTCCCAATTTTTTACTTTTCCAGTTCACCATTGCCTGCTGTTCAAAACGGTTTTGGTCAACAACAACATTACCCCTGTTACGGAGAAGAAATAAAGTAAGTCACGGCTATCAATCAATCCACGGCTCATCGAATCATAGTGATCCAAAATTCCTAACTGTTTGATTTGTAATGCCCACGATCCTTCCGCTACTAATGAGGAAAACAAATCGAATCCAGAATAAAAGATAAGGCAGAGAAAGGCAGCAGCAACAAAGGAAACGATTTGATTAGGTGTAAATGACGAAGCAAATATTCCAATAGAACAAAATACTCCTCCCAATAAAATCAACCCGATATAGGAACCAATCACACCCGGAGTATCAATGTTTCCTGCAGGTTCACCCAGCAAGTAAACAGAATAATAATAGATCAGTGTAGGAGCCACCGCCACGATTACCAACACAAACCCCGCTAAAAATTTACCAATGATGATATCCCATTCTGACAGAGGCTTCGTCAATAGCAACTCCATGGTACCCATCTTCTTTTCCTCTGCAAAACTGCGCATGGTAATGGCAGGTATTAAGAAAATAAACACGTATGGACCCAGAGAAAAAAGAGTGTCCATATCCGCGTAGCCGTAATCCAACACTGATGTTTCAGGAAAAACCCACATGAGCATACCAATGCCGGTAAGGAATACGCCAATAACAATGTAAGCGATCAGCGAATTAAGAAACCCATTAAACTCTTTGATGAAAATCTGAATCATTGCTCGTTGTCTTCAGATGTAAGTTCCTTAAAAATTGATTCCATGGAGTGTTCCTCGACTTTTAATTCAATCAACGATCTGTTTTGTGCAGATGCATATTTGAATAACTCCCCACGCACATCCATGCCCGGGTGCGAGTGGACCTTACATTTGAACGATGTCATTGCAGTAACATCAGCCACTCCACTTATGGCATTTAATTCCTCAATATTTACTTCTTCCTTGAACTCTACCACCAGTGTGATTCCCCCTCTGTTTTGAAGTAAGTTGCTCAATTGATCGTCAGCGACAATTTTTCCTTTATTGATCACAATTACACGATCGCACAACGCCTGCACTTCCTGCATTATATGCGAAGAGAAGAGCACCGTCTTATTGCGACTCACTTCTTTGATTACTTTCCTTACTTCAATAATCTGATTAGGATCCAAACCAGATGTAGGTTCATCCAAAATCAAAACTTCAGGATCGTGCAATAATGCTTGCGCCAGACCTGCGCGCTGCCGGTATCCTTTCGAAAGTGATTCGAGTTTTTTATTCTGTTCGCGCGTAAGTCCGCACAACGCAATTATCTCTTCTACTCGTGACTTCAATGCTCCACCACCCAGGCCAAACAATCCACCCACAAATCGAAGATACTCATGTACGTACATATCGAGGTAGAGCGGATTGTGCTCAGGCAGATAACCAATAATCTTCTTTACACGCAGCGGTTGTTCCTGCACATCAAAACCTCCAACGGATACCTTGCCTGAAGAAGGCGGCAAATACCCTGTCGTAATTTTCATAGTGGTAGATTTTCCTGCTCCATTGGGGCCCAGGAATCCCACTATCTCCCCTTCTTCTACAGAAAAAGAAATGGAGTCAACAGCTTTCTGTTGACCATAAACTTTAGTAAGATTTTGTATCTGAAGCGACATGAATTACGTGCGCACAAAAGTAATTGAAAGTGCCGTTTATCCTAAACAATAGGTATCGTGTTAAAAAATACTTAATTCGGTCACCAATTTATAACTTGGCCTATTAATTGCCGTTGTATTGACCATTGAATTTTGTAAAATTTGTCTCTCAAATAATTGAATCATGCGTATAGTTGTAGTAATAGCAGGTGTCTTATTGTCCATTTCCTCATGGGCGCAAGGGGGATACAAGATTGACTTCAAAATAAAGGGACTGAAGGACACAACGACCTATTTGGGCTATTATTATGGTGAAAGCACGTATATCAAGGATACAGCCCGTGTGAGTGCTACAGGTGAATTTCAATTTGCATCCTCAACACAACTCCCTCAGGGCGTGTATTTTCTGGTACTCAACAAAACAAGAATCTTTGAAATGGTAGTGGGCAATGATCAACAATTTCAGATGGAGACATCTACAGCCGACTATATCAAGAACATGAAAGTAACTGGCGATGAGGATAACAGAATATTTTTTGAGAACATGATGTTCAACATGGCCAGAAATCAGGAAGCCACTCCTTTCTTCTCGGTAATGAATGATGAGTCTGCCACTGCAGAGGCGAAAAATACCGCAAGAGCTTCTTTACAAACAATCAATGAAAAGGTGATGGCGTATCAGAGTGGATTGCTGGAAAAATACCCCACCTCCATGACCGCCAGAATGTTAAAAGCCACCAAACCCGTTGAAGTTCCTGATCCGCCCAGAATGGCTGACGGCACCATCGACTCCACTTTTCAGTACAAATACTACCGTCAACACTTTTTCGACAACTTCAATCTGGCAGATGATGCGCTCATCCGCTTACCCAAACCTTTCTATGCCGAAAAGCTGACAGAATACCTTGAAAAATTAATCGTCCCTCATCCGGATTCTGTAATGAATGCCATCAACGAATTGGCGGCCAGGGTGAAGAACAATCAGGAGACCTACAAATACCTGATTTGGAACGCAGTATTAGCTTATCAAAATCCAAAAATCATGGGACTTGATGAGGTCTATGTAAGGTTGTACGATACTTATTTTGCTTCCGGAGAAATGGATTTCTGGATCAGTGATGCTATTAAGAAAAACTTAAAAGATCATGCGGATAAGCTGCGCTTAAGTCTGGTGGGCCAAACGGCCAAGAACCTCATCATGCAAGATCAGAACCTCGTGCTGAAATCATTGTATGACATTAAGAAGAAATACACCATCATCTTCTTCTTTGATCCCGACTGCGGACATTGCCGAGAAGAAACTCCCAAACTTGTTGACTTCTACAACAATAATAAAGAGCGGTTCAACCTGGAGGTGTATGCCGTGAGCGCGGATACCTCCATGCAGAAAATGAAAGACTACATTAAGGAGATGAAGATGCCATGGATCACTGTGAATGGTCCCCGAAGTACAGTGGGCAGCTATCAAAAATTGTATGATGCATTCTCTACTCCTACCATGTACATCCTTGATGAAAAGAAAAAAATCATTGCCAAAAAACCCCCTATCGATCGTTTGGTAGATTTTTTAGAGAATTATGAAAGAATGCAGAAGCGCAAGGAAGAAGCAGGTGGAGATGAATAAATTTTAATAAGAATTCGCAGCTCAGGGCGCTAAATCCACGTTTCACTCAAAAAAACAGCACATAGATGCAACTATTTACCCATTTGGGAGTATCTAAGTAAGTATATTTATAAGAACCTGAAACTACTATGGCATTTCTCGATACCCTGTTCGGAAAAAAGAAGAAAGTATTTAAAGCATCATGTCTCATCACTAAAGAACCTCTTGAAAAAGGATATGGTTACTTACTCACCACCTCACAGGTAGTAAAATCAAAAAAATACTGGGACATGATAATGACTGAACCAGAAACCATGTCTTACACCGTTTCTCATTTTCAGAATGATGCCATGGGTACGCAAATGCGTTCTATGATCTTCGATAAGTACGCCACTATCGATAAGCCCTGGATCGTATCGGACTCTATCATCGGCTACTTTGATGTAGATAAATCAAAGGCGCGTGAATACGCAAAAAACTGGTGGGAGAACGAAGGTAATTTTGAACCTGCTGAAACAGGCCCGGCAAAAGAGCATCTGGATTCAGATACTTTCAAAGCTTTGGAAGCCTACGCCATTCAAGAGGCGGGAAAAGACAAGCTTCCTGCTTAACTTATCCCTTACCCTTTAAGGGTCTTACTTCAATATCAACGTGGTGATAATTGTCTGGTGAATTCAGACAGTGGATAATGGTGGATGCAATGTCTTCAGGTTGCATCATATTATCCGATGCTTCCACAGAAGGTATTTTATCAAAGAAGTTGGTTTGCACTGACCCCGGATAGATACAAGTAACCTTCACACCAAACTTTCGGACCTCCTTGAATAAGGCCTGTGACAACCCACGTACTGCGTATTTGGTAGCACAATAGCCCGTCATTCCGGGTATGCCAGTCATCCCGGCAACAGACGATATATTGATGATGTGGCCTTTACCCTGCTTTTTCATGGAAGGCAATGCCAGTCGTGTACAATAAAAAATGCCATCCACATTCGTTTGAAACATGGTGTGCCATTTTTCTACAGACAAATCCTCCAGTGCATCTTCAAAACCAAGTCCTGCATTGTTAATAAGAATGGATGGTGTTCTATCAAAGTCGCTGGAAGTATTGCTAAATGCTTTCTCTACTGATGCGTTATCTTTAACATCAACCTGATAGTGTTTGAATAAGTCATGCTTTAATGTCAGAGTTGATCTGCTCCAACCTGCTACCCTGCAACCAGCAGCCAATAATGCGTTGACAGTGGCCCATCCTATTCCTTTGCTGGCTCCTGTTACTATGGCCAATTGTCCCTTTAATTCCATTAACTTTTTCGATCTATCGTAAACTGCACCAACTGCCTTAGCGAATCTTTATACGCAGAATCAGGGAGCTCCTCGAGCAGTGTCAGTGCCCTCTGATGATATCGGTTCATCGATGCTTTGGCATATTCTATTCCTCCTGATTTCTTCACATACTCAATCACCTCTTTTACTTTTTTAGGTTTGTGACTTTCGCTGCTTACAATTCCAATTATTCTCCGTTTTTCCAGCCATGATGATTTCGACAAAGCGTAGATCAAGGGCAGTGTCATTTTCTTTTCCTTAATATCAATCCCCAGAGGCTTTCCTATTTCATCATCACCATAATCAAACAAGTCGTCTTTAATTTGAAACGCCATTCCCACATTTACACCAAATTCTTTCATGCGATCGACTACCTCCTGAGGAGCTCCTGAAGAACTGGCACCAACTGCACAGCAAGAAGCGATCAGAGATGCTGTCTTTTGTCGAATGATCTCGTAATAAATATCCTCCGTTATATCCAGCCTTCTGGCTTTTTCAAACTGAAGCAACTCCCCTTCACTCATCTCTTTTACGGCATTGGATACAATGCGTAAGAGTTCATATTCATTGTTCTCCAGAGAGAGCAACAAACCTTTCGACAAGAGAAAATCACCAACCAAAACAGCAGCTTTATTCTTCCATAGGGCATTGACAGAGAAAAACCCACGTCTGTAGTTGGCACTGTCTACCACATCATCATGCACCAGACTGGCTGTGTGAAGCAATTCTATTAATGACGCCCCATGAAAGGTAGATTCTGATATTAAACCGCTGGCTCCGGCACTCAAAAAGACAAACATGGGGCGCATTTGTTTACCTTTTCTTTTCACGATATAGCTCATGACGCGATCCAATAAAAAGACATTGGTCTTCATGGATGCTCGAAATTTCACTTCGAACTCATCCATCTCTTTGGCAATGGGAGTTTTTATTTCTTCGAGCGTTAAATTCATGAAGTGCAATAATAAGCATTGCAAATGGAGATTATAGGCCATACAATATAAAATGGAAGCTTTCTGCGTCATCAGGGCGATTATTTATCGCTCCCACCTCCTTCAAAAAAAGAATAGGTATAGGGAATTTAAGTCCAGTTAAATTTTGATGCATTTTTGATCAAAATGAGGTTTCATTTCATCAAAATGATGATAAATTTATACCTTAACCTAGGTCTATGGTTTTACAGTCCCTGCTGCTTATTGCTGGTTTTGCCATCCTCGTAAAGGGTGCAGACCTCCTTGTGAGCGGAGCTTCATCCATTGCCAAAAAGCTACATATTTCAAACCTGGCCATAGGACTTACTGTTGTTTCTCTGGGCACCTCAGCACCTGAATTGCTGGTGAATCTAATGTCTGCAACCAATGGCTATAACGATGCCGCGTTTGGCAACGTTCTGGGAAGCAATAACTTCAACCTGCTTTTAATTTTGGGGGTTTCAGGTATCATTTTCCCTTTAGTGGTACAGCGCAAGACGATTCAATTCGAAGTACCCATCTCCATTGGCGCCATTCTGCTGCTCTTTATTTTGGTGAATGATCAACTCATCTTTGGTAGCAGTTCTGATGAACTGAGTAGGTTTGATGCATTCTTATTACTGATTTTCTTTGGCTTGTTCATGTTCTATGTAGTAAGAACCATGAAGTCTACAGAGGATTTTGAGGAGGGTGAGCCCATAAAAACTTACCGCACCTCGCTTTCAATAGGATATGTTGCCTCGGGAATTGCCATGTTGCTGGGTGGGGGGAAACTTGCAGTAGAAAGTGCTGTTTATATTGCCGAATACTTTGGATTAAGTCAGCGGTTGATAGGACTCACGGTGCTGGCAGCTGGAACTTCCCTCCCTGAACTGGCTACTTCTGCAGTAGCGGCCTTCAAAAGGAACACTGATATTGCTATTGGCAACGTAGTGGGATCCAATATTTTTAACATTTGCCTTATTCTGGGAACCACCGGATTAGTCAATCCTATGGTGTATAACGCTGCACTGAATTTTGACCTTTACATCGTGCTGTCTGCCAGCGTTGTGCTTTTGATTTTCATGTTCACACTGGGCCGAAGGAAATTAGACCGCTTTGAGGCTGTCATTCTTTTTGTAGGCTACATTGTCTATACCGCTTACCTCATCGGGAACCCCAATTAAAAATTTAATTCATAAAAAAAGGCCTCTCAACAAGGCCTTTTCTAAAGTATAAATCCCTAAGGTTATTTCACCTTTTCTTCCATCTCGGTAATTTTTGTCTGAGCCTTAGCTACTCCCAGTGAAAGGGCTTTCTTGTACATGTCCAGTGCTTCCTGATAAGTCTCTTTTTTCTTTCTTGGTGCCAGTTTGGTTCTGTTAGCAGCCTCTTCAATGGCTTCCCCTCTTGCATAGTAAGCATCTCCTTCGCTCATCTTGCTCTGAATCATCAGCTCCTGGATACGCGCCTCAATAAGTGCCAACTCCTGCTCTTTCTGAAGAATCTTAGCTTCCTTATCACCCAATTCTGCTTCCTGAAGTGTAACTGTTTGTATCAGGTTTTGATTTTCATTTCTGTATTTATCCACCTGCCCTTGCAGTTCCAGTATTTCCTGATTTTTAGATTCAAGATCTGCCTTCAGTTTTTTGATAGTAGATGAAAAGGCATTGGAAGTACCTCTCGATTTTTTCAATGCATTTTCCAGGTCCAAAATCTTTTTCTGACTATCCTTTACGTAGTCATTAATGTCATTCATTCTTGCTTTGTAGTCAGTATATGAGGTCCCCTCAAGCATTCCTATCTTTAATGCTTGTCTGTTAGCGTCAATAGAATCCATCATGACTCCTACTTCCTGCAGTGTATTGGCTACCTCACGGTTTTCTTCCAATTCCCTTGTAAGGCTATCGATAGCCATCTGCATTTTTTCACTTTCACCTCCCCCACAACTCATAAAAAGAATGCCAACCAGAAGAACAAAAACGAGCTTTTTTATCATAATAATTGAATTTATCGTGCAAAAATACCCTGATTATGAGTGATATATAAGGAGAGGTCAAAATAATTTTTTATCCATGCCTTAATTCCTATCAGTTGGTGTAACTTGGCACCCGATTTTCAAAAAAACGCGTCTTGAATCCCGATTTGATCACTACAAGAACCCGCATCGCAGATCAGGGAGTACCTCGAATCATAATTATAGGTGGCGGGTTTGGTGGCTTAGAACTGGTACGGGGCCTGCGGAACCTCAATGTGCAGGTAGTTCTTTTTGATAAATACAATCATCACACCTTCCAGCCCTTGTTATACCAAGTCGCTACTTCAGGTTTAGAAACCAACTCCATCGTATTTCCTTTCAGAAAACGCTTTGCCAAACAGGCTGACTTTTATTTCAGACTTGGTGAAGTAGTGCAAATAAAACCCGAAGAAAACTACATCGAGACCACTATAGGCGGTATCAACTACGACTACCTCATCATTGCCACCGGAGCCACTACCAATTTCTATGGTATGCAGGAATTGGAGTCCAAAGCTATGGCCATGAAAACCATTACGGACGCCATTAAGCTGAGAAACCGCATCATCCGCAACCTTGAGTTTGCACTGCTTACCGATGACAACAAAGCCATGAATAGCCTCATGGATTTTGTTATCGTAGGTGGCGGACCTACCGGAGTGGAATTGGCGGGTGCCCTGTCCGAACTCAAACGCAATGTATTTCCCAAAGATTATAAAGAGCTGGATCTAAGTCATATGGACATCCACCTGGTGGAAGCCGGACCTCGCCTGCTCAATGGCATGAGTGACATCGCTGCGGAAAAGGCCCTTTCCTACCTGCAGAAAATGGGTGTGAAGGTGCACCTCAATGTGGCGGTAAAATCTTACGATGGATATGAAGCCGTATTTAACAATGGTGAAAAAATCCTGACCCGAACCCTGGTTTGGGCTGCCGGTGTTAAAGGAAATCCCGTCAACGGACTGTCGGAAGCTTCCATCTCTAAGGCCAACCGCCTCAAAGTTGACCAGTATAACAGGGTAAAAGGTCATAAAAATATTTTCGCCATTGGAGATGCGGCCGTCATGGAAGGGGATCCAAAATTTCCAAACGGACATCCTATGATGGCTCCACCGGCAATCCAGCAAGGAAACCTGTTGGCCAAAAACATAAAACGACTCATTGCCCATAAACCGATGAAACCGTTTTCCTATACCGACAAGGGTAGTATGGCGACAATCGGTAGAAATAAGGCGGTAGTAGACACCAAAGCATTTAAAATTCAGGGTTTTATAGCCTGGTACATCTGGATGTTTGTCCACTTGATGTCGATTATGGGATTTAAAAACAAAGTCTTTACTTTTTTTAGCTGGTTATGGAGTTATCTTTCCTACGACAGAAGTAACCGACTGATCATAGGAAGACCGAAAGAAGATATATAATGGATTCTGGCGCGATCAAACAAAAGCTTTCAGCAGCAGGGGTTCTGGTTTCTCTGGGAATCATCTATGGAGACATTGGTACTTCTCCACTGTATGTATTTAAGGCGATTGTGGGGGAAAGCATCATTACCGAAGACCTTGTTTTGGGAGGTGTTTCCTGTGTATTCTGGACGCTTACCCTGATCACATCCATCAAATATGTGTACCTGGCCCTTAACGCTGATAACAAAGGTGAGGGAGGAATATTTGCATTGTATGCTTTGGTGAGAAAATACAAAGCCAAGTGGGTGGTTTACCTGGCCATCATTGGTTGCGCCACTCTGATCTCCGATGGCTTTATCACTCCGGCCATTAGTATTTCTTCAGCCATTGAGGGTCTCACTATCGACAACCCCAACATCCCCACCGTACCCATTGTCATTGTGATCCTCATCCTGCTGTTTTTCTTTCAGCAATTTGGAACGAGTGTAGTGGGAAAAACTTTTGGACCGATCATGATGATATGGTTCATCACCCTGAGTGTTTTTGGGATGATTCACCTTGCAGAGAACCCTACTGTGCTAAAAGCACTGAATCCTACCTACGCTATTAATCTGCTGGTCAATTACCCCGGAGGTTTTTGGCTTTTAGGAGCTGTGTTTCTCTGTACTACCGGAGCAGAAGCTTTGTATTCGGATTTAGGCCACTGCGGAAAAAATAACATCAGGCTAGGTTGGGGGTTTGTAAAAGTGAGCTTACTCATCAACTATTTCGGACAGGCTGCATGGTTACTTACGCTGGAAGGCTCAACGCTTAACGGACAGATTCCTTTTTATGCGATTGTCCCCGATGGGTTTCTGATTTTCAGTATTGTGATTGCCACTATGGCTGCCGTTATCGCCAGTCAGGCTTTGATCTCGGGTACATTTACGCTGGTGAATGAGGCCATGAAACTGAAGCTATGGCCAAGTACCAAGGTGCGGTACCCTAGTCAGATTAAAGGGCAGATCTACTTACCCACAATCAACTGGGTATTGTTGGCAGGAACCATTTTAGTGGTACTCATCTTTAGAGAATCATCGGCCATGGAAGGTGCTTATGGACTGGCCATCACCTTTGATATGTTGATGACCACTACCCTTTTGGTTTATTTTTTCACTACCGCCAAGAAGTCGAGACTACGATCTACCATACTGGCCCTGGTATTCTTCTCCATAGAAGGCATGTTCCTTGTCTCTAACCTGAGCAAGTTTCAACATGGAGGATGGTTTACCTTTATCATTGCCATGTTCTTCTTTGGCTTAATGTTTACGCTGGTAAAAGCACGGGGACTCAGGGACAGGCATACGGAATTTGTTGACCTGAAGCACTACGTACCCATGGTACAAGACCTGCAGGCAGACACTACCATACCTAAAGAAGCTACCAACCTGGTGTATATGGCCGTGGCCGACAGCAAGCGATCCATCGACTCCAATATTGTCTACTCTATATTTAAGAAACGACCGAAACGAGCCGATGTGTATTGGTTCATCCACGTGGATACCGTGGACAGTCCGTATACCAGCAAGTATTCAGTAGATACTATTATCCCTAAAAAATGTTTCTTCATCAGAATTAAGCTAGGGTTTAAGTCAGACCACCGTGTGAACCTGTTATTCAACAGAATACTGCACGATATGGCTGAAAATGCTGAAATCGATCTGGTAAGCCATTACGATTCATTGAAGAAACACAGTATGCCGGCCGACTTTAAGTTTATCATCCTGCATTCACTGGCATCCATCGATAGCGAGATCTCCACGTTCGATAGCCTGATCATTCAGGGATACCGGTTTATTAAAAAATTCAGCCTTTCTACTGAAGAGTTGTATGGCCTTGAGCTGGCCAATGTGGAAGTGGAGAGAGTACCGATTATGGTGGGGCCACCTGCCAAAGTGCGGATAAAACGTGAACGATCAGACGTAGAGCGCGAAAAGGAAATGCGCTACTTCGAAGGCAACTGATCAATTTCGTACACTTTAGTGTTCAAAAAAGTTTCGTCTGAAGCATCCATTGTGCCTTTAAAGAGTCATTAGGCAGTTGTAACCATTGGCACTTTTTTAGGTATAGAAAACAAAACCTTCTCGTATGCTTCGAAACTACTTTAAAATAGCAGTTCGTAACCTGCTCAAACACCGCACTTTTTCAACGATCAATATCATTGGGCTGTCTGTAGGTATTGCCTGCTGTGTGTTGCTGGCATTGTACATCAAGGATGAGTTTAGCTTCGAAAAGAAATTCACCAAAGGAGACCGTACCTACCGCATTTATACCACGTTTACCAAAGATGGAATACCAGAGCAGTACCCACGTACTTCCCCTCCTATAGCCATCGCCCTTCCTGATTTGATTCCCGAAGTAGAGACAGCCACTCGTGTGATCAACCCACCCGAAGTAGAGCAGCACCTGATCAAGTATGGTGACCAATTGTATTATGAAAAGCTGGGCTACCTGGTAGACTCCACCTTTTTCGATGTATTCGATTATGCCTTCAAAGAAGGAAACCCGGAGACCGCCATGGATCAACCTGCTTCTGTAGTGCTTTCCAGCAAATTGAGTAAAAAGATTTTTCCGGATAAATCTCCGTTGAATGAATGGTTGATCATCAACAGCGGCCCTTCAAAAGATACATTCCTGGTAACCGGTGTACTGGAACCTTATACCACCAAGTCACACCTGGATGCTGATTTTTACATGTCGCTGCGCAGTGAAGGCTGGGGCGATTTTATTAACTCCGTAGATTCCTGGGCGTGGCAAAACTTTGTTTCCGGATATGTGCGCCTGATACCCAACGCCTCATCTGAAGCAGTAGATGAAAAGTTTCCTGCCCTTATTGAAACCTATGCAGGCGATGTATTAAGAGGAGCTGGCATGAAGAAGGAGTTGAACCTGCAGCCCTTGAATGACATCCATCTCTATTCAGAATTCAACGATGGTTTCCAGTTTGACACCAACGGAAACATTACCTACGTGTACATACTTGCCTCTATTGGAATATTTATTCTGCTTATCGCCTGCATCAACTTTATGAACCTGACTACAGCGAAGGCAGCACAGCGTGCCGGAGAAGTAGGTGTAAGGAAATCGTTGGGTGCCTCTAAACAAAACCTGGTGGGGCAATTCCTGGGAGAGTCGTTCACCATTGTCATTGTTTCCATGCTGATATCCGGAGTGATTATATTATTAGTACTCCCCTTTTTCAATCAGGTAACACACAAAGATCTAAGCCTCAATGGCAATACCATTGGATATGTAGCGCTCTCTATGTTAGCCATTTCTATCATTACAGGATTTGTTGCTGGCAGCTACCCGGCATTCTTTCTCTCTTCTTTTCAGCCAGCGAAAGTGTTAAAAGATAAAAGGCTTACCGGTGGTAATCAATGGTTAAGAAAGTCTTTGGTAGTATTTCAATTCATTGTATCCATCTCACTGATCTCTGCTATTCTTATCATTCAAAAACAACTGGATTATATTCAAAATAAGTCATTGGGATTTAACCCGGAACAAAATATCGTGATACCCATGCGTACTAGCGAAGCAAGGGATCATTATGTAGAATTAAAAAACAGCATTCAGCAAATAGCAGGTGTGTCGCAGGTTTCGGCTACCACAAGTTTACCATCAACACCACTGCTCAGAGATTACGGAGTGTACCAACAGGGTTCTAGTCCGGATAACTCTACTCTTCACCGCATGATCCATACAGATGAAAACTACTTTGACCTGCTCAATATTAAACTTATTGCAGGAAGGGACTTTAACAATCAAAGAGACCAATTCAGTGCAGAGGATGAAACGCTTAATGTAATTGTCAATGAGGCAAGCTTGAGGGAATACGGCCTCACACCTGAAGAAGCAGTAGGAAGCCTATTGCTCAGCAATTTTGACGAAAAGATACAATATCATAAGATCATTGGGGTGGTAGAGGATTTTCATCAATTCTCGCTGCACGACAAGATCATACCCATCATGTTTAAAGTACCGGCATCCAAAAAGAATTTCATTTTCATTACCATGAGTGTGGAGACCGCCAACTATGAAAACATTATCAGTCAGTTAGAAACCAACTGGAAGGCACAGGTTCCCGGTACACCTTTTGAAAGTACTTTCCTCTCAGACAACGTGAATAAACAATACGAGGAGGACCAGAGGATTTCCTCCATCATGACTGGCTTTACGGTTATTGCGATCATCATTTCCTGTATGGGCCTTTACGGTCTGTCCGTTTACATGGCTGAGCGCAGGGTAAAAGAAATAGGGATAAGAAAAGTTTTAGGAGCCAGCGTTACAGGGATTGTAAGCCTGCTCACCACAGACTTTCTCAAACTCATCCTCATTGCCTTTGTTATTGCTGCTCCACTAGGATACTACGTCATGGATCAGTGGCTTCAAAGTTTTGCTTATCAAACCACACTGGGTGTATTTGTATTTATCCTTGCTGGTATTGTTTCATTTGCTATCGCCTGGATTACCGTTGGCTTTGAATCGTTTCGTGCCGCTGTTGGCAACCCTGTTAACTCATTAAAAACTGAATAATCAACCCTTCTCATGTTAAAGAACTATTTAAAAATTGCTATCAGGAGTTTGATGAAGAACTCCGTCTATTCATTCATCAACATTACCGGGCTTGCAGTAGGTATTGCCTGCAGTATACTTATCCTTTTGTGGGTAAATGATGAAACATCTTATGATACGTTTCATCCCAAGTACGACCGGCTGTATCAGGTGTGGACCAACGCTCATTTTGATGGCAAAATCAATTCATGGATATCTGTTCCACAACCCCTGAAGGATGCTTTAAAGGAAGATATCAGTGACATCAAAAATGCTGCCGTCTCGGAATGGGGAGGTAACCACCTGTTGACCGTTGGTGAAAATAAAATCAACCAGCGAGGGTATTTTGTGAGCTCCGAGTTTTTGGAAATGTTTGAATTTCCACTCCTAAAAGGATCAGCAGAAACCGTACTGGATGAACCCTACTCTATCGTGCTCACTGAAAGTGCTGCGAAAACTCTTTTCGGGGATGAAGACCCTATCAATAAATTCATCCGGATGGATAGTGATGGTGATGTAAAAGTAACTGGTGTACTGAAAGACATCCCTGACAATTCTTCTTTTGAATTTGACTACCTCGTGCCTTTCAGTTTTATGCTGGCCACACAGAGTTGGGCAAGAGAAGCACAAGACAACTGGGGCAATAGTTCTTTCCAGGTATTTGTAGAACTTCCCGAAGGCACCAGCAAAGCGCAGGTGGATGGTAAGATCAAAGACATCCTGATGGAAAAATCAGATGAAGACAACAATTTTAAAAAGGAACTGTTTCTTCATCCCCTCAAAGACTGGAGACTGAGATCAACATTTGAGAATGGCGTAATCAGCGGGGGGATGATCGACTATGTCAACCTGTTCTCTATTATTGCTGTGTTCATTCTTATCATCGCCTGCATCAACTTCATGAACCTCGCCACCGCCCGATCAGAAAAGCGTGCACGTGAAGTGGGTATCAGAAAGTCCGTTGGCTCAAAACGACAAGACCTTATCTTTCAGTTTCTGGGAGAGTCAATGCTCATTGCTTTCATTTCATTCGTTCTGGCACTCATTCTCGTAGAAGGTGCATTGCCATTTTACAATGACTTGGTGGAGAAACAACTTTTCGTTCCGTATCTCACAACACAGTTTTGGGTCTTCGCAGTGATCATGATATCTGTTACCGGGTTACTATCAGGCAGCTACCCTGCACTCTACCTCTCTTCCTTCAATGTAGCTAAAGTATTGAAGGGGAAAATTCAAGTGGGTAAAAGCGCCAGCATTCCAAGACAAGTATTGGTAGTACTACAGTTTGGTTTTTCTATTATATTGATAGTAGGTACCATTGTAGTTTATTATCAAATACAACATGTAAAGAGCCGTGATCTTGGCTACGATCAGGAAAACTTAATCTCTGTACAATACAACGATGAACTCAGAGAAAACTATGACATCGTGAAGCAGGAACTCTTGCGCACAGGAGTAGTAGAAGCGGTTACACGCTCCAACAGTCCTATTACCGAAATCTGGTCCAACAACTTTTTGGGTTGGCCAGGAAAGCCTGAAGAGCTAAGGGTGATATTCACAACCATAGCCACGGAATATGATTACACCAAAACCATGGGTATTAAAATGCTCATGGGTAGAGATTTCTCTGAAGATTTTGGGAGCGATTCGTCTGCCATCATTATCAACAAAGCAGCACTTGACTTGATGAACCTCGAAGATCCCATCGGTACCAAACTCGACCTTTGGGGTAGTGAGCGCGAACTGATTGGTGTGGTTGACAACACATTAATGGGCTCTCCTTTCCGTGCCGTTTCTCCTATGTTTATGGTTTTCGATCCGGATTGGATCAGCGCTGTTTCCATTCGCCTTTCTAAAACCAACGACTTGCAAGCTTCCCTCAGCAAGGTAGAAGATGTGTTCAAGGAATTGAATTCCGCCTATCCCTTTGAGTATGACTTCGCAGATGTAGAATTTAAAGAGAAGTTTACCACCATCGACCTGATTGGTAAACTTGCCAACCTGTTTGCCTTTCTTGCATTATTGATCACTGGTCTGGGCCTTTTCGGATTGGCCGCCTTTACGGCAGAGCAACGCACCAAAGAAATTGGAATTCGTAAAGTGTTGGGTGCTACCGTTAGCGGTATGGTGATGATGATCTCAAAAGACTTTTCAAAACTGGTCTTCGTGTCCTTTGTTATTGCCGCACCTATTGCCTGGTATTTTCTGGATTCCTTCCTGGAGCGCTATCCGATCAGGATTGCCATTCCATGGTGGACATTCCCTGTAGCAGGATTTTTTGCGCTGATCATGGCGATAGGCATTGTTGGCATGCAAGCCTATAAGGCCGCTGTAGATAACCCGGTGAAGTCGCTGAGATCAGAATAAGCGCTTTTATTCCGGATACATGCAACCCTTAGGTGCTTACTTGCATCTCTAGATCATGTATCCGGCTAATATTTAATAAAAGAAACATGAAATCTATCTTACTCATCGCCCTGGTTCTAACGTCCACCCTGCTGCAAGCGCAGTCAGAGGAAATGTCTCTGGACGCATTTGACCGAATTGTTGCTTCTCAGTATGTGAGCGTGATCCTGGAAAAGGGAGAAAAAGAATCGATACGACTGGTGTATTCCAATGTAGATCCTGAAGTAGTGAACGTAAAGGTAAGACGCAAAAAGCTGCACATCTACCTGGACGATGCCATGCTGGTGGGCAAGCAGGATAAGTACTACTACAACGGCAATAAGTATACGCGAAGCAGGTACCATGGCAGTTCAATAACGGCCTACATCACCTACAAGGAACTGCGTGGGTTGGAAATCAGAGGAGAAGAAGAGTTGGTGTGCAACGGAGCCATCAATGCCGATAAGTTTAAACTCAAGGTGTATGGTGAGAGTGAGGTGACTTTGTCGTCATTGCAAACCAACCGATTCAAAGCTTCCATCTTTGGCACCAATAAGATAGAAATCAAAGCGGGTGCAGCAGGGCATCAGTTGTATCGCTTGTTTGGTGAAAATAAGATTGACACACAAAACTTATCCAGCAATACTGCAGCGTCCCGCATTTATGGAGAAGGGCGCCTTACCCTCAATGCCAATGACGAATTGAAAATCACTGCATTTGGTGAGCCTGAGATTCGTTTAAGCGGCCCCGCGCATATTAACAAGAACATTATCCTTGGCCGGGCAGACATCAAAGTAAAAAGACAATAGCCTCAGGCGTGCGCTGCGCACGCAAAGATCATTTCGCCACGGAAACTTGACGGATGTTCTCCTATTCGGGAGACATCCTTAAATCCGGCATTCGATAAGAGTCCCTGAGCCGTTTCAAGCGTCACTGGGAAAGGGACCCACTGGTTGCTATGCTCAGTGTCGTACTCTACCAATATCAATTGACCAGAGTCTTTTAAGTACGAGCGCAAGTGTTGCAGAAAACCTGCCTGGTCTTTAATGTAGTGCAAGGTGTTGGCCATAATGATGCCATCCAGTGCTTTCAGTGCCAGTGACTGCCGTTCTATATCTGCCTGAAGAAATTCAATTTCTACCGCCCCCCGCTTTTCGCCAAGGTGCTGCGTGAGTTTATCTACCGCCCATATCTTGCTTTTATCGCCCAGTAGGTCGGCTACGGCATAAGTGAACGTACCGGCACCGCAGCCCAGGTCTGCCCAGATAGCGGTGGTTTTAGTAGGAATAGCTGGCTCAATCAGCTGACGTGCTTCTGTTGGATTCATGAGGTTGCAAACTTAAACCGTAATTATGAAATAGAAACCCTATAGCACTACTTTCATGGTCAAGGTTTAACCCTGACAATGCTGACGATACCGTCAGTATTCGTCAGCCCCTCGGGCAGATTATTTATAATCTGGGTTAAAATATTTTTTTTGTGGATAAGACTTTTATGGCTGCCAGTACATGTACATACTGTAAGGTTGAATGTGCACACGGGGTGGTTAGTTGTGCAGACGCGGTGCATACAATGCACCCTCGGGGTACATGGTTGTGCACATGGCCTGTACGCAATGTACCCTTGGGGTGAGTGGGAGTGCTGGAGCATCACATACAATGCACCTTCGGGGTGGTTGGTTTTGCACTTGGGGTCAATAAAATGGGGTCATTTTTTATAGTACTTTTATTTTGCTATTCATATTTATTCAAAAAGTCAGCATTTAACATCAAATTTAATTAGGTAAATCCCGAAGTTATTAACTAAAAATAGTAATTTCCCACTATCCATTCAGTTTACAATACATGGCATCCGATAGAATCTCATATAACATACCACGTTGTGGTAATCTAACAGCCAATCTATTTGACTATTCAAGAACCGTTTTCAATTTTCTTGATCATTTTGATCACATAACTCAGCTTAAGAAAATAAATCAACTCGGGACATTAAGAGACATATACCAGGGAGCGCATCATACAAGGTATGAATATGTATTTCTGCAACTTGCATTAGTTAGTGAATTATGTCAAAATAAAAAATCTGATCTTGGACTAAGTGCAGGGAGAGAATTTTGTGGTAAAATTTCAAAACTTAAAAAGCATCCTACAACTGGCGAGCTCTTACAGTGTTTGGTACTGTTGTCTAACATGGGATATCAAAGCGGGACAATCTCTTCTTCACGGGCTTGGCTGACTTTTTTAAAAGAAAACAAAAATGCTTGTAAGGTTTTTAAGATGGGACTAGATGCCAAAGATCGCAAACTTTTAGATCAATATATAGAAGATTTTGAATATCATAAATTCGTTTACTTAATCGCCCTGTTTCAGCTTCAGAGGTATAAAAGTAGAGATTCCCAAATAGTTGAGTTCTGCTCAAAAACAATTCGAGTCTACCTAAACAATTCAACAGAACTTAACGTCATTAGTTGGAAAAGTATTTTTCAGACTATTAGGCAAATTTCTTTTATAACATTAGATTCATTATATGCACCCGTACCATTTAACTTAGAGCTATCATCTATACTCTTAAACTTCGATGAATTATATGAATCTTTATTTATCAAAAAAGCAACTTATAGAGTTACACTACGAAGTCTAGAGTCAGTCCTACAAAACACTGTTTATTTATCTTCTGACGCATGTCTAAATACTGCACTTACCTCTGTGGAGATATTGAAAAAGATTAAATCTAATTCAGAAGCTATAAATGGAATTCGATCCTTACACTCATTTATATCTCCTACGCAAAAAGAAATAGACTTGTCTCGGTTCAAGATATTTTGGTTTAGGGAGAAGAAATTAATCCAAACATATCGATTAAAAAGAAATAAAGATGAACTGCCAAAACCTATCTACAATCAAGTTACTTGGGAGAATGAATGTCGCACTAGAATTGGACTTACGAGATCTCTTGTTGGACTAATCATAAATGGGGAACGAAACACAATTAAATTATCAATTGGTCTAACATCGAGCAACTTAAATCATTGTCAAATAGCAACTTTAAAGGCAATTAAAGAATGTATCAATTTCAGAAAAACATTTAACGCGAAATATTCAAGCAATAACGATTATGAGAATAATCAACAAATGTTAATATTCTTCCTTAAATCAATTTTTGGTTGGAGTAAAAGGTTCATTCTAACTAATCATAGTGAAAATAAAAATGCTATTATTATTGAAGACGGTAAACAAAAATTTCTAAATCAGATTGATGATTACTCTAATAAATCAAAAGCAAAACTCTCTAAAGGTCAACTATTCGAAATATTGACTGTTAGAAAATTTATCGAAGATCATTCATATTCAGGATTAACATTTGGGTTTCTTGGGCAAACGCGAATGTTCTCAAAGGATATTGGGCCAGAGGAAGCTGAGTTTGATGGCATTGTTTTAAAACCAAATGAAAACCCGAAGAATGCATTCGTATACCTAATTGAGGCAAAAAATACTAATGGAGGTGCCGGTAAAGCCAAAGAGCAATTAAAAAATAGACTATCTACTAATCTATCGGAGCATCTAGAGTTTGTATTACAAGAATTTGGGAAACATGCATGTGTAGCACAAATAAAAATGAAAAACTAAATAGTTTATATCCTGAGCTGTCCTGAGTTGTAAACTCAGGACACTTCTATAAACACAAAAAGCCCATGAAATATCTACTGACATTTCTATCCTTAATCATTGGGCTAACCGTATCGGGTCAACCTAAAAGTGTTAGCTATCAACCCACTATCTTTTATAATAACTTTTCTTATAAAATTCCTCCTGTAATGAGGGTCGCACAGGGTGATACCTTACTAAGCGAAAGTGTAGATGCAGCGGGATATGATAAAACGGGAGTCAGGGTGGCGAAGAGAGGCAACCCAGTTACCGGCCCCTTCTATATTGAGGGTGCTTTACCAGGAGACATTGTTGCCATTACTATAACAAACGTTGCGATCAACCGTGACTATGCAATAACTGTTGAGACCTTTGTGCGAAGGAGCATGCCCATGGACATCATCAAACCCGTTTATGCCAAAAACGCAATAGGAATAAAGTGGTCTTTGGATACAAAGAATGGCTATGCCACACCTCAAACCACTTATGATAACATAAAAAATTTAAGGGTACCATTACATCCATTCATGGGTTGTGTGGCTGTAGCTGCTCCAACCAAAAGCAAAGAACCCCTAACCTACTTCGCTGATCAATATGGTGGGAACATGGACTTTAACAAAATAAAAACAGGATCAACTGTTTACTTACCGGTATTCCACGAAGGAGCACTCCTGTATATTGGTGATGGACATGCAGCTCAAGGTGACGGAGAAATAAATGGTGATGCACTGGAAACATCCATGGAATTTGGCTTTGTAGCAAAGGTAATTAAAGGAGAGCCAGCATTGAGTTTTCCACGCATTGAAGATGCTGAGTATATCGCTTCTATGGGTATGGATAAGACGCTGGAAGGTGCCTTACAAAAAGCAACGCTTGGCCTTTATGAGTGGGTCAAGAAAGACTACAACCTCACGCTCAGTGAAGCGACTCAAGTTATTGGTCCTTCCATTGAGTATAGGATACCCACACTTGCTGGCCCAAAGCTGGAAGTGGCTGCTATGATCAAGAAGGAAGTTTTAATTCTGCTTACCAAGTAGTTTTAATTTCCATATCCACAGTTCGGGCCTTACAATCATCCATTTTTAGCATCATACTATTATTTTTAGCCGGCCTAAAAAATTGTAACTTAGCTATATGACAACCAAAGAAATCAAAACGGAAATTCAGAAGTCTATGGACAAGGTGCCTGAAAGCGTGTTGCAAGAAGTGTTGGAATACTTGAGACATGCTGAAAAGCACACAAACGCTGATCTTAAGCTAGCAAAGAGTCTTAGGGACATCCTTGAAGAAGACAATAATTTACTTCAACGCCTTGCAAAATGATTCTCTTAGAGGAGGTCGAGATTATTCACGACATTCTAATAGAGCGTTATGGTGGCACGAAAGGGATTCGGGACAAAGGTGCATTGGAGTCCGCTTTAAATCGACCTTATCAAACATTTGACTCCAAGCAACTGTACCCAGAACCTATTGATAAGGCTGCTGCAATTTTTGAAAGTCTAATTACAAACCATCCATTTATCGATGGCAATAAAAGAACTGCGTTTGTCCTCATGAGATTGATGTTAATGGAGCATAAAACTGATATAGTCGGAAGTGAAAATGAGAAATACAATTTTGTAATTAAAGCTGCTTCTGGCGAACTAACATTTGATCAAATTAAAGATTGGATTACTAACAGCATTAAGTAAGCTGTCAGCAACGCTATGCTTCTACCAAGTAGTTTCTAAAGTTCAATAAGTAATACACACATCCCCACTTCAATTAAAATGAACAGACGAGAACATATTGCCCACCGGCTGCGGGAAGTATTGTTAAGTGGCCGCTGGGTAGCCAACACCAACCTGAAAGAACAAATAGAAAGTGTTACCTGGAAACAGGCTACTCAAAAAATTAATTCACTTAATACCATTGCTGCACTTACTTATCACGTCAACTATTACTTGGGGGGAATCCTCAATGTCTTTAATGGAGGTCAACTAGAAATTCGCGACAAGTATAGTTTTGATCTGCCTCCAATCCATGATGAGAAAGATTGGACAAGGTTGGTGAACCAATATTTATCCAACGCTGAACAATTCATTGCCCATATAGAAACCATGGATGACAACCAGTTGGATGCAGTATTTGTAGACGAAAAGTACGGTACTTATCAACAAAACATAGAAGGCGTGATAGAACATTGCTATTACCACCTGGGGCAGATTTCGCTTCTAAAAAAGCTCATTGCCAATGACTTTTCGAGTGGTTTGTAAGGGCGGGAACCATGGATGAGGAACAAGCACCGCATCCATTGTTTAGAGTATCGAGATTTACTAAATTTACTTTATGACGATTGAACAGAGGAAAATAGCTTTGATAAACTGGATTACCAATCTAACAGAAGAATCGGTAATCGATCAAATAGAGGTTTTTAGGCAAAAATCTTTAAGTGATTTACCCAAAGAAATAATTAGTCTACTGGATATGTCTGATTCGGCTAATGAGAGTGAAAACATTGAGCATACTAATTCCAGAAAGCTGTTAGGTAGATTGTGAAAAAAGTACTTTGGACTCCTATAGCAAGAAAATCACTTGAACAAACGGTCGATTTTTTGTCTTAACAATGGAGTGATATAATAGTTGATGAATTCCTTAATCAATTGGACTATCGAATAGCGCAAATCCAAAGAAATCCTGAACTCGCGCCAGCTTTTCTAAAAAGTGAATTTCGGCAACTGCTCATTCACAAATCAGTACTCTATTTTATCGCAACTCCAATGGGCCTATCAAGGTCCTACTTGTGTGGGATAATAGGCAAGATCCCAAAAAACTGCTTAGGAAATTAACTAATGCCAGCAAGAAAAAACCAACCTAGCCTCTTTCCGGTAATAAATTCTACATTGTGGTTCGTAGGACACTCTAAACCCTTGGTACATGTCCTCACGAACCATCAACTTTGCGCCTTGGCGTCTTTGCGGTAAAGAATACCTTACCCCACCACTTCCTCATACAACCGGTAAAGATTACCGCCCATGATCTTATCAATTTGAGATTGGGTATACTTTCTCTTCGCTAAGTTTTCACGAATCACATTCATGCGTGAGGGGCCGTTGAGCTTTTCTAAAAACAATGGCCAGTCGGCAGGTTTGAATTGCGCTCCCTCCTCTTCAAGCAGAATCTTTATTTCTTCCTCTGTGTTCGGAATCACGCGGTGGTCGCGATCGCTACCAATTGCTACATGATCAATACCGGCTGTTTTTACCGCATGGTCGATATGATCAAAGTACACTTCCAGGTTATTGGTTTTCTCTTTGGTCATAAACGTCCTGATCTGACACATTCCAATTACACCTCCATGATCGGCCAGCAGCTTCAGATTTTCATCGGTGGTATTTCTGGCATGCTGATACAATGTCCTGCAGGTAGAGTGAGAAATGATCACCGGCTTTTTAGAAGCAGTAATCGTTTCCGCCATGGTCTTCATGCCTGCATGCGAGAGATCAATCAACATGTTCTTCTCATTCAATCGGGCTACCAGCTCCATTCCAAAGTTGGAGAGTCCGGCATCGGTACGCTCATAGCAACCATCACCTACATAGTTGCGGGAATTGTACGTCATCTGCACACTGCGCAATCCTAAGTTGTAGAGTATATCCAATCGGCCCAGGTCTTTTTCAATAGGTTCTGAACTTTGAATAAGGTAGAACACCGCCAGTTTCTTTTCCTTGATAGCGCGGTCAATATCAGACAGCCGAGTGGCCTTTATAAAGTGAGTGGGGTGTTCGTAAAAGTATTTATCGTATGCGGCCAAATCCTTCAGCAAAATATCCCAGGCTTCGTGTCCGTAATGTTTTGGATCAGAAAGTGTAATGGCAATGGCACGCGTACCACTAGCAAGTATCTTGTCCATCAAGTCCATGGTGTACACATCACGTATTTCTCCCATTGCATCAAAGACAAAACCAGATGGGGCGTCTTTTGCATATAGAAAATTAGGGAGCATGGCCAGTCCGGCAGTAGCAGCTGTGGCTTGTTTGATAAAATCTCTTCTTTCCACGGTTAAGTTGTTTAGTTAGGTTTTTGAAAATAGCTGCTATTGCCATCAATTACAACTCTGTGTTAGGCAAAAAAAACAGGGAGTGGATGACTCCACTCCCTGTTCCGTATTTTGAGTTGATTAGAAGCGAGGAACTAGTTCTTCTTCTCTAAATCAAGTTTCTGATCCGGAAGTTTATTGTTGATCTGAGGCACCTGCTTCTCGAGAAGTGTTTTGTACTCCTCCTGTACCCTATCCATTCTTCCTTTCAATATTCCATATACTTCACCCTGCTGGTTGGTAGGTTTAAAGTCAACACCATTGGCACTGATATCATTTGCCAGGGCACTCAACCTTCCATACAACTTCATCGGAGCACGAAAAGCATCTTCTCTTGCTCCTGTAAGATGGATATCATACAGTTTGGCAGAGATGGCTTCGGCTTGCGCTTCCATAGCTACCAACTCTTTCTTCAACCTTGCACTTTTGGTAGTTGGAATTAAGTCACTTAATTCCTTGCGAATCCATTCCATCCTGTCGATCATTTCTACAACGGTATTCATTGCATCACGCAATTGCAGAGAAAACATTACCTGCTCTTGAAGCTCTTGAACAGTTCCAGTAGTGTTTGGATCTTTCAGCACATCGAATGATTCTGTAAATTCTTTTCCACCAATCTTAATTTTGGCGGTGAACTTTCCGGGTGCCACGCGTGGTCCGAGCTGTCCTTTGCGTAAATCAAGATCCCAGGTCACCAAAGGTCTCCATCCTTCACCATTCATTTCTACCCACGGTCTTCCAGGAGGTTTTGTTCTCAACTTAGGCTGGAAGGTTGACTCATATCTTAAGTCCCACCATACGCGATTGATGCCCGCTGTATTGGTACCTTCTAGTGAACGCACCAACTCCTGCTTATCGTTATAGATTTCGATCTGAACTCCTCCACTTACTGAATCCTTAAGAAAGTAATTAACAGGAGTTCCATAAGATGGGTTTCTTCCTGCATTGGGACTTGGTGCATCCGTCTTGATGGCTTCTACTTCATGAAAGCGATATGCTTTGCGGATATTAAACACATAACTTGATTGTTGTGCTGCGGCTGCATATTCTCTCAACAAAGAGATATCGTCCAGGATGTAGTAACCACGACCATACGTACCTACTACCAGGTCATCAAAGTTTTCCTGAATTACCAACCAGTACACCGGTGCTGGCGGCAGGTTGTTGCTGAACGACATCCAGTTCTTTCCATCATCAAATGATACATATAAATCGTTATCTGTACCCGCATACAATAATCCTTTCTGCTTAGGATCTTCTCTTACTACGTGAACAAAGCTCAAAATTGATTTCGGAATACCGTTGCTGATCTTCGTCCATGTCTTACCGTAGTCAGTAGTTTTGAATATGTAAGGATCAAAGTCGCCCATCTGGTGCATGTCTACTGAGATGTAGGCAGTAGCCGCATCGTAGCGCGAAGGCTCGATGTTAGCTATCGTACCCCATTTCGGCATATCGATATTCGCTGAAACGTTCTCCCAGTTTTTACCACCATCTTGTGTGATGTGCACTTGTCCATCATTAGAACCTGTCCAGATCAAATCTTTTTGCACTTTGGATTCTTCAATGGCAAAAAGCGTAGCACCATCAAAAGTCATCAGGTTGTCTGTTGCAATTCCTCCTGAGCTTTGCTGATGTGATTTGTCATTGGTAGTCAAATCAGGACTGATCGTTTGCCAGCTTTGGCCTTCATCATCTGATTTGTGTACGTGCTGACTTCCTACATACACCCTGTGTTTGGTATGAGGTGAATGCGACAACGGGAAATTCCAGTGCCATCTGTATTTCAAATCTGCGGGAGACCATCCGTAACCTGCCTCAGGCCATACGCGCACTTCACGAGAATGTCCGGTTCTCAGGTCATGACGTTGCAAACCACCGTCATAACAACCTGACCATATAATATTATTATCAAAAGGATCAGGGCGGGCAAATCCACTCTCGCAACCTCCCACGCCTTTCCACAATCCTAAAGGAATGTATCCTTGCATACTGTTACTTGGTCCACGGTATGACCATCCATCCTGACGATTACCATAAACAAAATAAGGAATCTGATTATCCACCTCTACGTGGTACATCTGTGCAATCGGAAGGACTACACGTTGAAAAGTTTTACCTCTGTTGAGAGAGATACTGGCGCACCCATCATGGGCTACCATTATACGATCCGCATTCAAAGGATCAATCCATATATCGTGGTTATCACCACCACCACGTGGAGGTCTCTTCTCTAACGTTTTACCTCCATCCAGCGACTGGCCGAAGCGAACGCTCATGAAATACAATTCATCTGGATTGTCCGTAGATACACCCATGCGTGTATAATAAGGTGCACGCTCTGCCATATCATGGTTATTGCTCATAAACTGCCATGTTTCTCCACCATCATCTGAGCGATAAAGCAAAGGACTCTTTTCTTCGAACAGGGCATATACTCTTTTAGGGTTGCTGTGAGAAACAACAACATTTGTTTTTCCTACGGGTTGTTTTTTACCTCCGGGAAGTCCTTTAGTAGTCATGGGCACCCAGGTATCTCCACCGTCAGTAGAACGGTAGATACCACCCCCTTCGCCACCGCTGTTGAGGCCCCAGGTATTAATGTGAACAGACCACATGGCCGCAAACAAAATGTTTGGATTCTTTGGGTCAATGGCAAGATCCGCAGCTCCCGTGTTTTCATCCACAAACAAAACTTTCTCCCAGGTAGTACCACCATCTTTAGATCTGTACACCCCTCTGTCTTGTTGAGGCCCATACGTATGACCCAATGCGGCTGCATAAACAATATTGGCGTTGCCAGGATGTACTACCACCCTGCCTATTCTACCTGTCTTCTCAAGGCCTTTATTCTCCCAGGTTTTACCAGCATCCTTGGAGAGGTAAATACCATTCCCCACTGAGTGGGCGGGACGAATCACAAATGTTTCTCCCGTTCCTACCCAAACCTGAGAAGGATCGGTGGGTGCTAATGCAACAGAACCAATCGATGACACATTCTGATCATCAAAAATGGGATTCCATGTTACACCACCATCATCTGTTTTAAAGAGACCCCCGGAGGCGGCACCAATATAATTAACCATCGGATTACCAGGCTCTCCAGTGATAGCGATGGCTCGATTCCCTTCTGGTCCTATAAATCGGTATTTCATCTCCTTAAATACACCCGGATCATAAGTTTGAGCCAGCAAAGGAGAAACTATCACACTTAGCAAAACTGCTATGACATGTGCTTTTCGTAGAATAAACTTTATCATTGCTTAAATTTGACTTTATTAAATTCGGGCTCAATCTATGAAATAGGTAGGCTTCTCAATAACTCAATTGGGATGATCGGTGGATATTATCAATCAATACTGCCATTAACATAAAATTAGAAACCATGAGTGACACAAACTGGTCAGCATTCACAAAACGTATTCCTGTTAAAGCATCTGTAAACCAAATTTATAAGGCCTGGGCTACGCAAGAAGGCCTCGAAAATTGGTTTCTGAGGTCAGCAGTTTTTACTGATAAAGATAAAAACCCGCGGGAAAGAACATCATTCGTTGAAAAGGGAGATACTTTCACCTGGCATTGGCATGGTTATCCCGATTCAGTATTTGAAAAGAGAGAAGTGATCGCTGCCAACGGAAAAGACCAAATACAATTTACTTTTTCGGGAGGTTGCCTTGTTACAGTAAAAGCTGTACTTGTGGGTGATGTAACTATTTGTGAACTCACCCAAGAGAATATTCCATCAGATGATAATCCAAAAACCAATTTATATGTTGGGTGCGGTGAAGGATGGACCTTTTATCTTGCCAATTTAAAATCACATTTGGAAGGTGGTGTAGACTTACGCAACAAAGACAACGCCATTACCCAAGTTATTAATTCGTAAAAACATGAGGTTGATTCAGTTTTTATACCTGATGCTTATTTCAGGTTTGTTTTTTTCTTGCTCTCAGGAAAAGGTAGAGAAGGGGGTTTCGTTTGAAATGGCGCAAGAGCGCAAAGGAAGTGTAAAGGACATACGATACACATTGCATTTTGATATCCCTCAAAGCCAAAATGAAAATATAGACGGGAGAAACACGATCACTTTTCAGTATACGAGCAATGGAGCCAAAAAACTCTACCTCGATTTCAATGAAAAAGGAGACCATTTAAAAACAGTTATAGTCAATCAGCAACCACTTGATGTTGCCATTGAGAACGAGCACATCGCTATTCCGGTCAACCTTTTAAATGATGGGGAGAATGAAATTGAAATTGAGTTTATCGCTGGCGATTTGTCATTGAATAGAAACGATGAATACCTCTACACATTGTTTGTACCCGATCGTGCCTCTACCTGTTTTCCTGGCTTTGATCAACCAGACCTGAAAGCATCTTTCGTCTTGTCATTGTCTATACCCGGAGAATGGGAGGCTATCTCCAATCAGCAAGCTGAGATTTCTATATCAGAGGATAAAAAACAATATCAGTTTCTTCCCACTAAGCCTCTCAGTACCTATCAGTTTGCATTTGCCGCTGGCCAATTTGAAAAAGCGACAGATTCAATATCTGGAATGACGATGTATTACAGGGAAACAGATTCTGCTAAAGTGGCTGCCAACCTGGAAGAGATTTTTCAACTCCACAGTCAATCACTCGACTGGTTAAAAGATTACACCACCATCTCCTATCCATTTTCCAAGTTTGATTTTGCCTTGATACCTACCTTTCAATACGGTGGCATGGAGCATCCGGGAAGCATCTTCTACAGAGAAAGCAGTTTAATCCTGGATCCTTCAGCATCTGTGAACCAACGCATGCGAAGGGCAAGTCTTATTGCCCATGAAACTGCACACATGTGGTTTGGAAATTTGGTGACAATGAAATGGTTTGAAGATGTGTGGCTCAAGGAAGTATTTGCCAACTTCATGGCAGCTAAGATTGTCAATCCACAATTCCCTGAAATCAATCACGACTTACGTTTTTTGATGTCGCATTATCCATCTGCCTATGAAATAGACAGAAGTGCAGGCAGCCATCCCATTCAACAAAAACTGGATAACCTGAAAAATGCAGGAACCCTCTATGGTGCCATCATCTATCAAAAGGCTCCTATTATGATGCGCAACCTTGAAACGATGATGGGAGAAGAAAACTTTCAAAATGGGCTCAGGGATTACTTGTCGAAGTACAGCTACGACAATGCCACGTGGGATGATCTTGTCAATTCTCTTAACAAGTTTACTGATAACGACCTTGCCCTTTGGAACAAAGCGTGGATCAAAAGCAAAGGCATGCCGGATGTGGATTACACGTTAGACGACAATCTCTCTATTCGCGTAACCAACGACAGCATAGGCCTGGTATGGCCACAAACTTTTCAGTATGAACTGGTTGGAAATTCACATGAAGTAAAAGACATCATCATTAGCGATCCTATGGGATACACTACCCCTGCAGCCACAGCTGATTATAAAATAATTCCTAACTACAACGGGAGAGGCTTTGGTTATTTCGCAGCTGATGAACAAAGCAGGAATTACATGCTTGCAACAGTGAATAGCATAGAAGAACCAGAAGTTCGTGCGGCCCTATGGCTCAACATTTGGGAGTATGTATTACGAGGAGAGCTGGATGCTAAGCAGACATTAGAAACGATTCTTACTGGAATGGCAACAGAAAAAGACCCGCTTATACTGGAATACATCACCAACAGAATGAGTAATATCTTTTGGCAGTTCACCACTCAGGAAGACCGCCAACTGATCAGTACTCAAATTGACGAAACACTTTTTGAATTGATGGCACTTGAAAAAGATATGTCATTAAAACGCATTTTGTTCAATTGTTTCAGGCATACCGCCAGCAGTAAAGAAGGTATTATGAACCTCAGAAAGTTCTGGAACGATGAAATGACACTGGGCCTGGAAATATCAGAACAGGATCATATCGAATTGGCTTATGAAATAGCGGTGAGAGGCGCGACTGACAGCGATAAAATTCTGGCAAAGCAAATTGAAAACACAAAAAACCCTGACCGTAAAGAAGCGATGCAATTTATCATGGGTGCACTTTCTGGCAATGAAGCAGACCGTGATGCCTTCTTTGAAAGTTTGAAAGACCCTAAAAACAGAGAGCATGAACCTTGGGTGCTAAAAGCCCTTGGATACCTTCATCATCCATTGCGCGCCCAGCAGTCGGTAAAATACATCCAGCCAAGTCTGGAGATGCTGGAAGAAATCCAACTCACTGGTGATATCTTTTTCCCGAAAGGATGGGTTGAACAAACAGTTTCTACTTATCAATCAAAAGAAGCTGCGGATGCCGTGAAACAATTTCTGGACGAGCATCCTGGCCTGTCGCAAAACCTTAAAAACAAATTACTCCAGTCTGCCGATCCATTGTTCAGAGCTGAAAAAATTCTGTCCTCCAAGCAGACACAAAACATGTAAACCTACTACCATGAAAAATTGTGTACTTCTATTTCTAAGCCTTATTGCATTAAGTTGTAATAACCCACAACCCCAAACTGAAAAACAGGAAGACCAAAAGTGGACCTGGGAGACGGAGCGATTTGAAAAAGCAGTCAATCAAGTAAGAGCAGGAAAGGATCTTACCCCAAAATCCTGGCCTAACGGAGCTAAGGTAGCTGTACTCCTTTCTTTTGATGTAGACAATGAAACTGTAGCCTGGTGGGATGGTGAGCCCACTATTTCAGATTTGTCACGTGGAGAATATGGATCAAGAGTGGCTCTTCGCAGAGTAGTTGATTTATTAGAGAAGCATGAAGTACCTGCCTCATTTTTCATTCCAGCATTGAGCTTACATCTCGCCCCACAAATGGCCGATGAAATAAAAAGATTACCGAGGCATGAGTTTGCTGTACATGGATGGATACACGAGCGCAACACGAGAGTACCTGCGGATAAAGAAAGAGAGATGGTGATCAACTCAAAGAAAATGTTAGAAGAACTTACCGGAGAAATACCTGTTGGCTATCGAGCTCCCTCATGGAATTTTAGTGCCGCCACACCCGATATTATCAAGGAAGTGGGCTTCCTTTATGAAAGTTCTATGATGGCAGATGATCGCCCTTATGAATTGGTAATCAATGGAGAACCTTCCGGAATCGTAGAACTCCCTGTAGAATGGATTCTGGATGATGCTCCCCTGCTGAATCCCCGAGGTAACAGTTATGCCAATCCACGTGAGTTATTGGAAGTGTTGAAAGATGAATTTGATGTGGCTTATGAAGAAGGTACTATGTTCTTAATGACCATGCACCCTCATTACAGTGGCCACCGATCACGTATTGTTGTATTGGAAGAGTTGATAGAATATATCAAGTCAAAAGATAACGTTTGGTTTGGCACGCATCAGGAAGCTGCCGAATATGTAAAGGTGGAAGTAGGTTTCGACTAATAGCCACTGAACTTCATCCTCACCTCTTCCAGGCTCTTGGGTGATCCCACCATGGTAACAATATCCTTTAGGCGCAATCGGGTATAGCCATGAGAAATGATCATCTGACCCTTGCGTTTTACGGATAGGATAATCACATCGGTTGGCAAACGGAGATCTCTCAATGTCATGCCATGAATATCACGTGTAGCGATTTCGATATCCATTGTATCCTGCGATTTATCCATACCCAACAATAGCGAGGTTGCGTTGGGTGAACGCACAAAGTGATCCAACAAGCTCACCATAGCTGTAGACGGGTCAATGATAAGATTCCCCAACTTATGGAATTGCTCCATGTTCTTTCGGTCGTTAATGCGAATGATCACCTCCTTTGTTCCGATATGCTCATAAACCATTTCTGCAATGGCATAGTTTTCTTCATCAGAGAGCATACAGACGATCGCATCCGCCCTTTCCATTTCCAGTTTTTGAATTTCTTCCAGCGTAATCTCAGGGATAGATACAATTTCAAGGTCTGCATCTTTAGCAATTGCATCTTTACGATTAATGGAAATGATTTTTGATTGCCAGCGATTGGCTTTTAACTGTTTAGCCAGAGCAATCGACTGGCTTTCCAATCCAAAAATGTAGGCATCTTTTACACCATCAAATGCAGGAGTAGCGTGTCGTAAATGACTTTCCTTCACCCATGCAATTGCCCATTTGAAAAGCGGAGGCCCAATCAATTGATTGATTACAACGATGGCTATGATCACCGCTTCAAACTGCACACCCCAACCAGGAAAAGCTTTTGCCACTAGCGTTGTTAATCCCAATGCAACGCCTGCCTGAGTAACATGCGGCATCCAAGCTATATATCGAAATTGAGGGCTATCCTTTGCTAATACCACACCCAAAAAGCTTGCGGCAAACATGCTTACTATTCTAAAACCAAAGAACAAGAAGGCTACCCCTACTACTGTAAAGAATACTTCTAATGATAAGGATGCCCCTGTTAGGGTAAAGAACACGATGTAGACAATAGGGCTGATCTTTTTCAGGACTACCGAAAATTCAATTCTATGTCGACTATTGTTAGTCAATAAGAAACTACCAATGATACAAATGAGCAAGGGCTCAAGAGAAAATTCGTGTCCTATCAGCTGAAGCGACTCCGCTTTGACAAAATTGGCGAGTAAGTATACACTGTACCCAATGAGTAATAACAATGCGCCCTTAACATACCGATGAGACTTGAATGAAAAAGGTAATGTCAATACTTTGCCAATGACAATACCGATTAATCCTGAGAACAGAATCTCCAGAAAGAGCACCCATATAAAAGTAAGGTCAATTGGTGTTTCATGAATGATTGCTTTTGCAACCGCAAAACAAATGGTGAACAAGGTGATTACAATAACATCAATCAACACTGTAACCCCAACAGCAGTTTTTGTAAAGGGGCCACTTGCTCTCATCTCGTTGATAATAGCCAGCGCTGATGAAGGAGATCTTGCCACGAAGATGGATCCAAACAAAAGGGCAATAGCAAGTCTTGTTAAGGGAGCTTCTTCTTTAATAAAATATATGTACCCCGAAACCCAGTAGACAAGAATACTTGATAGTACAAATATCACTGCCACTTGTGCGAAGGTCATCCATTGGATACTTTTTATCCGACTGCGCATTTCCTTCAGGTACAACTCAGAACCCGCAGAGAACGCAATGATAGACAGGGCGATATTATTCAAAAACCATAATTGATTCAGGCTTTCTTTGGGAATAAAATTAAGGATAGAGGAGCCCGCGAAAATTCCTGTAATGATCAGACCTGTAATAAGTGGCAGGTTGAATTTTCTGAGGTATCCTGCTATTTGAAAACTCGCGATAGCTACAATTCCAAATCCAATCAGCTCAATAAGCAACAAATCAGTCATAGGTTGGTTTCAAACCAAATTTCAAAATACATAAAGTATTTCAATTTCTTCTTTTCAATTTAACCTTGCATAAACCAAAATAAAACTCCAATATTAATATACAGGTTAATTGAAATTCCACCGCTCATCAATCAACTATGAGTCAATTTATTCGCGCCATCAGAAAATGGGATCTGGTTTTACTGATGATCAATACCATTATTGGTGCAGGAATATTTGGCCTTCCTTCAAAAGTATTTCAACTCTCAGGCACTTATAGCATTCTTGCTTTTGTTGTTTGCGCGCTTGTAATTTTTAATATCATCATTTGCTTCGCTGAGGTTGGCAGTCGATTCGACAAAACTGGAGGTCCCTACATCTACATACTGGAAGCCTTCGGCAATTTTCCCGCTTTCATCATGGGATGGTTGCTTTTGTGGTCGCGCATTATATCATATGCTGCATTAATCAATTTATTAGTTACTTATAGTTCTTATTATCATCCTGCCCTCAATCATTTTGTTCCTCGCTTGTTGATTATGGTTGTACTTACCGCTATTCTTACAGGCATCAACTATGTAGGCGTAAAGAAAACAACGACAGTCAATAACTTCCTCACTATTGGTAAAGTAGTACCCTTACTCATCTTTATTTTGGTGGGTTTATTCTTTTTACAACCAGAACTCCTCTCCTTCAAGGAGATGCCTGAGTTCAATAATTTTTCCTCCTCTGTTCTTTTGTTGGTTTTTGCCTTTGGCGGTTTTGAAGTGGTGGTGATCAACTCAGGTGAGATGAAGAATCCCAATAAGATCGTACCCTATGCGTTGATCATCTCCGCCTTGATTGTGATGGTACTATATGGTTCGATCCAGCTCGTATCGGTAGGCACACTCGCTACATTGGGCACTTCGGAGAAACCACTGGCAGATGCCGCTAAAAGTTTTATGGGAGGTTTTGGAGGCAACCTGATAACCATTGGTGCCATTGTTTCAATTGTAGGTGCACTGAATGCGATACTGCTGGTGGGGTCGCGTTTGTTATTTGCATTAAGTGATGAAGGACAGTTACCACGATCTCTATCCAATGTTCATGAAAAATACAGAACACCCACTATCGCATTATTCGTATTTACAGGTCTTTCTCTGATCATTGCGGTAACAGGATCTTTTATCTATGCCATTACCATCACGGCTATCATTCGCACGGTGATGTATGCCATGGTATGTGGTGCGCTAATTAAATTAAGAAAACAGGATAAAGAAGGAAAAGAGGCAGCGTATAAAATTCCTCACGGAAAACTATTTGCATTAACAGGCATTCTATTCTCTGTCTGGTTATTCTCCAGCTCACAATTGGTGGAAATGAGAGATGTATTGATCTGTATTCTTGTTGGCATTATTACGTATTGGCTATACAAGAAATCAAAGTAGTAAACAGTCCGTGACCGAACACATACGGTCAGCAGCGAACAATCCACACTCATCGATTGCTCATCCAGACAAAAAAATCAAAGATTAAAATTCTTGGTCTGATATTGGAATAATGTATGGAAACCTAAAGCTTATGTATTTCAACAATATAAAAACTACCTATAGACACCTGCTTAAGAACCGTGCCTTTTCCATTATCAACATTTTTGGTCTTACCATAGGATTCTTATGCTTTATAGTTATTGCCTTATACCTACATGATGAATTAAATTTTGATCGCATGCATACAGATGCGGATAGAATTTATAGAGTAATCCGGCATCAGCAAACAGAAGAAGGCGTAACAAAAAATGTTGCCTCTGTTCCCGGAAGAATTGGCCCGGAATCCCATCAACAATTTCCTGAAATTGAAGAGATCATGCGCATCTCACACTTTGGTAGTTTGACCATGGGAAATGATCCACTTACAAGAGGCTACGAAGAGTTGAACGTGGTAGACTCCACCTTCTTTGATTTTTTTGATTTTAAACTACTACAAGGTGATCCTAAAACCGCGTTAACTCATCCCAATGGTATTGTAATCTCACAACAGGTGGCGATAAAATACTTCAATACAGAAGATGCGCTAGGCAAAGTAATATGGGCCAACGATTATGATCTTTTTGTTGCTGGGGTAATGGAAAATTTCCCTCCTAATTCTCATCTTCAACTGGATATTCTATTTACAAAATCAGCAGTAGATACTTACTTTCCCTTTCACGCCAGAATGAGAACAAGTGATTGGGATACCAATTCCACTGCTACCTATTTAAAATTGAAGTCTGCTAATATTAAGGATGTAGAAAATAAAATAACACAACTAGTAGCCGCCAACTATCCACCGGACAAAGAATTTCGGAGTGACTTTACCCTACAACCCTTACAAGATATACATCTCAACTCCAGCAATATTGAAGACTATCAGGTCAACATAAGTGGCTTTACTCCTTTCTATGTGTACATGTTTACAGTAATTGCCTTTTTGGTTTTGCTTATTGCCACGCTCAATTACATGAACCTATCTACTGCAGCCGCTTTTAAACGAACCAAAGAAATAGGGACTAGAAAAACACTGGGAGCAGGAAAACTTTCACTCATCAGCCAGTTCCTAGGTGAGGCGATTCTTCTTTCGCTCGTATCTCTGGTTATAGCTATAGCGTTGCTACAGATTTTCATTCCGGGAATCAATGCATTTACACTAAAAAGTCTTTCCATCTCTACTTTGCCCATCAATTGGATGATAGCTATAGCATTCACATTGATTGGCAGTGGAGTTCTGGCTTCACTCTATCCCGCATTTGTCGTTTCAAAAGTCTCTCCTTCTGAGGCGATCAAAAAAGAAATTCGTTTCGCCAACAGAAGCATTCCTGTAAGAAAGGTGCTTGTTATCGCACAATTTGCCATTTCTATTATTATGATCTCCTCCACACTGATCATTTACAAGCAACTCAACTATATGAGAGACAAGGAGCTTGGCTTTGATGTGGAAAACCTCGTGACTATTGATATCAACAGTGGTATACAAAGAAGGCAGTTCGAGTCAATAAAAAATGAATTTTCTAAACTTCCGGAAGTCCAGTCAGTAACTGTCTCTTCAAGGGTACCCGGTGAATGGAAAAACTTTCCTGTCGCTTCGGTGAACCTAATTGAAAAATCAGTAAGCGAAGAAATGATTTATGTAGGGGTAGATTCTGATTTTCTAGAAACTTTTGACATTCAACTAAAGGAAGGGCGTAACTTCAACGCATCCAGTACCGCTGATTCCGCTAAAGTAATTGTAACACAACTTGCAGTGGATAATCTGGGCCTTGAAGATCCAATTGGGCAGGTTATTAGCATTCCAAGAATATCGATAGGTGGCAGGATCAGAGATCGAGATGTGCCATTTCAAGCTGAAGTTATTGGTGTAGTAGATAATTTTTATTTTGAATCATTCCGAAAAGAAATGATGCCTCTTATCATGGCATACCATAACAATCCCATTCACAGTATCGACTATTACACATTAAGGGTAAAAACAAGAGACTGGAACAATACCTTGGCCGACCTAAAGCGCATTAGTGCGAACTTCGACCCCATCAATCCAATTGAATATAATTTTCTGGATTCCAAATTCAGGGATTTTTATGAGAGCGATGCAAAGCGAGGTCAAGTCTTTCTCGTGTTTTCATCCATCATCATTCTCATTGCCTGCCTTGGCCTATTCGCTCTGGTTACCTTTTCCATAGAAAATCGTAAAAAAGAAATAGGTGTAAGAAAAGTATTGGGTGCTTCAACGAATAGTATCATCAATCTGGTTTCCAAAGAATTCATTGCTTTGGTGGTAATCGCCTTTATAATCGCTACTCCAATGGTGATCATGACCATGCATAATTGGCTTTCAGAGTTTGCCTATAAGGTGAATATTGGAGTCGGTACATTTGCAGTTTCAGGACTTATAACCCTTTTTATTGCCACAGCCACCATAAGCTTCCATGCATTAAAAGCCGCTAATACCAACCCTGTAGACGCACTAAAAAGCGAATAATTTTCACTCAATCTCGTGTAACCTTTACTTGAAACGGAGGTTTTTGGTTGGAACCCTATGATAGCCAATGACCTAAAGATTACATTCTTATCTTTTGAATTGACCGAATATGAACAGTTTTCTGTAATGAGTGAATTAGATTATCTGTTTCCCTCGTAATAAAAGAATAATTGTCCGTAGCATGCAACTTGGTACTGCACTGCTTTGTCTAATACCTACCATTAAACAATAAGAGAATGATCAGTAATTATCTTAAAGTTGCCTTCAGAAGTATTTTCAGAAATAGACTTACTGCATTTATCAATATTTTAGGTTTGGCGTTGGCCTTGGCCTGTGCGCTTCTCATCTATTTGTTTATCGTTGATGAGCTTAGTTACGACAAATACAACAGTAAAATAAATCGTATCTATCGTGTAACAAGAGATTTTAAATCATCTGATGGGTCAATTAGACTTCACTTAAGTAATGTAGCACCTCCCATAGGCCCTCTTTTAAAAAATGATTTTGGGGAAATAGAAGAGTTGGCTCGCACTATTAACTATGAATTGGTCATAGGTCAGGAAGAAAACGGAGAATTGGTAAAGAACTTTACCGAAGAACATTTGTTCCTTGCTGAGCCGGCCATATTCAAAATTTTTGATATCAATGTAAAAGCTGGTGATCCTGAAAAAGCATTGTCTCGTCCATTTACCGTAATGCTGTCATCATCGGCAGCCAAACGGTATTTTGAGGATGAAACACAAGCCATAGGAAAACGCCTGCGCGCCAACAATGCTTTCGATATTGAGATTACAGGGGTGTATGAAGATTTTCCAGATCAGGCACATTGGCATCCAGAACTATTGGTGTCGTTTAGCACTCTGGAAAATGACAATATTTATGGTCGCGTAGGACTAGAAACAAATTGGGGAAACAATTCATTTGGCACATATGTTTTATTGGAAGAAGGCGCAGATCCAAAAAAGTTAGATGCGCAATTTCCAGCTTTTTTAGATAAGCATTATGGCACATATGCCATTGCCAACTACGGAGCTCCACAAGATTTTGTAGCCTCCAAGGTGACCACACTTTATACGCAAAAGGTGGCTGACATTCACCTTCGCTCCCATCTTGATGATGAGATTGAGGTGAACGGAAATATTAACAATGTTTATATGATGGGTGTAATTGGGCTGTTCATCATTCTTATAGCGAGTTTCAATTTTATTAATCTTTCCACAGCACGTGCCACCAAAAGAGCAAAGGAAGTAGGAATGAGAAAGGTAGTAGGTGCATTAAGGGGGCAGCTTATTACACAATACCTCAGCGAGTCTATTCTTATCACATTAATAGCAATGACACTTTCCCTTGGCATGGCATTTATAGGCCTTGAGTGGCTAAACTCATTCGCTCAAAAAAATCTGTCTTTAAATTTATTCCAACAACCGATTTTGTTGATTGGCTTAATTGGAGTTTCAGTTTTCATTGGCGTGTTGGCGGGTATCTATCCTGCGTTTATTGTTTCAGGATTCAAACCAGCATTAACCTTAAAAGGGCAACAAGGGTCAATAAAAGGGAAAGGAGCAATTCGAAAGATACTTGTAATATCACAATTCTCCATATCCGTTGTTTTGCTTATTGCAACCTCCATTACCATTCAACAACTCAATTACCTCAACTCAAGAGATTTGGGTTTTGATAAGGATCAGGTGATTACACTTAATTTCTTCAGAGAGTTAGCGCCAACTTACGATGCCTTCCACAACGAGTTATTGCGATCATCCGCGATAAAAAATGCTGGTAGATCAAGTCGCATACCTACCGGTAGATTGCTGGATAGTCAGGGGTCGCCAAGAATCGCAAAAGGTGATAGTCTTGTCAATACTGAGATTACTACCAAGAATGTTAGAGTGGACGAAGATTTCTTTCCCACTTATGACATTCCGGTGATCGCTGGAAGAAATTTCTCAAAGTCAATTGGCACCGATGACTCTCTTGCATTTATAATTAATGAAACGGCAGCAAAAGCTTATGGTCTTTCAACACCTGAAGAAGGGATCAACAAGGATTTCTCGTATGGTGGTGTAACTGGTAAACTTATTGGTATTGTGCAGGATTTCCATTTTGAATCATTACATCAGGATATCATTCCAATTGTCTTCCATCAGGGAAGATCCAATGCAATATCTGTAAAGATTGCAGGAAATAATATTCAGGAAGGATTACAACAAATTGAAAAAGTGTGGAATGAATTTCTTCCCAACCGGCCTTTCGAGTATGAATTCTTGGATCAACGCTATCGTCAGCTTTATGAAACTGAACAAAGTCAAAGTCAGTTATTCACCATCTTCTCTGGTCTGGCCATTTTTATAGCATGTCTTGGTCTATTTGGCCTGGCTACATTCAACACCTTGCAACGCGTGAAAGAAATTGGAATCAGGAAAGTTTTGGGGGCTTCCGTTCCTACGATCCTTGGCCTGCTGTCCAAAGAAATAGTAATTCTTATCATAACTGCAAATCTTATCGCCTGGCCTATTGCCTGGTTCTTTATGAATAAATGGCTGGATACCTTTGCTTACCACATTGAAATGAACTTGCTCATTTACCTTGTGTCTGGTGTAATTGCTGTATTTGTAGCATTAATTACTGTAAGCACGCAAACCGTTAAGGCAGCCATGACCAATCCATCCAACACGCTCAGGTACGAGTAGAATAAAGAGTCACGCACATTATGTGCGTGACCTTTAAAATTAATTATTGGCGTAAACCAAAACAGGCTCCTCCACCTCTTCCAGGGCTTGAAGCAGTGCCGGCATAGACTTGCTTTCGTATTCCGGATCCAACCAATACTGGAACAGCAAATCACCATCCTGCTCCATGAGTTGCGGATTATTTCTCAAGCGTAAAATTCTTTCCCTCTCTGCTTTAGGTGTAGTATGCAAAGTTTGTGTATTAAGCTCAACTACTGTGGAGTTATAACGATCATCTGGATAAACGAACGAACCATTTGTTCCGATCACATCGACAGCGATAAATCCGTACTTCGCCATAATCGGCTTAGTGTGTTGATGTGGAAAACCAACGATATAATTGATCCCAAGTCGAGGAGCTACACTTACTCCTGCACGCAACAAAGTTCCAGGAAGTCCAAGTCCGGAAAAACCTTTCTTGATCCACCACCCACAACCTTCAGCAAGGCCGCAAGGTTTTAAGTTATCTACGATATCCCCAAACTCCGGAGACAATTTCGTCAATGCCTCTGCCATGGGTATAGGTTTTATTTCAGAATCCATATCCAGGCGCATGCCTGCTACCATCTCTCCGGTAGTGGCTTCTTCCGCGATGAACATATAAGTGTTGGGATTTGATTGCCAATCCTGCTTGGCAGAAGTAACGTTAACACCTATCCCCTTGAGCACTTCAGTATGCTCCTTGGTGAAACGTCTGGCTACCTCTGGTGATTCAACAGAGCGAACCATTCTGATTACAAATTGAGTTGAGTTCATGCTTTTGGTTTTGATAAGTCGCAACAAACCTATTAAGTCGACAACCTTTATGCAAGTAACCCTAACCAACCCTTGTAGCCATTGGCTCTGCGGCTTGTAAGAAATATCCAAACTTATTTAATTATTAAATAATTAGTTACAATAATTTATTAACTAATTAATATAACGGCCCGGAGCAAGAATGTTTTTTGTATCCAAGGCATTTTTAAGTGTCTTCATCAATTTCTTAGTACTCGAGCTTTTGTGCCCCATCAACTTCATCGATTGAATGCCCAATCGATACGGACTGTATCCTAACTTGACCATGGCATCCATTATTTCATTATGACATTCCATAGCACGTTGGTCCTCACCCGGCACTTCCCGGTCATAGCAAATTGCCCCGGTGATGTCCAAAGCTCTTTGTGAGATAAATAAAAAACCGATATTAAGTTCAAAGCCCCTTCTTTTACTGATCTGTTTACTTATGGAGATGGCTTTTAGCACGTCCTTACCCGTGAATGGAACGGCCGGGCAATACCACAACACACCACATTTGTCCTGATGGATATCGTTCATTTCAATTTCTTTAGCCTTTCGCCAATAGAGCATTCCAATACCAGCCTTTGACACATTTCCTCTCAGCAAACTTTTATTAAAAAGAAAGTCAAGCCTGGCCTTTGTTGCCTCATCGCCCTTCTTGTATTGCTCATCAACCATCTTCTGATCATAGAAAGAAATATTATCCACCAGGTTTCCAATTCGCTTCAGGATAATGGCTTTGTCCGCTTCGCGGTGTGATTCACTGATAGGATAGGTCGCTCCCATCCCAATCCATTTTCCCACTTTATGTTTTGTTCTTAGTTCAGCAAGGCCTTTTTCACTCAACGGTTGAGTGATATCTGGCATCCGCTCACCAAATGAGATCATGCGCACATCATTAAAAATCCGCAATGAAGCATTAAAGCCTTCCAGTACCATTTGTCTCCATTGTTCCATTACCAAGCCGAGATCCTTTTCCTTATCAATGTTAAAAATGAAGGACTGAAAATGAGGGGATTTGGGGCGAAGCCATAAAGTTAGCTTGGTAATTATTCCCAAATTGGATTGTGTAAAAAGACCATCAACATAGGGGCCCAAGCCCCACTTGGTCAACTGCCCAAGTTTGGATCCGTTATAATTCTCAAAACCTGTATCAATAATTTCACCATTGGGTAAAACCACTTCAAGCCCACATACAAAATTGAATCGATCGGCCAGTAGTGCCATACCATGTCCACGCTCGGCAGTATTTCCGATGATGCTTGCCTCCGGGGTGCTGCCGATTGTGTCCAGCATCAGGGATGATTTTTTTTTCTTCAAATACTCCACTCCGTCCAGAAATGTCACTCCTGGTTGAACGGTCATGTAGGCCATGGATTCATTAAAATCCAGTACCTTATTCATTAAAGAGAGATCGAGAAGCACACCATCCTTTTGGGGAACTTTTGAACCAAGGCCCCAATTTTTTCCGCCACTTACGGGATAAATTGGGATAGCTTTTTTGAATGCAACTTTCACTATCTCTGATACTTCACTACTATTTTGCGGTTTAACTATTGCATGTACCTTTTGAACAGTTTTAAACGTTGCCATGTTTACTAGCTTAAGTTTGTCCAAATCAGTCACCAGGCGCGACTCACCGACAATTGACGTCCAAGCTTTAATTGCACTTTGTAGATTCTTGATCTTTGCTGTTTGACTCACGTTAATAATTAAATTTTAATTCCTTTAAATTGAAGTATTTTTTTGACATTTAGCAAATGGAAGAGAAGTTAACGCCAACATTTAAGCACCTCTCAGATTTATCGGAGGAATTGCATTTAGTGCTTGGCCGAAATCTGGAATTCATTTTCGCCAACCAGGCATTGCTCCGCCACATACCTGGCATTAAAACCTCGCGCAATATTCTGCATAGCCTTGGAATTGTAGATAACTATGCGCTTGATTCAATACGCGAATGCCTGGATAACAATGCAACATTAGATCTTTGCGTGGATATCACCCTTTCTGAAGAACCAACAAGCATACAGTGGAAAATTGTCCCTATCAATGACTCTATTACATTCATCGGAAAGGATCTTGGTAACAAAGAAAAGTCAGAGGGAGAAAAGTTTGCCCAGGCCATCAAGGAATTCAATATTGACCAGACAGGCAAAGGATATTCCGGTCACTTAACTGATATTCAGCGTGTATTGTCAGAAGAGGTAGACAAATTTAAACTCATTTCAGAGAATGTTAGCGACATCGTATGCTTACATGACCCCCATGATGCGCATTACCTATATGTGAGTCCTTCGTGTAAAATGGTAACAGGTTACGTCCCTTCTGAAATGGAAGGAAAATCACCGTACCATTTTTTTCACCCTGACATGATCAAGGCGCTGGAGGAAGACCATAAAAAGAGAGAGGCGGGTGAAATCACTGACGGCCCTAGCGGTCCTCCACCAAAAATGATTTATCTGTTCAACACCAAAGACAGAGGATTTCGTTGGATGGAGTCTCACTCAAGACCTATTTTTGACAAATCTGGAAACGTTGTCCTGATTCTAAGTACTTCGCGTGATATCCACGAACGCATAGAAGCAGAAAAGGAAAAAGAAAGATACTTTAATTACTATCGCACACTTGGCAATAATATTCCAAACGGTGCGGTGTTCATGATAGACAAGGAGTATAACTATCTGATTGCTGAAGGGGAAGAGTTTGAAAAATTGGGCCGAACAACAGAATACTACGTAGGAAAAAATGCGAAGGACCTCTACAGTCCGGAGAGATTTAAGCGCCTTGAACATTATTTTGAAAAACTTTTTAAAGGGGAAAGCATTGCATTCGAGTGGGACTTCAACGACAAGGACTACATATTCTTAGGTAAACCATGTATCGAAGAGGATGGCAGTATTCCTGTGGCGATATTACTTACCCAAAATATCACAGAGACAAAATCACAAGCCAATAAACTAAAACTAGCGCTGGCAGAGCTTGAAGCAAAGAATTTTGAGCTCGATAGTTTTGTTTACAGAACTTCCCACGACCTAAGGTCCCCGCTTGCATCGGTGTTGGGCTTGGTAGAGATCATGTTAAAAGAAAGTGATATCAATGATATCCATGATTGTGCCAAAAGAATTAAGAGTAGTATTGAAAGGCTGGATACTACTGTAGGATCGATCCTGGAGTACTCAAGAAATGGTAACATTAGTATTGAAGAGCGCGAGGTTTCAATAGAAAGCATCTGGACACAATGCTTGGAAACCCATAGAAATATGCCAAACGCATCGGAGATCAAGTTCAACTACCAGGAGGAAAGTAGAACCCTGATCAAAACAGATCCATTTCGACTTAGTATTATTTTCAATAATCTGATTTCCAATGCCATCAAGTATTACGATCCCAATAAAGAAAGCTTTGTGACATTATCTGCAAACCGGAATAATGATTTATTGATCCTTATCCTTGAGGATAATGGCATTGGTATTCCGGAAGACCTGCAGCCTAACGTTTTTAATATGTTCTATCGCGCCAGTTTGTTATCTCATGGCGCTGGCCTCGGTCTCTATATCGTGAAAAAGGCAGTTGACAAGTTGGGAGGAACTATAACCCTTAAAAGCACTCAAGGAGTAGGTACCTCTTTCACCATTACCATTCCTATTAATCGCTAAATAGAGCAGACAATTATCCACTACCGGACAATCGTGTCCGCAGATGGTCGTATCACTTTTGATATAGTACGCCAGAGACATCAAAATACATTACGTAGTATTTTGGATTCATTTTTGAGTTATGAATGCGAAAACCTGTAACTATGATTTCGAACTATTTGAAAATCGGAGTTAGAAACATTCTAAAACATAAGCTCTTTTCCTTCATCACAATTATAGGAATGTCTATAAGCATTGCATCATGCCTGCTTATATCAATTTATGTATGGGACGAACTAAATTTTGATCGATACCACCAAGATGGTGAAAGAACCTTTCGAATTTATAATATTAGAACAGGGGACGATGGTGTTACAAGTTATCTCCCTATTGTGCCCCCCACGTATGGCCCAACACTTCAGAAAGATTACCCCGAAGTGGAATCAACACTTCGTATTCTTGATACCTACGGTTCAAGACTATTTGAATTGAATGGGGAGAAAATTAAAGAGAATGAAGGGATCTATGCAGAACAATCCATCTTCGAAATGCTTTCGATTTCACTTGTCGAAGGTGATATCAACTCTGCATTGACGAAACCTAACACTGTAATATTTTCTAAGGCTTTAGCTGAAAAGTATTTTGGTGATCAAAGTGCTGTGGGAGAGATTATAACGATTTCAGATACTGAATTTCAGATCACCGGAGTATTCAACCCGATCCGCAGAAACTCACATCTTCAAAAAGAATTCATCATGTCTTTTAGCTCCATTAATCAATTTGTATCAGAAGAACGGATGCAAAGCTGGCGATGGCAGCAATTTTTTACTTACATCAAATTAAAGGAAGGAACTTCCTCAACTCAATTTGAAGGTAAGTTGGATGGATTTGCAAAAAAATACAGTCTTCCCATAACTGAACCTCTCGGTTTTGTGATCACACCCCACATTCAAAATATCACCGATATACACCTACATTCATCCAATTTTGAATGGGAAATAGCTAAACGCGGGAATGCCCAATCAATTTATGTACTTGGAGGAACCGCTTTGTTTATTCTCATCATCGCATGTCTCAACTTTATCAATCTTTCTACAGCAAGATCGATGAAGAGAATGAAAGAGGTAGGAATGCGCAAAGTTGTTGGGGCAGCTCGCACTCAATTAATTTCTCAATTTATCAGTGAATCAATACTAATTACAACTATTGGGCTTTTGATTGCAATAGCCATCACCCAAATCTTCTTTCCTTATCTGAATGAATTTACTGGAAAACTCATTCCATCACCGTTCGGATTTAAATACATTTTTTCGTTGTTATGTTTTGCATTATTACTAGGCCTACTGGCCGGCAGCTATCCCGCATTTCAATTATCAAAATTTCGGCCAGCGGCTGTGATCTACAACAGAAGTGGAGAAAAAAAAGAAACTGGATTTTATAGAAATACACTTGTAGTGCTCCAGTTCATGTTTTCGTTCTTTCTGATTACTGGCTCAATGATTGTGCTATCGCAAAACAAATTACTCCACAACAAGGATTTAGGGTTTGATAAGGATCAGCTGATGGTGCTGTATCTTGATAAATCAGTGCGATCAAATTATGAATCTGTAAAGCAAGAATTTCTAAGTAACCCGAATATTACCTTTGCAACTGCAGGTTATGGCCTACCTGGTGATATTGTTGCGGGTGATGGAGTGACAAATCCTACCATTAGTAAAGAGCTTCCTGCCAACATGTTTTGCGTGGACTTTGATTATGTAAAAACACTGGGGCTCCAGATCATTGCAGGAAGGGACTTTTCCAGAGAGTTTGGAACAGATGCCAAGAAAGGATTTATTCTTAACGAAACTGCTGTAACAGCCTATGGTTTTGGTACTCCTGAAGAGGCAATTGGCCGCCCACTCAACTGGGAAATGTGGGAAAAATGGGAAAACGATACTCTTAAGCAAGGTGAGGTGATTGGAGTGGTGAAAGATTTTCACTTTAAAAGCCTAAGGGAGCAATTATCACCAGTAGTTTTACAAATCTTCCCTCCTTCTTTCTATACGCTGACGTTAAAAGTAAAAAGAGAAGATTTGGCGACAACTATTGCCTTTTGTAAAGAAACCTATGAAAGACTAATACCCGAAATTCCTTTCAGCTATAAATTCCTCGACAGCAATTTTGAGAATATGTACAAATCTGAAGAGAAGCTATCAGTACTGTTTACGATCTTTTCAGGCTTGGCTATACTTGTTGCGTGTATGGGATTATTCGGGCTAGTGGAGTACAGTGTCAATCAGAGGGTTCGGGAAATTGGCATCAGAAAAGTATTTGGTGCAAGTGTCAATTCATTGGTACTGATGTTGACAAAGAAATATTTTGCCCTCATTACCATAGCCTTCATTATTATAATTCCCGTTAGCTCTTACTTTTCCAACCAATGGCTTTCTAATTTTGCCTATAGAATCACCATTAGCCCATTAATCTATGTTAAAGCGTGCTTACTTATTGTTGGTATTACAGTTCTTACAGTAAGCTTTCAGTCGATCAAAGCCGCCCTTACAAACCCAGCACATACTTTAAAGGAATAATTTACCCCAAATAAACCTTTGCGGGTTATGAGTGTCTAATACCTAACCTTAACACTCGTTAGGTAAAAAATTTACACGAAAGGTTGATTTATTCGAATTAATACCGTTTAACTTTGTTTCGCAGAAAGAGATGCACTTATAAGCAAAAGGAAATTGAAAAACACATCAACATACATTGAGTCAACAGGCCACACAAGCCTTAGCACCTTTTCCGAAGGTAAGCTCATTGATATCCTTTTCACGTCTACTTCTATGGCCATAAGGCGCATACGAAGGCAAATCCGTATTTGATATAGTCAGATTCATAAGACTATGCGAAATGCGGTAATGGCATTTCGCCTTTAGTGCTTTGGCACATTTTCTATTTACCCACATTTTATTTTAAGACATTGAGCGATCAAAATATCATCGTTCGTTTGGCAACACCAGACGACATTCATTATTCCGAAACCATCACAGAGGAGATGGCCCAATCCGCACAAGTGCGCGGAACGGGCATATCAAGAAGATCTCCTGAGTATGTAACGAGAAAAATGCAGGAAGGCAAAGCGGTTATTGCTGTGACCAAGGACAATACCTGGGTTGGCTTTTGTTATATCGAAGTTTGGGATCACGAAAAATTCGTGGCCAACTCCGGATTGGTGGTCTCCCCTGCCTTTCGAAATACGGGAGTTGCCAAGGAAATCAAGAGCAAAATATTCGACCTCTCCCGTAAAAAATTCCCCAATTCCAAAATCTTCGGGCTGACTACAGGCCTTGCCGTAATGAAGATCAACTCTGGTCTGGGTTACAAACCTGTGACCTATTCCGAGCTGACCACGGATGAAGAGTTCTGGAAAGGCTGTCAGAGTTGCGTCAACTTTGACATTCTTACCATGAAGCAACGCAAAAACTGTATTTGCACGGCTATGCTTTTCGATCCTGCTAAAGAAACGACCAAGATTGAAATGCCTCCAATTGCCGCAACTGCATCTCAAAATGGAGTCCATAAAAAAAGAAAGAGAGAGTTCAAAGGTAACTTCAAACTGTTTGAACGTTGGGTAAAGCTCAAGAAATATGTAATGCTAAGAGAGCGAAAGAAAAAAATGGGTAGTCAATCGGGTAATGTATTATTTAAAATCTTCTTCTGGTAATGAGCAAAAAAGTAGTATTAGCATTTAGTGGCGGACTAGATACCTCTTATTGCGCCAAACTGTTAAGTGAAGACCTTGGATATGAAGTGCACACCCTTATCGTAAACACCGGTGGGTTTAGTAACGAGGAACTTGATGAAATAGAAAAACGAGCACTCAACCTTGGAGTTGCTTCTCATAAGGCAGTGGATGAAACTAAAAACTATTACGAAAAGGTGATCCGTTATCTGGTTTACGGCAATATCCTTAAGAACAGCACCTACCCTTTGAGCGTAAGCGCGGAACGCATGTCGCAAGCTTTGGCCATTGCCACTTATGCCAATGACATCAATGCCACAGCCATCGCGCATGGAAGTACCGGTGCAGGCAATGACCAGGTACGCTTCGATATGATCTTTCACATATTGTCTCCCGATAAAGAGATCATCACTCCAATCCGCGATAAACAACTAAGCCGGGAAGAGGAAATTGATTACCTCAAATCTAAAGGCGTAGCATTTAACTTTGAAAAAGCTAAGTACTCTATCAACAAGGGGCTCTGGGGAACATCCGTGGGAGGAAAGGAAACGCTTCACTCTATGGGCATGCTCCCGGATGAGGCCTGGCCAACGCCAGTAACAAAAACTGAAAGTGAAGAAGTGAGACTTCATTTCAAGAAAGGTGAACTCGTAAGAATCAATAACAAGGAATTCAGTCATCCGGTAGATGCCATTCATTATCTTCAGGATTTGGCCGGACCTTTTGGGATTGGCAGAGATGTACACGTAGGAGATACCATCATTGGGATAAAAGGGCGTGTGGGATTTGAAGCTGCAGCACCTGTGCTTATTATCAAGGCGCACCATGCTTTGGAAAAACATGTGCTTACCAAATGGCAGCTCAGTTGGAAGGAACAACTCAGTCAGTTCTATGGCAATTGGTTACACGAAGGACAATACCTTGATCCTATCATGAGAGACATTGAAGCTTTCCTAACCAACTCGCAGCAAAATGTATCAGGAGAAGTGTCGATTACACTACTCCCGCATCGTTTTCAAATCAATGGCATAAACTCGCCATATGATCTGATGTCAGCAAAATTCGGAAAGTATGGAGAAATGAACCTGGGCTGGACAGGAGAAGATGTACGAGGTTTCTCAAAAGTATTTGGTAATCAGACGATGATTTATCATCAGGTAATGGAAGATGCAAAAAATGGGAAGTAAAATAAAAGCAGGAATAGTAGGTGGAGCCGGTTATACCGGAGGTGAAACTTTGCGGCTATTGGTGAATCACCCCAACGTTGAAATAGCATTTGTGCAAAGTCGCAGTCAAGCTGGAAAAAAAGTAGCTGAACTTCACCGTGATTTACTGGGAGATTGTGATTTGATCTTCAGCGACACCCATCAACATGAAGTAGATGTAGTTTTTCTTTGCCTCGGCCACGGAGAAAGCAAAGTATTTCTTGCCGATGCCAACATCCCTTTTCGTACCAAGATCATTGACTTAAGCCAGGACTTTAGGTTAGGTGAAAAATCCGGAGAGCGCGATTTTATTTATGGTCTCCCAGAACTACAAAAAGACAAAATCAAGCAGGCCAGTAACATTGCCAACCCTGGTTGCTTTGCTACAACAATAGAATTAGGATTATTGCCGCTGGCCAACAAGGGACTGCTTGGTGAAGTGCATACGACCGGGATCACAGGCTCGACAGGAGCAGGTCAAAAATTGCAAGAGACTTCCCATTTCAGCTGGCGCGCCAACAATATCTCTGCCTATAAAACCCTAAGTCATCAGCACCTCAAAGAAATTACTCAAACAATAAAGGGACTTCAACCTCAATTTGAGGGTGCAATTCATTTCGTTCCATGGCGCGGAGCTTTTAGCCGTGGTATTTATGTGAGTTCTGTTTTGAAGTCTTCACTGACATTGGAAGAGGCTTATCAATTGTTCACAGCATATTACGATTCAGCGGTGTTCACTCATGTATCCCATACTATGATTGACCTGAAGCAGGTGGTCAACACCAACAAATGCCTGCTACACCTCGAAAAGGTAGATGGTAATCTCGTTGTTCACTCCGCTACAGACAACCTGTTAAAAGGTGCAAGTGGGCAAGCCGTTCAAAATATGAATTTAATGTTCGGACTGGAAGAAACTGCCGGACTGAAATTAAAAGCAACTGTTCATTAGCATGAAGCACTTTTTATCCATAGACAACGTAACCGACTACAAAGCACTTGTTCAATCAGCTCTGAATTACAAATCCAACCCTTTTAAAGATAAAGGACTTGGGCAGGGCAAAACAATGGGGATGATATTTTTAAACCCCAGCATGCGCACCCGCATCAGTACACAACGGGCTGCACGCAATTTAGGTATGGAGGTGATTGTTTTCAATTTGGATAAAGAAGGATGGCAACTTGAGTTTGAAGATGGTGCTGTAATGACAGGAACCAAGGCCGAGCATGTGAAGGAAGCTGCTGCCGTAATGGGGCAATATTTTGATATTATTGGCATAAGAACCTTCCCTGGACTCATCAACAAAGAAGAAGATGACAGCGAGCACTATATCAATCAATTTGTAAAATATACAGGAGTTCCCGTTGTAAGTCTTGAGAGTGCAACCTTGCATCCATTACAAAGTCTCGCAGATGCAGTAACAATCAAAGAGCTTCGCTCGGCCAAAAAACCGAAAGTAGTGCTAACATGGGCACCTCATATTAAGGCATTGCCACAAGCAGTACCCAACTCATTTGCACAATGGATGAGCAATTGGGATGAAGTTGATTTTGTAATCACTCACCCCGAAGGTTATGATTTGAATAAAAAATTTACAGGCAACACTCACATTGAATATGATCAGGACAAGGCACTAGAGGGAGCTGATTTCGTATACGTAAAGAACTGGTCCTCCTACGAAAAATATGGGCAGATGCTCAATACTTCTCCTGCCTGGATGATGACCTATAAGAAATTAGAAGCTACTCATAAGGCAAAAGTAATGCATTGCCTACCAGTACGAAGAAACCTTGTAATTGCTGATGAAGTATTGGATGGCACTCAATCCATCGTAATTCAACAAGCAAGTAATAGAGTGTGGGCAGCGCAAGCGGTCTTATCAGAAATCCTTAAAAACAATTAATCATGCAAAAGCTTTACATCATTAAAATCGGGGGAAATGTTTTAGATGATGAAGTTGCATTAACCAGCTTCCTAAAGGACTTTGCCAATATTCAGTATCCTAAAATTCTAATTCATGGAGGCGGTAAAATCGCCACAAAAATTGGTAATCAACTTGGTATTGAATCCAACTATATCAACGGCAGACGCATTACTGATGAACCTACCCGAGACCTGGTTTCTATGGTCTATGGTGGCTTAATCAACAAACAAATTGTAACTCAGCTGCAAGCACATCAATGCAATGCGATCGGACTGACAGGAGCTGATGGAAATGTGATCAAGGCTACCAAACGTCCTGTGGGTGAAATAGATTTTGGTTTTGTAGGTGACATTTTACCGAAAGATGTAAATACCTCATTCCTTTATTTTTTGTTGAAGCAAAATATTACGCCAGTTTTTGCGCCACTCACTTACAGCAGCGAAGACGGCATTCTAAATACCAATGCAGATACAATTGCCTCAGTGTTGGCTGTTGCTCTGAGTAAACATTTCCAAATCAGAGTCATTTATTGTTTTGAGAAAAAAGGTGTACTCACCAACATTGAAGATGATAAGACTGTTATCAAAAACATTGACAGCAAGGCCTTTGCTGAATTACTGGAACAAAAAGTACTATTTGATGGCATAATTCCTAAACTTGAAAATGCATTTGATGCTTTACAAAGTGGTGTGAGTGAAATATTGATTGGCAGTGCCTCCGATCTCAGCAGAAATATGGGAGAAGAAACGGAAGGTACATTGATTCGCAAATAGTGATGGAGCTCGCTGAAAACTTTCCCGTAGAACTTCTAAAACAGCTGATTGCCATCCCATCCTTTAGTAAGACAGAGGACAATACCAGAGATGCCCTTAAAGACTTTTTTACATCACGGGGTATTAAGCCAGAAGTTTTAGGCAACAATGTTTGGGTTATCAACCGCTTTTACGATGCTTCTAAACCCACCTTGCTGCTCAATTCCCATCATGACACCGTAAAGCCTAATGCTGGCTACACAAGAAATCCATTTACTCCTACCATTGAGGATGGCAAACTATTTGGTTTGGGAAGTAATGATGCTGGCGGTCCATTGGTTTCCCTAATTGCTACATTTATCTATTTCGAACCACAGAAAAATTTGCCATTTAACCTGGTACTGGCAGCAACCGCGGAAGAGGAAATATCTGGATCTGGTGGAATAGAAAGCATCTGGAATGATTTACCAAAAATTGATTTTGCAATTGTAGGTGAACCTACGGGAATGAATATTGCCATAGCAGAAAAAGGACTTTTAGTCTTGGATTGCGTGAGTAAAGGTAAGGCTGGGCATGCCGCCCGCGAAGAAGGAGACAATGCGATCTATAAGGCCATGAAAGACATTGAATGGTTTAGGACTTTTAAATTTCCTAAAACTTCGACCACACTAGGTGATATCAAAATGTCTGTAACCATTATACAAGCTGGTCATGCACATAATCAGGTACCTGAAGAGTGTAAGTTTACCGTTGATTGCAGGGTAACGGATGCTTATACCCTGGAAGAAGTAATTGGCATCATCAAAGAGAACGTTTCTTGTGAAGTGAGACCAAGAAGCATAAGATTGAAGCCATCCGGAATAGACATGCAACACCCTTTGATAAAAGCAGGACAGCATTTAAAAAAGGAAATGTACGGATCACCCACTACTTCCGATCAGGCTTTGATTCCTGTGCCTTCAATCAAAATGGGTCCTGGAGATTCTGCCCGATCTCACTCCGCAGACGAATTCATTTATATAGAAGAGATTAAAAACGGAACTTTAGATTACATTCAATTAATAGAGTCTTTGGCTCAACAATTAACAACCAAGCAATAAGGATATGAAGCTCTGGCAAAAAGATAAGGATGCCCTGAAAGAAGTGAGTCAATTTACCATTGGAAAAGATAATGAACTTGATCTATTCCTGGCGCGGTTTGATGTATTGGGTTCACTCGCCCACATCCAAATGCTTGAGTCCATCAACCTTCTTGAAAAGAAAGAATTGGATAAACTCTCAAAAGCCCTAAAAGAGATTTATAGAGAAATTCTAAATGGAAAGTTTAATATTGAAGAAGGCGTAGAAGACATTCACTCCCAGATAGAGTTGATGCTGACTGCCAGGCTCGGTGAAATCGGAAAAAAGATTCACAGTGGTCGCTCGCGCAACGATCAGGTACTGGTAGATCTTAAATTATTCCTCAGAAACGAAATCCAGGAGTTGGTCGGTGAGATTAAAAACCTGTTTGAATTGCTTGTTGTACTCAGCGAAAAACACAAGAATACTTTACTTCCTGGTTATACCCATTTACAATTAGCAATGCCAAGTTCCTTTGGGCTTTGGTTTGGTGCCTATGCTGAAAGCCTTGTGGATGATGTAATCACACTACAAAGTGCCTATAAGATTACCAACAAAAACCCGTTGGGCTCAGCCGCAGGATACGGTTCTTCTTTTCCTCTGAATAGAAAAATGACAACCGAGTTGTTAGGATTTAGCGATCTGAACTACAATGTAGTGTATGCACAAATGGGTCGTGGAAAAACAGAAAAAGTAGTAGCGGCCGCGATAAGCAATGTAGCCAGCACAATAGGCAAACTAGCTATGGACGCCTGTCTCTACCTCAACCAAAACCTTGGGTTTATTAGCTTCCCTGAAGAACTGACAACTGGATCAAGTATTATGCCCCACAAGAAAAACCCAGATGTCTTTGAGCTCATTCGAAGCAGATGCAATACCCTTCAGGCTGTACCACAAGAAATCACATTAATTACAACCAACCTACCTTCTGGCTACCATAGGGATTTGCAATTACTCAAAGAAAAATTATTTCCGGCATTCAGCCAGTTAAAGGATTGTTTACGGATGACACATCTGATGCTGTCGAATATTGAAGTGAAGCAGGATTTGCTGAAAGACGAAAAATATAAGTACTTATTTAGTGTTGAGGAAGTTAACAAATTGGTATTACAAGGAATTCCTTTCCGGGATGCCTACAAAGTAATTGGACAATCCATTGAAAAAGGTGAATTCAACTATTCTGATCAACTGCATCATACCCACGAAGGAAGCATGGGAAATCTGTGCAGTGACGAAATACAAAGAATGATGAATACTGAAATTCAATCATTCCAATTTGACGAAGTGAACGAAAAATTGGAACGATTGATTCAAGCATAGTTAATGCTGTTAAGCTTCCTTATGAACGTGCACATCCATTTGAGGATATGGAATGTTCAAGCCTTCTTTGTCAAAAGTTTTGTACACCTCTTCATTCATTCGGAAAAATACCCCCCAATAATCAGAGGCTTTCACCCAGGCACGCACTGTAAAGTTCACTGAGCTATCAGCAAGTGCTGATACTGCAATAAAGACTTCCGGGTCTCTCAAAATTCTTTCATCTTCATCACATAAGCGTTTGATCACAGCCTTCGCCTTATCCAAATCATCACCATACCCTACACCAATGGTCCAGTCTACCCTCCTTTTTTCCTCTGTAGAGTAATTGGTAATAGATGAAGTAGACAATCCACCATTAGGGATTATGATTGTTTTATTATCGGGAGTTTTAAGAATAGTATTGAAAATTCGAATTGCTTTAACTGTTCCAGAATATCCTGATGCCTCTACGTAGTCTCCAACTTTGTAGGGCTTGAATATCAGTATCATTACCCCACCAGCAAAATTCTGCAAGGTACCCGATAAAGCCAAGCCTACAGCTAAACCTGCAGCACCCAAGATGGCTACGAATGAAGTCATCTCTATACCGAGCATGCTCAATACACTGATGACAAGCATCACTTTTAACAGGATACCAGCCATACTTAAAAGAAATGGCTTGAGTGATGCATCCAACTGACTCTTATTCATCACATTTCTCAACCCTCTAATCAATGCCTTAATGATCCAAAGACCAATGATCCAGACAACTATTGCTCCTAATAACTTGGGGCCATAGGTTAATGTTAATTCCGTTAAAGATTCAATAATTTGGTCTACACTCATGATTGTTACTTTGATTGGTGAAAAGATGTAGTTTCGAGTCAGGACACTCTAGATTTTTAAACATACAAATTCAAATATTGTTCACATAATTGTAACCATTTTAGAATTTGTAATTTTGCACCCACATAAAGAAGCTTTTTCAAAGATGACCTCAACTACAATACTATATATCGTTTTAGCCATTTCCGCGGTTAGCTACTTATTCAGTCAGATTCTGGATTATCTCAACCTAAAGGCACAGCGCAAAGACATTCCTGACGAGATTGCCTCATTCTATGATAATGAAAAATATATCAAGTCACTTGACTACCACCGCGAACAAACCCGTTTTTCGTTTTTAACATCAGCATTTAGTTTTGCCATCTCATTTGGCATGTTGCTTTTTGGTGGCTTTGGATGGATCGATGCTATGCTTCGCCCCTATTTCGATAATGAAATAACGCTTGCTCTTGCATTTTTTGGAGTTATCATTTTAGCATCTGATATTCTCACCCTACCCTTTCAATGGCATTCAACTTTTGGCATTGAAGAAAAGTATGGTTTTAATAAAACAACTGTAAAGACATTTATCTCAGACAAAATCAAAGGTTATGCATTGGGTGGAGTTATTGGAGGCACATTATTGGGGCTACTGATTTTTTCTATCAACAGCATAGGACCTAACTTTTGGATCTGGTTTGGCATACTGGCAGCAGCGTTCATACTGTTTATCAATATGTTTTACACTACGCTATTACTCCCTCTATTCAATAAACTTACCCCGTTGGGAGATGGTGAACTAAAGACCGCGATAGAAGCCTTTGCAAAAAAGGTAAACTTTCCATTGGATAATATATTCATTATGGATGGATCAAAGCGGTCAAAAAAAGCAAACGCATTTTTCTCTGGCATTGGCAAGAAAAAGAAAATTGTCTTATTCGATACGCTGGTAGAGAATCATACAACTGATGAACTTGTTGCCGTGTTGGCACATGAAGTTGGGCATTTCAAAAAGAAACATATCGTTTGGAGTTATGTGTTATCTGTGGTTCAAATCTTCTTCACACTTTTCGTGCTGTCCCTAATGGTGTTTAATGAAGACCTTTCAATTGCTCTGGGAGGCCAGGTACAGGCCATCCATCTCAACCTTATTGCCTTTATGATTCTGTTCTCTCCCATCTCAAGTATTACAGGATTGTTTACCAGTATGTACAGTCGAAAAAATGAGTTTGAAGCAGACGCTTACGCCACCCAAAAATATGATGGAGCAGCTTTAGGCAACGCATTGAAAAAACTATCAGTAGATTCTCTAAGTAATCTCTATCCGCATCCCGCTTATGTATTCTTTTATTATTCACACCCCCCACTTTTAAAGAGACTAGAGGCAATTAAGCAAGTATAATTTTCTTTAAGTCCTGCTTAGAATTATCATGCCTTTCCCTGAGGCTGATTTTCAAAATTGGTTTTAGTGGCTAAATTGTAGTAATCACCTACAATGAGGCTTAAACTATTCTTATTTCTTCAACTTATCATCTATGGTTGCTTTAGCCAACCCAGAATGGGGTATTGGTTACACTCGAATGTGATTCGAATTCCGTTTGATGTAGTGAACAATAGCCTTTTTGCAAAAGTAAACCTCAATGAACATAAGGATCTATCCTTTATCGTAGACACTGGCTCAAACTATTCTGTAGTATTTACAGACTCATTGTTAAGCCTTCCAGTTCAACATAAAGTGATCTCTATAAAGGGTTTTGGAAATACTGATTCACTAACTGCCCATATCGCTATTGATAATTTAGTTGAAATAGGTGGGTTTGTTACCCGTGGCAAACAATTACTGGTGATATCAAAAAGTAAAATAGGACTACAACAGTTTTACGACAGGCCCATTCATGGCGTTATCGGCTTGGACCTTTTAAGGCAATTTGACACTGAGATCAACTTTAGTTCAAATAGATTAATACTTAGAAAGAATGGGGCGAAAATCAAAAATGGCTCCAGATGGAGAAAGGTGCCTTTTCACCTTACAGAAAACGCTATCATCATTCCCACCACACTAACGACATCAAAAAAGACTGAAGCAATCTACCTGATTTTGGATACCGGATCAGAACTACCTTTATTACTCCAGGAAAAATTTTGCCCCGACAAATCTATGCCTACAATTATCGGCATGGGCATACTCGGATATGCGTCTGGCAGGATAGGACTTATTCCCAGAATAAATATTGGTGAACTGGAAATGAATAGTATTGCTACTGCATTTCCAGACAGTGCTTCATCAAGATGGAACCGCAATTTACCGCAACAAGGTAATCTGGGCATCCAGTTCTTAAAAAAACACCGTACGATCATCAATTACAGCCAGGGTTTCTTACAAGTGAAACCCCTACGCAGGTTGGCGCACACTCCCTTTCAATTTAACCGTAGTGGCATTGCCATAGAAGTAGGTCAGAAAAAAGAGTGTGACTTTTTTATTTCAGAAGTCGCCCCGGGCTCACCCGCTGAAATGGCCGGACTCTTAAAAGGTGATAAAATAATTTTTGTTGATCGGATTCCGTGTACTCATCTTACGCTGCAAAAAATCACTGAACGCATTTTTACCAGTAAAAAAACTGATTTAGAAATTACTGTTATGCGAGAATCTAACATAAAACACGTACAACTAAATTTGCAATAAGACTTGTAAGGTATCATGAATTTTTGATCATAAAAAAAGCCAGTCTTTCAACTGGCTTAGCTGTTCAGCTATAAAGTTATTGTTTCTTTCTGATCAATATGTCACCATTATAATTCTTCATCGTAAACTCAGGTCCTCCACCATTCACATCACCCCTCACCCAATCATCGATAGTCACCCGGTAAGTCCCGGATTTTGTTTCCTTTTTTTGGATGGGTCCCGTCTTTGTCAAATTCACATCGAACCCTGTAAATATCTCTCCACGCTCGGTCTTCATTTTCAAAGTTCCCTTAAAGCTGGAAGGCAATGTAAGGTCGATATCTCCATTATAAGTACTGTATGACATGGGTGTTCCTTCAGTTAGCTTATCGAAAGTTATTGTTATATCTCCATTATAAGTGGATGCCACTGCAGACCCGGAAATATTTTTCGCTGCGATTTCGCCATTGTAATTGGTAATCTCCACCTCACCCTGCACGTCTGTAATCAAAATGTTACCATCATTGTAAGCCTTTACTTTCAAATCAAACCCAGAGGGTACCTCAATGATAAGGTTCATGGTATTGCTCCAGGAATCCGAACCTACCTTTACCATATTGCTATTCTCAGATGCATCAAGATCCATCGTCCCGCTACTGATTCGCTTAAGACCATCTTTGGATTCATTACCCTTGTCCTTATGCTTATGACCTTCTACCAGCATGTATTTGACCAGTACATCTTTGCGTTGTGTACCCTTCACTGTTATTGATCCCGTATTCAGTTGTGCAATTAATTTTCCTCTTTTACCAGGATCAGATAGGGGAATAGAAAACTCTCCTTCTGTCTGTGCCATGGTTTCTGATGGGCGAAGGGTCAGCATCAACACCACCATCAACAACTTCATTGTTATCGCGATATGTTTCATAAATGTTTTCATTTTTAAATCAAATTTCCTTTAGATACGCATTCCCATTAAAGGTTTCGATGTCGAGGTACACACCTCCACTGCCCACTTTGTATCGATTGCCGTTGATCTTATATTCAACCCCGTCTTTCTTTGGTCGTTTTTCCAGTGCAACGGGCAATGATTCAATGGCTTCCACATTGGTATAAAAATTTCCATTGAAACTTTCAAAACTTACACTGGCACCCAACCCTTTCTTTACATGAATGTTAATATCTCCGTTTAGCGCGTAGTACCTGCATGGTAAACTCGGGTTACGATCATATTCCAAATCAATATCTCCATTGATGGACGAAACGTTTGTTGCTCCTGATATCTGTGTAAGTTTGATGCTTCCATTGATATTGTCAGCATACAATCCGCCACTTACTTTCTCCACGGTAATATCTCCATCATTGATAGTGCTCAGTGCAAGATGTATACCATAAGGCACTTTCACTGTGAAGTTCATCAGGTATCGGTATTCCTCCTTGCAGTCTTTATCCTTTCCCCAGTCGGACCAATTGTAGTTCCAACCCTTACCTGCCCGTTCATTGCGATGGTACCGTTGGTTTCTCCTGCCAAAATCACTACAAGTACCTTTTACATACAGGATCAACGTATCTGCCAGGTCAATTACGCCTAACTGAATATCGCTTTTTCCTTTCTCCAACCGGGCACTGGTCTTGGCCATGATTTCTTTGTTTACCTCCACTACCACCTTATCACCATCATAACCTACCACGTTGATGCTACCATTAATGTTAGCAATCATCAGGGCATTTTTATCAGACTTTTTTTCAAAGCCCAACTCTTTTTTAATGGTCTCATTGAACTGCTGGGCAAACCCAGGCAAGCCAATGACCATCATTAATAGTATTGTTATACTTTTCATTTCTTTATCAAATTAAAACTTGAATACTCTCTTTGATTCTTTCCTTTACATCACTGGGTGTAGCTTCTTCCTCGAGAAGCTTGCGCAATTCTGTTACGGATTTTTTCTCCTGTAGCTCTACCATCAGCTCAGCTAAAGCCACCTGAACCATGGGTGAGCTTTGATTGGCGATAGATCTTATAATGGACTCTCTTACATTGCTTTCACGAACATACGGTCTGAGGGCATCCAGTGCAGCCAGCCTTACATTCACATTTCCATCCTCGTTGAGCGTTTGAATTAGTGCTTCCGTCACTTTTTTACTTGCCTGACTCATTTCACTGGTAAGACTTACGGCCTTCAATCGATCTGTAGCCGATTCTTTTTCTAAAAGTGATAACATCACCATCTCTTTCAGATCTGTAACCTCTCTGGTGAGCGAAGCCACATCACTTTTTTCCTGCGGCTTATTCATCCAATAGCCTCCTGCAAACCCTATAAGTAGTAAAACCATACCAAAGGCCAACCGCGGTGCCAATACACTCCACTCCGGCCACTGAAAAGAGAAGGTGCTTTTACTGGCTTTCCGCTGCTCCTCTTTCAGCATTGCATAAAAGCGGTTATCCACTTCCATGGATGGATGCCCATCAGGAAGGGCCGTCATCTTATCCTCCAATTGCGATAAATTGCTAAGCGCTGTAAGTGGCACTATACCCTCTTCAATCAAGCGCTCCAACTCCAGAATCTCGGTCGGGTCCGCCAGTCCTTCATTGTACTTTGCAATAAGTTCATCTACACGTTTCTTTTCCATATCACATTTGTTTTTCTAATTTCTCATACACTCCCTTTAACTCTTGCAGTGCTCTGAAAACTTTTACTTTCACCGCGCCTTCCGTGCACCCCAAAATCTCTCCTATCTCCTTGTATTTTTTGTCCTGATACTTACTCAACAACAACACTTCCCTTTTTTCTGGCGAAAGCCTGTCCATGGCCAGGTTCAGCATCATGTGTTCCTCATCCTGCTGCATTTCTTCCACCTTGTTTTCCGAGTGGCCGAGTTTATGCTCCCAATTTTCTACCGGATCTTTTCCCTTGATCTTATCCTTTCTGTATTGATCATGTCGCACATTTCGCGCTATGTGAAACAACCAGGTTTTGAATTCGCCATCTCCGCGAAAAAGATGACGGTACTTCATCACCCTATAGAAAGTGTTTTGAACCAGGTCATCGCTCAGTTCCTGATCCTTATTCATACCATAAAAGAACCCATACAACGGTCTTTTATAGCGTTCAAAAAGGAGCCCCAGCCTATCCAGGCCCCCATCTCGAACACTGATCATCAATGCATTGTCGGAAAGCTTATCCAAAATCAGAATACTCGGTTCATGCAGGGAAACCACCCCTTTGTGGAATGGTTACAGCTCCGCCTAATAAAAATAATGATTAATCTGCAGGCGACCTGACAGCACTATTTACGCTTCAAGGGTATATAAAGCAGAAAGGATCAGCGTATACCGATCCTTTCCTTATAAGAAGCTTTAAGTTTTTTTACTATGCACTCCGCATTTCTGCCATCTTGTTGCGCTCGTTTTGTAATTCTCTGGAAAGCTTCATTTGCTTATCCAGGGCTTTGCGCTTATAATTTTCAAATTCTTTACTGATCAAATTCTCCATCTCCATCTTCTCTTTGAGCGATTGATAGATCATTTTCAACCGGCCGGTAACAATACCGACAAGCACAATCATTCCTAAAAACACAAAACCAACAAGCCCCAGAAAGAAACTCTTGGTAAAATCCATTCCCAGCACTGAGATGTGGGTAGCTGCATGTTCTACCTCTGCCATGGAGTCTTCTTTTTTCTGTACGGCAGCCATGGCAGCATCAAGGCTCATTTGAAGCTGGACCGCCTCTGCCCTGGCTTCTGCCAGATCGCTATGTACTTTTTGAATTGAATCGGTCGTTAATTTCCACATTCCATCAAGGATGTACTCCTTAATTACTTTATACTCATTGAAGGTTTCAGACCTATCCTTCATTACAGCATACCTTTCTTTAAGCGTTTTGGTATCTTTTTCCAATGCGGCTGCAGCTTGAGTTTGTGCCATTGCTCCCAGAGAGCTCAGTAAAATGAAAATAGCGAGTATAAATTTCATAGTTATAGATTATTGATAATTGAGGGATGTCAAACGTAGCCTTACTGATACACTTGTCATAACCATTTAAAGTAAAGCCTCATATATGTCGATTAATTAAATATTCCATCGATGAATGATTATTCGGGCATCCTCGAACTCATTGAATATCAGGGTTTATGCCAGATCCTCACCCGAATATTATTCGATGTATGTTCAAATTGGTCATTAATCGGCTTAACCACCTGGAATAGATTGATTATAAGTTAGTTAAGTAATGAAACATCATTTTTTTACATTTTTCGTCTGTACCACCCTCATCAATAATGTTAATACCCGATACGTACTGCCTAAATAACCCTCTATCTCCTTGATAATCAGGGTATTTTTTAGTAAACTTTGTAAGTACCAAATCCTTACTAGTATGAGTTTAGTTACTAAAATTGAGGGTTGGGGAAACTCTCACAGACCAGGCTGGCTCGATTTCTTCAGAATCATATTGGGCCTCTTTATCACCTTCAAGGGCTTCGAGTTCATGTTCAACATTGAGTTCCTTAGAAGCACCACATCGGGGATGGATGTGATGTTTAGCGGGGCAGCATTGGCACACTATGTCATATTTGCTCATGCACTGGGTGGCCCTCTTATTGTTTTTGGGCTTTACACCCGCATTGTCAGCCTCATTCAGGTGCCCATTTTAATTGGTGCCGTAGTGTTTGTCAATTACCCCAAAGGATTTCTGTCTGTAGGCAATCACATGGAGCTCGAAATCTCACTGATTGTGTTGGCAGGCCTCATTGTATTCATGGTCTTTGGTGGTGGAAAGTTTTCCATTGACGAAAAAAGGAGAAAAGACGTAGTTGCTGCTTAGGCAGAGTTGGCATAATTTACGTTGCTTCTGTATCCATCTTATGCTTAACTTGTTTTTTCGAGTTAACCTAAAACTGAAGTGACCATGCTCAACCGCCTGCTGCTTGTAATACTATTGCTCCTACTCCCTTTTGTCAACGCACTATCGCAACTGAAGACTGTTCCTGAAATTGAGAGGGCTACCCAAAGTGAGTTTATTAAAGCCGTCACAGAATTTCGGGCCGCTCTTCAAATACCTAATGACGGACATTACCCTGAGCAGATTGATGCCAACGTGGAGTGGGCAACCAAGGCATTTCAAACCAGAGGATTCAAAACCCAATTGATTACAACTCCGGGTGCTCCTCACGTTTATGCTGAAAAACAGTTTGTAAAAAAAGGTAAGACGGTTCTCTTCTACCTGCAAATAGATGGGCAACCTGTAGATACCTCTTCATGGGATCAGGAAAGTCCTTTCAAAGCTGCGCTCAAGGAAGAGAAAAACGGGCAATGGCAGGAAATCGATTGGAACAACTTCAACGAAAATTTTAATCCGGATTGGCGTATCTATGCCCGCTCCGCTTCCGACTCCAAAGGGCCGGCCATGTGTTTCCTTACTGCCCTCACTATACTCGAAAAGCATAAAGTAAAGCCCAATTTCAACATCAAAGTGATTATGGACTTTCAGGAAGAGATGAGCTCACCTCAACTGGCCTGGGTGGTAAAAAATAATCAGGAGCTATTGAAGTCCGATATGGTGTTGATCATGGATGGCACCCGACATGTATCCAACCTGCCCACACTCTGCTTTGGCGCAAGAGGTATCGCCACCGCCACACTAAAAGTATATGGCCCTCGCAATGCACTGCACAGCGGACAATACGGCAACTACGCACCCAATCCTGTGTTTGCCATGTCGAAACTATTAGCAGGGTTGAAAGACGATCACGGCAGAGTTACCCTTCCCGGATTCTACGATGGTATTGTATTAACTGAAGCGGACAAGAAAGATTTGAATGACATTCCTGAAGATATGGATGAAATCAACGCTACACTTGGCATCGCCCGACCTGATGGTGTAGGCGCAACTTATCAGGAAGCCATGCAATACCCTAGTCTAAATGTGAGAGGCATTCGCGCAGCCTGGGTGGGTAAAGAAGTAAGAACCATAATACCCGAAGAAGCCATTGCTGAAATTGACATGCGCTTGGTATTGGAGACACCGGGTGAAAGACAGATGCAGCTATTGAAAAAATACGTTGAAGACCAGGGGTATCATTTAGTACAGGGAGAGCCTACGGATGAGGAAAGAAAGCAATATCCAAAATTGGCATCGATGAGCTATAAGTTAGGATCTGAACCTTTCCGCACGGACATTGATACTGAATTGGGACATTGGTTGTCGCGCGCGATGGAGAGATTGTATGGCAATGATTTTGTAAAAATGAGAACCACGGGAGGGTCACAGCCTATTGCACCTTTTATAAAAACGCTTAACATTCCTGCTGTATCAGTTCGCATCCCCAATCCCGACAACAGCATTCATAGTCCTAATGAAAACATCCGCGTAGGCAATTTCTTTGAAGGCATCGAAACTATGGTGGGAGTTTTAACGGAGAAGCTGTAGTGTTCTTCAGCTACATCTCCCCATTAATTTTAAGAACTTTAAACTATGAAGTGTCTTTGGGTAATTATTCTGTGTCTTTTCACATCCCCGTTATTTTGTCAAAAGCAGGATTCAGTTCAGGTATTAACTGAGGTCGTCATCCGATCCTACGAGTCGGATCGCCCTTTACTCGAAGTACCCGCTTCCGTAGGACTTGTATTAAATGCTGATCTCGCCCGTTTTAGCAATGCCACTTTCGTTTCTGCAGTTAATACCCTTCCTGGAATTCGTATGGAAGAACGCTCGCCAGGGAGTTAGCGTTTTTCTATTCGCGGTAGCTCATTGCGATCGCCTTTTGGAGTGCGCAACGTAAAAGTATATTGGAATGAACTTCCTGTAACGGATGCAGGAGGGAATACTTACTTGAATCAATTCGATGCCAACGCTATTGATCAGATTGAAATCATTAAGGGTCCGGGTTCCAGTTTATATGGTGCGGGTACAGGGGGTGTGGTTTTGCTGAAGTCGCCAAAACCCTTCATGCAAAAAAAACTAACAGGCGGATGGTTGGGTGGCAGCTATGGACAAAATAATTATCAGATGGCACTGCAAACTGGCACGGAAAATAATAGCCATTATCTCGGTTATCAGCACCAGCAATCTGATGGCTACCGTGAACAAACTCGCATGGTACGTGATCAATTTACTAGCACCCAACGGTTTTCTATTTCAAATAAAGAACAGATTGAGGCCGCCATTTTCTATACTGATTTATATTATCAAACTCCAGGTGGTCTTACTCAGACTGAATATGATACTGAACCCAGGCAAGCACGCACGGGTAGTGCCTTCCAGCCCAGTGCCGTAGAGGCCAATGCAGGCGTTTCGCTCAAATCTTTTTATACAGGGGTCTCCAATCAATACCGGTTCTCTCCACAAGTGAATAACCGCGCTGGTATTTTTGGGAACTTTGTTCAGTTCGAAAATTCATCTGTCCGCAACTACGAACGCAGAAGTGAACAAAACCTTGGAATACGATCAGCAACAGATTATAAGTTCAATTTGGGCTATTGGCAGGCCAAACTTATTGGAGGTGGAGAGTTCATGATTGGATTTTCTCCAATAAAAAATTATCAAAATCTACAAGGGTTTCCTGGTTCGCTACTGAGTGACGATGAAGTAAAAACACTTCAATATAACTTGTTTGGACAGGGAGAATTCGCAAATAAAAATTGGATTCTATCAGGAGGTTTAAGTGTGAACTGGGTTGGGTATCAATTGCTGGCACTTTCCAATGATCCTGTGCAACAACAAGAAGTTACCTACGATCCTATAGTGACTCCTCGCTTAGCCGTACTGAAAAAAGTTAACGAAGTCTTTTCTGTTCACGGAAATATCAGTTGGGGGTTTGCTCCCCCTACCCTGGCAGAAGTAATACCCTCGGATGGAATATTTAACACCTCCCTAAATGCAGAGAAAGGAATGCAGGTCGAAATAGGAGCGCGAGGTTATTTCCTTAATAGGAAGTTTTTTGTGGATGCAGCGCTCTTCCATTTTGCCTTGGATCAAACCATAGTCGTGCGAAGGGCTGAAGATGGCGCTGATTATTTTGTGAATGCTGGCGCCACGGACCAAAATGGAATAGAACTTCTGCTCCATTGGCAACCATCAATTAATCCTGCTGTCTTCTCCAACTTTAAAGTCTGGACAGGAGTAACTGTGAATGACTACAAATTTGTAGACTACATGAAGGGCAGTGATTTCTATGGTGGTAATGCCGTCACTGGAGTGCCTGCCCAAATTCTAACAGGTGGATTGGACATAGAATTTCACAAAGGTTTTTACTGGCATCTCACGATAAACTATACTTCCTCGATGCCGTTGGATGATGCGAATAGTGTGTATGCAAACTCCTATACCTTACTTGGAAGCAGACTTGGGTATAAGTCATCTTTTATTTCGGGAATGCCTATCAACTTCTTTGTAGGTGGTGACAATTTACTTGACCAGGTTTACAGCCTGGGTAATGATTTAAATGCCTTTGGAGGTCGTTATTTCAATGCCGCGGCTGGAAGGAATTACTATGCCGGAATTCAATTTGATTTGGGGCTTTCCTCGAACAGGTGATCTGATTGGTAAAAAATCAAGATTTTGCACACTATCCGATTGGTTAAGAATTAATAGGAATACCTACTTGCAACTAGGGCACTCCCAATCTTTATCCAAATCAATTACCGTAACTATAGACAGGTGTTTTTGTTTGGGTGCTACGATAACCCGGATATGTTGTCGGTCGCGTGAGGTATAACCTTCCAAGGCATATTTAGGTCCACGGCTGGCTTGTAGATCGCTCTTGTTATAATTGACCTTTGCCTTGCGCACAATTTCCTTTACTTCTTTTTGGGTAATGCTTCTGCACTTCATTCTGCATCTGGCATGTTGGGTGAAAAAATACTCCGCCTCCCGATTTCTGAATACATCGAGATTGGTTCGGGTCTGCTTTCCATCATACTCAAAGGTTTCAGGATCGAAGCCAATCTCCCCATCCCTACTGTATCGCACTATCAGGCCGATAACAAGCAGTACGGCAAGAAGAACATAAGGCGCAAACTTTTCATACTACTAAAGTAAAGGGATTACTTACGAGAAACTAAACACTTCGGTCTGCCACCTCCTCTGAGGTAAGTCCGTAGATAGGTGGTGTTTTTATGCCAAGTACCCCCAAATAGGTATAGAGTTGCCCACGATGGTGGATCTCATGCTCTGCCATCAGTCGCAGCCACTTCCAAACGGTGATCTTCGCTCCTCCCGGAGTTTCGCATTTACCATGTACCTGTTCGTCAGATAGGCTCCTGAAAATTTCCATGGATTCCCGATGAGTAGTTTCAAAAAAGTTGAGCACAACATCATATCCCTCCGCCATGTCAACACCACATCCTTTGTACTTACTTGGTTTACCCTGGACATTCTCTGCATACATGTATCGTTCAATGGCTCCCAGATGACGAACAATATCTCCCAAAGAAAATTTTCCTTCTTGAAGTTTCCACTCCATTTGATCAGGAGGAATACACTTCACGATCTTCATCGTTCTTGCCCTTACCTTTTCATAGTAATCCAGAAAATCAGAAAAGTTATTCATGATGATTGAGTTTATATCACTTAAAGATAAGACTTTGGTAGTTTTGGAGCCGACATGAAAATAGGTTTACTCTCCGACACCCACGGCTACCTCGATCCCAAAGTCTTTGAATACTTCAAAGACGTAGATGAGATATGGCATGCCGGGGATATTGGCGATATCAAGGTCATTGAAGAGCTGGAGAAGTTTAAGAAAGTGCGTGCCGTATTTGGCAATATCGACAGTGCTTCTGTTTACAATCGTTTTCCGGAGGACTGGATGTTTACCTGTGAAGGGGTTGAGGTGTGGATCACCCACATTGGCGGCACGCCTCCACGGTATAAAGACAGAATTAAAAATCAATTACTCCGCCACCCTCCTGATCTTTTCATTTGTGGTCACTCCCACATTATGAAGGCACAACGCGATCCGAAATTTGATAATATGCTCTACCTGAACCCAGGCGCTGCTGGCAACCATGGGTTTCACCACATCAAGACTATCGTAAGATTTGAGCTGATCGATGCCCAGATTAAGCATATGCAGGTAATCGAACTGGGAAAGCGGGGCACGATAATTTAAGTTCAGGATTAAGGGGCAAAAACAAAAAAAGTCAACCTTTTGGGCTGACTTTCCATTATATGCTTTAGAGAACAGTTACTTCTTGTCTTTGAACTCTTCTTTTACTTTCTCAACATCCACAGATTTAATGACAGGTTTAAAGTTTTGAACTTTCAAATCTGTTCTTCTTCGAGAAGACAATGCTCTTAATTTTCTCGCTTTCCTTTTCAGTCTGGTTACTCCCATGATGGTAATTTTTAGTCGAATTCCCTTCTATTGTACAAAGAGGTTGCAAAAATAGCAGAATCTGTCAATCTTAAAAAATAATTTTTAGGCTAATCCGGGCTATTCATCATGCAAATCAGCCCGATCCTGGTTAGTTTTGGCCCTAGCACATGGAAAAACCGACATTACCAAAAGGAACACGCGACTTCGGACCGGCCGTAATGGCCAGACGCCAGTACATATTAGACACCATAAAGGGTGTATTTAAGAAATATGGCTTCCAGCAACTGGAAACCCCAGCCATGGAAAACCTCTCTACCCTAACTGGAAAATATGGAGAAGAGGGAGATCAGTTGCTTTTTAAAGTGCTCAATTCGGGCGATTACCTGAAGAATGTTGATGCTGAGAAACTCACTGCGAAGGATTCAAAAGGAATCACTTTTGATATTTCTGAAAAGGGCCTTAAGTACGACCTTACCGTGCCTTTTGCCCGATACGTGGTAATGAATCGCCATGAAGTAACCTTCCCTTTCAAGCGCTTTCAGATACAACCCGTGTGGCGCGCAGACAGGCCCCAAAAAGGGAGGTACCGCGAATTTTACCAGTGCGATGCCGATGTAATTGGCACCGACTCCCTCTTATGCGAAGCCGAAATCATATTAATGATCAGAGAGGTTTGTAAGGGATTGGGCATCGAAGATTTCTCCATCAAAGTCAACCACAGAGGTATTCTTACCGGGCTGGCTGAGATTGCCGAAGCCAAAGGAAACGAGTCTTCTTTATTTGTAGCCATTGACAAGCTGGACAAAATTGGTGAGGACAAGGTAAAAGAAGAGCTGAGCAACAAAGGATTCAGCACAGACAGCATTAAGCGCATTTTTGAAATACTTAATTTCAATGGCTCCAATCTGGAGAAAATTGAATTGCTCCACACCCGTCTGGAGCAATCTAAAAAAGGTACCAAAGGGGTTCAGGATATAAAACATATTATTGAGTTGCTCTCCAAATTCGACCTTGCTGGTGATTCCTTTGATCTGGACATTGCCCTGGCAAGAGGACTGAGCTATTACACAGGGGCCATTTTCGAAGTGAAGATCAACAACGTTGGAATTGGTAGTGTGAGTGGCGGTGGTCGTTATGATAACCTTACGGGCGTATTTGGATTGGATGGAGTATCAGGAGTAGGGTTTTCTTTTGGCGTAGATCGCCTGTACGATGCCATGGATGAACTGAACTTGTTTCCGGAAGAAACCGAGGAGTCGTCTAAAGTGCTTATCGCACATTTTGATGAAGATACAATGCTATATGGACTCAATGCCTTGAAAGCTCTGAGACGAGAAGGTGTGGCTGCAGAAATTTACCCTGATAACAACAAGATCAAAAAGCAGTTGGATTATGCCAATAAGAAAAAGATTCCTTATGTTGTCGTGATTGGTTCCGATGAAATGAAGAGCGGGAACCTTACCTTTAAGAACATGAAAACCGGTGAACAGCAACAACTGACACTGGATGAGATACTAATCCAATTCTGATTTGAGCAAGACGCATTCCATCTCTACAAAAACCCTGACCCTCGCAGAGGTTGGAGAGATATTGCATGGCTCAATCAATTTATCAAAAGAGGCAACATCAAAAATTATTGCATGCCGCAATTACCTGGACAAAAAGGTAAGTGAATCCTCGACTCCCGTTTATGGTATCAATACCGGCTTTGGATCTTTGTATAGCAAAAACATTCCTGCAGAAGAACTGGGCAAACTTCAGAAAAACTTAGTGATGTCGCATGCGTGCGGTACAGGCCCCGAGGTGCCCTCCGAAATCGTGCACCTCATGCTTTTTTTAAAAGTGCAGTCACTGGCCTATGGTTATTCCGGTGTACAACTCGAAACCGTAGAACATCTTATCTCTTTATATAATAATAGAGCACTCCCTGTCGTCTATGAAATGGGCTCACTGGGAGCTTCCGGAGATCTCGCTCCTTTGGCTCACCTTACCCTTCCGCTTATTGGATTGGGCCAGGCGGACTACAATAGCAAACGCTATTCGGGTAGCGACCTTTTAAAAGAATTGGGTTTATCCCCTATTGAGTTCAAGGCCAAGGAAGGATTGGCGCTGTTGAACGGCACACAATTTATGAGCGCCTATGGGGTTTGGTCCACCCTACATGCACAACGTTTACTCCGCTTAGCCAATAAGATTGGTGCATTGTCACTGGACAGTTTTGATGGACGCATTGAACCCTTTGATGAACTGGTGCACGGCATAAGGCCCCATAAAGGACAGGCATCTGTAGCTCAGTATGTAAAAAAGATTCTGGAAGGCAGTGGAATCATTGGGCAGCCTAAAAAACATGTACAAGACCCTTATTCCTTCAGGTGTATACCGCAGGTACATGGCGCCACCAGTGACGTTATTGAATTTGTAGCACAAACTTTTTTAACCGAAATCAACAGTGTAACGGACAACCCGAACTGCTTTCCAGAGGAAGACAAGATTATCTCTGCCGGCAACTTTCATGGGCAGCCGCTTGCTCTGGCCATGGATTTTTTAACAATAAGTTTAGCGGAGTTGGGGAGTATCTCAGAAAGGAGAACCTATCAATTGATTTCAGGATCACGCGAACTGCCCAATTACCTTGTGGCCAATCCGGGTATCAACTCGGGATTGATGATTCCTCAATACACTGCCGCCTCTCTGGTGAGCCAGAATAAACAACTGAGCACACCAGCCTCTGTTGATTCTATTGTATCTTCCAATGGACAGGAAGATCATGTGAGTATGGGAGCCAATGCCGCTACTAAATTGTATAGGGTGGTAAATAACCTTTATTCCATCCTTGCTATTGAATTAATCACCGCTGCACAGGCGCTTGAATTCCGGAGACCACTGAAAACCTCTCCCATTTTGGAGGAATTTGTTAATACTTTCCGGGCTACTGTTCCGTTTATAGAAACAGACCGTTTACTTCACGATGATATGGTGAAGGCGGAAAAATTTCTCAAGGAATTTAACCTCAACAAGTGAAGATAAGGTTTGCACTCATCGCGGGGGCGCTTTTATGGGTAAGTGTGGCCATGTCACAACCCTATACCAGTACGTTGGGACGATTCCAAGTAGATCAGATCAAAGGATGTGCTCCTCTTACTATAACCCTAACCAACCTGCTTGCCGGCAATTGCAATGGGGCCAACCCTTGCTCTATGGATTTTGAGGGAAACGGTCAGCAAACACTCAACCTTTTTACTTTTCAATACGCTACTCCTGGTGTTTACAATCTTCAGGTGTTGTATCAGGGGCAAGGGGCTGATAATATCACCATTACGGTAACCGAAAACATTCAACCTGATTTTGAAATCTATTCCTGTGCCAATTCTGATGTTACCATTAGCGTATTGGAAAAAAGTTATCAGCAATTGGTGATTGACTTTAACGATGGAGATCCGGAAGTTTTTATTCCCAGCGGAAACAATGCCACTGCCTATAATGATTATGCCACTCCCGGTAATAAAACTATTGCTGTAAGGGGACTCAATATCAATGCAGCTGACAATTGTGATTCCAAAGTGCAAACCTTCAATGCGCTGCCGTCTTTACCCGCCCCTACCATCAACAAGCTAACCACGCTGGACAAAGCACAACTACAATTGGATTTTAGCACGCAACCTCATATTCAATATAGGCTGGAGATTGCAGTCAATAGTTCGGGTCCTTTTCAACAATTGGCTACTTTGTATGAACCTACTTCTTATACCACAAGTAATCTCAATTCGGAACTCAACTATTATTGTTTTCGCCTTGGTGCCTATGATGTTTGTAATGGCATTAGCACCTATTCCAATGTAGTCTGCAGTCCTAAGTTTAATCTTAATATTCAAAGTGGGGTGAATCAACTGACCTGGACAACGGCCAATACCGGAATAGTAAGTACAGAGGTTGAAAGGGATGGCGCTACCCACACTGTTATTCCGGGAGCACCGACCAGCTTTAATGATATCGACATTGAATGCAAAACCGATTATTGTTATAGGGTCATCAACCGATATGCGGGTGGCGTAAGAAGTGAATCGCTGGAATTTTGCGGCACGTCTTTTAAAATTGAAACACCACCCGCCATTACCAATGCAAGTAGTGTGGTAACTTCAGAGGGGCTTAACATTGAATGGATCCAAGACTCCGGGAGCTCACCTTCCCAATATGATATTCTTATCTCCAATGACGGAGAAAATTTCACCAACCTGGGCACCTCTGCCACTACCAAATTTCTTTATAAAGGTTATTTGCCAGGTAGTGATTTTTTCTATCGCATCAATTACACAGATGACTGCGATAATAAAAGTCCGGAAGGAATTATCATAAAACCCATTCATATGACGGGAACAATGGATAACAACATTGTTACTTTAAACTGGACGGCTTATGAAGGGTGGACCAATGGTGTGAGCGAATACATCATCGAAAAGTATGATCTTAAGGGTAGTTTATACCGATCGATTAATGCTGGCATCAGCACTACCTTTATCGATGACGAAGTCGATCCTAACCATCAATTTGTTACTTATCGCATCAGGGCCATAGCCAATGAAAGTGGCATACCTGCTTCGGCTTCCAACTCTTTAAACTTTATAAAAGATTCAAAAATCTTTTTTCCTACAGCATTTAGTCCCAATGGCGATCAGTTGAACGATCACTTCTTTGTATCGGGTCAGTTTATTGTAAAAATGGAATTATCCATTTTTAACCGGTGGGGTGAATTAATGTTTACTACTGACAAAAAAGGGCAAACCTGGGATGGCACTTTTAATGGAAAACCTGTAGCAGAAGACGCTTATATCTGGTCAGCGCAGGTAACAGATCTGGCTGGCCGTACGTACAAAGAAACCGGCACGGTGGCGCTTTTAAGGAGAAAGCCCTAAGCACCATTCTGCAAACAAGCATTGAGTAATCACCTCATACATACCCTGAGCCTGTTAAAATTATCCTAAATTTGCATCTTCAAATAAAACAGGGAAAGCGATGCTGGACATGATGAAAATGATGGGCAAAATGAAAGAAGTGCAAGCCCGCATGAAAGAAGCACAAGACAATCTGGTACATGTACAGGCCACGGGTGAATCTGGTGGTGGGATGGTGAAGGCTACCGTTAACGGGAAAAAACAATTGATCGCATTGGATATTGATCCCACTATCTTAAAAGCTGACGATAAAATTCTAATTCAAGACTTGTCTATTGCCGCCATCAATAAGGCCATGGAAGAAGCTGAAATACTCGCTAAGGAGGAAATAAAGAAAAGTACAGAAGGGTTGATTCCCAATATCCCTGGAATGGACCTTAGCAATTTCATGGGATGAGTCGTGTTGCCGTTGTCATTCTCAATTACAATGGCAAAGAGCTACTCGAAAAGTTTCTCTCGTATGTTGTTGAACTGAGTGGTGAGGCCCGGATTGTTGTTGCTGACAACAATTCCTCAGATGGGTCATTGGAATTCGTACAACAGAAATATCCACAAGTAACACTTATCGCCATCACGTCTAACCTCGGATTCTGCGGAGGGTACAATTTTGCCCTGCAGCAAGTTCAGGCAGAATACTATGTACTCCTCAACTCGGATGTGGAGGTAACACCTGACTGGTTGGAGCCTATTATTAACCTTTTGGACCAAGACCCTTCCATCGCAGCGGCACAACCCAAGATTTTGTCCTATAGGAACAAGCAGCAATTTGAGTATGCCGGTGCCGGTGGCGGGTATATTGACGCACTCGGATATCCGTTTTGCAGAGGACGCATTTTTGATGCTATTGAGGATGACCATGGCCAATACAATGATACCATCCCCATTTTCTGGGCTACCGGGGCCTGTATGGCAATTCGTGCAGATTTATACCATGCCATGGGAGGACTTGATGAGACTTTTTTTGCCCATATGGAAGAGATCGACCTCTGCTGGAGGCTAAACCGAGCTGGTCATCGGGTGATGTATTGCGGAAATAGTACTGTTTACCATGTCGGAGGAGCTACGCTTAGCAAATCCAACCCGAGAAAAACCTATTACAATTTCAGAAATGGGATCATATTGCTCATTAAGAACCTGAGTATGGGGCAGTTAGTGTACAAATTGCCACTGAGAGTGGGTCTTGATGGGGTAGCCGCTATTAAATTTCTGTTAACCGGGTATGGTAAGGATTTTCTGGCCGTCTTCAGGGCTCACTTTTATATCCTGTTCCATTTTTTCGGACTTCTGGCAAAGCGAACATCCAAGCTGCCCTATAGAACAGCGCATGTGTACAAAGGGTCAATTATTGTTTCCTTCTACCTGAAAGGGAAGCGAAAGTTCAGCAATCTGGGGATTAATAGTCCCAAATAGTGCTTCTCCTCCTCAGGTGTCTCCTCATATTCATAATAAATGCCAGCACGAGATAGATAATGATAGGAGATCCCATGGTAAGAAAAGAAACATAAATGAAGAAGAGCCGGATGCTTGAAGTGGCAATGCCGAGCTTCTCTCCCAACCGAGTGCATACACCAAAGGCATATTTGTCAAAAAAATGTTGGATTCGTTTTATCAATTCACTGATCATATTACCACAATTTTAAGAAACCAAACCATTTACCTGAGTAAACGTCCATTTATCGACATTAAAAACAACCCACAAATATAAGCGGTTAAAACCCTACTCTAAATGGCCAAAATCTTATTTTTTTGAGTATAATTGCAAAAAAATACCGATAAACATACCTTTGCAACTCGCTTAAAAAACTTTAAACAAAAATCCATGAGAAAATTTGTGTACGCATTCCTGATCATCGGAACGTTAACCTTTACAGGGTGTACGCTTCCTAGTATGATTAAGATGTCTAAGGAACAAAATTTAACTGTTACTCCTAACCCTCTTGAAGTTCATAAGGATACCGTTAGCTATGAAATGGCAGCCAATCTGCCCGTCAAAATGTTGAAAAAAGGAACTACCTACAACCTGAACTCCTTCTATAAGTATGGTGACAGTGAGGTTGCAATGGATCCTATTTCATTCAAGGCTGAAGATTATCCAAACGCATCTACTCAAGAGCCTTCAGTAACCAAATCTTTCTCATTCCCATACCAGCCAGCTTATAAGACTGGAACGCTAGAAGTAGAGGGTGTAGCTGTGAAAGGTACTAAAACCAAGACAACACCTCGTTTGGCTGTTGCAACGGGTATCATCACTACATCAAAATTGGTTCAAAACTCTTATTATGCAGCTTTTGCCAATCACGGGTACAACAACCAGGAAGAAATCATCCCTGTAATCATCCCTGATTTCAACTTCCAGCAAGGAAGATCAGTACTGCGTACTTCAGAGACAAGAAGTGACAAAGGAAAGCAATTGGATGCATGGATAGCTTCTAAGAACGTAACAAGAACTGTGACTATCACAGGTACTCACTCACCAGAAGGTGCTGAGCGTATCAACTCACGCTTATCTCAGGATCGTGCTGCGGTTATTGAAAAATACTACCGCACACAGATGAAGAAGTATGACTACGAAGGAATGGCTGACTCTATCAACTTTATCCTTAAGCCAGTTGTTGAAGACTGGGCAGAATTCAAAACAGCTTTGGCTGCTTATGATGGCATCACTTCTGATGAGAAGTCTGAGTATTTGAACATCGTAAACAGCGGTGGAACTTTCGTAGATCAAGAAAGAGAATTGAGAAAACTTCCTACTTACCGTAAGGTATTCAGAGATGTATATCCAGGTTTGAGAGCAGCAAAAACTGAGATCCTTACCATCAAGGACAAGAAGACAGACGCTGAAATCTCTGTATTGGCTAAGCAAATCACACAAGGTCAAATGAAGGCTGATACGCTTTCTTTTGAAGAAATGATGTACGCTGCCACTCTTACTCCTTCTTTGGAGGAAAAAGCAGCTATCTACACTGCAGCTACCAAGAAAGGAAGCAACTGGAATGCACACAACAACTTAGGAGCAGTGTACATTGCCATGGCAATTGCAGACAACGCTAAGCTTGCTGATATGACAAGCAAAGCAGCTGCTCAATTGGAAATTGCTGCTAGATTGAAAGAAACTCCTGAGGTTCATGCTAACCTTGCTTCTGTATCATTAATGCAGGGCAACCCTTACAAAGCTGCAAGCCACGCTTCTAAAGCATTGAATGGTGCTAGCGGTGATGTTTCTCGCGGTGTAAATGGTGTAAAAGGTGCTTGTGAGATCTACATGGCGAAGTATTCTGACGCTGTGCGTTCTGAGTCTTCAGCTTTGGATACTGACGTTAACTTATTCAACAAAGGTCTTGCTCAGTTATTGAACAAAGACTTCTCTAATGCTTCTACTTCATTTGCTGAAGCGTCTAGAAAAAACAGCAATATGGCTATCGCTCACTACGGTGCAGCTGTTGCAGCCGCTCGTTCTGGAAATGCTGATGGTGTAGCCGCCAGCCTTACCAGCGCTGTGAAGATCGACCCTAGCTTGAAAGACAAAGCTTTGACTGATCTTGAGTTTGCTGCCTTCTCTACTACAGATGCATTTAGAAACGCATTGAAGTAATAGACATATAATTCATCAAAAAACCCTTCCTGTCATTCAGGGAGGGTTTTTTTTTGTTTCTGCCACTAGCAGAAAAATCATCATTCCTTTTATCCAATTACCGCGTATTGACTATTTTTACGCCATCCTGCCACAGTGCCGGATTAACCTACTTTTTAGCACCATGAGAGAAATTCAGTTTAGAGAAGCCCTGCGCGAAGCAATGAATGAAGAAATGAGAAGAGACAAAGATGTCTTTCTCATGGGGGAAGAGGTAGCTGAATACAACGGAGCCTATAAAGTAAGTCAGGGTATGCTGGACGAATTCGGTCCAGAACGAGTAGTGGACACCCCTATTGCCGAGCTAGGCTTTACTGGTATAGGTGTAGGAGCTGCCATGAACGGAACCCGTCCAATCATTGAATTCATGACATTTAACTTTTCATTAGTTGCCATCGATCAAGTGATCAATGCAGCAGCAAAAATGATGTCAATGTCTGGAGGACAGTTTAATATTCCTATAGTCTTTAGAGGACCAACTGGAAATGCCGGTATGTTGAGCTCACAGCATTCTCAAAATTTTGAAAGCTGGTATGCCAACTGCCCTGGTTTGAAAGTGGTTATTCCTTCCAATCCATATGATGCAAAGGGACTCCTCAAGTCGGCCATTCGTGATGATGATCCCGTTATTTTTATGGAATCAGAATTGATGTACGGAGATAAGGGGGAAGTGCCTGAAGAAGAGTACTTGATTCCTATAGGCTCTGCCAATGTGGTCAGAGAAGGCTCGGACGTGACCATAGTCTCTTTTGGTAAGTTCATGAAAGTGGCGCTAAGCACTGCGGAAGAGCTTCAAAAAGAGGATATATCAGCTGAAGTCATTGACCTGAGGTCAGTGCGCCCTATCGACTACAATACTGTTGTGGAATCTGTGAAAAAGACGAACAGACTGGTAATTATTGAGGAAGCCTGGCCTTTAGCTGCCATCTCTTCTGAGATTACTTACCATATTCAAAAAAATGCATTTGATTACCTGGATGCTCCTATCCATAGAATCAACAGTTTGGATGTGCCATTACCTTATGCTCCTACGCTGATAGATGCCATTCTCCCTAATGTTGAGAGAAGTGTGCGTGCGGTAAAAGCTGTGCTGTATAGAGATTAGGCTTACCCGTTGTGATAAGTAAGTAGTAACCTCCAGGCGGATTCCACTTTGCCCTCTTTTAGTAGTTTTTGAGCTTGCCTATGCACCTCATCGGCACCTGCATATTCTATTACCTCATCCAAAGATCCTTTTGCTGGTAGCTCTTCCACGTTACCAAGAATACCCAGATCATTTCCAGTAAGCACTTTGCTGTTCCTGATGGACATAGGAATTTGATCTACCCCTATCCCCTTTGTTGTTAATGGCTTAGGTACAGTAAAAAGAGCATCACCATGTGCCCTGCAATAATAGTCCCCTCCCATCCTGGCCACTGTATCCAGTTTTTTTTGATCTATTCTTCCCTCCTCGTCCAGCACCTCTTCCTTAATATGTACCAACAACACTTCGCATATCACAAGGTTACCCGCTCCTCCATTGGGTCCAAGAGAAATCACCTCGTTTACTTTACATTCAAATGATACTGGCGACTCTGCTACCCTTGGTGGTTTTACTTTTTCCGAAGCCAAGGGTGTAAGCCCTGATTTAATAAATTCATTCACACCCTTATCATACTCTGTACTGGATAGTGATACCTGTTGTACCATATCATAATTCACAATGTTGATCACCACCTCCGGCACTTCCAGTACATTTTCATAAGTATGTTTGGTGGTGTTGTCCCTTCCTCTTCTGGCAGGAGAAAAAACCATAATGGGAGGGTTGGCACTAAAAACATTGAAGAAACTAAAAGGACTTAGGTTAACGTTTCCTTCTTTGTCAATGGTGCTTGCAAAGGCAATGGGTCTCGGACTTACTGCACCAAGCAGATAGCCATGCATTTTAGGAACGGATACTTCTTTCGGATCAATAGTTAACATACTTTTCTTTATATCGCGGGCAAAATTTTTCCAGAGCAATCTCCAAATCCGATTCTCACTCCATCTTTCTCAGCAGCCCCTCTTAATATTACAGTGTCTCCGTCTTCAATGAACTTCCTTTCAGAACCATCTGCCAGCTTAACTGGCTCCTTACCATTCCAGGTAATCTCCAACATAGAGCCGTATGATCCTTTTTCAGGCCCACTGATTGTCCCTGATCCGTACATATCCCCTACCTGCATGTTGCACCCGTTGACGGTATGGTGTGCCAATTGCTGACACATATTCCAATACATATATTTAAAATTGGATTTGCACACCACGGTTTCTTTTTCCCCTTCTCCTATTACCACTTCTAATCCTATGTCATAATTTTTCTTTCCCTGGTATGCGAGATAGGGCAGCACTTTAGGATTCTGCTTTGGGCCTTCTACGCGAAAAGGTTCCAAAGCATCCATGGTAACAATCCATGGTGAAATAGTAGAGGCAAAGTTTTTAGCTAAAAATGGCCCAAGCGGAACATACTCCCAGGTTTGCATATCTCTGGCCGACCAATCGTTGAAGAGTACCATTCCAAAAATATTATCTTCAGCATCCTTGGTAGAAATGGATGACCCAAGTGGCGTGTTGGCACAAGTGATGAAGGCCATCTCCAATTCGAAGTCTAGTTTTTTACACGGACTAAAAACAGGTGCATCCGCGTCCGGTGGCTTTATCTGCCCTTTGGGCCTATGAATAGGTGTACCCGACACTACAATTGATGAGGCCCGACCGTGGTAACCAACGGGCAAGTGTTTCCAATTGGGTAAAAGGGCATTCTTCGGATCGCGGAACATGGTACCCACATTAGTAGCATGCTCTTCACTGCTATAAAAATCTGTGTAGTTCGGAACCTGAATGGGCATTCTCATTTCTACTTCATCCATGGGGATCAATGCCAGTTCACGTGCTGCTACATTACCCTGCAATTCATCATTATCACTTTGAAGCAATTCAGAGATGCGTTCTCTCACCTCACCACATTTTTTTCTTCCCAATGCAATAAAGGGGTTGAGGTATTCTTGATTAAAAATTCCGGGAGGCAACCCAAGTCCATCAAAAAAACCTTTTTCATATAAGTACACTAAATCAAGCACATGATTACCTATGGCAACTCCTGCGACAGCTGTGAGATAGTGGGTTTTAAATATCCCAAAAGGCAGGTTTTGAATCGGAAAGTCTGAACCAGCGGGCACTTCTACCCAGCTTTTTAGCTTTGGATTATTTGCTTTACTCATTTACGATTGTTTTTATCAAAACTAACTTACTATGGGTATGATTCTTAATCACTTCTACTTTTTATTACCTTGATCCGTGCATAAAGAATTAGCAATACCCGATGAATTCCAAAAGATAATAAAAGCCCTTCTGGGAAACGAGTCGGATTTATTTTTTGAATCGCTACAGACCACTTCACCGCCCAGTGTACGCCTCAATCCCAGGAAATATTTTCGTTTACCCAATACCAGTGATATCCCCTGGACCCAATACGGAAAGTACCTGAAAGAAAGGCCGGTATATACATTGGACCCAGCTTTACATGCTGGCGCCTATTATGTACAAGAGCCCAGCTCCATGTTTCTTGAACAAGCAGTTTTAAATTCAGTTGACGTCACACAACCACTTATAGTATTGGATTTGTGTGCAGCTCCAGGTGGGAAGTCTACTCACCTATTGTCATTACTCCATCCCGATAGTTTACTGGTGAGCAATGAAACTATTCGCTCTCGTGCCTCCATCTTATCAGAAAACATTCAAAAGTGGGGGAATGCCAATGCGATTGTTACCAACAATGACCCTTCCCATTTCTCAAAACTACTCGGACTATTTGATTTAATTGTAGTGGATGCCCCGTGCTCAGGGGAAGGCTTGTTTAGAAAAGACAATGATGCACTCGGTGAGTGGTCTACGGCCAACGTAGACTTGTGTGCGTTGCGTCAAAGAAGAATTTTAAAAGATGTATGGCCTGCATTAAAACAAGATGGTGTTCTTATTTTCAGTACTTGTACTTACAACACCAAAGAAGATGAAGAAACCATGGAATGGTTGAGCCAGACTGGAGACTATGAGTTCCTGACCATTCCCATTCAAGAAGACTGGGGTATTGCAGAAACTAAATTGAAGGATACCGTTGGTTATCGCTTTTACCCACACAAAGTAAAAGGGGAAGGCTTTTTCCTTTCTGCTGTGCGTAAACAAGAACCAGAAAATTCATTGCGCACTCATACCAAACGCCTGCTGGGTGACAAGTGTAAGAATGAAGAAATAAAGTCCTGGCTAATTGATTCAGATTCATTCAAGTTTATTGTTGACAAAGGTGTAATCAAGGCCGTCCCGATTGAAAACTATGATTTAATCACCTTTCTCACCGACAAGTTACATGTTGTCCATTTTGGGATTTCGCTGGCAACAGACAAACACGGAAAGTTAGTACCTGAACACAACGCAGCCTTGTCAGTGCACCTGAATAAGAAAGCATTCATCACTATCTCATTATCCCTTGAGCAAGCCATCAATTACCTTCGAAAAGAGCCCATTGAAATTGATACTACAGAGACAGGATTTGCCTTACTCACCTATGAAGGAAATCCAATTGGATGGGCAAACCTACTGCCCAACCGTATCAACAACCTCTATCCGTCCAATTGGAGAATTAGGATGAAACCTGATCAGTAAGCCAATACCGCTTCAATTATACCATCAGGCAGAGCAACTCCGCTAAAGAAAATCCCAACGCAGAATACTTTTTCGTAGTAGTTTGCCTTTTGTATGGCCAACGGCAGGGAACTAACGGATAACACCGTAAATGAAAAAGAAAAAATAAGAATCATGGCTGCGACCATCCAGGTTGCAGGGTAAATCAAAATTAAACCCATAGCGGCCAACGAGACCAGTGCACTTATATTGAAAGATTGCTGAAGTCCGTATTGACTTACCTTAGTACTTACAGGAAGAGATACAATAGCAGACAATACAAGGACCAGCACCAAGATAACATTCCCTTCCATGCCATTGAGTAAGGTTCCAATACTTTGTTCAAGAACATCTGGGAATATATTAAATAGAATAGTGGTCGTTAATCCCAATACGATGCCCATTAAAAAAATAGACCTGTATTGAGAGCGCTGCGTATCCAATTGGAAGGACACCATTGGTTTGGCTTCATGACCTCCACTCATCTTGAATAAGCCTAAAGAATTTTTGCGCAAGGCATAACCACTTAAGAAAGTAATAATTCCGCCAGCCATAAAGGTGACTGGTGCACCGAGATAATCAATAATATCAACGATCACGGGCTCTAATGAATAAATCAAGTTGGCAACAATGGTCAGGACCGCCATCGCCTTAGGCAATTTTTCTACTGGTGTGAATAATTCTAATGTGGACAGTGCTGGACTCGTGAAAATACTCATGGCCACAAGCCACCCTACGATAAGTATTGGCAATATCCATTTGAATACTTCACCCGGGTTGCTAAACAAAGTAAAGGCTACGGCCATAAAAATCATGGCTGCAAAACTTATCCCCGAACTAATAATAGGAAGTCTATGTCCATTGCTGAACCGGAATTTATCACCCAATTTTCCGGCATAAATAGGTGTGATCAACAGAATAAATCCTTGTACCACATAAAGCAGAAAACTGAAATCCGTAAACTGGAACTGAGTCAGTAACTTGGGTTGATAATTCTCATAGGCTATCCATCCAATAATTATTGATCCATAGAGAGCGGCCAGGCTCCACAATTGCTTCCATTGTATGTTTTCGAGTTCCAGGGTATCAGAGGATGCTGTGTTCATAGTATTGTCGGGTATCAATGCTTTGTTTTTACCTTAATGAAATGGAAATATTGAATATACGCAGTTACATGCACACTTGGATTTCAGGGCGAATACCCCCTCAAATAGGGCCAAGTTTCATATTTTTGCAGCTTAAATTTAACTGCCATTTCCTGAATGTCTCTCTCGACCAAGTACAATCCTGCCTCCGTAGAAAACAAGTGGTACACCTACTGGAATGAAAACGACCTTTTTCACGCCAAGCCAGATCCCAATAAGGAACCGTATTCTATTGTCATCCCCCCACCCAACGTTACTGGCGTGCTCCATATGGGGCATATGCTTAATAATACCATTCAGGATGTGCTCATTCGCAAGGCGCGTATGGAAGGCAAGGCCGCTTGCTGGGTACCGGGAACGGACCACGCCTCCATTGCCACAGAAGCCAAGGTTGTGGCTATGCTCCGGGAACAAGGCATCAAAAAATCAGACTTAAGCAGAGAAGATTTTTTGAAGCACGCCTGGGTTTGGAAAGAAAAGTACGGTGGAATCATTCTTGAACAGCTGAAAAAACTAGGCGCGTCCTGCGATTGGAAACGTACCTCGTTTACCATGGATCCCGACTATTATAAAGCTGTGATCAGAGTGTTTGTGGATTTATACAATAAAGGATACATCTACCGTGGACTTCGCATGATCAACTGGGATGTGGAGGCAAAAACGGCAGTTTCCAACGAAGAAGTGATTTATAAGGAAGATGGAGAAAAGTCCATTCTTTATTCCGTGCGATATAAAGTAAAAGACACGGAAGATGACTGGGTGATTATTGCCACACAACGGCCAGAAACTATTATGGGTGACGTTGCCATTGCAGTCAATCCATCAGATGAGCGGTATAAAAAACTGATTGGCAAAAAAGTGTTGGTCCCTTTCATCAACAGAGAAATACCAGTAATTGCAGATGATTACGTTGATAAAGAGTTTGGTACAGGTTGCTTAAAAGTGACCCCTGCTCATGACGTCAATGACTACGAGATAGGTTTAAGGCACAAGCTACCTGTGATCGACACCATCGATGACAATGGAACCCTCAATGAAAAATGTGAAATCCCTAAGTTTTACGGGCAGGATCGTTTTGCAGTTAGAAAACAAATTGTAAAAGACCTGAAAGAATCTGGTGACCTTGTCAATGAAGAAGAGTTTGTTACCCGGATTGGTCGTTCAGAAAGGACCAATACGGTGATCGAGCCAAAACTCTCGCTACAATGGTTCCTTAAAATGAAAGACATTTCTAAACAGGCTTACGAAGCTGTTGAGAAAGACGATATTAAGCTTCATCCAGCTAAGTTTAAAAATACCTATCGCCACTGGATGGAAAATGTGAGAGACTGGTGTGTATCGCGCCAGCTGTGGTGGGGACATCGTATTCCTGCTTACTTCTATGGAGACAGGGATGATGATTTTGTTGTGGCCGAAACTATTGATGAAGCCGTTGCACTTGCAACCAAAAAATCAGGTAGAACAATTTCAGAAAGTGATCTTCACCAAGATCCTGATGTGTTGGACACATGGGCGTCTTCATGGCTTTGGCCTATAGAAGTGTTTCATGGTTTTAATGATGAATATTACGACAAGGCCAACGGAAAGGTAAATCGTACTAACAACGCTGACCTCAATTACTTCTACCCTACCCAAGTATTGGTAACGGCACCAGAGATTCTGTTCTTCTGGGTGGCCAGAATGATAATTGCCGGATATGAATATATGGACGAAAGGCCTTTCGAAGACGTATACCTCACCGGAATTGTTCGCGACAAGCAAGGAAGAAAAATGTCGAAGTCATTGGGCAACTCTCCCGATCCTCTTGATCTTATTCAAAAGTATGGAGCGGATGGCGTAAGAACAGGTATGCTTTTCAGTTCACCTGCAGGCAACGACTTATTGTTTGATGAAAAGCTGTGTGAGCAGGGAAGAAATTTCTCCAACAAAATCTGGAATGCCTTCCGATTGGTAAAAGGCTGGGAAACGAAAGAAGCTGAAACCCCGGAAGAAAATAAAATTGCAGCAGAATGGTTTGAATCCCGACTCAATCAGTCCATGATTGAACTACAGGATCATTATTCCAAGTTTAGAATTTCTGATGCTCTTCTAACCGCATACAAGTTGGTATGGAACGACTTCTGTTCATGGTATCTAGAAATGGTGAAGCCACCGTTTGGCGAACCTATCGATAAAGCAAGTTATGATCAAACCGTACGCTTCTTTGAAGCTATTTTAAAATTACTACATCCATTTATGCCTTTTATTACAGAAGAGCTATGGCATGAATTGGACGGAAAAAAAGAAGAAGATTGCATCATTGTGGCTCCCTACCCTACACCCGCTGATTTTGATGCTGGAATAATTGATGAGGCTTCTTTTTCATTTGAAGTCATCACTCAGATCAGAAACATCAGAAACACAAAAGGCATATCTCCAAAAGAATCCATTGACCTTACCGTAAGTGAGGCAGGTCAGCAAAAAACATCTCGCTTTACGTCTATTATACAAAAGCTTTCTAATGTAAAAGAGTTGTCATTTACCAACAATAAGTCAGGTAATGGAACAAGCTTCATCGTTCAGTCTATCGAATTTTTCATACCCATGGAGGGAAAGGTGGATATAGAGAAAGAAGAGGAAACCATAAAGAAAGAATTGGAATACACGCGTGGGTTTCTCAATTCCGTAATGAAGAAGTTGAACAACGAACGTTTTGTTAAAGGAGCACCACCTGCCGTAATTGAAGCCGAACAAAAAAAGAAAGCTGATGCGGAATCCAAGATTGCACTCCTGGAAGAAAACCTGAAATCGTTACAAAGCTAAACCCGAGCAGCTACAAACAACTCAATGTTTTTGTACTTAAGGTTAAACTTTCTGCCAATAGCTTCATTGGTAAGATTGCCTTTATAGGAATAAACACCTTTTAAAAACCATCGGTGGGATAAAATCATTTCTTCCACACCACCTTCTTCCTCCGCCCTCAAAATAGTGGGCGTAAAGATATTGCTTAATGCCGTGGTGGCTGTATGGGCTACACGAGAGGCCACATTAGGTACACAGTAGTGAATGACATCATACTTCTTGAACACCGGCTTCGCATGTGTGGTAATTTCAGATGTAGCTACGCACCCGCCCTGATCGATACTTAAATCAATGATTAAAGAATCAGCTTTCATCTGACTCACCATTTCTTCAGACACCACATGACGGGCTCTTCCCTTCTCTGCTCGCAATGCACCCACAACTACATCCGCATTCTTTAAGCTCTCGCTTAATGTAGCCGTGTCTATTGTGGAAGTGTAAAATTGATGACCCAGGATATGTTTGATCCTCCTCAATTTATAAATGTGGTTATCAAAAATTTGAATCTCTGCGCCAAGGCTGAGCGCAGCCCTTCCACAATATTCAGCAACTGTCCCCGCCCCAATAATTACCATTTTAGTGGGTGGCACACCGGTGATTCCTCCCAGAATAATTCCTTTTCCTTTGTTGGCAGAGCTCAGGTACTCGGCTGCAATAAGGACTACTGCACTACCGGCAATTTCACTCATCGCACGCACAATTGGAATACCTCCTACTTTGTCTTCAATGTATTCCCAGGCAAGCGCTGTAATTCTTTTCTTTAGCAAAGCCTGAACATACTCCTTGGTAAGATGCCCTGGCTGAAGTGCTGAAATCAAAGTCTGGCCTGGACGAAAGTATTCAATCTCCTCAAGTGTTGGAGGCTCTATTTTTAAAATAACATCTGCCTTAAACACCTCCTCCGGTGAGTACATAATTTTAGCTCCTGCTTCACTGTATTCCTTATCAGAAAATTTTGATCCTTCTCCGGCCTTACGCTCAACCCAGATTTCGTGACCATTGTTAACCAGAATGGCTACCGCATCAGGTGTCAAACTTATTCTGTTCTCTTGCAGTGAGGTTTCCATGGGAAGGCCTATGCAAAAAGAGCCTTTACTTTTCTTCACCTTCAGTAATTGTTCCTGCGGTGACAGACTGGACTTCGCCAATGCTGCAAACCCTGATTTCTTTTTCTCAGTCATAGCAAGCTATATTCTATAATTCTTGTACTGCTCGTCTCTTCCAATATCCTCACCCTGAAGTAATGCTCCGGGTATAATGTAGGAATCCGTTGGGGCCACTCAACAAAACAATAGTACCCCGATTCAAAATATTCCTCCACACCCATGTCATAGGCTTCTGTTTCCTTTTTCAATCTATAAAAGTCGAAATGGAAAATTGTATCTCCATTATCACTTTGATATTCGTTGACGATCGAAAATGTGGGACTGCTCGTACTCTCCGTCACACCCAATCGCTCGCAAATAGCTTTAATCAATGTAGTTTTGCCAGACCCCATCTCTCCATCAAAACACCATATCCTCCGGGTTCCGGCAGCTTCTATTAATTCATCTGCTACCCTCTTTAAATCAGCAGTGGACGCTGGCTGGCCATCCAATGCTTTCACCCAATTCTCAGGCATTTTTCGAAGTTAAGAAAATTAAAGGAATCACCATTTCTTCAAGACTAACCCCTCCATGCTGGAAAGTGTCTTTATAGAAATTGACATAGTAATTGTAATTGTTGGGATAGGCAAAAAACTGATCCTCAATTGCAAAAACATAGGATGTAGATACGTTTGATTTCGGCAGGAAGAAACGCTCCGGCTTCGGACACTCCATCACTTTGTTACCATCGTAGTTAAGGTTTTTTCCTTGCTTATAGCGGAGGTTGGTGTTTACGTTCCGGTCTCCGATAATTTTAAAAGGACGTTTCACCCTGATGGTACCATGATCAGTGGTGATAATTAATTTCACTTTCTTTTCAGCAATCTTTTTAAGGATATCTAAAAGTGGAGAATGCATAAACCAGGATCGGGTCAATGACCTGTAGGCCGACTCATCAGGCGCCAACTCTCTGATCATGGCCATGTCCGTGCGGGCATGCGAAAGCATATCCACAAAATTGTAAACAATCACATTGAGGTCATTGCCAAATAAATTATTCACTGAGTTGACAAGATCACGACCCTCTTCAGTTTTCTTAATTTTATGATAAGAATGTTTGACAGTCAAATTGTTCCTTCTCAATTGACGCGTAAGGAATTCATTCTCAAAATTATTTTTGGCATCATCCTCATCATCCCCCACCCATAAATCCGGATGGGTTTTGGCCATTTCTGAAGGCATCATTCCCGAAAAAAGTGCATTGCGGGAATAAGCGGTAGTAGTTGGAATGATGGAATAATAAGACTCTTCCCTATCTACAGTATAAAACTCTTCAATAATTGGTTTCAAAACTTTCCATTGATCATATCGAAGGTTATCAACCACAAAGACAAAAGTGGGTATTCCTTTTTCCATTTCCGGAAATACTTTCTTTTTGAATACCTGATGAGATAAAATAGGTTTTGAGGAGTTAGGATCATTTAGCCATGCTTCATAGTTCCGCTTTACGAACCTGCAAAAATTGGTATTCGCCTCCACTTTTTGCATCTCAAAAACTTCGGCCATGTCTTTGTTGTCACCTTCATCCAACTGTAGCTCCCAAAAAATCAGTTTTTTATAAACTTCCGCCCATTTCTCATGATCGAGGTCATCCAGAAATGACATGCTTATATTTCTAAACTCCTGCTGATAGTTGAGGTTAGTCTTCTCAATGACCAATCTTTTGTTATCCAATATTTTTTTTACAGCCAATAAAATCTGACTTGGGTTCAGTGGCTTAATCAAATAATCATCAATCTTAGCGCCAATGGCCTCCTCCATGATCTGCTCCTCCTCATTCTTAGTAATCATCACCACCGGCATTGTTGGCTTATCCGCCTTAATGAGTGCAAGCGCCTCTAATCCTGACATCCCGGGCATATGTTCATCAAGAAAAACCACATCAAAATGTTTTGACTCGGATAATTCAACTGCATCAGACCCATTGTTTACCGGAGTAATATCGTACCCCCTCTGCTGAAGAAATAGGATATGAGGTTTCAATAGGTCTATCTCATCGTCTGCCCACAAAATGTTATACCTTTGCACAAGCTGTTTTATTTAAATTCAGCTCAATTTACGAGTTATACGGATAATCTTGAGCCAAAGCATTAATAAAAAGAAAATCATAAACGATCCTGTCTACGGGTTTGTACCAGTACCCAGCGAACTCATTTTTGACCTCATACAACATCCTTATTTTCAAAGACTAAGGCACATTAAGCAACTTGGTCTCACCGATCTCATTTATCCCGGTGCCATCCACACACGCTTTAACCATGCTTTGGGTGCCATGCACCTGATGGGGCGAGTTTTGGATAACCTAAGATTGAAAGGCATTGAGATTACACCACAAGAATACGAAGCATCTCAAATTGCCACACTGCTTCACGATATCGGTCATGGCCCTTTTTCACACGCTCTGGAAGAAACATTGCTGAATCATGTAAACCATGAGAGCATTTCCTTTCAGTTTATGAAAGAGCTCAACACCGTATTCAACAATCAACTTCAACTTGTTCTTCAAATATTTCAAAACACGTATCATAGAAAATTTTTCCACCAACTGGTAAGCAGTCAACTCGACACGGATAGATTGGATTACCTGAGTAGAGATTCTTTTTTTACAGGGGTGAGTGAAGGTGCTGTTGGCGTAGACAGAATCGTAGTCATGTTAAATGTTGTTGACGACCAATTGGTAGTTGATGAAAAAGGTATCTATAGCATTGAGAATTTTCTTAATGCCAGAAGGCTGATGTATTGGCAAGTTTACTTACATAAAACGGCCGTCAGTGCTGAGCGGATGCTGGTCAACCTTATCAAGAGAGCACAGTATCTTATTCAGTCTGGTGAAGCCTTGTCCTGTTCCGTATCACTTCAATTCTTTCTTAAAAAATCTTACACGATTGATGATTTCAAGAAACATGACGTAATCAACAATTTTGGACAACTGGATGATCATGACATTTGGGGTGCAATTAAACTTTGGCAGAATCACCCGGATCAGATTTTATCAACGCTTTGCAGAATGCTTTTACAGAGAAATTTATTCCAAATCATCCTATCCAACGATCCTATAGAAAAAGCCACTATAGAAAACGTACGTTCTGAAATCTGTGATACCTATAAGGTTTTAAGGAAAGATGCTACCTATTTGTTCTCCCACGGAATTGTTTCAAATGAGGCTTATGTGAGTGAAGGGCAAGGGATACACATTTTGACCAAGAAAGGAGAACTGAAGGAAATCGCTGATGCGTCCGATTTGCCCAATATTAAGGCACTTAGTAAAATCGTTAAAAAAAACTATCTATGCTGCCCTAAAAATGTATCTTTGAAAAGAAGTAGCATTCTAAAGTCGAACTAACTATGACGATCAAATCATTACTTAATTAATGGAGTTTACCATTGAGCAAATCGCAGCAATGTTGGGCGGGGTCGTCAAGGGAGACAGTGCCACCAAGATTAATATGTTGGCCAAAATCCAGGATGCCAAACCTGGGCAGATTGCATTTTTATCAAACCCCAAATACGAGCATTTTATTTACGAGACGAAAGCGAGCGCTGTAATCGTAAAGAAAGATTTCGTCCCCAGAAAAAAAGTAAGCTCTAGTTTGATAATGGTAGATGACCCTTATTCAAGTTTTACAGTTCTTCTGGAAGAGTATCACAAAATGATGAGCTTTCAAAAAGAAGGAATCGAAGAACCTTGCTTCATTGGAACTGACTGTACCATAGGGGCAGCGATTTATAGAGGTGCCTTCTCTTACATTGGCAACAACGTAAAAATTGGAGACAACGTAAAAGTATACCCACACACCTATATTGGAGACAATGTTGTCATTGGAAACAATACTATTTTAAATCCCAACGTAAAACTTTATGCCGGTACAGTGGTAGGCAACAATTGTATCATCCACTCAGGAACTGTACTGGGTAGTGATGGGTTTGGATTTGCGCCACAAGAAGATGGAACCTATAAAACCATTCCTCAGCTGGGAAATGTAATTCTGGAAGACAATGTAACAATAGGGGCCAACACCGTAATAGACTGTGCCACGCTATCCGGAGATGCAACCATTGTTAGGTCTGGTGTCAAGCTTGACAACCTTATTCAAATCGCACATAACGTAGAAATAGGAAAGAATACAGTAATCGCAGCGCAAACGGGTATCTCTGGTTCTACCAAAATTGGCGAAAACTGTGTTTTAGCGGGTCAGGTTGGAATTGCCGGGCATTTGGTGATTGCCAACAGAACCAGTGTAGGCGCTCAGGCTGGTATACCTAAATCGATTAAAGAAGAAGGCCAGAAGCTAATTGGCTATCCGGTACTCGATGTGAAAGAATACTTCCGCTCCTACGCCTTATTCAAACAACTACCTGACATAAGCTCGAGGCTAAGGCAACTCGAACAAAAATTAGATGCTGCTCGATCACCCGTTAAATCGGATTAAATTACGCAAAGTCCGTCCGGGCTCATTATTTTTGGCTATAATTACCCCCATTTATTACAGCAGCGCCCTATTTTTTAGATTATACGAGGAATACGGGTTAAATTTGCCCCTTTTACTACGAAATGCTAAATCACAAGCAGCAGACAATTAAGAAATCCGTGACTTTGTCCGGAGTAGGGTTACATACAGGAATCGTTACTAACATGACCTTCCTGCCTGCTAAACCCAACCATGGTATTAAGTTCCAGCGTATTGACCTTCCAGGATCTCCGATTATTGACGCAGATTGTGACAATGTCGTGGATGTGTCCAGAGGAACCACCATTGAACAAAGTGGAGCTCGCATAAGTACCATTGAGCATACACTTGCCGCCCTTACCGGGCTTGAAATTGATAATGTTTTGATTCAATTGGATGGGCCAGAAGCACCTATCATGGATGGGAGCTCTATTCAATTTGTGAATATATTGAATGAAGCCGGCACTGAGGAGCAAAATGCGCTTCGGGATTTCTTTGAAGTTCAAGACAGTATCTTCTACCGTGAAGTGGACAGAAATGTGGAAATTGCAGCACTGCCGCTAGACGATTACAGGGTGACGGTAATGATCGACTACAACTCTCCCGTTTTAGGAAGTCAACACGCCTCTATCACCAATATCCGACAATTTGAAAAAGAGATTGCTTCATGCAGAACATTCTGTTTTTTGCATGAGCTGGAAATGCTATATAAGAACAACCTCATTCGCGGTGGTGATTTAAACAACGCCATTGTAATCGTTGACCGTGTGGTTCAGGAGCATGAATTGGACAACATTGCCCAAATGCTGAATAAACCAAGGGTTGAAGTAAAAAAGGAAGGAATACTGAATAATGTAGAGCTGCGCTATAACAATGAGCCAGCGAGGCATAAATTATTGGATATCATTGGTGACCTGACCTTGGCAGGCCGTCCCCTAAAAGCACAAATTCTGGCTGCGAGGCCCGGACATGCCGCCAATGTAGCTTTCGCTAAAAAGCTTAAGAAGGCTATGGCAGAAGCCGATAAGAAAGGAATACCACGCTACAACCCTAGCTTACCTCCGGTTCTTGATATCAACCAAATATCCAACGTTTTACGTCATCGATATCCTTTTTTATTAATTGATAAGATCATTCATTTGGATCACCAAAGTGTGGCTGGCGTGAAAAATGTGACCGTGAACGAACCCTTTTTTCAAGGTCACTTCCCAGGCAACCCAGTTATGCCAGCAGTACTTCAGGTTGAAGCTATGGCGCAAATTGGTGGTATATTCGTGCTCAATACAGTTCCAGATCCGGAAAATTATTGGACTTACTTTCTTGGAATAGAATCCTTTCGATTTAGAAAAATGGTACTCCCTGGTGATACTCTAGTCATTCAATGTAATCTGCTTGTTCCTATTAAGAGAGGAATTGCAAAAATGTCAGGCAGAGCTTACGTGGGTAGTTCTTTGGTATGTGAAGGCACCATGACCGCAAGCATTGTTAGAAAAGACGCATGAGTAAATACCCCTTAGCCAACGTTCATCCAGACGCTCAGATCGGAAACGATGTTATCATTGAACCTTTTGCTACCATTAAGGCAGATGTAGTTATTGGGGATGGGTGTTGGATAGGCCCCAACTCCATTATTTGGGAAGGTGCCCGATTGGGTAAAAACGTAAAGGTTTTTCCTGGGGCCTCTATCTCCTCCATCCCTCAGGACTTAAAGTTTGCAGGAGAGAAAACAGAAACTTTTATTGGTGACAATACTGTCATCAGAGAGTTTGTAACCATCAGCCGAGGCACAGCTGACAAGCATAGAACTGAGATTGGAAGCAATTGTTTACTGATGGCCTACGTGCACATAGCCCATGATTGTACCATTGGTAATAATTGCATTTTCGCCAATGCTGTTCAGGTTGCAGGCCACGTAGTGATTGAAGATTGGGCCATCATTGGAGGGTCCAGCGCTGTTCATCAGTTTGTAAAAGTGGGTGCCCATGTGATGGTTTCAGGAGGGTCGCTGGTAAGAAAAGACATTCCGCCTTACACTAAAGCAGCACGGGAACCGCTCACCTATTGTGGTGTTAATACCATTGGCTTACGAAGAAGAGGATTTACCTCAGAGAAAATTTCTGAGATCCAGGATGCCTACCGTATCATCTTTCTCAAAGGACTCAATAATTCTAAGGCCATTGAACTCGTTGAAAAGGAAATTATCCCTAGTGATGAACGTAACTACATCGTTGCTTTTATTAAGAGTTCTGAGCGTGGGGTAATGAAAGGATTCTCTACCAGCTCCGCGACTTTTGAATGAAAATAGTTGCAGAGAATCTGGGTAAGCGCTTCAATCGCGAATGGATTTTCAAGAAACTTAATTTCGCTTTCGAACAAGGTAGCAGTTATGCTATAGTGGGACCAAATGGTTCTGGGAAGTCTACACTCATGCAGGTATTATGGGGGCAGGTGCCGGCAAGTACAGGTTCACTTAACTATTCTATTCAGAATACTACTATACCAGAAGAGGAAGCCTACAAACAGGTTTCGATTGCTACACCCTATATGGATCTGATAGAAGAGTTCACGCTAACAGAAATGGTTCAATTCCACTTCAAGTTTAAGCCAATAGCTAAAAATCTTTCTATCGGAGCCCTGACTGACTTGATGGAACTCAGTCATGCCCAGAACAAGCTCATCTCCAATTTCTCATCGGGAATGAAGCAACGACTTAAGCTTGGATTGGCCTTCTTTTCTGATACTTCTGTTCTATTTCTCGATGAACCTACCACCAATCTGGATAAAAGGGCCATAGAATGGTATCAGGTAAAACTTAGGGAATATGGCGCCTCCAGGCTTGTTTTAATTGCCTCTAATACTGAATACGAATACCCAGAAAACTGCCAAAAAGTTGATCTAATGAGCCTTAAGTAGGTTACATTTAGCGACTTAGGCCGATTAAGTGTATTCTAACGCTAATTATAGAGGGCAAATCATAGGGGGTCTTTTTTTAGAGAACCCATTTTCTTAAGTTTATTACGATTTTTAAAAGCTATAAAATGAAACGAATAGGAAAGTTACTGTTACTGGGAGTTGTTTTTGGAATTCTTCTGGTAAGTCAGGGGTGTAAAAAAAGTTCCGGCCCTGGGGAAACCGTTGAAGACATCCAGCTGGGAAAACTTTCTAAAACCTGGAATGCTACTTCAGTTAAACTTGACAACGTAGATCAAGATGGGTACGACAACTTTGCCCTTACCATTTCCGGAACTGCCGGAAGCTCAACATTTGGATATTCAGCAGCAGGGAGACCTACTACACTTAGCCCATGGTTGTCCAGCGGAAGTTGGAAGTTTGGCACCAGCCCTGAAACACAAATAATAAGAGATCCAGACACAGGAGATGAATTGGATATGACCTACTCGGTCACAGATACTCAATTACAAATTACATTTACATTTACCGGAGACGGTTACCCTGGTAGAGTATCCAATGTAAAAGGTCAGTGGGTTTTTACCTTCCAATAAGAATACAAGACTTAAACAAAAAGGCTCCATTGGAGCCTTTTTTATTTTAACACAACTGTTGTTATACCGTCTCCTCCCCTTTCTATGTGCTCATGACCAAAACTCACAACGTTCTTATTTAGCTTCAGTCTATCTCTAACCACACCACGCAATACACCCTCGCCCTTACCATGCAGTATTCTTAACCCTCCATGCCCCAACAGTACTGCGTCATCCAGGAATTGGTCCAAAACCGGAATAATCTCTTCTACTCTCATACCCCGTACATCAAGTGTTGTATTAAAAGCAGTTTGCTTAGCCAACAGGTCTACTCCAAAAGAACGTCTGGATTTAACAGCTTTGTCTTCTCTGGCACTACTCTTAACAAGTTTTTCGACTTTAATTGAAGAGCGCATATCACCAAACTCTACAAGAGCAGACTTTCCCTTCAGCGAAACCACTCGCCCGGTTACATCCTGTCCTACCATTCTTACATAATCACCTTCTTCAATTTTTTCATCAACAGGAGCAACATTTCGCTCTGCAATGGGCCTAACGTTTTTCTTTAACCCCTCCAGGCTTTGCCTCACTCGTCTTGTCTCCTTTTTCTCCGCCCTGTTTTCTTTTATGTGTCTAATGGTTTTTTCTATCTCTCTATTGGTTTGTTGGATCAGGCCTGCTGCCTCTTCTTTTGCCTTGTTTATAATTTCTTTCTTTTTACCCTCCAACTCCTGGTTCAATTGATCGTATTTATTCAGCAACTCTTTGTACTTAATTTCTTTGTCCCTTACCTCTCGTTCCCTTTTTATTAACTCTTGCTTTTCATCGCTCACTTTTTTTATCAGCGTCTCCAGACCTGTAAGATCTTTACCAATGATGTCTTCAGCATCTTTTATAATGCGACCTAATCCGGTTTTACGAGCTATTTCCAACGCAAAGGAGCTGCCTGGTTTACCGATCTCTAAAATAAAACGAGGCTCTAAGTTTTTGCTATCAAATTGCATGGCGGCATTTCTTATCCCGTCATTATGTTCAGCATACAACTTCAGATTGTAGTAGTGGGTAGTGGCCACACCCCACACACCTTTCTCCACCAATTGTTTTAAAATCGCCTCAGCAATACCTCCGCCAAAATTGGGATCTGTTCCTGCCCCTAGTTCATCCATCAACACCAGTGTATTCTCATTGGCCCGATCTACAAAATGCCGCATATTGCGAAGGTGAGAACTATAGGTACTTAGATCATTCTCAATAGATTGCTGATCTCCGATATCAAGAAAAATATGATGAAAAATACCCAGCTCCGACTTTTCGTCCACAGGCACAAGTAATCCACACTGTACCATATACTGCACCAGTCCCACCGTCTTAAGGCAAACCGACTTGCCCCCGGCATTTGGTCCTGAGACCAATAGAAACCTTTCATCTTGTTTAAGGTCAATGTTGAGTGGCACTACAGGGCTTTTCCCCTTATGGCTTAAGAATAGCAATGGATGCCGGGCATTGATCCAATTGAGTTTTGGTTTTTCTACCAATTGAGGGCTATCGGCCTCGATATCATTTGAAAAGCGAGTCTTGGCTTGTATAAAATCTAACTTGCCCAGAAAATCAAATCCAGACTTAATAACAGGTAAATGCCCTCGAAGTAATGTGGTGAGTTCGCGCAATATTTTAATGGACTCTCTTCTCTCCTCAAGTTCAAGGTTTCTGATCTCATTATTGGCTTCAATCACTTCCGTTGGCTCCATATAGACGGTCTGACCAGTGGCAGACTCATCCATAATTACTCCTTTGATCTTTCTTTTGTATTCGGACAAAACAGGAATAACCACTCTTCCATCGCGAATCACAGGAGAGCTCCCTTCAGGCACCATACCATTACCCACGGCTTCCCTAAACATCTGATCTACCAGCCTACGGGCTCTGCCCGCTTCATCTCTTAATTTTTTGCGAATACGATTCAGGTCAGGGCTGGCGTTGTCCTTTATTTTGCCCATGTCATCCACCGTTGCATTGATCGACTCCTTAACCCCACCTGGTAAACCCACCGATAAGGTTAGCTGGAATAGATTGGGATAACTCTCCTTTTCTTTTTTCAAAAAACTCACACAGTCTTCAATCACCTGAATAGAAAGCGCCACTTCTCTAAAAGACGCTGCCTCTATAAAGCTATTCTCTATCGCTATTACTGGATATAATTCGGATGGGTCGTAGTACTGGGAAATAGGAAAAGGCAATCCCCTTTCCTTAATGCTCTTAAACTCTCTCCCCTGATCGAGGAGTTCCTTCACTACAGAATATTCGGTGCGAAACCTGATTTTATCTACTTCATTGCGACCAAGTGTGCTGATGCAGTAGCTACTTAGTTGGTGGCGGATTTGATCAAATCCAAGTTTAAATTCAAAATCTGAGGGGTAAACCATAACCCAAAATTACAGTTTAGGGTTTATCACTGGCTCGCTGTTCCCGGAGATTAAGCGTGTCCATCACAGCATCAAGAATGTGGTCCAACTCATCGGGGTGCTGAAAGTAGTAGTCGTAACTCTGATTGAGGGTTGAGTCTGTTATGCCTCTGGAGGCGATTATTGACTCTTCGTAGGGTAGGAAAAGTTTATTGGCTGAATCTCTACGAATTCCCGTAAGGGAAATTTTAGCTTCGGCCAGGTATAACTCCACCAGCAAGCTTACCATTTCTTCCTCATTCATAATACCTGCCGGTTTTTGCTCCTCCTTACACTGTATAAGTGCTATAAGCATGGCAATTACCAAATACTTCCTCCATCCCATCATTTCTGTAACACCTTTTGTCAAATTTACCGTTGGATACGCTGAAAACGGCTCCAAAATACTCATATTTCAGCTATTTTTGGGCCACAAAATTGGAAGCTGGTGAAGGACTTAGTCAAAAAGCTGCGGAAATACGAGATTCAAATCAGAAAGGCGATTAATAGCCAGATGCAGGGTGACTTCCATTCCATTTTCAAAGGATCTGGTCTGGAGTTTGACGATGTACGCCCCTATCAATATGGTGACGATATCCGCACCATCGACTGGAATGTATCCGCCAAAGGACATGGCACTTTTGTAAAAACTTTCAAGGAAGAAAAGGAGCAAACCATTTTCTTTATTATGGATGTGAGTGCCTCACAGGAAATTGGAACACCAGGTAAAACAAAATATGATATTGGCCGTGAAATCTGTGGCGTCCTTGCTTTATCCGGAGTAAAAGAATCCAGTCAGGTGGGGTTGATTTGCTATTCCGACCAAAACGAAAAATATATTCGCCCAAAGAAGGGAATGAGCCAGGCTTATGAAATCATTTCCACGCTGGTGAGGCTTGTACCTAAGTCCTCAAAAACAGACCTCACCAAAGCCATCGCTTTTGCACTCAATACGATAAAGAGAAGGAGTGTGATCATCATGATTTCGGATTTCATTGATGAATCCTTTTATCCCAATATGCGCTCGCTGGCTAAAAAGCATGACCTTGTACTGATCCAAATTAATGATAACAGGGAAACCAACTTACCTAAGCTGGGTATCATCCCCATTCAGGATAAAGAAAGTAAAAAAACATTGTGGGTAAATACATCTTTTGGTGATTTCCGTAGCCGGATATTCAATCACCACGTAGACAGAAAAGAGGAGCTATCCACATTTAGTAAAAAACATCAGATCAATTTTTTAAGCATCAACACGCACGAAGATTTTGTGCCCAAGTTGTTGAAATTGTTTAAGGTGAGGAATAAAACGAAGAAAAGTGCTTGATCGGTTGAAACTCGTTTTTTTAGTATTGGTTTTTATTTCATTTGGTCTACGAGCCCAGGAAATAACAGTACGTGGACAATTTCAGGCTGATAGTATAAAAATTGGACAGCCGTTCCCTTATTCGCTATCCGCCACCTATCCAAAAAACAAAACGGTGGTATTTCCTGACTCCACCTTCTCGTTTGATCCTTTTGAGATCGATCATAAAAAATATTTTACCACAAAAACAGCTGGTGACTTTAGCTACGATAGTGTAGTCTATTTTCTCACTTCCTTCGAAATTGATACTGTTCAACGGATAAGCCTTCCTGTGTTTGTAGTCAACAAGGCCGACTGCACAGTAGTTTACGCAAAACTAGATTCGGTTTTTCTGCAACAGATGGTCGCTGAGGTTCCTGACTCCGTTTCCGTGGAGCAGTTGCCATTAAAAATCAATACAGCCTATCAAACTGTAAGCTGGTTGCTTAATTATCCATTACTGTTGATCATTGCGGGCGTGCTGATCGTATTGGTTATTGTGGTCTGGATCGTTTTTGGTAAACGTATCAAGCAATATTTCATCCTAAAAAGACTCAATAAGAGCTACCTGAGATTCAGGCAGGAATTCGATATGGCTGTTCAGGAGTTAGAAAAGAGTTACTCCACCCAGCAAGCTGAATCCACCCTTGTCCTATGGAAAGGCTATATGGAACAATTGCTTTCAAGACCTTTCACCAAGTATACCACCAAAGAAATTTTTCAAATGGTGAAGGATGAGAAATTAGCAGGTGCACTCAAGCAAATAGACCGAACTATCTACAGTGGAGGCAGAACACTTGAGTCCGCTCCCCTTTACGATCTAAAAGCATACACCGAACAAAAGTTTCATGATAAAGTGCAGGAGGTGAAAAATGGATAAATTATTGGAAGCCTGGTATTCATTGTCCTGGTTCTATCCCAGCACGCTGCAAGGATTCGCATGGGCTACTCCCCTGTACCTGTACCTGCTGTTTCTTGTCCCTGTTCTTTTTATTCTCAGGTGGCTATTCAAATATTTTTTCAATCAGAAATTACCGGTAGCACTGGTAAAAAGTGATCTAAAAAGTACTCCTATCAATCTTATCAGGCTAATTCCGGATTTTATATTGGCTTTTATATTGGCACTCGTTCTTGTGGCTTTGGCGCGACCTCAAAAAACCAACGAAAAGGTAGAACAGTGGACAGAAGGGATTGACATTATCCTTGCGATTGATATTTCCCAATCGATGCAAATAGAAGACTTTACTCCTAACCGGCTCGAAGCAGCCAAAGATGTAGCCAGAGACTTTATAGAAGGACGGATTCAGGATCGTATAGGTATAGTAGTTTTTTCCGGAGATGCATTTTCCCTGGCACCCCTCACCACCGACTACGAGTTACTAAATGCCTATCTCGATGAAATCAGTTTTGATATGATTGAAAATAGAGGAACCGCTATTGGTAGCGCAATGGCTGTGGTGACCAACCGAATGCGGGAGTCCGAGTCCAAATCAAAAGTTTGCATCTTGTTGAGTGACGGAGACAATACTGCTGGAAATATTGACCCTATAACAGCTGCAGAGCTTGCCGCTGCCTACGATATAAAAACGTATACTATTGTGGTAGGGAAAGAAGGTTTGGTCCCGTTTGGAAAAGATTATTTTGGACGACCTCATATGGTTGAGAATACAGTTGATGAAACCACCATGCGTGACATTGCAAAAATTAGTAATGGTGAGTTCTTTCGCGTAACCGACAATCAGGCCCTTAAAAACGTATTTGAGAAGATTGATCAATACGAAAAAGCAGAGATCAAAGAAACCCGATTCAAGGACACTGCAGATTTTTACTTCGTTTATTTAAGATGGGCAATGTTGCTGTTGTTAATATGGTTGTTGTTGAAGTCCAGCTTCCTTAGCAACGTTTTACAAGACTAACTCTCCTGTAAAGGTTTGGGCAATCATTATCAGCCTGCCCCCAAACACAATGAGTATAACACCCAAAGTCAAATTCATGATGGTCATGAACCTGGGCGTAACCATACTTCTAAGTTTATCTGCCAAATAAGCTTTGGCTACATCGGTGATCAGCACAGTGATCAATAACGAGGTAAGGAAAATACCAAGTGTAAAACCACCGGTGTACCCCAAATCAAGTGATGCAATGCTAATGGCGCCAATCCAAAAAATAGGAACCATGGGACTCAGACCGTTAATCACAAACCCCTTAAAAACATATCGAATAATTCCCTTTTCGTTGGCTGCCTCAATATGTCTTCTTACACCCCTTCTGCTTTTCACAAGAAGATGATACAGACCAAATAAAATTAAAATTGCTCCACCAGTATAAGCGAGATACATCCTGAACTCACCATCCTCCAACACCTGAGCCATTCCTAAATAACAGATGCTCACATAAAAAACATCGCTCAGAGAAACCCCCACTGCCACCCATGCGCCATTCCAAAAACCCTTCTCAACACTGGTCTGAATGATTGTGAAAAAGACGGGGCCGATAAGCAGCGCCAGTATCAATCCAAATTTTATTCCATTGAGTACGATCATGGGATATTATTAGTCTCCAAAAATTCCATCCATTCATCCAACTGTGCCTTTTTTAGCACCCTTGGGAACTTGTTTTGGCCACCAGCTTTTCCTTTAGATTCCATCCATTCGTAGAATACTTTAAGTGGAAACACATCCACCTTCACTTCTTTAAGGGCAGCACTACGTTCAACGGCATAATCGTCATTTAGTTCTTTCAGCCTTTGATCCAGTTTATCTCTCAGTTCCTTTACGTCTACCTCATCATTGGTTCCAACGAACCAGTGATGCGCAAAAAGAGTACCGTGGGGTACGCCTGCCACTGTAAATTCTTTTACATCAATGTTTAATTCATCTGAAACCAATTCAATGGCCTTGTTCATATTATCAACGGATAAATGCTCTCCGCATAAACTAAGAAAATGTTTGGTTCTGCCAGTAATAATAATTTCTGATTCCTCCACTGAGACAAACTTGATTACATCTCCGATTAAATATCTCCATGCTCCGGAACATGTAGACAACAATATAGCATACTCCTTACCTTCCTCTACCTGATCAATATACAACGACTCCGCCTCTGGTTTTACCTCACCTAATGAATTGAAATTTTTATCTTCGAAGGGAATGAACTCATAAAAAATACCATTGTTCAAAACGAGTTTCATTGACTTCCTTTCGGGGAATGCCTGATAGGCTATAAATCCTTCAGAGGCCAGATAAGTTTCTATATAGTGAATGGGCTTACCCAATAATTTTGCAAACCCTTTTCTATAAGGATCGAAAGAAACACCGCCATGTACATACACACTTAGGTTGGGCCATATTTCATGGATGTGTTTAACCTTGTAGTGAGCAATTATTTTTTCTAATAAAATTTGTATCCAGGCGGGCACTCCTACGATTATTCCTATATCCCACTCATAGGCAGTTTTTACAATATCCTCCAACTTAGCATCCCAGCTTCTCGTCTTTGCAATTTTTTTCCCAGGCTTGTAAAAATGCTGAAACCAAAATGGTAGCCTTGCAGCCTGAATGCCGCTAAGGTCTCCTTCAAAGTAGCTTCCCTTGCGATTCAAGTGGGTGCTTCCTCCTATCATCAAAATACCAGCACCAAAAAAATCATCAGGCAATTCATACTTTGATAAAGTCAATATCTGACGAATACTTGTCTTCTGAATGGCCTTGGTCATCTCCTTGGTAACGGGAATATGCTTGGAAGAAGACTCCGATGTACCGGAGCTCAGGGCAAAGTATTTTATCCGTCCTGGCCAGCAGATATTCTTTGCTCCTTTAAGCGACAGGTGCCACCAGTTCTCATAAATTCTATTATAATCATGGATGGGCACCACAGTGCTAAATGCACTGTAAAACTCCTTATCTTCCTTGCGAAAGGACTTCAGAATGTTTTGAAACTGGTAGTATTTTCCAAATTCGGTTTGGCTTGCGGTAATGAGAAGGTGCTTCAGTTCCTGCTTTTGCAATTCAGCTGGAGAGGAGTATTCCTGCTCCAAATTTTCACGAAGTTTTATGCCTTTTTTTAGTAAGGTGCCTAATATCGCCATATAATTGCATTCAGGTTCAGTTGACCCCCACAATGGGGCCGGCAAAGTTATAAAATGAGTATTAAAAATAACATAAACTTACTACAGCGGGAGCTCAGCGATAAGAAGTGCAAATTGATCGCTGTGAGCAAGACACAGCCAACTGAAAAGATCATGGAAGCTTATGGTGCTGGCCAGCGTGTATTTGGTGAGAATAAAGCGAGGGAACTGGAGAGCAAGTGGAACGAGCTACCCAAAGATATTGAGTGGCATATGATCGGCCACCTGCAAACCAACAAGGTGAAGTACATCGCTCCATTCGTCTCCTTAATTCATTCTGTTGACAGTCAAAAATTACTTGAAGAAATCAATAAGCAAGGCAATAAGACCAACCGTGTTATCCCTTGTCTGCTTCAGGTTCATATCGCCAGTGAAGACAGTAAATTCGGATTAAAATATGAGGAATTACTGACCCTGCTGGAAACCGTAAACGATTACCCTTTTGTGAAAGTGACCGGGCTTATGGGTATGGCAACACTTACCGATGATGAATCCATTATCAGAAAAGAATTTGCCCAGCTCAAACAGCATTTCGATGATTTGAAAAATAAAAAGTTCAGTAAAAACATTGAGATGAAAGAGCTGTCTATGGGCATGAGTTCTGATTATAACATCGCTATAGAACTGGGAAGCACCATGGTGCGTGTGGGTACTGCTATTTTTGGAGATCGACTTAAAAAATGAGCTTCCAAAATAAATTAATTGTTCTCGGAGCCATTTTAGGTGGACTATCGGTAGCCCTTGGCGCATTTGGTGCACACGCCCTCAAGCCAATACTCGCAGAACACGGAAGAACAGACACCTACGAGTTGGCAGTGAGGTATCAATTCTATCATACACTGGCTTTGTTGGTAATGGCAGCACTAGCAGATAAATTAAATGAAAGTAAGGCAGGCTGGTCTGCGCTGTTTCTCACTGCTGGAATTATCGTATTCAGTGGAAGCCTTTATATCCTGTCTCTCAGCGGGCAAACCATATGGGGTGCTGTCACACCTATTGGTGGGGTGCTGTTGATTACCGGCTGGTTGTTTTTGTTGCTTAGCGCAAAAAAATAATTTTTAGTCTTTTGTCAGAACATTAGCAGTGAATACAATCTGGTTATTGGGTGTAACTGCATTCGAAATCACTTTCACCACCTTGTTTTGACGACCATACTTCCCTACGCTGCTAAATGCGACAGTTAACTCTCCACTACCTCCTGGCGGAATCGGATCGCGTGGCCATCCTTTAGGCGTGGTACACCCACAAGTGACCTCTACATTGGTTATGATCAATGGCGCATTTCCACTATTGGTAAACTTAAAGGTATTCTCTGCTCGCTCACCTTGAATCATATCCCCAAAGTCATAGTTGGGACTTTCCCATTGAATTGCCGGTCCATTCGGAGTGGTGGCCACCTGATCTTGGGCAAATGCTGCCGAAAAAATCAAAATCAATACGAAAAAAGAAATAAAGTGCTTCATAACTGTGATTTTTTTCAAAATTAGGCATTCATAACCTGTTAGGTCTATACAACGATTTAATTCCGATTTTGTGCCACAATTATGACAGAATCTTTGAATAATATCTATGGAAACCGAGTGAGACCCCGCGCCTGCGGAATTTGCATCAAAGAGGATAAGCTTCTGATGGTAAATCATAAAAACTTAACATCCGGAGATTTTTGGGCGCCTCCGGGCGGTGGTATCGAAATGAATGAAACAGCCCATGACGCGCTTGAGAGAGAGTTCAGAGAGGAGACCAAGCTGACCATTACCGTAGGTGAACTGCTATTTGTGACAGAGTACTATAATCAGCCCCTTCATGCCATTGAGCTATTTTTCAGGGTAAATTGGAAGGAGGGCGCGCTAGAAACAGGAGCAGATCCGGAAATGAAAACCAGTGATCAAATAATAACTGATGCACAATTTCTATCGTGGAGCGAAATATCAGAAATGGACCAAAGCCACCTGCATGGGGTTTTCAAATACGCCACTGAACCTGCTAAAATCATTGATTTAAGGGGTTATTTTAAATTATGATTGGTTGTGTTAAACGGCTTAAAATATTTATAATTGCAAGCTTAAACCTGTGAAAAATGAATCTTACTAAAATCCTGACCTACGTTCTTTTTGGCATTAGTATTTTCTTGGGCTACTACCTGTATAGCGGTGTCCAGAAAACGGTTAACGACCGCAAATTGGTTGAATCGAAAGAAAACGCGGTCATTGAGAAGCTAAAAATGATCCGTGAAGCCGAAATCGTATTTCAAGAGGTAAACGGAAGGTATACATCTGACTGGGACTCATTGCTCAATTTCATTAAGAATGGCCAGGTGGCTATCATCGAGCGCAGAGAAGAACTTATCCAAAAAGAGTACGGTGGTGAAGAGGTAATTGTACACATAGATACACTTGGATTTACCCCTGCCCGTGAGCGCATCTTTAAAGAAACTTTCAACGTGAATGCTGCTGATGATGGTATCTTCATGGGATTCAAAATAAAAGAAGGTGAAAGAGCTGTGAAGAACCAGCGTGGTTACTCACTTAAAATTGGTGAAAAAATCAGCGAGCCTCCCTTTACAGAAGATGGTTTTGTTAGCTCTATGGCCAATATCAACGTTGGAGATCAGGTAACAAAGGGTCAAATTCTAATGTCTATCTGGGACTACAAATTCAAGCCTGATGCAGATTTGGATCGCATTGCATTCAAACCTGGTTCTGATGTAAAATTTGATATTTTCGTTGGAAAAGTTGATCGTGGAGGACTCAAGGTTGATGTTATTGAGGTAAAAGATCCATCACCTGATAATCCATTCAGAAGCGAAGCTAATGATGCGAAGAACCGTAAGCCTTTACGCTTTGGTTCACGTACTGACGTCTCTACATCAGGAAACTGGGAATCTTAATCTACCTTGGCAGCTGCCGCTCAGAGCTATAAGCTGATCAAGAAAATCAAAGATGAAAAATTTGATGTAGATCACCTGCATGAGTATGCTTTGCTTATTCATCTGGGTGTTAGAGATCTTCAGATTGGCATTGTAGATGATCAGGATAGGCTCGTCTTTTTCGAGGATTATATTTTCCAAAATCTTAACTCAAGCGATGATCAATTGGTGTTGCTCAAAGAATTATTTGAAGCTCATCACTTGCTCACCGCTGGTTTTTGGAAAAAGGTAAAGTTTTCCGTCAAGAATAATAAGCTGGTGCAGGTGCCCGCTTCATTGTTTGTTGAAGATGCTGCTCCTGAATACCTGAAACTCAATGCCAAATTTGATCTGGAAAAAGAAGTAGTGCTGCATTGCGAAAATGTAAAAAGCAATGTTGTTACTGTCTTCGCTTTGCACAAGGGGATACATCAATGGCTTACAGGATTGTACAAAAACTCATCGGTTGAATTTTTGCATCAGTCTGCAAGCTTAATAGAAGGTGTCCTTCAGGAAAGCATCTCGCATAGCACTCCACCCCTTTTCGTATACATCGATCGCTTCAAACTGCACATATTGTCAGCCAAAGGAGGTCGTTTGACTTATTACAATCAGTTTCCCATACAGCACTTCTCCGACTACGTTAAGTACATTATGCTGGTGCTCAACGCTATGCAAATGGATCAGCAAAGCAGCAAGATTGTTTTGTGGGGTTATATCGGCAAAAACTCTCCTCATTCCATAGAGTTCTCCAAATACATCAAGAATGTCACTTTTGGAAAGCGTCCAAAATACCTCAAGTTCGGCTACCTATTTGACGAAATCCAAGATCACCATTTTTACGACCTGTATTCATTGCACCTATTGGGCAACTAACCACAATCAAGTAGCTTAAATTATTTAACTTTAATCGCAGGCTTAGCTGATTAACATGAAGAAAATAGCGCTTTTCCCAGGTTCATTTGACCCATTCACAAAAGGACACGAAGACATCGTTCTCAGAGGGCTTAAGTTATTTGACGAAATCATCATAGGGATAGGGTTCAACAGCGGCAAAAGTAAACGGTACTTTGAAGTAGAGCTGATGGTGAAGAAAATTGAAGAAACATTTGCCGACTACCCTAATATCAAAGTATTGACCTTCGCTGAATTAACAGCCGCTTTTGCCAGAAAACACAAAGCTAATTACCTTTTGAGAGGCCTGCGCAATACCACGGACTTTGAATACGAAAACAGCATCTCACAGGTGAATCGCCATCTTAACCCGGAACTTGAATCTGTTTTTTTAATTACTACTCCGCAATTTGCGGCTATCAGCTCATCAATTATTAGGGAAGTGCATCGCTACAACGGAGATGTAACGGCCTTTCTTCCCTACAAGCTTTAATTATCAAGGTTCAGGTTTAGCCTTTCAGTTTTGCTGTAATACTCTTCAAATACAAACTGAATAGATTTGTAGGAATTCTGAAGGGCATGGTAGACTTCTTTTTCGGTCATCCAGCGCAACTCCTCGATGTCCTCTTCGAGACAAGGTTTCATCTTACTGTCATCCAGCAAATCCATCATATACCATTTGGTACGCTTGATCATACTTTTTTTGTTCATCGTGTAGGTATGCCACGTTGTACAAATCTTTTCCCCCAACTTTACATCAATATTACACTCTTCCTCTACCTCGCGAATAGCCGTTTCAGCGTTGCGTTCACCCTTCTCTCTCTTACCTTTTGGCAGATCCCATTTTTTAAGGCGATAGATCATTAACAACTTGTCCTTCTTTCGAACCAAACCACCCGCTGCTTTTACCAATTTAAATTGCCCCTTAATGAAGTCCTTTACCTCCTCATACTCGTTGGTTGTAATTTCAAGCGAAATAAGGCTGGTAGGGACTTTAGAGTTAAGAAGTTCTAAAATGACTGCCATGTCCTTAACGGTCACATTTTTTATCCACACATGGTGAATCAATTTGGCTTTGGTGATTTCCTCCTTTTGAGTGTCTATGATATGATTATAGCTGCCTTCTCCGGGATTTACTTCAGATTTTCTGAGTTTAACAGGAGTGTCGTTAACAAAAAGGTTCATAGGAAGAAGGATGCTACCACAAGTGCAAAAACATAAATAAAACTCAAGGAATCAAACATTTGACCCAACGATTAATCTATTTTTTTGAAAAAAATTTTGCCCCGCTAATAATACACCCACTTTGTGCCCTTATTCTTGGAGCCGGTTGACTTTCATAATAAATTGCGATTGGAATAAACAGAACGAAAGTGCTCTGTGCCAACCCATTTTAAATCCGCAATGAAATCAATTACCATCAACCAGTCCACAGCCACATCGGTGGCAGAAAAACTACTAGAAATAGAAGCCATTAAGCTTAATTACAAAAATCCTTTTACGTGGAGCTCGGGATGGAAGTCGCCTATATACTGCGACAATCGCCTTTCCCTATCTTACCCTGACATCCGCACCTACATCAAAGATGCCCTTGCTCAGGTGGTTAAAAACAACTTTACCGATGTCGATTATATCGCAGGTGTGGCAACAGCCGGGATTGCGCAAGGTGCACTTGTGGCCGATTTGCTTGGCCTGCCCTACGTATATGTACGACCTAAACCGAAAGAACACGGTATGGGCAATCAAATTGAAGGAAGGATTGAGAAAGGAAAAAAAGTGGTATTGGTAGAAGATCTCATCTCAACAGGTGGGAGCTCCTTAAAGGCAGCTAAGGCCCTTGAAGAGGCGGGAGCTAAGGTAATGGGCATGGTAGCCATTTTCACCTATGGGTTTGAAGTGGCGGAAAACAATTTTAAAGACGCTAAAATCCCGCTTTTTTGCCTCAGTGATTTTAATGCTCTTTTGGGTGCCGCTGTACAAATGAAATACCTGAATGAAGATCAGATTATCCATGTAAAGTCATGGCGACTGGATCCTGCCAACTGGAAATAATTTAAAATCGCTCTTCAATCCCCAGTCCAAAAAGGGCAAAGTCATATTTTACGGGATCCTTGGGGTCAAATTCTCTCAGGGCTGCTGTAAGCTCTACGGCTGTAAGCCAATCGACAGGTTTACGTGTAATCAGTTTTAGTTTTCTCGCTACCCGTTCCACATGAAGGTCACAAGGACAAACTAATTGCGCTGGGCTAATGGATTTCCATAACCCGAAGTCCACCCCTTTCTTATCCTTCCTCACCATCCATCTTAAATACATATTGATCCGCTTACATGCCGACTTCCTCATTGGAGTTGCAATGTGTTTTTTGGTTCGGGGAGGGAAGTCTTCCAGACTAAAGAAAAGATTGTGAAAGTGGATAAGCGCTTGTTGCACATCCTCATCAGTTTTGCTCACAGGAAAAGCAGACGCAAGAGAATCATTCTTTTTATAGTGCTCGCTTAAGAACCGGATGAAGTAGAGACAATCTGTAACATTGAAAGTTCGATGCTTGAATTGTTCAAAAACCTTTAGATCATTTAATTCATGATGGATTAAAAAGTCATGAGGGGCATTGTCCATCAAGGCAAACAGCTCCTTGCTCTTCTTGATAATGGTTGTTCTTTGTCCCCAGGCCAGAGTAGCGGCAAAAAAGCCAGCTATTTCAATGTCTTGCTGTTTTGAATAGCCATGTGGAATAGAAATCGGATCATTTTCAATAAATCCGGGCTGATTATAAACTTCAACTCTTTCATCCAAAAAGGACTTCAGTTCTTGAAAATTCACTGATTACTTGTAGTAGGTAATCTCCGCCCTGAACTTGGAGTCAACTCCTCCCAACCTATCAAAAGCGGATTTTGAAATTTTAATAATGATCTTGTCATTAACACTTGTCGCTGGCAGGGGTCCTACCACCCTCACAAAGACTTCTCTGTTATTCAATTCATTCCTCACTTTTAAAATTGTACCTGGTTTGGCACTGCGGTGTAGTGCAAGGTATTTCCTATTTCCTTCTGTTCCATCAATCAATTCCGCCAGACCTGATTCTTTAATCTCATCAGTGCCCGCCACATTCTCCGATATCTTCACCACTGTTTCTTTGGGTTGCTCTACAGGTGGAGTAACTACCTTAGGAGTATTGTCAAGATTTTCTACAGGCTTCCCACCAGGTGGAGCTACCCGAACCAGCTGTCCAATCTCCAGGTTGGTTCCTGTCATTTCATTCCATTCTTTTAACTGCTGTATCGTTACTCCATACTCGCGAGAGATAGAATAAAGTGTTTCCTGAGGTGCAACACTGTGATAACCAACAACGGTGGTCGCTCTTACTTCAGGTTGAACAACAACAGTAGTGTTGGCTCTTTTTATTTTCAATTGCTGACCAACCGACAATGCATTAGCCGTAAGGTTATTCATCGACTTCAGTTCATCTACGGACAGGTTATAAAGTCGAGAAATAGAGAAGAGTGTTTCACCGGGCCCCACGGTATGAACATCACCATTGGATTGAACCACAGCAGCACGGGGCACATAGGGAATTCTTAAAATTTGCCCTACATCAAGGCCTGCGTCTGCCTCTTTGTTATATTCCAAAATCTGGGTGATGGAGGCTCCATATCTTCTGGAAATACCATACAATGTTTCCTGCTCATCCACCTGGTGAATGACAAATGTTTTGCCACCTATTGTCTCCATTCGAAGGGAATCTGATGGAGGAGAAAAATCAGGGGCGGCCCATAAATGGGAAACCAAAAAAATGAACTTTATCATAGTCTTACCAAGTTGAAAAAATACCAATTCTGCATAACACCTAACAAATTCATGCCAGTTTCGGTTAACCAAAAAATACACCTGTGCAATTCAGACGATGCTGGTAATAAATCTCCAGTATGTCTGGGTTAACCCTGCCAAGGCTTAAAAAGCTTTCGTCAGCCCTCCGGGCAAAAATGTCAATAAAAGATTTGACATTTTTTGGGTTAACTTTATGCAAGTTAATCAGCTTAATAACGATGAAGAAATTAATGATCGTATTTTCCGTGCTTTGGTTTGCAGTCAATAGTATCAGCTATGGGCAGGACAAATCTAAGGTGATGGTAATGGAGATTAAGGCCGAAATAGACCCCCGTATGACGCGTTATGTGGATCTGGCCCTGGGTCATGCAGAGGAGATCAAGGCCGACTATGTGATCATTGAAATGGATACCTATGGTGGTGTTTTGACGGACTCCAAGGACATTGTAGACCAGATCTTAGACCTCAAAGTGCCCATTTGGGTATACATCAACAAAGATGCTGCCTCGGCCGGAGCCCTGATATCTATCGCCTGTGATAGTATTTATATGGCTCCTGGGGCCACTATCGGAGCAGCAACTGTGGTGCAGGGTGGCTCAGGAGAAGCAGCCCCGGACAAGTACCAATCCTATATGCGGTCCATCATGCGATCTACTGCCGAACACAATGGCAGAGACCCCAGAATCGCAGAGGGTATGGTGGACGAAAAGATTGCCATAGACAGCATTTCCGAGGAAGGTAGTGTGATCACCTTTACAACAAAAGAGGCGTTGAAGTACGGTTACTGCGAAGCTCAAGTGGAATCAATGGATGAAATCCTGAAGAGAAATAGGGTAACCGACTATGAATTGGTTCGCTTTGAAATCAGTTCAGTAGAAAAGGTAATTGCCTTCTTTTTGAACCCTTTCATTAGTGGTATTCTTATCCTTGTTATTCTTGGAGGTTTATATTTTGAATTGCAATCTCCGGGAGTTGGGTTTCCCATTTTTGCAGCCATGACCGCTTTGGTTTTGTACCTCGTTCCCTACTACCTCAACGGGTTGGCCGAAAACTGGGAGATCATTGCCTTGTTTGTGGGCATCATTTTAATACTGGTTGAAGTTTTTGTCATTCCTGGATTTGGTGTAGCTGGTATCACTGGTGTAGGACTTACAGTTGGCTCCATGGTGTTGATTATGGTCAACAACGACTTCTTTAATTTTGAAATGGTTCCCCTCAATGATATTGTTGTTGCCTCACTCGCCATATTCGGGGGACTCTCCGGAGGGGTTCTCCTGTTATTTGTGGGAGGAGTTCGCTTCAGCCAAACTGGTTTCTTCAAGCGCATCTCACTTATGGATACACAAGATCAATCAGCAGGGTACACTTCTAATTTTAACAACACTGGAGATCTTATAGGAAAAACAGGGACCGCCTATACGGTATTGCGGCCAAGCGGCAAAATTATGATTGAAGATCAAATCTATGATGCCTTTTCCCGAGGAGATTATATCGAAAAAGGAGATACCGTAAAGGTTTTGGAAATTGAAGGTTCTACCCTAAAAGTAAGAAAGGTCACTTCATGAAAATCGTTGGAATCATTCCGGCCCGCTATGCGTCCACTCGCTTTCCTGCCAAACCTCTGGCGGACATTGCAGGGCAAACCATGATTGAGTGGGTATATAGCCAGGCTAAAAAATCAAACTCTCTTGATCGGGTGATTGTAGCCACCGACAATCAGAAGATTTATGATCATGTGAAAAGCAAAGGTGGTGAAGTGTGTATGACTTCTGAAAACCATGTGAGTGGTACTGACCGCTGCGCAGAAGCTTTGGCTTCTTCCAATGAGGAATTTGATTATGTGATCAACATACAAGGGGATGAACCTTTTATCGATCCCCGACAAATCGATTTGTTGGCTTCCCTTTTAGATGGTGAAGCTGAGTTGGCAACATTGATTAAAAAAATCACGGACCCTGAGGCCTTGCACAATAATAATATAGTGAAGGTGATACGCAATGTTAATGATGAGGCCATCTATTTTAGCAGAAGCCCGCTGCCCCACTTAAGAAATGCTGAGAAAGAAAGGTGGTTTGATCGGCAAGCCTATTACAAACACATTGGGATGTATGGATACCGGTCAGACATACTAAGCGAGATCACGCAGCTTGCTCCCTCCTCACTTGAGCTTGCGGAATCATTGGAACAGCTACGGTGGATTGAGAATGGCTATAGGATTAAAGTAGCAGAGACTGATATTGAATCCATGGGCATTGATACTCCAGAAGATTTGGAGAGGGCGCTTAGGTTGAGGGTTAAACCTTAATAAACACTTTAAAGAGAAGCTAACCACAAAGAGCACAAAGTAGGCACAAAGTACACGAAGAAATACTTTGCGGGCTTTGCAGAAACTTTGTGTCCTTCGTGGTTAAAAACAAATTAACGCTTTCAGGGTTCCTACAACTACAAACGTGGCTTCAACCCCAGCTTCTGCTCAGCAAAATCATTGATCGCCTTTTCCACCGACTCCAGGTCTTCTGATACCAAATAGGAGCCAATTACATGAGCACCTGCATTCGGAATGGCAATGGCCTCTTTCAATTCAGAAGGTGTTCCTAATGCTTCGTTCATCTTCAACATAGCACTTACTTTCACTGTAGGATCCTGATTCTGCTCGTCTTTATAGTAATATAGTGTAAGGGAAGGTTGCTTTACTTTGCCAAAGGTTTCCACATTCATTTTATCTTCCAACAGTTCTTCCAGTTGTGTAAGTGCTTCCAATCTGTATTTTTCATTCCAGTACGGTAAGCGCTCAGGCTTATAATTGATCTCCTGATAGTCGCTCCCTACTACCAGCCTTGCTATTTGTAATCCCCATGGATTATTCAATAAAAAGGCGCTGGGGTCATTGATCTCAATATTGGGCGACATGTTAATGAGGGCAAATACATCTTCAGGATATTGCGCGGCCAGCATCAACGCCATTGTCCCTCCAGTAGAAGTACTTACAAGAATTACTTTTTCTCCAATGGCCTTACCGATCGCTAACGCTTCTTTTGAACTCTCCCACAACCGATCGGCAGTGAAGTACAATAATTGCTCAGTTGTGTCTATTCCATGGTCTGCCAACCGAGGCAAGTATAGGTTGCCACCAAACCTCTTTGCAAAATTGGTATGCACAGGATCCCCCTCTTCCTGCGAAGCAGAGAAGCCGTGCAGATATACTACGCTGTACTCCGTTTTCTGACGGGTGCTATCCAGCCAAACGATGCGCGCTTCGTTGTCGGGTTTTACATTGTGCTTTGCTTCCTGACTACTGATATAAGTTTCCAATTCATTCGCATCGGTAGGAACAACTGGCATCTCAGGATCAAACTTTGGCTTTTCAGGAGCCGGGCCCAGAAAGTAAATGCCGGCAATTAAGAGCATGGGAAAGGTTATAAATACAAAGCGTTTGGACATGGGAGGAATTTTAGATTGGGTAAAGGTAAGGAAAGGGAGGGGATTCTAGATTCTGGGAGTTGGGTTACATATTCCAGATAAAAATAATTAGTCACAATTATCTCATTAACACCATAGGGTTCAGATTCAGTCAAGAGTCCCTGTATACAATTGCTCATGCCAGAAGATTCTCTCAATTTAGACAATGTCCTGAGTTGCAAAATCAGGACAACTGGTCACAACTATTTGTCATAGACTCGATAATTCCAACCTAAGATATCCCCATTATATTTCATAAATATTAAAAGGTTAATCATTTCTTGATCTTGAGAAAAGCTTAATTCGACAGTAATTTCGTCATCGGCTTTAATATAGTGCTTAGGTTCCAAAAGCCACAAACAAGCCTCACTATCAACATCTTGATCCCTTTTAAAACCAATATTATTAGGTAGTTTAATACTTATTTCAGGTGGGTTAGATTCTTCCCTTTGAAATGCGTCCTTAAGATATTCATTGGATCTTTTGAATAATTTCCTATCCATATAATCATCATCAATCAGAGCATCAGAATTAAAATATGGTTTACTTGTTTTTCTTATAATTGAATCAGATAAAATACTACAATTACTGAAAAAACCTTGTTCCAACCACAGACTATCAAAATGGTCTGGCAAAAGAAAAAATTCATAATCGTCCTTCAAAAATGCATCTGGATTATGTAATAAACTATCTGAAAAATAGTGAACAGCGATTTGTTCATATGGAATATCCCTGTCTGGTTCTGATGGGCTAGAACAACTATTGTCCACGATTAATAATATTATTACTAATGCAATACCCCGAATGATCATACTGTGTATTTATCTTTCAATTAAGCAGTCAAATAAATTTTCATAACCTATACAGTCGTGAGTTTCAACTGAGGATACTTGTCTATTATCCGCAGAATCTCTCGAAGAGGACTCTGCGGTTTATTTGATGAACCTAGTTTTACTTGTGCCCGATTCTTTAGCCGCAGAGTCCGCTCCCCTCAGCCTCCTCAGGGGAGACTCCGCGGAGAACTAAATATTGTTATGGTGTATAAGCTATAATAACTTGGAGGCTATCCTCCATGATTTCCACAACATTGATCTCACTCGGAATATCAAATTCAATGCTCTGGTTTATCAACTCTAATCTCAATAAATCATTTCTATATGAATCTTTTAGAACAATCATACTTTCAAATGGCCCTATATCATTAAAAACAATTGAATCAAACACAAATAGTTTTATTCTATCTCCAAAATCACCCTTTGCCCTAAGGAATATTGTGAATTCATTGTCTTGAGATCTAGGCCAAGGGTTCAATTTGGTCGTGTCAGATAATTTCCAATTCGAAGAATTGTAATGCATTATTACCAATCTTCTATTGGGTATTTTATCTCGTTCCAAACCACATGAAAAAGTAGCAATTAGAGTTATCAGGAAGCATATAGAAGGGATATTCATTGTTTAAAAATAAATAGAATAAGTAAAAAAATTACCCCAATTTTTATTTCTCTGGACTCATTATAATCTTTTTATATTTTCCACATAAAAAAACCGCCCCTTTTCAAGGGCGGCTTCATCCCCTGACGCTCCGGTCAGGGCAGGTTAAAAAAATGGGTTCAAAAACAGTTTAAAAAATAAGGCATCCCGATACCGGCAAAAAATATTTACCACCAACAACCACTACGAATGGAGTAAAAACCTGTCATACCGGGAATGCCTTTTCTTTGGATTCATTTAACCACTAAATAAATCGTCATGTCTACCCTTAGTCTACATTATCATGTAAAAACTTATTGTTGCCAAGAATGCTATTCTCGTCATTCAGGTTATACCTGGAGATATAAGGCTCCGATGAATGAGGTGTATTACTCATTTTAACTCCCCTCCTAAGGTACGCAGGCAATGACCACTTCTCGTTAAACTCTTCCTTGGTCATTTCATGCTTCTTGGCAGCCTTCAACTTCTCCCTTCTGTCTTTCGCCTGCTGCTCCAACCTTTCCTTCGTCTTACGGTATTCCATCATTCCTTCTTCATTAAGCACCTGATCGGATGAAACTTCATTACCCAGTTCAAATTCATCTTCATCTGTACTGAATAAACTTTCTTCACCATCTTCCTCTTCAACCTCATCAAATAAAGTTCTCTTCTGCACAGGTTCTTCTTTCTTCTCAAACAAGGTAAAAGTGTAACTCCTCTCCTCTTTGTCCTCTTCTTTCTTCTCAGGAGTTTCCTTTTCTTCCAGTTTCGGCTTCTCCGTAGAAGTTTTCAAAACAGGTCTGTCGTTCTTCTCCTCTTTCAATTCCACCTCATCATCCCTGTGATTGACAGAACTATCAATTTGTTCAAAAAGCGTACTCTGTGAACGATCCAGATCATGTACTTTCTTTTGTGCTTCAGTTCTGTTAATGATGGTCTCAGCGGCAAAATCAGTAGCAATTACCGTAACCCTAATTCTATCACCAATGTTTGGATCCACACCGTGGCCAAAAATTACTTCGGCTTCATCTCCTGCCTGCTCTTGAATGTATTCAGTGATTTCACTCAACTCATCCATTTGCAGTTCTGCTTCCTCACCTGAAATAATGGATAGCAATATCCTCTTTGCTCCCATAATGTCTTTGTTGTCCAGCAATGGAGAAGCGAGTGATTGTTCCGCTGCGAGCTTGGCCCTGTTCTCTCCTCGTGTCTCGGCTGATCCCATAACAGCCGCCCCTGCATTGTGCATTACCGTGCGCACGTCCTGGAAGTCAACATTGACATAACCTGTCAATGTGATAATCTCAGCAATTCCTTTTGCCGCAGTAGTCAATACATTATCAGCTTGAGCAAAGGCTTGGCCAATAGAAAGGTTGCCGTAGATTTCCCTGAGTTTGTCGTTCAATATCACCAGCACCGTATCACAGCTGGCACGAAGTGCCTCAATTCCAATCTGAGCTTGTGCCAATTTTTTCTTTCCTTCAAATAGAAAGGGCACTGTAACAATACCTACTGTAAGGATATCCATATCCTTTGCAATTTTTGCCAATACAGGAGCAGCTCCTGTACCGGTACCTCCTCCCATTCCTGCCGTTACAAATACCATTTTGGTACCTGCCAGCATTTCCCGGATTTGGTCTTTACTTTCCACTGCGGCCGCACGACCCACTTCAGGGTTGGCACCGCAACCCAACCCTTCGGTCAGGTTTGCACCTATTTGCAGTTTGTAAGGTATAGGACTACTATTAAGTGCTTGCGCATCGGTATTGCACACGACAAACTCGACATCCTTGATGCCTTGTCCAAACATGTGGTTAACCGCATTGCTTCCTCCACCACCCACTCCAATTACCTTGATAATTGACTGGTGATGTTTGGGGAGCTCGAATTTGTAAGCTGTTCCAGACATGACGATTATTGTTTAGTGGTTATTTTCATTTTAGTATTCATTTTTACCATCCAGATCATCAATCAACAATCCTTTTGTCTTGTTAAGGATGTTGGTAAAAAAATCTGATGATGAAACTCTCTTTGCTTTTCCTGCTTTGGGAACCCTGGCTTCTTTGTAGCGTTCCTCCCGCTCATCCAGAGAGCGGAAACCTGATAGCACTAGTCCAACCGCAGTGGCATACATCGGACTTTTCACTACCTCTATCTTACTCTTACCCAAATGTTCATTGGGGTATCCAATACGTGTATCCATTCCAGTCATGTACTCAACCAGTTGTTTCAAACAACTCAATTGAGATCCTCCACCAGTAATGACGATACCACCAGCCAACCTGTTTTCAAATCCTGAATTGATGATTTCACTGTGTGCCATCTCAATGATCTCCTCCATACGTGCCTGTATGATATGAGACAGGTTTTTTACAGAAATCTCTTTTGCAGTTCTGTTGCGTATCCCCGGAATTGAAACAATTTCATTCGGACTGGCCTCTTCTGCAATGGCCTTACCAAATCTGGTTTTCAATTGCTCTGCTTGCTTGGCCATCACCATTAACCCATGCTGAATATCTGTTGTAAGAATATTTCCACCGAATGGAATGACAGCGGTGTGACGAATGATGTTGTCATAGAAAATGGCTACATCTGTAGTACCCCCACCAATATCAATTAAACAAACACCGGCTTCTTTTTCTTCATCACTAAGAACCGCCAAACTGGATGCCAATGGCTCCAATATTAAGTCCTCAATTTCAAGATTTCCTCTGCGCACACACTTGTTGATATTGTTGATCGCACTGGTTTGTGCGGTGATAATATGAAAGTCTGCTTCTAGCTTAACACCCGACATTCCCACAGGGTCTTTAATGCCTTCTTCATAATCCACCATGTAATCCTGAGGCATCACATGGATGATTTCACTTCCAGGAGGAATGACAATGCGATACATGTCTTCGGTAAGGCGGTTGACATCCTCGATGCTAACTTCATCCTCTTTGGTACTGCGGGTAATGCTACCATGATGAATGGAGCTTCTGATATGCTGCCCTGCAATTCCAACGTTCACCACGCCCACATCAATACCTGACATGTCGCTGGCTTCTTTGATTGCCTTCTCGATGGCAAATACTGTTTTATCTATATTGGTAACTATGCCTTTGATTACTCCTTCAGATTCAGCCTTGCCCATACCCAACACCTCGAGTTTGCCAAAGTCATTTTTACGACCGACAATCGCACAGATCTTGGTTGTGCCTATGTCGAGCCCTACTACTATTTTCTCCTGTTCCATGGTTGTAATCGTTTATTATTAGTGGTTGTTTTCTTTATTAGTCTTTAAAATACAAGTTGACAGTTGACGAATTACAGTTGACAAATTGTGTTCATTACCGTTTACTATTGTCAACTGCATATTGTCGTTTGTCAACTTTCTAGTATCCATCATTCAGCTATTACTTGTCCTTCAAATTCTACATTCACTCTGTCATACTTTGTCCACCCCATCTGCGGTAGAATCTCCTTATAAAAAATCATAAGCTTTTGAAACTTCAATTCAATGTCTTTAGGCAACCCAAACTCAACCACCTGCCCGGTTACCTGAGGGTAGATGAATACCTTACCTGATCGATTAAAATCAAGTTGAGCTACCTGAGCTTTCCAGAACTTATCTTTGTTGATGTATTCAATCATAGCCATAAGTTCCATACCCTCCTCGGTAGTATTCAAATCCCCATTGTTTATCATTTTTTTAACAATATCACCACTCACCAAAATGATCCGAGCTGAATATTTCTCAGAAGTCTCCATTACCTTTCCATCCTCTGCTACATAAGCATCCGGACCATCTGTCCTTATCAACCTGGCAATGGGTCTTCTCAATGTTACATTCACAGTAAGGTTACCCTTCACATCACCAAACATTTCGGCACTGCTGATATGCTTATCCTGCTCCAGCTTAGCCTCAAGTGCACGTAAATTAATTTCCTCAATACTTTTACCGATAATGGTCTGACCACTACTCTCAATGATCTTCAGGACATCAGCTTCTTCCAGAAAATGATTTTCGTTAGTGTTCTCCAGATCCACAACAATGTTCTTACATACCACTCCACTTTGTTTCCGCTCGCTGAAGGCAATCAACAAAGACAACCCAACAACAGCGACAGCTATCTTTACTTCGGTTCGTATGTTCCACTTAAACTTCATGCCAGTTGTTGATATTTATTTTCCAATAACTCTTTAATGGGCTCCACACAAGTATCAATATCTCCAGCTCCGATCGTTGCAATTACCTCCACATCCATATCCTCCAGTTTTTGAACCACGTTCTTTTTTGTACACCTCACCTTAACATTGCTTGTAATCGCATCAAACAACATATCTGATGAAACGCCAGGAATAGGTTCCTCGCGAGCCGGATATAAATCCATCAGTAAAACTTCATCCGCCATACTCAGGCTCTGTGAGAACCCTTCTGCAAAATCTCTTGTGCGGCTGTACAAGTGGGGTTGAAAAACTGCAGTAATCTTCTTACCCGGATACATTGCCCGAAGGGAGGATAAAAAAGCTGTGATTTCTGTTGGGTGATGAGCATAATCATCAACATAAATCAAATCATCGCGTTTGATAATAAACTCAAACCTTCTTTTCACTCCCAAAAATGAACTCAACGCCTTTTTGACAGACGCATCATCCACACCTAAATGCTTCGCTACTATAGTAGCTGCTATTGCATTTTCCATGTTATGAAAACCAGGGACGCCAAGCTTTATATTTTTAATCTCAGAGGCATAGCCAACAAGATCAAATTCAAAAAATCCACCCTCGGTGGTAATCCGACTGGCAAAAAATTGTCCCCGGCTCATGCCGTAAGTATTTACTTCCACACCATCCAATTCATTGTCGATAGCGCGTATTGAATCATGTTTTACTAACAAACCACCTTTGTTGATTTGCTTAGTGAAATCGGTAAAGGATTTAATCACCTCCTGATGGTTGCCATAAATATCCAGATGATCAGGATCAACAGAAGTGATGACAGCTATATCTGGGAATAATTTTAGAAAAGAACGATCAAACTCATCCGCCTCTGCCACCACGATGGTATTCTCATTGGCCTCTCCCTCAGCAATTAGATTAGAAGCATAGTTGGTAGTTACTCCACCTAAAAAGGCCACCATATTCACCCCTGCCACCTTTAAAATGTGTGTGATTAAAGAAGAGGTCGTAGTTTTACCATGTGTTCCAGCTACAGCTATGGTTTTATGCGCTTTCGTGATTAGCCCAAGAACCTCTGATCTCTTTAATATAGCGTAACCTTTCTCCTTAAGGTAATTGTATTCTTTATGGTCTTTTGGAATGGCAGGCGTGTAAACAAACAACGTTCTATTGTTATCCACTTGAGTTGGAATTAAGGCCACATCATCTTCAAAATGGATTTTTATCCCTTCCTTCTCCAATTCTTTTGTTAATGGTGTTGGTGTGCGATCATACCCGGCCACGAACATATCTTGCCTGTTGAACCAACGTGCCAGCGCGCTCATTCCGATGCCCCCGATACCGAGGAAATAAACCGTATCGTATTGACTCAATTGCACGTTACCAATTTTTCAATTTCATTAACTATTTCTTCTGCTGCATTGGGTCTTCCCAATGACTTAATATTTGTTGCCAACCGATCACTTTGTTGTTGATCGTAAATCAATTTCAAAGCCTCATCCACCAACTTCTTTCGTGCTTCACGGTCCTTTATCATAATAGCAGCCTCTTCATTGACCAATGCCATAGCATTCTTTGTCTGATGATCTTCTGCCACGTTGGGAGATGGAACGAGTATGGCAGGCTTGCCAGCGATGCATAGTTCAGAGATCGCCAATGCGCCAGACCTTGAGATCACAGCATCACTCGCAGCATAAGCCAAGTCCATTTGTTTTATAAAATCATAAATTCGTATTCTGCGCAAGTCTTTTTCCGCTGTTTTCAGTTTGATGTTCTCATAATAGATTTTACCTGTCTGCCATACCACTTGCACCTGTGCATCAATGAGCTTGTCCAAGCCGGAAAGCACACTCTCATTAATGGTCTTTGCCCCAAGGCTTCCTCCAATAATTAAAAGCGTTCTCTCTTTTTCATTAAATGCAAAAAATCCAAGTGCTTCACTTCTTTTGGTGTGCAGATTCAACAAATCCTTTCGCACCGGATTACCTGTCATCACCATCTTATCTTCAGGAAAATATTTTCCCATGTTTGGATAAGCAACGCAAATTTTACTGGCACGTCTTGCCAATTTCTTATTGGTTAAACCAGCATAAGAGTTTTGCTCCTGAACGAGAGAGGGTACCTTGAACCTGTTGGCAGCCAACATTACCGGTCCACTTGCATATCCCCCAGTTCCTATTACCGCATGGGGTTTAAACTTTGCTATTATAGTGCATGCCTTCAAATAACTTGAAATCAACTTGAAGGGGAATAACAAATTGGAGAAAGTGAATTTCCTTTGTAATCCACTGATCCACAGTCCCACGATCTTATATCCTGCATCAGGCACTCGTGTCATTTCCATTCTTCCTTGTGCTCCTACAAACAAAATCTCGGCATCGGGGTAACGCGCCCGAAAAGTTGAAGCAATAGCAATGGCAGGAAACACATGGCCTCCTGTTCCGCCTCCACTAATGATAAGTCGATATGGTTGATTTTCTTTCAAGCTGCTTTTGCTACGTCTTTAGAATCCATATTCATATGTTGCCACTGTTCATCGCGCTCGCCTCTGCTCACACTTAGAATTATCCCTACCGATAACCCGGTAAAGATCATGGCGGTACCTCCCATACTAATTAATGGCAGTGGCTGACCCGTGATGGGTCCTAATCCAACTACTACTCCCATGTTCACCATTGCCTGACAGACCAAATCAAAACTGAGTCCCGCTGATAACAAACCACCAAAAGCGCGTTCACTATTGTAAGCAGCCTTCATGCCCCGATGAAGCAGAAGCAGATACAAGCCTAATAACACTACACCTCCAATCATGCCGTACTCTTCAATAAGAATAGCATAAATAAAGTCTGAGTAAGGATGCGGAAGTATGTTGCGTTGGTCACTGTTACCAGGCCCTTTCCCTGCAATGCCTCCCGTTGCAACGGCAATGCGCGCATGCTTGGCTTGAAAGGGAAGCTCAGTACCGTTGATAAAACTGGTAATTCTGTTTTTAGCTGTTTCCCCCCTTACTCCAAACTTGAAGGCAACGGCTCCTGCTAATGCGCCCACCAGGACCAACATGGCCAAATACTTTACCGGTACACGTCCAATGAACATGACCAGCATACAGGTGGCAAACAATAAGGCGGCAGTAGACAGGTTCGTTAATGCAATCAGTCCGCAGATAACTCCACTCCAAATCAACAATGGAATGAGCGAGTCCTTTATATCATCAATATTCTGTTGTTTCTTCGACAGCATGCTCGCCAGGTTAATAATTAAAGCAAGGCTGGCAAAATCAGATGGCTGGAACGAAGTGTTGATTATAGGAAGTGTAATCCAACGTGCAGCATCATTGATGGTAGTTCCATTGGTAAACGTATATATCAACAACGGCACACTCACCCACAATGCCAATCTGGAAATCTTCGAATAATATCGGTAATCAATTTTGTGCGCCACCCACATAGCACCCAATCCAAGAAATACCATGAAAGTGTGCTTAATCAGATACATCTCCGGGCTCACTGTGCGCTTGTATGCCAACGTTCCTATTGAACTATACACAACAAGGATACTGATGACCGATAGCGCAAATACTACAGCCCATATCACCGGATCTCCCTGTAAATTTTTATCAGCCCATTCTTTTACCTTATTCATGACGCAATGGTTTCTGTTTCAACTTTCAATTCCAATACAGCTTCTCGAAACTGATCTCCTCTATCGATATAGTTTTTAAACAAATCAAAACTTGCACATGCAGGTGATAATAAAACCACATCGCCCTCTTCTGCATTTTTTAAAGCCATCCTTACCAACTCTTTTACACTTTGAGTCTCTAGTATGGTAGGTACAATTCCTGAGAAATAAGATTTTAGTTTACTATTATCAACACCCAAACAAATCAGTGTTTTTACTTTTTCCTTTACTTGTTCCCTTATCAGATCGTAATCATTTCCTTTGTCTACTCCTCCCGCTATCCAGATCAATGCATTTGTATAACTTCCCAAGGCATAAATCACGGAATCAACATTAGTGGCCTTGGAGTCATTAATAAACTCCACATTGTTAATTTTTGCAACCGACTCCAATCTATGAGGCGCGTTTTTAAATGTTTTAAGGCTACTTTTAATTGATTCCACATCTATTCCCGCAAAACAAGCAGCAGAAACAGCAGCCATGGTATTGATAAGGTTGTGCGGTCCTTTAAGGGTGGTTTCTTCCTGCTTAATAGAAAAAGTAGTTCTGCCAATTCTAAAATTCATCTCCACACCATCGAAGTAGGCCTGAGAAACATTATCACCTTTTAAGGAAACTGTGTTGAGCGAAGGTGACACCTTTCTGTTTGCCATTTCCTTTTCCAGAACAGCATCTTCCTTATAGTAAATGAATTGATCTGCTGGGTCCATATTGGCCAGCAATCTGAATTTAGAATCGATATAGAGTTCAAACTTATAATCGTAGCGATCCAAATGATCAGGCGTAATGTTGAGAAGGACAGCTATATCGGGTTTGAATGTAGTTGTACCATCCAACTGATAACTGCTCACCTCAATTACATACCAATCGTAATCCCGGGTTACCAACTTCCGTGCAAGACTTTCACCCACATTTCCTGCAAGCGCTACATCCAGCCCGGCATCCTTCAACAAATGATAAGTCAGTAGTGTAGTTGTGGTCTTTCCGTTTGTCCCGGAGATTGCAATCACTTTACCTTTCAGAAAACGAAATCCGAATTCGATCTCATCGATAATTTCAATTCCCTTTTTCTTTATTTGCTGGATAACATCCTCTTTATCAGGCACACCTGGGCTCTTAATTACCAGATCTGCATTTAGAATATTTTCCATTGAATGGACACCTTCCTCAAAATCAATTTTAGCATCCTGCATTTCAGCCTTGAAGCTTTCTCTGATGTTATGATTTTCTGACAAGAACACATCATACCCTTTAGCTTTCGCCAACAAGGCTGCCCCCGTTCCACTTTCACCCGCTCCTATGATTACAATCCTGTTCATTATCTCAATTTCAATGTTGCCAGACTAAGTATTGCCAATAAGATTCCTACAATCCAAAACCGTGTCACAATCTTTGATTCATGTATACCTACCTTTTGGTAGTGGTGATGAAGAGGAGACATCAAAAAAATTCTCCTTCCCTCACCGTATTTTTTTCTCGTGTATTTAAAATAACCCACCTGAAGAATGACAGACATGTTCTCAATAAGAAAAATACCACACAATACCGGAATCATGATCTCCTTGCGAACTGCCAGCGCCAACACTGCAATGATACCTCCCAAGGCAAGGCTTCCTGTATCTCCCATAAAGACTTGAGCAGGGTATGCATTGTACCAAAGGAAACCCAAACAGGCACCTACAAAAGCAGTACAAAAGATTACCAGCTCTCCCAGATTCGGGATGTACATTATGCTGAGGTAATTACTAAAGTCAACACGACCGGAGAGGTAAGCGAAAATTGCCAGCGTCAATCCAATAATTGCTGAAGTTCCTGCCGCAAGCCCATCAATACCATCGGTAATATTGGCACCATTCGAAATTGCCGTAACAACGAACACCACCATTAATACATAGATTACCCACGTGTAATCCTTTGGAAGAAAAGGAATAACAGTAGAATAATCTAATTCATTATTCTTAAAAAACGGTACCGTGGTTTTGGTGGACTTTACATCCTCATACGGTGTTGTTGACACTTCGTTCGAACTCACAATAGTCGTATCTTGTACAGGCTTCATTTGCCTGATCACCACATCATTATTGAAATACAATACCAACCCAACAATTAAACCCAATCCAACTTGGCCGATAATCTTGAATTTACCAGCCAGCCCTTCTTTGTCTTTTTTAAAAACTTTGATGTAATCATCCAATAAACCAATAAGTCCTAACCATATCGTGGTAATAAGAAGAAGAATCACATAGATATTGTCGATGCGTGCAAACAAAAGTGTAGGAATTAAAATGGCACCGATAATAATAAGCCCTCCCATGGTTGGGGTGCCTTTCTTTTTCATTTGCCCTTCCAATCCTAAATCCCGAATATCCTCACCTACTTGTTTTTTTCTCAGGAAATTAATCAACCCTTTTCCCAAAGTAATGGTAATCACCAATGACAATACCGCTGCTGCACCTGCACGAAAGGAGATGTATTGAAACACACCGGCTCCCATGAGGCTGTAATTTTTTTCTAAATAATCAAATAGATAATACAGCATTAGTTACTGAACATTTTTAACATCCTTTCCAATACTTCTTTATCGTCAAATGGGTACTTCACCCCTTTAATTTCCTGATACGTTTCATGACCCTTTCCTGCTACCAAAATGATATCCTTTTCCTTTGCCATCATGCAAGCTGTTTTGATGGCCTCTTCCCTGTCTACGATCACCAGTGTTTTTTTTGCATCCGTTATACCAACCCCTTTCTGCATGTCCTTAATGATCTCCATGGGATCTTCGCTTCGTGGATTATCCGAAGTGAAGATGGCTTTATCGCTATACTTGCAGGCAATCGCAGCCATTAATGGTCTTTTCATTTTATCCCTGTCTCCTCCACATCCTACAATAGATATCACCTGCTCCTGACCTGTTCTAAACTGCTCAATGGTTTCCAAAACATTCTTGAGCGCATCGGGTGTATGGGAGTAATCTACTATTGCGGTAAACTTTGACCCTGGCAGGATCAACTCAAACCTTCCTGCCGCCCCTGTCAAAGCTGAAAGTCTCATCAACACACTTTCCGGATCCTCTCCCAACAATACAGCAGTTGCATACACTGTAAGAAGATTATAGGCATTGAAATCACCTATTAGCTTAAACCAAACGTTTCTATTTTCAATTTCCAACTCAAGACCTTCCAGTGAATTAGTCATCACCTTTGCCTTATAGTCTGCCATTTTCTTGAGGGCATAGGTTCTTTTTGCAGCCTTAGTATTCTGTAACATCACCATTCCACGCTTGTCATCTACGTTGACCAACGCAAATGCATCCGATGGTAATTCATCAAAGAACCCCTTCTTAGCGCGGATATAACTTTCAAAAGTTCTGTGATAGTCAAGATGATCATGAGAAATATTGGTAAATACTCCACCAGCAAAAGTGATTCCCTCCACTCTACCCTGTACAACTGCATGCGAACTCACCTCCATAAAACAATGTGTACATCCTGCTTCCACCATTTTCACAAGTAACTCATTGATCTGAATGGGATCAGGTGTGGTATGGGTGGCCACAATAATTTTATCGTTTACTTTGTTTTCCACTGTGGACAATAAGCCAGCATGGTAACCCAATGATGTAAACAATTTGTGTAATAACGTAACTACTGTGGTCTTTCCATTAGTACCCGTTACTCCTACTAACTTTAGCTTGGCTGAAGGATTTGAATAAAAGTTAGCAGCAATTATTCCCAATGCTTTACCACTCTCCTTTACGGTAACGTAAGTAATGTTTTCAGAGAGCGATTCCGGAAGTTTTTCACAAACTATTGCCTTAGCTCCTTTTTGTATCGCTACTTTGATAAATTCATGGCCATCAGACTGAGTGCCTTTCACAGCCACAAAAAGAAAACCATCAGCTACTTTACGCGAATCAAAAGCTACTCCTTTCAGCGAGATACCCATGTCACCTGATGCTGAGGTAATATTAACTTTATACAATATGTCCTTCAGTTCGCGCATCAACTTAGGCTAATATGAATTTTTCTACCCTTACTCACTTTTGTTCCTGGTGTCAACGATTGGTTTACAACTCTTCCCTTGCCATCATATTCCACTTGCAATCCCGATTGCTCCAGCAAAAAAATGGCATCTCTAAAAGTCATCCCCTTTACATTGGGCACCTGATCTTTTGCTGCCGTGTTCTTATCCCATAAAACTGAGTTTCCGTTTCGCACTGCTTTGATCCAATCTTCATCTGTCTTGGTATGATTGGAAACTCCCAACTCATTACAAAGCATGGTTAGCTCATCTTGCTTTCCCGCCTGAATAACAGGAAACACTCCATATTCCAGCACCTTTTTCTTCTCCATAGCCATATGGAGGTTAATGTCTCTGGAGTAAATATTATCTGCTATTTCTTTGAACACAGGACCGGCCACGTTATTTCCGTACTGCCGCCATCCTTTTGGATTCTTGATTAACACAATAGCGGTATACTTTGGATCGTGTGCCGGGAAATACCCTACGAATGAGGTGATGTACTTTTTGGTGTACCTGCCATTCTCAAGTATTTGTGCCGTTCCTGTCTTACCAGCAATTTTATAATGTGCGTTCTTAAGGTTGCTCGCAGTCCCATCCTCAACAACTCCTTCCAATAGCAACCGCAGTTTATTTAGGGTACTGGAAGAGCAAATTCTACTGTTCAAAACTTCTGTTTCGAATTCTTTCTTCACCTGATCTGCTTTGGAAATTGCGGTAACAAAAATTGGTTTGATCATTTTGCCATTGTTGGCAATCGCATTGTAGAGTGTTAAAGTATGAAGCGGTGTGACTTCAAATCCGTATCCATAGGCCATCCAGGGCAATGTAATACCACTCCATCCTTTGGAGGCAGGGCGAAAAATCTTAGGATAACCTTCTCCTTTTATCTGAAGACCAAGTGGTTTTGAAAGCCTGAGTTCATCCACTAAATCAATAAACTTATCTGGCTTTAAACCAAAATTGTGATCCAGCAATTTGGCCATGGCCACATTGGAGGAAAGCACAAATGCATCGCGAATTGTTAATTTTCCAAAACCACCATCATGATGGTCCCTTACTTTGTTTTTATAAAAAGTAAACTCGCCATTGCCGGTATCAACGCTGTCCGTAAGTCTGATGTTGGACTCTTCCAGCAGCGCCATCATCGTTACCAGCTTAAAAGTAGAACCAGGCTCAAAAAGTCCACCAACAGCGTGGTTGAAGATTTCGTTGTACCTGTTGCCTTCCCGGGTGAGGTTTGAAATTGCTTTGATGTGCCCAGTACTCACTTCCATTACCACCACTGTCCCGGCATCCGCATCGTGATGTTCCATGGCCCTGTGCAATGAAGTTTCTGCTACATCCTGAAGATTGATATCAATGGTAGTTTGTATGTCCAATCCATCCTTTGATTTGATGTTGTTCACATCATAAACAGGCTTCCAGGTACTTCCAGCTATTTTTTGAAACAACGCTTCGCCATCTTGCCCGCCCAAATCTTCATTGAAGCTGTATTCAAGTCCTGCACCCTTTCCATTTTCATTTACAAAACCTACAGTTCTGCGGCTAAGATTCGAGAAGGGGCGATAACGCACATCTATCTTTTCAAAAATTACCCCACCCCCATAGCGACCATTTCTGAAAATGGGCCACTCGGACATTATCTTTTTAGTTTGATAATTGATTTGCTTGCGATTGAGCACGATGTACTGCCTGTTGGCAGCTCTCGCATCCTGGATCATTCGCTTATACTCTGTAGCCGACTTGTCTTTAAAGTACCTAGCCAATAGAATTGACAAGGAGTCAATTCCGCTTTTGAATATTTTATCCTTCGCAATTCTTGGATCTAATGCCACCTTATAAAAAGGTAAGTCTGTCGCCAGCAAGCTTCCATTGTCGGAATAAATATTTCCTCTTGTAGCTTTTACTTTTTTGTAGTCGAAACTAATTTGCTCACTGATCTTTGTCCACTCCTCCCCCTCCACAAATTGAATGTGTGATATCTTCACGATAACAGCAATACCGAAGAGCAGCACAAAAAGAAATGCTATCCGAACGCGGATTAATATGGACCTCTTAATATTCACCTTCTTTTACAACTATTTTATAGGGTGGTTTAATACTTTCCTTTAATCCTAATGGCTTGACCCTACGCGCAACCTCCGATTGCTTACTGGCAAACATCAGGTCTGCTTTCAATGTGGTGTAGTCAGCGCGTATGTCTTCTACCTCTGTATGGGTTTTATTTATTTTTCTTATCGTTTTTTCAGAATAGTGCGTGTTGCCTATATAGATTAAGCTTAGCATGAGGACAAACAGAATTTTTGGCAAGTACTTAACAGGAAACCCTTCTTCGAAATACGTTTCGAGTTTTACATGCTTCTCCAACCCGGAAAAAATACTGCTTCCGGGGCCTTTCCCTTTCTCCTTTTGACCTATTCTAAATTTGTTCTCACTCATATTATAACTTTTCAGCTATCCTCAATTTTGCACTTCGTGCTCTTTTATTTTGTTCAAGCTCTTCCTCCCCCGCTGTAATTGGTTTTCTATTGATGGCTGCAAATGGCCTGATCGGATTACCATAAAAATCTTTCTCCAATTCACCATATATCTTTCCAGTGTTGATATAATTTTTTACCATCCGGTCTTCGAGGGAGTGATACGACATCACTACCAGTCTGCCTCCGGTTTCCATGACTTCTCCACACTGCAACAGAAATGTTTCCAACGCTTCCATCTCCTTGTTTACTTCTATCCTCAAGGCCTGAAATATTTGTGCGTAGTATTTAAAATCTTTTCCTCGTGGAGCAATTGGTTTCAAAACTTCCAGTAAATCAAAATTCCGCTCGAAGCTTTTTTGCAACCGCGTTTGCACAATCACCTTAGCAGCCGTTCTGGCATTCCTTACCTCTCCGTACATCCCAAAAATTTTATGCAACTGCTCTTCAGAGTATTCATTCAAAATTTGGGCTGCTGTAGTTGGGCCTTGCACATCCATTCGCATATCCAAAGGGCCATCAAAACGAGTTGAAAATCCTCTTTCGGGCGCATCGATCTGATGGGATGAAATGCCAAGGTCTGCCAGAATCCCATTCACTTTCGTGATTTGATTCAGCTTCAGGTACCTTTTCATATACATGAAGTTGGCTTGACAAAATGTTAAAGAACGATGGTTGATTTTTTCCGCTTCACGTTTCGCATCCTCATCCTGATCAAAGGCAATCAACCGTCCACCTTTGAGCTTTTCCAATATCTTCAAACTATGTCCACCACCTCCGAAGGTTACGTCCACGTAAACTCCCTCAGGGTCGATGTTTAGAGCGGAAATACATTCACTGAGCATGACAGGCTGATGATAGCGTGCCTCACTCATTATTCATCGAGGTATTTCTGCGCTAATTTTGACAACTCACCTGGGTCATTGATCATATGCTTCTCGTATTGAGTAGGGTTCCATATCTCAACCTTGTTGCCCATACCCACCAGTATCGCTTCTTTATCGATCTGAGAATACGCTAACATGTTTTTCGGAATGAGAAACCGGCCATTGGCGTCCAGCTCAACAGTGGCAGTACCTGAGAAAAAATTGCGCTGCAATTTTCTGTACTCTTCGTTGAACTCGCTAAGACCGGAAATCTTTGAGAAGACTTTCTTGAATTCCACCATAGGATAGAGAATAAGGCATGGCTCAAATCCCCTACGGATCACCAGCTCGCTACCAGAACTATCCGGCAGCTGGCTTTTGATCCGGGCAGGCAGTACCAGCCTCCCTTTGGAATCAAGCTTGCTCTCATACTCACTAGTGAAGAAAGTCATGACGTTTTAGTGGTTGTCTTTTCTTTTTGCCACCCCATCTGCGATAGGGTTGGTTCTCCTAAAACAAACATAGGTAGAAAAATAACATTTTCAACCACTTTGCCCCACTTTATGACACATCGTGGGCTATTTTGACATATATACCCATCATTTGGGCCTTGTTGTACAAGCTTTACATTTGGGAGTTCATCACTTAATAGGGAATCATCTGTTTGATTATCAGTATATTATATAATAAGATAAGGGCTACCATGGCCCAGCAGCTCCTGAATAAGGACATTGAAAAGCATAATGGAGGTGAAATGCTAAAATTGATAAGAAACTCCCATTTTAAACCACCGACCGGGAAGCGTCACCAGATTTGTTTCCTTATAAATGGTGTCAAAAATATTGGTCACATCAGCAAAAACAGCGATTTGGTCTGATTTTAGGCTAATTCTGGAGTCTACAACGGTGTAATCATCCATCGTTACTCTGTCCGCATACCTGAAATAGATCGATTGTTTCAGCCATTTTGTGTAATTAAGGCTCAATCCAGCCGAAAATTGGTGTTTTAGGTTCTCCAGGGCATACCTCGAAAAGAGGGCATCACCGCTGGAAACCTCAACATTCCCTATATAGGTGTAGTTGAAATCTAACTTATCAAATAAGCCATTGCTGCCCGAAAAAGCAGAAGGAAGAAAGGAAACATTAAATTCCACACCATTCATGTTCACTCGGGAGATATTACCCGCCTGCCATGGATCAGTATCCGCATTTCGGGTCCAGTCAATCGTATTTTTTCCCTGGCGGGCGAAGTAACTCATTTGCCCAGTTATGCCAGAGATACCGATCAATTTGAATCCCATTTCATAAGAAATTGCTTTTTCTGGTTCCAAATCAGCGTTTCCCAGATTGATAGGGTCTGAATAGTACAAATCGGTAAATGAGGGTACCCTGTAGGTGTATCCCCAATTACCAAAAACCTTCAACGAGCGGCTCAGGGTATAACCCAGATCGATTCCCGGAAATGCGTTCAAACCAAAATCAGAATAATAATTCAACTGCACGCCAGGGGTTGCATCGAGTCTATTATTAAAAAAGGCAAAGCGATGCTCAACAAATAACGTAGTAACAGTGCGCTCCCGCTCACCCAGGTTATTGCTTTCAAGGTCTACCCTGTTCACATCAAGACCCAATCCGGTACTTCCCAGCTTACCTTCATGGGAAGCATTTACTTCTGCTCCAACTGTTTGCCCCGTGTGAATGTTTTGATAGTAAGCTGGATCAGATCGGATAAAAATATAATCATCCTTATTCCTCCTCCAATAGAGTCGCGGTCTTACAGACCATACACCCTTACTTTGAGGCTCGTACGATAAAGAAATAAGACTCGTTTGCACTTCTTCATATTGATCTTGAAAATTTTCGCTGGCATAAAAACCATTCGCTCCAAATTTTCTATCAGTAAATCCCCCCATGAAAGAAAAGGATCCTCTTCCAGTTTTTATTTTAGATTGGTAGAAATAATTATTGATGCTGTAGTCCGTATTGTATTTATATCCATCCGATTGATCTCTACTGATACTTGCATAATGACTTATTTTATCACCATTATATGTACCACCGATCTTACCGCCCCACAATCCAAAATCTCCGCCAGTAAGCTGAAGGGATATTCCATTCTTATCCGGAGTTTTGGTGATAAAATTAATGGCACCGGCAAAGGCATTCTGTCCATAAATGCGAGCAGCTGGGCCTTTAATGATTTCTATCCGCTCTACATTATTAATATCTATGGGCAAATTCATGGTATGATGCCCCGATTGAGGATCACTCATTTTTATCCCGTTTATTAAAATCAAAACCTGATCGAAAGTACTTCCTCGTATACCGGGATCAGTTTGAATACCGTTGGCTCCACGCTGGCGAATATCCATACCCGCATGGTAACGCAACACATCAGTGACACTTACAGCAGGAGCATTCGAAATATCTTTTGGAAGAATGACTATAACGTTTGCCGACTGCTCATCAAATCCTGTCTGTATCCTGTTGGAATGAATAACAACTTCATTCAAACGAATGGTATCAATTTGAGCATTGGCAATCAATGAGATTAAAGCAAAAAATATAATTATCAGACTTTTCAAAATTTCTTCAATTTTAGTCTGCAATTATAAGGGCTTTTTTAAGATTTAGTTAATGACTTTATGCTTACGAAGTTCTTCAATTTGCTCAGCTGATAATTGTAGCATCTCCATTAAAATTTCTTCTGAATGTTGTCCAAAAAGAGGTGGGGAAGAAATACCATTAACATTGGGAAGTTTTCCGTTACTGTTACTCACTACATTTCGGATGCCTTTCAAATGCTCACCTTGAATCAAAATTTCTCTCGCTTCATCCATTTTGAAAACTTCTTTTAAGTTTTGTATGATCCCGGCAGGAATTTTAAATTTTTTACATCCAGCCATAAAGTCATTTGCGTTGACCCTGGAAATGCCCTTTTGCAATTCAATATTTAATGCCTCCCGGTTTCTCACTCTATTTGGATTAGTAGCAAACGCAGCACTTGAAGCAAGTTCACCCAACTCAAGCATTTGACATAAATCGCGAAACTGACGATCGCTGCCTATTGCCAGGAGTACCCGTTTCTGATCCTTGGTGAAATAGGTGTCGCCATAAGGCGCAATATTGGGGTGGGCAGAGCCCTGCCGAACAGGTAATTGATTCGTCACCAACCAATTGGTGGCCTGATTGGTTAAAGAGGTAATCGCAGCCTGGATTAGTGATACCTCCACAAAATCACCCTCACCCGTTCTTTCTTTTTTTATGAGCGCCAATAGTATTCCTTCTTTCAGGTGATGCCCTGCCAATACATCGATAAGGGCAACCGGCATTTTTAAGGGTGCACCATCCGGTTCTCCATTCAAATCCATAAACCCTGATTCCGCCTGAATGACGGCATCATAACCCACCCGTTCATTATCCGGGCCATATCCTGTCACCTGACCATAGATTAAAGAAGGGTTTCGTTTTGCAAGTGAGATATAATCCACCCCCAACTTTTCTGCATCACCCGGTTTATAACTGGCAATCACCACATCGGCCTTATCTGTCAATTGATAAACAATATCCTTTCCTTCACGGGTAGACAAATCAATTGCCAGACTCTTTTTACCCCAATTCACAGTAGTAAAATAAGCCGATGCTGTTTCATCACTTTCGTGCTTTCCCTTCCAGGTTCTGGTAATGTCACCCCCTGTTTTAAGGTTCTCGACCTTGATCACCTCAGCTCCCAGTTCCGTAAAAAATTGCCCCACACTTGGGCCAGCAAGCACAGAAGCAAGCTCCACGACCTTTAGACCAGTGAACATTTCTTTACTTTGCATCGTTGTAATGGATCAAATTGTAATCCCACTAAAATATGAGGTTAATTCTAGTTCTTCTGTCTGTCTCTGTTCTTTTTTCCTGCAGTACTCCCCCTGACCTGAAACAGGGTCGTTGGAGAGGAATTGTGGATGTGCAGGGGCAGGAACTACCCATGAATTTTTCTGTAAAAAAAGAAGGTGAGCAGTACCTGGTAGGTCTTCATAATATGGACGAGGAAATTGTGCTTGATGAAGTTTCTCTCAAAGAGGATTCCGTAATTATGTACATGCACATTTTTGATACTGAGATTCACGCAAAAATAGAAGGGGAAACATTGAGCGGATATTATGTGAAGAACTATGAAAAGGATTTCAAACTACCTTTCAGGGCCACCTATGGCGAAGAACATCGATTTGTAAAAGCCAGCAGCGAAGTAACAGAAGATTTTAGTGGTACTTATGCAGTTGACTTTGTTCATGAAGGAGACACAACCGTTGCTGTAGGTATATTCAATCAATCTGGTAACGAGCTCACGGGTACATTCCTTACTCCTATTGGTGACTACAGGTACTTGCAAGGAAATGTTGATGATGATGAAATGATGCTGAGCACCTTTGATGGTAATCACGCTTTCGTTTTCAAGGCTAGAAAATCAGAAGATGGCACACTCATAGGAGACTACTGGTCTGGAAAGGATTGGCACGAGACATGGACAGGCGTAAAAGATGACAATGCGTCCTTACCCGATGCTGAATCATTGACCTTTTTAAAAGAAGGGTATGATAAAATTGAATTCAGCTTCCCTGATGTCAATGGGAATATGGTGAGTCTTACTAATGAACGTTTTAAAGATAAAGTGGTCATTCTTCAAATCTTTGGAACCTGGTGCCCTAATTGTATGGACGAAACCAAATTCCTTTCTCAATGGTACCCTAAAAACAAGGATCGTGGTGTGGAAATATTGGGACTTGCCTATGAAGCTAAAGACGATTTTGATTATGCCAGTAGCAGGGTGAGGAAGATGAAAGAAAAACTGGCTGTGCCGTACGACTTTGTGATTGCAGGCACCAAAGACAAAGAAGAGGCGGCTAAGACGCTGCCTATGTTAAATCATGTACTGTCCTTCCCCACTACGATCTTTATCGGAAAAGACGGAACCGTAAAAAGTATTTATACGGGGTTTTCGGGACCCGGTACCGGGATTCATTATGAGCGCTTTATTCAGCGTTTTAACCAGACCGTGGATGAACTTTTAGCTGACAATTTAGCTTCAATACAGTAGGTTTGTGGTAGAATTGGCGATCCCAATTCTGAGTAAAAAGAGCCTTTATTTAAGTTATGTCAAAAAGAGTTGTTGTAGGATTATCCGGTGGTGTTGACTCCAGTGTAGCCGCCTATCTGCTGAAAGAGCAAGGCTATGAGGTAATCGGCATGTTCATGAAAAACTGGCATGACGATTCTGTTACTATCAGCAACGAATGCCCCTGGTTGGACGATAGCAATGACGCTATGATTGTAGCGCAACATCTGGGTATCCCTTTTCAAACCATTGATTTGAGTAAGGAATATAAGGAGCGGATCGTGGATTACATGTTTGCAGAATACCAACGTGGACGCACTCCTAATCCGGATGTGCTTTGCAATCGTGAGATCAAATTCGATATCTTTTTAAATGCTGCCATGAAGCTGGGTGCCGACTATGTAGCCACCGGGCATTACTGCCGCAAGGGAGAACTACAAAAAGATGGTAAAATTATCCACCAGCTACTCGCAGGCAAGGATAACAACAAAGATCAAAGTTATTTCTTATGTCAACTTACACAGGCACAGTTAGCGAAAGCGCTTTTCCCTATTGGCGAGTTGACCAAGCCTGAAGTTCGTGCTATTGCTAAAAAGATGGGATTGGCTACAGCAGAGAAAAAAGACTCTCAAGGCCTTTGCTTTATTGGCAAAGTTCACCTACCAGAGTTTCTACAACAAAAGTTAAAAACCAAAAAGGGGAAAGTGATAGAAGTACCTGGTGATGCATCCATTTTCAAAAACGGATGGAGCAAAGAAGATTACGCCTCACTTACTCAACCCTATGATTTAAGTCCTGATGTTGGAGCTGTAGTAGGCGAACACGATGGTGCACATTTCTATACCATTGGCCAGCGCAAAGGATTGAATATGGGTGGATTTCCAAAACCGATGTTTGTTATCGGTACGGACACAGAACAAAATGTAATTTACATGGGACAAGGTGAAGACCATCCCGGCTTGTATAGAAGCGGCTTATTTATTCAAAAAGAAGAAGAACATTGGATACGCACAGATTTGTCTTTAAAAGAAGGTGATTCTAAAAAATACAAAGTAAGGATCAGGTATCGTCAGCCACTGGAAGATGCTGAACTCATCAAGCATAAAGAAGGTATCTACATTATTTTTGATAACCCTCAACGGGGAGTAGCTCCGGGTCAGTTTGCCACATGGTATGATGGCGATGAACTTATTGGTTCTGGTGTAATCAGCTAAAAGTAAAAGACCAACCTAAGGTTGGTCTTTTAAAAGGAATTAGTTTTCAGCAGCATCTTCTCTGGCGTCTTTAATACGTTTGTTTTTCAATCTGGCATCCTTGATGCGCTTGTTCTTTAAACGGGCATCTTTGATTCTCTTATTCTTCAGCCTTGCATCTTTAATGCGTTTGTCTTTGATTCGCGCATTTTTGATTCTGGCATCCTGCATTCTCGCCTGTTTTATACGCGCATGCTGAATGCGCTGTTGCGTAAAGTCAGGCTGATCCAATCTTGCCTGTTGGATACGGGCCTGTTGCAATCGGGCATGCTGCACACGATCTACCCTTTCCGCTCTGGTGACCACATCTGTGGACCTATCCTGCGCAACAGTTGCTACAGAAATTCCCATCAAACCACTGAGCACTAACATCATTACCTTTTTCATAACCGTAGTATTTTTAGTTAAACAGTATTTGGAGGTTAGACTTTAGTAAAACACTAAGGTTTAATCTCTATAAAATACTGCATTGAACGATTAGAAAGGGCTTTTTTAATACAATGAGTTAGTTAAGGGTAGAGAACGATGTCTCATTCCCGTAGTACACCTTAGAGTAGTCTTCATTGGCAGCAAACGACCTAATAAAATACTGGGTGTTGGGCATAAGCGATTCTAAACGAATACTGTACTTTCCTTTATCGCTTGTCATTCCCAAATCAACTTTGTTGTTTGCGCTGAACAGGTTAAGGTCAGGTGATTTACTCCAAAGAAATCCGTAACGGATAGGGCGAATAGTGCCCGTTTCTTTGATTTCCATTTCCAGGACTACGCTCGTTGACCCAATCTGCTGTGCTTGCATCGTAATTAGCTCAGGAAACTCAGCTTCCTCCGAATCACAACTCACTATAACTACTAAAAGTAATATGAACAGAAGTAGTTTTACCATATCTGTATAAAGGTAATACTACAAATCCTTAAAGCCAGAAACCCCTCCTGAAACAATGAACTTCATGGCGGAAGGGCCAGATATCTGCAATGGCTTTATACTGGTTTTGGGAACCAGAAAATGATTACCTGAAATTGCGTACGAATGAGGGAAGTACACAGCTACCATATCATTGAGTTTCAGATCTGACAAATCCTGCTGGGTTACAAATCCAACCTGGTAGATGTCATTCTCTTTATTAATAGTGACCAAAACTGGTTTATCAAACTTTTTCTTTTCCCCCACAAAGGCAGATAGCAAATCCTTTAGCGATGAGTAAATCAATTTAATAAACGGAATACGATTCATCCCCACCTCAAAAATCTCCACGAAGGTTTGAAATGCATACGTAGAAGTGAGGTATCCAAAAATACTTATAGCCGCAATTATTATTACAAACCCTATACCCGGTATGGTAAGGTTAAGAAGGCTATCCAGCCAACTGAAGCTAATGAATATGACATAAGCTGTTGCAGTCAATGGAACAATAAACAGTGACCCACTGAAAAAGTACCTGACAAATTTTCTTAATGTATTGCGCATAAGGATAGGTGTTTATAACAAAAAAAGGCTCCTGTGTAATCAGGAGCCTCTGAATTCTTTTTCCTGAAATTGACTACAAAGCTATACCAATAAAAGACTTGAAAGCAATACCCATCAACCCTGTGATGATCATCGTGAGCCCCAAACCTCTAAGTCCGCTAGGTACATTTGAATATTTCAGTTTTTCACGAATCGCTGCAAGGGCAACGATTGCCAGCATCCAACCAATTCCTGAAGACGTTCCAAAAACTGCTGCCTCCGCCAAAGTATAATCACGCTGTACCATAAACAAGGCACTACCCAGGATAGCACAGTTTACGGCAATCAATGGAAGAAATATACCCAGTGTGCCATATAGTGCGGGTGATACTTTTTCAATGATCATTTCCACCAACTGCACCATACCGGCAATGATGGCAATGAACATAATGAATTGAAGAAACTCCAGGTTCATTCCTTCAAACTGAGGACTGATCCATGTCAATGCGCTTTCTTTAAGGATATACTGTTGTATCATCCAGTTGGCAGGCACAATGATTGTTAAAACGAAAACAACCGCTGCTCCTAATCCTATGGCTGTAGATACTTTCTTTGACACCGCTAAGTATGAACACATGCCCAGGAAGTAGGCAAATATCATGTTGTCAACGAAGATTGATTTTATTCCAAGACTTACTAGTTCCATGCTAAAGTCGTTTACTTGTTATTGCTCTACGTATCCTGTTTTCGTGCGCTGTATCCATATGATGATGGCAAGGATCATAAATGCTCCTATTGAATCTACCATCAGACCGTTGGTAACGTAAGGAATATTGAGCGCTTCAAACACTTTAAAATTCAAAATTGATCCAGATCCCAGGAACTCTCTGAAGAAAGCTACTGCCAGAATGATCCATGCATATCCCAATCCGCTACCTAATCCATCCAAAATAGAATCATAAGGTTTATTACCCATGGCAAAAGCTTCAAGGCGACCCATTACAATACAGTTGGTAATAATAAGCCCTACAAATGCTCCCAGTACTTTGTACATCGGGTAGTTAAATGCTTTCAGGAATTCACTTACCAGCGTTACAAACAGTGCAACCACTGCCAATTGAACAATGATCCTGATACGATTGGGAATATAATTTCTTATCAAAGAGATAAGTAGGTTCGAGAACACCATCGTAAAAATTACCGCAAGGCTCATGATAATCGTGGGCTCCATCTTAATGGTAATTGCCAAGGCTGAACAAATCCCCAATACCTGAATGGTGATAGGATTGTCTTCATTAAGAGGATCGCTGATTAACTTTTTCCTTCTCTTGGAGAAAAGCTCTTCTGATTTTTTCTCAACTACTTTTTCTTCTGCTACTTCTGTGCTCATACAATTATCTATTAAAGTCCTGCCACGTTTTGTGACTTTACTTTTTCAAAATATGCTTCGTAACTATTCAAATACTGCTTCAGCATGTCATTCACTCCATTACCCGTCATCGTGGCACCAGACATTCCATCTACATGGTGCGGATCGAGTGGTTCACCTTTCTCCCCTTTTACCATATCTACTGATACCAGTTCACCTTTATCGTTGTAAATCTTCTTACCTATATAGCGTTCGCTAATTACAGGATCATCAGAAATACGGGCTCCCAATCCAGGTGTTTCCTGAATGTGGCCAAATGAAATACCTTTTACTGTCTCGAAGTTGGCGTCCAGCGCAATGAATGCCCACACCCGGTTCCAAAGACCGTTGCCATAGGTAGGCAAAATATAAGCATCCACCTTACTAGGGTCGCTTTCATTCACATACTTAAATACGGGTAGCAGGCGATTCTCCGGAGCTAACTTAAAGTTTTTGGACACATCCACTTTCTCAGCAACAATGGGCTGTCCTTTTTCATCTTTCTCTATTAATTCACCTTTTGAGTTCACAACAAAACTCACAATGCGTTTGTCATAAATCCCAAGCACATCGTCATCATCGGTAATCGTCATCACTGCACCGAGAATCTGAGACTTTGTATCGTACTCAATAGAAATAGCCTGGCGTGGTCCTAACAAAATGGAAGTGACCGCCAATGTTCCACCCACAAACACAGTAGTGATTAAGGTGAAAATAATGATGTAAGAATTAGACTGTCGCACGTTTTAATCTTCTTTTTTTGTTCGCACCCACTACATAATAATCAATTAATGGAGCAAAAACGTTCATTAAAAGTATCGCCAACATCACCCCTTCAGGATATGCCGGGTTAAATACTCTGATGATGATCGTTAATACACCAATCATAAAGCCATAAATCCACTTTCCCGTTTCTGTTTGAGAAGCCGTAACAGGATCTGTGGCCATAAAGACAGCTCCAAATGCCAAACCACCGATCACTAAGTGATAGTGTGCAGGCATCAACATAAACTCATTGGCTCCGATAAGGTTCATTACAAATGCCATAAAGTAACTACCGGCAAAAACACTAGCCATTATCTTCCAGCTACCCACACCGGTAGCGATAAGGATTACCGCTCCGATAAGACACATCAGCACTGATGTTTCCCCGATACTTCCTGGAATTGCCCCTATGAATAAATTATTAAAACTAAATATGCCCTCTGCCCAACCTGCACCAAATGCATTGAGACTGCTGACTACGTTCTCACCAGTGGCTAATGAAGATGCACCTATAGATAATGGTGTAGCTCCTGAAAATCCTGCCACTGCTGTAGCATCACCAAAGTGAGTCCATACATCACCAGAGATATCAGAAGGATAGGCAAAGTATAAGAATGCTCTTGCAGTAAGTGCTACGTTCAGTATGTTCATACCGGTACCACCAAATGCTTCTTTACCTATAATTACCGCAAAGATGGTAGCCAACGCTACTTGCCACAAAGGAATATCAGGTGGCAATACCAATGGGATAAGCATACCAGTAACCAGGTAGCCTTCGTTTACCGGATGTCTCCTTATGGTTGCAAAAATAAATTCAACACCAAGACCTACTGCGTAAGACACTACTACAATGGGCAGCACTTTTATGGCTCCTATTATTACCTTATCCAACAAGGCAGCGCCAGGCTCACCGATAGCCAGAAAATGCTGGTGCCCCACATTCCATATTCCAAATAACAAACATGGGATCATGGCAATGATCACCGTCATCATCAGGCGCTTCAAATCTATTGCATCCCGGATTTGCGCTCCTTTATCTCCATTGACTGAATTAGGTGCGAAGGCAAAAGTCTCAATGGCTTCATAAGCATAGAAGTACTTCTCCCACTTTCCTCCTTTTTCAAAGTGATGCTTTACTTTATCGAATTCCTTGCGTATAAACTTCATACTCTGAATCAGCTATTCTGTAACAATTCAATTCCATCCCTTAATATTTGTTGCACGTTGTGTTTAGATACATCCACAAACTCGCACAGGGCCAGGTCCTCTTCGATCACTTCGTAGATTCCCAACTCCTCCATCTCATCAATATCCTCAGCCATGATTGACTTCAATAAATAAGTTGGAAGGATATCCATTGGGGTAACACGCTCAAACACTCCGGTTTGAACAAATGCTCTCGGCTCTCCATGGGTATTGGAGTCCACCTTAAACTCTTTACCTCTTGCCAAAAATGAAAACAACCCAAACGCTCTATGGAAGCTCACCTTGCTTATAGATGGAGCTATCCATCCCATGAACTCGTAATAGTCTCCTTCCGGAATTACGGTAAGGTAATTATCAAAAAAGCCAACATAGCCATCACTGTTCACTCGTGTTCCGGTGAGCACGTTACCAGAGATCGCACGAACGTGGTCGCTGGTCAACCTATCCGCAATCAGATTCTTTACAGATGTACCCGTGTAGGTTTTGTAATACTGTGGTTCTTTCACTTCGGATCCCACCAAAGCGATGTTACGTGAGGCGTCATGAATTCCATTGAGGAACAACTTACCAATTTGGATCACACCAAACGGATTGATTGTCCATACCACATCACCTTTATTAATAGGATCGATGTGGTGAATCTGAACGCCCACACAACCTGCAGGATGTGGTCCGGAGAATTTGTTTAACTCTACACCTGATGTTTGTGAAAAAACGGATGAGATTTCACTGGTGGTATGAACATTCAAGTGGACACTTCCACTTGTGAATTTTTTTAGGATATCGAGCCCTACCTGAAAGTACTGATCTTGTCCCTTGAAAAGGACGCTGTAATCAGGTGCTAAAGGGTGGGTATCAAATGCGGAGATATGAATTGCTTTTGGCTTAGCTTCCGGATCGGCAATGCCGCCATACGGACGTTGAACAATATTAGGCCAAACGCCTGCTTCCAACATCAGATTTTTTGCCTCTTCAACCCCTAATTTGGGAAGGTCAGAGGTGGAGTACTTCTTAAATGCTTTGTGATCAACTTGCTTGTCAGCTAAAATCCTTATTTCCAGCAATTTACGCTTCTCACCCCGCTTCACTTCGGCAATCTCTCCACTTACCGGAGCCACATGTACCACATTGGGATGCCTTTTGTCGTGAAAGAGTGGTGTACCCGCTTTTACGGTGTCACCCTCCTTTACGAGCACTTTTGGAAGATACATGCCGGGAAAATCCGTGGGTTTTACCGCAAACGTATCTGAGTGTTCAATTTGAGTGACTTTGGGAGCAGCTTTGCCCGCAAGATTGATGTTAAAACCTTTCTTGATTCGAATGAATTTGCCCATGCTTAGGTGGCAATTTATTTAGTTTAGGCCGTGGCAAAATTAGTAATTAAATCCATTGGGCAAAGCCTAAAAAGATTTAAAGAATCGAAGTGTTTGTTGAACGGAAAACGGATAAAATCACCTAGGATCGAGGCACCATTTTACCCGTTGCAAGCCGTACAACCTCATCTACTTGCTCATCAACGGTAATGTGTGTGGTGTCGATGACAATCGCTCCCCTGGCCTTCACCAGTGGACTCACTTTTCGGGTGCTATCATACTCATCACGCTGCTTCAGATTCTCAATCACACTGTCCAGGTCTACCAATTCGTCACGCTCCAGCAATTCTTTTTGTCTTCTAAAAGCACGCACCAATAAATCTGCTGTAAGGAACAGTTTCAACTCGGCATCAGGGAATACTACTGATCCAATATCTCTCCCATCCATAACGATGCCTTTCTTTTTTCCCATCCTTCGTTGCTCCTCTACCATGGCATCGCGCACTTCCTTAATGGCACTCACCTGACTCACCCATTCCGACACCTTCATCTTTCTGATTTTCTTCTCTACATTCAGTCCGTTGAGGTAAGTTTCTGTCATGCCCTGTGGGTTGATTTTGAAACTCACCTTTACATTGGCCAATGCGCGTGTTATTTCTTTCGGATTGGTAATGGCAACATGGTGCTCCAAAAAATAAACTGTAACTGCACGGTACATGGCACCCGAGTCGACATAAAAGTAACCCAGTATCTTGGCTACTTCTTTGGCCGTAGTACTTTTACCGCATGCTGAATGTCCATCGATGGCAACAATTATCTTTTGCATACCTTAACAGTCTTTAAGTGGACAAGGAATAGGCTTACCTCTCTTCAGCTTTTTGTGTTTATGAGTATGAGATGAGGAAGCGCATGAAACCAAAAAGGCCAGCACCATAATTGCCGCAATTGTTTTTATCGAACGAAATATCTTCATCATGCTATATATTATAGTGTCACCCTGTTATTTAATTTCATTCTCGTAGTTCATTCTGAACCCAATCTTTTGCCCTGCCCCCAACTCGCTGGTCTTCTCCAGCTTTTGATGAAGGGTAATGAACCTCACCTGAGGAAATGGCGGTGCCATCAGGTCATTTTCAATAGCGGTGGTAAGCGCGTGCTGCACGATGGCATTCAGGTCGCTGGGTTCAATGGGCTTGGACGATATTTGTTTAAATAGGAAACCCAGCCTCCCCTCTCCCTCCACCAGAAAACGATTTTCATGATTGATCAGTATGCGCGCCACCAAATACCCGGGATCGTTGACCCTGTTGTACCTGATGGAGTCAGCCATAAAATTATAAATCATGATCTGACCAAAATACCGGTTGATCTCATTCTCCTTACAATAAGGCACTTGCATGGCAGCGTGGCTCTCTTCAAAAGTGACAATGTTGGTATGCAATACAAAAATCAAAAGATCGCCCGCCAACTTCACCTGAAACTCGTGATCATTGACTTCTATGAAATCAACGGTAACGTCATTGTCTTCCATTTTCATCTGTTCACCCAGGCTGTCTACGATCCTTTTGGATTCGTTGGCCAGCAGGCCAAAAGAGGCCAGGAGGTTCTTATAGGTGACCTGCTTGGCGACCGATTTGTTCTCCAAGATAGTGCGAATATGAGCCAGAATGTCCTGTTGGAGGCTCATACAATAATGGTTAAGTTTGAATAGGCCATGCCTTAAAATTATAGCATATGGAAAAGAAGAAAGAAGGAAACGCTGAAAAGTTTTTCAAAGATTTCGGTAAAAAAGTGGATCAATTTGTTGTTGAATTGAATGAAGCCAACGACCGTTTAAAGAAGGATTTCGAAGAGAAATTTGAAGACCTTAAAAAAACCAAAGACAACCTCAAAAAAGAGGTAAAGAACAAGAAGCGCTGGAATGAAGTAGAGCAATCCCTAAAGAAAGCTGGCAACGAATTGGAGAATGCTTTCAAGGCTGCTTTCCAGAAACAAAAGAAAAAGAAAAGCAAAGCCAAGAAGGCTAAACCTCAGACCAAGTCGAAAGCCAAGTCCAGCAAGACGAAGAAAAAGAGTAGTAAATAACACTGGCTGAGAAGTTGAGAAGTGAAAAGTAAGTAGTTAGCATCAAGAAGTCAGAATTATCCCGACTTCCTGATGCTTCAACCCATCATTAGATTTTTACTGATTTCCAGTTACCTCTTCTAAAAATGATGATACCGGCAATGGTAAGTGCCGACTCCGCAATGGGGATGGCCGCAAACACCCCGATGGCACCAAAGTTGAAGTGGATGGCCAGCACATACGCCAAGGGTATCTGCAAAAACCAAAACGCAAACAGGTTCAGCACCGTTGGCGTTCGTGTATCTCCTGCTCCATTGAACGATTGAGCAATCACCATTCCATATCCATAAAAAATATATCCCAGCGCAATGATCTGCAGGCATCGCTTGCCAAAATAGATCACATCCTCTTCAGTGGTAAAAAGACGAAGTATGTTCTCAGAAAATAACAGGAACACCACCATGACCACGCTAAGGAATATCATATTATAGAACCCCGTTTTCCACACCGACTGTTCTGCCCGTTCCGGTTGCTCCGCACCCAGGTTTTGTCCTACCAGTGTAGCTGATGCATTGGACATTCCCCACGAAGGCAATATCGTAAACATAATTACCCTTACTGCAATGGTATACCCTGCCAATGCGGCACTGCCAAATCCCGCCATGATCTTCACCAGAAAAATCCAACTGGCTGATGCAATCAAAAACTGGCTTGTGCCTCCAATGGAAACCTTAAGCAGCCTACCGATGATCGACCAATTGACCGCCAACGGTGCCTGGTGTATTTTCAGAATACCTTTACCCCGGATGAGATAAACGATCTGATAGATGACACCGGCCGTACGACCAATGTTAGTGGCAATGGCAGCACCCTCCACACCAAATTCAGGAATAAATCCAAACCCGAAGATAAACATCGGGTCGATGATGATGTTGAGGATATTGGCAAACCACAAAGACCGCATGGCTACGGCAGCATTTCCCGCTCCACGAAAAACGGCATTGATAAGGAACAACAGCATGACGCTGAAGTTTCCTACAAACATCCACCGCGTGTAACCAGAGCCTGTAGCGATTATCTCTTCGGATGCTCCCATCAAAATGAGGACATCTTTGTAAAAAAAGAAGCCCAGGATACCGATCAAAAATGCTATGGCAAACCCTATGTATATCGATTGCAACGCTGCCTCAGCTGCCCCCTTGGTGTTTTTCTCACCAATTCTCCTTGCCACCATAGCCGTGGCCCCCATGCTTAAACCGATGGCGATACTGTATACTATAGTGAGTACTGATTCTGTTAAACCAACGACAGCTACTGCGTTGCTATCGTTGAGGCGGCTTACATAAAATATGTCTACCACCGCAAACAAGGATTCCATGGCCATTTCCAAAATCATAGGAATGGAAAGCATGAAGATGGCCTTGTTGATGCTGCCTTCTGTGAAGTTCTGTTCGTCTCCACGGATGGCCTGCTTGAATAATTGAAATATAGAAGTTGTTTTCGCTAAACCTCGCATGATAAAATAGTAATAAAAATGAATGATAGACCTCGGAGGAGATCTGAAATTAGAGGGTCAGTAGAGACCGCAGACGACCGGCTAGCCCCGGTAGGCAGCCGGTGAGGAATACCAGCTTCATGTTCGTAAGTGTTTAGCGTTTGTCAGAACGAGGGCGAAGATGGGAAAAAACTCTGAAATAATGGAAAAGTTTTTCATAAAATTTATGTTCCCAAGCCAAAAAATATTGCCCTTCACTTCATAACTCCCTGAAATACTGCTAATAAGCTATTAGTGTTCCTTCTCCTCTCCAGGCTCCACCAGGATAGGTTTTGCCTCTTTTTCATCCTCTTTTTTATTGGTCATCAGGCCTATCATCATCATCAGTGCCGTCAGCACAATCACTTGCATGACCAAAGATTTATTCATCAGTGGAATATTGGCCGCAGCGGGTATGGTGAAGAATAACAGAATGGTAATCAGGCCACGGGGTGCGATAAATAACAATGGCCGGAGCTTGATCCCATGTAGTTTTAATTGAGCTGCACGGATGCCGAAGATCAATGCTACAATACCTACTGCCCAAACCAGTGTATCCGTATTCAGTATTTCGTGGGTTTCGATGAGGTACCCAAACAACAGAAAGAACAACGCCCTTACTACAAAGGCAGCCTCTATGGTGATCTCTTTGAAGAGATCCACCTCATGATCCAATGCGGTTGCCTCCAGCTTTTGCACCCACTTGAATCTCTTCAGTTGATCGAAGTTGCCCATGAACAATCCAAAGATGATGATGAATATCAATGCCGGCAGGTGATAGATCTCTGATACTGCATAGATCAATATCACCAGGAGTATGATGGGCGTATGTTTTACATGATGATCTATTCTGCTTAATAATAAAGAAAGCCCAATGGTAGCTACCAGTGACACCACCATCATGATGACCAGTTGCACACCAAAATGCCAGAAGGCCACCAGATCAATTACTGTATTGAGCGCAATGAAATTGAAGAAGAGTACGCCCAGGATATCTGACAAAGTACTTTCGTATACGGCAAACTCCCGGTTTTCTGTATTGAGGTTTTTTACACTGGGTATGGCAATGGCGCTGCTGATAACACACAAAGGAATGGCGTTGAGCAAGCCCACACGAAAGGACACCTCACCCAGGTATTGAAATAAATAGGCCAGCACAAAACCCAGCAGCAGAATAGGAACTAATGCAATAAAAAAGGAACGTTTTATAATGGGCGTTTTGCTTTTGTTCATCTCCAGCTCCAGCGCGCCTTCCAGCACGATTAGAATCAGTCCGATAGTACCCAGTATAGGAAGCAGTGGTGTAAGTTCAGGAATATTGAGTTCGAAGAGTCCGGACAGCTGCCTCACGATCCAGCCCAGGAGCAGCAGCAGAATAACGGAAGGAATTTTAGTTTTGGGCGAGGTAATGCTGAACACATAGGCAATCAATAAAAGTGTACATATTGTAATAATGATTGCGAAGTTCATATTCCGTAGCGCGTCTTAGTTTCCAATAATTTTTGGAAGATAATGAATTTTGCGTTGGGCAATAAAATTAGTCTACGCGAAAGCGATAAGCGGTACGCTGGATGTACTTGTTGCCCGGTCTTAGTGTGGTGGACGGAAAGTCGGAATGATTCGGGGAATCCGGGAAGTGTTGTGTCTCGAGACAAAGGGCCGAACGATAGGGATAGGTTTTACCTCCCTTGCCTTTGACGGTATCGTTGAGGTTGTTGCTGCTGTAGAATTGCATGCCCGGTTCGGTGGTCCACACTTCCATCACCCTGCCGGAGGTGGGTTCTTTTAGTACAGCTGCTTTGGCATAGGTTTCTTTTTTCTTCAACACCCAGTTGTGGTCATAGCCATTGGCTATTTTCATTTGAATATCCTTTTCATGGATATGGGTCTTGATGGGTTTTGCCTCCCGGAAATCGAAGGGGGTACCTCCTACAGGAATAAGCTTACCTGTAGGGATGAGGGTATCGTCTACTTCGGTGATGCTGTCTGCATGGATCGACAGTTCGTGATCCAGTATATCGCCTACCCCTTCGCCTGCCAGATTGAAAAAAGAGTGATGGGTAAGGTTGATGATGGTAGGTTTTGTGGTGACCGCCTCATAGTCGATGACGAAACTATTTTTGTTGGTGAGCGTGTAGGTCATTTTCACGGAGAGCTTTCCCGGAAAGCCTTCTTCACCATCCGCACTTTCATAGGTGAACACCAGTGCCTGTCCGTCTTTTACCTCCAAGGGTTCCACCTGCCAGAGCACGTTGTGAAAACCACCAGGGCCACCGTGCAGTGAATTGGGGCCATTGTTTTTGGCCAGTTGGTATTCATGGCCATCGAGTTGGAATTTACCATTGGCGATGCGGTTGCCATAGCGGCCTATGACAGCTCCGAAATATTTTTTTCCTTCCAGGTATTCCTCCGGGGTATCGTAGCCCAGTACCACGTCTGCCAGCACGCCATTTCTATCCGGCACCCACAGTGACATTACCTTGGCTCCGTAGTTGGTTACGGTTAGTTTGGCGCCTGCTTCGTTTTGCAGCGTGTAGGTTTTGAGGGCTGAAGGAGAGATATGGCTCATGTTTTTATGTAACGGCAATTAAGGAAGGATGGGTTAGAATTGGAAGGAATTTGTGCTATGAAATTAGCATATTCATAAAGAAATTAAGCAGTTCTAAATTCCCAAAAAAGGCATGCAATGGGTGTATCCGGATTAATGATAATACCCGATGAACAGCACAAAAAAATAATAACCAAAAGTTCTCTTTTAGAGAACTTTTGGTCTATTTTTATGTTAACAGCAAACAAAAATGAGCAGTACACGACCAATTCTTATTAATTCGTATGGAAAAGTTGAAATACACTATCATCAAAAACAAAATGCAATACAAGAAGTATTGCAAGAAGGTTGATGAGTTGATTAATTCTGGTTCTGTGACTAAGCCAGTGAGTGATGAAATCGATTTACTCACCTTATTGATTGAAAAGTGGGATAATGAACAAAACACTTCACCAGAAATTGACCCTATTCAGCTTCTCCGTTCTTTTATGGAAGATCACCGATTAAAAGCTAAAGACCTGACTGAAATCCTTGATACCAGCAAGGGTTATGTATCTGATATACTACACTACAAAAAAGGTCTATCCAAAGAAGTGATTCGAAAATTGGCCGATTATTTTAAAGTCTCGCAAGAAGCATTCAACCGCCCTTATGAATTGGTTTCACCTGTAAACAGTACACTAAAAAATGCCAGGGTTATGAATACCCGGAAAAAATTGTTAGTAAGCAATTAAGGTTGAGGATTGCATTTAGGTGACACATAGCTTAGTTCATGCTCACCCCAAAATAATGGCAAAAAAATACAGGCTTAATTAAAATAAGCCTGTAGATGTACTCCTCTAATTGGGTCTACTTCTTCACAAACCTGATCGACTGCTGCTCCCCGCCAACTCGTAAGAGAATAAAATACAGGCCTTGTGAGAGATTCCCTAAATCAAAGGGAACCTGATGCAGATCCATACTCCGGCCATCGTAGCGTGCTTCCACTGATCCTGTTGGAAAATTAATAACCCTAAGTTGGATTTCTTTCTCTTCACGCAAGAGTACGTTCACGTCAAACCTTCCATCATTTGGGTTAGGATATACCGAGAATTGTTGCACTAACGCATCCTTGTAACCTAACCTTCCACTGTTGCTTTCCTTTTGGTCCGCAAGAACAATCAATTCCTTTTCTCTGAAGTCACGGCATTCTGCCAGGAAGGATTGCATTCCTACTTTAAAAACACCAGCTTGAGACACAATAGCAAACAAGAAATCTGGATTATTGGAAGCAAGTAGATTAAATGAAGCTGGATGGCTCCATTCCACTTTATCTGGCAATGGCCATGAGATATCTATAGCTACAAGGGTATCCCCAACTATCACCTCTGATGGCATGATGAACTCTGCCTGGAGTAAATCCAATGAGGTATCTAATTTAAATGTGTCCAAGCCAATGCAGCCGATACCATCAATTGCCGTTAGAAAATAAGTGTCGGGTTCAGTAATAGTAATAGAAGGTGAAGTGCTTGTAAACCCCAATGCTGAAGTCCAATTGACGGAGGCCCAATTAGCTCCAGCATCCAGTGTTTTTGATTGTCCGACACACAGTGTTACTTCTCCTCCTAGGTCAATCGGCAACGGATCTCCTTCAATCAATGTTTTAGTTTCAGTAATGGAACACCCATGAGTATCTGTCATGGTGACCCTGTAATCACCGGGACAGAGCGCTTGATAAAGCGCAGCAGTTGCACCATCTTCCCATTGGAATTGGTAAGGTCCAGTACCGCCCTGTCCTGATACTTCAATACTTCCATCACAACGACCCAAACATATAGGTCTGGTGAAATCTGCTATTACCTGCAAGGCATCTGGGTCAGGTAAGATCACGGTTTCTTCTAACAAACAATTTTTCGAATCGGTAATCCGGAGACTATAATCACCTTTACATAACCCTGAAACTGTTGCACTTACTTGAGATAATGATGTCCATTCATATTGATATGGGAGTGTTCCACCCGAAGCTGATGCTGTGATCACTCCATCACAATCACCCACACAATTGGGGAGTATTTTCGTATAATCTGAGGTCATTGGAGCCGGTGAGGAAATAATTAGTGGCTTGATCGTCCTACACCCTAGCCCATCGGTTACTGTGGCAAAGTAATTTCCAGCCGCAAGATCATTGGCTATTGATTGGCTTTGCCCATCCGACCATGCATAGGAATAAGGCTCAATTCCTGATGAAACATTGACTTCTGCCGATCCATCACTAAACCCATAACAGGTTACCCCCATTATATTCTCAACATCAAATACAGCTCCGCCTATACTTGATACTGCCACCAATTCTGAAGCTGCACAATTTTTAGCATCCAGTATGTCTACTCTATATATAGATGCTATAGCACCCACCAATGTTTCACCTGTATTCATTGGCTGACCAGTAGCATCGTTAACCCAGCTATAGTTATAACCTCCATTGCCACCTACCACCACAGCTCGTGCCGAACCTACAGGGTCATTGCATTTGGCATCGATTATATCTTGAAAATTAATGGCTATTGCATCCGGCTGAATCATGGTTTCCACTGTTGGTGCAATACATCCATTTCCATCCTTGATAAACAAATTCTTGGGGCCATTATCCAGGCCCACGAAAATATTGGAGGGCTGATAGGTTCCACCACCAAGAGAATATATATAGGTGCCAGCACCACCCGTTCCTGATAAAGATATTTGGCCATCTGTTCCACCAAAGCAACTTACGGGGTTGTCTATTGTCGATGTTGCTTCAAGTAATGGGGGTTCGATCAATGTTATGGCACCGCTATTTGGGCAATTGTTAGCATCGCGCACCTGAACAGTATATGTTCCTGATGATTGACCAGAAATGGTTTCAGTTATTTGTCCACTTGACCATAAATAAGAATAGGGAGCCGTCCCTCCGTCCAGAAATGCAGTAGCACTTCCATCTGCCAGTCCATTACAAGAGATGTCAAATCCATTTCGATCATTGGGGTGTTGAAGATCGAGTATTAATGGTAGTGGATTGTTGATGGTCACGTTTTTGGTTTGAACACAATTGTTCTGGTCAGTTACGGTAACAGTATAATCACCAGCGCTCAAGCCAGAAATATTTTGCGAAGAGCTCCCTTCCGACCATGAATAATTATAAGGGGCAATACCATTGACTATAGTCAATTGAATTTCACCATCTGTATCATCGTGACAACTTAAGTCTGCACCATTGTAACTGGTCTTTGTAAAGTTCAATTGCATGGTGACTGGGTCGCTTATTAAAAGTTCGCTTCTGGCTGAACAACCATAATCGTCCGTTACTGTGACTGCGTATGTACCTTGCCCAAGTCCACTTAGGCTTTTCGTATTGGGTCCATGCTCCCACAGATAGGTATAAGTCCCAAACCCGTTAGTAGGAAAAACCTCCATTGCGCCATCCAGCGCATCAGGACAACTAATACTTTCACCATTGTGATTGGAAATAATTTGAATATTGAGTTGAATGGCAGGTGGGGGTGTAATGACCAAAGTGGCATCATCACTGCATCCGTTACCATCTGTTACCGTTACTGCATAGTTACCAGGGAGCAAGTCACTTATAGACTGGTTCGTAGATCCATCAAACCAGGTATAGGATATTGTTCCAAACCCATTTGTTACGCTTTCCACTAGTCCAGTACCTTCATCAGTATCGGGGCACTTGGTATGGAACCCATTGTAATCGGAAGTAGCTTTGGTGATGGCTGTTATTCCCGGGTGAGGATTTAGTGTTACTGAAGTAGTAGCATCACAATTGTTATTATCCAGAATCGTGACTTCGTAAATTCCAGGAGTTAAGTTCTCCGCATATTCAAAAGACGATGGTGAAAACGGAGCACCATTCTTTGTCCAGGTGTAGGAATTAATTGGGAACGCTTCATTCTCAATGTCCAACTCGATAATACCATCATTGAGTGCGCAGGTCATGTCAGACCCACCATGCAAAGCTCTGGAAGGAACCGTTGCGGTTACGATCACCGGTGACGCAGGTTCTGTAATTGAAACATTCACAGGCACAGCGTTGGAGCAACCCTTTGAATCCGTAACGGTGAGAGCGTAATCCCCCGCAAACAGATTGGTGGGGTCTTCAACAGACGGAATGGTATAAGGAGCGTAGTCTCCCGTTGCAATCCAATCAAAATTATAACCACCATTACCACCGGACACCGTTAAATCAATCGCTCCTGTATTTTTATTTTTACATAGCACATCGGTTTTAAAACCCAGATCAACGCTGAGTAATTGAGGATTGATTAAATCAATAGGAGCTGTTTCAGACGATTTACAACCCTTGTTATCAATTACTTTAAAACTATAAGATCCGAAGGAAAGGGAGGAAAAACTTGGAGTAGGTGTTATAGGGTTATCAGGTGCTATTGTGGTAAAGGCACCTCCATTCTTGGATACTTCATAAGTAAAGGGTGAAGTTCCATCTGCGACTAGTAGCTGAATTATACCATTATTCCGAGGTCCAGAATTTCCACTATTACAAGAAATCTGGACAACATCACCCAGCGTAGAAACGGTAACCGGAGGTGGATTAGTTATTTCAGCATTTTTAGAGGAATAGCAACTTCCTAAAGTGGAGCTAGTATTGTTTTGAACACGAACTATAAATTGCCTTGAATCGAGGTTTCGAAAAGTATGAGAATTTGAATTAACCAAATCAGCTTGCTGGATGGCAGTCGACATCGATATAAGTGGATCAAAAAGCCTTACTAAAAAGTCATCTACCAAGGCCGGATCAGCACTTAAAATATTCACAACAATACTTCCTGTACTTTCTCCGTAGCATTTTGGTTTAACCTCAGTTAGTGTGAACTCTGGCATAGGGACATCAAACTTCACCACGATAAAGCCACTTGTTCTTTGGCAACCCGTTCCAACCACCCTAATATATCGATTAGCATATTTCGAGGTTATAAATCCAGGTCTGCTTAAGTCGTCAATTGTTGCGTTTATATTATTTGGAGCATTTGACTTGAAAGTGACAAATGGACCTGAAATACTTTCACTTACCTGCCAATCATATGAGATATCATTGTCATTGATAACTAAATTTTTAACAGGTAGACAATTATCAGAACTATTCTCTACTGGATTAGGAATAGATTTTGAAACAGTAACTGTTACATTTAGATTATACTCACCCAAGCTGCTCCAAGAAAAAGTACCACAGGGATCTGCATTAGTACTGGATAAACTAAAAGTTTGATTCAAACTCGCAAAAACAGGTATTTGCGGAGAACTTCCCCCGCATTGATCTTGTCCTAATGCCGATACCTTAAACGTTACCGGAATACTAGAAAAGGAGTATGTAATTGTGGCACCAAAATCGTTGGTGCTTTGAGTAGAAATCAGAGTCCCACCTTGATTAAAAAGATCGAGTTTAAAACTTCTTGGACCACCACAGCCGGGTGCGGATCCAGTTCCAATAATTTTCATAGTGTAGATCTGACCAAAAACTCCATATGATAGTAGCACTACTAATACCCCCGTTAATGATATTGAATACCTTTTCATAGTAAACCAACATTATTTTAGTTATCTGTAATAGCGTTAAACAATTCCCAATTGTAGTCCGAAGACACAATTCCATTTGGGATTACGTATGATAATCCAACTTTATAATATCCATACTTAAACCAAGGGAATTGTTTAACAGCCAGGTCATTTATTCGAGAATCAATAAGCCAAGGTTTATTATAAACGTAATTAATTACACGACTTTGAATATCCTTATGGTCAATAACCATTGGAACCATTAGATTGTAGCATATAACTCCATATATAAACGCTGAAATTGGATCTGAGGATAATTGACCATCGATCAACATTAAGTCATTGTTTTTTTGATCAAAATAAATATCTCTAACGGGAGGAATACCTAGTTCCTTGGGGTTTGGTCTGTCTCGCAATGTTGCGAACCCAAGTAGTGGGTATCCTTCATAGACAAGTGGGTAAACAAAATTGTTATACCAATTATTATCTTTTAGAATTGCTTCAGCCTGTACCAGTTTTTTAAATCCAGCACCACCCAACAGCTCTGCTTTATCAAAAAGCTCATCTCCTTCAACAAACGATGCAAGTTGAAACACATTATGACTCACATCTACACGAACAGTAGAAGGAGCCTTTAAAACTCCCATCTTCTCTACAAACGTACTATACTTACTCGTCCTGAACTCCGCACCATATATAGATTCAGTTTCCAGTAATTCTACGGATCCCTCAACCTTCTTGGTAGTCAACTGTGCAACTCCCTCGTCTCCCTCAACCAACTCTTTAGAGACCTTTTCCACATTGGCGTCAACTACCTGGTTGTACCTGGGGATGTTCAATAACTCAAAACGATAAATGGTCGCCAGTGAAAGTCCTTCGGGAATGGCATAATTCACCTGCTTAGCTCCATCATCATAAGTAAAATCTGTTTCCACAAAGCGTTGATGATTTACATTTTCGGTAACCCTTGCTTTCTTTATCCACTTCGGGTCATTTTCAAATAAGTAAGGCTGACCCTTCTTGAGTTTTATGAATCCTTTATCGTATTCCTTGGAATAAAAATTATACTGACCCGCAATCGGATAAGAATACTCTACATTGGAAGCCGGAATGTAGTCAGGAGCTTCTCCAGTAGTGAAACTCGTCTCCTTAGTCTCTATAACCTCCTTACCTTCAAATTTTACGGGCACCCAACTTCTTCCAACCTGCTCTTCGAATACCACCCTCACAAAAGCTATGATCTCCTTTTGGGGTGGAAGAATATCGTGAGAGTTCATTACCACCACATCATTGGACGCATTCCATTTATTAACACCTCCTATTATTGAAGCACCATCCTTAACTGAAAACTCAACCATATTGGCCCTAAAAACTCTTTTTACATTCTCCTTATCTGTTATTTCAAAATTCTCTCCCACAGGAATATTAAAAGCTACCTGAGGAGCATTGAACACATCTACTTCATTTGTTCCCTTTACTGGACTTATATCTGCAATGATGGACACATCTTGTAAAGGATTGCTTTCACCTACTGGTTTACATTCCTTTCCTACCGTTACCTCAAATCGGCATTTCCCCTTTACCAATCCACCCAAAATTCTATAGTAACCCCCCACCGTTCCTCTCATCCAAAATGGATTGGGCCCTTTGGCCTGCAACACCGCTGCCGCTCCTATGGCCAGGATGTCATAATCACCTTTGTAAAACTTAAGATTTACCCGAATTCCTATCTTGCCTTCTACATAAGCATAGGCCTGCCCATTGGCGTACCAACCATTGATACCCAATGGTTCATTGGATCCTTCACAATGGTAGTTGGTGCCGTAGTTCTTCAACATAATGTCAAATCCTGCTCCTGCAGCAAAGCGACCGTAGAACATGAGAAACCTAAGATCCCCAGTGTCCACACTAAAGCCCATCCCGAATGCAAGGCCCAAACCCGACTGCAAAGCATTCATGTCGCGCATGTAGTCAAGATCCACTCCTCCCAAAATCTCGGATACCTTGGCAGGTGGCGGTGGACTGCCTGGCAAATTTTTACCCATCATGAAGTAGCTCTTGGCTTTGAAGATACGTGCCACCTCCAGACCTATAGGTTGATCAGGGGTACCAATCAATACGTACCAATCATCTGAAGCAAAATGCAACACTGCCCAACCAGCTTTGTTCCCCTCTCCGATTCCTTTTACAATACCGCCTACTACATTAACGTATACTTCAATGTCCCCATGGAATACATCATTCTCATTGTCAAACAATAATTTTACGCTGCCATACACCTGACTTCTGGGTGAAATCATATCCAGTGTATTCTTCACCTTTAAGGCCACCTTGGAAGTTCTTTCCTTGATGAGTTCAGTTCCAATTTTGAAATCAGGAGTGAGGAAATAGGCGTTACCAATAAAACTTATGCTATTGATTCCTCCATGCCGGTTCATGGCAATCTCCAAAGTAACATCACCGTTGAATGCTTCTTTCTTAGGGTGCGCACCAAAATCCATATATGCACGCAAACCAAGAGAGTTTTCATCCGGCACATAAGTAATCCCACTGGCTGTTGTACCAATTGAGCTTCCGTTGCCTTCGGCAGCCTGTTTCATCTTAGAGTAAAATCCACCTCCAAAACTGTAGGCTGCAAAACCGGGAGCTAGCGTTACTCCGGCATTGATTTCTACTAATGCATCCGCAAACCAATAGCGATAGGTTTCCGTTCTGCCGAATATGGCGTTGGCCTGCACGGCAATTTTATCCTTGAACTTGCCATTCAATTGTCCGTTGAACCCATCTCCATATATCGGATCATTATCATAGAATCTTATTTGCCCTGACAGTTCGTATACACTGGGTTTCTTAATAGAAATTCCAACAGCGGTGAGTTCCACTTTATCAAATTCCCACCCACCACTTACACCATGGACTAAAGCTGTTTCTAGATTTGGATTGGCCGGAGGTGGCGGAGCACTCATGTCACCCCAGACTATCAGACCGGCAGTTCCGGAAAAGCCTTCGTCTTCTGCTTTACCACTGATGTTGATGGTGACATCCATAGACAGTCCCACTTTATTTTCTGCCGCGTTGGATTTCACACCAAAATTTTTGATCACCAAAGGAAAACCCGATGCTTTTGATCCTTGCTCCGCGCTCCCCACGCCAAAGGTGCCTGGTCTGAAGTAAGGTGCTTCAGTACTGAGTATCAGATTTTCAAAACGTACGCCACTGATGGTTGCTTTTGGGCCCTTGCTCAAGGCCTTAATGGAAAGCATTCCATTGAGCGAAGCGGAAGGGTAAAACCTGTCATTCTTTTCCGTTACCGTAATGGCAGATCCGTTAAACAAAGAAACATCAGCAGCCCACAACGGCAGCTTCACTTCATCGGCCAACGACACCGCAAAGATGTAATTATCATCTGCTCCCTTACTGGCACGGTAACCCATTTGCGCATCCTTCCCCTCTTTCTTAAATGCAGGCACACTAATCATTCCCACAAACTCAAACTCTTCCAGTTGGTTGGAGACTACCCCCACCTGAAAGCGATCCAGTGTAAATGCCCACCCGTTCATGTCTCCGGCCTGGACGAGGTATTCTGCAAATATTTTTCCAGAGAAACCAGTATCGTCAATGACCATATTTTCTACTCCTATGGCTGTGCGCTGTCCACTACCTGCTTCACTGAGTTTGTTAGGTAATCGTACTGTTGCTTTTTTAAGGTAAAATCCGCGCCACAGGTTTTTATTACCCGAAGTGAGATAGGTCGATTCGTACCCAGCAGGAAAATCCAGTCCTGTTGGATTGGTAAGATCACTCCAATCTAAATAAGCATCTTCTACATGAAACCCCACATCCTTCAACCCACTGACCTGAAAGGGTGGAATATTAATCTTCACCAACAGCTCGTTCCAATCCTGCACATAAGTTTGAAAATTGATAATTAATCGTTGGTTGTCGAGGGCCTTACCACTTGCATCCACAGGTTTTAACACATCTTTGGAAAACTCTACCACCGCTTCAATGGACATGCCTTTGAAACCGTTACAATCAATCTCTACAAATGTTCCTGCATTTTTATTACCCACTAAGGTGAGCAAACTGGTTTCGCTTAACTTGACAAAGTGATCTCCCAACAAATAGATTTTTGCCGTGCCTACGATACCCCCATCACGGGATAAGGGTATCAAACCTCCAAAAGCAATTCGGTCACCCGTTTGCGGAATGGTGAAAGACACATAGGCATCCAATACAGATCCCTGAGGATTGAAAGTGATCTTATCTATGATTACGCTGTAATCCAAAGCACCACCTGACTTTACAATACCAACTGGCAAATCAATGACAGTATACGCATCCAAAGTTTCCTTGAAGCGTTGTGCCTTTTCTACATCTTCGCGGAGGCTGTGTGCCCTGTCTCGTTTCTCCTGAAGGGAGTCTGCCACAACGTAATCTGCATTGATGGGATCGAAGGTGAGGTTTTGCGTTGCAGGCTTGAGCTCAGGGAAAGTACGGTATTCAGAGCTGATATCTTTTACTATAGGAACAGCAAGGCTTCTCGAGGTTGAATCATTGGTAATAGAGTTTCCCAATACCAAATGGCCATGTAGTATGGTTAAGAGTAGTATGGTAGGTATTTTACGCATTACTTATTTTTTTAGGTCTTGGACTTTTTAGGTCTTGGGACTTAGGACTTGGGGGTTCACCTAATCCCTAAGTCCCAATTTCTAAGTCCTAATTCCCTTGTATCATTCCATAATCCTTATTCTTTTCGAACCAAGTCCTTACTGTTGTCAATGACTTCTTATAATCCTTTGTTTTAATATCGCCACTCGCATCAACCTCAAGTGGATATTTTTCAATAACGGGAGAGAGTAATTCCATAATGCGGTAAGCGCAGGTGATAGGAGTTTCATCTTCAGCATCTGCAGTAGTGCATTTCTTTTCATCATTTTTGAGTTCTACGATGAGGTAATCAATAGCTTGACGTTGCCGGGTGTAAATCAGATCAGGAAACACCTCATACACCACATCATCATTGACAGGTAACCTTTGCACTCGTTTCATCATTGACTGAGTAGCCTCCGCGTCACCCATACGTGCCAAAGCAAGCAGTGCTGCCCAGCGGATGCGTTGGTAGCTGGTGGCTGGACCCGACAAGACCATTAGGTCATCCTTGAGAGATGTCATTTGTAATGAGCCCACCAAACGAGCCAATTGATCCAAATAAGGAGGTTTCTTCCTAAACAGAACTACAAGTATATCACATGAAGCTTGAGTAAAGTCTGATTTTTTGAAAACCGATAGTTTTGATAATAACAAATCCAGATTTTCAAAATCAGCTGAAGCTTTTACCAGTTGCTCGACAGCCAATTGCCGCAGGCTTTGATCTTTCGCATTTACTCCTGCCTCTCCTACAAGACCATACATTTTTGCTCTTACCCGAGACAGGGTGTCACTGAAATATTGATGAGCGATTTCAATTACTTCTTTAGCATTCTTTTCTTCTCTTAGCGCTGAGGGAGCAGCAACTGAATGGGACTGGTGAAGTTGCTCAACATAGGTTTGGATGTGTTGAGGGGTGGATTGGGAAAATCCAGTAAATGGAAAAAAGAGAATCAACAATATTATTCCATTCAGATATATTGAGGCATTTATTACTTTTCTCTTAGTACTCATTACCTTTTTATTTATAACCAATCTTATACATATGATTATCTCAAAAGTTCTTTTATTTCAACACCAACATAAGTCACAAAGTAGCATCCATCCGGATTTCGAAATTTCTACTTGATGCTCATTCATTTTTATCTTCCATTTTATTAAGTGTATATAATACCAGGCACAAGTCTCCCGCTTTCCCGCCCACATCCTGAAGACTTGCGCCAGTTTGGGGGTCCTACGCATCCTACCAACACCCAGACCTAAAAGACTTCCGTATTTTGTAACTAATTTAAAAATGCTTCTTCCCACCCAAGCAATTTTAAATCTTCCTCAAGATCATTAGTCATGTTCTCAATGCCACTTTGCTCCATTACAACTTCAAATTTCAAATCTTCATTAATTTTATAAATAAGACCTCGAGCATTTGAAATTCTTTTCCCAAACTCATTAAGGACAAATATTTTATTGTTTTTAAGATTGAGTAAACCCGTGATTTCCCAGCCATAGTCATTCCCTTTGTAAACCAATAATGAATCAGTAATTTGCAAGCTTGAGGCATCAATAATATTCAAGGTTAAAAATTGTTTTAGAAATTTGTTTGGGTCTTCACATTCAAATGAAGAGTAGCCAATAATTATAAATTTTCTAGTCTCAATTAGTAGGCATTTTTGAGGAAGGTATAATTCTGTTGATATTCCTTCTACTTTTTCTGTCTCCATGTTGAAGATTTTCTGGTTACAATACAACTTCGTTGAATCGTTGTCATACACATATTCCAACGCTTCCCTTTTCGTCATATTTGATCCTGTCCCAACCACTACTCCAAACTGTAGAATCGAATTAGAACTTGCCTGTGGAAACGAATTAATAAAATTAGCGTAAGTCGATGTTTGCGTACAACCAGTGCTTATAATCAGCGTTAGGACGATCAATAATGTTAATATCTTCATGTTATTGATTTGTTTTTGAAACCTCAGTAAGTGTATATGTTTTATTAAAGTAACTACCTTGTATAAAACCTGTGTTTGACTTAAAAATTAATTTATTATTAGGTGAAGTGGCATCTGCTTGGTATGCAATACTTCGCCCAGGATCGTAAAATCTAAAATAAATATCTTGCCCCTCCATTCCATATCCTACTACCACCATAAAATGGCGTGTTGCTCTATTAGAATTGTTTGGAGGAGTGGAGGTTCCGTTTGTGTAGTGTACTCCTATCAAAACCGCCTTACCAACATCAAGTCTTTCTTTCATGTAATCACTTGCTGCCTGTGCATTCGTTAAATTGCTATTCAAGGTAGCCGAATTGTAAGTAGAAGTGGTGTATGTAGCCGTGGTGTTTGTAAACGAAGCCGTAATAATTTTTTCCGTTACTGTCATATATGGTGCAGTTGACGCTATGGTGTTATCTGTGCAATTCGCGATGTTCGTGTTTCCCAACATATATTCAGTTGCTCGTCTACAACAGCTGTTCGTCCAACAGCCAATACATAGTCCGAAAACACTCTCATCAAATTGACTTACATACTGCACATTGTCAAGGAATATTTCTTCTGACTCCTCATCATCAGCCGTGTTTGTCAATAGGCCATTCCAATAAGCCTTTATTTGCTCGGTAATTGTAGGTCCCTCTATCAATATTCCCATGTACTTCAACCATAACTTAGCATCCATATCTGCACTAGCCAAAACTTGCAAAGTCATCTGCAATTCTTTATTCTTAAAAAAAGATATCAAAATATAACTATCTTCTAAAATAATTTTTACAGTCTTATTATCCACCAATGCACATAACCCATCGACTTGTATTTTCTCTAAATCCACATTTGGATTTTCACTGTATGCTGCTACTTGATATTTCTTTCCCTCAATGGTGTATTCGCTTAAGAAAACACCTTTGTTAGCTAACTCAAAGGAAGGTTCAGGTTGTTCAATGAATTTCTTTATCACACGCTCAACCAGAGTCAGATTGTTCTTTTTAATGAAAGAGGATTTTCTGATTGACCAACCAGTATGTCCGACAATATCTTTATTGTCCGTTTGAGAAGTCGCAAAGTAATATTCAAAATTCTGACTAACATGATTAAACAAAGGAGCTTTACCTTCCAGTACTTTATCTGATTCACTTGGCCATATGTTACTCGTTACATTGCGATACCACCAGGAACAAATACTAGCCCCTTCATCATCCCCCTCAAACAACCCCAACACTGCTTCAGGATTGTGAATATGATCCCACTGCCATTTGTCGAGGCGGGTTTTGGCGGGGTAGTCCATCAGGTTTTCGGTTACGCCTTGAGATAAGGAAGGGTATTCGCTAAAAGTGTGTTTCAAATGAAAGGCACCATGTCCCAGTTCGTGCGCTATGGTTTTCACTATATCTGCATTATTATGAGCGTCCACAAAAATGAAACCTGCCTGCTTCTTGCGTGGCATGTAGCCCAGCTTGGATTTACTGGTAGCGTTCTTTACCAGAAACAAATAATAGGTATTTGCATCAAGTGTATGATCTGTTGTGTAGGCACGCAGTATTTTCTTCATGTCCTCCGTGTAGTTGCTCAATAAACCACTGCCTCCATCATCCAATGCACTTTCGTCTATCCCATTTACATTTATACTTTGTGTGGAATTTACCGTCCACTGCACTACCCCCTGGTTGTATATACTGTTGAGCTCGGTTTGCAAACCATCTGTCTCAAGGGAAGTGGTTGTAGTATTTACCGTGATCAAAACCAGATTTTTATTTACAAGGTTATAGCTTACTACATTCAACTTACCCGCAACCAAATCTATTTTGGATGTATCTGGGTTGGGGTAGTAGGCGAGTAGTTCGTTCACCACTCCATCTCCACCTCCAGTCAGTGTTAGGGTTCCCTGTCCCGTTCCAGCAATCGTTGGATTTAGGGCTTGGGAGTTGGGCTCTAATTTAAAGGTGGCTTTTCCTATATCTCCTACTCCTTGAGAGGCTGCAACTACGTTGTCTGTAAATCCTGTGGCCAAGGCTTTCCAGGCTACTTTATCTCCATTTTCAGTTTGCTGGTAGTTTTGGGACAACACAGTTTGCGGTTCATCAAAACCATACTGTGTATTACCGGCTCTGGCGAAGCTTACTTTCAAGTTCGGGTCCGTGCTGTATTCACGATTGGCCTTGGCCCCTGCTGCCAGTGCATCGGTAGCCGTTGTCTTTTTAATGTTGCCCTCTTTGTCCACGATGTATCCGTTGCCTGCTCCATCAGAAATGGCGTAACTGGTTCCCTTGGGTAATACGGTGCTTCCTTCATTGGTTTGAATCACCACATTACCATCAGGATCATTATAAGCTGAGAGAATGATTCCGGCTACAACAATGGCAGTGTCAGGTTCAAAAGTTTGTATATCGCTGTCGAATGCATTGGAAGGCCCACCTTCCTCAGCAATGGTCTTTTCATTCACGAACATGGATCTGCTGTTCGGATCCCATACAGATTTAATTTCACCTGCTGTCAGTTGGTAGCTGGTATTCACGCCAATGTTTTCAAAAGTCACGCGCACTTTGGCGCTGTTGAACCAGGGCACTACAGCAAGTCCTTCCCCGCTAAATCGTCCGTTACTTCCCGTTGCTTTGTTCACCACTACATCAAATCCCCCAGCATAAATAAAATCATTGGTCAATAAGACTGGCAACGGTGGGCTTCCATCGGGTGGTGGCACTGAGTTGGGATCCGCACAAACAAATTCATTGGGATTTTCTGCCAGGGTTGTAAAAGACTGTATCCCTGTGTATTCACTTTGGTAGATATCACATTCACCCGCCAATGTATATTCATACGTAGTGCCTGAGCGTAACCCGTTTGCATTGTAATAAGATTGGTTGGTTTTCTCTTCAAACCATCTTGCCCCTTCTTTCTTTTCGCGGTAGCGCAACAAATAATCAGAGTTCTGCCCACTGCCCTGCCAGCGCATACGGGCCTTTGAAACATTAATGTCATCGGCAATCAACCCAGACGGCATGGGACATTCATCACCATAAATAAAACGCACCACCTCACTGTATCCATTATTTTTAAATACATCCCTTCCATCAGTGTCTCGCGCCCTCACTTGTAAAGCATATTCCCTACCTAAAACCAAAGGAGTTTCCGCTGGACCATATACCAGCATGGTGGCTGAAGTGGTAGCTTCAAAAATAGGTCGAGTCGTATTGATAGCATCAAAAGGATTTCTTCCTGCAGGCCAAATCTCTACCAACCTCACATAATAGTCCGTAGTAAACGCTGCATTGGGAGAACCTCTATGTCTTGGGGTCCACTGGAAAACAATATTTTGAGGATTCAATGGTTTGATCTTGGCATTGTTGACCGGTAGGTTAATGAATGGCGGATCATTTAAAATCATCCAGGCAGTGGCACTCCCTTTGTTGGACACCACGGTATTGCGGTTGTAATCCAATACTTCAAACGAAATGCGGTAGATACCTTCTGGCAACCTGCCGCCATTTTTTTGCACCTCATTGGGGCTCAATCCCTGAAAAACCATATTGGACATCTTAAAATAGTCTGCAATGTCCGAGCCATAAATAAGTTGCGGCACACCACCCTGTAATGAAATTGGAGGAGGAATATAATTTGGATTGGAGGTAATGGTGATACCAACCCCCTCAATGGTCATTCTTAGCTTAGTTCTAAATTCAGTAACAGTAAGGTCGTTGAGCATTATCTGGATGGTCAGTCGTTCTGCTCCCGGATCTATATAATCAGAAAGGAAGGGTGTGTAAGGTGGAGTAAGAATGGGTGTAACGCGGACGGGGAAGGTTTGGGCCATAGTGGAACTGATCGCAAGTGCGAAGATGATAATCAGTGTTATGTTCCATTCCTTTCTCATTGTTATTTTTTAGGACTTGGGAATTAGGTCTTAGGACTTAGGACTTGGAGTTCTCTCCTAATTCCTAAGTCCCAAGTCCTTAATTATAAGTCTCCATAAATTTCATCTGACTCATTGACAATATTATTCCTGTCCAGTGTTTTGATATACCCATTTAGCATCTTCCCTATTACTTCTAAGTCGTTGGTTAGTTTTTCGAATAATTCCTTTGTAATAAATTTTCGATTATATGCTTTTGCAAGCCATGTTTTTGTTTCAAAGAGCGATCCTCTTGAATAGAAGCTGAAGTTTCTGGTTTCTTTTATGTGATACCTCCCCAAACCTTCAGATAAATTAGCAGCAATAGAGTCGGCTGATCTAACCAGCTGTTTTCCCAATGTATCTTTCAAAAAAGAATCCCAGCCACTTACTATTTTCCAAACTTCCTCCCCAACCTGCATTGCCTGGTTATAGGTTTTAAAGTCTTCCAATGATTGTATCATCTCCTTTTATCATTAAATAATTATTCCCAACCCTAACTCCTAAGTCCTTAAGTCCCAACCCTAATCCCTAAGTCATAGTACCCAAGTCCTATTGTTTCGCCCACGCATTATATTCATTTATAACCTTCACTAAATCTCCCTCCATAAACTCTCCGTTTTTAACACGTGTTGAAAGCTCAGGATAGTCCGATACCAATTTGGACACCCCTCGATTAAAGTTTCCGTACACAGCCACTTCAAACTTGTCTCCTTTTTTATAGTAGGGTACAGACTTCACGAATTTCTTACTGGGGTCGCTAAAGCTGGTGGCCACCTCGTGGCATCTATACAATGAAATAGTTCCTGTAGCAGTTCGTTGGCACATTCTGTATTCTATTGTAAATGGCATGGTACTGGTATCCACTACCTTGCTATAGGTCTCCCTATCTACACCTTGAAAAGAATAAGCCATAATATCTTTGGCAAGGATTTCAATACTCTTCTCGTCTTCGATTACAATCACTCGATCTTGGAGCCATAACGAATCACCATAAGGCATCAGGTCGCGCGAAGGCATCACAAACTGAACATCCACAGTATCCCCATTAACAAACACGATGTAATCACGGTATTTAGTTGAGGGTTTGGGTGCGCTCACTTCAACTGGTTGAGGCTTTGGCATTGGAGGTGGCAATTCCCCTTTCATTAATCCATTGGCCACCAATCTCATTCGGGTATCTTGTATGTCTTCCTTTAACCGGTAAGGATTCGAGTGCAGACCCCGAATATCCGGATTCACTAAGGTCAAGCTGTGCTCTGCTTCATCGAAGTCACGCATGAGGTATTGTGCGAGTGCAATATTGAAGTGGAGCATATTTTTCACCTTTTCATTAATCCGTGCTTTTTTATCAGGACTAAACTCCTTGAGCTCCTTCTCATAAAGTGCAATTGCCTGCTTCAGTTTATCTGAAAAGTTCTCATCGATGTAATCTTTCTTTTGATCAGTGGATTTAATGGCGGCTATCATTAATGATAATCCTTTGGATATATCGGGATACTCCCCTTTTTTATCTTTTACTGTTGCCACATCGATTACGCGTCCCTCAAAACCATATCCATAATTACTGAACAGCCAGTCGCGAATTTCTCTTTTTCTTTCATCCAGGCGTTTTCCAAGGAGTACATTCCTGAAATGGAAATCATTGTCATATTCTTTTTGAATAGCAGTTAGCGAGTTTCTATTTTGTGGGTAGTATTGGGTTGTATAGAAACCAGGCAAATCCTGTTCCGTTATTACTTCCCCACGTGCCAGTAGCCTTATGCGTGTTGGAAAATTATAACTGATCTCATACCAGTACTGATGAAAGGTTGTCTTCACACCATCTTTTTCGTTGGTTCTAGGCTCATCTTTTAGTTCCTTGTTATTAATTGAGAGTGGATTCATGATCAACTCAATTTGAACATCGCCTCCGGCCTTTACCCTTTCGAACCCTGGCAAAACCATAGCGCGCTCAAGCAACGTATCCTTTTGCTGTTTATCCAGAAAAGAACCCAACTCCTGGATGGACACTGAATAAGTCTTTAGGGATTTATCCAATGGATGAAGGGGGTAGCGATAGAAGGTAGTTCGCTGTGACTCAAAGTCAATGTTCTGGGCTTGAGCAGCGTATGTAAGCAATATGATCAAACTGATCTTTAGAACTGTTCTCATTTGCTTGACATTAAAGTATTGTATTCATTGACTACCTTATAAACATAGGCATCGATGGATGGAGTGTTCATCGCCTTATTGATTAACTTACCCAGCTTAGACTTTTTTCCACCATCATCTTCTAACTTATTACCATATTCTCCCCTATCATATTTTGCCCATATCTCCGGGGAATCTGAAATAAACTTTTCTAATTTAGAAGTTGACAAGACATCAATTTTTTCGTCTCCTTTCCTTATATATAAATGTGGATTATTTCTAAGCTCCGTGTAAATAGTCTCGGGATCTCCTTGCATTACTGTCGGAGGAGTGTCATAGAATTTATAAAGCTTAATGGGGCCATCCACAGCCAATTCGAAGAAATAATTGGCACCAAGTGCCTTAGGACCAAGAGCGGATAGATCTGCGTATTTATGAGATTCATACACCTTGTCCTCAAATCTAAAACCCAATAAATCCTTGGCATCAAGCTTAGGCTTATCCTTTAGCTTTACCCTATCTTCTTGTTCTAATAGACTGGCATCAAAAAAACGAATATGTTTCTGAATTACCCATGGATATTGAAGATTGGCCTCAATAACACCCTGGCTTTCTGTACCATCAAGATTTACTATGGTACCTTGATATTGGTTATCACCAGCTTCTTGAGCAAGAGAAAGCTTAACCATACATGATGCCATGCATAGAAATAAATATTTTATTCTCATATGATTTTGGTTTTGGTCATTAATAATTCACTACAATTTTTTCACTAAAAGCAGATCTTGCTCCTGAAGAAAATACCGCCACTACTTGATAACTGTAAACAGAGTTCATCATGAGTTCTTTGTCTACAAAGTATTGGGCTGAACCCTCTAAGGTTTTATACAGTCGATTGGCCCCTCCTTCTTTAGCTCTATAAATTTGATATTGGTTTACTCCTTTCTGATCATAGTTCCACTTTAGTAGGATTTGTTTTTCAGAACGATCTACTTCTGGCTCATCCACTTTTACAGGAGGCTTTACCGCGCTGATTAGCCGGGCTGCACTAATAGGACTTGCTGGTTTCGATTCCAATCCTGCCCGATCAATAGCCAATACCGTAAAATTTATTTTCTGACCCTCATTCAAATCCGAAATGATGCACGTAAATACACTATCAGGTGTATGATCAATCGATTGTAGCTTGCTCCAAGTTTTATCATTGGGCAGTTGGTAATATACATCGTAACGCACCACGTCATCACTGCTGCTTGGTAGCCATTGAAGTACTACATCGTCCTTGCTTGCAGTAACCGGCAGAAAAACGGGAGACACAGGTGGCACCTGATCTGGAAGTTCTAGGGTCAACACTTCCGATAACGCAGAGTGGTTTTGACTCCTGTCAATGGCCATAACCTGATAGTAAATAAACCTGTCCAATGTCTTTAAACTTAGGCTATCGATAAAGGTGCTACCGGCAATAGGTTCGACAGTAATCTGTGAAAACTCAGCTCTTACGTTGTTGCTGCGATAGATTCGATACCCATATATATCTGGCTCTACATTTGGTTTCCATGTAAAGGAAACTTGACCATTCTCATCTACTTTTCCGGTCAATCCTGTTGGGGGCATTGGAGGGATACTGTCAATTAATTGTGCTAAGTGAAGGGGTGATTTAAATTCTTCGCCCGAGAAAGTGATGGCAACCACTTGATAATAGTTATTCTTATCTGGGGTCTTATCCTGATAGGTACGCAGCGAAGGAGCTAAAATATTCTTATTGATCAAAGTCGGTCTGTCTCTGGGGGATGTACTCCTACGCACCTCAAATCCTTTTATACCATTCTCGGATTCAATTGGAAATTCCCAATGGAGATTAATCACCTCATTATCCGGGGTCTCATCACTACGGATATAAGGCACATCAGTAATCATTGCAGTACCTTTTCCCGAAATAGATTCAGATGGCGGCCCTAATTCTCCAAAAGGAGTCAGGCCCCGCACTCTATACTTAAACTCTTTATTGCTGTTCGGAATAGAATCAGTGGCGTATTGATAGCGGGATTCTGGCTGATCTTCATTACTCAATGTCACCATGGCATCATCTGAAATGGGTACAAAGTTTTCTCCATCATCAGATCGCTCTACAACATAGGCCGTGTAGATCCCCCGATGATAGGACTGATCCCATTTCAGAGAGACAATCGAACCTTCAAATGTTGCAGTAAAATCCAATGGATTAGGTAATTCATACTCTTCTGGGCCCTGAAAAATGCTCCCATAAATAGTATCACCTTGATGAATGGACAAAATCCGATACAGGTACTTTTCATCTTGGCGGATATCCTTGTCTGTAATCCGCAGTCCCAACGCAATCGAAACTGGAATAGAAAGATCAGCCGCATACAAAGCAAAAGAGTATCTCATTTCATTTTCCTGAACCTTGTTTACAATTTGAAAAACATCCGTTCCTTCTGTGGTTAGCTCAAACTCACTTCCAAACAAAGCTTGAGCAGCAATAGCCGCATATTTATTTTGATTGACCAGTCGTTCCCATTGTTCTTCAGTCCATGGCCTAATTGAACCAGTCAATTGTTTCTTTTCTGGAGGATTAACAATTTGACCATCACGCACCAATGTATAGCGATCCACCACATATCCATCTCTATTCCCTTGAATCCATACATCCACATTTACCGGGGCCCATCGCAATACGATAGAATCAAGCGAGGGCCTGGCCAATACCTTTATTTGATTTTGAGCAGAGTCGTATTGCGCAAAAGATTCATCAATAGTTAAAGTGAATACCAGCAGTACAGCGATTCCGAAAAGCGTATTATGTTTCCCTATTTTCATTACTAAAATGAATAACTATAACTCAATGTGCCTGTGTATTCTGTGAATTTGCTGGGTCCTGTTTCTACTGCTGCACTGCGGTTCACCACCATCATGCTTACACCAAAGTTGTGTTTCTTGGCAAGCAGGTAAGAGGCATTGCTTCTGATGTTTGTCACACTATTCTGGTTCTTCCCTTCCAGTGAAGTGGAGTTGTATGATGTGCTTAACGTCAATCTCAGCTTCCTTTCCATAAGCGCCTTGTTGATAGAGGCCGTAGGGCCATGCGTGAATAAATCCATGTTGGGGATTTTGTTTTGATTGATATTATAAGAAAAGGATAGCGTGAGGTTGGTGGGGATAAAGCTGAGCGAATAGGAAGTGTTAACATTATAAAACTGCGACCCGCTATTTTCAGCAACCTGACTTTGTTTTTCAGCCGCATCTTGAACAGAAACGTTAATAAATATGAACTGTCTTTGCTCCTTGGTAGCTTTAAGGCTATAGTTTCCCCCTACATTAATACTCTGCGTAATCTGAGTGAACTTTAATGTATCCAGGTTATCATAGGGTGTGAGTTGATTGATGTCAACAAATTGTGACCTTATATTAGTGAATGACTGAAAGTTGGAATACGATGATGAGAACGACAACCTTTCCATGGGCGAGTATGAGACATTGACTGCTCCAACAAATCTTCGCATCGTGCTTATTTTGGTTCCGTCCAGATTATCATTTTGAATACCCATATTGGCGCTTACACTTAACTTGCTATCAAAAAAAGAAGTAGTTCCGTTAACCGTGTAGTTAACCAAGTCATTGTTGAAATAGTAGGCCCCGTGAGTTCTGTATCCCGGGTCAATGCGTTCATAGCCGATACCCAATGAGTAAGAAGACCCGTTGTAATTTGCTCCCAATTTATAGGCACTATAGTAAGAGGTAGAAAGGCGAGGAGTAAACAGTCCACCTATTGATGAGAATGGAGTGCGTCCATTTCCTTCCTCATCACGTATATCACGGGTGATGGCACTGCTACCATAGTCGAGTTGAACATTAAACTTCTCAAATAGCGTCTTTCCTAGCGATAATCCAATCGCCAGGTTTTCTTCTGGCATCAATGAATTATCCTTGGGTATATAGTCGAGTGAATTCTGATCGTCCTCCCCATGAAAAACAGATAACTCTGCAAAGTTGCCACCATCTCGATAACCCGTTTTGAACCCAAAGCCATTTCGTTCAAATGCCGGAACGGTGTTTCGGATGGTATCCACAGGAACAGCCCTTTGCAACTGACCAACCATGGCACTGAAATGAAATTTTCCAGGGGTTAACTCTACACCTGCCCCTCTAAAAATATGACCAGAAAGCGTATAGGGTGAGAAACTCATATTGGCGTAACCAAAATGCCCTGTAATCCATTTGTAAGTGGGATGAAGTCCAAACTGGTTAAATGGTTGCTGGAAAGACCGGTTTTGATTGGACAAGGCAAAGGAAAGAGGAACATTCCAACCGTACAATGAAAGGTTCAAATTGCCCGTAAGGAAGTAGGAATACGGGTCACGCCTGCTTTCAATTCCATCTGCTGTGTAAAATATCTGGCTTGCAGACACTCCTCCAGAGACAGTCACAGGATTCTCTTTACCAATGGATTCAAGGTTTTGCGCCAAGCTTAGGGTGGTCGATAATCCCAAACCAATAACAAATAAAAGTCCTATGATACCCTTTAAACCCAATTCTATAGATTTTACCTAACTCAATATATAAAATAGGATTTAACCAATATCTATCAAATATTGCTTTTTCCTTACACCTTCTTAAGATTAATTAATAGCCTTTTTCTGTCAAAGAATGACCTTGACCCGAGCTGGGAGTAAGGGAAAATACCTCAAAATTTATATTCAGAAAGGCCTTTATCAGGTAAACCTGATGGAATTACAACCCTTACAGGCTTCTCCAAAACCTTACATAGCTGTCTACTTTCAAAGAAAAGACTCAGGTGAAAATATCAAATAATTATTCATTTTTGACAGGAGTCTGTATCAGGTAAACGCTACTCTTATGAATAAATACTTCTGCCTATCCCTGTTTATCGCCACCTGTCTTATTTCCTGCAAAAGCGATGAACCAGCGCCAAGTCCGGCTACCCCACCAACCACACCGGAGGTCAAGAGCTCCGAAAAGAAAATTCTGTCTTTTTCATTCCGAAGTATTACACCCAGTGTCTTTGGAACCATTAATGAAACCAATAAAACCATCTCTGTAACAGTTCCAAAAATCGCTATAAATGCACTGGCACCTAATATCACCGTATCTGAGCATGCTTTCGTTCTTCCTGCTTCAGGCACCGTACAAGATTTTACTAATCCCGTCCAATATGAGGTTACAGCACCAGATGGATCCAAGCAAAACTATATGGTGACTGTTGCCCTTGATTCAACGATCTCCCTAAACCTGTTAAGTAGTACAACGTTTGAGCAAGGGGACTATGTTCTGATAACAGGTGATGACTTTGGTACAGATGCCTCTAGAATAATAGTAACCTTTATCAATACGGGTACAACCACAACGACTGATATCACTACTTTCGTAGTTTTCGATGATACCGCAATTGGATTTCTTATTCCAGAAGACCTTCTCCCCGGAAATTACATGATAAAGTTAACTATTTATGGATTTGAGTATACTTTGAATCAAACCCTAACTGTTTCAGTTCCTACCCCTGAAATACAATCCATAGATAAGAGTACGGTAGAGAGAGGTCAAAACCTGATCATCACCGGTGAGTACTTCGCGGAGAGCGGTAATATTGTAAAACTTAATAAAACAGGAAGCAGTAAAACCTTAACTATAGTTTCTGAGTCTTCTACATCCATTGAGGTGACTGTACCCATTGACACAGAGGCCGGCAATTACTCGCTTAGTGTCACCTCTAATGATAAGACTGGGAATTCCATCTCAACCATAACAGTAACGGCACCATCAACAACACCTGTTATTACCAGTTTGGACAAATTCAGCTATGCTCGAGGTGAGACCATAACCATTACTGGTCAAAATCTAAAAAAAGAAGGAGCATTCACCAATATCAACTTTATTCCTTTTATATCAGGGGCAACTGTGGTACGCACTGCCATACCCAATGGAGATGGCACCGAACTTACCTATACGATACCAGGAGATTTTCCAACAGGAAGTTATATTATCGTAGTGGAGGTAGACTTTGATTATAGTGAGGAGTATGGAGATGTAATACAGATAACTCTGTAAAAGACGTCTAATTCGGCAGTCGCCCCATTACAACATCACTCCCTCTGAAACTGGAACATCCAATCGTAGATGTTGATATCGAAGGGGTCGTAGTCGGGGCTTTCGGTGCCCATCCCTGTGCCATCATAAGTTTGCGCCCAGGAGGGGTGCATCACGCCCGGATAGATGGTGAGTTTTGCTGTTGTTTGAGGAGTGGCATTATTAATCGCTTCGACCATATCCAGGGAAGACTGCACATCAATCACATCGTCATCGGCTCCGTGAAAAGCCCATACCGCCACATCTTCATACTGACTCCCCGTAGCGGGGTCGCCCCAACCTGCGATGGGAACGATTGCTGCCGTATAAGCTTCCTCACCTTTTCCTGATACATAGTTAAAGCATCCGTTGGCTCCCATGCTTAATCCTGTCATATAGATTCTGCTTTGGTCTATATGGAGTTCGCTCATGAGAAACTCGATGAACCGATGCAACTGAGATGCACTCCAAATCCCACCGGTCTGAGGTGTGGCTACAATCATAGGATGGGTAACATTCCATTCCCCTTTATGGATCAGCATGGGCGGCCCATTCCATCTGGCCCGAATCAAATCACTCTGAGAAATATCACTGCGGCCTCTTTCACCCAGTCCGTGTAAATAAACCAAAAGCGGAAACGTGTTGGAGGTTGTAGAATCGTACTGGGGTGGTGTGTATAAATAAAACCCATAGGGCGATTCAGTCTGCTTATGGTAAAATGCTTTTTGTACACCATACTCGAAAACGAATGGAACCAATGGTGAGACTGTAGGTTCTTCGGGCTCATCCTCTTCCAGTTTTCCGTTTCTTACAAAAGACTCCGGTTGCTCGCACTGAAATACAACAGAGTCCAACCTTCCTACTCCATCTCCGTCTTCATCATAATACCAATTGACGCCTATGCATGGCTCCTCCTCGCTACAGGCAACTAATGTTGCTAAGCCAATAAGTATCAAAAAGAAGATTCCCTTTTTAATCATTCGTTGATCTCCAACCAGAAAAATCGTGGACGGTACATATGGGGATGCTTTAAGATATCATTAAAGTAATCAGCAGAGATAGTGTTGTAACTGATAAGCAGACGATTGTCTGATGACAGTACCGGATGTGCCTTTGCATTGTAAGGGATAATTCCTGGCGGATCTGTCACTTCAGGAACTTTCCATATGTGTTGAAGCGGGCCAAATGGGCCTACAGGAGTTGCTCCAATTCGTACAGCAGTATACTCTCCAATGCCATCTGCCTGAAAAACCAGCAGGTACCTTCCATCTTTCAAAGGGGTTAAACTTACTTCATTGGAAACACGATCGGTGACAGGTTTCACCTCATTAATGTCTTCCACCCATTCTTCACCATTCCAAAATCGCCATGCTTCCATCTCTTTGATGCTGCCCGGTTTTACCCGTGCCACTACCAGTTGTTTATTGGGATCGAGTAATCCATAGATGTACAAAAAACCATCAGGGTCTGGCGCTCCAGCTTCTGTGGTATTGACATAGATACCAGAGCCAAACGTTCCTATTCCAACACTATCGATATCCATAAAAAGTGGCATGTCGATTTGCGTATGTTCACTGAATGGAGCCCCTGCAGGAATGGTGACCAACGTAACGCCCCGCGTTTCAAAATCCCATGATGCTTTACTCTTGTCATACACCCTGTATCCAAAAATGTTGATCGAGTTGTTGTCTTCCTGATTGACAAAGCCATCACCAAACCAGTAATACTCGCCAGGCTGTGTGTTGGGTGTGTTGGGTTCGAAATAATTGAGTGGCTCACCTTTCTCACTTTGGTTATAAAAAATGTTGACCGTTTCTTCTGAAGGACTTACTCCTGTTACCCAGGCAAAAGAATTGTTGATCATTTTAAAACCATCAACAGCGGTGTCACCCAATACTGTTCCTGTCATGGTATCAGAAAAATACATGAGTACAGAATCCCTGCTTCCCGCTCCGATGGACTCATCTCCATTTAGCGTCATCTCAAAAATTCCGTCAGCACCAAACCATCCGTTTTTTCTATAAAACATGTCCGTCCATTCTGGTGCAGCAGTTGTTGAGAAATGAATCAGGGTATCGGCCAATGGTTTTTCGGCTTGCTCCTTCGAAGAAGTACAACCCGACAAACTCAGCACCAGGCTTATTACTATAGAAAGTAGTGTTATTGTTCTCATCATTACTTCGGAAAATTCATTCGTTGCATAATATCAATAAATCGTTGTTCCTCCCTGATGGGATCATACCAATGTTCTATTTGCATAAATATCAGGAACCACGAATGTTCATTATAGGCTTGTTCCAATAAGTCCAGCGCCTTGTCGTGCTCACCTATTCCTAAGTGAATAAAAGACCGTTGTACCGGAGGCAGGTAATGATCCATGGCCGCTTCTTCATAATAGTCTGCCATCTGTTTTGCTCTCTTCGTTTCACCCGCCTGACCCAGCGCGTGTCCCAACCCTGCACCCACCTCTACCGTTCCGTCAGAGAGTTCAAAGGCTTTGAAGTATGTTTCCAATGCATCGTGGTGTTCGCCTAAACCATTGTAGGCCATACCCAACCAATCATACCCCCAGGGAACGTCAGGATTTTGTTGGATGTTTTTCAACATCAAAGGCTTCATTTCTTCAAAGCGATATTGGAAATACAACAATGAACTTCTACCCACTAAAAACTGATCTTCCGTATCCATTGCCATAATAGTATCTGACTGTGCCATAGCCGATTCAAAATCTCCCATAGCCGATAGCCATAAGGAATACCAATGCCGTGCACTCAGGTCTTGAGGGTTTTGTTGTATTGCTTGTTGAAAATTTACTTCAGCTTCCATCCAGTTCCAGTCCAGAAAGTGGATGATTCCTGACAATCTCAGCACATCGGTATTTTGTGGATCTAAATTTCTTGCTTGTTCAAAAGCGAATCTTGCCTTTTCTACCGACTCAGCCCGTGGTACATAACCAAATACATATAAAAGGATTTGAGATTCTGCGTAGCCAACATAAGCCGCCACATGAGTTGTGTCTTCTTTAGTTTGCGTGTTGAAAGCCTCCGCCATCTCCGAAAACTCCTGCTTATATTTTTCACCAAGGGAAGCCAAAATTTTCTCATCTATTTCCTTACTGGTTTGTGGCGCACACGCTACCAAGACGACAAGTAAGAAAAGGCTGTAATACTTTCTAAACATAGCTATCCATTAATTTTTTCGCCATCCCCCTATCCTTACAAAGTAGGGTCTGTAGTTATCTGCACTCTCGAATAAATCATTAAAATCAAAACTGTTGATGTTATACGATACCAACAGTGAGTCGCTATACACATGATCGTGGGCAAATGCATTGTAGGTAAAAATATCACCACCTGTTTCCGGAGTGCAGTACACAATCTTACCATCTTCAAATGGTCCGGTAGGTGCACTTGCATTATAAAGGCTGATTTGTTTACCAAAAATATTATTCTGAGTAAGGAAGTAATAAACATCTCCGTCTTTGAACACCGAGAATTGTTCCGACACTCCCGTGAAAAGAGATTCTGCATCCAATGGGTTTGTACTCCATGTATTACCATCAAAGTATTCCCATGCTACCGATAAATCCTCATTGGTTCGTGCCACATACAAACTCTTCCCTGAACTATTGGACAACACACCATATATATAGGTGTAGTCTGTGTCTTCCATGATGTTAGCTCCCCAGGAAATAACAGGGTCATCAAACAACCGGACGTTGCTTTCAATCGCCATTGTTTCCGGATTGATGGTGAGCAGGTCCACTGAGGTTCTAAAAAAATCCCAGGCTCCGCCACCACCCGTACCAAACCCATGCATAAAGAGATACAATTTTCCGTTGGCTATTGTACCATCTCCCGGCCAGTACCAATCGCTGGTTTCTGGCGGTATGGCAAATGCTTTGGGTTGAACTGCGGTGCCACCATGAAAGGTTTGCAGTGTCAATCCATCTTGCAGCACCAACGAGTTGTTGATCAATTTGAACGAAGGACGTGAACGGTCTTCACTTACCTGATCGATAAAGGTATCCCCAAACATCCAGAGTGTCTTACCATTTTTTAAATCTACCGAGTAGGTAGCATCACCTCCGGTCCATCCTTTGCTTTGCGTAAATAAATTAATATAGGTGGAATCCCTGCATACATACACACTTTGATCCCAACAAATGCTTTGTTCGCATAGTATAACTTCTTCCTCTTCTTCCGGGATGGGTTCAGGCACCACTTCAGGGTCGCTCTCTTTGCATGAAAGGAACGCCACCAGAAGCACAGGCAATATTTTTCTTATGGCGATCAATTATCGTCTACAAATTTTTTAATCACTTCTACCCACTTCAGGTATCCTTTTCCATTCACATGCAGGCCGTCAATACTGAATTGTTTACTCAGTTTTCCGTTCTCATCCGCAAAAGTGGGTACCAGGTCGATATAGGTAATTCCAGTCTCCTCACAATACGCCTCAAGTTGTTTGTTGATTTCCAAAATACTGGCGTTGGGTCGGGTATAGTGAATGGCATCATCCACAGGAAGTACCGACTCAATGTATATTTTCGTTGCGGGGGAGTCCTTCCTAATTCTTTCAATAATTTTTTTATGATTCGCTACTACATGTTCCACTGATTTGCCATAGGCCAGGTCATTCGTGCCAATCATGAGAAACACTTTTTTAGGTTGCGAAGAAGTCACCTCTCCCAATCTTTCCAATACGCCATCGGTATCATCACCTCCTATCCCTCTGTTCTTAATATTGGGATTACCTCCAAATAACTCAAACCATTCTGCACCATCGGTAATGCTATTGCCCAAAAAGATGATTTCATTCGGAGTATCGGGCAGTGTTTCAAAGTGCTCCTTCTTATGGTAGTAATACGCCTTCATGGCCCGGTTCCATTCATCCATCTCCTCCTTGAACCTATCGTATTTTATAATGGAGTCGATCTCTGCTTTAGGCAACAGATTGCTCAACGAAGGGGGCACCGCTTCAGCAGCTGATCCCCACTTTTCATTTGGCTTGGATCCCATTTTAAACTCCAACGACCCACCATTAACCAATTCTTCGTGATAGAACCACGGCTTGTTCAACACTTTACCATTGAGCTTTGCCGACTGGATATAAATATTTTTATCAGAAACGTTTTTAGCTTCAATGGTGAACTTACCTCCTTTATAATATTTCGGATCAAGGTGAATGGTCACCTTATCGAATTTGGGCGTGCCTATTTCATAGATCGGTTTCACCGCAGCGCCACCATCCATTTCAAAAAGTCCCATGGCACTCATCACAAACCAGGCTCCCATTTGCCCCTGATCTTCATCTCCTAGCCATCCGCCTACAGGTTTGCTTCCATAATATTTCTCCATGATCTCATTGGCCCACTTTTGTGCCAACCACGGTTTCTGTGAATAATTGAAAAGATACGGTGCCTGCATATTGGGTTGATTGCCATGATTGACTGGAAGTACTCCCATACCTTCCAATGAATTGGATCCTAAATGTTCCGAATTGAAATTATGTTCTGCAGATGTTTCAAATCCTTTTTCCAATCTATTGTTAAACTCATCGCGCCCCATCAGCTCAATCAATCCACTTAAATCATGGGGTACGAAATAAGAATACTGCCAGGCATTCCCTTCCACATACCCCGAACCTAACCAGGCCACATCACCATAAGGAGAGAAGTGCGCCCAACTGCCATCTCTATTTTTCCTGCGCATGTACCCCACTTCCTTGTCCCATACCTTTTTATAATTAAAGGCACGCTTAGTGAAAGTTTTATAATCTTTCTCTTTTCCCAATGCTTTAGCCAACTGACCTACTGTCCAGTCATCATAAGCATAAGCCAATGTATTGGAAACAGGCCCCGCATCATCCGGAACAAAGCCCAACTCTTTGTAATCCTTTAAATTTCTATTGCCTACATATCCGCCAGCATCATGTGCGTGTCCCTGCTCCGTTTGAAGTTTCACTACAGCTTCGTAAGCCTTGTCTACGTCAAAATTTCTAATTCCCTTGTGGTAGGCATTGGTGATTAATGAAATCTGATGGGAGGCTACCATGATACCTGAGTATTCAATTCCGGTAGGGCCTTTCGGCAGCCATCCTCCCTTATCATAAATCTCCAGCATACTTACCGCCCAGTTATTGGCGATTTCCGGTGTAGCCAATGACCAAAGCGGGTTTAAATTCCAAAAGGAAATCCAAAAGCCATCGCTGCCATACAATGGCTGATCAGGATTTTTCATCTGCTGTTCCTTCTCATACATATCGATGTACTTGCCGTTGACATCACTCCATGTGGTACGTCCGGCATAGGCCCTGTACATGTTGGTATAAAACTTTGTCTTAAGTTCTTCGTTTTTCGACTCCACTTCAATGGTGGACAAAAGTTTGTTCCATTCTTCTTTGCTGTCTTCCACTACCTTATCAAAATCCCAATCGAAGGGATTTAATTCTGTTTCCAGGTTCAATCGTGCTTGCTCAATACTTACTAACGAGATTCCCACCTGCACCATGATCTGCTCACCCTCTTCTGTTTTGAAATTCATAAAAGCACCAACGTCTTTATGACCAAAGCCAGATGAAATGAAATCTGTATTTCTTGTGATCTCTTCCTTCACCCATCCGTTCATCGACTCGAAGGGTTTATTGAAACGCATTACAAAATGGAGTATGTATTCGTTGTAGTTTGCTTTTCGCAATGCCTGCTGATACGACATCCCTTCTATCTCCCTATCGTTTACTTTTTTGATGTGCGCATAAGAAATCTCATATCCATATTCAGAAGGGGTGAGTAAATCCACTAAGATTCTTGCCGAGTCTGATTTTGGAAAAGTGTACCGGTGAAACCCAGTTCGTTTTGTCGTGGTCAATTCGGCTTTCACCTTATAATCATCCAACATCACCGTATAGTATCCTGCTTCTCCTTTTTCGCTCTCATGTCTAAATCGAGAGCGGTATCCTCTGTCAGGATCTTTTTCAGTACCAGGAATAGTTTTCAATGCACCGGTAGTGGGCATGGTCAACAAACCCGCCATCGTCCAGGAATGAAGATGACTAAAACCTGCAATGTTATTGATGTTGTACTCGTATCCTGCTTTCCAACCTAATTCCTGATTGTCCGGACTGAGCTTCACCATTCCGAAAGGACGGGTTGGCCCAGGGAACTGAATCCATCGCGAGTCATGGGTTCCGATCATCGCATCCACATAATCTACCGGTCTCTTCTGTGCACCAGCTGAAATGGTAAGTAGCAGTAACAGGTATACTAATTTCTTCATACTAATCTTTCGTCACATTAAATTCAGTCTCTTCAATCATTACAGTTTTGCCATCGCTGGCATCCAATGTGTAATACTTTCCATTGTATTTTACATGATAGAGTTTGCCCTTAAAATTCCAATCCCCGTTGGGTTTGATCGGATTGCCATCTACTGAGGGATAAAATCCGAAAAAGTTTTTGAGCATCACCTGCGACATGCCAATCCCTGCAGATGATTCTCTGTTGTGCCATCCGCGTTTTGCTATTCGTACTTTTCCATTCTTCTCCCACTTATTTTCTCCCCATATCTCATGGGCTTGCGCCCAAATGCCTTCATGGGTGACAGGTTCAATAGCGTGATAGAAGTCCAATGCTTTTTCAGGATAACCCAGTTGCACCAATGCATCCATGGTGCCCGCAGGCCAGCCATCAAATGCGCCCAACGGACCATGGTCGGGGCGATCAGAATTTTTAGCAGCTACATCCTGAATGGATTGCGCTCTCATCCAATGATCAGTGATCAGCTCGCGGTAAACGAAATCCATCATCTCGTCTTTTATTTCTGATGGAATATCGTTGGGTAAATACCTTCCCAGGAACATAAAATCCAATGAGTGGCGTACTTCTATTTTACGGCCATCAGGGTATAAACTGTACCATACTCCGTTGCCCGCATACAACTCCAATAATCTTTTCATCATACTTTCCGCTTCGCCTCTCAACTCATCGGCCCGTTGTTGATCACCGGCTTGCACATAGAAATCCGCTGTTTCTCTCATCATCCAGATATAGCCTGCGTTGAAAGAAGGCACGATGTGTTTATAGGTAGGTACACATTCCAACAGGTTCCATTCGTCATCGCCAAAATCGGCAAGACGGTATATATCATCCATACCTTCTTTGTAGATAGAGATGCGTTGCCAGTTGGTAGCATAATGCTCCAGGTGTTGCAGTACGGTTTTTCCTTCTATCACCTGATTTAAAAAAGCTGTATCTCCTGTTGTGGTTAGATAAGCACGCATCATTTGAAATAAGGCCCAATAGTTCGCTGAATAACCATTACCCACTCCTTTTCCGTTGAAATTATCTTGCCCAAAATGTTTACTGGGATCAATGCTTACCCATGAAGTGAGATGGTCTTTCATCATTTCAGGATCAACCACAGCCCAAAGGGATGACCATTCCGTGATATCCCAGAAAAAAGTAATAGATGCTCCCCATCGTGGACCACCGGTTAAAAAGACCTTATCATGCTGTGGTAAATTGGTATTCATTAAATACAACATCGTGAGTGGTCCGGTGTAATACACTTTCTTTGCTTTTTCATCCTCTGTTTCCAGAACAGGGAAGGCGCCAGAAAGTAATGTATTGTTGGGTTTGAATATTTCCTGCCACCTGTTCTCCCATTCTGTTTGAATGCTTGCCCACTTATTTTCAAAAGTAGCAGTCGTTAAATCAAGGCTTTCCCTAACACTGTTCTCTTCGTCTCCCCAAGCCATAGCGAAACGGATTGTTTTTGTTTCGTTTTGAGCCAAGGTAAACTGCCAGGTAGATGTACCACCCGCATTACTCAATGAAAAATTATCCGGTGTCGTCACCAATACATATCCTGACAGTGCATCGGTTTCGGTATCAGCAACAATAACCTGTCCTTGTGTTGTATCTGATTTATACTTGGTACTATTCAGTACCTCCAGATCAGATGGCCATGTGGCCTTCTTCATGGTTTTAGTGGGGCGTCCATCAATCAACTCTTCAACCATTTTTTCCACACTGGTTTTGCCCGTACCAATGAAGTCCCTCATGTTTTCTATTACATCGTCCCTGGTAGTGGTTTGTCCTTTTAAGGTAGGATAAGGATACCACCATTGCCATTCCTGATCAGGGTACTTGCTTACAAAACCAATGTGATCGATGGACACATTAAAATCCTTAGATTCACTGCTCGTGTTTTTTATTTCCACCTCCCAAAGAATTAAATTCTCATCCACCACCATTCTTGTAGCACTATTGATCTCCATGTTGTCAGCAACAGATCTTCGCAGTGCCTGATGAGGTTGCCACCTGAAATGCGTGACCAATGGTGTCTCTCCATTTACTTTCATCGTGCCTGTATGATACCCGCCTGAATAAGGAGCAGAAGCAAACCAACTTAGAGAAGTCATATCGTTGTTAGTGAGTGCTTGTGCTCTGAAATTTCTTAAGGATGGCTCCATATCCACGGTGTCCACAGCTACCCATTTTCCAGATAAGGATTCCAACGAGGGTACTAAGTCTTTCAGGCTACCACTCTCCTTTTTGGTCTCACAAGAAACAAACGCCAATAGCAGTCCACAAAAAATAACCAGTCTATTCATGTTCAATATTTTCTAAGTGTTTTAACGCCAATGCATATGCTCCCAAGGATGTGGCACGGCTCCCTCCTAGTTGTGACAACGCCACTCCCGACCGAGGCAAGCAATCATACCTGATGACTTCATCCGTTCCCTGAACAGCTATTTCTCTTATTTCTCCCCGGGCAAATTCATCGAAGGTGGATAAGTCTTCCAGGTTGAACACCTTATAGGATAAGCGATTCTTCTTCTCCCCCTTAAAGTTTTCTATTGACTTATTAATTTCTGCAAACATGGATGCCTCAAACAAATCCCAACTACCAGAGAGTCCTCCGCCAATCACAACTATTCCATCGATCAGCGTAAGCACATTGACGATAGAACCCCCTAGTGCACGACCGTACTGACTAAAAGCTTCAGTGGCTGCCTTTACATTTCCCTCCGCATTTCCTTTGGCAATGTCATAAATATCCTTCGGCATCAGTTTGTTACTGAAAGGAATACCCGCCTGCTCAGCATACACCCGTTGGATAGCACGGGTACTTACACTTTCTTCAGCATTCCACTTTGGGTTAATGGGATTTAATGTATTGTGAATTTCTGCTCCACTGGAGTTATCCCCTGTTATCAAATGACCATTGCTCACGATGCCACAACCAAATCCCGTACCCAATGTGATACCGATCAAATTATGAAATCGTTTCTCACTCCCAGCTTCCAACAATCTGCTGTTTAAGCCAGGAAGGTATCCTGCCAGGGCTACCCCAAAAGCAAAAAGATTCCCATCATTGTTAATAAGAACCGGAACTTTAAAATGATGTTTCAGGATCGGTCCAAGAGGCACATCACCATTAAAAGCTTTGAAATTGGGTAGGTCACCAATAATTCCTAATTGATAATTGGCTGGTCCCGGAAACGCAAAACTAATGGCATCAAAATTACCTACTGCACTAGCCAGTTGTTCAAATCCAGCAATAATCGTTGATAAGCACCGATCGAGGTGATCTGCATTGGCAGGTAATGTAATGGGTTCGGATATTTCTTTAAAATCCCTAATTGCAGAGAAAACAAAGTTAGTGCCTCCTGCATCAAGCGTAAGAATGGTTACAGCACTTTGCTTTAACATATCTCTGGTTGTTGATTAGTTCTTCTTCCAGTACTTTTCGATTTCTTCCAAAGTTTTTCCTTTGGTTTCAGGAATCATTTTATAAACGAATACCAGTAATAAAATGGCGTTGCCAGCAAAAATCCAAAAGGTAACAGCGCCTCCTACACCGTCAAGAAGTATGGGAGTAAGTTGTGTTATCAATACCACCCCTATCCATAAAGTGAAAATGGCAAACGACATGGCGGTTCCCCTTGTTTTGGTAGGGAATATTTCTGAAATAATCACCCAAGGTATTGGCCCCAACGATGAAGCAAAGCTGGCAATAAAACCAAGTATAAATATTAAAAGAAGTGGACCTGAACTTAGTTCAAAGTGAAAGACCGTTCCCACACCCAATAAACAAATGGCCATACCCGAAACACCCCAAAGTAGTAATTTCCTCCTTCCGGCCTGATCAATAAACCGGATGGCCACAAACGTGAAGAGGGTATTGGTGAGACCAATGATTACCGTCTGCAATAAGGCAGAGTCTGTACCAAACCCTACACTTTTAAAAATCTCTGGCGCATAATAAATAATTGCGTTAATGCCTGTGATCTGAGAAAAGAGGGCCAGAAACATTCCAATAATCATAGCCGTTCTCAATCCGGGCGCAAACAACTCAGAAACCGTTCCTTTTTCTTCTTTTAAGGTTTCTTTCACCTCTGCCATTAATTCTGCTCCCCGATCTTTGCCATTAATCTTCTCTAGAATTTTCATGGCATCCCAATATCGGCCTTTACTGGCCAACCATCTTGGGCTTTCAGGAACAAAAAATAAGGCGATTAAAAAAAGAGCAGCTGGAATAGCCTCAGAACCCAGCATATAGCGCCAACCCAAATCAATATTCCATTGCTCGGTACCTGCGCCTGCTATCAATAAATTGACGAAGTAAATTAGATTGATGCCAATAACGATAGCCAATTGATACAACGTAACCAACATACCTCGTTTATTAGCGGGAGCAATCTCTGATATGTACATGGGGGATAACATAGACGCAGCCCCTACACCAATACCGCCTATTAATCGCGCTGCAACAAATTGACTCAAACTTTCCGGAATAGCGGAGCCAATAGCAGAAATAGCAAACAAGAGTGCAGTAACGATCAGTATTTTCTTTCTCCCAAATTTATCACTCATGTAGCCAGCGCCCATCGCTCCTATTACACAACCCCATATCGCACTTGATGCTGCCCACCCTGTCATTGCAGGAGTCAGCTCAAACTTCGTTTCTAAAAACCCGATGGCTCCAGCGATGACTGCCGTGTCATAGCCAAAGAGTAAACCTCCGAGAGCTGCAATAGCAGACACGAAGTAAACGAATTTGATATTGGTGGTGTCTTTGTTCATAACATTATGATCTTACGTAGGCTTTAATGGTGGCAATCTCTTTCCCTTCACTTAAACCAAAAGGTCTAATGGTATACGTTTCCACGTGAGCAGGAACTATAAATGCTTCAGCATAATTAACGACAAAAGGTTCAAATGAATTTGACGGGCTTTCCACAACCGCCTGCTCACCCTCCACCACCATAAGCACGTTTACCCCACCACCAGTATGATGAGTGACTTTTCCCGATTGCCAATGCCTGCGTGTTTCTATGAATTCCAATTCATGAAGACCAGTCCTTTCCTCTTTCCAATCCGTTTCTTCTGCAATCGTTTCAAAATTATTGATAAGATTTTTCTGCGTCCACTCCGGTTGGCGATCCCACTGAATTACATTTTTACCATGTTCTATATTAATCGGGCGAGGCTTACCATCAAGTCCCAAACGACCCCAATCCCAAAGTTTAAAAGTAAAAATGTAAGGGGTGGCGCTAATTTCGAGTACCATACAGCCTGTCGCTGAGCAGTGTACAGTACCTGCCGGAATTAAAAAGTGATCATGCTTTTTTGCCGGCCACTTTTCCGCATATTTATCTGCATCAAACTGCTGGCCATTGGATTGAGCTTTTGTTAAATCGGTAATCATTTGGTTACCATCAACCCCCTCTTTCAATCCCAGGTAAACATAGGCATCCTCTGCAGCCTCCAAAAGATAGTAACTCTCATCCTGGGTATAGCTCATCCCAAATTCCTGCTTAATGTAAGAGGGTAATGGATGAACCTGTAAACTTAAGTTTCCCCCATCAATCGTATCCAGGAAATCAAATCGTATTGGAAATTCGTCTCCAAATCTTTCCTGCACTTTTTCTCCCAACAATTCTTTTGGCTTGGAGAAAACCAAATTGATAGAAGGTGTTTCAAATGTTGTTCCATTAAAATCAAGCAACAAACTATTCTCTTCAGGAACGCAATTGAAACACCATGCGAAGTTTGAAGTATTCTTATCTAAGTCGAATTTTTCCTTCATCCACTGACCGCCCCAAGGGCCCGGGTCAAAAAATGGAACCACACTAAAGGGCTGGCTCACTGCTTGCTTCATTCCAGCATGAAACATTTCACCAGTAATCATTTTAGGGTTCGAACGATCGTTGGTATCCAGCACATAATCCCATTTAGGCATCAATTTCTTTTTGAGGTTATCACACAAGCGCCAATCCAGAAAAAAACCACGCTTATATTGCGTCTCCAGTGGATCGCTTGCATTGGATAGTCCAATGTTGGTGATTTCATTCTTCCTCATCCGCTGTTGTATCTCCCAACGTGCCATATCGGCATACACAATTAAGTCGGGGCTTTCCACTACAAGAGCAGCACCGGTTCCTACCACAAAAGTGAGGTGACCATTGCCAGAGATTAAACTTCTGATCTCCAATACTTTTTCAGCATCAATCAGATCCGACAAGCATCGTTTGGTCATTACACCAAAAATCCTGTCATCTGTAACATCAGGATGGGTCAGTTCCCTGATTTCTTTCTCACTTTTAAATACAGTTGAAGCATCTATCAGCTCGGCTTTAGGGAATTCTTTTGCTATCCGTGTTTTAATATCATCTACAAACACCCCCTGATAGCATTCGATAACCACTCTTTTAACTGATTTGACCTTAATTGCTTTCGCAAGTTCAGCGCCAATGGTCTCCCAACCTACTTGACAATTATCAGATGTGTTTACCTTAACTGAGGGAAATTTGTTGAACGGCATTTTAACGTTTAAGTGTAAAGTGAATTATTAAAATATTAGTAAGGATCGTTCTGAGTGAGATTAGGGTTAAGATCCCTTTCTCTTTGTGGAATCGGTAAGAGTGTATGAAAAGATTGTGGAGTCGCATTGGGCTTAGCAGCGCTCACTTTTTCTACCAACTTTCCCATTCTTACCAGATCGTGATAACGCTGTCCTTCCATCACGAATTCCCATCTTCTCTCCAATAGAATAGCATCTTTGAATTGCTGATAAGTCAACCCTGATAAATCAGGTAGAATGGGTAACTCAGTTGTTCCATTGAATCGAGCTCTTTTTCTTACTTTATTGATCATCTCATACGCTATGGAGGTCGGACCGTTATTGATCTCATTCAAGGCTTCTGCATACACTAACATAATGTCAGCAGTGCGCAAATAAATCACATCCATATCTGTATTGTTACCTAAAGGTTCATTTTCCTGATCCCAGAACTTACTGATGTGAGGAGAGAAGGTAACGGTACTGTTGTCAGAATAAGTAAAGGAAGTAATAAAGGTTACGTCTCTTCTTCTATCCTGAGGGTTGAAGCTATTGTACAAATCATCAGTTGGCACTTCCCAGCCAAAGGCATTTTCCGGTCCCTCGCCCCCTTTGCTGAGGTTGGGCGGAAGTAAACGCACGTGATATTGATTAGGCTTAAATCCCTGACTTAGTGTGCCACTATAGTTGACAGCAAATATGATTTCACCCGAGTTGGCATTTTCCAATTTGAATAAATCAGCAAAATCATTGAAAAGAGGATGTTCGTTGGAGTTAATTACAATGGCAGCATTATCGGCAGACAATTGATACTCTCCCATTTCTAAATACACTTTTGCCAGCAATGCAGTACAAGCCATAGGCGTTGGTCTGCCCAATCCTACCCTGTAGGAATCACTGAGATGATCTCTCGACCACTCGAGATCAGCAATAATGGCCGCATATATAATTTCATTTGATGCTCTGGCAGCGAAAGCATCATCAAGATCAACCGTCTCCTTTAAAATAAGCGGTGCTTCACCAAATAACCGTACCGCTTCAAAATACATCATGGCTCGGAGAAATCTCACTTCTGCTACCAGATGATCTCGTTTTGCGGTATTCATATCGATCAACGGAACACGATCCGTCACTACGTTGGCTGCACTTATAACTTTATATAAATCCTGCCAGTATAGCTCTATGCGTTCATTTTCTGCCGTGAAACTAAACTCATCCAATGTTCTGTATTCCTGAGATGCAATGGTCTCTTTGCAATTGTCTGATAGTATGTCTTTAAAAACCCAGTAGTCATTAAAAAATATACCACCAAATCCCCTGTCAAAGATTCCTTCTGTCCCAACGGTGAGGTATTCATAAACTGCATTGGTAGCGGCCACCGCATCCGTCTCTGTTTTATAAAAAGTACTGGAGTTGATAACCGATTCAGGTGTTTCATCCAAAAAGTTGCAGGATGACAGGAAGATCAATATACCGGCAACTACTAACCCGGATGATGTAACTTTCTTTTTCATCAGAATACAATGTTTAATCCTGTAGAATAAATTTTTGTAGTGGGATAAGATCCAAAATCCGCACCGAAGCTTCGAGGGTTATTGATGAAACGATTCACCTCAGGGTCATAGCCTGAATAATTTGTGAGGGTGAATAGATTTTTCGCACTCACAAAAAACTTGAATGTGCTCACTTTGATATTCCGCTTTGATATCAAACGTGCCAGATCATAAGAAATCGTTATGTCTTTCACACGCAAGTAGGATGCATTCTCCACCTGATGATCCGAGAAGGTATTCACCCGGGGTGAAACATTGGCGCGAGGATATTCATTGCTTGGGTTCTCCGGTGTCCACCTGTTGAGTGCTGCCGTTGAATTGTTCTGATTGCCATCAAAACTTTCCAGTGCGAATAAGTTAAAGTTGGCGATCTCATTGCCGTAAACACCTTGCACGAACATGCTTAATGAGATATTTCTATAACTTATCGTATTGTTGATACCGTATGCAAAATCAGGGTTGGCATTTCCCAAAACAATCTTATCAAATTCATCCAGCTTGCCGTCATTATTCTGATCCACATATTTTCTGTCTCCATGTGCAGGAGCATAGTCTGCAAAACGTGGCACGGTGGTCGGGTCTTCATTCAGTTGTATAATGCCATTGGTTTCGTAACCATAAAAGGTACCTATGGGCTGGCCTGCATTGATGGATGTCCATCCGTTTACCCCCAATAAGGGGTCTGCCGGTATTCCTTCATCACTATTGAGATCCAATACTTTATTCCGGTTGAAGGAAATGTTGAATGACGAATTCCATTGTACTTTCCCTGTGGTGTTGACTGTATTTAAAGCCACTTCAAACCCCTTGTTTTCCAACGTACCTACATTGAAAAAAGCAAAACGGAAACCAGAGGTGTAAGGTACCGGAGCATTCAGCAGCAAATCTTTCGTTTTCTTATAATAAACATCAGCCACCAATGTCACTCTGTTATTGATCAGCCCTAAATCAACCCCCACATCAAACTGGCTGGTAGTCTCCCACTTCAAAGCATCGTTTTGTCTGGATGCCGGCCCTGCTCCCTTGGCGATTTCATTTTCGCCAAAGTAAGCCTCAGTCGTTTCAAGAAGACCCAAAGAACTGTAAGGAGGTATTCCCTCATTTCCAACAACGCCATATCCGACTCTCAATTTGAGATCACTGATGGTATTTATATTACTCATAAAGGCCTCATCCTTCATGCGCCATGCAAATGCAAAAGATGGAAAAACGCCATACTTGTTTCCCGCTCCAAACTTTGAAGATCCATCTACCCTGGCAGATGCGGTAAACAAATATTTCTCCATCAAATTATAATTCACACGACCCAAATAGGATTGCAGTTGCCAGCCACTGGTGCCGTTAAAAATCAACGTTTTATCAGCACCTACCTGAATCGCGTTGAACCCAAGCCGGTTGTCATCAAAATCGGATGTGGCTGTAAATAAAAATTCATTATGATAGGCTTGCATGGTATGGCCCACCACAGCACTGATGCTATGCACTCCAAATTTCTTATTGTAGCTCATGGTATTTTCAAAGAGCCAGTTCACGCCTTGTTGATTGGCCAACGCAGCCTGACCGTGACTTCCTTCTCCTCTTCTCACGTCATTAGGGACGAATGATTTTTCAGTTAAGAAAACCGCATCCGTGCCTATCGATGTTTTGAATTTTAAATCTTTGGTGATGTCCCAGGTAGCAAAAATATTCCCAAGCAACCGGGTAGATGTACTTATTTGCTTGGTCTTGTTGATGTCGGCCACCGGGTTGCCCACAGAAGGCTGTGAAGTGTTATTAGCGAAAACGTAATCACCGTTGGCGTCAAAGACACTCAGCCCTGGGTTAAATGCCAAAGCCCATGAAGTAACACTGGAAGGAGTTGCTCCCTCTGCATCAGTTACTACACCTTTGAGCGCGCTTCTATTGATATTGAAACTGGTTCCAATACTTATTTTATCATTAAGTTTTTGATCCAGATTGATTCGTAAATTTCCTTTTGTGAAATCAGAGTTTTTGATAATTCCCTCCTGATCAAAATAATTTCCTGAGATGGCATAAGCAGTTTGCTCATTTCCCCCACGTGCAGAAATTTGCATGTTATTCATGGGGGCAATCTGAAAAATCTGATCCTGCCAATCTGTGCCCACACCCAGGTTGGTCGGGCTTGCATAAATAACCCTACGAGGGGCGCCTGCATTGTCCGCTGCTTCATTGCCCAATCTGGCCAATTCAGCTGCGTTGAGTAACGGGATTTTCTTTCTTAATTCCTGAATACTTGTAGTGTAGTTGACTGAAACAACAGTTGATCCTGCCTTTCCTCTTTTGGTCGTGACTATGATCACACCATTGGCTCCGCGTGTACCATAAATAGCAGTTGCCGATGCATCTTTTAATACTTCGATGGATTCAATATCCGCAGGGTTGATGTTGGAAAGTGGATTGAGAGAAGGTCCGGTCACTGCCCCTACATTGGTTTCCGGAACAATAAAAACACCATCGATAACATAGAGCGGTTCATTATTACCATTGATGGAACTTGTACCTCTAATGCGTACGGATGAAGGAGCACCGGGTTGACCTGAGCTCATGCTCACCACCATACCTGCTACTTTTCCCTGCAACCCCTGATCGATGGACGAGATTGCTGTATTCACAAAGTCTTCGGACTTAATAGAAGCTACTGATCCTGTCAGGTCACTTTTCTTTACAGAGCCATATCCAATAACGACAATCTCATCTAACTCATTTAAGTCTTCTTGCAATACGATATTCAATACGCGGTCGGCATTGATTACCACCTCCTGATCTACATAACCGATATAAGAAATTTGCAGCGTGGCCCCTGCGGGTACCTGTATAGAGAATTTCCCATAGATGTCGGTAACCGTTCCATTGTTGGTTCCCTTTTCAGCGATGGCTGCCCCGATCAGAGGTTCAGCCTGATCTGCCACTGTTCCGGTAACCGTATATGTTTGAGCACTTGCCGTGTGAGCAAGCAGCAGGACCAATAATGCACACAGAGATCGCGCAATGGAGAGATTCATATTTGAACTGCAGTTGATTGAACAGAAAAAAGCTGCCTCAAAAGATAATGAAACTTTCGAGACAGCTTAAAAATGTTGAATTAATCGTTTTCGAAAGTTACGTCAGCACACATACCTGCAGGTCCTGTCTCATCATCAGAAGCACCTGGCATGTAAGGATCGAAACTGCTTGTTTTAGCAACAGCTACAAATCTTTTTTCGTATTCCTCAACTGATTCATAAGGTGTTTCTTCAGAACCCGTATTGAATACATCAAGATCATAGTAAGTTACATCGGCATATAACTTCGTGTCATCAATTACAGTAATGTTTAAGGTATCAGTAACTTCTTCACCAAAAGCACCTGTTCTGCTCATCAATAATTTCAAAGTCTCATCATTCAAATCGTAGAAACAGTAGTTGTACCATAAATCGCTGAAATCATCCGCTTTCTCGCCTATGCTTTTATCGTATGTTCCATCTGCGTTGAATCTGTATACGTCATCATCGTATACATCATTGATATCATCCTGGTTAGTTTTCTTTCTGATCTCTTCACTCAATCTCCAGTTGTACTTCAACAACAATTGTCTTGCAGTCAATTCTACTGTGATTACTAAATCTACAGAGGCGGTCTTTCCTTTTACATCTGTTACTAAGAAATTGATCGAAAGGATATGATCAGCATCTTCATCAGTTACTGTATACGTGTAGCTGGAAGGAATAGCAGTTAGTGTTTCCACATCCTGTGCTGCTCCATCCCATAATTTTGTAATTACAATGCTTTCAAGTTCTGCATCCACTGTTCCATTTACGGTGATCGTAACGTCTTCTCCAGGGGCTGCCGTTACAGCAGTCTCAGAAAGTGACAAAATAGGGTCAGAGAATGTTTCATCATCTTCGCAAGATGTGAGAAATCCGGCTCCGGCAAATATCCCGGCCACCATGAGGGAGGTCAAAATTCTATTTTTCATAAGGTCTTCTTTGGTTTGTCAGCCCAATATAGGATGTTCATATGTATGAACATAGTATTTGCTTAAAATTTCTACCAGTGGTAAACAAGTACCCAGTCGATCAGTTTTGGTTCAATATTATCTCAAATGGCACCCGAATGAACCTGGGACGGTAAATTAGGGCATTATTGTAGTGATCCTCCATTTCCATGCTGTTGACATTATAGGAGATCAGGAGCATGTCATTTTCTGTGAATTGGGGATGCGCCAACGCATTATATGACCAGCACGTTTTACAATTTTTCTGTTGAGGCGTCTCATAAAGCAATTGTTGATTACCCCATGGTCCATACGGAGTATCAGCTGTAAACGAGTAGATTTTATTACTCAAATCACCTTCCTGCATGATCATCACGTATGTTCCTTTCCAATCAAAAACACTGAATTGTTCGGAACCCGAAAAATTTAACATGGGCCTTGCCTCTTCAGCTGTGTCTGTCCAATCACTTCCATTATAAAACTCCCATAGGTCTCGTTCCATTACCTGGGTTGCTCTTGCTGCGTATGGTTTGTCTTTTTTTAGACCATATATATAGGTGTGGGTATCCGTTTGCATGACGGCATGACCAAAATGAATGCTATCTAAATCATTAAAGCGGTCAAACCGAAGTGGCTTGAAATCCGGAAGTGAAAATTCAACGAGTTCTGTGCCCTCAAATTTAAACCCCCACATGTCCTCCAGGTCTTCCTGGCTAAACTTCGAAACAAAAACATGGAGGTTACCATTCTCCACAAAACCATCTCCCGGCCAATACCAGAGGCGATGCTCATCATATTCCAGATTACCCTCCGTTACCTCCGGTGGAATCATCATGGACTTAAATTCACTCGGATCTCCCTGTTGGTGAGTGATCAGTTGGCCATCTTCAATAATTACAAAAGAATTTCTGATGTACGCTGGTGTTGTTTTTATCCTTCGATTGTCCTGAGTGACATTGCCAATAAAAGAATCTCCAAAAATCCACACCGTTCTGCCATCGGGCAGTAACACAGAATAAACACCATCACCTCCGGTAAACCCATCACCTCTTGGCATAAACAAGTTAGTGAATACTGTGTCTATAGCCACTTCACGGTTTACAATTGTCTGCTCATCAGACTGCGTGCTGGTTCCTTTGCAAGCACCCAACATGATCACCGCAACGACTGCTGCGAGTAGGTTAATTACTTTATTCAATCTCTTTCGCTTTCAACGGTGTACACAATACTGTCCGATTTATAATACCCCACATTGTATTCAATAGGTCTTCTCCCCGGATCAAATACAAATCGTTTTCTTTTCAGAATCGGATCACCTTCCTTGATCTTCAAAAGTTCTGCTAAAGTTTTATCTGCTGCTATGGCCGTAATCTCCTCCTTACTCAATTTGGCTACTACCGAAAAATCGTTTTCAAGTAATTCGTACAAAGGCCGATTAAAATCCTCTTCACCGGTAAGCCCCAGTTTTGGATTGAAGTAAGAGACAAAGTAAACAAACTGATTTTTCTTGTCACCCCGAACCCGCTCCATCTTTAGCATTTTCACCTTCTTTTCGTACCCAAAAAAGCTGAGTACCTCCATGGGCGGAAATGCCCAACTCAATTCTGTGGTATAATTAACAATTTCAATTCCCTTCGACTTCATCTCCTGGCTAAAGCTCATCCAGTTTTTAGCCTTACTGTCCACAGGCTTCGAAACAACCGTACCAACTCCCTTTTTCCGCAGCAGAAGGCCCTCATGCACCAGCTTGTTGGTCGCCTGTCGAAGGGTATTTCTTGATATCCCCAATTGGCTGGATAAATTCACCTCATTGGGAAACAGCTTCCCAGCCTGATAATCAGGCATTTTTATCATCTTACGCAAGAGCTCTTCAGCTTGTAAATGCAGGGGAATGGAACTGTGGTGATCGATCTTTAATTTCATGGTAAGTTGTGTAGGCCAAATTTAGGATTCACTTTAGGATTCCCTATGTTGCAATTCAAATTTAATATGTATGAACATATGAACAATAGCTTTTCCTTTAAGAAATTAATATTTCTCCTCTTTCTTTTTCCAGGAACACATTGTTTTTCACAAAAAACAGAAAGTCAATGGCCGGTAAAAATACCAAACTTCTTTCAAGGATTTGAAATAAAAGTAAGTGGGGAAGAATTAGACTTCCTCCCCGGATTAACCAACGGGCAGGTCGCATTATTGGCCAGAGCGAGTGATGGTTCAAGTTCTTTAGAATTTAAAACTTCGGTTATCCCTACCTCTTACTCCGAATCATTTGTTTCTTTCGTTTGGAGCGCTGCCATTGGGAAAAAACTACAAGATCCACCCGGAATCTTTGACCTCTACATCAATAATAAAAAAAGTTTCACCTTCTACGCGCACAGCGACTCGCTCTCAGCGAGCTGGAAGTTACAAGAAGGAGAATCCGATTTGTCATTTGTCTCTACTGAAATAACCAAAGATACGCAGGATGCTTTTGGGTATATGTTTTTAAATCTCCCTACCACCTCCATCACAAAGGGAGAACGAGTTACCATCAAAGTGGTAGGCAGAAATCAGAAAAGCATGGATTGGTATATGCCCTTTGGTGTTCCTGTAACCAATGCACAAGACGTGCTGGCAGAGCCGGCATTGGCAAAAACTGAGCAGGGTTTAAAACAACGAATAAGGGTCGAGGTGAATCATGCCGGAAGCCCCGCCCCCATTCAGTTTAAGTTGGACAACAAAATTGTAAAGACAGGTACGCTAAAGCCAGGCAAACGCATCTACTACCTGATGAGCGACCCGGTAAGCGCAACCCAAACAGTGGATTTGGAAGTAACCATAGGAAAATCAGTAACCACTCATAAAGTTGCTTTGAATCCAGTAAGGAAATTTGAAGTGTACTTTCTTCCACACTCTCATGTGGACATTGGCTTTACCCATAGACAAGATGAAGTAGAGAAACTGCAATGGAGAAATTTTGAACTAGGAATTGAACTGGCTGAAAAAACTAAAGACTATCCTGATGGAGCGCAGTTTAAATGGAATGCAGAAATAACCTGGGCGATAGACGGATATTTAAAAAATGCCACCGAAGAAAAAAAGCAACAATTTCTCAACGCAGTAGAAAAAGGATGGATTGGCCTGGATGCCTTATATGGCAGTCAGCTTACTGGCTTGCAACGTGAGGAAGAACTGATCAACAATCAGCGCTTTGCCGGTGAATTGGCAGAACAATATGGATTCGATATATCTACTGCAATGATCAGTGATGTACCCGGTTACAGTTGGGGCACGGTAGAGTCACTGGCACAAACTGGTGTAAAGTATTTTTCATCAGGCCCCAATCACATGCCCCACCTCCCGCATGGCGGTTATCAGGTAGGGCACACCTTTGAAGCCTGGGGTGATGTACCCTTTTACTGGAGCTCCGCTTCTGGTAAGCAAAAGGTGCTTTTTTGGATGACTTCCCATGGGTATTCATGGTTTCACAGTTGGTCGGTGGATATCCTCAGCAAAGCGGGTGGCGACCCTATTCTAAGACATTTAGATGAATTGGAAAAACAAGGATACCCCTATGACCTGGTACAGTTGAGGTATACCATAGGAAACGACAATGGACCTCCTGATGTCACCATGCCTGATTTCATTAAGAACTGGAATGAAACTTATGCTTACCCTAAAATGCGAATTGCTACCAACAAGGAAATGATGGAAGCACTCGAACAACGTTATGGTGATCAACTGCCTGTTCATAAAGGAGACTTCACTCCTTACTGGGAAGATGGTGCAGCTTCCTCAGCCCTGGAAACTGGCATCAATCGTAAAACTGCTGACCGGTTGGTACAAGCTGAGACCTTATGGAGCATGCTGGATCGAAGTACCCATACAAAACCGCGATTTGATGAAGCATGGAAAAATGTCGTGCTTTTTTCTGAGCATACATGGGGAGCTGCTGGAAGTAAATCCGAACCAGACAGTGAGTTCACCAAAGACCTTTGGAGGGTGAAACAAAGTTTTGCTTTAGATGCAGAAAAAGAATCACAACGGTTGGTCGAAGATGCGCTAAAAACAGTCGCCTCTCAGGAAAATTTAATAGAAGCATTTCAAGTCATCAACACCACATCATGGGGCCGGACAGACCTTGTCACCCTTCCAGCCTCGTGGAACCTTCGCTATGACAAGATAGAAGATGAAACGGGAAAAGCTGTTGAGACCCAGCGACTCAGTGATGGTTCGCTTGCCTTTGTTGCCCGCAACGTACCGGCACTTGGCGCTATGAAGTATTATACAAAGAAAGGAAAAGTGAAATCACAGTCGGAGAGTAGCATCACTTCCCATTCCTTTTCCAACGAGCAATTAAGTGTAGCGCTAGACCCTGAAAGCGGAAATATAACTTCGTTAACCATGGGGAATAGTCCTAATACTATCGATGAAATGGACTCGCTTGGGTTCAATGCCTATTGGTATGGTGGTTTGATCAAGGAGAACATGAAGCATCAGGGAAAAGCTACCTTTGAAGTGATCGAAAAAGGACCGGTGGTCAATACCATTCGTGTTACCTCACCGGCCCCTGCTGCTGAAAGTTTGACACGAGACATTCAAGTGGTGAACGGGTTGGATCGTATTTATCTCACTAATGTAGTGGATAAAAAAAGAGTTACTGATAATGAGAATGTAAGGTTTACATTTCCATTTAACATTCCCAACAGTCAGGTGCGCGTAGACATTCCATGGGGTACGATGCAACCAGAAGAAGATCAACTCAAAGGAGCCAATAAAAACTTTTACAGCGTTCAGCGGTGGGTTGACGTTTCCAATGAAAATATGGGGGTTACACTTGCCACTGTAGAGGCTCCACTATTAGAGATTGGGGACATGAACGGTCAAAAATGGATGGCGGACATGACAGTGAGACCCTGGATCAAAACATATGAGCCTTCCAACAGAATTATCAGTTGGGTGATGAACAATGCCTGGTTTGTCAACTACAAAGCCTATCAGGATGGTAAAATTCCATTTCACTATGTATTAAGGCCACACACCGGTTTTAATGATTTTGAAACGAAAAAATTTGGCATTGAACAAACACAACCTCTCATTGCCGTGCCTGTGTCAAAAGATACGGACACCATTACCCCCTTGCTCCAACTTCAAGACGCAGCTAACGTGCTCATTACTTCTCTCAAGCAAAGTCGTGACGGCAAAGCTTTGATGGTTCGCTTTTTTAACCCAACGGATGAACACGGTAAGGCTACCCTGGCCTGGAAAGCTTTAACCCCTTCATCGATGTATACAAGCAGTCCAAGAGAAGAACAAGGTACTGTCGCCAATAACTTTATCACACTGGATCCCTGGGAAGTGAAAACCATTCGTGTTGAACTGAAATGAAGCTCACTATTACCCTGATCCTTCTGTTCATCCAGCGGGCTGTTCTTGCCAATAGCATCCACCCTGTTTCTATTACCTGGGCCAATGCAGATATTCAGGATCATAAAGTAAGTCTCTCCGTCAAAACAACGGCAGAGGATCTGCTGTACTTCCATCCGCTATCACCCGACTCACTATTTCGGTTATCACAAGCAGCGTTGATGGACGCAGCCCGACAACATTCAACCATTATCAAATCTGGCTTTTTCATTCTTGACCAAAACAAAGATCGCTTGCCGGTGACCATCGTCAGTTCAAACTTTAACAGTCTGAAGAGCAAAAAAGAGTTTGATGTAATGGAGTTACTCAAATACCCTTTGTATTACAAAATGGAATTCGAGTTGGCCGACAACATAGACTTGTTGGTTTTTCATCAGGCCCTGAGTGAATCAGGTTTGCCTTCCGTGTGCCTCCTTTCCATTTCGAAAAACACCAATTCTCTGGTGCAAAATATTGAGCTGAGTGAGCATCAACCCTTTTCGATAGGACGGGATGCTGTAAGCATCGGTTCGCCTTCCGAGGTGAATTTTATGTTATCCTATATCACGTTGACCGACACCGAGGTATTGCATGAGCTCACCCTGCCCATGGCCCTTTTAAAAACTTTTGTCTCCATTAAAGACAAAGAGTTCAATGAAGCTGTAAAAATCATTGAAGGGTTTATTGAAGAAAACAGTACTGTAGAAGTGAATAAAAGCACCATTGACCCCGATGCCATTACCCTGGTATTTCAAAACGAAACTGAAGCGCTTATGAATGACCAGTCGCTGGTGAACATCAGGGTAGCCTACAACCTGAAGTCCTTCCCCAATGAAATCGGTATATCATGGAACAGTTTCAATTGGAAAATGCGCTGGTTCAAATCTTTAATAGATGCCTTTGGAACGCAAGTTGAACACAACTTTTCGCGGTTCCAACCTCGGTTTGAAATGAAGCGGGAGATGAAACTGAAGAAGGAAGGGAACTAGTCTCTTTTACTTCCACCAATGGTTACACCCAACCCTCCATCAATACGAAACGATTGACCTGTAATAAATGAAGCTTTCGCTGATGAGAGATACGCAATGAACTCGCCTACCTCTGCGGGGTCTCCCACCTTTTTCACCAAATGCATTTCTTCACACTCTTTAAAAACTTCATCAGGATCAGGAGATTCCTGAATGGCTGACTGAAGCATGGGAGTATTAATGGTTCCCGGACAAACGGCCACACACCTTATTTGAGGGCCGTAATCCACCGCAATGCTTCGGGTTAATCCCAATAAAGCGGTTTTCGATGTGGTGTATGCAGCCACCTGGCTCTGACTCACAAACGCCTGCACACTGGATACATTAACTACTACACCACTTCCCTTCTTTTGCATGGACGGAATGGCGAACCTGGCTGCCATAAAAGCACTCTTCAAGTTTACATTCATCACAAAGTCCCATTCCTCTTCGGTGGTTTCCGTTACTGAAGCATAGCGGTTGACACCTGCATTGTTGACCAACACATCGATGTCACCAAAATGTGCAATGGCCTGCGCGATGCTGGTTTGTACGCTCGAATAATCAGCAACATCACAAGCGTAGAACTTTACCTTTCCACCTGATTCCTTCTCCAATTTTTCTCCCTCGCGATCGATATCCAAAACAGATACATTTCCTTCCTCTCTGATGAAGACATCCAACGCTGCACGACCAATTCCTTTCACCCCTCCGGTGACTACAATATGTTTATTGGTAAAATCTTTCATTGGTGACAAACGAGTTTAAGTCCTTCGATACCTAAATCAATTTTTGATACATGCCACCGTCCCAGATTGGCAGTAAACAACTGGTCAAAGTGTTCTCCACCAAAAGCAATATTTGTTGGATTAGAAAGTGTGTGTGCTTCCCAATCATCTACCAGTAAACTGATAGTGCGATCTGGAGCCACCTTGTAGATCTTATTGGGGGCATAACAGGATATGTACAAATTACCGGCAGCATCAAAGGCTACCCCATCGGGAACAGATTCAGGGACAGTTGCAAAAACTTCCCGTTCGCCTGCCGTACCATCTTCATTTATCTTTACCCTCTCCACGCCAGGGAGAAACGAACATACCACATAAATATATTTCTCTTCGGCATCAATGGCCATACCATTGGCGAAGTTGAAAGGCCCATCGCACCAAATGGTACCATTACCATCTTTGTCATACTTCAAAATTTTCCCATTCACTTCCCGGAAAGCACCGCTCTCTGACACGTATACATTGGCATGGCTATCAAAACATGCATAATTGGGAATATTAAAATGATGACCATCGGCACCCTGCGAGAATTCTGTGATCTCATAGGTTTTCATATCCATTCTCCAAAGGCATTTCTCCTGCAAATCGCAAATCAACATCCAGCTGCAATCGGGGCTCAAAGCCATTCCTAATATAAAGCCGCCTGTGCTGGCTACCTCCTCCACTTCCTTTCCATCTTTACTTATTCTGTAAATCTGTCCGACCTCCCCTCCTGCCCAAATGGTTCCGTCAGGGTGATAGACTACACACTCGGGATGATCCAGTCCTTCCGCAAAAACAGTTGTTCTTTCTAAAATACTCATTACTCCTTATTGTTGAATTTATCCTCAAAAGCTAAGGCTGAAAATTTTGTTTTCCTCTTTTCGCCCCCTTCCAACCTTAACCATTCATTGTTATCTATTGCATTTTGTGGTTCGTTGGTCCATCTGGAAGTCCAGGGCTCCAGTGCTACTGTATAACATTGGCCCCACCATGGGAAATCTTTGGTCGCATTTCTCTCCTGCCAAAACCAAAGGTCTTTGAACAAATTGCCTTCCCAGGTAAGTCCAAACCCCACATTCTTCGCTTCGTTTTTAATCGTGTAGAATGATTTTTCATCGTACCCCTCCAGGTAGCAGAGGTCACTGTATTCAGCATCACCCCTGGCCGAAACTTTGTTGGCCGCTATGGTATTCCCTTCTTTTGATCGGGCTTCAGGCCATTGATACACTTCTCCTCTCTTAAAGAGATGATGTTCCGGCATGGCGGATTCGGTCTCCATGGTTTTGGCGTTGGTATCGATCACTACGCCCTCTTCTAAAAAAGGTAAACCAAATGCAATGTGTTGCCCCCACATGATGTCTAAGTGAGTGGCGCTGGTATTGTGTACCGATTCTTCGATCTGCAATGTTGTCGTATTCTTTTCCAGCGTAATTGTTCTTTCTACGCTAATCGGAACCCTCAAAGGTGATACGGAGCACTTAATGCTCAGCTTGTCGGGAGACTGCTCGGTAATTTCTACTTCCCATGGAATCAATGACACCTCCCCATGTTGCCCAAGCTCTGCACCGCGGTAATTAAACGCAGGACTGTTGGGCAAACAAACCTGCCAACCACCGTAATAATAATCTTCGAACTGGCTTTTTGTATTTCGGATTTGGCTAAAGTGCGTCTGTGGATTTCGGATTCCTTTCGGCAACCGAAGTAAAAAGTCGAGATCTTTTGGCTTATAAGTGAATTCAAAAATATCACTTCCACGATCCACCAATACCCCCACTCTCAGCCATTCATTCTCAAGCATTATTGCTCTTAGTCCATTGATCTTTATTTCTGATAATACGCAACTCATTTCTCAGCATTAACCGCCTGCATTGCCCCTTTCATATAACCCAGGGCATAAGCCATTCCTGTATGCCAACCCGCTTTGGTAGACATTTCCGGTGTATGATCCGGAATGAGGATCCCCTCGTAATTATTCTTTTTCAAAATCTTTAATGCCCGCACCATGTCAATATCACCTTCATCCACAAAAGCTTCCCGGTAGTGAGGCACCTTCCCGATGACGTTTCTAAAATGGATATACCCGATTCTGTTTTCTCTGCTGTATTTGTCCAGCATAGCGTACACATCACTTCCCTGCATTTCCTGGATAGTACCCATACAAAATTCAAAACCATTGGATGGACTATCGCTTACAGTCAGCAGTTTTTCATACTCTGTTGTATTGTAAAACAGCCGCGCTGTTCCCCGCATCTCCGGCAAAGGAGGGTCATCCGGATGGGCTACCAGTTTCACTCCGTTTTCCTCAGCAATCGGAAGCAGTGTTTTTAAAAAATAATTGAGCCGCTCCCACATTTCTTCACGCGATACCGGAGCAATTGTTCCCTCAGTCTCATCTTCATAGCGCATGTTCCACACCATTCCTTTTGGGATCGGCTGGTTGATGTCCACTTTTGTCTGATCAAACTCAACAGAGTTGGCACTTCCTCTTCCTGATAGACCGCTCGTCCATCCCCACACTCCTGCCAGGCTGAAGTAATATCCCATTACAGGAATACCCACCTTACCCATGTTTTTCAAGATGGTTTTTAAACCCTCCAACTGTTCGGCCTTCCTGGGTCCATCCAACAGCACATCATACCAGTGTGAAGGATCAAAATTTTCGATGGCCTCCAACTTTAACCCGTGCGATTCTATTTCCTTTTTCAGGGCGTGCAGTTCATCATAAGTCCACAGCTTTCCCTGGTTTCTGGTTTCTCCCCACCCGTTTAGGTAGTTTTTCGTGAGGGATGGATTTTCCCCTTTGATATAGTCTACCAACTGGGCCACAATGTGGGTAGCCCCGACCTGTTGTGCGAAGCGAAAATTGTCGCTATTCAAAACACTCCTGTATAGTCCTAAACCTAAATGCATCGGCTATTGGCTAGTCTTTGTTAATAAAGTTGGTAAACCCTTTCTGTACATCCCTCTAATTATGTTGGTTTTAGTGGCCAGACTGTATAATTTTACTTTGTTCATACATATGAACTTAATGTAAACTTATCTAATTTTCTTACAATTTCAATTATGAGCGTCTTCGATTTAAAGGGAAAAACTGCCATAATTACGGGTGGTGCCAAGGGTATTGGCAAAGCCATTTCCACCCAACTGGCCCGGCAGGGAGCCAATGTCACTATTCTCGATATGGATGAAGCTGCTCTGCAGGAGGTGGTCAATGACATTAAAAAAAGTGGTGGATTGGCCAATGGGCACGTTTGTGATATTACGGATCAGCAAAAAGTACTCGATTTGTTCAACATGGTAGGTCAAGCGAGTGGTTTAGACATATTGGTGAACAATGCGGGTATTGCCCATGTGGGTAATGCGGAGAACACCAGCGCAGAAGATTTTGATAAAGTTTACCAGGTCAATGTAAAGGGCACATTCAATTGCCTGAAGGCAGGGGTGCTCGCCATGAAAAAATCAGGTGGCGGCACCATCATCAACATCGCGTCTATTGCAGCCATGGTGGGATTGTCGGACCGGTTTGCTTATACGGCCAGTAAAGGAGCGGTGCTCAGCATGACCTATTCGATTGCTAAGGATTACCTTGCTGACAACATTCGCTGCAACAGTATCTCCCCCGGCCGGGTGCATACTCCTTTTGTAGATGGATTCATAGCGAAGAATTATCCGGGTAAAGAAAAGGAAATGATGGAGAAACTTGCTAAGACCCAACCCATCGGTCGAATGGGCCAACCCGAAGAGATCGCTAACCTCGCACTTTTTCTTTGCTCCGATGAAGCCAGCTTCATTACCGGCTCAAACTATGTGATTGATGGTGGGTTGGTGACGTTGAATACGTAACTCAAATGACGGATTAGCTAACGCTGATCCTGAGGGGGGGGGTGCTTCAACCCATCAGCTGCCTTACGGAGTAAGGCATTTTTATTTTTTGATCATGTTCTTTAAAGACGGATTAGCTAACGCTGATCCTAAGGGGGGCGCCAAACAACAATGATCAGCAGCTGATTGCATCAGCTGTTTTTATTTTTAATCCCACTCGTTCAAGCGGGCTTACACGGATTAGCTAACGCTGATCCTGAGGGGGGGGACGCTTCAAGATCAAGCAACGCTGACTATGTCAGCGATTTTTTTATTTGATCTGGTTCTTCCAAATTAATTTGTATCACAGATCAAATAAAAAAACCCTTCCCGAATGGGAAGGGTTGCTTGATCTTGAGGTCTCGAGCGGATTCGAACCGCTGTAGGAGCTTTTGCAGAGCTCTGCCTAGCCACTCGGCCACGAGACCTTAATTATTTTAGTACTTACTCACTCTAAGTCTTTAGCCACTCCAGCCTACGCTAAAGCTTCGGCTGACGGGCGGCCACGAGACCAATAAATTTCAAACCCCTCTTTCACTCTCAGGCTTCTAGCCACTCCAGCCTGCGCTTAGGCTTCGGCTGACAGGTTAACCTACGCTGAAGCTTCGGTTAACGGGTCAATCCTACGCTGAAGCTTCGGTTAACGGGCCAGCCTACATTTATATTTCGGCTGGCTAGCGGCCACGGCCTTACTTTTTAGAGCTACGCGAAATTATGAAATTCGCTTCACCTCAAACAAAAAAAGGTGGTCTTTTATTGGGACCACCTTTTTTCTGTCTCAAGTTATTATTCTGCAGACCCTTTGGTCTTATCTGCATTCATCTTGTCCTTCAAAGCACTCAACGCCTCGATATCTCCCAAGGTTGACTTTTCAGCCTCTTTGTTGATCTTATCGATCGCTTTTCCTTTTGAAGGTGCACGCTTCTTGGCAGGAGCAGCTACTTTCTCCTCTTCAGCAGACCACATGGCCTTATGGCTCAATGCAATCCTTCTGTCCTCCTTAGAGAATTCAATTACCTTGAATTCCAACGCCTCACCTGCTTCGATCTTGCTGTCGTCTTCGCGCACAAGGTTCTTAGCTGAACAGAATCCTTCAATTCCGTATGGAAGCTCCAATACGCCACCTTTGTCTGTCTTGCTGATCACTGTACACTTGTGAACGGTGCCTACCTGGAATACTGATTCGAAAGCATCCCAAGGATTTTCTTCCAAATGCTTATGGCTCAATGCCAGTCTTCTGTTGGCAGCATCCAATTCCAATACCACTACCTCCAATGGATCACCTACTTTGATGAACTCTGAAGGGTGCTTTATCTTTCTTGTCCAGCTCAGGTCGGAAACGTGTACCAGACCATCGATACCTTCTTCCAGTTCAATGAACAATCCGAAGTTGGTCAGGTTACGCACCACACCTTTGTGCTTGGTGTCGATGGCATATTTGGTCATCACATCCTGACGTGTCCAAGGATCTTCCGTCAATTGCTTAATGCCCAATGACATCTTGCGCTCGTCACGGTCGATGGTCAATACCACCGCTTCCAGTTCTTCACCTACTTTGATGAAGTCTTGAGGGTTGCGCAAATGTTGTGACCAGCTCATTTCTGAAACGTGGATCAATCCTTCTACGCCCGGCTGTATTTCAAGGAATGCACCGTAATCGGCTACATTCACAATCTTACCTTTTACTTTAGATCCTACATTGATATCAGCAGGCAATGAATCCCAAGGATGAGCAGTCAATTGCTTCATACCCAAAGAAATTCTCTTCTTGTCCTCATCGAAGTCTAACACTACCACCTTCACCACTTGATCCAACTTCAACAGTTCGTCTGGATGGTTGATGCGTCCCCATGAGATATCTGTGATGTGCAACAATCCGTCTACACCACCCAAGTCGATGAATACACCGAAGTTGGTCATGTTCTTGATCACACCTTCCAGTACCTGTCCTTTTTCAAGGTTGTTCAGGATAACTGCTTTTTGCTGCTCAAGATCTTTCTCGATCAACACTTTGTGCGATACCACTACGTTGTCGTTGCTGTAGTTGATCTTCACCACTTTCACCTCGATGGATTTATTTACATAAATATCGAAGTCGCGGATCGGCTTCACATCAATTTGTGATCCAGGCAAGAAGGCCTCGATGCCGTAAACGTCTACGATCAAACCACCTTTGGTTCTGCGTTTTACAAATCCTTCGATTACCAGATCCTCATCAAATGCTTTCTGAATATTTTCCCAACCTTTAACAAGTTTCGCTTTTCTGCGAGACAGTACTAATTGTCCCATTGCATTTTCGCGCTCTTCGATAAAGAGGTCTACCTTGTCTCCTATTTTCAGGTCAGGCAGGTCTTTGAATTCAGCCACTGGCACCAGTCCGTCTGACTTAAATCCAATATTAAGAATTACGTCTTTTTCGTTGATACCAACTACAAGACCTTCTACTACCTCACTTTCATTCACTGAAGTAACGGTACCAGAGTACATGTTGGTGATCTCTTCACGATCTTTCTGGGAATAGCCTTCGCCAAATCCTTTGCGATCGAAAGCATCCCAATCGAAGCTGTCAAGAGAAACGGGTGATGTTGTTGAAGATCTGCGATCCGCCACATTGCTGATAATGCGTGCTGTCTCTTCTTCTCCCAATTCTTCTGCCTTCTTTGCTTTTTTGAATTCAGCCAACTCATCCTCCTCATCCAGTTCGATATCTACTTCAGCTTTGCTTGCCTTTTTGGCAACCGGCTTCAAATCGTCACTTTCAGGCTTAGCCTTGGGTTTTGTGTCTTTTGGTTTTGTCATCTTATTATTTGCCCTGAGTACATGAAGCAGCTGGGCTGACTACCTCATTTTTGTTTAAAACTTCCCTTTTTAATCAAAAAAAGAGCCCCGCTACTCAGCGGGGCTGCAAATGTATAAAAAATGAGTAAAAACCTGTCTATCAACGGCTAAAAATCAGGGGATATCCTCGAAATTAAGCGTTCCTGAGGCATAACTAATCAATAGTTTCTGAAACATAAGCGTATATCTGGCACTTACAAAATCGCCCTGTGCACGCACACTGTTCTGATTGGCCTGTGTAAGGGCTACAATATCCGAAATACCCAGCCTGTAACGCTCCTGTTCTAACTCTTGCGAAAGTTGGGCTGCCTTCAGTTGAGCGCTTGCTGCATCATAGTTGGTACGCGCATCTCTGTAGTTCTGATAAGCCCTCAGAACATCACTTTTTACCAATATTTCTGTGTTTTCAGTCTCTAGTTTCGAGTTTTCGTAGGTCACGCGATTGGCCACCGTGGTGTTTCTGTTTTGAAACCCACCGATAATGGGAATCGTGAAAGTAAGGCCATAGGTAAACTGTGTATTATCATCCCTAAACTGTTGCTCGAAAGTTCTGTTGGTGGCACTCTGGATGTAGTTGTATTGCGACCCATACTGGGCAAACAAATTTACCCTTGGAAAGAATGTTCCCTTTGAAGATTGGTACCCAAACTGAGAAGCCTTTTCATTGAACTTAGCCCACGCCAGGTCACTTCTTTGTTCGAGTGCCACAGCACTTATTTCGTCAATGCTGCTCACTTCACCATCTTCAAGGTTTACATCCCAGTTAGGGTCTTCAATTTCCAATTGCGTGAGCGGATCCAACTGCAGGGTTTGCGAAAGGGTGGCCAGATCGTTTCTCAACGTAAAGGCAGCACGCATGGCCAGCAGCTCTGCATTTTTCACCTGGTATTCCTGATTGATCATATCTACTTCTGCACGGCTTCCGGCAGCTACCTGCTCTCTGATTTGCTCGTACTGTTGCTGTTGTGTTTCTACATTCTGTTTTTGAATCTCGTGCAATTCTTTGTCCAAAAGACACAGAAGGTACTGATTGGCGATATCCCTGATTACATCCTGGTTTGTTCTTTTCACCAAATGTATTTGTGCTTCATACTGATTGGAAGCCTGGCGATAGGAGTTGAAGTTATTGAAGCCATTGAACAAAGGCATGTTGGCGTTGGCATTGGCTCCGAAAAAGTCAATAACACCATTTACTACCTGCCCCTGCTGCTGGTTAAATGAATTACCATCATTGCGACCTGCATTTCCTGTAACGTTAACACTTGGCGCCATTCTCAGGATACCCGCAGTTTTATTGACTTGTGATGCGATCAACAGGTTTTCCTGTTGATTCAGTGTAAGGTTATGTTCCAAACCTATTTTAACCGCCTCCTTAAATGTCAGTGTTTTCACCGACTCTTGTGCGTTCACAAAAGTCACAGCCGAAATACAAAACAAAAACAGCAATGCACTAGACTTCATACTTCTCACCATTTATTCTTTTACTTGTTCACTTTTATTTACCAATTCATCTGATTCCATAGCGCCATCCACCACTTTTACAATTCGCTTTCCGCGTTGTGCGTTTTCTTCAGCGTGGGTTACCTGGATGATGGTCATTCCTTCGTTGTTCAACTCTTCGAAGATGTCCATGATCTGTTTTCCCTGCTCTGAATGCAAATTTCCAGTGGGCTCATCGGCCAATAATAATTTGGGCTGCCCGATAATGGCCCTGGCTACTCCCACTAATTGTTGCTGGCCTCCGGATAGCTGCTCAGGAAAGAGGTCTTTCTTGGCCACCATATTGAAGCGATCGAGCAGTTCGGCCACCATGCTTTTGCGCTGGCTGCCGCTTACTCCTTTGTACAACAAGGGGGTTTCAATGTTTTCATACACGGTCAATTCATCAATGAGGTGATAGGCCTGAAAGATGAACCCGATGTAATTTTTATGCATTTCCGACTTCTTGCGTTCCTTGATCTTGTGGACCGGTTCATCGAAAAAATAATACTCACCGGCAGAGGGTTCATCCAGCATCCCAATGATGTTCATCAGCGTGGATTTACCGGCCCCGCTGGGTCCCATTATGGTCAGGAATTCACCTTGTTCTACTTTGAGGTCAACTCCTTTTAAGATAAAAGTTCGTTGAAATCGAGAATCGACATATTTATCGATATCCTTTAATTGAATCATGCATGAAGAGTTTCAGTTGAACATTAGCCAACAATAATGCCAATGGCTATTTTGGTTGTTAGACGACAAATAAACGATGAAGTTACGCAGTTTATCGTCCGGTTACGAAAAAAGGTGTCCTAAAACGGACGGATCGAAAATTACGGATTCAGAACACAATGGGGTGCAAAATCACGTCTACCCTGCGGTTGAGCCTGCGGCCATAGTAGCTGTCATTTCGATAGACGGCATTCTCATAGTCCCAATCTTTGATATGAATCATGTACTCGGGTATACTCATTTCCTTGAGCAACTGAAAGACCGTTTCGCTGCGCATTCTCGACAGCCACTCGTTGAATTCCTTGCCTCCCACGGGGTCGGTATGGCTGGTCAGTTGGATCTGGTATTTCTCCAATAAGTTGGGAATGGAGTCGAGCCAGTTGGAGAGTTCTTCTGCCTGGTGACTGTCTACATAATAGCTGCCTCCACGGAAGTAAATACTCTTCCTGATTTCATCCTGCTGGGCAAATGAGGTCAGCGGAAAAAGGGAGAATGCAAGCACTATGGTCACCATACGATGCATACCCTAATTTAACCCAAAATATGCATTAGAAAAAGACATAGCGGGTATGTTAATGACGAATCCTGCCGTAACCGTCAGGATTGTCAGGGTTAAACCATGAAAATTACTAAAGCAGTTTTTTGTAAAAGGACGGATCATTTAGATTTTCATTCGTTATGGTTTAACGAAGAATTCCGAGTTCCGGATTAAATAATTGTCACTTTTCAGACTAACGGCATGTTAGAATTGCGGTTGTTCAGGTTTATTGTCCAATACTTCCTCAATTTTTTCCATCACCTCTCCTGAGAGCTCCTTTTGCGCCTCAATAGCTTTAAAGTTTTCCTTGAGCTGTTCAATTTTTGATGCCCCCAGTATAACAGTGCTCACATTCGGATTTTTCAGGCACCAAGCCAGCGCCAACACGGGCATGGACATGCCCAGTTCTTTGCTCAGCACCGCCAGTTTTTTGGCCCTTGGCAAATTGCCTTCCGCAAAACTTCTTTCCTTCAGCCAATCCAAACCTTCGATGTTCAGGCGTGTGTCAGTGGGCCATCCATCGTTGTACTTGCCGGAAAGCACACCACTGGCCAAGGGTGACCAGATGGTCGTTCCCAGTCCAACGGTTTTGTATAACTGATTGTACTCCACCTCTACCCTATGGCGCACCAGCATATTGTATTGCGGTTGCTCCATCACGGGCCCTATCAGATTATACCGCTGTGCTACCATGTGCGCTTCTGTAATTTCCTGAGCACTCCATTCGCTGGTGCCCCAATACAATATTTTCCCCTGCGCAATTAAATTGTGCATCGTCCACACGGTTTCCTCAATAGGGGTTTGCTTATCGGGGCGATGGCAAAAGTATAAATCCAGGTAATCCAATTGCAGGCGTTGCAGTGCACCTTCACAAGCCTCCACCAGGTGTTTTCTGTTGAGGCCTTTTTGCGTGGGTTTTAATTCTCCACCCAGGCCAAAAAAAGCTTTGCTCGAAACGATGTAGCTATCCCGCTGCCATTGTTTCTTTTTGAGAATTTTCCCCATGACTATTTCGGATTTGCCACGCGCATAAATTTCCGCATTGTCAAAGAAGTTGACGCCATGGTCGTAGGCCACCGTCATCAAGTCTTCCGCAATGCTATCGTCTACCTGCTTGCCAAACGTAAGCCACGAGCCTAATGATAACGCGCTGAGTTGCAACCCTGACTTACCAAGTCTTCTATATTCCATCAATGAAAAATATTAGTGAGTAGTCTCTCCATAATTCAACCATGTTACTTTCGTATTTCCTTTTTCTACAATGGACAGCACCAGTATATTGTCATAATCAGCATCATCGAAATTGGGATAGTCCTCGGCACCTACAAAATAATTGGCCACCCAGGGGGTAGTATTGGAATGACCTGAGACCAGTACAGTGCCTCCGCTATGAACATTCAACAGGCTATCCATCACCTCTCCCTTCATTGGTTCATAGGAAAGAACAGAAAGTCCTCTAGCCTCAGCTATTGGTTTTACAGTCTCCTGTGTTCGCTTATAAGGTGTGCTGTAGATCGCGTCTATTTTTGTTTCAATTAGCAGCCTTACCAAGTCGTTTGCTCTTATCGAGCCTTCCTCAGTGAGCGGTGGGTCTTTGGTTCCATCATCTGCTTTTTCGGCATGGCGTACCAAAATGAATGTTGTGATCACAGGAGGTGCTTGCTCCTGTTGTGCGGGTGGTTGCGAGCATCCCGCGAGCAAAGCACTGATGATGGCGAAGGCTAAAATTGTTTTTCTCATTTAAATCTATTTTGAATGGCTGCCGGCACATCGCAACCTTCTGATTGCCGCGTGTCCGTCAGTTGAAAAATTTTCCATCCCTCTGCACTTTTAAACAGTTGAAAGGCATCTACCCCACAATGATGAAGTTCTTTATCCAGGTAGAAGGCATACCTGGCCCACACTTGTGCCAAATTGCCGTCCACTTCAATTTTCACATCCCAGATAGGCTCTGAATACACTTCTTTTCTGGGTGTGCCCATGGCGACCAGAAAACGATGAAGGTCTCCTCTGCTGAACCTGGGATTTCCTTCTTTATCTTCTCCGATGGTTGCAAACACTACATCCTCTTTGAATGCTTTGTGCACCAAAGCGCTATCTCCTTTATTCATCCCTTCGAACAAATTAGTGATGGGCTCCATGATGGCCACTTGTTCGTTTTGTTGGGCGTGTAATGAAAAGGAAATCACAAGACTGAAAAATAAAACACTTGCTCTGATCATATTTTTAAAATTTATGTTTTATCCACCCTTAACGCATGTTCATACGATCCGTTGCGACTGTGTCCGAAACAGAACGGTAAATTAAACCAAAATCAGACATTTTATAAGGAATAGTCGAAATTGAGCCATATGGACGGTTATGACGGATGAGCCATGCCAACCAGTCCCACGTTTCAATTTATAATCTTAATTTTACGGCCATAAACCGACTTATATGAAAAGGCTTTGCCTGATTCTATTATTAATTGGCATGTTAGGTTCATCTGCCAACGCCACCACCATTGACAGTTTAGAAAATCAACTGACTAAAGTGGAGGGTGATTTAAAAGTTAAAACCTTGAATGAGTTATTCAGGGCGCACATCAATTTCGATCCGGTAAAGGCACTTGGATATACCCGAGAGGCTTTAACACTGGCCACTGAGATTGACGATCAAAAAGGAATGGCTGCCTCCTACAACAATCTGGGTGTAGCCTATCGCAATCAGGGTGCATTGGATAAAGCATTGGAATATTATCTTACCTCGCTGAACATCTACAACACCCTGGAAAATACAGAGGGAATTGCTACATCAAAAAATAACATCGGCACCATCTATTCTTTAAAGAAAGATTATGGTCAGGCCATGAAGTATTTTGAAGAAGCATTTGAACTCTTTACTCAGATTGACGACAAAGAGCGAGTGATCGGAACCATGAACAACCTGGGCAACCTGCACAGCGACCTTCAGCTTTATGAGCAAGCGTTAAAATATTATTCCCAGTCATTTCAGGTGGCAGAAAAAGCCGGGCGCGTTTATTCTGATCCTTTGAGCAATATTGGAAACGTGTACGTACGACAAGGCAATCTGCAAAGAGCGGTTGAATATTACAGCCGTGCCCTGGAGCTTGCCAAGACAGAAAACAACCAGATTGGGATATTAAATATTACCGCCAACCTTGGCGAAGTGTATGTGCAGGCCGGGCAGACGTCCAACGCACAAGGTTACCTCGAAGAAGCGCTGACCTTAAGCCAAACCTTGCAGGCCTTTATTTTCGAGCCACAAATATTAAGAAGCCTTGCCACCAACTATGCCAAGCAGGGCAAGATGAAAGATGCGTATGAGGTGATGGTAAAGTATGATGCATCCAGGGAGAAGATTTACGGTGAAGAGAGCAGCAGAAGAATAGCCCAAATGGAAATTGCGCTTGACCTGTCGGAGAAAGAGAAGGAAATGGAAGCCCTGCGCAAAGATGATGAGATAAAAACCCTTGAACTGAAGAACACCAGAATGGTGATCTCCCTGGTCGTGCTTGGTATTATTATGATCGTTGCCTTTGTTAACCTCTTTGTTTTTAGGAGGAAGCCAAAGAAAACCAACCTGCAGAATGGATAGAGCGGAAGCAAGGGCCATTCTCGAGTCGATGACCACCAGTGCCAGTCTGCTGCGCCACATGCGCACCATTGAGCTGGTGATGGAGGCCTACGCAAAAAAATACAATGAAGACGAAAATGAGTGGGCCATTGCCGGTCTGCTCCACGATGCCGATTATGAGGCCTATCCGGAAAAGCACCCCGCCATTATTGTAGAGAAGTTAAATGAAATGGGTGAGAGTAAGATTGCCCACGCCATATCTGCCCATTATACGAAGTGGAATGTGCCCTACGATACTTTGCTTGATAAAGCGCTTTTGGCCTGCGATGAGCTTACCGGGTTTATTGTGGCCTGCTGCCAGGTTCGGCCGGAAGGGGTAGCAACGCTGGAGCCCAAGTCGGTGATCAAGAAGCTGAAGGACAAAGGATTTGCCGCCAAGGTAGAACGGGATGAGGTGTATAAGGGAGTGGAATTGCTGGGCGTAGACCTGAAGGAGCACATTGCTTTCATTATTGATGTGCTCAGGCAAAACAAGGAAGAGCTGGGTATTTGAGGGGTCGTAAAAAGCTCATTTTTGACAAAATTTAACAACTTCAAGTTTTACCAATTGGAAGTTTAGACTAACTTTGAGGCACTAAACGAAACGAATATGTTTGAGCAAGTAATTGGAGATGGCGCTAACTTATTTATCATCATTGTTGCCGTCTTAATCGGATTTGTGGCTGCCTTGGGATATGTCGATTCTGAGAAGACTAAAAAACAAAACAATCGCCCGTTCTAACTGGGCATAGAAAAATACAGGTATAAAGAAAAAGCCCAACGATGTTGGGCTTTTTTTATGTGCTATCAGTTAATATCTAATCTTCAGAGCCTACGTAAGGCGACTTATAAATATTCTGCCATTCGTCCCACTTCGTTTTCTTGTAGTGGTCTCCCCCAATGAACTGGATGATCTTATGGAACTCAGGCGCTTTTTGGTATCCCTGCAGGGGTTGGATCATTCTAAACTCTTCATCCAAAAATACTACCGTAGGGTATGCCAGCTGATTGTTTAGCAATGCTGCTGCCAATTGATGGTAGCCTTTGTTTCCAGAGGGTACAAACTTGAATGTAGTACCACTGAATTCCACATCTTCTTTTTGTTCCGCGTTGAATTTTACGGGGTAGAATTGCTCGTTAAGGATCTTGGCGATTTTCTCCTCACTGAAGGTGTTCTTGTCCATCACCTTGCACCATCCACACCAGTCGGTGTATACATCAATAAAGATTTTACGTTTTTCTGTTTTTGATTTTTCAATCGCCTCTTCAAAGGTAAGCCAGTTTACAGGGCTCTCCGACTCGTTTGCCTCCACAGTAGCGGCCTGACCATAGCCAGAATGTGCTGAAAATGCAGCTATGGCTAAGAGAACTATGGACAATGATTTATTTAAACTGGTCATACCCAACAAATTTATCAGAAAACAGAACGGAATTCAATAAAAGTTCCCCTTAAATGACCCTCTATAAAAAGAAGCCACCATTTAAACCTTTAATAACTATTAGGTGTCAAAGAGTAACCATTGCTTGAAGGCCCGGTATTGTATATGTACGGAAGGAAGGCATATATGTTCAAATTTGAACAATTAGGCACCTCAAAAGTATGGATTTTACCGCAATATGGTCGATTTCAAGTGTGGCATCCGGTTTGGTATATTTGGTTGAAGTGAAGATGAAATTTTCAAATAAAGATTTAGTTCTGCTTTTTGGTGTCTTGATCGCTGTAATTGTAGCGCTCACTATTGTGGTCTATTCCGACATGACAGAAACACCCCAGAAAGCAGGAGAATTTTTAGAACCCACCACGAGTATTCAGCACCCGTCAGCTTTTCTTAGAAAAGCCATTGATGAAATTAAAGTAACTTACTGATCCGACAACGAATCCACCGGATTAACTACTGCCGCCTTAATCGATTGATAGCTTACTGTAAGCAGAGCAATTGTAATGGAGATGCCGCCTGCCATTACAAATAAGAGTGGATTAATGTCTTCCTTGTAAGGAAAAGCGTCCAGCCATTTGCTCATCCCCATGTAAGCCAATGGGATGGCAATCACAAAACCAACAGTTACTAAGATGGAAAATTCTTTAACCAGCAAAGCAATCAGACTGGGGATGGATGCTCCCAATACTTTGCGAATACCAATCTCTTTAAATTTAGCTTCCGTAGTATACATTGCCAGTCCATACAATCCAAGACAGGCAATAGCAATGGCAATGCCGGCAAAAAAAGTAAAAACAGACATGAAGCGCGTCTCGGCTTTGTATTGCTGATCGAAGTTCACATCCAGAAAACTGTATTCAAATATTTTATCTGCCAGGGTATTGTTAAAAACTGTTTCAATCTGATCCATAATCTGAATGGGGTTGCCTGTCATCTTAGCAGATAAATACCCTACAGACCAGGGTTTGTGCATCACCATGATAAAAGGTTCGATGGCTACATTGGCCGACATGAAATGAAAATCACTGACCACACCGATAACCCGCGTTTTTCTGTCCTGCCATTTCAGGGGTTGGCCGATAGCCTCTTTGGGTGAATTCCATCCCAACCGTCTCATACCGGATTCATTGAGCATGACAGCTTCATTGACGTCTGAAGGGAATGATTCACTGAATGCCCTCCCCTCCAGTAAATCGATACCGTACACTTTGATAAAATTTTCGTCAATGGCCAGAAAGCGCATGTCGCTCCATTCTGCATCATCGGACCACCCAATGCGCACCACATTGTTACCCAACTCAACACCGGGTACCTGCGAGGATAGCGTTACACCATTTACGCCCGCCACCCTTTCCAACTCATCTTTCAATACATTAAAGTCGCGTTGCGCGTTGGCGGCACTGCGGGTGGGGATGGTCACGATTTGTTCTTTGTCAAAACCGAGATCCAGGGTGCGCAAAAAGTTGATGTGCTTATAGACAATCAACGTTCCTGAAATGAGGAAAATGGAAATGGTGAATTGAAAAATTACCAACGATTTTCGAAGTATATTTCCTTTGTTGCCAGTGCGAAAGTTTCCTTTCAGTGTTTCAACCGGGCGAAATGCGGAAAGAAAAAAAGAAGGGTAACTACCTGCCAGTAAACCCACCATGAGTGTGATGGACAATAGTGCCAAACCTGCAACAGGATTGGCAAGTAGCGTTAAGCTTTTGCCCGTAAAGTCATTTACCACAGGTAAAAGTAAATAAACCAATCCCACAGAAAAGACCATAGCTAATAATGCCATCAACACAGATTCGCTGAGAAACTGTCCGATCAACTGTTCCCTGAATGCGCCCGCCACTTTTCGCAAACCAATTTCTTTAGCGCGCATAGCAGAACGAGCAGTAGCAAGATTCATAAAATTGATGCAGGCAATAAGCAGGATAAAAATACCAATCACGAGAAAAGTATATACATAGAAAGCCCTGGAGTTGGGTTCTATTTCCGAGCGCAAATTGGATTGCAAATGGATGTCACCCATGGGCATCAGCGCATATTCCTGTCGATAGCCCGATCCATCTTCCTGATCGGCTATGTAATTACGTGAGATGAATTTTATCTTGGCGTTCAATGCACTTACATCCACGCCAGGCTTTAACTCCACGTAATTGAAGAAGGAGTAACTCCACCAACTGTTAAGGTTGAAGTGAATAGACTTCAGGGTTTCGAATGAAATCATAATGTCCATCTTCAGATGCGTGTTCTTTGGATAGTCTGCCATCACTCCTGTGATTTTGAAGCTTAGTGAATCCTCCGGGAAATACAGCGACTCCCCCAGCACATCTGTTTTGTTAAAATACTTTTTTGCCATCGTTTCCGTGAGCACTACATTAAAGGGATCTACTAAAGCTGTTTCCGGATTGCCCTGAAGAAGGGGAAATGTAAACATGCTGAACACGTTGGAGTCGGCTGCCACCACTGTTTCATAGGTACGCTCATTGGTACCCGGCAGCTCAATTATTTTGTTTCTTAATGGCCTAAAGCGAGCTGCCTGTTCTATTTCCGGAAAATCCTTAACCAACATTTCAGCAACAATAGGCCCCCCTGTAGCATATTCCTCATATCCCCCTTCGTTGGGCAAGTGGTAACCACTGTTGAGGCGATACAATGCACTCAATTTTTTATGATTTCGATCGTAGTTCAATTCATCATAAACAAACAGGAAGATGATCATGGAACAGGTAATCCCTATGCTAAGACCAAGGATATTGAGGAGGGTATAGGCTCGGTTTTTTTTAAACGAACGCAATGCGATGAGTAAGTAATTCTTTATCATAGCCATTAGGTTTTAAGGGTACACCAATTCCGGTAGTATCAATCGAATAAATACTGAACGCTTACTTACCACATCGGCAAGGATCACGTTTGAACAACTCAAATGATATCGTACAGAATAAATACTCGCGATTTAGCTGATCGTTACATCCAAATCTTCGCGATAGGAATAATAATGCAAAACTGTCTCTAAGGCCTTTTTAATGGCGGTATTGATGGGATAAAATTTTTGACTGAGTTCCCAATCGATGGCATACATTTTCATGTAATAATCCCGCATAAGGGGTGTTTGGCTTCCTGCCAGGGTCTCGGCATAGGCAGCAAGGAAGGCATCGGGTTGTGCTGTTTTGATCACCTGACAGCTGATCAATTCCCGGTTTCCGTATTTGTTCAGTTTGGCGGAGAAGCCAAACAGGCGGCAAATCATACCCCGGTGAGCATAGGTGCTACAATGTCCTATCCCAGGTTGGTTGGAGTCGAGGATGGCGCAAAGGGAGTTGCTCAGGGCCGGGTTCTCCAGCCATTCCAGTGCTTTTCCCTGTTTGTAAAGATGATAGGCGTAAGGAATGAATTCCAACACCGTAGCCTCGATATCGGGTTTAAGACAACACTTGCCGCACCCGGATTGGCAACCCAGGCTGGTTCGCGTTTTGAAAGCGGCTATTTCTTCGTCCAGCGCGAGGAATACCTCCTCTACCTCGTGGACCAATTGTTCTATGTTCAATCAGTTTTTCGATAACGCGGCAAAGATATAGCAAAAAACCTATGCGTTGTTGCGCTGGCTCCTCTCCTTTTTTGATCGATCTTATTTCTCTTCCGGTTGGGAGTAGGTGACGATGTCAATACCGATTCCATTAGGATCCACTATGGCAAAGTGGCGGTCTCCCCAGAGTTCATCCCGAAGGGCAAAGGCAATTTTAGCTCCGGTTCTGGTAATCCGTTCATACTCTTTGTCTACGTCATCTACTTCAATGGTGATGTACATCCCCTGGCCATTGAATGGTTTTTGGAACAGGGGATGCTGCGTGGGATGATCCGGGAGCAAAAAGCTCAACTCTGCCTGATGATTGGGGGTATGCAACAGTAGGTAAAATTCATTTTCAAAAGTGACACCAAAGTTTAGAACGGAAGTATAGAAGGCTTTGGTTTCTTCCAGTTGAGAAGTCACAATTCCTGCATTTAATTTCATATTCGTTGGGGTTTGGGCAAATCCATAAACAGAAGCCAGGGACAAAAGGACAGCAATGACAACTCTTTTCATATTTTTCCTGATTTTAATAATTGATACTGTAATGTGTAGACACCAGACCGGAAGGATAGGTTTTGGAGGCTATTAATTTTGTCACAAGCCTTCCCGGTAATCCATCGAAGAGTGCTTTTCCTTTGCCTAAGATTATAGGGTGCACGGCCAACATCAATTCATCCACCAGTTGGGCTTCTATCAAACTTGTCATGAGTTCAGCTCCGCCAAAGAGCCAAATGTTTTTTCCTTCGCTGGATTTTAACTCCTTTACCTTCGCTATCACATCACCATTTAGCAATGTATAGTCGGCATGACCCGATAGCGTTTTACTGACAACAAAGGTTTGCTTGTTGGCAAATGGATTTGAACCCATCTTCATCAATACTTCATAACTCTTCCGTCCATACAACACCGCATCGATGCTCTCCAGAAAGCCTGTCATGCCATAGTCATTGTCGGTGAAACACCAATCAAATTCTCCATTGGGTCCCTCAATCAATCCGTCAAGGCTCATCGCCACATTTAGAATTATTTTTCTCATAGTAATCAGTTGGTGTGTAAAATGGGTTCGAAAGAAAGGATTTGATAAGAGGTTTCGTTGATCATTTTACTCATTTCCATTATGGCCTTGTCGCTGGATGAATTTTCAAATGCTTTTTCAAAGTCCATTTTCGATCTCCAACCCAATATATCCACCCAAACGGAATCATTGATTTGTCCTATGCTGCGACTCAGAAAACCCTGTTGGCTTTTCAGAAAACTTTCAACTTCCTTGTTAACAGACAAAAACTGTTCTGGTTGGAATTGGGGATGAAGCTGAAAGGTAAGAATTTCATAATGCCCTGCTGTTTCGTTTCCATTTGGTGAGCACCCGACCCACATCAGAATAGCCATAACGGCCATGATTTTTGTTCTCCATTTGTACATATTGAATCTATAATTTGCACAAAAAAAGCAGGCACTACTGACAACATTATGTCAGCAGCTAAAACGATGAGGAATTTTTTTTCAGGAAGTACTGCTCAGTTCCTTCACCTTATTATTATAGTGCAGAAATAGTTTTTCGGTGCGTCTGGCCATCAAAGTTTTCAACTCCTCAGGCTCATCGATTTCTACTGAAGACCCGTAATGCATCAGCCAACGAACTGCCAACTCCAGGTTATCCATCATGAATTCGACCTGCACGCGGTCTCCCAGATCTTTTTCAGATACGGCTCCATAAAAAGGTTTTGGGGATAGGCCGGATTTATCAAAAGAAAGTTTCACTTTGATCAGGCCCTCATGATCCGATTCAAAAGTTTTGAAATATTCATTTAAAGACATGAGGTTGCTTCCATCAAAATGATCTCCTGTCAATTTCAATTCTTTAATCTGGTCCGCTCTGAAATCGCGGTAGCCCTTGCGCAATCTGCACCAGGCGATGAGGTGCCAGGCTCCGGCATAAAAAAACAAACCGATGGGTTCTGCCTCACGCGTTGTGGTTTCCCCCTTGGAGCTGCAGTACACTATTTTCAGCACCTCTTTATTGGCGACCGATTTTTGGATATCCGTTATAAAATGATTGGGTAACTCAGGGTTTCTTCTCCACTGGTTGTAATGCACCGCCATCACTGCGTTCAGGTTTTCGAGATGATCCTTCTCTGCTTCCTTCATCACCGACTTAATTTTATTCATGGCCGATTCAAAAGCCATACGAACTGATTTGTCTGTCATCTTTTCTACCAGCTTACCTGCCAGCATCATGGCTCCTGCCTCCTCTTGACTAAACATAACAGGAGGAAGATGATAACCATCTACAATAAAATATCCTTTGCCCGCTTCTGAGCCAATGGGTACACCGGCTTCCATCAATGCCTTCACATCACGGTAGACGGTGCGAAGTGAAATCTCAAACCGATCGGCCACCTCTTCTGCCTTTACAATCCTCTTGGTTTGCAGTTGAATAAGAATGGCAGTAAGGCGATCGATACGATTCATAGAACAAGCGGTATTGTCATGCAAGTTACGGGATAAGGAGCAAAATTCATTTAGGAAATAACACGAACTCCATCTTCAGTACTTACACTGTAGATCGGTGGAATGGTTTCGAAAGTATCGGAATACCTTTTTTCAACCCTTTCTACAAAATGATCAACGCGTGATTCTTCGATGAGGTTGATGGTACATCCTCCAAATCCACCACCCATCATGCGGGATCCAGTCACTCCGCAATCGGCAGCGTTGGAAACCAACATATCCAACGCTAAACAAGAGACCTGGTATTTATCCCTCAATCCGTCATGCGATTGGTACATGAGCTGCCCAAAACCATTCAGGTTATTATCTTTTAAATACTGTACTCCCACTTCAACCCGCTCCATCTCTTCCACCACATATTGGCACTGAAGAAATGTATCGTTTTGAAATAGTTCTTTTGAAGTCATTAATTCTTCGCGACTCACATCCCTCAAAGATGTTATCCCACCATTTTTCTTTTTCAATATCGAAACACCTTCTTCGCATGCCGCCCGTCTGTTGTTGTATGCCGATGATGCAAGATCGTGTTTAACTTTAGTGTCCACCAGCAGTATTTTATACCCTGCCAACTTCAATAGAATAAGTTCATGGCTCATCTTGCGGCAATCCAACCATAGCAGATGATCTTTTTTAGAAAAAAGAGATGCGTACTGATCCATAACACCACACTTCACCCCCGCAAATTCATGCTCTGCAAATTGTGCAATACGGGCAAGATCAAGTTTTGTTAAGCCTAACTGAAAAATTTCATTCAGCGCAAAACCAAACCCACAACACATGGCAGCTGAAGAAGAAAGACCTGCCCCTACCGGCAGTTTGCTGATGAACATACCATTCACTCCTTTTAAATCTTTTCCCTGATTGCGTATGCCCTGAATAACACCCATGAGATAACCGGGCCAGCCCTTTCGCTTGCTCAACTCCTCTAATGAAAAACTAACCTCTTCGCCAAGATCTGATGCTACAAGATTGAATTGATTGGAGTTGTTGGGCGCCACCGCAAAGACAAACTCTTTATTAATGGCTGCAGGCAGTACCACACCTTCATTGTAGTCGAGGTGCTCGCCCAGTACATTGATACGGCCAGGTGCAGCAATGAGAAGCGGTTCAACATGAAAGCGATCACGAAATACTGAGCGTAAAGTAGTCTCCAAGTTTTACTCCTCTTTTCGTAAGGTCCATCCGATGCTGCCTAACACTACCAGCAGCAATACCCAGGAAGATGCCATTGTGATTTTGTTCCCAATCACATAGGGCTTGGGCTCAAATTTGAATTCTATTTGATGGTTTCCTGCAGGAATTTCAAGTGCACGCAGCACATAGTTGGCCCTCAGTATAGGAACCTCCTCACCATCAATGGTGGCTACCCAACCCTTGGGATAATAAATTTCGGAAAATACAGCAAGGCCTGCCGTTGAAGAGGACGACTGATACTTTAAATAAGGCGGTGTCATTTCTACCAATTCAATACTTGCCAGACTGTCTGCCTTAATGAGTTGAATTTTAAATTTCGATTGATCCATCACCGCAGTGGTGCGGGTGTTCACTTCACACACCTTGGCCAGTTCTTCTGAAGGAGAATTGACCAACTCCACCTTAGAAACAAACCACGCATTGCCGTTGGCTTCCGGGTTGGGGATGATGTTACCTTTATCCGGACCGAACATGATGTACTTTGCGTTCAACATGTTCAACACGCCATAATTACCGAACTGCAAGTTTCCGGCTTGTGCATCTGTAATGAATTCGTTGGTTTCCCCACCCAGGCAATTCTCATACAAATCCTGATAACGCATGAGTTTAGCACCGTGATATCCTCCTAAGGAATAATGAAAATAAGATGAGCTTCCCTCCGTACTAAAAGGCTCCTGCAGGTTATACACACGGTAAGTGCTTTTGTCTTTCATCACCTCCTGGTCGGCTGCTGTGGCTACAAAATTGGCTGTCCTTTTCCTTTGGTAATTGTCGATCGTAAAATAACGTCTGTCTACCAAGGACATATCCATGGCTACCATGAATATCAAAAATGCGTAAAAACCGATTTCAGAGATTCTCTTTCTTACATCGAAAAACAAAAGAACAAACACTCCGAATATGAAAGCAAAAGACCTAAGAGCATCAGCCCTTAACAAACCCTTTCTATCTTCAATCAATGCATTGAGAAACCAGGCTGGCAACTGAGACTCGCCTTCTCTCATAAAACCGGCCATTCCGGCCAATAGCCAAACCAAAAAACAAAGACCTCCGGTGAAAGCAAAAGCGATGATGAGTTTTTTCTTTGTCTCCTTATTTAATCCTGCTTCAAAAAATTTCTCTAACCCTAACATACCCAACAATGGCAAGGAAAATAAAAGGATGACAATCGCGAAGGTGACTGATCGAAATTTATTGTAGCCCGGTAAATAATCGAACACAAAATAGTTGAACCCTTCAAAGTTACTCCCCCAACTGAACATCATGCCCAATACACTTACCGATACCAGCCACCACACATATTTTTTATCTGCAAAGACAATCCCCAACACAAAAAGAAAACACATGATAGCGCCTCCATAATAAGGTGCCGTTAAAGATTGCGGTCCCCAATAAGCGGAAGTATACCGTGCCAGTTGATTGGCCATTTCACCATCTCCGCTTTGCACCAATGCCTGATAGGTAGCGCTCTCCTCATCCTGCACCAAAAAATTGGAACTACTGCCCCCATAGAAGTTAGGGATCATGACTGTGATGGACTCGAGTATACCGCTGCTATAGGCAAATGCGTAATCGCGACTGAGTCCACTCTCCGGTTGGGTTTCCGTTTGCAATTCGGATTTACCCCGGATGGAATATTCGCTGTACTCGCCAATGGCCCACAACGGCCCTATGAATGTACCTACGGCAAGAATAGCTGCAGGAATCAGCACACCCAGGTTTTTAAAAAACGGAAGGGTATTTTTTTCTTTGATGGCTATAATGAGGTGTGCCAGTCCATAAACGAGAACGATCAGCAAAAGGTAGTACGTCATCTGCAAATGGTTTTCACGCAAATGCATGGATAGACCTAATGCTGTAACTGCAAAACCCAATATTCTTTTATTGCGAAAAGCAATATGAATACCCGCCATCACCAGTGGCATAAATGCAATGGATCCCACTCGGGCGTTGTGGCCTGCTGCCATACCAATAATCATGTATGATGAAAGGCCAAAAGCCAAAGCTCCTGCGATCGCCAGCATGGGCCTGACCCTAAAGGCCAGCAGTAAAATATAGTAACTCAGGAATGCCCAATAAATATTGACAACCGGGTGAGGCAATCCCACCGAAAAAAGTTTTTTGATCCCAACTATTACCCCATTGCTCCATTCCAGGTTAACCAGATAAGCGGGCATACCGCTGAAGATCGAGGGCGCCCACAGTCCTTCTTCACCTGTTGCATCACGGTAGTCTTTCAACGATTTGGAAGAAGCCTCCCACTGTTGAATATCGTGCTGACTAATTGATTTGTTATCAAAAAAGACAGGGTTGAAGAAGAAAATGGTGACTATTAGAAATATAATAACAGCCGCCAGATGAGGCAGTACGTGTTCTTTGAAATTAATTTTCCTCATGCAAAATAGTTAGACTGCAAAATAAGGAAATATTAGAGCAAGAACATTACTAAAACGTGACAACACACATGAGCACTATAACCCGCCCACTAATTGAACATCAGCAATGCGTAGCCCTTCAGTTGATGGGTAGTTATTGTTGTAAGCATGGAAGAGGCCACTTTAATACCCGGAACCATTTTTTTTGGATCAATTTTTCTCACAACCAGCGATTGACCGCATACGACCATTTTTACTCCTGCATCCTGCAACTCTTTGTATAATTCAAGGTTGGGGTTATCTACACCATACTCTTTTTTGTACTCCTCATTGTTTCTCACGGTAAAAGCTGCACCACCATGAATGGCCAATACCACATGCAGTTTTTCCTTTGGCACTCCAGCCATCGCATGCAAATTGAGTAGACGGGCTACATTGTTGAGTGCCCAGTTTACGTCTTCAGGTTTTTCACTGGCACGCGCCACATCAATAATGATCTTATAATCAAGAGAAGGATCGATTTTCTCTTCTGCATCTGGCAAGTCATAGATACCTCCGTAATTTTTGATAATGGGATTCACCAGTTTCTGGCTATACCCTATTGCTGCAATGGATAAAAAAGTAATCGTAAGAATCGTTTTCATAATAAATCAATAGTTAATCCTGTAAGGTAAGAAAGCGGCCAAAAACTTAGCATTAATTAATCAGCACATCTGCAATTTTATCCACCAATGGTAGACATGGACTCTGATACTCCCGATCCGGTTTGTCTTTGTTGTTCCGCCTCAAACCCATCTTTGGCCCTGTTCTTAAATGCTTTCAGCAATGTATCTTTCAATTCAAGGTCAGAGGCACCGCTGCGCATTAAATCGCGGATATTCAATACACCTTCATCATAAAGGCAGGTTTTAAGTGTGCCCTGGGCGGTAATCCGAATTCTATTGCAAGTGCCACAAAATGTTCGGCTGAAGGCTGCGATCACACCTACATTTCCCTGATGACCGGGAATGGCGTAATTATAGGAAGTGGAGTTGCTTTCGTCTTTTAATTTATTCAGCACAGGGTAGGCGGCCCGAATGTGATCCAATATTTTGCGATGCGTCCAGTTAAGTTTGGGATAATGACTGCCCTCCCCATTGAAAGGCATCTCTTCAATAAACCTTACCGATACGGGATTTGATTTAGTGAACGCCACCAGTGGAAGGATATCATCGATGTTCTTCCCCTCCATCACCACAGCATTTATTTTCACATGAATTCCTTCCCGGAGTAACAAGTCCAACGTCTCCATCACCTTATCAAACTCATCTCTTCGGGTAATTTCTTTGAACCTCTGTTTATCCAGTGTATCCAGACTCAGGTTAACAGACTTCACACCTGCTTTCTGCAATTCTTTCACATAAGGAGCAGTAAGCACTCCATTCGTTGTCAGGTGCACGTTGGAGATACCATTGATCTCAGCAACCGATTGCACCAGGTGCATGAAATCTTTTCTTACAAAAGGCTCACCTCCTGTAAATCGTACTTTAGAAATACCCATTTGCGCAAGCAGTGTAACCAACCTCTCAATTTCCTCAAAAGTCAGCAAGTCTTTCTTGGGCATGTATTGGATTCCCTCTTCCGGCATACAATAGAAGCAACGCAGATTACACCTGTCGGTAACTGCAATTCTTACATAGTTTATTTCCCTGCCGTGATTGTCAAATAGCATCTCCAATTCTTGTTTTCAATCTATCAATACGAAAAATGCTGGTTAGCGATTGTATTATGTGCACAAATCCATTCGGATTCAACGAATCTACTACATAAAAGGGAACAAATTCATTCAATTCTCGGTATACTGAGAAAGAATTCAATCTAAGTTAAGCATTTTAGCACTTTTAAGCAGCCATGAGATACACACTTAAAACATTTGGAATCACACGAGATATACTAGGAGGAAAAGAAGTGCCCTTTGAAATGGATGGTGTAAAAGTAGCAGAACTGAAATCTGAATTAATGATTCGTTTTCCGGAAATGAAAACGCTGAACTCGCTACTCATTGCCGTCAACAACGCCTACGCAGAAGACGATCTGATTCTTACAGAATCAGACGAAATTGCCCTGATACCACCGGTAAGTGGTGGATAGCAATAGCATATGACAGGTATCATTTGATGTCTGCGGCTGGCTTATTATATTCAATTATTCAAATGTTTTTCCAATCCCCAGCGCTATGATCAAAATTACAGAGAAAGCCATCGATGTTCAGAAAGTGATTGAAACTGCCTCCAATCTGGGCGCAGGTGCCGTAAATGCCTTCATTGGAACGGTGAGAAACAAGGCCAAAGACAAGAATGTAGTATGGTTGGAATATGAAGCCTACGAGGCCATGGCTGTAGCCGAAATCCGCAAAATCATTGACGAGGCTGCCCACAAGTGGAATCTGTTGGGCTGGGCGGTGAGTCATCGTATTGGCACCCTTAAACCCGGAGAAGTGGCAGTAGTAGTAGCCGTGTCAACCGCACATCGCAAGGAATCTTTTGAAGCTTGTCAATACATTATTGACAATGTCAAAGCAAAAACTCCCATCTGGAAAAAAGAAGTTTTTGATGATGGTGAAGAGTGGGTAGATGCACGTCCTACAGCAGGACAGGCAGCAATCAAATAATCAATTTTAAAATTGATTCAGCACTACGATACCCATTGTTACAATTGCCACCGCAACTAGAAATCCAATTGTAAAAACAATTGTTAAATCCCTATTGATGGGATTCACGTGACCGGATGTTTTCTCTGCTGTGTTCATAATTCCAACTATTTAGATTGACTATAAAACTAACAACAACACCTCACCATCGCTTTGTGTTTTTAATGCTATTGGATGGAATGTACTTTTTAAAGACATTTTTTTGAGAAATGGTTCCTTTTTCCGGGGCCATAATAGGGCCCGGTTTAACTGTAAACCAGTTGCCAGAATGATCAATCACTGAACTATAGGAAGTTAGCTAAAGACAGTGAAAGCAAAATTTTGAATGTTAATTTTTCTGAAAACCGGTTCTCCTAACAGTTGCTCGCCAAATGATCGAAGTGACCGCCTTGTAAGGTTTTATAACCAACCCCTGATTTCTGGTTGTTTTGTTATTTAAGACCAGAAAATTCATCAAAATCCTCTGGCTTATTGATGTTTTTCAAGGCTTTTTGATCGGGTGCTGTAACAAGTTTACTGTTGGCCGTTGTTAAAAATTCACGCGGGCTACTCTTGCCATTTTCATAAAATGCTTTTAGTAAAACAGCGCTGGCCGGCTCCCAAATCGTAAGCAAGGGTTCCGGAAGTTTGCCATCACTATCATAAAAGCAAGTAGCTACCCTGGTCGTATCCCTATGGTCTAATAAAAATTGAATAGTTGACTCATCAACGAGAGGCATATCCACAGGCACCGTAATCCAGGCCACATCCGACCTGTATTTAAAAGCACTTAATATCCCATTAAGCGGACCTTGTAAAGGATATCCATCTTTTATCGTATGCTCAGCAGTAGAAGCCTGTGAGTTGACTGAATGATAAACCCGATCACAAAACTTTTCTAATAATCGAAACACATAATCCCGCTGGGGCTGGCCATGATACTGAAGAAATGCTTTGTCCTTGCCCATTCGGGTACTCTGCCCTCCTTCCAGCACCAATCCATATAGCGGAATTGCCCTGTTAGGATTCATTTTCTTTTAAAATCACTCTTCCCTCCCGTCTTTTCCATCAGCTTTATTTCTTCAATGACAATATCGTGCGATATGGCTTTGCACATATCGTAGATGGTAAGTGCAGCCACCGAAGCTGCCGTAAGGGCTTCCATCTCTACACCCGTTTTGGAGGTGATGGTAGCTGAAGTATCAATTACAATCCGGTCACCACTCGTTTTAATATTGACCTGACAGTCTTCCAACCCAATAGGATGGCACAGTGGAATGAGCGCTGAGGTTTGCTTGGCACCCATTACCCCGGCAATAATTGCCGTTTGAAATACAGGGCCTTTCTTAGTCATGAGCTCCTGATCTTTAATCATAGCCATAATCTCAGCACCTACATTTACAACCGCCCGCGCTTTGGCAATTCGTTTTGTGGCCTTCTTTCCAGACACATCCACCATCGAAGGATTGCCACTATCGTTTGTATGCGTGAGTTTGGGCTTCATAATTATTAACTTTAGCGTTGTGTGCTGTTTCTGTTAAGCAATAATTCAAAGTTATAAATAATCATGGTAAGCGTTTCCGAAGCCCAATCGATTGTTGAGCGTCATCTTTTTTCACCCTCCACGGAGGAGGTTCCCGTTGCTGAGGCATTGAACAGGGTACTGGCCGAACCCCTCTTGGCCGATCGCGATTTTCCACCTTTCCATCGGGTGGCTATGGATGGCATCGCCATTCAGTTTGATCAATTGAGTAAAGAGCATACCACTTTCGAAATTGAAGGTATAGCTCCGGCAGGTGTCCCTCAAAAATCCCTTACCCATAGCAACAATTGCATCGAAGTAATGACAGGCGCACCACTCCCGGCTAATACAGACACCGTAATACGATACGAAGACCTGGAGATCAGGGACAAGAAAGCCACTATCATGACCTCTGAGATTATTCCCAATCAAAACGTACACCCTCAGGGTCAGGATGCCAAAGCTCACCAGGTGTTATTGAAAGAAGGTATTCAACTGTCTCCTTCAGAGATTGCATTGATTGCCTCTGTAGGTAAAACACATGTAAGGGTAAAGTCTAAACCAAAGGCTGTCATTATCTCTACTGGCGATGAGCTTGTGGATATTGATGAAACTCCTAAAGCACATCAAATCAGAAGATCCAACAGCTATGCACTTCAGGCGGGTCTGAAATCCATGGGATGTGAGGCCACACTTTTCCATATCCGTGATGAAAAAGCGGTGATAGAAAAAGAAATGGGAGAAATTCTTGATCAATTCGATTTGATCATACTTTCCGGAGGTGTCTCCAAAGGGAAATTTGACTTCATTCCGGAAGTGCTTGAGCAATTGGGTGTGTCAAAGCACTTTCATAAAGTAAAACAAAAGCCAGGAAAACCATTTTGGTTTGGAAGTGTGGGTAGCAAAACTGTTTTTGCTTTGCCTGGCAACCCCGTTTCCACCTACATGTGTTTTTACAAATACATTCAACCCTGGCTGCGAAAAAGCTGGGGTCTGAACAAAGAAACTGAATATGCTACACTGACCACAGATTATCAATTCAAAAACGATCTCACTTACTTTTTACAGGTCAACGTTGTCAATGAGTTGGGAATACTGAAAGCCTACCCTATTACCGGGGGTGGCTCTGGGGATTTTGCTAACCTCAAGGAGGTGAATGCTTTTATGGAGTTACCCGAAGAGAAAACTACTTTCAAGAAAGGAGAGGCCTACCCGATATATTATTTTCGATCGCGGTGAAAATTATAATCGCACCTGACAAATTCAAAGGATCACTCACTGCCCGTGAAGTCTGTGAGATTGTTCAATCGGAATTATTAAAAAAATTCCCAGAAGCCGAAATAATTTCTGTTCCCCTCGCAGATGGCGGGGAAGGCACGTGTGATTTGCTGACCCAGTTAAGTGATGGAAAAAGAATTGAAGTTAATGTACATGACCCGCTTCAACGAATGATAACAGCTGGTTATGGTATTTCTGGTGACGGCAACACTGCATTTATAGAAATGGCTGCCGCATCCGGGCTTCAGTTATTACAACCTAGAGAGAGAAATTGCACCATCACCAGTACTTATGGTACCGGACAATTAATCGTGCATGCACTCGAAAAGGGAGTCAAAGAAATCGTAATGGGGATCGGAGGCAGTGCTACGAACGATGCGGGATTGGGCATGGCAAAAGCATTGGGTTATCGATTGTTTTCACACACTGATGAAGAGTTGGAGGGTATTGGTTCCGATCTTATCCGACTGAATCACATTGACTCCTCACACAAGCACCCTAAGATTAATGACACACAATTTATCACATTGTGTGACGTGATAAATCCGCTGTATGGTAAGGACGGAGCAGCGCATGTCTTTGCGCAACAAAAAGGAGCTACGGATGATGAAATCGTGATGCTGGATCAAGGGCTTCAAAACTTTGCCACTATAGCGGAGAAAATAGAACTTAATTTTTCCGGAGCTGGAGCAGCTGGCGGATTGGGTGCTGGCACCAAATTCTTTCTTAACGCGGAGATATTCACCGGTATTGACTTTTTAATACGATACACCGGCTTAGAAGAAAAGATTAAGGATTCGGATGTTGTGATTACGGGAGAAGGAAAACTTGATCATCAGACATTGTCTGGCAAAGTGGTGAGTGGTGTGGCCTCTTTAGCGTGTAAGCACCATAAAAAGTTAATCGTAATGGCAGGATCCTGTGAACTTGACCAAGAGCAAATTAACGAAATGGGTATAGCGCAGGTAATTACCCTTCAAGATCAGCATATCTCCGAATCAGAAGCAATTAATAAGGCAGCCGATCTATTAAAAAGTAGAGTCGCTCAAATTCATTATTGAAAATACCTCCTCCTCGTCAACCCTCGGGCAAAATATGCTGTAGAAATGCATATTTTGGGTTAAATTTGCGCCCTCAAATTGAAATACACCCATGTTCGATAGTTTAAGTCTAAAGCTGGAAAAGGCCTTCCAAACCCTTAAAGGGCAAGGCAGAATTACGGAAATCAACGTTGCCAGCACCGTTAAAGAAATCAGAAAGGCATTAATCGATGCTGACGTTAATTATAAAGTAGCCAAAGAAGTCACTGACGACATCAAAACAAAGGCTATGGGAATGGATGTACTCACGGCCGTTTCCCCCAGTCAGTTACTTGTAAAAGTGACCAATGATGAGCTCACGGCCCTAATGGGTGGTGAGAGTGAAGATATTAAGCTAAGCGGTTCACCTGCTATCGTTCTTATTGCCGGACTTCAGGGATCTGGTAAAACAACCTTCTCCGGAAAGCTTGCCAATTACCTAAAGCGCCAGGGAAAACAAGTGATGCTGGCTGCATGCGATATCTACCGACCTGCCGCTATTGATCAGTTGAAAGTGTTGGGTGAGCAGATAGGCGTTGAAGTGTATGCAGAGCCAGACAACAAGGATGCCGTAAAAATTGCCAAAGCGGCCATTGACCACGCCAAAAAAAATAGCATCAGCGTTTTGATTGTGGATACTGCAGGACGTCTAGCGGTAGATGAGGCGATGATGAACGAGATTGCTGATTTGAAGAAAGCGCTTAACCCTACGGAAACGCTTTTTGTTGTGGATTCCATGACGGGTCAGGATGCTGTAAACACCGCCAAAACTTTTAACGAGCGCCTCGACTTCAATGGTGTGGTGCTAACGAAATTAGATGGTGATACCCGTGGTGGTGCCGCCTTGTCTATTCGTAAAGTGGTAGACAAGCCTATCAAGTTCATCAGTTCCGGAGAGAAAATGGAGGCCATTGACCGCTTCTATCCGGATCGTATGGCGGGAAGAATCCTTGGTATGGGTGATGTGGTGGGTCTTGTTGAAAAAGCGCAACAAAACTTTGATGAAGAAGAAGCACAGCGCCTCAATAAAAAATTCAGAAAAAATCAATTCGATTTTAATGACTTCCTATCTCAGCTGGAGCAAATCAAGAAAATGGGAGATATGAAAAGTCTGATGGGGATGATACCTGGTATGGGCAAGGCCCTGAAAGATGCCGATATCGATGACGACTCGTTCAAACCCATTGAAGCTATAATCCGGTCGATGACCAATGAGGAAAGATCCAATCCAGAGAAGATCAACCCAAGCAGAAAAAACAGAATTGCGAAAGGAAGCGGTAACAGCGTACAGCAGGTCAATCAATTGCTGAAGCAATTCGAGCAAATGCGCAAGATGATGAAGACCATGAATAAAATGGGTGGCGGCAAAAGGGCCCTTTCAGCATTGAATCCATTTGGCAAGTAGGCGACATTCTGGTCGTTCAGGGAAAGAAATCAAATAAAAAACCGAACCTGTTGACCCATGCTATCGTTAATCCAACTAGTTTACAGGTTATTCTATTAAATGAAGTAAGAAGTGCCCGAATCAAGTAGGGCACTTTTTTTGCATTGTTAAACTAAACACAAACCAAACTCAATTTATTATGATTCGAATCAACGTAATTTTAATGCTGGTAGCATTTGTTGCCACAACGGCAATGGCCCAAAAACCAATGGCCAGTCCTCCGGACAAGGCAGAAGGAAAAATTGATGGTATTTCAGTAGCTGTCAATTATCACCAACCATCCGCTAAAGGAAGAAAAATCATGGGTGGCCTGGTACCTTACGGAGAAGTATGGAGAACCGGTGCCAATGAAACCACCTCAATTGAGTTGAGTGCCGATGCCAAAATAGAAGGCAAAGCAGTTTCTAAGGGCAAATATGCTCTCTTCACCATTCCTGGTGAAAATGAATGGACAATTGTGATTAACAAAACCATTAAATGGGGATCAAGCAGCTATGATGCAAAGGATGATGTATTGAGGGTAAAAGTGAAGCCTTCAAAAACTGACAGCTTTGTAGAAACATTCAATATTGCGGTAGTGGGAAGTAAAGTGGTGATGAAATGGGAGAATACTCAAGTAGCGTTCAATATTTCTAAATAACCATAATAAGTTATTAGTTTTTTTTAAAGAGGCTGTCTCAAAAGTCGATTCGTCATTGCGAACAAAGTGAAGCAATCTCCAAAATACTCACAGCGTATTGGGAGATCGCCACGTTTCACTCGCGATGACGCCATTGGTGGACTTTTGAGACAGCCTCTTTATTTTTGCCAAATTTTGAGCTAATCTGGCGATTTACTTTATTACCAAGCTATTTAGCCTTAATTTCTATTTCAATTTATAAATCACCTTCTTTTCATTATATGCTCATTTTAGGCCGGTCAGATCGGGTAGATTTACCAGGATTGGGACTTACAGACATTCATGCCAAGATTGATACAGGCGCTTATACCAGTTCCCTCCATTGCTCCAGCGCAAAATTGGTAGATGGTAAACTGGAATTTGTTTTATTGGACGAAGAACATCCTGAATTTACCGGAATGAAGTTTACCTTTGATGAATACGACCAAAGGGAAATCAAGAATTCATTCGGTCAGGCTGAGTTAAGGTTCATTATAAAAACCACTGTGAAAATTCACGGTAGAACATTTAGAACTCAGTTTTCTTTAAGCGACAGAGACAATTTAAAATTTCCAATCTTATTAGGAAGGCGAGTATTGAAAAACAGGTTCCTCATTGACGTATCCAAGCAGGATGTATCATTCAATAGTAAGAAAGAAGCGCAAAAGGATGAACAATCTGACTGAGATCACATAAAGCTCAAAACATTTATTATGAAAATTGCCATTTTATCAAGGAACCCCAAATTATACTCAACGATTAGGCTCGTTGAAGCAGCTAAAAAGAAAGGGCATGAAGCCATTGTGGTCGATCATTTAAAATGCATTATTGAACTTGAAAAGAAAAGCCCGAAAGTATATTACAACGGAGCTTATTTAGAGGACATTGACGCTATCATACCTCGTATTGGCGCATCAGTCACTTTTTATGGCACAGCGGTGGTTCGTCAATTTGAAATGATGAAGGTTTTTACCGCCATTGAATCCCAGGCTTTGGTTCGATCAAGAGACAAATTGAGAAGTTTACAAATATTGGCAAGAGCGGGAGTTGGCTTACCCAAAACAGTATTTACCAATTACACCAAAGATGTAGATCACGTGATCGAATCCGTTGGTGGTGCCCCATTGGTTTTAAAACTATTGGAAGGGACACAAGGGTTGGGCGTGGTGCTGGCAGAAACACACAATGCAGCCAGTTCAATAATAGAGGCTTTCAATGGACTCAAGGCCAGGGTTATCGCCCAGCAGTTTATTAAGGAATCCGGGGGAGCAGACATCAGGGCATTTGTTGTTGATGGCGTAGTGGTGGGCGCTATGAAACGGCAAGGAAAAGAAGGAGAATTCCGCTCCAATTTACACAGGGGTGGAAGTGCCTCTGTAATTGAATTGACTGACGAAGAAGAGAATACAGCCATAAAATCAGCAAGAGCCATGGGACTTGGCGTGGCTGGAGTGGATATGCTCCAGTCTTCTAAAGGTCCCCTCGTTTTAGAAGTCAATTCCTCGCCTGGTCTGGAGGGTATTGAAGGGGCGACAAACAAGGATATCGCCCGGGAAATCATTCGGTATATTGAACGGAATGTTTGATACCTAATCTAAAGAAGCATGAAGGTTGTAAAAATAGCAGGTCAGGAAATTAAACCTGGTGAGTCAAAAGAAATTGATATTAAAATTGCCAGGCTTCCCTCCCACACCCAAATAGATACTCCCATTTTCGTTCATCGCGCTTTGGAAGATGGACCAGTATTGGCATTAATGGCCGGAATGCACGGAGACGAAATCAATGGAGTAGAAATCGTAAGAAGAATATTAGACAGTGATCTAAACCGGGCGAAGAGAGGCACTGTAGTCTGCATGCCTATTGTCAATGTTTATGGTTTTTTGAATTATTCCAGGGAAGTGCCAGATGGCAAAGACATCAACCGCTCATTTCCCGGAAACAAATCGGGGTCATTGGCCAGTCGGGTAGCCTACCATCTAATGAGAGAAGTTATTCCCTATATTGATTACGGTATTGACTTTCATACGGGTGGAGCCGCAAGAACTAATTATCCTCAGGTGAGGTGTGTAATGAGCAATGAAAAGAATGCGGAGCTGGCTGCGGCTTTCAATGCACCTTTCACCATCGACTCTCCCTTCAGGCCGCGGTCATTACGACAGGCCGCCAGTAAAAAAGGAAAAAACATCATTGTATATGAAGGTGGAGAATCGCTCAGGTTCGATACCCATGCTATTGAAGCTGGACTCTCCGGAGCGTTAAGGTTGATGAAACACCTGAACATGATCGATTGGGCTCCCGAAGCAAGTGAAGAGAATAGGGTAATCTGGAATTCTACATGGGTAAGGGCCCGCACGGCAGGATTGTTTCAAGCCAATATCCGTGCTGGCAATAAGGTGGAAAAAAATCAGTGGCTAGGCACCATGACGGATCCGTTTGGAGAGTTTAAAGAACCCATCAAATCTCCAACTACCGGATATGTAATAGGATTAAATAATGCACCTGTGATTAACGCAGGTGATGCCCTCCTTCACATTGGGTTGGATGACTCCTGCAAAGTCAGATAAGAATCGATTTTAAAAATCAGGACAAGGAATAATCAACTTGTCTTTTGGTGGCTTGCGTGGATCGCGTGTAGACCAGGAATACACCAGGCTAAATTCATGAGCCCCACCACTACCCGATCCCAACTTGGAAATGGTATAATCGTAACTGTAGCCAATGTTAAGAATGTCCTTTGCCCCCTTTTTGGTGAATCCTAATAAGAGCACAATGGATTCATTGTTACTAAAACCATTTACCTTTTTAAAAGGAACCCCTCGGTACCACATTCCAATAATCAGTGGTTCCAAAGTGAGGTATGTGCCGATATCCATCTGATCAAATTCTCCCTGATGTCTGTATTGGAGCGCAGGTGCAATACTTCTTTCTGAAGGCCGTGCATATATACCCGATCCGACAACACCGGGTCTGAAATGAAATTTTATTCCCGTATGGGCTGAGATTTTCATCGGAAGTTTACTCTCCTCTCCCAGCAATGATTGGTTGGGTTGTGTGATATGATGAGCAGCCAGACCGAGCCATGCAGTGGGTGTATAAAATAATCCGCCAAATGAAAGGTCAGGAAAAAACTTATTCCCTCCACTTAAGGCTTCCGCTGATACCGGATTGACAACATCCCCTGTTGCAGGATCGAATTGATCACCAAAAGTCAGTTTATCAAAATTGACGGAACGCTGATAGAGTGCCAGTTGAACCCCAGGTCGAAATGAAAGGCCTTCTGTCAAACTCAGGTTGTAAGAATACTGTGCTGCCAGGCTCAGTGATTGAAGTCCAAGAATACCTTCTCTGTCCCGTGTAAGCATAACACCAACCCCGCTATTCTTATCTTCAATATAGGTATCGAAGTAGGCTGAGATGGTGGTGAAATTTGCATCGATGGCCGGCCACTGATTTCTGTAATTAATTCCAAACCGGGCCTGATTGGTAGAGCCGGCAAACGCGGGATTCAGATAAAGTGGCGCAGCGTAAAATTGAGAATATTGTGGATCCTGAGCAGTTACCGTTTTGTGCATCAACAGGATACACCCAAGAACCAGGGACAACTTGTACAACAACTTGGGGGATTTAAATCTCTCCATTAAAGCAAATTAAAACGTTTATCCCTATTAATAAAAATGCAAGCGGTATTCAAACGTTAAGCTTACCGCTACTTAACGATTTTTTCAGTCAAAATGTATACTTTAGCATACGTTAGGCGTTTTAAATTTTGGGAAGAAAGATTGAAAGATTAGGTTGAAAGCGTAACGCATAATATGAACTCTACAATTCTGAGCGTGTCTGTAAATAAAATCCTGTTTTTGTTTTTATTCTGCGCCATCTCTTCAGCATTTGCTCAGGAGTTGACCAGAAACAACTGGTATTTTGGTAATTCTGCCGATGGAATCCGGTTCAATCGTTCCGATAATACCGCAACCAGTGTTAACAATCAGGCAACTCCCTTTGGAAATGGAGGAAGTTCCGTAGCCACCGATCCCGGCAATTCCAATCTTTTGTTTTATACTGATGGCGCCAATGTGTACGATGCCTGCCACGGCATTATGCCCAATGGAAATGGATTAACAGCTAACAGTGCCGGCAATCAACCTACTGCTATAACTTCGGTTCCTGGTCAAGTTGGAAAATATTTCCTTTTCACCAACACGGCCAACTTTACTGCAGGCGGAGCCATTAGCAGAAGCGTAATTGATATGAATCTTTTTGGTAACGCTGTATTCCCTTCACCTGAACTGGGTGATGTTGAATCAAAGAATACGGCAATTCCCGGATTGGTAAACCGATCAGAAGGAATGATTGTGGTGCCGCACAGCAACAACACTGATTTCTGGTTACTCACCCACGAAGTCAATTCTCAAAATTATTCAGCTACTCTCATTGATCCAACCAGCTATACAGGTACGTTCACAACCACTACCACCTCAGGTGTAGGGTTAACCATTACTGTAGCCAATTTTGCATACAATGCTGCATTAGGAAAAGTTGCCGTTTCTCCGCAAGGGCCAAATACGGATGCGTTGATCCTGAACTTCGATAACACAACAGGCGCATTTTCCTTTGACCGATATATTCTTAACACAGGTTTGCCCACTGTTGGCAACCAATCTATATATGATATTGAATGGAGTACTTCCGGACAGTACCTGTACGTTTCAAGACACGGAGAAGCAGGGGTGAATGCCAATTTATTCCAATACGATTATAACAATCCCAGTATTACCCTCGCTTCTGTATTACCCAATCCGATTTTCAGAAGTTATGGAGTTCAGTACGCCCCCGATAGTGCTATCTATCACCTGTACCAAGAAACGTCTGGAGGCCCTTTTTTAGTAGGAAAATTCACCAACATAGATTCTGTTGCCAGTCAGGTCGTTTATAATGCCACACCTTTTGGGCCTAATGATGTGGACGGCACTCAATTTCCTTCTTTCTTACCTCGGGAAGATGTTACACTGAACGTAAGTTTTACTTCCATTGGCACCTGCCAATTTGCACCAACCACTTTCTTCAGTATAGTCACCCCGGCTGCAGATAGTTTAGTATGGAATTTTGGTGATGGTGCGGGGGTTGCCAGAGGGGCAAGTCCCATTTATACTTATCAAACGGCCAATACATTCAACGTCAGTCTTACGGCTTTTTATCAAGGACAAACGCAAACTGCTTCGCAACCCGTAACTATTACTGCACAGCCCCTGCAGTTGCAACTGGTTCAAGATACAACAGCATGCCGAAGTGAATTCCCACCTCCCAGAGGTACATCGACACCTGCGCAGTTTCAGGTGACTGCCACTGTTTCAGGAGGCACCCCTGTTTCAGCCATTTGGTCCAATGGAGATACTGGTTTGACACTTACACCAGATTCTGCAGGCTATTATTACGTGGTCGTTACCGATGTATCTGGATGTTCTGTGTATGCTGGAGTGAATGTAAGGGAATATGGCCTCGAGGAGCAGCGCGCCAACATCTGGTATTTTGGTAACCGAGCGGGAATTGATTTTAACCCGTTGCCAAACCCTGCCATTCCGCTGGATGATAGTGCCATGGATGCACCCGAAGGAACTTCAACCATATCCGATCGAAATGGTAAAGTAATTTTCTACACCGATGGTGACAAGGTATACGATCGAACGCATACTGAAATTGCAACTGGCATTGGTGGCGATCCATTGTCGGCACAGGCGGCACTCATTGTACCAGTACCTGATGACGAAACGCTCTATTACATTTTCACCACACAAGCCATTGATGGCACTTCTGCCAATGAACTTCGGTATTCACTGTTTGATATCAAACCTAATGGAGGGCTGGGAGCCGTTACCCAACAGAATATTTTATTATTTGCAAAAAGTACGGAGCGTATTACCGCCAATGGCAACTGGTTGATCACGCATGAATACGGCAATAATACTTTCAGGTCCTACCCTATTACTGCTGCAGGAATTGGAGACCCTGTTTATTCAAGTATAGGTTCTGATCATTCTTTTAAAAGTCCGCAAGCGGGTGAAGGATATATAAAACTAGGCGCCAGAAATAACGTAGCGGTTGCATTATCCAATCCTGGCACCAGCAACCTCATTGAACTGTTTACACTGGTTGATTCTACGGGGCAAATCACCAACTTCAGGCAAATCGATTTACAAGAGCCCAACGGGCAAGTGTATGGCGTAGAATTTTCACCTGGAGGCAATAAGGTCTTTGCCACATTAAAAGGTTCACCTGCGCCATCCGCAGTTTATGAGTACTTCCTCGACTCATTGGATATGCCTTATTTCAGAAATATGACACCGGAACCAGCTCAGGAACTGGGCGCGTTACAGATTGGTCCTGATGGACAAATTTATATGGCCATCAATGGTAGTAATGTTTTGGGAACCATTCAAGCGGTTGAAGATACCACACTGGTGAGCCCAGTTAATTTTTCTGGATTTGCACTTGCTGCAGGTACCAATAGTCGGCTAGGGCTTCCTAATTTCACTCAGATTATTTCTACGGCTACAGGCGGGCCTGCGTTGGACTTTACAGGAGTATGCCTTGGACAACCTACTGCATTTGTGGCAACACCTACCGATGCAATTGATGAGTTTCAGTGGTTCTTTGGGGACGGAGGCAGTGATACTACACCCAACCCCATGCATACTTATGCTACAGCCAATACCTTTAACGTCTCTCTTCGTGTATTTAACCGATGCGGACTTGATGTTACACTGGTTGAACCTATAACCATTAATCCTTCACCACCAGCACCTACTATTCCGGGAGCCGCTGCACTGTGTACCGGAGATGTAATGTTAGATGCCAATAGCAATAACCTTCCGGGGTATACCTACCTGTGGTCGTCCGGAGATACAACCAAAGTATTAACGGTTAGCAGGCCTATGCTTTTATCTGTCACTAATACGGATGCCAATGGCTGTACTTCAACTGCACAAAGTATTGTGGTGGAGAACAGACCCCAACTCGAGTTAGGACCCGATCTTACCATTTGTGAGGACAACAATACACCTGCACTGAACGCTTTCAACCCGGGAGCAAATTTTGCGTGGACCATCAACGGTGTGCCTTCAAGCACTTCTCAGGCACAAGCTGTAGATACTTCAACACCTGGATTATTTACCTATGAGGTAACGGTTACCGATCCTATAACTACTTGTACTGTTACCGACTCTAAAACATTTACGATTAATGTTTCGCCATCGTTTACTTTATCCGGAAACCCACCAAGTGCCTGTGGCGCCATGGATGGTGATATTACCCTGCAGTTGAATGTAAGTGCTCCACCAGCAGGGCCTTATTCCTATTTCTTGACAGGACCAGGAGGCTTTAACCAGCAGGCCATCGATCAAACGGCACCAGCAACTGTGACGTCACCGTCAACACTGGGTGCAGGAACATATTCCGGTATTGTTACCGATCAAATTTCAGGATGTACCATATCGCAAGCTGTAGGACTAAGTGATCCGGGAACTTTCACCGTGTTAATTGCTGACTCAGATTGCGATCCCGTAGAAATTACCGCTTCAACCGGAGGTGCTCCACCTGTTGGACCTTTGACATATACTTTTACCAATGGTAGTACCGGAGAAACATTTGGCCCACAGGCAAGCCCTACTGCTACTTTTGTTAATGGAAGTGATGGCGACTACGTTGTAGAAATTCAGGATGCCGCTTCCGGGTGTCTCGTAACAGGCACTCAGACCGTTGTTATTACTCCTAAGCCTATCACATTTGATGCCAGCGGATTGTGTACTGATCCATCCACCTTAACTGCTTCCTTACCTTTTGATCCATTGTCCACTTTTAGTTGGACAGGACCAGGCATTACCGGTGGCGGAAGCACCAATTCAATAACATTAAATGCAAGTGGAAATTATGAGGTGACAGCTACGACCACGGGTGGTTGTAATGTGGTAGACAACTTTGATGTCATTTACGATGGGAATATCACTCCTTCTTTTACCCAAAGTGATGCTTGTGCCGAAAGTGTCATACTCACTGCGAGCCCAAGTGGGCCGTATACCTATCGATGGTTCAGAGGAGGTGTGTTCCAGCCAACACTTTTGGGTCAGCAAATTGCTTTGGGTACTTCTGAAAATGGCGCCAACTATTCAGTCACCATTGTCAACGGAGTTAATGGATGTACTTATGACTCTCCTGTTCAACCCGTGAATGTTGTGGGAGCGGTGACTGCGAGCCTCATGTCTACACCAGCGTGTGATGATGATCAACCATTTACTCTTACTGCATCTTCTGTAGCCTCCGGGGTATCTTACGCCTGGTTTTTCGATGGTGTTGCTATCCCCAATGAAAGCACTGCTACACTTGCGCGTACCGAAGATGGAACTTATAGAGTAGAAATTTCAAAATCCGTTTGTACCGCTTCCTCACAGATTCAGGTAATAAAAGCCCCTATACCGGTAGGCAGTCTTCCCAATCGGGTAATCATCTGTGATGATCCTGACAATAATGACCCCACCACCCGACAGGTTGATTTAGATCCAGGTTCATTTAGCCAATACGAATGGTTTAAAAATGAATTGACCACCGGGGTTACCGATCAGGTTTTCACAGCAGATAGCGAAGGGTTATATATGGTGAACATCACCAATTCATTCGGATGTGTAGCTCCTGATGAAACTGAAGTGTTGAGTCAATGTATACCAAAATTAGTTGCCCCCAACGCATTCCGACCTACCAGTTCACTGGATTCAAATAAAGAATTCTCCGTATTTTCATTCTTTATCACTGATGACTTTGAGGTCTACATTTACAACAGATGGGGTGAGTTGGTATTTCAATCCAACGACAGATACTTCAAGTGGAATGGCACCTACAATAACAGCGGGCAACCATTACCCAGTGGGTCTTATGCCTATGTGATCAAGTATGTAAGCACATTTCGCCCGGAACTTGGGGTACAGGAGAAACGTGGTGGAGTGGCTTTGTTAAAATAACTGCTCAAATAGCCGCGTATCTAAAAATTAAAACTGATTGCTGCATTGGTTTTACTTTTTGAAACCCTTTGGGTATCTATGTAAAGCGTATACTTAAATACCTATAAAATGAAAAAATTACTGATTCTTCCTCTCGTGTTGCTGCTTATGACTGCGGTTGATAGTCAGGCACAAATATTCAACACATCACTTACCCTTACTGTGCGTGATGACCTTGGTAATACTGTAGAAGGAGCTACGGTACAACTTTTTGGAAGCGAGGCAGACTACCTGGCCGAAACCAATATGGTGATAGATGGGGTTACAGATAAAAAGGGAGTAGTGAAATTTAAAAAGTTAGAAGCCAAATCTTTCTACGTGATCGCCCGTAAAGATGACCTTGATAACAGCGGTGGTGGTGAACAAATCGGTCAACTGGAAGAAGGTAAATTCAACAAAGCAACAGTAATCATACAGTAGTTTGGATCGATATCAACTCATAGAAGAACTTACGCAATACGGCTCCTCCCACCCGGAGGAGCTTTTGTTTGTTACCCAATTCAAAACTTTGCTGAAACACCCGAGGTGCTTCCATCGGGATCATTTACCGGGTCACATTACAGGATCGGCATGGATAACTAATTCTTATTTTACTAAAGTCTTATTGGTACATCATGTGAAGCTCAACAAATGGCTTCAGCCGGGTGGTCATGCCGATGGTGACGAAAACGTAATGAATGTTGCATTAAGGGAATTGCAGGAAGAGACAGGTCTTACAAAAGCAGCACTCAACCGAGATTCAATATTTGATATTGATATTCATACCATTCCGGCACGAGGCGACTCTCCGGAACATTTACATTATGACGTACGATTCTTGTTTTCTACGGACGAGAACGATTCACTGACCATCAATCACGAATCTCATGATATTCAATGGGTCAATCTTTCTGAGCTGAAGAAGTACAGCAAGGAAAAATCAATTCTACGAATGAAAGAGAAATTGATTCACCTGAATGCTATTTGGAACTGATCAGCATCACACCAAAGGCGGCAACCACCATCCAAAATTTATATACCGCGATAGCTGGTATCATAATAATGTGAAGATCCATTAAAACGGCCAACAACACTATCACTACTGCAATTGCTCTTAAAATTGATCTGGTTTTGTTACTCATTGCGCTTTAGGTTAAAATCTTAGCAAAATAGATTTTAGCTTTGAATTTATAAAATGGCAACAATAGGAAATGACATATCGAAAGCTCAACAGCTGCTCCTAGAAGGTGAACTGGTAGCCATCCCTACTGAAACGGTTTACGGACTGGCCGCCAATGCACTTAATTCTGACGCAGTTACACAAATATTTGTGGCCAAGGAAAGGCCAACTTTTGACCCCCTGATAGTTCATGTGGCATCCATCGAACAAGCACGTCAATTTGTAACAGCCATACCCAAGAAAGCAATTCAACTGGCACAACATTTTTGGCCAGGGCCATTGACCCTCGTCTTGCCCAAAAAATCTATTATTCCTGACATCGTTACTTCTGGTCTTTCTACGGTGGGAATTCGCTGTCCGGATCATGGCCTCACCCAACAATTGTTGAAAGACTTGCCATTCCCTCTTGCAGCGCCCAGTGCCAACCCATTTGGCTACGTAAGCCCCACCACCGCTGAACATGTAAACAACCAACTCGGGGATAAAATTAAGTACATACTTGATGGCGGTGCATGCCGCATAGGTTTAGAGTCAACTATTGTGGGGTTCGAAGGCGAAAACGCTGTTATCTACCGCAGAGGTGGAGTGAGTGAAGAAGAAATTACTAATGTCATTGGAGAAGTAAAGCACCAACTCACCTCCTCCAATCCTGTTGCGCCCGGACAGTTGGACAGCCATTATGCCCCCCGAAAAAAGTTTCTTTTGGGAAATATTGAAGAGCTCAAAAAAGCTCACAGTGGAAAAAAAACAGGTGTGCTTCACTTCAAAGAGGACTACGATTCATCTGATAAAGGACATCTGGTCTTGTCAAAAACAGGAAACCTGGAAGAGGCTGCCAGAAACCTATTTGCTGCATTGCGGGAATTTGATCAGATGGACGTTGAAGTCATTTTAGCAGAACCCGTCCCTGATTCTGGGATTGGGAGAGCCATCAACGACAGACTGAAAAGAGCCTCCACAAAATAGATGTTTAGGTTAGGGGCTCCCTCCAAAAGTATTATTTTCGCAAAAGTTTATTAGGACTCAAAAGACTCCCTGAATGAAAACAGTTAATGATATCAACTTCTCTAATAAAAAAGCCCTTATCCGTGTCGACTTTAACGTACCTCTTGACAAGAAGACATTAGCAGTAACAGATGATAACCGCATCAGGGCTACCATCCCAACGCTAAAAAAGATATTGGGTGATGGAGGAAGTTGTATCCTGATGTCTCACTTGGGAAGACCAAAAGAAGGGCCAGAAGATAAGTTTTCATTAAAACACACTGTAAAAACTGCCCAAGAACTGATTGGCGTTCCTGTTCAATTTGCGAGTAACTGTATTGGTGAAGAAGCTGAAACGAAGGCCGCTAACCTAAAGCCAGGAGAAGTTTTGTTACTGGAAAATTTAAGATTTCACAAAGAGGAAGAGAAAGGTGACGTGGCCTTTTCGGAAAAATTGTCAAAGCTGGGAGACATTTATGTCAACGATGCTTTCGGTACCGCCCATCGTGCACACGCTTCAACTGCTAGGGTGGCACAATTCTTTTCAGAAAAATGTGCTGGATTTGTAATGGCTGCAGAATTAGACAATGCCAAACGTGTATTGGAGAAAGCTGACAAACCATTCACTGCCATTATGGGCGGTGCAAAAATTTCAGACAAAATATTAATTATAGAAAAACTGCTTGATAAAGTGGACCATCTCATCATTGGAGGCGGCATGAGTTACACTTTCTTTAAAGCACTGGGGGGACAAATAGGGAACTCATTGGTAGAAGATGATAAGTTAGACCTGGCTAAAAATTTAATTCAACAGGCTAAAGTAAAAGGTGTAGAGCTTCACCTTCCATTGGATTCTGTCATAGCGGATAAATTTGATGCCAATGCAAACATCGAGATAGCCAACAACCACAGTATAAAAGATGGATGGATGGGACTGGATATCGGTCCGCAAGCAGCACAGGTATTTAGTGATGTGATCAGCGATTCAAAAACCATTTTGTGGAACGGTCCCATGGGTGTGTTTGAAATGGAGAAATTTGAGGCAGGCACCAAAACGGTAGCTGAAGCTATTGTAAAAGCTACGGAGAAGGGTGCTTTTTCATTGATTGGAGGAGGCGATTCAGCTGCTGCTGTCGCTAAATTTAACTTTAACGATAAAGTGAGTTACGTTTCAACGGGTGGCGGTGCGCTATTAGAATATTTTGAAGGAAAAGTACTGCCTGGTGTGAAAGCCCTGGAAGATTAAGTAACCCTGAGTACCCAAAACTCATCATAGTTAATCTCATTCGCATCCAACATTTCCCTGATTACTTCTATCAATAATTCCTGATCGCTGGGGTTTACTGCCTTTTCCAGTTCCTCTGAGGTCATAGGTTTTTGCTTCAAGAGCAACAGAATCTGGTCGTGATAATCCTTTATCTCTGTTTGGTTTTCTTTCTTCTTCTTGGCCAGGCAAACATCACACACTCCACAAGTCGAGAACGTCTCCTCATCAAAGTAGGATTGGATAAATTGAGTACGGCAACGATGAGATTGCTCTACATATTCGATCATCGTTTCCATTTTTTTTAGCGCAAGATTTCTTCGATCATTCAGCCTGGCAATATCAAGGGGTAGACGATCAGCATCTTGCCGTGGTACTAAAAAGGTAACCTGAGGCATTTCGCTGGCCTGCTCATAATCCAGAAACTGCATCTTGTGCAGTTGATCCAATCCAATTTTTGTTTCAGGTATATTCCATCCTACTGCCCTGCTCAATTGGGATTCAGAAATATTTACATAGGAAGAAAACAATTCACCTCCATACAAGCGCAGCAAACCTTTAATCAACTGATCAAAATGGTCATTGGCTACCTGAAATTCATACAACTTTTTCTTATCCACCAGAAAATGAATCTTTGAAGGACGGTAGAAGCTTTCACTCAATTGAATCAAACCCTGTTCCTCCAGTTTTTTTAGGGCAGCATAAGTTGTTATTGGCTTGAGCTCATAACGATTGCTAAATGTAGCCAGGTCAAAATCAAAACTCTCACCCATGGCACTCCCCTCCGCCAATTGCAGGTAGTTGGATAGCGCTTGATAGGTTTTCTTTAGCACCGAGGCGTCAGGTTGAGATTGCTCTACCTTTTCCCGTAGCGACTTTACATCGATAGGATGATAAATCACAACTGCATACGACTTGTTACCATCCCTTCCCGCTCTTCCTGCCTCCTGATAGTAAGCCTCAAGCGTTTCAGGAAGATCCATATGGATAACTGTTCTCACATTGGCTTTGTCAATTCCCATTCCGAAAGCATTGGTCGCCACCACAACTCTTGCACTTCCCTCTATCCATCTTTTTTGATGATCGCTGCGTTGCTGATAGGTAAGGCCTGCATGATAAAACGTAGCAGAAATTCCATTTTTTATTAACCATGATGACAATTTCTCTGTTGCCTTTCTTGATCGTACATACACAATAGTAGAACCATTCACCTTTTGAATGACTTGCAGCAATAACTTTTCTTTATTTTCAGTATTGCGTACCACAAAAGATAAGTTTTCTCTGGCAAAACTCTTGGTAAATACTCCTGGTGATTGGAGTCCCAATTTTTCTATAATGTCTTCCCTAACTTGTTGGGTAGCCGTTGCGGTTAAGGCTATCACAGGCACCTCAGGCTTCAACGCTCTCAAATCGGCAATAAGCAAATAAGAAGGACGAAAATCATATCCCCACTGCGAAATGCAGTGCGCCTCATCAATCGCTATAAGATTAACTGCTATTTTTTCAATCCTGGCTTGAAACATTTCGGTTTGAATTCGCTCAGGAGACAAATACAAGAATTTAATTTTTCCATAGGAGCAATTGTCTAACGCTACGTCTATTTCCGTTCTACTCATACCAGAGTGAATGGCAATAGCAGCAATTCCCCTTTTCTTCAACTGACTTACCTGATCTTCCATCAATGCTATGAGTGGGGTGATGACCAGGCACACACCATCAACAATCAAAGCCGGAACCTGAAAGCAAATGGATTTTCCTCCACCAGTAGGCAGAAGTGCTACCGTGTCTTTCCCGGCAAGAACATTATTAATAATATCCTTCTGCGGGGGGCGAAATTGATCATAACCCCAAAATTGCTTGAGTATATTTTCCGGGGTATCCATTCAACTCATGCCTACCAAGACAATTTTTCTTTATTCAAAAAGGCTCCTATCCCACGCTTACAATCAACTGTGGCGCGGGCCTTGGCATTCATTCCGGAAGCATAGTTAAGTCCACCTTCTAATGTCATGGACTGCGCATGCGCAATCATTTCCTTTGTCAACTCCATTGACTGAATGGAATTGTTTTGAATAAGACGGCTGCTAAATGTGTTTACCACTTCAGCAAGTTTTTCATCTGGAACAAGATAATTCACCAGCCCATACTTAACCGTGTCTTCTCCAGATATTAACTCACCGCTCAAAAGCAATTGTTTCGCTCTTTGCTCACCTATTTTACGAAGTAAAAACACCATTACGATGGCTGGCACAAAACCAATGCGAACCTCTGTATAACCCATTTTAGCTTTTGGTACTGCAAATACAAAATCACACACATTCGCCAAGCCACATCCTCCAGCCAAAGCGTGCCCTTGTACTTGCGCAATCACCACCTTCTTCAATGTATAAATTTGTAAAAAGAGTTCTTTTAGATGGTTGGAGTCCTTTAAATTCTCTTCGTGCGTATTTTTTTGAAGCTGTTGAAGGGACTCCAAATCCGCCCCACTACAAAACACATCTCCGTTAGCCTTCAGCACAATCACTTTCACATTAGAGTCATTTTCCGCTTTAGAAAAATTATCCTTAAGATCAGAGACCATTGCTGCATTGAGTGCATTTTTCTTCTCCGGCCTGTTCAATGTCAAAAAACCAATCCTGTCTTTTACTTCGTACAATACATTACTCATAACTAAAATATTTCTATAAATGCCCCTTCATGTTGAACCGAGTGAACTACATCATCACCCTCACTTTGAATGCGACTTGCAAGATATGAACTGTTGCTGCTATCTAATATCAATTTATTAAAATTGATGGTATTACGGGCCTGAGCCAATGACTTGAAAGCATTATTTCCAACTACCAAATAGTCCAGTCTCAGATGATCGGGCCAGAATGAAATGGGAGTAGTAATAACGCCAATTTTCTTTCCATTTCTTGTGATCACTTTCGGTGATCGTTCATTTACCAATTCGGTTTCCACCTCCTTTACACCACAAAACAGCCGATTGGGCCTAATGTGAAAACGCATTCTTTCTGCATCTGCAACCAGCGAAGCATCTCCCATAAACTGTGACTTTCCATTCGAAATCCATTCAATTCCCCGGTGTCCTGAAATATTATAAACAACTAATCGGTCCTTACGGACATCACTACTATAGTGGTACCATTGTATCAAAGAGAAAGCAATAACACAGCCTAATGAAGTAATCATCATAGAAAATTTCTTTTCCGAAAACAAGAGGAAAAGAAAACCTATGGCCAAAATCAATAACCAACACTGAAATGTGGTGATGGAAATATCGTTGATGAGACTAAATGGAAATTTCTCAATTGAGAACACAGCGAAATTAAGGAGTTGAATCAGTCCTTGAAGCAGGGCCCCGAACAGCGAAGCAATCGGAGGAAATACGCTTGTCGCCAGTACCACAATACTGGTTACCAAAACAAAAATAGCTCCAGGGATAACAAACAAATTAGAAAACAAAAAATAGACAGGGAACTGATGAAAGTACAACACCCCTAAAGAAAACGTAGCCAATTGTGCCGCGATTGAAACACATGAGATATTCCAAACCCAATCAAGTATTCTACTTCTTGGCTCCCACAGCAGATAGAGAGGACGATGGATAGTAACAATCCCAAGCACCGCCAAGTAGGACAACTGAAACCCAACCGACATCACCAGGTAAGGATCAAACAACAATAATATAAATGCCGAAGATGCCAGTGTATTGTAAATACTGGTTCTTCTACCAAAGGGTTTGGCGATAGCTATAAATGAAAACATGGTAACCGCCCTTAGCACAGACGGAGAAAGCCCGGTAATAAAAGCGAAAGACCACAACACCAGCAGGCTAATAATAGCAATCACCCACCTGCTCCACGACAAATTGGTAAAAGGTCTGAACAACAACATCACAATTCCATACAGAATACCCACATGCAACCCTGAAACTGCCAATACATGCATGGCTCCGCTGGAGGCATAGGCACTTTGCAACTCATTATCTATACCATCCGTTACTCCCAATGTAAGTGCCAATGCAATTGCTTGTTCTTGCTGATTAGGCAATTGCGCTTTAAGTTGCTTTGTTCCCCATTCCCTAACCACAAAAGAATAATACCACAGGTTCTTTGATTGAATAGAAGAAATCAATTTCACCTGACCTTCCTTTACAAACTGCTGGTGGTAAATATTTTTAAAACTTAAGAAGCGCTTAAAGTTAAACTCATGCGGGTTTTGAGGTGGCTTCAAAAGTTGCGGACTACCTTGTACCAATATTTTGTCTCCATAAAAATACTGAGGCTGTCCCTCCGACCTTCTAATATAGAGTAAAGCCCTGGTATCGGTTGGTGTCCAGGATTCACCATTGCCCACCTCCAAAATTCGAATAGGATATTTGTAAGAATTTGCTTTTTCCTCAGGAAGTTTTAAAATCTTCGCTTTATACCATTTAATCTCCCCTTTGAAAGTAGACAGATGATTGGGTTGATTCCAATCAACAAATAGTAGCAGGTGAACATAGCCGGCAAAAAAGATAGCCAACAAACCCAAAACCCCAGCCACCAATGATCGCTTTCTTCTTGGCACCAGCCAGTAAGCAAGGCCATACAGTACAATCAGAGCGATCAGGATAGTCTCTGCTAGAGTAAGGGAGATGCTATTGGGCAGATAAATGGCCAATACGATTCCTGCGCTAAAAAATGCAGCAATCCTGACCATGGCATAAGGAATCCACCGAAACATGCCATAAGATAAAACAAAGAAAATCCCGAATCAATCCAATTGTTGGTCGGGGCGCTTCTCGTAGGCTAGAATTATGTCCTTAACCAGACGGTGGCGTACAACATCCCGTTCATTAAGTTCCACAAACCCAATTCCCTTTGTTTGGTCCAAAATCCTTACTGCTTCTTTAAGGCCAGATCGCTGGTTATTGGGCAGGTCAATCTGTGAAGTATCCCCTGTAACAATCATTTTGGAGTTGGGCCCCATGCGGGTCAAAAACATTTTCATTTGCATGGGAGTTGTGTTTTGAGCCTCGTCCAACAGGATAAAAGCATTATTAAGCGTTCGTCCTCTCATGTATGCCAATGGAGCGATCTCAATAATTTCTCTTTCCATATAGTACCCCAATTTTTCAAAAGGAATCATATCATTCAATGCGTCATAAATAGGGCGCAAGTACGGGTCAATTTTTTCTTTTAAATCACCCGGAAGAAAACCCAGGTTCTCTCCTGCTTCTACCGCTGGCCTGGTTATGATGATTTTCTTTATCTCTTTACTTTTCAAAGCCCTCACTGCCATAGCTACGGATATATACGTTTTACCCGTTCCGGCTGGCCCCAGTGCAAAGACAAGGTCATTCTTTTTTACTGACTCCACCAGGCGTTGTTGATTGACAGTCTTTACCTTGATGGGTGTACCACGAGTGCCGTAAAGCAACAACCCTTCAGGGCTATCTTCTGCCACATGCTCTTGTTTCTCTTGAGTTATAAATCCCTTCACGTTCTCTTCAGTGATTTTACCATACTTATGAAAGTGCTTCACCAACGCATCCAGCACATCAGTAATCTGTGTGATCTCATTAGAATCCCCCTGCACCAAAATTTCATTTCCTCTGGAAACGATTTTGCTTTTAGGAAAAGCTGATGCCAACTGATTGATGTTTTTATTTTCAATGCCGAGGAAATCGGTCAGTGAAATGTTTTCGAGTGTAATGCTTTTTTCTATCAATGAAATATTGTGGTTGAAATCTTCTATTTTTGAGGTTAAATCTAATAAAATATAACCTACCCATTCATAACGGTGTGGGTAGAAATAGAGTTCGCCCATGGCCATTGTTACCCTACTTACCGACAGCGGAAAAAGCGACCACTATGCTGGGGCGATTAAAGCTGCCATTTTAAAGGTAAATCCGGGTATTAACATTGTAGACATCAGTCATCAGGTAGAAGCATGTGACGTTGCGCATGGGGCATTCTTACTCAGAGCGGCTTTCCGAGATTTTCCAAAGGGGACGGTTCACCTTGTAGGAGTAGATGCAATTGGAAACCCCGGAGATGCACACATTGCTTTGCAATTGGAGGACCATTTCTTTGCGGGTGTCGACAATGGCTTATTTGGTTTGATCAGCGCTAAGCCCCATCAACAACTGGTCGCACTCAACACCATCAATACGGTTGAATCGACCTTTCCGGAAAAGGATATACTTGCCCCCGCTGCGGCCAAACTGGCAAGTGGTGTAGCAATAACCAGTCTTGGAAAGCCAATGCCTTCTTTTAAGAAAATGATTGACAGGCATGTAAAGGCTACCCGAAAACAAATCTCTGGACATGTAATCAGGGTAGATCACTTTGGGAATCTTATCACCAATATCCCCAAAACAGATTTTGATATTTTGAGTAAAGGGAAAAATTTTACGGTGCAATTTGGCGGAGAAAAATTCAGAAGAATTCACACTAACTACAATCAAACAGAACAAGGCGACTGCTTTCTCATATTTAACAGCCAGGGGTTGCTTGAAATTGGCATTTACAAGGGCAATGCCAGTGAACTTTTGGGACTGAACTACGATAGCCCGATCAGTATAACTTTTGATGAATAGCCATGCTAATACGAATTGTAAGAATGCATTTTACGGAAGCAGGGATTGATGAATTCCTTGAGATCTTTAACCAGAATAAAGAAGCCATCAGAAACTTCCCGGGCTGCTCACACCTTCAATTGCTCAAAGACAAGGAGGATGCTAACTGCTATACCACGCTAAGTCACTGGGATCGACCAGAAAGCCTGGAGAACTATCGGAAATCTGCGCTTTTTGGCAGTGTATGGGGAAGAGTGAAAACACTGTTTTCAGAGCGCACTCAGGCATTTTCATTGGAGAAATATATCGAGCTGTAAATTGCCAGAAACTCAAAGTTTGAGCATATTTGCAACCCGATTACCAAGTACCTGCCTGAGTGGCGGAATTGGTAGACGCGCACGACTCAAAATCGTGTGTCGCAAGACGTGCCGGTTCGATTCCGGCCTCAGGTACACAAAAAAATACCCCTAATATTCTTAGGGGTATTTTTTTTTGAGTCCCCTCAGTTAGTTTATTTCAGCCATACCTTTTTTTACCGCAGATAAAATTGAATCCAGTGCTTCTCGCTGATAAAAGTCGCCCTTCTTAATGACTGAATTAATCATTCTGGTATTCGAAATATCCAATAAGGGATTTTCATCCAGGATCACTAAGTCAGCTTTCTTTCCCGTTTCAACAGCCCCGTATTGATCTTCTAAATCCAAAAATTGGGCGGGGTGAAGGGTAGCTGTTTTTAATGCTTCGTTATTGGATAGTCCTGCCTTAACAAAAAGCTCCAATTCGGTATGAATCCCCCAACCTGGAAAACAAAGTGGGTTAGCCCCCATGTCTGTCCCCGCAAGTAACTTCAAACCACTATCATGCATTTGCTTTGTTAATTGTAAATACTTACTCACCAATTGCTTTTTCATTTTTATAAATTCAACATTGGTTCTATGCCCCAGGTGATCATTAATACCTGGCTCCCAATATTTTCTCAAGTATTGAGGTAAATAATTAAGCAGCGTATCATCCTTTATTACCTCTTCTTCAAAAAATGCATTTTTGTACCACATACTTAATGTGGGTGTATGCCAAACCTGATTCTGGACAAACGTTAAAAAAATTGAATCCGCGCGAGATGGCTCAAAAGTTTCAAGAAGGAATTTGTTCCTTGCAACGTATCGATCCGCAGGATTGTCAACATTATTGAAGGAAACTTTACCGGAAAGAATATCGGTCATTCTGCCTGAAGACTCCAGTAAAATTTCCAGTAAATGCTCCTGACTCTTTAAACCAATGGCTTCAGATGGTCGTACCTCATAGGGCACATGACCGACTATTGCTATTTCTTTCTCGGACGCGTAGCTGGACAGTGCCCAATAAATGTCACCGGGCAGTAAAGAGTAAACTTTTAAAAAATCTACACCTTCCTGCAATAGCGAATCTACCACCTGGGGTACTTCATTGGGAGAATTGATTCCTACGGACCCATCCCACATTGGATTTGGGCCGTCTAAAAGCGGTCCTCCGGCAAATATTTCGGGTACTAATAATTGATCGTCTCTTCCTAAACGTCTCCATTGCTTTACTACATCAAGGCTCCCTCCCATATCTCGAATACCAGTAACCCCGTTTGCCACAAACAAAGGCATCAATAAATCTCTGGCCACTGCAACAGGATTCATTCTCCATACCTCCGGGTCATCCGGATGTGCATGCATATCCCATAGACCAGGGATAACAAACTTTCCATCCCCGTTAAAAACTTGCTTCGCACTGTTAGTATTAATCTTCCCTCCTTGCTCAACGGCAACGATCGAGTCTCCACGGATTAAAATATCCCTATCTTCCAATAGGGCTCCCGCGTTAACTTCTATGATATTAACATGACGGATTAACAAATCAGCCTCAACTTCAATTCTGGAAGTGCAGCCAGCCATCATTGTGACCAACAGTAATATTCTAAAAACATTAGTCATTTTGTAATAATACAATTTAACCTGAAATATTTAACGGAGAATGCCCTAAAAGTTGACTGAATCAGAGGGCTGTCCTCGCATCAGTTCTGCGATCGTCTCAAGCCCTTTGGTCAAGTCTTCAATAGTATGGGGCGACCCAAGTCCAATTCGGAAATAATTGGGAGGCATGTCGTTACCCACATAAAACATATCTGACGTTCGTATTACAATATTTCTACGCTCAGTTTCTCTAATGAATTCGATGTACGTCCAATGATCTGGAAGTTTCACCCAGGCATGAAAAGCATTAAGGTGAGATACATATTCAAAGTCCTTAAAAATTTTCTGAAATACTGCCTGTCTTTGTTTTATGGCTTGCTTTTTACCCAGGAGCATCGTCTTTGCTTTACCACTCTGCACCAAATTGGTGGCAATCTCATTCAGCAAAGGGGAGTTCATCCAAATTGTTGCGCGAGATGCAAAATCCAACTTCTTTATAAGGGTTTTATTTGCATTGACAATACCTACCCTTATTCCTGGTGAGATGGTTTTAGAAAAACTAGATACATAAATAGTGTTATCAGGATAGAGATTGATAATAGGCGTAACAGGTGTATCAATGAGAAGATCACTAACGGCATCTTCAATAATGGTAACCTTATACTTCTCAGCAATCTTTACAATTTGTTGTTTCCTTTTCAAGGACATCACAGCACAAGTGGGATTTTGAAGGGTAGGATTGATGTACAGCGCTTTTGCTTTTTTGGTTTTTGCCACCAATTCAAAATCCTCAGGTATTATACCATCATTGTCCATCCGGACGGGAAGCATCTGTACGTCTAAAAAATTGCAAACATCTCTGATATTTAACGTACTCATCTCCTCCACCATGAGGGATTCTCCTTTTTCACATAACACTTTCACCGAGATAAAAGTACCATGGTGAGCGCCACCACAAATCAAAATCTTATCAACCTCCGTTTTTAATCCTGCTAACTGAAGCCATTCTACCATCGCTTCTTTGTGCTCGGTTGCCCCGCTTGGATCTATGTATCCAATTTTAAAATACAGTTCCGATTCACGGATTACTTCACTTACACCAGATTGCAGTGCACGAAATGCAGGAATTGTAGTAAAGTCAGGAGATTCATAATTACCCAAATTAATTTGATCTCCCGGTGTGCTGGAGCTTAAATACTTGTAATCAGAAACAAATGTACCTCGACCAACTTCTCCAACGACATAGCCTCTCTTTTCTAATTCTGTAAAGGCTTTAATTACTGTGCCTATTGAAACCTGCATGCTGCTGGAGATATACCTTTGAGTAGGCAAGAGTTCTCCAGGTTTCAGTTTACCACTATCAATCAGCTTAGAGATGTATTCTACAAGTGCATCATGCTTAGTCTTTTTTCCAGCTTTTATATTAAGCTTCCACATGTACAGTTAAAATTAGGTCGCACCCAATTTAGAAAGATGTGGTCAGATACCAAAAAACTAATCGCTGCTGAGGTTTACTCATCTCTTAATGATTGAACCGGATTAGCCACAGATGCTGCATAGGATTGAACGCCTACCGTAATTAACCCAATTAAAAGTGCTGCCAAACCAGAAAGCACAAATACAGCTACCGAGCCAGCCGATAAAAGGTCAATCCTGTATTGAAAGTCTGCCAACCAACTATTCGATGCAAGAAAAGCAATTGGCCATGCCAGGACAGCAGCAATAAAAATAAGAATAACAAATTCTTTAGAAAGCAGGAATATTACTTGAGTCACTTTAGAACCTAACACTTTGCGAATACCAATTTCCTTTCTACGCTGCTCGGCCATATAGGTAGATAAACCAAATAACCCCAGGCATGCAATAAAAATTGCCAACCATGTGAAATTTAGTGCCAACCTCGAAAAGTCCTCATCTGATTTAAAAATTTGATCAAATTCATCATCAAAAAATTGATACTCGAAAGGATATTCTGAATAAAATTCATTCCACGTGGTCTCTGTCATTTGAACTGCATTGCGAATATCTCCTGCTACTTTCAAAGAAAGATTACCGCTGGGGTTTGGATTATAAAACATAATCAATGGCTCAATAGCATGCCTCATCGATGCAAAGTGAAAGTCTTTTACCACGCCCACTATTGTTCTTTCCTGACCGTTTCCAAGTGCTAGTTTTTTACCAATAGCATTCTCCCAACCCACTTGAGAAATAAATGCTTCATTCACCAAAATCGCCTGGTCCTGATCCGTACCAAACTCTTTCCCATAATTTCTTCCCTGAATCACTTTAATTCCCATTACGTCCAGGTACTCATCATCGAAACTAATGGTGCTGACAATCCAGTTCTCTTCATTTTCAGGTACCCCCTCAGGTATAACCGCAGTCCTTCCAAATGTCCTTCCGGGCATATTGCTCGAGTAGCCAACACCATGAATACTTTCAAACTGCTTTAGCTTATCTCTAAAAGCATTAATATTAGCTCCCATGCCAGGGTCGGATGTCTGGATGGTGATGACCTGATTCTTATTAAACCCAAGGTCTTTGTTCCGAATAAAATCCAGCTGTTTCATAATCAAAACGGTGGAGATGATCAAAGTAATGGAAGCAACAAACTGAACAACCACCAATACCTTTCTAAGTAATATCCCCTGCTTACCTGTCTGGAACTTTCCCCTTAAGGTGACAACAGGATTATAATGAGACAGCACAAAGGCAGGATAAATCCCGGCTACAAGCCCAATAGCAAGAGTTATTCCTAAGAGGTAAATACACACCTCGGGGTGACTTGATAAATAACTTATTAGACTTACTTCAATTCCAATATTAATGTATGCTGATATCCCAAATGTTAAAACCAATGCCAGCACCAGTGAAATCAGACAAATAAATATAGATTCACCGAGGTGTTGGATGACCAGTTTGTTTTTATTAGACCCCATTACCTTCCGAATACCCACTTCCTTAGCCCGTGTTGTTGATTTTGCAGTAGACAGGTTCATGAAATTAAAAGCAGCAATCAACACAACAAATACAGCTATAGCAGAAAGAGAATAGACATAAATAATATCTCCTTTATTCTCATTGTTCCCATCGAATAAAATATTTGAAGAATAAAGATGGGCTTCTTTCAATGGTTGAAGTTGAGGAATCCAAAATTCAGGGACTTCATTTTTTAGTGCGAGGTCTTTTAATTTTCCTTCCACCCTGGATTCGCTTGAAGGATCATTTAACACCAAATAACCAATCATACCCAATCCCTGCCAGCCGTTAAGGTATTGAGCAAAACTTGAATCTGCCTGAGTAGGGTAAAGAGACATTAACATATCGAACTTCAAGTGAGATAGCTCATGATTCTGTTGAACGATACCCACTACTTCCCAATCCTCCTCATCGATGGTAACCGTTTTACCTATTGGATCTTCATCCCGAAAAGTCTTTTTTGCGAGTGACTCATTTAATATCAGCTTTCTTGGAGCCTCAAATTTTTCTTTGCTCTGTGGCCCTACTAATTCAAAATCAAATACATCAAAAAAAGATGATTCAATATATTTTGCATCCTCCGCGTAAATGACATCATCCCCATTCTCAATTCGGGTTCTGCCCTGAGTCAATAATCTGGTGGACAATGTCACTTCCGGAATTTCTGCCTTAGCATCTATTGTCATCCTGGGGTTGGTAATTCCAACATTATTACTGGAAACTCCCAAGGCCTCATCAATTGTTGTAACTCTGAATATATGATCCGCCTTGCTATGAAAAGCGTCATAAGACAGTTCATTTTTTACAAAAAGAAATATCAGGATAAAGCATGTTAAACCTACTGTTAGCCCAAGAATATTGATGATGCTTGCTATTCTGTTTTTAAGAAGACCTCTGATGGCGACTTTGATATAATTTTTTAACATGCTGATAAACCATTAATTGATTAACGAAAAACCATTAAACAAATACTATTTCAATCTAAATAAAATTCGTATATTGTAATAGTACAATATACAATAAATAAACCTTTTCCAAACCCCTATATACGTTAAAGGCACAGGGATAGTTACTCCATTTTATACGAAAAAAGTGACCAACTATGAAAAAAGTAACAAAAACAATTATGCTGATTTTGGTATGTTTCAATTGCTTTTCACAAAGTGAAATCTCCAGGAAACTTTCAGTATTTCAAGATTACACAGGAAAATGGAGTCACGAAACTCATCAAATACCCTTTTCTGGAAATACTGTTGTGGAACATGGAGAGGCTAACCTATTTCCGGAACTATCGTCTACCTACTTGACTCTTGATGTCACCCTTAATGCTGAAAGTGGCTCAACCAGACATTACAAACAATTAATTACCTATAGTGAAGATCAAAACCAATATATAAGCAGGTACCTGTATTCAAACACCTCGGTTATGGTTGAAGAATTTGGAGTTTATGATTCCAACACGAATACCCTGAGTTTCGCAGGTATTAACCCCTGGGCAAGTCAATTAGAAAATGGAATAAATATTAAAACCTCGCTTACGTTCAAAAACAACAAAATCTTGCTGGAGGTGAATGAATTACGGCCCAATGGCACATGGGAAATTGGTTATCGAAGCCTGTTTACAAGATAATAAGATAACCTACTTATGTTTGAAGGATATACTACTCCACAGTTATGTTGCAAGTCTGTAACTCAAAAATGCCACTCCTGCTGTCACTCCAAACCAATTGAAAACTACCATCCACTTTAGTCGTAATGCCAAGGTAATGTCCACCACCGGGAAATTTATTGGCCACATCTCCATTGCCTTTAGTCTTTGGGTCAGTGCTTTGCTCAGTTACTCTTACAGGGCGCTGGAAACTTAGTCCACCGTCTAATGAAACCGTGAAATATACATCAATACCTTTTTGATTGCTTTCATTTTGACTATCCACCCAGGAAATACCTATTACTCCGTTTTTATTCACTGCCGCACTTGGAACCATAGCCTTGCTCCCCACCGAGTGTTCAAATAAATCCACCCTCTTATCCTTCGACCAAACTTTTCCCCCATCAGCACTGAAATTCATCCAGATACCAGAGTAATTTGAACCCGCTCCCAAAGCACGAACAAAGTAAACCCGATCCTTAAAATTTGAATTAGGGTTCACATCAGCAACCAACCTCATATACCCTTTTGCGCCTCCTGGCTGAAGGGAGAAATTATAAGGATCTGACAAATTTCCGGTAGTATGGTTATACAATTGCACCCAGATTTTCTTCTGAAAATCCGATGCCGGGACGACTACCGTGCCATCGGTGAGTATGACTGGTTCACAAAAATTAAGTCGCTTACCTTTCCCATCAATTTTAGCCACTTCTTCAAACGATCCGGAACCCTCCTTTCTGAGAAGCACCACATCAGCTCCCATGGCGTTGTTGAAACGAACTGTGGTACAATAAAACTCATTTCCCTGAGCCACTACTTTCGTTCCATCATGACCATGGCCATCACCAATGATAGTTTGAAAATCTTTCTCCCACGTAATTCCTCCATCAGCAGAATTGAAAATTTGAAGTGGAAACTGATGTTTAAAGCTTTGAGGTGTGCCCAACCAACTCATCACCGTTTCCCCATTGGATAGAATAGCTGTCCATGGATCGTAGCCCCACATATCATGAACTGTCTCTTTCCAGATAGTACCACCATCTAACGAAACAAAACTGGATAGTCTGCAGCTTTGATAGGGGTTATTGATATCCGTAACCACCATCGCTGCCACTAATAAGTGATTATTATTGTATGGATGTGCTGATACGTGAGGCTCAACCAAAGGCAATCCCGTCAACTCAGACTTAATGGTGGTGGTAGTACCAATATGAACGCTCTTACGACTATCCAACAAGGCTTTAGAATCGCCCGATTGACCATAATTCCTAAAAGGGATAAAACTAAAGATGAGAAGATAAAGTACACTAAATCTGCTCATTGCACATCTACGTTTTGTATCAATTCATATTTCTTCATCCTATTTGCGCTAATGCTGATGACATTACCTTCAGGTTTTGACTCGATTGTTAACACTACTTTACTCTTACCTAATCGATTATGATTTACGATTCCCGTTAAGGTATTATCCTTTACAGATTGAATGTGCCAATTAGCATCTTTGGAGAGCTCCGAGCGAAATACCTCTAAGGCTCTCTGTGGTGTTACTTGCTGAGATAATAATAAGCGATACTCCCATTGATTTACATCTCCGCGGGAATAAAGATACTTTGTAGAAAAAGTGCTGGCTAAGCCTTTAACACCTAAGACAAAATTGTCCGCGAGTTGAGAGCGCGCATAATCATGCTTTTTAGTCCATGAGTATTCCATATGATTGGCCACATCTTGTACATTCCCTTCTCCTCTGAACTTAGAGATAACGTAAAATGACGCATCAATCCCTGATGATAAACCGGCCGAAGTAACTACTTTTCCGTTATCTACATATTTTACATTATCCAATACTTTTGCTTTCGGGTAGTTGGAAGCTAGCGCTGGTATTAAAGAAGCAAACGTTGTCGCTTCATTGCCATCCAGAAGTCCTGCTTCGCCTAAAAAAAAGGCACCACTACAAACTGAAAACAAAACCTCTGTAGATTCAGCTCTTTCTTTTATAAAATCTTGAATCTCTTTGTCTGCCGGGTTAGTCTCAGCCAAACCTCCACCAGGAAAAACCAAAACGTCAACCTGAGGTAAAGTTTTTAAAGTAAAGTCCGGTGTTACTTCCAAATTCATTCCTACGGTTACCGGTTCCAATGATTTTGAAAAGGTCACCACGTTCACACCATTATGCTCAAACACGGACCAGGGACCAGTGACATCCATTATATCTGCTCCATTAAACAAAAGCATTCCGATGGTAAGCGCTCTTGGTGGAGCAAGTGGTTCAACGCCTGGAAAAATAGCGTTACGCGACATATTGCACTCGGCACATATGCCCATGGTGTCAAAATGCTTACCATCGTTTATACACCCACATGGGGGACATACGTAAACAATTAAATTATTATCCTCAATTGGCTGTGGCTGAGCATGACTTTGAATCATCAACAAGCATGTCAATAGTATTACAATCGATCTCATAGTTGTATTATTTATTGTACTATTACAATACGTACTTAGAACAGAAAGGTTGCGATTGGTTCCCTGGTGTTATAGTGTTGTAGTGTGGAGCATACTGAATGCTTTCCCCAATTAGTTAAGGTTGACAACCTGTTGTAAGATTTGGGTAAAATCTTGATAAAAGAATTTAATGTGTTCAGTCTGACTTGTATTTACCTGCATGGCAATTGCTATCTTTTTTTCAGGAATATAAACCCCCATTGTGAAGTAACCGGGGAAAAAGCCACTATGTCCAAATGCCTTTCCTATTTTTTCGAAGTTATACACCTGAAAACCAATTCCATATTGGCCACCAATCTCTGGTGAATCAACCACATCAATAAATTGTGCATTCATTTTATCCCAATCGAATGCACCCCCCTCAAATAATACCTTAAGCCATTTTGCATAATCGCCAGTTTTAAATGCCAACCCACCACCTGTCCATTCGAACTGAAGATTATACTTTGATTGACCGTTTTTAAGGATGGTATTATTGTAACCCAAAGGATCTTTGTCCCCTGTATATCCCTGGGCCAGCTTATCAATAGTTAAACTGTTGGTTGGTACGATCTCCATTAATCCCAATGGTTCAAGCAATCGATCATTTAACACCTGATAGTAGGGCTTTCCTTCAATTCTTTCAATTATCATCCCCAGCAAAATATAATTGGTATCTGAATAGGAGAATTGATCACCCGGTTCAAACAACGGTTTATCGCCCAATACGTAACTAATAAGTTCTTCAGGCCTCCATACCTTACTGGCATCCTTCAATACATCATTGGTGAACTCAGGTTTAAACTCGTAGCGTTCTAAACCACTTTGATGTTGGAGCAGGTGCTTTACGATCAACTTATTATTATTAGGTAGTTGGCCAAACCAATCGTCATCACCCAACCACTTGGAGATATAATTCTCTTTTGAGATTTTATTTTCTTCCATCAACTGCATCAGAATAGCAGCCACAAATGTTTTACCTGTACTTCCCCCCAACAATTTATTGTCAGAAGTCATCGGTATCGCCAGTTCACGATCAGCCCATCCTGAAACCATACTGTGAACTTCTCCGTCTTTATTAATCAATCCCAAAGAGATGCCAGGATAATGCTCTTCCGTTATCATTTGATCCAACTGCCCTTGGATTTCGCTCTGAGCAGCGCAGTTCAACCTGACCAATACAGTCAAAACCAAAATAAAAACACTTGCGTAATTCATTCTTGCTTTCATATCAGAACAATCAGCCAATAACCTTAACTTTTTTTGTACCATTCCTTTTCATCCTCCAAATGCTAAAATGAGCCCCATCACTCTTACACTGATAATAAATAAACTTTCCATTGGGTGTCCATGTCGGTAATTCCGATAGGAAATTATCAGTTAACCTTGTAATTGTGCCGCTCTTTGGGTTCAATACATGAACTTGCCCCATTCCATCCACCCTATATTGATACGCTACTAGTTTACCATTCGGAGAGAACTTTCCTCTTTCACCATGTTCTATAAGCTTACTGGTAACTCCAGTCGAAAGGTTTTTCATATGAAGTCCCTTTATCAATTTACTAAATACGCTATAAATTAACCTGTCCTCATGCAAATCTGATCCATAGTTGAGTCCAATGGTATCCGTCAACTGATCAACCTTATCCAAATCTACTCCATTGAACGAATAGACGTTAGAAGATGGAAACTTTCCGTTTGAGAAAAGTACCAAATCCTTCTTTATCCAATTAACTCCATCAACATGCGGCCATTTTCCACTGGTGATATCCCTCAGGTTATTTCCGTCTTTATCCACAACATAGATATCAGACTCACCATTTTCCTTCATTGAATAAAAAATTATTTTTGAGCCATCGGGTGACCAGGACGGAGAAGATTCATATTCCGGAAGGTTAACAATTCGTTTAGGGTTAGATCCATCGATCGAAGTAGTGTAGATTGCATTATTATCACCATTAGTAGAGCAAAAAACTATTTCCTTTCCATTGGGCGAAATGTCAGGTTCTGTGTAATCATAGACTTGTGCAATTGCTTTCGATATGATCATAATCAAGACAATGGTAGTAAAACCCTTCTTAACATGTCCTTTCAAATTATTCATCATTTAAAACTTAATTATTAAATATTGGAGTTGTTTCCAGTTTACTATCTCGAATCAATTCAATAAAACCACGTGCAACATCCCCACTTACAACAAACCCTTCGCGTTCAAGTTTTTCTAAAGAATGAATCAGGCCTGTAACATTACTTCCTGATTTAGAAATAAATCCTGTAGCCCCAAGACAAAAAGCCTCTGCTATTATTTCCTTCTTAAAATTAGATGTTAACACTAAAATCGGTAGACAGTTGTATAATTCTCTAATCCTTCGAATACTTCCTAATCCATCGTTGAAAAGGAAATCTACTTCCATAATAATAAAATCTGGATTATCATTGGATAGGCTTTCTATAGCCTTATCCGGACTATCATAAAAACTCAAGAGTTTGTACTTGTTTGATTGGCCAATTAAGAACCCTACACCCTTGAAGTAAGAATATTCACCAATATATACTATCCCTTTTTTTGCCCTTCTCCAGGTCATACCAGAAAAATAATACCAGAAAAATAAACAGATTAAAATTGTATTATTACAATACGGAAAGCCAAACAAAAAGGTTGCAGCAACTAATTATTTTTTAAATATTGTACTGATCAGTCTTTTTTACTTCCGTCCTTACAATTCTCTTGAAATAGAAGGTGAAAAAATAAATCAACGTGCGAATGGTGGCAAAAGCACTCCACTGTAAAAGCCTTTTTAAGGCATTAGTGCGATTCGCCCGATAAGAATCGGTGATCAGGGTACTGTGATTGATTACATTTTGCTCAAGATGACGCCTCAACTCACGGGCAAACTCCGGTTTTTTGACATCAAGATTAAGTTCAACACTCGCATAGGTACTTATATCGTTGACATTAAACGACCCCAGTGTTATCCATTCATCGTCACAGATAGCAAGTTTTCCATGAAGAACCGTACGATTGTATTCATATATTTTAATGCCATTGGATAAAAGCCATTCATACATAAACCGCTCAGCCATTTTAGCAATCTTCACATCTGAAATTCCTGCTACAATAACGGTTATTTCAACACCCCGCTTTCTTGCATTGCGGATAGCTTTTCTAAAAACTCTTCCAGGAAGAAAGTAGCTTGAAAGAATGGTAATCTGAGATTTTGCTCCTTGGAATAACTCCATATAACTTAAAGAAATCTCATCCTTCCAACGCACCCAATCATTCCTCCGCATGCGAACCAAACTTATGTCCCCTTTCGGAAAATTAAAGGTTGGGGCCGTTTCAATCTTAGGAATCCTCTTTAATGGTTTAAATCCATTCCACGTTTTCTGACAGAGAATGAACAATTCGGAAACAATTTCTCCTTCAACACTTAATGCAAAATCAAGCCAGGAGGGTTTATGTGGAAGATCATTATAATGATCCGCGATATTGATGCCACCCACCAAGGCAAACCTTAAATCAACCACACATACTTTATGATGAAGTCTCCTTCCCAAATAAAACTGGCGGCTACGAAATAGCGGTTCAAAAAATTTAAAATTAACGCCTACCCTTCTTAGTTCATTGATAAAATCTCTGTGCAATCCCTGGGAGGCATAACCGTCCAACATAAGAAATACCTTTACACCTCTTTGCGCGGCATGAATGATTGCCTCAGCAACCATTCTTCCTGTTTTGTCATCCTTAAAAATGTACGTTTGTAAGTGTAGGGTATCCTGAGCGCGATTAATAAGCTGCAGAATGTGTTCAAAATAATCCTTACCCCCCGTAACCAGCGTTACACGATTGTTTATTAAATACCCATCTGATTTGGTGTTGGTCAAATCTGGCATCATGACTTGCTTTTGAGTGTTCGCTAATTTAAAATTATTATTTTGCCTACTAACGATTTGAATCAATTCAGCCTTAAAATAGGATGATCAGTATCACTCTGCCCCCTGCCGAAAATCATTATTATTAAAGGTAAACATCGTTACTTTCAAGCAAACTCGCTTTAAATATTATGATCATTATTGTTTTTGGCCTTCCGGGATCAGGAAAGAGTTATTTTGCCTTACGGCTAGCTCAGTTGCTTTCAGCGAGTTACATTAATAGCGATCAACTTCGTAAAAAGATGATTGAGAAAAGAACCTATGAGCCGGAAGAAAAAGATTGGATATACAATCTGATGCTGTCAATAGCGTGGGAAGCCTGCCAAAATAAAACCAGCCTTATCATTGATGCCACTTTTTCCAGGCAACATCACCGGCAAGCATTTATAGACCGACTATCACCTCCGTGCAAAGTCTATTTTATAAAAATAACTGCTGCTATTGATGTGGTTAAAAAAAGGCTTTCTGTTCCAAGAAAACATAGCGAGGCTGATTATGCCGTATATGAAAAAATCCGTCAAGAATGGGATGCCTTTAACGGTAAGCACCTCACCTTACAATCAACAGATGATAACATTGATGAAATGCTTAAAAAGGCCACCCAATACCTTGAATCAAAATGAACCAGCAGGAAATCAAACTATTTTTGAGAGGACTCCCACAACACTGTTCGAATCGGGAATTGATTGAAACTCATATTTCATGGGTAATCCTGTGCGATAAATATGTATACAAAATAAAAAAACCAATACAGTATTCATTCCTTGATTTTTCAACCCTTGAAAAAAGGCACCATTACTGTATGCAGGAAATAAGATTAAACTGGCGCCTCACTTTCAATGTATACCTCGATATCCAAGAAATAAAAAAAACAGCAGACGGTATTTCAATTGGTCCTGGTACCGGGCAGATTATTGATTATGCGGTAAGAATGATCAAACTACCACCATCCAACCGAATGGATTTACTTCTATCCCAAAACCTGGTGACAGAAAGTGCCATAGATGAACTTGCAAAACAGTTGGCATCATTCCATCATAAAGCAGAAGTAATCAAAACTCAAAATGTGATGGAAATTGGAGTAAAATTCAATGACCTCAAAAATGAAGTTGATTACCTTGAAACTGAACTTGGAAGTTGGGCCGGTATTCTTATCCGCAATTCGATTTTAACGTCCAACCAATTCCTCAAAAAGACTAAAACCCAGCTTGAATGGCGCCTGAAGAATGGCTTTTATCGGGACGGACACGGTGATCTTCACACACGAAATATTTTTCTCTTACCCAAGCCTGTTATTTTTGATTGCATTGAGTTTGATGACAAATTAAGGCAGATTGATATTCTCAATGAAGTGGCATTTCTTTGCATGGATCTTGACGCACTAGGGAAATCAACATTTAGCAATATGCTCCTTCAGAAATATTGTGAGTTTAATGGGTTTGCGCTCAACGCATCGGAAAAAAATCTATTTGTCTACTACAAAGCATATCGTGCCAATGTGAGAGCAAAAATAAATAGTTTAAGAGCCAGAGGATCTAAAAAAAAGCTGGTGCGCGAAAAAGCTTTAGAAGAAGTGAAAAAATATCTCCATCAAATGGAATCCTACCTTCGTTTGCTGACAATTAATGCCATTTGACCCCAAATCAACTAAAAATCACATTACATTATGATTTACGTCATCGGCATTTCCGTCTATTCACACTAAATTAACTTCTACTAAAAGGTTTACTTTTTTTACTTATAAACAGTTGCGCTATGATTGGTAGATTGAATGAAGGACAAATAAAGTCAATATTACAAAGTCAGATAGTGGGAAGAATTGGATGCCACTCAAAAGACAAAGTATATATCGTCCCTATTACTTATGTATATTCAGATGGGTATATCTATTGTCACTCAAAGCCGGGACAAAAGATTGAAATGATGAGGAATAATAAAGGAGTTTGCCTTCAAGTGGATATTATGGATAATATGGCCAATTGGAGAAGTGCAATTGTCTGGGGGGAATACGAAGAGTTTGAAAATGAAGACGAAAAAACAAAAGCCATGGAAATTCTGGCAGACAGGGTGATGCCTATCTTGACGAGTAAAACTGTGACAGATCCATCCAGCCTCCAATTACCCCATGCTATAGAAAAACATTTGAAAGCTATACCGTTCCGTATTAAAATCACAGAAATGACAGGGAGATACGAAAAAACCTCATCTTAGCTATAGCTTAATTAACTACTTTGGATTCAATTACTCATATTGCGTTAGGTGCTTGTATTGGCGAGTTATACGCGGGTAAATCACTAGGCAAGAAGGCTTTACTCATCGGTGCCGTGGCGCAATCCATTCCTGACATTGATTTCATTGCTTCCTTTTGGAATTCCCCGGCAAGTGACCTTCTCGCCCACCGTGGATTTACTCATTCTCTCCTTTTTATTGTAATTACAGCTTACCCCCTTGCATTAATTGCTGCTCGATGGCAATGGCTACCAAGAATGTCGGTACGCAACTGGACCGGTTTCCTCTTACTGGAATTATTTGTCCACTTATTTTTAGACGCATTCAATGCCTATGGCACTGCCTGGTTTGAACCGTTCAGCCATTACCGTGTGTCATTCCATACTCTTTTTGTGGCTGACCCTCTATTTTCTATTCCTCTTGGCATCGGTACTTTACTTTTAGTCTTTTTTCCATCAACACATTCCTCCAGAAAGAAATGGGCCAGCATTGCTATTATGATCAGCAGTATATATTTAGGATATGCCTTGTTCAATAAGCTCATTATTCGAAACCCGGTTGAGAACAGTCTCGCTGAACAAGGAATTAACTTTAAACGTTACTTCACCACGCCAACACCAGGCAATGTGTGGCTTTGGAATATAGTGGCAGAAGGAGATCAGGGTTTTTATATTGGCTATCGATCTGTCTTTGACACCACTGACACCATCCCTTTTCAATTTTTCAGTAAAAATGATAGTCTTCTTGATTCAGTAGATGACCATGAAGAGGTACAACACTTAAAACGTTTTTCAGAGGGGTATTATGTAGTCTCCACCTATGAGGATAGACTTGTTTTCAATGATCTCCGGTTCGGACAAATGCTTGGCTGGGAGAATCCCACGGCACCTTTTGTTTTTTATTACTATCTAAAACACCCTAACGACAACGAGCTTTTGATACAAAGAGGACGATTTGCACGCTGGAATTACGAATCAGTAATCTCCTTCCTCAATAGAATTGGTGGCTTATAGCGTTCCTGATCTATGTTTTCTTTTGTCATGATGCATATCATTCCTTATCAAAAAGGAAGCTGTTAACTTGTATTCATTCATAATTATCACAAAAAAGCAAAGAAATTATTAAACCCTACAACTATGACCATTTTAGTTCCTACCGATTTTTCAAAGCCCTCAAAGGTAGCTGTGTTATATGCTGCTCAACTCGCCAAAAAAACAGGTGCTGAGTTGGCAATAGCTAGTGTAGTTTATGGTCAGGCCTCTTCCCGAGCCATGATGGTGTCCCAAAAGCTAGACATCGAGATGAAAAATATTGCACGCAACGAACTGGAAGAGTTGACCAATGAAGTCAAAAGCAAGGTGAGGGGTAAACTTGAAATTACAAATCATGTACTATCCGGTTTCCCTGTTACACAGGTTATTCAAAGGTTCGTAAAGAAGAAAGAAGTTGACCTTATTGTAATGGGTACACGAGGCGCAACAGGTCTTCAAAAGGTACTTATTGGAAGTAACGCAGCGGCCATGATTCAGAGTTCATCTGTTCCTGTGATCATTGTACCCCATAACGCTACCTTCAAGGGTTTCAAGAAGATAGTATATGCCACAGACTTAAACCACATGGAGGAAGAATTGGCAACTGTAACAGAGTTCGCTAAACTTTTCAATGCCAGGATTGAGGTTTTACACGTAATACCCGAAGCTGAATCTACTGATCTCAATGCAAAGCAGATCAAAGCCGATCTGATCAAAAAAATGAAATACGAAAAGATTTCATTTTACCTATCCAAAAATGATGCTGTCCCTGAAGCCATTGATAATTTTATGATTGACAGGAAGGCAGATATGCTGATCATGTTCACACACAAACTCAGTTTCTTTGAAAAGTTATTTAGCACGAGTGTTACAAGAAAATTAGCATTCCACTCTTACATACCCATGCTCACCTTTAATAAGGACAATCTAAAGTAGAGTATGAGCTATTGATTTACTATTAGTACCGGCAGCGCAGAATGGTTGATTAACCGTTTTGCGATGTTGGGGCTAAACAATCTACCCACCAGATTTTTTCTCTCCATCGCCACTGCTATTAAATCCGCTTCCACCTCATTGGCAAACTGCGATATACCAAACTCTTTATCATTAGTTTCTGTAATGTTCAGCGTGTAGTCAACATTTGAAAACCCTTTCATTTGATCAGACATCATGGACCGGGCTGTATTCTCCTCGATAAGGTGATTCAGCAGATTGATAAACAATAAATGAATCCGTGAACTCCATAATCTGGAAAAAGCAACAACCTCGCTAAGCGAGTTAGAACAATCATTTTTGAAATTAGAGGCAAAAACAATATGCTTCAATTCTTTCCTTTTAGGCATTTGCTTTACCACCAAACTTGGTATCTTAATATTTTTAATCACGTTTTGGGTATTTGACCCAATTACCATTTCTCTTATACCAGTAGCACCATGCGATCCCATCACCAACAGATCAATCTTATAGGGAAGTATGTAATCCTGAATCTGTTCTTGTCCACTACCAATTACCAATTCTTTCTTTGCTTTAATACCATCTGCTTCAGCGGCCTTAACCAGCTGATCAAGGCTGTCTCTGATGATTCCGATTTGGTTATCATCATGAACTACCGATTTTCCAGGCACATGAGCAGGTGTTGATTGGTCAACAGCAAGATGAAGAAAATAAATTTCAGACTCGCTTAATTTAGCTATTTGCAAAGCCATTTCCGCTGCGGCATTGGCACAAGCAGAAAAATCAGTTGGTACCAGAATTCTTTTCATAATATTTTGGTCATACTTTATTTGAAATAGTCCTACACGATTATTTCAATAATTCATTTTTTGGTTTTAATACATTGAAATTAAAACACCTCGATTGAGTTTACTATGATATTGAGAAGCAGTTTACTTGATTATTATCATGTTAGCGAGGTTTCTTCCTTCGTAAGATTTTCTCCATTGCACTAGTAGCCATTGAAACTGCTTCTTCAAACGTTGCAGCAGTTTTCTTTAAAAATGGATCATCCCCCGGAATTGATAATAAAATCTCACATGATTTATTTTCCGGGTTACTTCCTGGTTCAACAGAAAGTGTAACATGGGCTCTGATTATTTTATTATTCAGTTTATTTAAGCCCTCTATCTTATCCCGGGTGTATTCTTCGAGTTCAGGCCGTGCTGTAAAATGTACAGATTTAATTAGTATTTGCATCGTATTAGTTTAAGTTAAATAATTCATTTTAAGATTATTTTTATTCTTTATCCATTTATAAATCTCCGCAAAACCCAACACACTAATGGACAGTACTACGAGGATAAAGAATTCCGAATAGGGTAGTTTTTGAAAATTAAACAGACTGCTAAAAAGCGGTACTTCAATAATTATAAGTGTAAGCAATGCGGATGATATCCATGCTAAGGTTATGTATTTATTACTAAAGAGCCCAATAGTAAAAACAGACTCTTTCAATGATCGCATATTATACATATTGAATAGTTGAGTGAACGACATGATAATAAAGACGGCACTTCTGGCGGCATCTATCCCTTTAGGTAAATAATAAAAATAAGCAGCTAGCGACAGACCAAACATGACGGATACATTGATTAGCAAAAAAGGTAAAATGGATTTACTGAGAATTCTTTCATCCTTTTTTAAAGGTTTTTCTTTTAACACATCGCCATGTCCACGTTCAGCAGCTATTGCCATATCCCCAAGCCCATCTGTCACTAAATTCAACCATAGAATCTGAATTGCGGTTAGTGGAATAGGTAAGCCCAACGATACCGTTACTATCAATGTAGTAATCTCAGCCAAATTAGTAGTGACCAGGTAAAAAGTAGCCAACCTGGCATTGTTGAAAACAATTCTACCTTCCTCTATGGCACTGACTATAGTAGTGAAATTATCATCAGCCAACACCATTTTAGCTGCATCTCTGGCTACATCAGTTCCCATTATCCCCATTGCAATACCTACATCTGCCTTACGCAAAGCTGGTGCGTCATTTACTCCATCACCTGTCATGGCAACCAACTGTCCCATCGACTGCAGTCGCTCAGCTATTCTCAATTTCATTGCTGGGCTAAGCCTGGCCAATACATTGACTCTCATAATAGCTTCATCAAACTCACGTTCATTCAATCCAAGCAACTGGTCTTCAGTCAATGCAATTGTTTCATCCCGCTTTCTTTCTTCTAAGATCCCAACTAATCTGGCAATTGCGATACCTGTGTTAATATGGTCTCCAGTAGCCATTATCACACGAATACCGGCATGATGGCATTGCTGCACAGCTTCCCTGACACCCGCGCGAGGTGGATCAATAATACCTGCTAATCCCACCATGACCAAACCCTTTATATCCTCCAGGGTAATTTTATTGCATTCAGGTGGCATCTTTTTATAAGCAATACCAATCACTCGAAGCGCATCAGAAGCCCATAGCTGTATTTTATTCTGCAACAAGTCAGTCTCTGCTGGCAACATCGGTTCGATAGAATCTCCATGCATCTGATATGCGGAAAGGCTCAATATTTTTTCAGGGGCACCAACCACAAGCAACTGTTTCTCACCATTACTTTCAACAAGGGACGCACGAAACTTTTGCATTGAATTAAATGGTAAATCCACTTTAGTGGTGAAAGGAAATGTTACACCAAAATTGGATTGCGCTTTCTTTGAAAGCACTAGCAAAGCGCCTTCGGTCGGATCACCTATTAGCTCATATTTGTTTTTTTCTTCATTATGCTTTATACTAGAATTATTAGATAAATGTGAAATCTTTAGCAATTGAGTTAATGCACCATCTGTAATCCCCTCTACGACTCGACTATCTCTGATGAAGTTACCAGCAGGAAACCAGCCTTCTCCAGTAACCGCAATTTCACCTTCACCCTTGGTGAATACCTTTCTGACGGTAAGCGCATTTTCCGTTAATGTGCCAGTTTTGTCTGTAATAATTGTGGAAATTGCACCGAGTGTTTCTGTGGCACTCAACTCTCTGACAATCGCCTTACGTTTGGTCATGCGATTTGCTCCGATGGCCAAAACAATAGCAATAATGGAAGGTAACCCCTCAGGAATAATAGAAACCATAGCAGCTACGGCAGTCAATAACAATTCATCGAGTTCGATGTTGTGAGCCAAATAACCAACTGCGAATAGCAAGACAGCGCTTATTACTGATGCCAATCCCATTTGAGTTGCCAGCTTGTCAATTTTCTTTTTAAAATGTGATTTTTCAATTTCTATTTCACTTAGTGAAGAAGCTATCCTACCAATCTCAGTATTGACACCTGTACCAGTTACAATAGCTTTACCGTACCCAGAGGCTAAAAAGGTACCTTTCCACAACATATTCTTCTTTTCAGAAATCAACAGCTGCTGCGACAAAGTTTCTGCCACTTTAGAAACAGGAATAGATTCACCAGTTAATGATGCTTCACTGGTTCTTATATTCACAGCAACAATGAGCCTTGCATCAGCTGGTACTGCGTCACCCTCTTCCACTTCAATTATATCCCCCGGAACCAGCTCTCGGGCAGGGATCAACGCTTTCTGATCATCTCTAAATACCTTCGCATTAGTTACAATCATTTTCTTCAAGGAAGCAATGGCCTGTTCTGCCCTTTGGTTTTGGAAAAATCCAATGCAAGCGTCTATAAATACCACAGCAAGTATCACAAAGACATCTGCCATATTTCCGGTAGCCAAAGAAATTAGAGCTGCCAAGAAAAGTACGAGTACCAATAAACTCTTAAATTGCGTTATGAACAGTATAAATTTGGATCGTTTTTTTTGATCGGGCAGTTCATTCAATCCGAATTGATTTCTCCTCTCCTCTGCTTCACTGGTTTTTAGTCCATTCAAAGAGGATCTCAGTTTTTTGATGACCTCATCAATTTCCATTATCTCAAAATCAGCCTGTTCCATTCGGTATTAGAAGAAGGGGTACATTACAATATAGAACCTCAAATAAGTACACCTTTACACAAATATTTACTGACATTTATCACCTCCCTGACTTACTGTTATCATTGAATAAAAGGGAAATCGGGAGTAATATGCACAATTGTATTTTTCATTATGAACTTTTAGAATCATGGAATATCACTATTCAAAAAAATCCGGATTACCCTTTGACGAAACAATTACCAAAGTAACCGAAGCACTGCAAAAAGAAGGTTTTGGTGTGTTAACCAACATCGACATCAAAGCCACTTTTAAGAAAAAACTGGATATAGATTTTAGGAATTATCAAATTCTAGGAGCCTGTAATCCTAATTTTGCCTACCAGGCTTTAAACATTGAACCAACATTAGGAGTTATGCTGCCTTGCAACATTGCTGTTCAAGAAACAGAAGATAATGAGGTTATTATCTCCGCTATCAACCCATTGGAAACTATGGCAAAAACAATAAAAAATGAAAAGTTGAATGAAGTGGCGCAGGAGGTAAGCACTCGTCTTAAAAAAGCCGTTGATTCATTTTCTTAGAATGTGTTTGTAAAAAATTAATCATATGGGGCTACACTCACTCCCAAAAGGGAATAATAGCTATCTCATCACCTTACAATATATTTTTTTCGGGGCAGCCATACTTTACTTCGGACGTACTTTTTTTATTCCATTGAGCTTTGCTGTCTTGATTAGTTTTCTTCTCTATCCCATATGTGCCTGGCTGGAGAGTAAATCAATTAACAGAATGGCTTCCATACTTTTTAGTATGTCTTTTGTCATACTTTTTGGAGCTGCAATGCTTGTTCTATTAGTATATCAGCTTACCTCGTTTATTTCAGAATGGCCGATACTTAAAGAAAAATTCCTTCAATCCATCGAACAACTCAGTGGTTATTTATTTACCACTTTCGGAGTAAGTCGCATGCAACAAAATGAGTTTCTCAATCAAATCCTTAATCAATCCAGTGGCAATATAATTACTCTTATCCGCCAACTGATATCTACTTATAGTCTATCTGCCATATTACTTATCCTGGTTCCCATATATTCTACACTTATACTCTTTTATAGAAAAAGACTGGTGAAGGTTTTGTATATGATTTTTCCCATAGAAAGTAGCGTTGGCATTAAAACCATCCTTAGTCAAACTATCACCGCCTATTACAACTTTATTAAAGGGATGGGTATTGTATACCTTGCTGTAGGTTCATTAAACAGTATTGGGTTACTCCTACTAGGCGTACCTCATGCCATTTTCTTTGGCTTTACTGCCGCCATTCTTACCTTCATACCCTATGTAGGTATTATGATCGGAGCACTCATGCCTATCGCCATGTCGTGGATCACTTACAATTCAATTTGGTATCCAATAGGCGTTGTCCTTTTATTCGCTTTTGTTCAGTATTTGGAAGCCAACCTCATCTTTCCCTTGGCGGTTAGTAATAAACTGAAAATCAACACCTTAGCTACAATTAGCGCAATTGTTATCGGTGGTATTCTGTGGGGAATTGCAGGGATGATTCTATTTGTGCCCTTTCTTGCCATTATTAAACTTATCGCAGATAACACACCAAAATTAAAAACCTGGTCTGTCCTCTTAGGTACCTCTGACATTCAAAATTGATTTTTATCATCCAGTTCCTTGATGGTTATCACTTCAATAGGATGAATAGTTCTGTACTTTAACCTCCCTCAAAACTGAATGATGAATTATATAATCCCGTTTTCAAAAATAACAATGGAGGATCTACCTCTTGTTGGTGGTAAAAATGGATCCCTCGGTGAGATGATTCAAAACCTATCTCAATACCAAATCAACATTCCAGATGGTTTTGCTCTTACCTCAGACGCATTCTCAACATTTTTAGATTCTAATAATCTAAAAGAACGACTTAAGGTAAAACTGGATTCCCTAGAGTTATCCACAATGAATAATTTACCAGATGTAGGAAACTATTGTAGAAATCTAGTGAGCATGGCCACGCTACCAACTGAGGTCAAAGCATCATTACAATCTGCTTATCAAAACTTCGTCAGTGATTATGGGACTGAATCAGCCTTTGCCGTACGAAGCAGTGGAATAGCTGAAGATTCTCCAGAAGCGAGCTTTGCTGGTCAGCATGATTCATTTCTTAACGTACAAGGTTTAGATCAGTTATACACAGCTGTTATGGGCTGCTACACTTCCTTGTATAATGACAGGGCCATTAAATACCGAATCGATAATGATTTTAAGCATGATCAGGTAGGTCTATCAGTGGGTATACAGTTGATGGTAAGATCTGATAAAGGTTCCGCAGGGGTTGCATTCACCATAGAACCTGAAAACGGCAATAAGAACCTCATCTACATTACGGGTGCCTGGGGATTGGGAGAAAGCGTAGTTCAAGGAGCGGTAAACACAGATGAATTTTATCTGCTAAAACCTCTGTTGGAAAAAAGTAGTAAAAGCATGGTCTATAAAACAATGGGGAGCAAACAGCAAATGGTCGTCTACAATGAGCAAGGCTCTACCCATTGGCAACAAACCCCAAACTACTTAAAAGATCAGTATGTACTTGACCCTGAAGAAATAGAACAACTGGGAAATTGGTGTCATCAAATTGAGAAGCACTACAAAATGCCAATGGACATAGAATGGGCAAAAGATGGATTCAACAACCAACTTTATATTGTCCAGGCGCGACCTGAAACTATCCATACAAATCAAAGGCAGTTAACGCTCAAAGAATATACTTTAAAAACAGATGCTGAACCTATTGTAAGTGGCAAGGCGGTAGGTAGGTCTATCGTTAGTGGTAAGGTAGCTATTGTTGAAAGTCTTGCTGACAGCACAAAAGTAGAACAAGGAGATATTATTGTTGCTGATATAACCAATCCGGACTGGAATGCTTTGCTTAAAAAGGCGGTGTGTATTGTAACTAACAAGGGTGGACGAACAAGCCATGCCTCAATTGTTGCGCGAGAACTGGGCATACCCGCACTAGTAGGAACGTTGGACGCAACACAAAAGTTAAAAGACAAACAGCTCATCACAGTGTCCTGTGCAAGTGGGGATGAAGGACTGGTTTATGACGGGAAATTAGATTGGAAAGTAACAGAAATATCTCTTGAACACCTTAAAGACACCAAGGTAAAACCCATGCTGATTCTGGCAGATCCAAAGCAAGCCTTGCTCCACTCGAGTTACCCCAATCAGGGTGTCGGATTGCTACGTATGGAGTTTATTATTAATAATAGCGTGCAGGTACATCCTATGGCTTTGGTCAAATATGAGGAGTTATTAGATGGCGCAGATAAAAGCAAAATAGATGTTCTCACAAGGCATTATAAAGACAAAAAACAATTTTTTATAGATACCCTTGCTGAATCTATTGCGTTGGTGGCGGCCGCCTTTTACCCAAAGGAGGTAATTGTGAGAATGAGCGATTTCAAGTCAAATGAATACGCTAAACTATTGGGCGGAAAAACTTTTGAGCCAGAAGAAGAAAATCCTATGCTGGGATTTAGGGGAGCTAGTAGGTATTATAATGAAAGATACAAAGATGGATTCGCGCTGGAATGTGCGGCTATTAAAAAACTAAGAGATGATATGGGGCTGGTCAACGTAAAGGTGATGATCCCATTTTGCCGAACAATCGAAGAGGGAGAAAAAGTACTCGCTGAAATGAAAAAACATGACCTGGTTCAGGGGCAAAACAACCTCGAGGTCTACGTAATGGCAGAGATCCCCAGCAATATCATTTTGGCTAAAGAGTTTGCCGAACTTTTTGATGGCTTTTCCATTGGTTCCAATGATTTGACACAACTTACACTGGGGCTGGATCGCGATTCAGCGATTATCAGCGACCTCTTTGATGAAAATAATGTAGCCATAAAAGCACAAATTAAGACCCTAATAGAAACTGCTAAAAAATCAGGTGTGAAAGTAGGGTTATGTGGCCAGGCACCCAGTGACTATCCCGAATATGCCAAATTTCTTGTAGAGAGTGGTATCGACTCAATTTCATTTAACCCAGATGCCATCATCCGAGGAATAGAGAATATTATGACTGCGGAGTATCAGTGATTAAAAAAACACCAAAAATTGAAGTTAGATGTACAATCTACAATAATGGTAGCATCAGATTTAAGGCAAATATTCAGGGTTGTACATAAGTAGATAAAGTCAGGTGATTAATATCATAACCCAGGTTGACAGTAATCATTAAAAGTTGCCTCGATGCAAGGTTATCTTTGAATAATAGGTTGAATTGTATTGCTAGTACTTAGTCAAATGTCGGTCCTAAAAATTGATGAACGTAAATCGGTAAGTGATTTTCAGAAAGAATTCACCATACTCTTTCCCTTCTTAAAAATCGAGTTTTTCAAAAACCAGATTACGCCCTTAAAACGCAAAGATCATAAGGCAGGCACCCTTTTGGCTCCTAATGCATTATTAAGCAAAGAGAATATTTCAATTGACTTAAGCCCCTCTACAACTGTGGCTCAGCTAAAGCATACTTTGCTAGAGCATACAGGTGTGTCCTGCCTGGTATACCGAAAATCAGGCTCTATGTGGATTGAAACCCTATTAACAGAAGATTGGTCGCTGGAAAGACAGAATCACGAAGCCGAGTTAATGAACATCCACTAATTGGCTAATTGGACAAATGCCTCAGTTTATTCTCCTGGAGGATGAGTATTTTGCCAGATTCAATATCTATCAATTTTTCGCTTTTAAAATCGCTTAACGTTCTGATCAAAGACTCGGTAGCCGTACCGACTATCCTTGCCAGATCATCCCGTGATATTTTTATCCTGGCATCCTCCTTCATCTCATTTTTGAACTTGTCTAATATTTCAATCAAACCGGAGGCTACGCGTTTGCGAACAGAATTGTAGGCCAAACTAAGTAACCTATCCTCTTTCTCTCTTACATTTTTTGCCAATAATTTGATAAACTGACCTGCTACCTGACTATCGTAGCTAACCAAGTTTACAAAATCCTCGCGAGGGATAATCATCACTTCGGCATCCTCCAGTATTTCCGCAGCATCTTTGTATACAGTATCTTCTAGTATAGGTGTATACCCTATAAAATCGCCAGTGCTACTTATTTCAATAATCAACTCCTTTCCATCTTCGTTGATTTTATAGGTTTTTACCTTTCCTGATTTTACGAAAAACAAATTGCGCGGATACCCCGCCTCTGAATACAATGAATGCTTTTTCTTAAACTTAGCCACCTCATACCCTTCAGATAGCAATTTTATACTCGTACTTGACTTCACAGAATCGATAAAACTATCAACACCTGTTTGATCCTGAGAGAAGCTTTGTTTCAGCATTTCGCTCTTCCTTAATCGCGTTTCTATTGCATTAAGTAGCTCTGTGTCATCAAAAGGCTTGGAGATATATCCATCCGCACCCATTTCCATTCCTTTTTGATAATCACTTTTCTCAGCTTTTGCAGTCAGAAAAATAAATGGGATGGTTGTAGTTTCAGGGTTTTTACTGAGCAGGTGGAGTACTCCGTAGCCATCCAGCACCGGCATCATAATATCGCATACGATAAGGTCAGGCTTCTCATCAATGGCAACTTCCACCCCTATTTTACCGTTCTCGGCTGTAAAAACCTTGTACCCTGCCAGCTCAAGAATCTCAGCTGTATTTTCTCTTACCTCCAGGTTATCCTCTATTATCAGTATGTTTTTCATAAAAATTATTACTCCACCTATACAAGTTTAATAAAGTAGGAGGATTATTGAGGGATTTCAATAAGAAAAGTTGTGCCCTCATTAAGGGTACTTTCACATCTTATTGTGCCTCCCATCAATTCCAGGTACTTGGATACGATGTTCAGTCCCAACCCAGTACCCTGAATGTTAGAAGCATTTTGGGCCCTAAAAAACCGTTCAAAAAGGTGTTCCTGGTCTTCGTCAGATATCCCTATCCCGGAATCTTTCACGGCAAAATGAAAAGCACCCTCCCCCTTCTCACATTTTAGAAGTATAGAAGAATTTTCTGGGCTAAATTTTATTGCATTGGAAAGTAGGTTAGAAAGGATATTAGCCATTAACTTTTTATCCACTCTTACATCCTCACCTACTATACATTCAAAAATTATTTTCTGCCCTGGTTTCCGAAGTTGATCCATGCTGCTTACTACCCTAAGCAATTCTTCTTTTAACATTTCATTGGACAAAAGCTCCATATTGACATCTATCTGCCCCTCCTCCAGTTTTCCTAAAGACAGAAAGTCTTCGAGAATATCCCTCATGTTACTTACCGCCTCTTTTATCCTGTCTACATGCTTTTGCCTTTTTGGGGCATCATTCTCTTTTACATATTTACCTATTAAAGAAGCCGAAGATAGGATTGTACTCAATGGGGTTCTAAACTCGTGAGAGGCCAAAGTCACAAATCTGGACTTCAGATCCCCCAGCTCTCTTTCTTTCTTTAATGCCTTATGCAAATCCTCCTTTGAAGCCTCCAGCTCTGCTAAAGTTTCCCTCAACATTTTAGTTCTGCTATCCACCTTCTGCTCCAGCTCGGTATTAATTAGCTTTATTTTCTCTGTCGATTGAGCCAGGTCCGCCTCATTTCTTTTTCTTACCGAGATATCAATGATAAAAGCTATGACAAAACTCTGATCATCCCTTTTAAAATGGCTAAGGCTGATTTCTACGGGAAAGACAGTATTATCCCTACGTTTGGCGAACAAATCCCTACCCACTCCCATGGCTCTATTCGAAGGGGCTTTAACAAATTCGTTACGGTGATGGGTATGTTTCTCTTTTAGTTTGTTGGGGAGTAATATTTCAATTGACTCTCCTAAAACTTCTTTTTCTGTATAACCGAATTGTGTCTCTGCAAAGTGATTGAACTTGGTGATCTTGCCCTCCGAATCTGCTATAATCATTCCAATAGTGGCATGATTAAACACAGCCTCAAACTGATACTTATCTTCTTTTTGACTCACTCCTTGTAAAAATTCTTTAAAATGCTACAAAGAGTTAAAGTAGGCGAATTTTTAAGACTTTTCTAAAAACTTTACACCATTACAAGTAATATTGATTACCCTCTTATAAAAGGCACAAAGGCTACATCAGTTCGAATTATTATTGTTATAGTATTCAGCTGCTATAATAAAATCATCAATTTTATTGAGCCTAAGTTTTTGACTTCTAATGTACTTCAGCGTTGGTGCGTGGTTTTCAAAGTAACTCAGATTACCTTTTTTTTCATTTTCAAACCCCTTCAATACTGAATTCACCTTTATAAAATAATTTTTCTTTATTAACACTTTATAATTCTGATCCCCCACGGCCAGACCGGGAACATAAGTGGGTGGACGTAAATCTGTATAATACTGGCAATAAACTCCAACAGCGCCATCTTCAAGCACTTCAAAAAATGTATCCTTAAAAGTAGATGCATCCAGATACTTGCCATTAATAAATTTCCTGTTCTCCACCTCAAACGATTTGATCTTTGATCGATTCAGTGTTCTTACTTCATCACCATATGGTATTTCAATTTCACCATCATTGGCGTTAAGATTAATGTTTTGGTCTTTGATAAGATTATCCACTTCCAGTTGAATATCAGCAAGCACCCAATCATCAAACAGATAATAGTTACCTGACACTTCGGGAGCAGGCCTTTTCTTTCCTATCATGTTATAATGAGAAAGTGACCCGCCAGTTTCAATTGCCTCAACGTTGGATACCATTTGTGCTAATACTCCTTGTGAAGGGAAGATTAAGAAGGCAAAAATAACCGATAAATAATTATTCATTGCAACTTGCGTTTAAGTTAGAGGATAGAAATAAAGTAAGAGGTGCAATGAACACCTCTTACTTTACGCAGTTTATTCTAACTTAATTTGGAGTAAGTTCCAACACATACTGTATTCCAGCTGCCCCACAACAAGTACCACCATTTAAAGTTATATCCATTGTTATGACTCCTGTCCCAGGGTCAATACTTGTTCCCACGTTTTGATCATAAAGAACTAAAGTTGGATATGTTGTTGAAGCAAGTGAAACCGAAATAGTTTCACAAACATCTGTAAAAGCTAATCCAACCGGCTCACCAAATAAGAATCCAGTTCCATCACTTAAAACGTAAATACCTGCAGACCCAGAAATAGTCACAGGTAAAGGAGTAGTGAAATTAGATGGAATGTCTACATTAGAAGAAACCACAACCGATGTATAACTACCCGCCAAATCTGATGGACAAGATATGGCCCACGCTACTCCGCAACCACCAAATGATGGTTGAGCAGGTTCATTACACAAATCTGAAGCCAAAGCAGTAGTTAATCTTCTACCATCTGCAGTATTAATAGGTAATGTAACTTGAAAAGCATCTCCCACTTCAAAATCTCCTATTGCGATGCCCAATGCATCTGCAACCTCCTGCCCGGTTATTACCACAGTTGCCGGAAATGAAGATACAACCTCCAAGGTTACGGGAGCATAGATGGAATCTACTGCTTCTTCTCTAAACGGATCATAGAGTCTATCTTTTTCCGTAAAAACCAACTCTACTTCAACGTTATTGACAGTTGTAATACCGAATCCGTCCACATCCAATGTAAATTCTATTTCTTCGGCAGCCAGCGAAGGTGCTGTTAAATTGAAGAAATTCTTATTTGGATTTACGGTCACCAGTGTTACGGCACCTACATTATCATTCATATTCGGTGACTTTCCAGGAAACTCATCCGAACAGGCCATCGCAATGAACAACATCAACATCGTAATGGCAGAATATATTTTATAGTTTTTCATTGAATTAAAATTTAGTTATCCCAAAAAACTTTCTCGGTGTTCAATGGTGCTGGGTTAGGAGCTTTTGGGTTAGTCACCAGCTCACTTCTACCATAAGGCAAGCGATTTAAGAATGGTGCCAATGGTACCAAAGACAATGGCAAATCATTGGGAGAACCTGTTCTTCTTAAATCTGTAAAAGAGTCAAATCCATTACCAAACTGTGCAACGTATTTTTCCTCCATAATATGATTCAACTTTCCATTGTCAGAAGCTGCCTGATATTCTGCCAACCTATCCGCTATGTAACTGTCCTTAGCTGCTTGCAAAGTAGTATTGGAGGCTGAAGGAGCCGTAGCTTCAATCTGGCTACCCAGACTAAAAACATACTCCATAGACAAATCCATTCCCTCTGTAAACAGGGTTTCTGCATCTCCGGCAGTACCCAAAGTGAGTGCTGCTTCAGCTAACATGAATTTGGTATTGGCAGCCAGCAACCAAGGCATTATTCCACCTCCTTTGCCACCTGCATTTAAAACAGCACTTTTCTTTCCACCATCATCATACAAACCACCTATAGGATATACTCCAAACGCAGCCCGTAGTGTATTATCTGAAGGAATTCCAGATGGATCACCATGGTCTCTACCAATCAAACCATCAGCAGTCCCATCATTTAACAATAGATCAGCATAGGTACAATCTGTTCGGCTTGAGCATGGTGTTGTATCAAAGTTTAACTCACTGTTAGCAGCTTGTCGATAAAAGTAATAGCGAATTCGTGGGTCGTCCTTTGAGTGTAACTTATGCATGAAATAATTATCCATGTAAAAAGTCTTATTACCAGAACCTGTATAGTCTTGCTGATAAAGTGGATTTTGATTTAAGGGAGCAATAGCGGTACCATACCTGAATACAAAATTCTCACTATTTTCATCAATAAAATTATTCTCCGCAATCAAGGCGTTTATTTCTGATGTTGCTCTTCCTGGTTCAGTAAGGCGAAGATTAAGCAGTAACCTTAATTTGGTGGTATTAGCAATTTTGATATATGCATCAAAATCTCCACCCATTACGACATCACCAGTCACAGTCTCTGCGTTAGTTGCCGCATTTTCCAAATCAACAATTGCCTCATCCAGCAATACCAGCAGTTTGTCATAGATAGATTTGTCATCTTCAAATTCAGGGCTAATATTAGTTTCCCCATTTAAAGCTTCTGAGTAGGGAAGATCTCCCCACATATCTACCATTATACCAAAGAGGTAAGCCTTGTAAACTTTAGAAATCCCTACTAATCCTGATGTTCCTTCTTCAGTTCCCTGATCGATTACACGTTGAAACTCCTTCAAGACCTGAGAGTACAAACCATTGAAGTTATTCTCCATATTGTCAGGCCCTATATTATACTGACTTGGAGCCAAACGATACAACTGGCGTGACAATATCATTGCATCTTCATTTGCATCCCTATTTGTCCAAAACCCCGCAGCCGTCTCGGCACCAGTCAACAGGAGATTCAATTCAGCCTCCTTTGCCAGATTGGGGTTATCATTGATATTGAGCACCTCATCAGCACACGATATCAAAACTCCTATTAATAGAATCGAAAATATCTTTTTCATAAAATCTTAAATTAAAAGGTGAATTTCAGGTTAACACCATATCGCTTTGTAGTTGGTATTACGCCAAAGTCGATACCTTGAGCATTACCTGTTTGAAATGGGCTTAAGCCTTGCACGTTTCCGGCCCCTAATGAATTAGTCTCTGGGTCAAAGTTCAAATCATCCGGGAAATTCAATGCCTTATACCAAAGATTGCGTCCTGTAAACGTTATGCTTGCCGATCCAAATGGAGTACGTGACAATAGTGACTTAGGAAGTTCATATCCTAAAGAAATTTCACGGAGCCTGATAGTAGACGCATCAAATACTGAAAACTCATCACTTCCAGCCGATGCAAATGTGTTGATAAAGAACCAGTCGTTAACCGTAAGCTGAGTACCATTCCTGATTGTGTTTCCACTCTCATCCAACACAGCCTCTTGTGTTAATGGATCTCCAACAACACCAGGTATCACCAAAGTGATCCTGCGCCCGTTAGGTCCATCAGGAATTGTTCCTTGTGTTAACCCTCTACCATACAACTGATTGTAGGTCGAAGAAAACATATCACCACCATGCTTATAATCAATAAGGAAATTAAGTGTAATACCTTTGAAGCTAAAGCTGTTGGTTACTCCTAATTGAAAATCGGGATTAGGGTCACCTATAAACTCAAGGTCATTTCCAATGATCAACTTACCAGAACTTGGATCAACTAAAAGATTACCTTCACTATCGCGCTTGGCAATTTGACCTTTTATCTGTCCGTAAGGCATGCCTGCAGCATGTACTACCTGTTGGCTGTTTCCAAATCCGTTTACAAAAACTTCTGAAAGTCCCTCAGTTAATTCCACCACCTCGTTCCTGTTACGCGTAAATACGGTGAAAACATTCCAACGGAATCCATTATTGAGTTGTAATGGAGTAATATCCAAAGCTGCTTCAATCCCGGTGTTAACTACCTCTCCAATATTTACTGTCTTCGAAGCATAGCCAGATGATCTGGGAACAGGGATAGTTACAATCTGATCCGTAGAGCTTCGATCATAATAGGTCAATTCTAAGCCAACACGGTTATTCAGGAATCGTAAGTCAGCACCAACCTCCCATTCAGTAGTAAATTCCGGAGTTAGTTGCGGATTACCTAATGATGCCCCTATACTTTGTGCGTTAAAGGCTGATGAACCAGGAGCACCAGAAGTATATGGATAGCTAAATCCTGCAATGTTATTTCCAAGTGTAGAATTGGTAAAGAAATTTACCTGCTGTGTTAAGTATGCTTGCGTGTCATTACCAACTCGAGCAAAACCTGCACGTAATTTTCCATAACTAAACCAATTGTTTGATAAATTTAGTGCATCGGAGAAAATGAACGAAGAACTAGCTCCACCATAGAAATAACTCCTCTGATCTACTGGCAATGTTGATGTCCAGTCATTTCTTCCTGTCAAGTTAAGGAACAGATAATCCTTATAACCAAAAGTAAGGTCTGTAAATATGGCTTCGTAACCTCTTTCTGTTAGGTTACCACCAAATGGCAATATATTTTGGGTGTTGTCCAAATCATTCAGACCTCTGATGATAATACCTGTTCCCCTATAAGCTTGTCTTTCAGTTGTTCTTTTGTTGATATTACCTCCTAAAATGGCTTTAAGATTGATATCTGCTGAAAGATCTCTCGTAGCAGTAAAAATCAGGTTATAATCAGTTTCACGGTTTGATATCCTATCATCTGTAATTTGCCCGGTTGGAGCATTGTTGGTAGAGATAGGAAGTACTTCAAAATTTTGTTGATTGAATGAATTGAATCCTCCTTTTAATGTCACATTCAACCAATCTGAAATATCATATCCAAAATAAATATTACCGAAATATCGGTCTACGTTTGATATATGAGGCGCAAACTCTGCAAGAAAGTATGGATTATCATTATCTGGCCTGTAGAATGCTGAATTACCTTGTGGGTCACGACTTGGATACCCCTTCACATTTACGTTAGGAGGAGTATAGAGCAATCTTTCAGTAATGGAAGTACCACCGCTTGATAAACCCGATGATGGAGGAGATGTCAATTCATTTCTTACATAGCTTGCATTTCCACCAACATAAAGACCATTATCCAACTTTATATTTCCGCCAATGTTTACACTTGTTCTTGTGCCCTCATTAAAAGGAGTTATTCCTTCATTGTGAGAACGGGAAACACCTCCGGTTAAATTTCCAGTTTCATTGCCTCCAGAAATGCTCACACCGGTTTCTAAAACATTACCGGTTTTAAAAAAATCTTTTGGCGTATTAAACGATTGCAGAAGTACTGAATCACCAACGAACTGATTTCCAAAAAAAGGTATAGAACTTGGATCGTTATACTGATCGTAAGGATGCGCTACCCAGGGTTGCCCTGTAGCCGGATCTATGCTAAAAATAAGATTAGCGTTATTGGGTACCTGCCATTCTGGCTGTGTTGGATCAAAAGAGGCTCCCCATGTACCAAAATTTCCATCCACATACTTAAAGTTGTTTCCTTGTGTATACCTGGTTTGATATTCAGGTAGGTTGGCTACTTGTTCTGCTGAATAGCCAGAAGTTACCGTTACCTCCAAACCTTTCTTGGTTGCTTTACCACTTCCAGACTTTGTTGTTACTACAATTACACCATTGGCAGCCCTTGATCCATAAAGAGCAGCGGCAGCAGCTCCTTTTAGTACTGTCAAAGATTGAATGTTGTTAGGGTCGAGGTCAAAAGATCTGTTGGAACCTGTCGTCCTGCTTGTAAATGATCCAGTAGTGAAGGTGCTATTATCAAAAGGAACACCATCGACCACAAACAGGGGCTGGTTATTTCCAAGTAGAGATGAATTACCCCTAATGGTAATATTTGTTCCCTCACCCACTGCACCTCCTGCACCAACGATGTTCACACCTGCTACTTTTCCTTGCAAGCTTCTTACTACATCAGGCTCAGATTTTTGCCCTATTTTTCCTCCATCAATTTCGGAAACCGCATAGCCTAGTGCTTTTCGTTCACGTTCAATTCCGACAGCGGTTACCACAACTTCCGTAAGTTGCTGGACGTCCATCCCCATCTGAATATCAATTATCGAACGATCCCCAATTGCAATTTCCTGGGTTTGCAATCCGATAAATGAGAACACCAACGTACCGCCTGATCCGGGTACGCTTAATCTAAAGTTACCGTCTACATCAGTAACAGTTCCCGTTGTGGTTCCTTTGAGAACCACGTTTACACCTGGTAAGGTTGTGCCGTCTTCTGCGGCTGTAATCTTACCAGAAACCACCCGCTCCTGCGCCATTGCACTGAGCACAAAAGCGAGCGAGAAGCATAATAGTAAAAACTTCTTCATAGTTATGTTTTAATTAATAAATGGATTTCACAAACCGGCATGCACTGCACGCAGAATTGCTTATTCCAAATTTGCCCGAATCTACTATGAAAGACCCTAATCCAATTATGAGTATTTTTTCAAAAAAAGGGAATTGTACGCACGGATTTGCGTTAACTAACTAACCCACTTCCAAGGGCATACCCCTATGTGTGGTAGCAAATGATAAAGAAAAAGCCTAGCAAATTATTTTATATAAACCGCTCCTTTTGAGCAAGGGCTATTGCCTCAGATTTAGAATTTACCTGAAGTTTCTTGTAGATATTTCTTATATGAACCTTTGATGTCTCCTTAGATATACTTAATTCTTCTGCTATTTGAGAATAAGTCATGCCTCTTGAGATCATTTGCAACACCTGTATCTCCCGGTGGCTGAGGGGAGAGTTAACGTTAACATGAAACTGATCCACAACAAGCCTGGCCACACTGCTACTCATGGGAGATCCACCAGAGAGCACATCATCAATGGCTTGAATCAACTCAGCATAATTAAAATCCTTAATTAAGTATCCCGATGCACCAGCTTTAAAAGCTTCTAAAATTAGGTTATTATCATTATGCACAGAAATGACAATTATTTCAACCTGAGAAAACTTCTCTTTAATAAGTGCCGTAGCTTCTACACCGTTTTTACCGGGGAGCTCGATATCCATCAATATAACATCCGGCAAATTTTTTGAGATTTTTAAAATCGCCTCTTCATAACTATCATAGAGGCCAATAACATTGTATTTGTTCGAGCTCTTGATTATAAAGTCAAACCCCTCTCGAAGTTCTTTGTTATCCTCAATGATTGCAACTTTCTTTTTACCAAGTGAAGACAAATTGACTTTACTGCTCATCCGTTCTAAAATTTACGTTGATTTATATACCCCATTTTGATTTTTATTTTATTCAGTTTTTTACTACAAAAACACATGTCTGCTCCTACCCAAGACTAACAGAATAAATATTTCTACTTCATATTGGTGTATTTTTCCAATTGCCAACTTTTATGATACACCATTTATAATTGGTATCAAACGAAACTAACAAGAATAGGTTCTACTCAAAATGTTTTAAATGAATATTAAAAATTCCGGCTATGAAATTTTTAAAACAACTATACTTTGTCACTCACTATGTGGTATCCTCCAAATCATCTGGTGTACAAATCACCCCCTTATTTAATAAATACCAAGAGTACCATATTGGGTTACAGATTTAATTTTAAAAATCTGTTTGACATTACTCATTTGGTCCAACTAAAGCGATGAAGGGTAAATAAATACAAAATGGATTGGGGATTTTTGCCCCATCACCTTTTAGTTTGCCAATCGAATACCTAAATTTGAGGTATAATCGAGGTTTAGCCACGTTAACTCTTCTTTCCTCTATTATTTTATTCTTTTTATTGCATCACTAAACCTTATTTAAAAATGACAATCTCAAAAGACGCTGTAGTATCTATTCATTACACCCTTCGAGACAATGATGGAAATATTCTAGATTCAAGTTCAGGAAGAGATCCACTTCACTACCTGCATGGTCGCGGTAATTTAATTATTGGAATGGAAGAGGGACTTGAGGGAAAAGCAAGCGGAGATCAGCTGGATTTAAAAATTGCTCCTGAAAAAGGTTACGGAGAAAAAAATGATAAGCTTGTACAAAAAGTTCCTAAATCGGCTTTTGGCGATCAGAAAGTAGATAAAGGAATGCAATTCAATACGCAAAACGGTCAGGTTGTTACGATTACAGAAGTTGGTGAAGAAGAAGTTACTGTTGATGGTAATCACCCTTTGGCTGGTGTGTCACTAAACTTTGAAGTAGAAGTGGTTGACATCCGTGAAGCTACCAAGGAAGAATTAGAGCACGGACATGTACATGGTCCTGGAGGACACGCACATTAATAATAGCATTCTAACGAATTAAAATTATTTTTCCATTTCTGAAGTGAGGGATTCCATTTACTGTTATTCCTAATTTGTAAATGTACATCCCTCCCTTCATTGGCTCTCCATTACTTTCATTTGCCTCCCAAATAAGTTGATTTCGCCCAACGTGGGTAGTTAATTCACTACTAGCATAACTGGCAACAAGCCTGCCATCCAAAGCAAAAATTTGCAATTGATAGGAATCAGGTGATTGGTTTCCTGAAACTACAAATTCAAAAAACACCTCGCTGACCGAAGGATTGGGGTACGGCTCATCGAAACTAACGGCTGTATTCGAATCAACTTTGAATTGAACTTCGTAAGGACCCACAGGTGAATTACCACTTCCGTCCTGCACCTCCACTCTTAATGTATATTGCCCTGCAACATTCAGATCAGGTTTATATTCAACCCTAAAGTCATCTGAATCTGTTGCGGGAAACCACGCAACATCAGAACGACTAAAATAGATGGGCGTAAAAGCGCAATCCCCCTCACATGGAGATTTTAAAAATATCTGAACACCAGTGGTATCTTGTTTAAGAATATATTTATTCTCATCCCAAATTCTTGCAAGGATCAATGGACTGCTTCCAACATAATCACCATCTACGACATGCCTACCATCGATAGTTACCTCCAAAACCGGCACAATTTCATCACTGGCTACATTTAGATAATTAAGTAATTCGAGTGTATTGTTCTCATAATACTGTTCTGGCAAGATTCTATTATTTACAAAAACATTAACATCATTGAACCCAGCTTTTGCCAACGTCTCCACTTCAAAACTAAAATGCGTAGAATCATCCGGAGCTGGTGCCTTAATAGTCATTATCTTTTTTTCTGCTATCCTTTGTGTTTTATTAAAGGTTTCAAACTCAACTTGCAAAGAGTCTGTAAATAGTTTATCAGAAATATTTAAGAACGAGTACCGGGCCTCCCATAATTCTCCTTCCGAAAGGTGAACACTTTCAGCACCCCCCTTGTAAAATAAAATCCCTTCAGGGGCAGGCTCGTAGTTCACAATCCAATTGTGGAGCTGGACAGGGGTTTGATCGACCTCGTCTTCCGTATATAATACCAGTTTGATCATCGGATAGATCACCGCATCTACTCCCATAAGATCGAGAGGCGCTGTTACATCTGTATAAAGAATTGTTTCCTCCCCCATTAAATTAATGCCAACTAAATCAAACGAGTAGTTGTCGGAAGGAGCAACATGCTTCACCTTAGCACTAAAATTAAACCAGCTGGTAGCTGGCCCTACAATTGCAGAAACCATTTTACCACTATTGTATTTTCCAGTCAGTGATTTGCTTACTTGCAATTCCTGTTCATCCGCAGGACTATCAATAGTTTTTTCAATTACCGCCTCTCCTGCCGCACTTCCCTTCTTTCCAAAAATCGAAACAGGTTCACCATCCTGCAAAGAAGACAATTGAGTTCCACTTATTCCCAACTCTTCCAATTTGGAGATCACATTAGCTGTCCAGGAGGTAAAGGCTGCATTGCCAATCGAAAACACAACAACAGAATCACTAACACCAATATTCTCGATATACTCCAACAGATCATCGCTACCACCGGCATCCAATTCTGCCAACATGAAACTATTGATCACCTGAGGTTCTCTACCACAGGTTCTTGGATCCTGAAAAATAAAGGGAATTCCAGCGTACGGCACCAAGGTGGTTTTGTCAAACGCAACAAAGTTGATGGTATTATTTCTACAAGGCTGACCTTGTGTACCCAGGTTGTACTCAATATCATTAATCTTAAAGGAAGTGGTGGATGGTGATGGGTGATTGGCCCCAAAATTATTTACAAAAATAGTAGCCGAAGTTTCTTCAAACTTCAACTCCCTTATAACTGGATCTTTTATCAATCCATCGGAAAAATTTTCTAAATATTGAGGGAAGTGCACCTGAGCCCACCCTTCATCGCCATTGTTAATAAATGTAAATGAACTGGTAGTCCACTCCTCATTCTCATCTGGCTGTGGATCTGCCAGCTTGGTTCTCCAATAATAAGCAAGTGAGTCCTTTGTTAGTAATGTCACCGGCCACTCCATTAACACTTTCCCCTCAATTGTTGCTTGTTTTAAAAATGAACTATTAAAGGTATCTACTGTATCCATCTCAACTGTGTACTCCCTCGATGTTGAAAGCAGATCTGTATTTTGCCATTTAAGAACTACCTCGTTTTGATTTACAATACCAAATGGCCTCGGCAAAAGATTTCTGGTTCCACTTAACGGAATGAATAATTCTAACAGTGCAACATTATTATCTTCACTCAGTTCATCAATTTCATTTTCAAAATCCAATTCAACTAAAAATTGATTACTTCCAAATCCACTTATACCCTCCTCTCTTCTGATGAGAATGGAGAGTGTATCCAATGTACTGGGTGAATGGAAGACAGAGTCATAGGTTATGGACGACTGATCATTGAAAGTCCTTGTTACCCTTACCTTCAGATTTGATTTACTTACTGAACCAAAATTTCTGGCAATTATTTTTACTGCAAAGGAATCGGTAAGTGCAGTTACCGGTTTACTGTCGAATGACTCAAGATATACAGCATTGTCATTGGTTTCATAGTCTGGTTTTAGCGCACCAAATAACTTTACTGCTGGATCGCCCAACATCATCATCTGTTGAACTTGCGTTACAGTGGATATACTTACAGCATTTGTCTCAAGATATCTTCGCGCTACCTCTTTTTGTATATCTCCTATTCCAGTTCTTATAAATGTAGAATCTCCAAAACCTATTTCATAAAACAACTGAGTATATGATCTTAGCGTGCTTACAAAACCAAAAGAGCTATGCGCTATCAAACTTCGCGCACCTTTGTTGGCCGCCAATACCCAGTCTTCGCCAAAAACGGTTCCGTTAGAAAAGAAGACTCCCGCATTACAACCATTAATTAAAAAAGCGGGGTATTTCCCGGGGTTATTGTAGCCGAGCACCGGATCGGTGGCAAAACCAATATCAATATCAATTGTGCTGGGCGAGGAGTGACCGAAGAATGTGATAAAATTAACGCCCTTGTTTACTTCTTCCGAAACATTTATGAGTTCGACAGGATTGGGCTCTTGTTTTCCAATTGTTTTTACTCTTCCTCCATAGTATGGGCCTTCAGCTACATCACCAAAGTTATCCATATACTGTTTGAAGGTCGTCAGCTCTAATGGTTGGATTCCTCCGCTCAAGTGCAATACATCCTTTCTCCACAATTCATCAAACTCCAATGCGTCAGTTTCCTTTACCTTGTTGAGATAAGAGGCAACTTGTGTAGGTGTACTTGCAGTAATCCTGCCCGTGGGGACCGCAGGCTCAAAGGTGGTTCCATTCAAACCTGCTGTAAAGGCCATATCAGAACCTGGCATACCGGCAGACGGCACCAAATCTTTGAAATCGTTGGGACCAAAAACCGTTTTTCTAAAATATCCTTGTGAAACATTGAGCCCCTTACCTATCAGGAACAAATATTTGGGATCGCCATTTTCTACCATAAACTTCATGAACTCGTAAATGGCTGAAGAAGAACTTTCTCCGTAATTGAATTGATTGTATAACTGATCCATTGATACTACCAAAGTATCATACCCTCCTCCTTCTGCAGAAGCCCTGTAACCACCATATGCTCTCACTGCGTCTGCATAACCCAGCGCGGGCTTCATCAATGCTTTATTGGAAATAATTATGTAGTTGTGAGCAGAAGGAAATATCTGCCTCAAGTCAATAGGCTTAATGGCTGGGGTTAAAAAATTGTTTTTAACATAAAGTTTTCTGCTGGTGGCCGTATTGGGAACAACCGCGCTTGTATTAGCACCTGCAGGGTGAGTGCCAACAATCTGAATTGAATTAAGATCAGTAACATCCCATATTGATAATCCAGTTGCAGGATTAGTAATTTCAATATAAGATTTATTAGAGGGATTTTCTTCTAACGTAAACCATTTTGAATTTTGAGATGCCATATCAAAACCCTGTGGGTGCGTCACCTTAATATAGGATACACTCAATCTGTCACGTACTCCTCCTACTCCAAGGGCCTTTACCCTAACAGTAAGGTTGCCACCCGCACTGATGTCTGTCCATTCCAGAGGGAGACTAATCTTTTTCCTTTGATAATTGGTGAAGCTTTCAGTTGTTATCAATCGAAGTGAACCGGAGGATGACCCTACATAAACCTCTGCCAGGTGATTGAGTGCATCCCTTCCTACCAACAATATTTCTAATTGAGGCACACCTGAGGCCGTGACTCCACCCGTTAGATTATCAATGGTAAAATCCTGTTGTCCCGTACAACCCGAGTTACCAATACAAATAGTGGAGCCCGTCCACCCTTCTCCTTCATCAAATTGTGTGTATTGCAGCACTCCACTTACCGTCAGTCCTGTGGAGTATTCATTTGAATAGACCCGGAGTTGCTCATTATAATGATATGTTTCCTTGGGGATACTGGTAACATTCACCTCGGAAAAGGTGGACATTCTCTTACCCTGAACAAGGGATTGATTCCAGGTTAGAAAATAGGCAGTGGTATCGCTGTATAAATTGTAATAAAGGTGAGGTTGCAAATTGGAGGCAGAGTACAGCCTGGTATCATTGGTGCCATCATTTTTTCTGCCGTAGAACTCAATGTAATCTCCGGGGTCTAATTGCGCATCTGCCTGACCCTGGACGATAATTGCCTGCTCTTCTCCCCTATGATAAAGTTGTATTCGTCTTGGATCGATGGAATTCACAGGAAAGCCGGCATTTTGAAGATCGGAATAGGAAAGTCGATAGGCACCATCCGCGGCTACTGTCACTTTATAGTATTCCTTGCCAAAATCTATCCAGTCATTGGCATACTGAGCCAATGCACTAGAATGCAAAAAGCATAATATGGCCAATAGTGAAGAAAATACAAGAGATGACTTATTCATCAGCGCGGACCCAACATGACACAGGTTAAACGACAAAAATAGGGACTAACATCCAGTTAAATACGATTTAAAAAGTCAAAGTAACAGGCATCAAAAATGGAAGTTCCAAGATACACACCCCCTTACTAATTAAGAGTAAAGCAGCTGTCATTTTGGTCCCTTAATAAAATATTTTCGACAAAAAACCTTGATTAAAGGCTATATTCGATGAATATGAAAATATTTTGCATGGTACTTGGCCATACATAGTACTTTTACGTATACAGTAATATGAGTCACTTAAATTTGGATGTATGAACCTGGAAAACACACAAGTTCAGATGAGGAAGGGGATATTGGAGTACTGCATTCTTCATATTATATCAAGAGGCGAAGTCTATGCCTCGGATATGCTGGAGGAATTGACTTCAGCAAAAATGATTGTTGTTGAGGGAACGCTGTACCCACTTCTTACCCGCCTCAAAAATGCAGGTCTTTTAGAGTACAAATGGGTGGAATCAAAGTCTGGACCACCACGGAAATACTATACATTAACGAATATGGGGAAAAAATTCCTAGATGGGCTTTCCGACACATGGAAAGACCTTGTACTTTCAACTCAGAAGATCACTAATAATTCAAAGTAGCCTAAAATGAAAAAGAATATTAGCATCAATATAAGTGGAATCATTTTTCACATCGAAGAGGACGGATACGATATACTTCGTAAATACCTTGATTCTATCAATGCGTACTTCTCCTCCTTTGAAGATAATAGTGAAATTCTAGCGGACATTGAGAGCAGAATTGCTGAATTGTTTCTCTCCAAGTTAAGTGAAGGGAAGCAAGTCATTACAAAAGACGATGTGAATTCCCTGATTAATACAATGGGAAGTGTAAGCGACTTCAAAGCCGCAGAAGAGCAGGAAAACGCTGGCGGTGCAGCAACCTCCAAAGCTTCTAAAGAAGAGAAAAGTTCATCCAGCCAAAGTACAACTTCAAAAAAGCTGTACCGCGATCAAAAGCGAAAAATACTAGGTGGCGTTTGCGCAGGATTGGCCCATTACTTCAATATCGATCCGGTTTGGCCAAGGCTGTTGTTTGCCTTGCTTGTGCTGGGAAGTTACGGTGGCCTACTACTTGTGTATATCATCCTTTGGATTCTCCTCCCAGCATCAACAGAGTTGGAAGAAGAAGCGGATGTAAAGAAAATGTTCAGGGACTCGGAGAAGAAGGTAATTGGTGGAGTTGCCTCCGGAGTAAGCGTTTTCTTTGGTATTGATGTCACTCTTGTAAGAATTCTCTTTGTGATCTTTACAATAGTGGGTGGTATTGGTTTATTAACCTACCTCATCTTATGGATAGCCTTGCCCGAGGCTAAATCCATTACAGAGAAAATGCAAATGCAAGGCGAGCCTGTTACACTTTCTAATATCGAGTCATCGGTAAAAAAAGGACTCAACGAAAAGGAGGATGAGGAGGAAAGTATCATCGCCAAGATCATTCTGTTTCCATTCCGGCTAATTGCCATGATCATTAATGGACTTGCCAGAGTACTGGGTCCTATATTTTCTATGTCAGTTGAAATTCTGCGCGTAGGTTTTGGTGTGCTTATCACTATGATAGGGATTATCCTGCTCTTTAGCTTATTCTTTTCAGCCGGAGCAGTATTAGGTGTGTTTTCTATGGGACCTGAATTATTCTGGTGGAATATGGATGTAACCGGATTAGGACTGCCCATGGAAGCGATCAGAAACACATTTCCACTATGGGTGCTTCTTACAGGGTTTATTTTATCAATAATACCTGCATTGTTTCTAGCCTTGCTAGGAATCTCGGTGATCGTAAAGCGCATCATTTTTAAGCCCATCGTAGGCTGGAGCTTGTTTGTGCTTTTCTTTATATGCCTTGCCATATTAAGTTTTAAAATACCGCAAACGATTTATGCTTTCAGGGAAGAGGGCACATTGAGGCAAGAGGAAGTATACCCAATGGAGGGTAAAACACTGGTGTTCAGAATAAATGAAGTCGGTCTTGAGGATTACGAGGTAAGTTCACTCCGTATTATTGGGCATGATGAAAATAATATAAGAATTGTAAAGCGTTTTGAAGCACAGGGGCGAACACGCAAAGAAGCTATCGAAAACGCGCAAACAGTCACTTATCAAATTACCCGTGAGGATAGTATCTATACTTTTGATTCTAACGTTACATTTAAAGACAAAGTACCCTTTCGTGCACAGCGCATAAATGTTGATGTATATGTACCCTATGACCAGGACATTGTCATTGACGAATATCTTTGGGATTTGATTGACAATTATGGCGGTCACTACTACCGCAATTACAACAGGGATGACACATGGAGAATGACCACCACGGGACTTGAATGCATCACCTGTGAAGGCGCAAACAGTTCCATGAAATTGAACAGCAGGGATGATTTCAGCAATTTCGAATCTGTAGAGATAAGTGGTCTATTTGATATCAGAATTGAAAGAGGAGATGAATATGCTGTTGAGCTAGTGGGGTCAAGCAGTCAAAAGCAGCATTATAGTATATACACAGAGAATAAAACTTTGGTCATTGACTATGATAATGAGCATGAAAATTTCTTTTGGAAGAACAGCCTTTTCGAAGATGATAAAGTCATCATAAATATCACAATGCCTCATTTGCGGGATTTGGATGTAAAAGGAGCTGGGAAATTAAAGTTTAGAAACTTCAAGGAGAGCGATGTGGAAATAAAGCTAACAGGAGCCGTGATTGCGGACGGAAGACTGGATGTGAGTACGCTTGATATAGACATCACCGGAGCATCATTTCTCGACCTTGAGGGCAGAGGCACTTTTATGGAAGCCAAAATAACTGGTGCCTCTGGATTAAGGGCATACGAGTACGAGGTAAATCGTGCAATTGTGGACGCTAACGGAGCGTCTTCAGCTAAGGTAAATGTTAGTGAAACGCTTGAAATCAATCAGAGCTTCGCCAGCAATGTTTCACACCGAGGAGATGCAAGAGTAATTAAAAACCGATGACAACTTTGGATAAGAATTAACAACTGGGGCGTCATGCCCCTTTTTTATTTCTAAAAGAATACGCTCCTTTACTGATGATAAATTAAACGAGATGGATGTGCGAGTAAAATTTCTTGGTGGAGCTAAAAGTGTAACAGGTTCTAAATATTTATTAGAGATAGATGATAAAAAAATTCTTATCGATTGTGGGCTGTTTCAAGGCAAAAAAGAACTGCGACTAAGGAACTGGAACGAACTTCCAATAGACCCAGCTAAAATTGATTTGGTGGTGATCACCCATGCACACATCGACCACACTGGTTATCTCCCCAGGCTGGTTAAGGATGGTTATGGAGGGAAGATTATTTGCACCCATGCAACAGAAGACTTAATGAAAATTCTTCTGTTGGATGCAGGAAAATTACAGGAAGAAGAGGCTGAGTTTGCCTACAAACATGGCTACTCAAAGCATAGCAAACCACAACCTTTGTTTGGAACAGCTGATGCCAAAAAAGTCCTTGAAATGGTAGAGTCTTACCCCCTGGAACATAAAATCAATTTAGCAGATAGAATAAGTGTACAATTTCATAACGCTGGACATATTTTGGGGGCAGCCATTGTAGAAATCAACCTGCAAGGCAATACCCAAAACAAAAAAATAGTTTTCTCCGGAGACCTTGGACGCGATAATGACCCCCTGATGTACTCCCCTGCCGTAATAAAGGAAGCTGACATCTTATTCATTGAGTCTACTTATGGAGACAGAGTAAATCCTATTAAGGCAATAGAAAATAACCTCGCTGATGCCATCAATTATACTTATGAAAGAGGTGGATGTGTAATTATCCCGGCATTTGCCGTAGGGCGCACACAAAATCTTCTTCTTTATTTAAACAAACTACTGCTCGCTAAAAAAATACCCAACCTTCCGGTTTTTATTGATAGCCCCATGGCAATAAGCGTTACCAACCTGTACGAAAAGCATAGCGATACCCACAAACTTAATGTTCGTAACAGTGACGGGAACTTGCTTAGTATTTTTGATTCATCAAACATCCATTTTTACAACTCTGCCGAACTGTCAAGAGAACTCAACGACAGAAGAGAACCAGCCATCATTATCTCCGCAAGTGGTATGTGCACAGGAGGTAGAATACTTCACCACCTCTATCACAGATTGCCTAACAAAAATGATACACTCCTTTTTGCCGGATATCAAGCCGAGGGTACTCGTGGAAGAGACATATTAGATGGCAGCGAAACGGTAAGAATTTTTGGGATAGAGGTACCTGTAAAGTGTGCGGTTAAAGAAGTAACAGGGCTATCCGCTCATGCTGATCAAAATGAATTAATGGAATGGATCTCCAACTTTCAATCTTCTCCTAAGATGACCTTTATTACACATGGCGAAGTGAAAGCTGCAGAAGTACTGCAAAATAAAATTACATCGACATACAACTGGAATTGTATTATACCTGAATACCTTGAATCATTTGAGCTGTTTTCCTCCATATGAAACCGGTCATAATTATACTTTTATCCCTGACCTCCTTCCTGAGGTTACAAGCGCAACAATTTACAATCAAAGGGCAACTTTACTTGTCTACACCCGAAAGTAGCAGGTCGTCACAATCAATATCCTACAACGGCATTCCACTGGAGGTATATGTTCATGAAATAACATCCACAGCTGAAGTGGACATCGTTGATGGAATTATTACAAAAATTTATACTCCTGTAGCGGATCGATTTTTCAGTAAATGGGATGGTTCATTTAAAACCAGGCTCCCTGCTGGGAAGTACTCTGTATTTGTTCGTTATAAAGATGGATTCTATGGTAACCTACGAGATGCCGCTGATAATCTAAGTCCGGTTATATTAGGTAACAATAAAACAGAATGGATCACTATCACGATTAATTATTCCGCTCCTCGTTGACAACTCGGGCACATTGCTATTCAAGCAATTATATAGTAAATTGAAAGCATGAGGAAATTCTTAGTCCTTCCCATAATAATTATACTTTCAGCTTGTTCTTCCGTGCAACTCAGGCAAGGAATAGAAGGGCAAGTATTTTGGGTATCGGGAAACCAAATGCCCGGTCCCGATACCAGAAAACCTTCCTCCAATGGAATACAGCGAGAATTGCACATTTACGAACTTACCACAATAGAGGAGACCAGTTTGTCCGCAGAAGGTTTCTTTTCCGATATAAAAACCAAACTGGTGGCTGTTGTATCAACGAAAGAAGACGGTTCATTTAAGCTGCGTTTACCACCAGGAAAGTATTCCATTTTTGTGAAGGAAGAAGCAGGGTTGTTTGCCAATCTTTTTGATACAAACAACGTAATTAACCCTATTGTCGTTGAAGACAAACAATATGCCTGGTTAACCATTAAGGTTAATTATCAGGCCGCCTACTAAATAAATACGGTGCTGATGCAACCTCTTCAGGAGGTTTCGCATCTTGGTACTGAAACACTTTAAATGGGACTCCAGATCTACAGCGCTAAAGAAACGGAATGGATTGAAGGATGCAAAAGGCAGGATTCACGTGCCCAGGAATCTTTGTATACGCATTACTCTGGAAAGATGTATGCATTGTGCTGTCGGTATGTACCGTCAAGAATGGAAGCCGAGGATGTGCTGGTTGTAGCCTTCGCGAAAGTGTTTGAAAGAATTGATCAATTTAAGGGAGAAGGCAGTTTTGAAGGTTGGTTGAGGCGGATTGTTGTGAATGAATCGCTTACCTATTTAAGAAGGAATAAAAATATGTACCTGGAAACAGAGATAGAGGCGGTGGATAAAAGTCCAGATTTTGGGCAACTGGAAAACCATTTGGAAGCCGATGATTTACTAAGAATGGTTGGTGAGCTTCCAGCCGGGTACAGAATGGTTTTTAACCTTTACGCGATAGATGGGTACTCGCATAAGGAAATTGCTGAGCAACTAGAAATAAGTGAGAATACCTCCAAATCACAGTTAAGCCGAGCAAGGGTGTTTTTACAAAAAAAATTAAGTGAAATAGAGAAGGAAGTGGGGACTAAAAAATCAAATGGCTATGAGTAATCAAATCGACAAATTATTCAAGAAAAAGCTGGAAGAACATTCCATTGAAACTGGCCCGAACGTGTGGGCAAGAGTTTCAGCAGCTTCTTCAAAAAAAAATAAAGCAGTAATCTGGTTTAGAGCCGCTGCTGCACTTTTATTGACGGCTTCCGCCTTTTGGTTATATAATAACAATAGTGATAATGGTACAGGTAAAATTGCCGAAGTCGCAACAGAAGAATCAAAAGCTGAAGAACAAGTAGTTACACAAAAAGAATCAGAGGAAGCAAATCATGTGGAACAGAACAATAGGCAAGCATCAACTCCAGCAATACCTAAAAAACAAACATTGATCGCTGAGAAGAAAAGTAACAAACCCAGGAAAGAAAATACAGAAAAACAAAACCAGAAAATAATTGATATAACAGAACCCCTAGAGGCGATTGCCCAGATGGATGTTATACCTCAGGATAGTCCTGAAGAATCAGAAATGAATACGGCATCTGCATCTAAACCCATTGTAATTGTGTATGAATTAAAATCCTACGCTAAAAAAACTGAGTCAGAATTGGAACCAGAGCCACTTCTTCAAAAGAAGAACGGTCTTAAAAAAGTACTAGATGTTGCTAATGATTTAAGAACTGGAGAAAGTCCATTAGGTGGATTGCGACAGGCCAAAGAAGATCTCTTTGCTTTAAACTTTAAAAAAGAAGACAGAAAGAATAATAGATAAGAATATGAAGAAAAGACTAATAATATTGATGTTAATGACAGGCGGTATGAGCTCAGTTGCTCTATCACAAACATCCGCTCCAGATTCAGTTGTAATTAAGTTAGGAGAATCCAGTAAAGTAATTTTCGCTATACACAAAAACGACTTGCAGACCCTTAAGTACTATGACTTTCAAGCATTGATGAATGACATGATCACTAAACTTGAAAATGAAGACCGATCAGACATGACCACTCCTCCATCGGATTATTTAATAGACAATGCAGATCAAGTAACAACTGCTGATGATGGTGATGAAGAAGAAATAACCTACGAATGGCCAGAAGATGAAGATTCAAACCGTAGGTATGGCAATGATGGCGATAGCGGCTGGGTGACTTATGAGGGCAATGATCGTACTTATAGGAATAACGAGCGTCATGAGAACAGAAGCTATAGAGGTAGACACACTACCTCCTCCATCAACTTTGACCTTGGAACAAATAATTTATTGAGTGACGGTAAGTTTCCAGATAGCAACAACGATCTGTATACTGTAAAGCCTTTTGGGTCATGGTATGTTGGCATCAATTCCGTTCAAAGAACCCGCCTTGCCAGAAAGTTTTTTCTGGAATGGGGAGTTGGGGTAAGCTGGTACAACTTCAAATTTGAAAACAAAAGAACCATCATGACCAAGGATGATACGGGAGTCGCTTTCTCCACCGATATGCGTGATCTCGATTTCAAAAAAAGTAAGCTTACCGCATCCTATATCAACGCTTCATTTGTTCCTGTGATTGACTTTGGTGGTAATCGGAAAAAGCCAATGTTATTTGATAGTCGCGGTTCTAATTCATTCAGAATTGGTGTGGGGCCATATGCCGGTTATCGTATCGACAGTTACACCAAGCAGGTATTTGAGGAAAATGGAGATAAGAAAAGAGACCGTAACCACGACAACTACTTTTTAGAAAACATCCGTTATGGGGCACGTTTACAAATTGGGTTTAACGATGTAGACCTGTTCTTCAACTATGATATGAATGAGTTATTCAGCGAAGGAAAAGGCCCGGCTCTAAATGCCTTTAGCTTTGGAGTCACCTTCTAAAATAAGGAAATACTAAATAATTAAAACGAGAGTCCCTCTGATCAGAGGGACTCTCGTTTGTACAGTATCATCTCTCTTTCATCGCCTTTTAAAAGCAGCTCCGCACACATCTTTTTTGGCGTAGGCCATTGATAAGCCATCCATAATAAGATACCCAAAAAGTAAACGCTAAATATTTCGCTCGCGGAAATCAAAAGCCCAGCAGCTACTATCACAGATACCAATCCTCCTGCACCGATTCTATTCAAAGCCAGATAAAAGTATTTATTCATTTTATTGCCCAGGCTTAATTCACTTGAAAGAGTCTTCATTCTTCGCTTTACCGCCAAGTGAACGATCGTTAGGATGGCACTGCATATAACAAAAAACACAATCTGTATTATCAATATTTGGTGCTGCTCTTGAATGATGACTGAAATTTTTCCTTCTTGCATTTTCAAATAAAGAAAGATAAACACACCCAGAGGAATCAAAGTAATCAGATAGCAAAGGTTGTTGAGTTTATAGAAATACTCTTTGATAGAACTGAATTTCATGTGAGTTTAACTTTTATCAAATTTAATTAATTATCTTCGGGTGTAGATTGATATGGAAGCTGTAATGAATTTATCGCGAAAAGAACAGGTCATTCGCATGGCGGCTGAATTGTTCAGAGAAAAAGGTTATGCGGCATCCTCCATGCGAGATTTAGCACAAAAGCTCGGGATTGAAGCCGCCAGTTTGTATTCTCACATTAAATCAAAGGAAGAGATTCTGAGAAGCCTTTGCTTTGACATGGCGGCAGAATTTAGAAAATCCCTTGAAGATGTAGAAAAGCAAAATGTTTCGGCCAGTGAAAAACTGAGGTTAGGGATTATTGGTCACATTGGTGTAATGGCCAAAGACCTCACCGCATCGGCTGTTTTTATGAATGAGCACAGACATCTTAGCGGTCCATTCCTGAGAGATTTTCTTTTATTACGCATCAATTACATCAATCGCTTTAAAGCCATTATTGAGGAAGGTACCAGAAATGGTGAGTTCAAAGAAAATATTGATACCAAACTTTCTGTAATGACCCTTTTCTCATCTCTTAATTGGATGCCGCAATGGTACAATCCGGATGGAAAAATTGACTCCGTCAATATCGGTCAACAGCTGTCTGACATGCTCGTAAATGGTCTGAAGAAACAAAAGGCCTGATTCTCCTGTTGTATTAGTAGCCCTAACAGATGTTAGTCCAAAAACTATTATCTAGGCTTATTTTGCATTATTTTTACTGAAAAATAAAGATCCCATGTACGGAGGCGGAAATACATTTGAAGGAATTAAATCTGATGAGCTAACCGGAGAAGATCCAATCAAGCTGGCTGAGTTTGAAGCCCGCATTGACAGGGGTGAAAAAATAGAACCCTCAGACTGGATGCCCAAACTTTACCGCAAGCAGCTCATCCGAATGATCGAGCAACATGCCCATAGTGAAATTATTGGCGCCTTACCAGAAGGAACCTGGATTACACGGGCACCAGGATTCAAGCGCAAAATGGCCTTAATGGCCAAAGTGCAGGATGAGGTGGGGCATGGTCAGCTTTTATACAGCGCTGCCGAAACTTTAGGTAAGTCACGTGAGGAAATGATAGATGACCTTATCAATGGGAAATCTAAATACTCCAACATATTCAATTACCCCACCTTTACTTGGGCAGATTGCTGTTTCATTTCCTGGCTGGTGGATGCAGGTGCAATTGTAAATCAATTGGCCAACGCCAAAGGAAGCTATGGCCCCTACTGCAGAGCGCTTGACAGAATATGTGCGGAAGAATCTTTTCACTTAAAGTATGGTCATCATTGTGTTATTTATCTTGCTTCCGGCACTCAGGTACAAAGAGATATGTTTCAGGAGGCTCTCAATCGCTGGTGGCCACCCATGATGCATTTCTTTGGCCCTTCTGACAAAATTTCGGTGCATACGGAAATTTTAATGAAGTGGAAAGTAAAAATGGGCACCAATGATGATATGAGAAATCAATTCCTGGACATGTATGTTCCCAAAATTTGGGAGTTAGGATTTACGATCCCTGACCCTAAATTGAAAAAGAACACAGAAACCGGAAGGTGGGACTATACAGAACCCGACTGGGAAGAGTTTAAGCGAGTAATTAACGGAGATGGCCCTTGCAATAAGGAAAGACTGGAGGTGAGAAGAATTGCAGAAGAGAGAGGACGCTGGGTAAGAGAAGCCTTGCGCACTCCAAAGACAGCATATGTAACGCCTTTGGCCTAGCAACAAAGCTCAACTGATTTAAGTCATTTCGTAAGTTGAAAGATGAAACTAACTTTCATCAAAAGAATTGGCTGTTCATACATTTAAAGAAGTATATAAATTATTATCCATTGAAATCTTTAGATCCAAGAGTTAACAGATTACCACCAACAGATAGTGCTAACACCAAGCCAAAAGTACCTCTGGATCAGTTCGGTACCTATGAAGTTTTTGTACAACCAAAAGCAGGCAAACCATTCCAACATGAAGGGATAGTACATGCTCCCAATTTGGAAATGGCTTATGTGTTGGCCAAGGAAGCTTTCACCAGGAGGTTTACGTGCGTTTCTATCTATGTAGCCGAAACAAGAGATATCTATGTCTCTGCACTTACTGAAGGTGATGATGACGCCTATCACCATGTCAATGAAGCAGCGGCTGATGGTAATAAAACCACATTCGAGATTTTTCATCTATATAAACGTGGTAAACAGCATCAGCATGCAGGCACAGTGGAAGCCTCCAATCCCAACGAAGCACTTTGGGTAGCTAGTAAACAATTGAAGGGAGCGAAACAGGTCTTCAATGTTTGGGCGATTCGAACCAGTGATATCCGTTTTACCAATCAAGATGATATGGATCTATGGGTTACGCTCCCCGAAAAAAAGTTCCGGGATGCTGCCGCGTATAAAGGCGGAGATAAACTGAAGACATTTCTTGAAGAGTCAAAAAATTGATTACAACCCTAACTCGTTAGATAAAGATGAACCAAGAAGCCATCAAAGAACTCCTTTATAAAATGGCAGATGACCAACTGATATTAGGTCACCGCAATTCAGAATGGACAGGATTTGGCCCCTTGCTAGAAGAGGACATTGCCTTTTCCTCTATGGCTCAGGACAAAGTTGGGCACAGCCTGGCATTGTATACAATTTTAAATGAACTTGGTGAGCAGGATCCCGACACGATTGCCTTTACAAGAAACGCAAGTCAATTTCATAATACTATTTTCACAGAACTACCCAATGCAGAGTATGACTTTAGTTTGATCCGCCATTTCCTTTACGATACAGCTGAAGCACTTCGTTTTGAAATGTTAAGTCATTCTTCTTTTGAGCCACTTGCACAGTTGGCAACGAAAGTAAGGGGTGAGTTACGGTACCATACCATGCACGCCAACACCTGGGTGAAGCAATTGGGTAGTGCTACGGAAGAAAGCATCAGCAGGCTACAACAATCACTTGAGAAAGCACTCCCCTACGCACTTGGTATTTTTGAGCCTTCTCCTTTTGAAAAAGAGCTTATTGCCGAAGGGATATTTGAAGGAGAAAGCGCCCTGGAGGAAAAATGGAAAAAGAAGGTGGAAGAAGTGATTGCTCAAACTCAGCTACAACTACCCAAATGGGAAACCTTAACACCGGAGTACGGTGGCCGTACTGGAAAGCATACGGAACATCTTCAACCCTTATTGGATGAAATGAGTGAGGTATTTAAAATTGACCCAACAGCTGAATGGTAATGAAAGAAATCGTTAAAGAACTCAATGAGATCGTAGAGATCTTCGCGGAAAGAATTGGTAACTTTTCTGAAGCTGATCTGTCTGAAAAACCATTGCCCAACAAGTGGAACAAGAAAGAGGTAGTGGGACACCTTGTTGATTCAGGCCAAAACAACCTGAGAAGATTTATTGTTGGGCAGCATACTGCCACGCCACCCAAAATTGTTTATGATCAGGAATTTTGGGTAATGGCCAACGACTACCAAAATATGGCAGGAAAGGACGTGATTGCACTTTGGAAATTGGTGAACAAGCAAATCTCAAATGTCCTGACCACCATGGAAAGCGACAAATATTTAAAAACCTGTGATACCTCTAAAGAAGGTGAGCAACTGAGGTCATTAGAGTGGCTGGCGGATGACTACGTAAAACATCTTAAACACCACCTCAACCAGGTGATAAAGGATTCATTCGATATCACCTATCCCTAACATGGCAGAAACTGTAACCATAGAAAAGATTTTTGATTGGCTGGAAGAGGTCAAGGACCCTGAAATCCCCGTGTTGTCTTTGGTAGATCTTGGTGTAATAACCAATGTTTCTATCGAAGACAAGATAAAAATAGAGATGACCCCAACATTCGTAGGTTGCCCTGCTATTGATTACATGAAAAATGACATTGTAGAAACACTAAAAAAACACGGTCAGGAAGCCGAAGTCGAGATCACGTTTAAAAAACCATGGAGTTCTGATTTGATCACAGAAAAGGGTAAAGCTGCGCTGAAAAAATATGGTCTTGCCCCTCCGCCAGATAATAAGCTATTTACGGACCTTGAAATATTGGAGAATGCGGAATGCCCCAGATGCAGCCAAACGAATACAGAACTTAAGAATCCATTTGGCCCAACTTTGTGCAGAGCTATCTACTATTGTAATAATTGTAAGGAAGCTTTTGAGCAGTTTAAGCCGATTTAAAAATTTTCCCCAACATTTCTGAACAAGTTGCGTATGTACGGGGACAAATAACAAATGATCAAGAAAGCATCCTATATCGTCTGTATAACCGCCCTTACATGGCTACTGTCGTGTAATCAGCAACAGGCCACCCAACAAAAAACAACTTTCACCAAGATAGACTCATTGACAGAGACTTATCTTATCCTTCAGGACAGCTTATTGCATGCCTGGAATGTGATGGCCTGGGATGAAAAAGAAAAGACGAAAGCCATGCATGGATTGATTCACATGATGCATCAAAAGGAAGAATTCAATGATCAGCAATTAATCACACTTGAGCAGCGATTGGATCAGTTGGATCGGATTCGATTCACCCAAAAATCACTGGCCAATAATTATGTAATTGAGGAGTATGACTTTGCTTCCAACTCGCTGGTTTCTGAAATACTCAGTCTGGCCGAAGCCGACCCAGATTTCATAAAAGATATGGCAGCCCAAAAGTTAGTGGATAAAGTAAAAATGGCTGACCAGCGAGTAGGAGAATTAAGAGCCCAATACGACCGAGTTGCATCACGCTACAATACTTTCCTTGAAAAGAATAAAAATTATATCAAAGAAATTGACAAGGACTATTCAGGAGAAAAGTGGGCACTATTCCACATGGCCTCTGACTAGTACCTTTTCTTTGATCTCGGCTTATTTTTTGAGCCGTAAAACCTTTCCTTCTTCTTATCTGAATACTTTTCCTTCTTAGGGCTCGTCAACTCCAGGCGTACTGCTCTTCCTCGCACTTCTACATCCTCAAAACCTTTAAACACCTTCTCCGTTTCCTTTTTGGTCACTTCAAAAAATGAATAAGCCCCTTTGATATCAATCTTTCCGATATGGGCTTTGTTGATCTCCCCAAAATCGCAAATTAATCCAAGCAAACTACCCTTATCCAACCCATCCATTTTACCTACATTGATAAATACGCGATCCGCGTTGGCAGATGCAGATGACCTATCATCGGAATGGCGCTCTGGCGCATTCTGATTTAAATCAGGAGCATCCCTGTAGTAGGCCAAGAACCGGTTGAACTCAATCGCTGCAAAACGTTTGATGATATCTTCCTTACTTAAACTTTGAAGTTCATGAAATACTTCAGGCAGGAAGTAATCCATTTCCTTTTCGTTCACCTCCACTTCGCGAACACGATGGGTCAGGTCTAGTAATTTCTTTTGGCACACTTCGTTACCCGTAGGCACCGCTACCTTTGTAAATCTTCTTTTAATGGCACGTTCAACTTGCTGAATTCTTCCTATCTCACGCTTTGATACTATAGCCAGAGAGATACCCTTCTTCCCTGCTCGTGCAGTCCTTCCACTTCGATGGGTATAGAACTCCATCTCGTCAGGCATATTCATATGGATCACGTGCGAGATATTACTTACATCGATACCTCGGGCAGCTACATCGGTTGCCACCAATAATTGTAACGCGTTGTTCTTAAAGCTGCGCATCACACGATCGCGCTGAGCTTGTGATAAATCACCATGCAATGCATCAGCGCTATACCCATCCTTAATCAAGTGCTCTGCTATTTTTTGGGTATCCATTTTTGTACGGCAAAAGATCACGCCAAAAATTCCAGGATTATAATCGACATGGCGTTTCAAAGCCAGGTACTTATCTCTTTCAGTTACCACTGAATACTGATGGTCAATATTTTCGTTTCCGGTCTTCTGAACATCCATGGTGAGTTCCACGGGATCGTTCATATAATTTTTAGCAATCGCCCTTACCTCTCTTGGCATAGTGGCTGAAAACAACCAAACCTTTTTATGTTTGGGTGTGGTAGAAAGAATTTCATCAATATCTTCCTTAAAGCCCATGTTGAGCATCTCGTCTGCCTCATCCAAAACCACAAATTTTATAGCAGTAAGGTCTACTACCTTACGAGACAACAAGTCGATAAGTCGACCAGGAGTAGCTACTATAATTTGAGCTCCTCGCTTTACTTTTCTAATCTGATCTGAAATACTTGCCCCACCATATACCGTTACAATATTGAGCGATCGGGTTGCTTTGCTGAAGTTTTCAAGGTCACTGGTAATCTGTACACTTAACTCACGGGTAGGTGCTACGATGAGGGCCTGGGTAGTTTTATTACCAGTATCAACCAACTCGATCAAAGGCAATCCAAAAGCAGCTGTTTTACCTGTTCCTGTTTGTGCCAATCCCACCAGATCGGTGTCGCCTTTTAAAAGTACGGGTATAGCCTGCTCCTGAATGGGTGTAGGCGTTTCAAAGCCCATTTCAGTGATAGTTTTCACTATTTCCTCGGACAGACCGAGGGCATCAAATGATTTCATATGTATGTTTTAATAAAATTGTAAGGCCAGACGAAGCACCTTACATTTTACCTGCTGCGGTCATGCAGCAAAGGGAGGCAATCCATCCAATCTCAATAATGGCTGCAAAGGTAATCTAATTAATACAAAGTCATTTTTTTGTTGTTCAAAGTCATTATACCAAACATACAACATGTCAATAAGTCAATGTACCGTATAATCTACTGGCGTTATCACTAATAATCCATTAAATTAGTAGTACTTAAAATTTAGCTTCCATTGAAAAAACTAAAGTTCTTTTATGCTTTTGAGGTACCTGCTCTTGTAATTTTGGGCTATTACCTTGGTGGTTGGTGGAACTTTCTGGCCATTGGTTTTGCCTTTATCGTGCTCCCATTAATGGATCAGCTTATAGGTATTGACACCTCGAACATTGAAGAAAATAAAGCTAAAATTGTTGGCAATGAATTTTACTATCGCTTTGTCACCTACATCTGGACTTACGTTCAATTGGCAGTTGTGTTTTGGGGCGCGTATGTAGTGGCTGCCGGCACGCTTACTTTTTGGTATGAATGGGTAGGGTTCATCATTAGCTTCTCACTAATCACAGGTGGAATTGGCATTACCGTAGCACATGAACTGGGTCACAAGAAATCGTCTCTTGAGAGGTTTTACAGCAAGCTACTGCTCATGACCGTTTATTATATGCATTTTTATATTGAACATAACCGAGGGCATCACGTGCAGGTGGCCACTTTGGAAGATCCAGCCACCTCTCGAAAGAATGAAGCCTTTTACCTGTTTTGGCTTCGGTCTGTTTTTGTAGGGTACGTCCACGCCTGGAAACTGGAAATCGATAGCTTAAAAAGAAAAGGTTTATCTGCTTTCAGTTTACAAAATCAGATGATTTGGTTTGCTTTACTTCCAATGCTTTTTTGTGTGTTACTCACTTTTGTCTTTAGCCCGGCAGGCACTATTAACTGGCAGATACCCGTATTCTTTTTTGCCCAAAGCTTCTTTGCCTTTACACTTTTAGAATTGGTCAACTATGTTGAGCATTACGGTATTCTACGAAAAGAGAAAAATGGAAAACCCGAAAGAGTGAACCCCTTGCATTCGTGGAATTCCAGCCACGTGATTAGTAATTTCTTTTTGTTTCAATTACAGCGTCATTCCGATCATCACGCAAATGCCATCAAACGCTATCAGATTTTAAATCATTACGATTACAGTCCTCAGCTGCCGTTTGGCTACCCAACCATGATCATTATCGCTTTGGTACCTCCCCTGTGGTTTTACATGATGAACCCCAGACTTGAGGAATGGGAAGGAAAAGTGTATAACCAACCCATTGCGGCTTAAACTAAAAACTTTCTATTTACATTTAAAAATAAGGTGAGAATAACGGATATGGAAATCAGCCAAGATTTACTTCCATTAACTCCTTGCCTATTTCCTGCATTTCATCTAGAATTCTAATTGTCTGTTTTTGAGAAGGTTTTTTATTTCCCTTCACGTATTGTATTAAGAGTGAGTAATTCATCCCTAATCTATTTGAAAATGCCTTTACGTTGATTGGAAATATTTCAAAGAGGTTACTAAGATCAAGTTGAAGGTCAAGGTCATTCGCGGTAACAATCTTGCCATTTCCTTCCTCTTCAAAAAAAAGATTGAAGGATTCAACCATGTTTGTTGTTAACTCCGTAAGAGTTTTGCCAGTCGTATAAACAGGGAATTTTTCCGAGTAAGCAGAAAATCCAGATTTAGTTTTTTCAACTTTAACAACTATTTTTTTCATTCAACTTTAAACTTTATTTCTTTCCTTTCTTATTTCCTGTCGGTTTTAAACCTGCTCTTTTTTGAATATTCAACATCAAGCCTTTTCCTATTTCCGCACTACCATGGTTTGGCACCGAGAGAAACTCACCTTCTCTGTCTGGGTGCTTCATTATTACATGCGAGCCTTTTTGGCGATCTGCATACCAACCTTCACGCTTAAGCATGCGGAGCAATTCACTACATTTCATCTACTAGTCATACCTGGGGTTTGTAAAAAGTTAAAAAAGTGTTTTCACAAAAGTAAATATTTATATACCTGCATGCAAGAAAAAAGTAAACTTTTATTTACCTTTATCAGATGTGCTATGTCACATACCATTGAATATCAATATGTTATATAAATATCACTATTGTTTACCGAACAAACTAAATTTTGCCGTTTCAACCTTTTCTCTGAATTCCTTCCATTCACTATCAAAAAATGAGTTAGCCTTCTCCTCAAACTCATTGATTAATTGCTCCGCTGTTTCTACACGTTCAATATCCTGAGCGGAGGGTTTGTACAATCGTGCTCTCAACGCCTGTTGCGCATCCGATAATTTTGATTGAGGAGTCACTTCAAATGAACTCCATGCCCCTACTTGTTTTTTAGGCCGGGGTGCCCGTGCCAAGTCCATCAGATCACTGAGTCCTTCTTTAATACTTTCAGAAACTTCTTTTAATTCACCCACTTGCGATCCATTGTTTGATTTTATGTGCTCTAAAATTTGATCTACAATTTTCTCACTTTCATCAATTCGACTAAGCTCCTTTGCGAGTTTGGCTGCAGCTGCATCCAGTCTTTTAGCAATCAAATAGTTGGACTCATCCACCACCTTCATCTCATCAAATCTTGGATCTGGAATTACCTTTACAATTGTCGAATCTTTCTTATCCAGATAACTCAATACGACTTTGTAACTTCCCGGAATAACCGGAATACCCTTTGGGTCGTCTCCCATATAGGCACCCGGAAGTCTGGCTTTGGTCTCATCCAATTTCCATGTGATATAATTCAACCCAACATCAACCTGAGAGGTGGATATAGTTTGAATGAGTCTATTACTTTCATCATAGACCTGCCCTTTAACATGAACGCTATCTCCAGCAATTGTTTTCACGTAGAACGGAATCATTGCTCTACCGAATGGTCTGTTCTCTCCTTCAAAAGTGGTATGGAAACCTGTCCAGATATTACCGGGTGGATTAATAAAAAGCCCTTTCACCTGAACTGTTTCATTGACTGGAAATACGGAAAGGTTCTTTGTAATTCCCTTACCAGCCACTTCTCTCAAGGTATTAAGGTCGTCCAGTATCCATATCGATCGGCCAAACGTACCCACGATCAGCGCAGACTCACGCTCCTGGATGGTCATATCCATAGTGGACACAGAAGGAAATCCATTTCGGAATTGCTTCCAGGTTTTCCCTTCATCAATGCTGATCCATAATCCATTTTCTGTACCTAGAAAAACAAGTTTGGGTTCCACAGGATCCTGCATTACTGAAAGTGCATACCCTTTCACTTTACTATCATCCACCACACGTTGCCAGGTTTTTCCAAAATCTTTGGTTCTGTACAAGTACGGACTATAATCACCCTTTCTATAATTGTTCGCCACTACCCAGGCTTCACCTTTATTAACTCGTGATGCTTGTATCTGCGCAATCCAACTCTCCTTAGGCAAACCTTTGATGTTAGTTGTAAGATTACTCCAGGTCTGTCCTCCATTTTGAGTCAGTTGTACATTGCCATCATCGGTACCCACCCAAATAATTTTATTGTCGAGCTTACTGGGAGCGATGCTTAAAATGGAGTTGTAAATTTCTGCACCCGAGGCATCAATAGTTAAACCTCCGTAATCTTGCTTTTGATGCTCGGGGTTATTGGTTGTGAGATCCGGAGAAATGATTTTCCAGGTAGCTCCCTTGTCAGTGGTCATATGTAAAAACTGACTTCCATAATACGCAGTAGAGTTATCATTCAAGTCTTGTGCAAACCCTGCGTTCCAGTTGAAACGCAAGCGAGTTTTTAGATCAGGCTCGGGAGGCATTATACTTTGGTAATAGCCGGTAAGTTTATCGTAGCGATAAAGATTTCCATTTTGTGAGGTACCATAACCAAATCTGGAGTTTTCTGCATCAGGTGAGATATAAAAGCCATCACCGCCCACCAAATACTGCCAGTACAATGTTCTTATTCCACCGCGCTTCCAAACATACCCTGGCCCCGACCAGTTTCCATTGTCTTGCAGTCCCCCGTACACATTGTAAGGAACATCATTATCTACATTGATATGATAAAATTGTCCAACAGGAATACTCTCTGGAAAATACCAACTCTTTCCTTTATCATGTGTAATGCCAATACCGCCATCACCACCGATGATGAAAAATGTCGGGTCATTGGGGTCTACCCAAAAAGCATGAAAGTCTGCGTGGATACCTTTCGTTTCATCCGCAGGTATCATCGGCTCAAGATTAAAACTTTTACCTCCATCTTCACTGACTGAGAGTGGCTGATAAATGTTATACAATCTGTTCTCATCAAAAGGGTCTACTGCAATATCCTGAAAGTAAAAAGGACGGTTGTTGGTAAATCTTGGATTGTCGTTAATCATTGCCCAGGTATGTCCCCCGTCTTCGCTTCTGTACATTGCATTTTTGGTGGCTTCCACTTTAGCATAAATTCTATTCGTATTGCTTCTCGCAATGGCAATTCCAATTCTCCCCAACTCTCCTTTTGGCAATCCATTATCGGCTCCCAATTTTTTCCAGTTCTTTCCCCCATCGTAGGTAAGGTACAACCCTGATCCCGGACCACCAGAAGTAAAACTGTAGGGCGTACGATGATGCTCATACATGGCCGCAAATATTTTGTTGGGATTAAAAGGATCCATCACCATATCTCCTACACCGGAAAGGTTATTGGTAAACAAAATCTTATCCCAGTTCTTCCCTCCATCTATGGTTTTATAAACCCCTCGGTGTTCATTGGGAGTAAACGGATCGCCCATCACACCCACATAGACCGTGTTGGGATTTTGAGGATCGATAAGAATGCGGTGAATGGCCTTAGAGTTTTCGAGTCCCACCTTTTTCCATGTTTTTCCTGCATCCAAACTTTTGAACAAACCTAAGCCCAGGTTCATGGAGTTACGTGGATTGCCCTCTCCGGTGCCCACCCATACTACACTTGGGTTATCTTGTTGCACAGCGACTGCTCCAATATTAACCGTAGGGTTCTCATCAAAAATACTTTCCCATGCACTTCCTCCATTTTCAGATTTCCATACCCCACCAGAAGCTGCACCCAGATATATTATTTTGGTATTGGATTGGACCACATCGATAGCGGTGATCCTTCCACTCATATTGGCAGGTCCTACATTACGTATTTTTAGGTTTTTGAAATTGTCAGTATCAAATGGTTGGGCTGATAACGTTTGAATGAGGAATGAAAGAGCAATGGCGAAAAACGCTTTGATTAGGTAAGAAGGATACATGCAATAATGAGTTTAAATAGAAACTATTTATTTATGCAATTAATGCAAAAATGAGTGGGTTATATCATAGTTCACTATGATCGGCTGAATTGTGTTGTAAGAGTACGCTGTATTAAACGTGCACCTTTCGTTCCTCCACTTTTCCCAATTTACGCATTCCAGCTTTACGGGCTTTTCTCACATCCACTGCTACTACTTTGTATTCGGGGCACATAGCTTCAGAATCCATTACTCCTGAAGTAAGTATATTCACCAGCACCTCCGGAAAGTGGAAGGTGGTACTTAAAACACCCGGCTTAACTTCATTGGTAACTCGCGCTTTTAGATCCACTTTACCTCTCGCAGAACTTACACATACGATATCCCCATCCTTAATTCCCTTTTCTTCAGCATCCTGCTTATTGATGAGCAACACATCTTCTGTGAGAATATCAACGTTGGGTGTTCTTCGCGTCATGGCACCACAGTTGTAGTGTTCCAATTCACGGTTAGTAGTCAGAATAAAAGGAAATGACTCGCTGTTATCCAGAATCTCAGAAGATTCTTCGAAAGGATGGAATTGAATTTGACCTTTTCCTATTTTAAATGTTTCGGTGTGCATGATCTCAGTTCCCTTTCCATCTTCCAACACAGGCCACTGCTTTCCATTATCTCCCAACTCATCCCATTTCACACCTTTGAAGAAAGGAACGATTTGAGAAATTTCCTCCAACGCAGTTTTAGGATGATAGTCAGGTTGTTTGTATCCCATTCTGTTCATGATATCCACAATGATCTGACCATCCACTCTTGTTCCGGGCAACGGATCAACCACCGCATTCACTCTTTGTATTCTTCTTTCTCCATTGGTAAACGTTCCGCTCTTCTCCAAAAAAGAAGCAGCAGGAAGTACCACATCTGCCATCTTTGCTGTCTCCGTCATAAAGAGTTCGCTTACGATAAAAATATCTAAATTCGAAAGCGCCTTCTTCACATGATTGGTGTTAGGATCTGTCTGAACCACATCCTCTCCAATAATCCACAAACCTTTCAACTTTCCTTCAATTGCCGCATCAAACATTTGTGGGATCTTATAACCAGCATGCAACGGAAGGTTAACACCATAAAAATCCTGATACATATTGTGGTACTTAGGATCATCCACGGCCAGATAGCCAGCCCCCTGATGTGGTTGTGCTCCCATATCCGCCATTCCCTGCACATTGTTTTGACCACGCAAAGGATTTACTCCTACGCCCGGTCTACCAATATTTCCTGTAATCATGGCAAGGTCAGCAATTAAGGTAACCGTAAACGTTCCCTGAAAGTGCTCTGTCACACCCAAGCCATGGAATGACATTGCATTTTTAGCAGAAGCATATGTGATGGCAGCTTCTCTTACCAAATTTTTATCCACCCCTGTAATGGATTCGAGCTCATCCATATTCAATTTCAAAATGCTTTCCTTAAATACTTCAAAGCCTCTGGTGCGTTGCGCCACAAAATCGTTGTCTACTAATCCTTCTTTCACAATGTAATGCATCATCATATTCAACAACGCTACATTTGTTCCGGGCCGCAACTGCAGATGATGTGTTGAATATTTTGTCAATTCAATTTTGCGAGGATCAATCACAATCATGGGTGTCCCCTTTATTGCTTTCTGCTTCAGTTTAGCACCGGTTACCGGGTGTGCATCTGTAGGATTGGCACCAATAACCATGATACAATCCGTAAACTGAATATCTTTTATTGAATTGGTAGCAGCTCCCGTCCCAAAAGTGCGTTGCATACCCAATGCCGTTGGTGAGTGACATACTCGCGCACAACCATCAATGTTGTTCGTTCCTACCACTGCACGAATAAACTTCTGCATGAGATAATTTTCTTCATTGGTTGCCCGGGCGCAGGAAATACCTGCAATGGCATCAGCTCCATTGTTGGATTTTATTTCTGAAAACTTATTTACGATATAATCATAGGCCTCATCCCAGCTTACTTCCTCAAACTCACCATTCTTTTTGATCAGCGGACTGCGAAGGCGATCTTCATGATCGTAAAACTTAAATGCGTAGCGTCCTTTCAGGCAAGTATGACCCTGATTTACTTCTGCATCGTAAGGAGCCAGAATTGATTTTATTTCACCATCTACGGTAGACACATCCAGATTGCAACCCACACCACAATAGGTACATACAGTTCGTGTTACTTTATCAGGTACGGTTTGCTTAGAGTTAAATATATCTGTAATGGCAGAAGTAGGGCATGCCTGAGAACAAGCACCACAGCTTACGCAATCAGATTCCTTGAATCCTTCATTCATGCCCATGGTAATGGTACTGTCAAATCCACGACCTGTCATGGTCAATACCATCTCTCCCTGCACTTCATCACAAGCTCTTACACATCGGTAACAGTTAATACAGGTTGACAGATCGGCACGCATATAGGAGTGGGAAGCATCAGGTTTTCTATCTAAATGATTCTTGCCTAGCGGATATCGAATATCGTCAGGAGTGATGCGCAATTGATTCGCAACATTCTGCAATTCGTTCTTTCCGGCTTTATTTTCATACAAACGATCCAAAGGATAATCGGTAAGTACCAACTCGAGTATATTTTTTCTTAATCGTGTGATCCGCTCATTGTTGGTGTAGATATAGGAATTGGCCATCACGGGTGTGTGGCAAGAAGCCATCGCTTTTGCTTTACCATTCTTCTCCAACGCCACATCCACACTACAGACTCTGCATGAACCAAATGGTTTAAGATTGGGTGCGTCACACAACGTGGGCACGTTGACAGATTGCTCCATTCTCCGTACAAAACTTAGGATCATCTCTCCCTTTTCGAACTCGAAAGGTTGATCATTGATGTAAGCGATGTTTTTCTGTTCACTCATAACCTTCTTTGTTTATCCCATTTAAGCAAAATAGGTTTTTAATTCTTTATCAAAATACTGCAATGCGTTCTTTATCCCAAGCGGTAAGCCACCACCAAGGGCACATAGTGACCCGATCTCCAGGGTCTCCAACAAATCGTCCATTAGTTGGCGATCAATTCTAAAATCTTCCTTCTGCGCTTTTTGAATTAACTCCTTGCCTCTCACAGAACCTATACTGCAGGGAAAACACTTACCACAAGATTCTGCAGCCGTAAACTCAAAAAGATGTTCCAAATACTTTATCATCGGGAAATCTTCGGGAATACTCACCACGCCTGCGTGTCCCAACAGAAATCCGTTTGAAGCAAATGATTCAAAATCAAGTGTCAGATCATCAACCTTCTCAACAGGCACAATTCCTCCCAATGGGCCTCCCACATGAATCGCCTTCACTTTTTTCTTAAACCCTTTTCCGAAATCATTTACGACTTCCGAAAGGGGTGTACCCATTTCTATTTCATATACTCCCGGAGTATTGAACAAACTATCGAGGCACACCAACTTCGATCCGGTAGATTTTCCTGTACCCAGGGAAGCGTACTTCTCTCCGCCATTCTTCAATATGTAATAAAGCGTTGCACTAGTCTCTACATTGTTCACTACGGTAGGCAGATTGAACAATCCTTCCTGTGTTGGGTAAGGTGGTCGTACTCTTACCTCCGGCCGTTGCCCTTCTATGGAAGATAAAAGCGCAGTCTCTTCTCCGCATATGTATGCCCCAGCACCTTCAATGACTTTAAATTCAAAATCAAATCCATTGCCATTGATGTTATCTCCCAAAACACCATTCGCTTTCCATTTCTCAATCTCTTCATGAATTATCGTAATCGACTCTGGATACTCTCCTCGGATATAGATGACTCCACGATTGGATCCAATAATATATCCAGCCATCAACATGCCGAACAAAAGCAAGTGAGGCTGTTTTTCTAAAAGGTAACGATCAGAGTAAGCACCAGGATCACCTTCATCTGCATTGCATACCACAAACTTTTGCTCGCCTGGTACGTTTTTGCATGACTCCAGTTTAAGCCCCATCGGAAAACCTGCTCCTCCTCTACCTCTTACATTTGATTTTTTAATCTCAGCCAGTAATTCATCCTTATCGCGTGTTAAGCAATGTTGAGTAAAATCAAAGAAAGTACCTTCTTCTGGATAAGGATTAGTAAGAATGGGTTCTTTTAAATTGGATTGAACATGATAAACATCCAGGTTTTCTCCCTTTCCTTTGATTACTTCATCCATTGCCAATCCGTTGTTCCCCGAGTAGTTCTTTCCTTCATAGTGAAAAGCGCTGTTCTCATGGCACCTACCCAAACAACACATATGTCCGATTTCCTCTTCCTTAAAATGAGTTGTTAGTTTTTTCTTTAATGCATCCTGTGTGCCCGCCACCATGCATGCGCTTCCATTGCACACATAAACTTTTTTTGTTTGATGTTCCTCACTTAAGAAATCATAAAAACTGAGTGTCCCGTGTACATTGGCATTGCCTACTAAAAATTCTTTGGCCAGAGATCTCATCTCATCAGCTCCCGGCTTTCTTTTCTCTTTGGAAATGGTGACCAATTTTTCAAACAAAGGATTCTTCAATCCTTTTCGAGCAGCCAATTTTGATAAATTCTCAGACATGATACTTTCCTTTCTATTATGCCCAATCCATTGCTATTCATGCGGATTAGGTATCCCTAATTTAATCAAAGAAAATCAAAACATCCCGCGATTATTGACACAGGTACATTTAAGAGTGTAAGAGGCAACAGTGGTTGGTAAGACAAACAAAAAAATATTAAAAATCTTACTTTTAACTACTGAAATAGCTGTTTAGGCAACTAATCGACCTTTACCACAATAAATATTAAAGCTCTTGCCCCTAACAAAGCCCAAAAGCGTCATTCCTAAATCCTGGGCCAGCGTAACAGCTAAGCTGGAAGGCGCCCCCACAGCTGCCATCATCGGCACTCCTGCACGCAATGCTTTTTGCACCAACTCAAAGCTGGCACGACCACTCACCATAATGATTTTATCCGATAACGGGATTTCTTTTTTAAATAAACTGGCCCCAACAATTTTATCCATAGCATTGTGCCGTCCTACATCTTCACGAGTGAGTAAAAGTTGACCCTTGAGATCAAACAATCCCACCGCATGCAATCCACCAGTATGCTCAAAGATTTGTTGTGCGTCTCGTAATTTATCGGCCAACCCATTAACGATCTTTTTATCTACCTTGATGTTATCCTGAATTTGACCACAAGTTACATGGACTGCCTCAATCGATGATTTACCGCACACTCCGCAACTTGAGGAGGTATAAAAATTTCGTTGAAGTTTTTCTAAATCTAAATTGACATCCGGCTTTAATTCAACCCTTACGACATTTTCTTTCTCCTCCTGCCTGCCTGCATCTTCACAATACTTAATACTTTCTATTTGATCAAATGTGTCAATAATTCCTTCAGTAAAAAGAAACCCAGTGGCCAATTCATAGTCATGACCTGGGGTTCGCATAGTTACTGACAAACTCTTTTGTTGCCTACTTGCCAATGCCCCATACCCAATTCTAATTTCAAGCGGCTCCTCGACAGCCATCAGGTCTGGGGTTACTTTACTACCATCAGCACTTACTTTCGTAATCTCAACTGGTTTTACAGACAAGCTCATAAAGTTTGTATCAGGAGAGGCCTGAAATTTTGCCGTCATTATCAATATCCATCCCCATTGCAGCAGGGATATTAGGTAGGCCAGGCATCCTTAGCATATCTCCAGTAATTGGAATGACAAACCCTGCACCTGCTGCCACTTCAATCTCGCGAACTGTTATGGTAAAATCCTTGGGTCTCCCCCTTTTCTTTGCATCATCAGAAAACGAATTTTGAGTTTTTGCTATACAGACAGGTCTATCATTCAGTCCTAATCTTTCAATTTTTTTAAGGTTTTGTCTCGCCTTCGGTAAAAACTCAACCCCTTTCGCACCATAAATCTTAATGGCAACTGCTTCAATTTTCTCCTGTATACTATCTTTCCATTGATACACAGGCCAACACTTGCCATCAAACGACTCAGCGGCATAGGTCACCTTTTTGGCCAATTCTTTCATTCCTTCACCGCCTTTCTCCCATCCTTCCGCCAGCGCAATCTGAACCCCCAACTCTTTGCATTTTTCCATCACCCAGTTAATTTCCTCGTCCGAGTCTGTAATGAATTTATTCAAGGATATGACGGCCGGCACACCAAAAATCTTTGTGTTCTCAATGTGTTTTTCAAGGTTAGCAAATCCTGCCTTTACGGCCTCCAGATTAGATTCCGTTAATTTTTCACGTTCTACTCCTCCGTGGTACTTCAACGCTCGAATAGTAGCCACCAACACTACAGCATGGGGTGAAAACCCGCCATAGCCTGACACGATATCTATAAATTTCTCCGCTCCTAAATCCGACCCAAAGCCTGCTTCTGTTACCACGAAATCAGAGAGGCTCATCCCCATTCTGGTGGCAATAATAGAATTAGCCCCCTGCGCGATGTTGGCAAAAGGCCCTCCATGAATAATGGCAGGATTACCTTCCAGTGTTTGAACGAGATTTGGTTTTATGGCCTCTTTTAAAAGTAAAGCTACAGCACCTTGTGCGTTGATGTCTTTCGCAAAAACGGCTGTCTTTTTATAAGTATCTCCGATATAGATGTTTCCAATTTTCTCCTTTAGGTCATCAAGGTTTTTAGCCAGACATAGTATGGCCATGATTTCAGAAGCAGCGGTGATGTTAAATCCTGTTTCTCTGATCATCCCTCCGCTTTTCCCTCCTAAACCTGATACAATATTTCTAAGGGCCCTGTCATTCATATCCATAACCCTCTTCCACTCTACTGTTCTCGGGTCTATTCCCATTCCACCATCTGGCTTTTGAATATCATTATCAATCAACGCTGCCAAAAGATTATTGGCCTTTTCTATAGCAGCAAAGTCCCCCGTAAAATGAAGATTAATATCTTCCATCGGAACGACTTGCGAAAACCCACCTCCTGCAGCCCCTCCCTTCATTCCAAAGACAGGTCCTAATGATGGCTCACGTAAAACAACGGTTGTTTTCTTACCTATTTTATTCAACCCCTCACACAAACCAATAGAAGTGGTTGTCTTTCCCTCACCTGCCGGTGTGGGTGTCATAGCAGTTACCAATACTAACTTGGCTTTGGCTATTTTCTTTTCATCGGTCAATGATAATGGCAACTTTGCTTTGTACTTGCCATAGAGTTCGAGATCGTCCTCTTTGATTTCAAGCGTTTTAGCAATTTCAACAATTGGCTTTAGTTTTGAAGCCTGAGCAATTTCGAGATCTGATTTAAAAGTCATTTTCCTAATTTTATTCAGTATTAGAAAGATGCATAGAAAAAACGGGTCAGACAACGCATTCTACTTCAAACAGTTCCATATCCACCACGATCGGTCGACCATGAAAGTAGGCACTGATGGCGTATTGTTGGGTGCCTGGTCAGGAATAAATTCAGCTCAGTATATCCTTGATGTTGGCACTGGAACCGGATTAATAGCCTTAATGCTTGCTCAGCGGTCGGAGGAAAATGTGAACATACATGCTATAGAGGTAGATTTAGATGCCTTTCAGGAAGCTGAAGAAAACGTAAATGAATCTCCCTGGAAATCAAAAATTTCCATTTTTCACACATCACTGCAGCAATATCCGACCTCAACGAAATACGATCTCATCGTTTCCAACCCTCCTTATTTCGTCAATAGCCTTAAGGCCCCAAATCAGAAGAGAAATCTTTCACGACATGCGGACGAATTGCCTTATGCCATCATCATTGATAACTGTAAACGCCTATTGCACCCAAATGGTCGATTATGCCTTATCCTTCCCTATTCAGAGGGAATTGCGTTTAGGGAAATGGCCGCACAGAACCACCTCCATTGCAATCAGGTAATTAATGTTCGCCATAACAACTCTAAACCGACAGAGCGGCTCTTAATGGAGTTTTCATACTGCTCTACCACCAGTAATGAGAGCGAACTTATCCTGTTTAACACCGATGGAAAACGCACCGAATCCTACCATCAGCTTGTCTCTGATTTCTACCTCAAAAACTGAGTTAACCCATTCTATATGAGCGGCTTTCATCAATCCTGCTGATCGTCCATTCATCATAAAAATGAGCCTCTTACGGGCTATCAGCAGTATCATTGCAGCTTAAAAATTAACCCGAGTACTGTGCGTATCGTTTTTTTCCTAATTATTAGTTTTCTAGCCCATGCTGGTTTTGCACAACAACCAGGACTAAGCATTTTTAAAACTGATGAGAGGATCATCATAGATGGAAACCTGGACGAACCTGTGTGGAAAAATGCGCAGGTAGCCGATCAGTTTATGCAGTTTTTCCCCTCCGACACTGTCCGTTCGCAAATAGATACTGAGGTGCGCATGACCTACGATAACAACAATATCTACATCGCTGCCAAGATGTATAACCAACCTGACGCAGCGGGTAAATACGTTACCCCTTCTTTAAGGCGCGACTTTAAAGGCGATGCCAATGATGGTATTTCTGTGGTGTTTGACACTTTCAAGGACAGAACAAATGCATTTATTTTTGGTGTAAATCCGTTTGGTGTTCAACGTGAGGGGCTTATTTCGAATGGAGGTGGAGGCGGTAGTTCTTTTTCCCTGAACTGGGACAACAAATGGTACGCAGAGGCCCAACAATTTGACGGGTACTGGACCGCAGAGTTTGCCATCCCCTTTAAAACGCTTCGATTTAAGGAAGAACTCAGTTCATGGTACATCAATTTTTTTAGAATCGATAGCCAAACAGGTGAGCGCTCTACCTGGTCTCCTATTCCTCAAAATTTTAGTATTTCTGCATTGGCTTTTAACAGAGAATTGATTTGGGACACCCCTTTGAAAAAACCAGGAGGCAATATTTCAGTTATTCCTTATCTAGCCACCGCACAAGAAAGAGATTTCGAAGGTGGAAGCCCACAAGAAGGCAATCTTAGTTTTGGAGGAGACGCGAAAGTTGCTCTCAGTTCTGCCCTCAATTTGGATATCACGATCAACCCTGATTTTTCACAGGTAGATGTAGATGAGCAAGTGACAAACCTTGATCGATTTGAAATTTTCTTTCCTGAACGCAGGCAATTTTTCCTGGAGAATGCAGATTTATTTTCCGACTTCGGAGTAGACAGGATGCGGCCCTTCTTTTCAAGAAGAATTGGTATTGCAGAAGATACCATATCCGATGAAAATGTTCAGAACAAAATACATTATGGAGTCAGATTAAGCGGTAAGATCAATAACAATTTGAGAGTAGGCGTTTTAAACATGCAGGGACAGCAAGACCGTAGCCTTGGCTTGCTGGCCAATAACTATACGGTAGCCACTTTCCAGCAAAAAGTGTTTTCGAGATCCAACATTGGGATGATCTTTATGAACAAACAAGCCTTTAAAGATTCTTTGGATGGCTCATTTACATTGTCCCCTAATGATTATAACAGGATTATCGGACTGGACTACAACCTTGCCAGTGCCAATAATCAGTGGAACGGAAAATTTTTCTATCATCGTTCTTTTGATGCAGCTCAACTGGATTCCACTTTCGCCTCAGGGGCAGAAATAGAATACAACACATTGAAATGGGAAGTACGCACCAGCTTGCAAAATATCGGAGCCAACTACAACCCGGAAGTGGGCTATGCAAGACGAGTAGATTACCAGCGTGTGTCCTCCAATACCTGGTATAACTTTTACCCCAGCACTGGTATCATTCAAAAGCATGGCCCCGGCTTTGATTTCGATTATTACAGGAACCAAAAATATGGTGCCACTGACTACGATGTAAATGCTATGTACCAGGTAAGGTTCACCAATCTAACCTACTTCAATATGCGTCTCAGGAAGGAGTTTGTCTACCTCTTCGATTCCTTTGACCCTTCAGGTACGGAATCATTGGAACTGGCAGCCGGTACTTCCTATAGCAACAATGTGATTATGACCAGGTTCAATTCCAACGAGCGCAAAAAATTCTCTTATGGTTTCAACACACGAATAGGTGGATACTTCAATGGTTCACGCGTAAACCTACAAGGGGATGTAAAATACCGCTACCAACCGTATGGAGTTTTGTCCATGAATTTTTCCTACAACCGTATTAAACTACCTCAACCTTATGCCAGTGCTGATATTTTTCTATTAGGACCCAAGTTTGACTTCACTTTTACTAAAAATGTTTTCTGGACCACTTTTGTACAATACAACAGCCAGATTGAGAACCTGAATATCAATTCCCGGCTTCAGTGGAGATTCAAGCCCGTTTCTGATTTATTCATTGTTTATACCGATAATTATTTCGCTTCTTCCTTCGAGCAGGGAGAATCTTTTCAGGTCGGGCAGCCAAAATACCGGTCACTGGTACTAAAACTTACCTATTGGCTTAATCTTTGAGATTCTATGTCGTATCTTAATAGAAACGACACAATAGATGTTTAGACATGATTTTTGGTAAATTGTACTAAAACCCTGCAACTATGAAAAGAATAAGCTCAATACTCATTTTAAGTGCTCTGGTAAGCCTTAGTTATGCTCAGAGTACATGGAACATTGATCAAGCACACAGTAAGATTGGATTTAACGTTGCCCACATGATGATCGCAGAAGTGGAAGGAAACTTTAAGCAATTTGAAGGCAAAGTGACATCCCAATCAGAAGATTTCAATGGATCTCAGGTAGAGTTCACCGCTCAAGTAGCCTCTGTCAACACTGATAATGATAGAAGAGACGGACACCTACGATCAGATGATTTTTTCAATGCCGAAAAATATCCCACGATCACCTTCAAGGGAAATTTGGTTAAGGAAGGTAGTAAGTATCAATTGAAGGGGAAGCTCACTATCCGTGATGTTACTAAAGACGTAGCTTTTGATGTGGTGTATAATGGAACTGTAAATACTGGTAAAGTAATGAAGGCAGGATTCAAATTGAACGGCACCCTCAATCGCCAAGACTATGGTTTGAAATGGAAGAATAAACTGGAATCTGGTGAATACGTGGCCGGGGATGAAGTAGAACTGGAATGTAAACTAGAGCTGAATAAAGCGTAGATTTTATAGGGAAGGTTACTAATAATTGAACGCCTTCCCTATTTTTATTTCATTATGAACATAAAAGACGAAATAAAACAATCTCGTTTTCGCAACATATATCAGGAAGCTGCCATCAATCTCATCTATACTTCAGGATGGCTTAGCAATCAGCACAAAGACTTCTTTACCCAATTTGGCATTACCTCTCAGCAATTCAATATCCTGTCTATTCTGCGAGGCCAACACCCTCATCAAATCTCAGGATCGGAAATAAAGTCCAGAATGATGGATAAAAATTCTGATGTATCCCGGCTTTTGGATCGGCTGCTGTTAAAAGGTCTGATCTTAAAAACCCAGAGTTCTGAAGATAAAAGAGCCGCCAATATTCATATAACACCGAAAGGACTAGAATTGCTAAGTGCATCCGATGCACAGGTATCCACCCTGGACGACATCATGAGCAACCTTACCCAAAGCGAGGCCGATCAACTCAGCAGACTACTGGACAAGCTAAGGGGTTAGATTTTGCTTATCTCAGTCTTTACAAAGTCCATCAACTCTTTGATATATTCCTTACTAAAATCAAAGCGTATACCTGCTGCCGAATAAATCTCAGGAATGGTTTTCATGTACCCCAATTTCAGCGCGTCCATATAACCCTGAAGTCCTTTTTGAGGGTCTTGCCTATAATTTCTCCAAACGGCAACGGCTCCCAACTGTGCCATCCCGTACTCGATATAATAAAAGGGTACTTCATACAGGTGCAACTGCTTCTGCCACATATAGTCTTTCCCTTCCTGCAATCCACTCCAATCCGTTATGCTATCGGAAAACTCATTCAAAATTCTATTCCAGTTTGTCTTTCTCTCTTCCAGTGTATGCTCTGGGTTTTCATAGATCCAATGTTGGAACTTGTCAATGGTAGCGACCCATGGAAGTGTGGCTATTAAATCTTCCAGATGCTCCAGCTTGGCACGTTTTAAATCCGCTTCGTTGTCAAAGAAGATATCCCAATGATCCATTGATATCAACTCCATGGACATAGAGGCCAACTCGGCCACTTCCATTGGAGGCGACTTAAAATCGTTGAGTTTCAAATCCATGGTCAGGAAGTTGTGAACCGCATGCCCTCCTTCGTGCATAATGGTGGTCATGTCTCTCAGGGTAGAAGTAGCATTCATAAAGATGAAGGGCACACCAATTTCTGCCAAAGGATAATTGTACCCTCCTGGTGCTTTACCTTTTCTGGAGTCTAAATCCAAATGCCCCATCTCCCGCATGATGGTGAGACATTGTCCCAAGTAAGGATCGAGTTTTGAAAATACTTCTATCGCTTTTTCAGTTAGTTCCTTTCCATCGCTGAAGGCTTTCAGTGGCTCTCTCCCCTCAGGGTCAACTGCCTTGTCCCATGGCCTTAATGCAGGCACTCCTAATTTCTCCTTGCGCTGCTTTGCCAATTGATCCAGTATAGGCACTACTTCCGAATGGATAGCCTCATGAAACTGAAAGCAGTCTTCAGGTGTATAATCAAAACGTCCATAGGATTTAAACATGTAATCCCGGAAATTGGCAAAGTCAGCATTGGAAGCCACTTTAGTTCGCAACTGTATCAATTCTGAAAACAATTGATCCAAAGTCTCTTTGTCTTTGAGTCTGCGTTCAAGAATTGTCTTATAAACTGTTTCTCTCTTTTCTCTATCGGTAGACATTAACAACACGCCTGCTTGTTGCATGGTCAATTCCTTTCCGTCAATTTCTACTGCCATGGCTCCGGAGATCTGACCATACTTTTGTGTCTTCATATTGATCTCCGTAAACAAAGGAATATTCGCCTCTCTGAACAGTTCTATTTCCTTACGGATATTTCGTACCATCATATCATAGCCCTCCTGCTTCTCCAGTCCTTTCAGGAATTCGCAGTCCATCAGTTTCTTGTTCAATGCATCCGACAAAGGAGACATATGAGGTTGAATATTTTCCACAAAGTCCTGATAGCTCTTTCTGTGCTCTTCATTCTCCGTAAAACAGGTCATTCGGATATATCTCCAGCCTGCATCTTCAGAAATAATTGATTCCAGTTCACTTCGGTTCTTTAACCATTTTTCGAGTTGCTCAGCGGAAGACAACTCTGCGTCCTTGAGTTGATCAAAATAGGGCTTTAAAGCCTCCCATGTGGTTACTTTAAAATTTTCTGGTAGAAACTGACGTATAGGTCTTTTTGGAATAGATAGTTCAGAACTCATGAATGTATGGATTGAATAAAAAAATCGATACACAAAATTAGCTAAATTGACAGTTCAACCCAGCTCATTTGGAATTTCTCCTCTTCTTTTTGCTTACACTACTCTCTGAAATAATGGGAACCATAGGAGGTTTTGGATCTTCTGTCTTTTTTGTTTCCCTCGGCCAATTCTTCTACAGCTTCCAAATAGTACTGGCACTCACGGGTATAATGCATGTTTTCAGCAATACCACTAAAATCTATTTGTTCAGAAAATCAATTGATTGGAAGCTCGTACTCTGGATTGGTGTCTCCAGCATCATCTGCGCAATTGGAGGTGCCTTCCTTACAAGAGTGGTATCATTTACTTACGCAAAAGTACTTTTGGGAATTTTTCTAGTGGTTTTATCGATCCTACTTTTTGTAAAACCTAAGGCCAAAATTGATCCCACCTTAACGAACAGCATTTCAGGAGGAGCACTGGCCGGGTTTCTTGCCGGATTTATTGGAACAGGCGGAGCAATAAGAGGTATTGTTTTGGCTGCCTTCAGCCTTGAGAAAAACCTGTTTGTAGGCACCTCTGCAGCTATTGATTTTGGGGTTGATTTTAGCCGAATGATCATTTACCTGGACAATGGTTTTCTTGATCCTGAATATCTATGGGCCATACCTTCCCTGTTTGTTGGTGCCGTGCTGGGTAGCTACCTCGGTAAGAGGATTCTTGATAAAATCTCCCAGGAAACCTTTAGGAAAATAATACTGGGTTTAATTCTGATGATCGGCCTGTCTTTGATCGCCAACGAAATAATAATAACCCTCAAAGCTTAATTCAGTCTGATTCGAGTAAATTCGCTGCATAAACATGTGTTTTATATGGGCACCTCATTTTATTTTTATACTCAAATCGGATTTGCTGCCACCACAATCATCTTTTTTGGATTTGTTTTAAAAGTCTTAAAAAGTGGTCTGGCCAAATCATCCATCACAGCCGACAGACAGCGCAAAATTTTCAGAAATGTTATCATAGGATTGCTGCTATGGGCTGTCGTCTTATCAGGTTTATCTTTGGCTGGTTTTTTTTCCGACTTTTCAGGATTTCCCCCGCGGTTTGTTATTATCATACTGGTACCCCTGATTACCCTGATTTGGGTGCTGCTCATTTCTAAAACAACAAAGCAACTCCTTACTCATATACCACCTCAGGCAATTATTACCTTACAGGTATTTCGCGTGTTTGTTGAAATATTACTCTGGATGCTTTTTATCCAAAATTTGTTGCCGATTCAAATGACATTTGAGGGGAGGAACTTTGATATCATTGCCGGCATTACAGCTCCTCTGGTTGCTTATCTGGCATATTCAAAAAACCTACTATCGAAAAATATGGTCATCGCATGGAATTTTATATGCCTTGGGTTACTGCTCAACATTGTACTTACGGCTATTTTTTCGATGCCTACATCATTCCGTTATTTTATGAATGAACCAGCTAATACTATCGTCACTGAATTTCCCATAGTTTGGTTGCCCGGGTTCCTTGTACCGCTGGCCTATGGCTTGCACTTCTTGTCCATTCGTCAGCTTATGAATCAGAACAATTGAATCCCTACCTAAAATTGTATACATATGCATCATGAAATTACTTATCGATATTCTTGGGTGGATAGGGTCTGTAGAGGTGATTCTCGCCTATGGTCTCAATAGTTATCAAAAAATCAATTCCGATTCTTTAACTTTTCAAATTCTCAACCTCACCGGGGCGGCATTTCTCATCGCCAACACCGTATATTATGGTGCATTTCCATCAGCGCTAATCAATGTGATATGGGTGCTCATAGCTATTCCAGCCATTTTTAAAATTTTAAAGAATAATAAATCACCCCTTCAGAAGAAGTAACAGCACCACTGAAAGTCTGCATTTTTAAATATGATTTTATATCTTTCTAAAAACATGTACTCATGAAAAAAACAGGTCTGGTTCTGCTCATTGGTATTCTCAGTATCAACTTTGCTACTGCTCAATCCAAAACACTCAGCAAACAACTTAAAGACTTTGATGCTTACGTGGAGAATGCCCGCCAACAATGGGATGCTGTTGGCCTCGCCATTGCAGTAGTCAAAGACAATAATGTGATATTTAAGAAAGCTTATGGCGTTCAGGAATTGAATACCAACAAAGCAGTTGATAATAATACTCTTTTTGCCTGCGCCTCCACTACGAAGCTGATGACTGCTACCTGCATGGGCATGTTGGTTGATGAAGGAAAGGTGAACTGGAATGATCCTGTGATTAAATATCTCCCAGAATTTCAATTATATGACCCTTACGTAACCAGGGAGATGAGAGTTAAAGATCTCTTTCTCCACAACAGTGGCGTAGGAAATACTGATTTTCTCTGGGCATTTATGGACATCAGTAGCGAAGAAGTACTGGAAAGAATGAGATTAGTGGAGCCCAGTTATTCATTTCGGTCGAGTTTTATTTATCAAAACATTTTTTATCTGGCTGCGGGACAGCTGATAGAAAAGGTAAGTGGCAAACCCTGGGAAGCATTTGTGAAAGAAAGAATTTTTAGCCCACTGGGAATGAGCAATACCTATCCCACTTTACAAGCAGCGCCAAACACCAACAAAACCAAACCTCACATGAAGATAGATGGCAAGCTTATGGTAATAGAAGACATGAGTGCCGATGCCATTGGGCCTGCTGGCTCTGTGTGGTCATCTATTGAAGACATTAGTAAGTGGACCAAAACCATGTTGGACAGCGGTAAATATGCAAATGAGCGATTGGTGAAACCTAACACGTGGGAAGAGATTTCCAGGGTGCATACCCTTGTTCCTTCGAATGAGTTTTATCCTACCGCTCAACTTACAAAGCCCAACTTTACAACCTATGGCCTGGGTTGGTTCCAGCACGACTACAAAGGAAGAAAAGTAAATTTCCATACCGGAAGCCTTCCGGGTTCTATTGCCATCCACGGACAAATACCAGAAGAAAATATTGCAGTGTATGTATTCGGGAATACTGACCATGTAGAAGTGCGCCACGCATTGATGTACAAAGCTTTTGACCTTTTTGCACTGGGAGGCACCACCGACTGGAGCAGCGATTTCCTATCCCTCTACACTGAACTTTCTAAGGCGGGAGAATCCGCACAAAAAGAGCAGGATGAAAAAAGAGTTGCCAATACAAAACCTTCCTTGCCCCTGTCCGATTATGCCGGAACTTACCAGGATGAACTCCTGGGAGAAGTTGTTGTTACTGCTACAAGCGATAAATTAACTGTAAATATTAACAATATGCACAAGGCAACACTTTCCCATTGGAACTTCGACACATTTAAGGGTCCTATGGATAAAAAGTGGAACGGTGACCTGACTGTCCTTTTTCGGCTGAATACGACTGGGGAGGTAAGTGCTGTTGAACTTGCTGGGTTTACGCTCCAAAAGATCAAGTAAATCTAAAATCCCCCTATTTGCAGAAGCGTTTGCTTGGCAATAATAATTAGCTTTGCCAGTTAGAAGACAGAACATGAAAAGATCGATCGTAAGTATATTGGTAGTGGCGTTGATTCAATTAGGGTGCTCCACACAAGAATCTTTTTTTAAGCAAACTACAGTAGAGGAATACCTCAATCAGATGCTGGATTATATGGAGGAAAACCATATCAATCGTAAGTCCATTGACTGGGAAGCATTTCGATTAGCTGTACAGCAAAAAGGAGCTACTGCAGCCAATATTGATGAAGCTGATGAGAGTATTGTACTGGCCCTTGAAATGCTTAATGACCAAACCAGTTTTATGATCACCCGATTGGGTGAGCCTTTGACTTTTAGCACACCTTGCACTGATACAGAAGCTCCCGAAGTGACTGTTCCTGAAGGTATTGGATATATAAAAATTCCCACATTTGGAAACACCGGTGTAAATGCTGCCGTCTTTGCTGAAAAAATGCATGCAGAGATTCAAGCTCAGGACAAGGCAGATTTAAAAGGATGGATCGTTGACCTGCGCGAAAATACCGGAGGTAATATGTGGCCCATGCTTGCTGGTATCGGGCCGATATTGGGAAATGGTATTGCCGGCTATTTTGTAGACAGTGATAATGTAAAGAATTCTATCAGTTATACTGATGGTGCTGCTATATACGAAGATGATGCAGTGGTGGCAGTAAGCTTTCCGTATACTCTGATTAGCCCAAACAGTAAAGTGGCGGTGTTGGTAGATCATGCTACTACCAATGCAGCAGAAGCAGTAGCTATTGCTTTTATTGACAAAGCCAACACGCGCAGCTTTGGTGCCAAAACCTGTGGGAGAGCTGGTGGAAATCAGACGTTCTCCTTATCAGATGGCTCAGTCCTTTACCTTACGGTAGCTTTTATTGCTGATAGGAATCAAACAGAACAGCGCGGTGAACTCACACCCGATGAACTGGTTACTGACCCGGCAATGATTTTTGAGAAAGCGGTAGAGTGGATTAATGAATAGCTATCCTATTTCAATCACCACATCATCGGTAAGTGGGTGACCAACGCAGGTTAACACGTAGCCATCTTCTCTTTCTGATTGAGACAATCCCTCTTCTTCGTCCAGCTTTACTTTTCCTGACAGGGCTTTTCCGCGGCAAGCGGTGCACAATCCACTCTGACAAGAATAAGGCAAGTCGATACCCATATCCAAAGCTGTTTCCAGTATGGTGCTGTCCGGCTCTACTTTCACTTTGTATTCCTCACCATCATAACGAATAGTTACTTCTCTCGCTTTTACTTCATCCGTGGCAGGAGCAGCTTCCTCTTTTTTAGCTTCTTTATCAATGGTACCCTGTACAAAACTTTCTTTGAAGATTTTTTCTTTGGGAATATTGCGCGCTGCCAGCAATGTGTCAACGTTTTTCATCATTCCCTCTGGCCCACACATCAGGTAGGTGGTTTTGTCATTGCCCCAATCGGGAATGCGCTCTACCAATTTGGCCAGCATTTCTCCATTCAACAACCCAGAGTATCCCTGCCAGTTCATCGGGGCGTTGTCCAAGACATGAATAACGTGCAGTCTACCTTCAAAAGTAGTCTGCATTTTTTCCAGTTGGTCTTTGAAAATGATGCTATCAATATCTCTGTTGCAGTAGATCAGTGAAAGAATGCTGTCCGGCTCTTGGTCAAGTATACTTTTGATGATAGACATCATAGGGGTAATTCCTGACCCTCCGGCAAACAAGATGAGGTGTCTTTTGTTGGCCGTGTCATATTCCGTGACAAACTGCCCCATCGGCTCCATGATCTTCACCTTGTCGCCTTTCTTCAGGTTATCAGGAAGATGGTTGGACATCAATCCATTGTCGACACGTTTTACTGTGACGGCCAGCGTATCATCTACAAATGGTGAAGAACAGAGTGAATAGGCTCTTCTCACTTCTTTACCCCCAACAGGCACTATGAGTGTGAGGAATTGACCTGAGCGATACGTTATTTTCTTTTCTGCAGGATGATCAAATACGATGGTTATAGCATCCTTAGTTTCTTCTATAATATCCTTTACAGTAAGCTCATGGTAATGGGGTCCATGTCCGCCCTCCTGCTTTTTTTCTTTTTTCTTAAATAATCCAAACGCCATTTTTCTTCAATCAAGTCAAACAAACAGTGACAAAAATAGCTGAAAGAAGCCATTCCTGCACCCTATTTATATATTAAACCAATAGGTCCACTTGAGAACAAGTGCCCTGTTCTTATTGACAAAATTACTGGACAAGTAGTTCTCTGTATATACAACAAAGAAATCGGATGCTGGTTTAAATCTCCATTGAAATCTTGTATTGAGGTTCACATTCTCAGAAAAGTCGTTGTATTGCGCAAAAGCGGTCAGAAACAGTTTATCAGTAAATGTAACATCCAGTTTAGGGCTGATCAGAAACAATTGCTTCTTGCCGTAATTATCGGGCAGGCTGATGTCATTGTAATCGAATTGGACAGAAAAGCTGCCATAAGGCTGAAAACGGTAGCTCAGCTGCCCATTGATGTTATTATTGGTACCATTATAAAAGGATCCTACACTTCCTCCTATTTTATACGTAAGTAGTGGCCGCTGATCTGAGACATAATTGATTACCGCACGATTCCACTCATACGCCTCTCCTTCCAAAAAACTATCGAACACATCATCATCTACAGGATTAAAATCCCTTACCAACTGCTGAAAAATATTCTCACCACTTACCTCAAAACTCGATGTGTTGAGAAAACTGATTTTATAACCGGCCTTGATGCTTTTGTCTCTGTTTCTCCATCCTGATACATTGGTGAAATTAATTTCTGCAAACGGGCCCATGTTGGAAATTTTATTACTCTGCGGGAATAATCTTCCCTCTATCCGTCCATAGCCTGAATGATAGCCAGAGAATACTCCTAGCTTAGGAACAAAACCTACTTCAGCATTGAAATTTTCTCCAGCTCCGTTCTGACCAACCAGAATGTTCACATTTCTACCATAGTATCCCAGGAAAGTTCCAAAGGAATAGTTCTTATCATCAACACCCGCATCGATGGAGCGATGGTAATACATATCTCCTCTCAATTTATTCTTCAAGCCTCTCAAATTGAAGTCTGCACCGAATACCCGGTTGTAACGGTTTAATGTTTTTATTGTATCCGAGCCTACCACATTTTCCTTCACCAGACTTTCGTGATAGAATTCAGATGGGTCATAGTCAGAAATACCCAACGACTCTTTATTCACCATCACAAACCCAATATTGGAGAGGCCTATGTTGCGTTGCACCACCCCTACTGTATAGTTTTGTTGGGGCAACCCTAAGGAAGGTTTATCGTCTGTTTGCAAGTTCATCAATCCTATTCTCCATTTAGAGCCTAGTTTACCACTTAGCCTTGCGCCATATAGAATGGGTACCTTTTGCAATACATCAGAGGTATCCCGTATCAACCCGATGCGTCTGGAGAAGAAAGGTCTTGTATCGGGGAAACCCGGCTGCTCGAATAAGTCATTATTCTCTAAAAAGAATTGTCTTCGCTCAGGAAACCCAAACTCAAATTGAGTGAGGTTGATTACCTGCTGATCTACTTCCACCTGTGAGAAGTCCGGGTTTACAGTGAGATCCAAATTGAGACTGGGCGTTACGGCAATTTTTGCATCGAAGCCTACACCGGGGTCATACTCGGTGGATGTTCCCGCTTCATTGTCTTTTAAGGCCGAACCCGCCAGGTAAGGGATTACAGAAATATTCATTCCCGGCTTGGGTGCAGGGTCGTCCCAAATCATCTTTCCTGAAAAGGCAAATGCACTAGGGAAGTATTGCAACGGAGTTTCTATCCAGTTAGATCTTTCGTTGCGCTTGGCATCATTGCGCAATACATTAAAATTCCATATCCCATTATTGTATCGAATGGACTTAAAGGGAATCGCTACCTCTACCACCCACCGATCGTCATATTGGGCGGCTGCTGTGTACCATTTGTTATCCCAAAAAGAAGAATAGTCTCCACCATCATTGCCTCCACCAGACAATAACCCTTCTCGTTGCACCCCATAGGGATTGACATTGAAAAAGAAGCCATTGGTTTTATCGTTGTAGGTATCTATGTAGATACCCATGTTGTCATTATTACCAAAATCGAAATCCCTGCGCAGCGACTGGATAAGTACCTCTTTGTTATCATCAAAAGCAGTGAGGCCGATGTACAAATTATTATCGTCAAATGTCATCCTCACCTCCGTCTCGTTGGTAGGCGGAATTGAATCAACCGGAGTGTTCATGAAAAAACCGGTAGCCACATCACTTGACAGCCAATCCTCTTCTGTGAGTGCTCCATCCATCTGAATAGGTCCTTTGGCTTTGCGGATATGAAACTCCGAACCGGGCTGATTCTGCGCCTCCACAAATAGTGTTATAAGTCCAAAAAAAGAAGTTAGTAAGATGTGCAGTATCCTCATCCTCGCAAAGAAATAAAAGATATTCTGTTTTCCTTTACCACTTGAATAAACCCCTCCTTAGAAGTAAAATTTGTAAATTTGCCGCTTACTTCAATTGAACATGTCTATACAATCCCTTAAAGCCATTTCACCCATTGATGGCAGGTACGCAAGCACTACAGCCCCTTTGAGCGAGTATTTCTCTGAGCAGGGTCTGATGAAATACCGCGTACTGGTGGAGATAGAATATTTCATTGCATTGTGTGAAAGCAATTTGCCTGAACTGGCCTCTTTTCCCAAAGATAAGATCGAGGCGATACGTGGTGTATACAGGAACTTTAATGATGAAAATGCGCTGGAAATCAAACGCATAGAAAAAACCACCAACCACGATGTAAAAGCGGTTGAGTACTTCATCAAACAGGAATTTGACAAGCTGGGTCTCGAAGCCCACAAAGAGTTCATTCACTTTGGCCTTACCTCGCAGGATGTTAATAATACAGCCACCCCACTATTGCTGAAAGCATTTTTAGAGAAGGAATTTTTACCTCAACTCAACACTACCATCCAACTGTTGGAAGGACAAGCCAGTGCATGGGAAGAGGTACCTATGTTGGCGAGAACTCATGGACAACCGGCATCTCCTACCCGCTTGGGTAAAGAGATTGACGTTTTTGTAGTGCGATTGAAAAATCAACTATCACAACTAAACAACGTTCCACACAGTGCCAAGTTTGGCGGTGCCACAGGCAACTTCAACGCCCATCATGTTGCTTACCCCGACATCGATTGGCTGGACTTTGGTAATCGTTTTGTTGCAGACTACCTGGGATTACAGAGAAGTCACCCAACCACACAGATAGAGCACTATGATAACATGGCTGCGTTGTTTGACAACCTCAAGCGCATCAACACCATATTGATCGATTACAGTCGCGACATATGGCAGTATGTGGCCATGAACTATTTCAAACAAAAGATAAAAGCCGGTGAAGTAGGTTCTTCCGCCATGCCCCACAAGGTGAACCCTATCGATTTCGAAAATGCAGAAGGCAACCTTGGCCTGGCCAACGCACTTTTTGAACATTTGTCGGCCAAACTGCCGATCTCAAGATTACAACGTGACCTTACCGACTCTACTGTATTAAGAAATATTGGCGTGCCTCTGGCCCATAGTTTTCTGGCCTTACACTCTTTGACAAAAGGGATCAACAAACTGGAATTAAACCAGGCTGCCATTGATCATGACCTGGATGAGAACTGGGCGGTGGTTGCAGAGGCCATACAAACCATTCTGAGGAAGGAAGGTTATCCCAATCCTTACGAAGCGTTGAAAGACCTTACCCGAAAGAACAGCAAGATCACTAAAGAAAGCATTCACACTTTCGTGGAATCACTGGATGTGAAAGAGGAGATCAAGGAACGCTTAAGGGGCATCACTCCGTTTAATTACACGGGTTTATAAACTGAATGAAAAAGATCATCTCTTTTTTAATTCGCTTCGTTCCGCGCAAGTACCTGCAACGTATTAGTGGCATTGGTCTTAAAGTGCTGGGTGTCTTCTATTCGGGTAACAACGTGAGCTGCCCTATTTGCAATCACCAGTACCGTATCTTTTTGCCTTACGGCAGAATCCATCCAAGACCCAATGCCTTGTGTCCACACTGTCAGTCGCTGGAAAGGCACCGGTTGATCTGGCTGTACCTGCAGAAGAAAACCAATTTTTTTACTGCTTCACTCAACGTCTTGCACATTGCACCCGAAGCCTGTTTTATGCAACGCTTCGAAGCACAACATGGTGAAGGGTATATTACGGCAGACCTTGAATCACCGTTGGCCAAAGTAAAGATGGATATCCATGGGATGCCGTTTGAAAACAACCACTTTGACGTAGTGCTTTGCAACCATGTACTCGAGCATGTAGCTGATGACATTAAAGCCATGGGAGAAATTCACAGGGTGCTAAAACCAGGTGGCTGGGCGCTGATGCAAGTGCCATTCTTTTCGCCTGTACCTGAAGTGACCTTCGAAGACAATTCCATCACGGATCCCAAAGAAAGGGAAAAGCTATTCGGACAAGATGACCATGTGCGCAAGTTTGGAAAAGATTATGCTGACCGCATTAACCGGTCGGGCTTGATTGCAGAAGCTAATGATTTTGCCGCATCACTTTCAGCAGAACAAACCCACCGATATGGTATTGAAGGGAAAGAGGTGTTGTATTTGGGGAGGAAGGGGATTTAGTATATAGTCTTTAGTCGAATGAAGAGTACGCGTTGCAAACACGCGCTAGTTTAGAGTTGTAATCTTTGGAGCAAAAAAAACCCACATGGAAACCATGCGGGTTTTTTTATTCCTTAATAAATTAATTATTTGGCCATTGTGACCAGTTACTACAATGTCCACCGTTATCAGTTGCCGCAATTTCTGTTTGCACTCCAGAATAAGCCGCATTCATCACTGCCCGTGGCGCAAAATGGACCCCACTATTATTTGAAAACGCTTTACCGAAGTGACCCTGACTTAAGCCATGACCTGCCTCATGTAGTGATATCGTTTCAATATCATAAGTACTTCCATCGTTCCAGCCGAAGTTATCGTTATAATAAATTTCTCTCCAGGCTACATCATACTTACCATTATTGTCAGTATCCACAAGGTCTCCATTTTCATCATTGAAGACAATAGTAAATGTGACTCCCAAAATAAATTGACTTCCACCTGGTGCGAGTGCATCAAAGAAGGAAGCAGGCATCCATCCATTGTGGGTTACATCAGCAGCATAGTCAGCACTTCCTCCATATCCAAAAACCAAAGAGACCAATCCGGTAGCACGACCATCATAGGGTATCTTAGTCATTCCTAGATCAGAGCAGTTTACATTGTCCCATGTAATCATAGACCTATCGATAGCAGCAGTACTTATGCCCACAGCTATATCAGCAGAAGGTCTGTTTTCATCTACATAGTAAGAAATATCTGAAGTTCCATCCAATGCTAAATCGGGCACAAAGTCACCTGCCAGTTGTTTGTTGCCAATATTCTTGAAGAATACGGTATTGCCCATCTCATTATTCTCCCCTGTTGTCACATATTCGGCCATAAGGATGGTATGGTTACCACTCGACACCCTTCCTCTCGATGAACCAGAATAAGCTGAAAGATCAACAAAACGAGGGGTGGGATCTACCACCGGTATCCATGGGTCATTATTCCCATTATCAGAACAAGCAAAGGCAATAAATACCAAAAGCATTGGCGTGATTAATTGTTTCATAATTTGGTTGGGTTTAGTTGTATAAATAGGTTTAAAAGGTTGGCGGATTTCTAATTTAGGAAATTAAAAGAAACAAATTACACAAACAGCCTTCTTTTAATGGAGGAGGGGCTATTGACCTGTTTAAACCGTGCTGAGCTGGCAAAATAGCCAGGCACGACCACAAAACGCTGTGCTGGGAGAAGGGGATTTAGTATATAGTATTGAGTATTGAGTTCTGGGGCTAGCGTTAAAAACGCGCAAAAGGTAAAGAGTCTTTAGTCGAAGAAGAGCACGCGTTGCAAACGCGCGCTAGTTTAGTAGTTTAGGATAGTAATTTAAAATCATAAATAATGTTCATTATCAACCTCCACTACATCGTTCCTCTGCAAGAATTGGATGAACACATGGGAGACCATGTTCAGTACTTGCGCAAATATTATCAACAAAATGCGTTTATCGCCTCGGGGCGAAAGGTACCGCGAACAGGAGGCATCATACTTGCAGTGGGGAAGTCCAAAGAAGAGATAGAAAAGATCCTTCAGGAAGATCCTTTTTATGTCCATCAATTGGCGGAATTTACTATCACTGAGTTTTTGACCTCACAACAACATCCTGAACTGAAAACTTTCTTGAAGAAGTATGGAGGCTAGTGGGGAAAGAGCACTGTAAAGGCACGCGTTACAAACGCGCGCCAGGTAATTATAAATAACCCTTACTTGAAAATGTTATAGTTGGCGACCATTTCTTTGTAGAGCGGAAAAATCTTTTCATAAGATGCCTCATCCACCTTTTTTAAGGTATTCATCAGCGCTCCAATACCGGAGTCTTTCAGGGTTACCCGTTGTTTTTTAATCTCCTCCATTTTAGTACGGATGGTGCCCTCCAGTTTTCTTAGTTCGCGCTCAGTCATGTAATCTTATTTTGAGGTAAAATTAATAAGTAGTCCGTAATAACACCTTATAAAATAGTGAACGGAATCTTACTCCACGGACTCCAAATACAGGTCTTCCACTTTTTTTCGGGCCCAGGGTGTTTTGCGCAGGAAAGTTAAACTTGATTTGATGCTGGGATTACTGATAAAACAATTGATGGCAATCCGGTCGCCCAGCTCCTCCCAACCATACCGATCTACCAGCTGATGTAAAATGTTTTCCAGTGTAATGCCGTGCAAGGGATTATTTGGTTGTGATTCAGCCATGTCTTAGGTTTTCTATTGTTGCTTTGTAATCGTACTGCAAGTCTTCCTCCAGTTTACCCAATACCTTGTCGATCTTGTTGATCTGCTGCTGATACAAATTGGCCAGCACCACACTCTTACCCATGGGTATGGCGTTGTCTTTCATCTGCTCGCAGAAACAAATTCGCAGGGCCAACTCGGTAGTGGGCAATCCGCTGTACTTGATCTGCTTGTTTACGAGCCTCAATATCCTGCGGATGCTTTTCTTAACATAATATACATTCAAATTGGACAGGGCTTTGAACTGCTCTTCTGTTTCTCGTCTGGCATCCATTACATACGCATCTTCATCGTGTGCTTCAAATAAAAGGTAAGTGAGTAACTCTTTGTTTTCTTTTTTGAACTTGGCTAGCCTCAGGCACAGTGCCCGTACCTGATCAGGATCCAATGTCGCCAACTCCTTTTTGATTTCATGAACGGTGGCCGTTTTCATAGTGGATGCAAGATAGGGATATGGTTCTAAAAGTTTGTTGCCGGCTCCTTGAGCACGGAAGTAACTTCCGCGCTAGCTAAGAGTTATCATGGCTACTACCCATCCGGTGTTTTACTAAAGGGCCAGCCCAGGAACATCAGCAAGGCTGCAAATGGAAGGAAGAGTACGATGAGGTAATCGCGGAGTTGGAAGATCGTGGCATGGGATGGTTGCTTAGGATCGTAAAGAATCGTTACTTCTCCTGTGTGTGTATCTTCTCTCGCCCCTACTCCGGTGAAGGCGATCACTTCCACAATTTTGCCTGAAGGATCGACAAACTCTGCTTTCTCATAATACGTCCATTCATCATCTGACTCCTCCTCTACCACTCCGGTAATTGTTCCCTTTGTCGTTTCCCAATAGATCACACGGTGCAAACCCGTGAGCAAATAATATGAACTTAGTCCTGCCAGGCCTACCCCCGGAAGCCAAAGCCAAAACATAGTTTGCCAATTGATGGTGGTGTTCATTCACTTAAAGTTAGGAGTAAAAAGGTAATTCCTATGGTTATTAGCTGCTAGAGGCGTGGTATTAGCCCTGTAGATTTAGCCCTCGCCATTCCGATCCACCTGCCGGAGTGGCAATCGTATGCGGAAGGAAGCAGAGCCAGCTAAATTGCAGCAAGGAAGCTAGCGGTTATCATTCTTTTTATAAAAACGTCTTGTCACTACCTTTTGCAACACCCGCTTAATAATCAGCTCGGCCATCACCATCCAATGATTCTTGTTATTGTCCTTGTTGAGGTATTTCTTCAATTGAGCTTCACTAATGTCTATGCGATAGAGCAACTGCAATACATCTGAATCCGCTCTTTTATCGGACCGTTGGAGTTCAAGTACTATTTTTTCAATCATGCGGGCGTAGTCGGGTTCAAGATCTTTAATAAAGTCTGACTCAAAATTGCTTTGCTGAAAATCCTTTGCCAATTGAAGTTTAAAGGAATCAAATAAATCCTTACTGCTCAGCTGCTCATTCACCTGAACTATATCTTGTTTTTCCATTACCATAATTTTGGAACAAGCGACCATGTGCGCTTCTTATAGGCTTCATAGGCAATATTACCCTTGTACTTCCTCTCCAACATGGGTACTCCCGAAACGAAGACAAGCAAAAGCGTAATAGTAATTGGACTTATTATTGTCCACCAACTATTGGGCAATGACAACACCATGAAATAAATACCCCACCACATCAAGATCTCTCCAAAATAATTGGGATGGCGGGAGTACTTCCACAATCCTCGCTGCATGATTTCGCCCGGCTGCTTTGTTTTGACAAATTGTGCCAATTGATAGTCACCGATACTTTGAAAAAGAAAACCTATTGCCCACATGCTCAGTCCCACTGCAGTAAACAGCGACCAACCGGAGGTAAACATAGAAGCCCATAAGAAGGGAGTGCTAATGATCAACAGAAAAAATGCCTGTAACAAATACACCTGCAGGTAGGATCTCCAGTAAAAGGACTTACCCCACTCATTGCGCCATTGCTTATATCGAAAGTCTTCCCCTTTACCCTGATTGCGGAGGTAAATATGAACACTCAACCGCAAGCCCCAAATACCCACCAATACATATAGTAGCAATGTTAAGGGACCAGCAGGTTGCGTCAGGAATAACCAAACGCATAGCAAACAATAGCCCAGTCCCCATGCGATGTCGGCAATGTCATTTCTTTGGAGGATGACTGACACTATAAACCATAAGGTGGCATACACCCAAAGGATGATAGCAGCAGTGAGCCATAAGTTTACGAACTGATCCATCGTGTAATCGTATAGCCCGCGGCACTTACCGTGGCCGTTAAAACAGCACCCCAGGTGATATCAATAAATACAATCGTTAATGGCCAGCCTTTGAGTGTAGCTAAATTGGTAAGATCGTAAGTGGCGTAGGTAAAAAAACCGAACAAGGCGCCCATTACAATAGCTTTGCTTAGTGAAGCCTTGTCCACAGCGGGAAGAATGGCGAAGATAAAAATACCTACAATGAACAGCAGGTAAAAAATAATGGCAGCTGTCCAGTTGACCTGATCGCTCAACAAATTACCCAGGTACTTATTGTACAATCCTTTTGCAACCACCCCCAGCCACAACAGGTCGATAGCAAAAAAAACAATTGCGGTAAGCAGGTAACTGATGATCAATTTTGATGACATGACGAAATTATTAGTTGAAGCGTTCTCTGCTATTCTTTTAAAGCGTCTTCCCTGCTAATGGTTGCTACCACCTCATTTCTTCGGAACACAATATCCCATGGTGCGTTGTAGCCCAGGTAGCGAATTTTATTGCTGTGCTTAATCCCCAGGGATTCAAGTTCAGCGAACAACTGCATTTTCTTTTCCTCTATTTTATCATCGGATGCGTACCCTCCAAAGCGGAGAACTGCCACATATTCTTCTTCTGTTTCATGGAGACGAATTTCGTTGCTCCATGGTGCAGGCAAGTTTTTCAAGTTGTAACCCTCAGGCATCACAAAACTCATCTCGGATTGGGTCTTATCAAAACCCATATGAACGGGGGCTGTCATTGCAATTTCCTTTTTACCCTCATTATCACCAAAAATATAAGAGGCTAGTTTTCGAAAGTTGCTGTTACTGCTCTTATCATAGGTTGTTTCCTTGCTTGTAACGGTAGCCATCCAGGTTTTGGGATAATATCGTATTTCAATATTACCTACTTTCTTCACCTCCGTATAGGGTTGCTCCGGTGTGTTGCCCATCACCCTATAAAAGACGAGTATAACTACCAGCAGCAGCACAATGACGCCAGCAATACTATAGGTTGATTTGTTCATAGGTTTAGGTTGTTACTAAGAGAACAATAAAACAAGTAAAAGGTTTTGGAGTATATCATTAAGCAGGGAAGTAACTTCCACGTCAGGACTAACGGAATAAAAAAAGCCCCGTATGGTACGAGGCTCTTTACTATTTTATTCATCTGATTACCGACAACCGGCTACCGACCTACTAATTTATCCCAACTTCTCCAGTACTTCCATTACTTCTTTCACGTGCTGGCGGCTGGTTTCGAGCATAGCTTTTTCCTCTGCGTTCAGGTCGAGCTCAATTACTTTCTCTACTCCGTTTTTGCCCAACACTACGGGCACACCCAGGTAGCAGTCGTTGATGCCGTACTCGCCTTCCAACTTGATACATACCGGGAAAATTCTTTTCTGGTCTTTTACAATCGCCTCTGCCATTTGTGCTGCGGCAGATCCGGGTGCGTACCATGCGCTGGTGCCCATCAGTTTCACCAATTCACCTCCACCGGTTTTGGTTCTTTCGATGATGGCATCCAATTTATCTTTAGCAATCAATTCCGTTACAGGAATACCTGCTACGGTTGTATATCTTGGTAGTGGCACCATGGTGTCGCCATGTCCACCCATCAACACAGCCTGAATTTCTTTAGGCGATACGTTCAATGCCTCCGCCAGGAATGCACGGTAGCGTGCGGTATCCAAAATACCGGCCATACCCATCACTCTTGTTCTTGGGAATTTTGAGGTAAGGTGTGCCTGGTAGGTCATTACGTCCAAAGGATTGGATACGATAATGATGATGGCATCGGGTGAGTGCTTCACCACATTTTCTGTTACTGACTTAACGATACCTGCGTTGGTTCCGATCAAGTCATCACGGCTCATGCCCGGCTTGCGCGGAAGGCCTGAGGTGATTACTACTACATCTGATCCTGCAGATTTGGTGTAGTCGTTGGTTGAGCCGATGGTGCGGCTGTCATATTGATTGATGGGGGCTTTTTGCCAAATGTCCAGTGCTTTTCCTTCAGCAAGTCCTTCTTTAATGTCTACCAATACAATTTCGTTGGCGATTTCACGATATGCCAATACATCGGCACAGGTGGCGCCTACGTTTCCAGCTCCTACAACAGTAATTTTCATATATAATTTAGATTTAAAACGTTAATTCAAGGGCTGCAAATTTATCAAAGGGGGTGGCAATGAAAAAGGATATTGGTCATAAATGTGGGTGCAGGGTCAATTGCAGCACCTCTTTTGTTTGATCGGTAATTTTGTAGCGGTTGTCGATGCGGTAGCCCACCACCCATATGATGTTTCCGTTGGATTCGAGCACGGTGGCCACGTCTTTGTCAGTGCGGGGTACTTTGGCATCGATGAAGAAGTTGCTTAGCTTTTTCTGATTGTCCATGCCCAAAGGCGCAAAAGTGTCCCCCTCCTTCCACTTTCGCCAGGTCAGCGGAAAGGTGACTTTGCCGGCATCCAGCTGGGCGGTGGCAGGGTTCCTGGAAATGCTGTTGCCGGGGGTTTTCTCCAGCGTCAGTTCCAGCGTGCCCAGTGTTATTTTTTTGTCGTTGGAATGTATTTCTGTAGCGCTCATCTCCCCTGCCATTGGAGCTACAATCCAGGCCTTTCTGTCGATGGTCAGTTGATAGCCTGCCGATAAAAATCGTTTGCCCGATTGATCGGCTGCTGCCACGGCATCGGCACATTGGGAGTGGTTGAAACCATAGTCTTTCAGCAGCTCCCACAACACCACTTCAGGAAAGGCGATGTGTTGCAGCAAGTCGGTGCTGATAGTGATCCTGTTTTTTTCTTCCGTCACGAATTGCTTTCTCAGTTGATCGAGGCCCAGTTGGAATACTGCGGCAGCACCTTGCAGGCGTTGGTTGGTTCTTTTAAAAGTATCTTCCAGTGAGGGATTGAGTTCCTCTAATTTTGGGATCACCTGATGGCGTAATTGGTTGCGGTCGTAATCGTCCGTGGCATTGGAGGCATCTTCGCGCCAGCTGAGTTGGTTGTCCCTGGCGTAATCCAATAATTCTTTTTTGGTAAACGCAAGTAATGGCCGGATGATGTTGTCGGTAGTGGGTGGAATGCCCTTCAAGCCGCTGATGCCTGTACCTCTTACAAAATTTAGTAAGGTAGTTTCCAGGTTATCGTTAAGATGATGCGCGGTGGCCAGTTTATCGTATGCGTGTGCTTGCATCATTTCGCGGAACCACGCATAACGCAGCTCACGTGCTGCCATTTGTGTGGAGAGCCCGTTGACTGCGGCATAATTGTTGGTCTCAAAACGTTGGGTATGAAACGGAATCTTCCATTGTTGACAAGTTTGCTGCACCAGTTGTTCGTCTCCATCAGAGGCGGCATCGCGCAACTGAAAGTTGCAATGGGCCACACCGATCTTGTATCCTGTTGTATGAAACAGATGAAGCATGGCCATAGAGTCTACGCCTCCACTTACAGCGAGCAGTATCCGCTGATCGGGCGGGCACAGGCGAGACAGGGTGTGGGTGAAGGCGTGCAACATCCGACAAAGATAACTTTTATCTATTTTTACCAGTTCAAATGATGATGCGCCACTCCATAATTATTCTATTCCTGTTGTTTCTGGTCTCCACAGAGGCTTTGAGTCAGCGCAGGGTGAAGCTGAAGCGTGCAGACCACCTGTATGGCAGCGTAAAAGATGGGAAACGCTACGACAGGCTGGTGGGTGATGTGATTTTTATTCAGAACAAAACCACCATCTACTGCGATTCGGCCCATTATTTCAAATCCGAAAACCGGGTAGAGGCTTTTGGCCGCATCCATATTACTGAGGGCGACTCCATCGATGTAACTTCGCGCGGACTCTCCTATGACGGGGACAAAAAAATTGCTCACCTGAGAAAGAATGTGGTGTTCACCAAGCTGGGATTGGCCACCCTTTACACCGACTTCCTCGATTACTACCGCAACCAAAACGAAGCGCGTTATTTTAATGGTGGTAAACTGGTGGACAGTACCAATGTATTAACCAGCAAGAAGGGCTATTACGATATCAATACCAACGTGGCTTCTTTTAAAAGAGATGTGGTGGGTGTGAATGAAGAGTACACCATGAAGTCGGACACACTGCAGTACAACTCTAAATCGAAAGTGATTTTATTTCGGGCCACCACCACTATCACCGACAAGGAAGGAGGAGTAGCCGTGTACGAAAATGGTTTTTATGATACCCAAAAAAAATTATCCTCCCTCAACTCAGGCGAGATTGAAACCCCTACTTACAAACTGAAAGGTGATCAATACTTTCTCAACGACCTGAAGAAGACCTACAAAGCCAAAGGCAATGTGGTGATGACCTCCAAGGAAGAGAACATGATCATATATGGAGATGATGGCGACTACGACCGGGGCAATGGCATTACAAAAGTGTATGGCAATGCGTACCTCGCCAAGATCACCGATGAAATGGATACCCTCTTTATGTCTGCCGATACATTGGTGTCGATAGAAAGCCCGGATCCTTTGAAAAAGAAGTTGCTGGCCTATAACAACGTGAAGATTTTCAAGACCGACCTGCAAGGGCTGGCTGACTCTGTGGTTTATCAGGCCCACGACTCCACACTCTATTTCTTCAACGACCCCGTGTTGTGGACCGATGAGAATCAAATGACAGCAGATTCCATCCGCATGCTTATCACCAACAAAACCATCGACCGTATTTTTTTGATTGATAATTCTTTTGTGGTGTCGCAAGATTCACTGCTGCACTTCAATCAGATCAAGGGACGGATGATGACAGCTATTTTTAAAGATAAAGCCATCAACCATGTGGATGTGGAGGGCAACGGTGAAAGTGTATACTTCGCGCTGCAAGAAATGAAACCCACTGCCGCGCAAGACAGTGTGGCCGCTCAAAAACCCAAGTCGATCATGATGGGGATGAACAAAATCATCTGCAGCAACATGAAAATTAATTTTAAAGACGGGAAGGTGAATAACATCAGTTTTTATATCCAGCCTGATGCCTCTTTTATCCCCCCTGCTGAGTTGGAGGAAGGAGACAAGAGATTACGCGGTTTCACCTGGCGGGTTACGGAAAAACCTGAGAAAAACGATGTAGTGAAGTCCAAAACGGAGCCGTAACGCACAACTTGGGGGATAAATTGTTCCCACTGGTCATTTTTTTATCAATTCTTTAGGACAAAAACGCCAATTCGATTAAATTATCAGTTGAATCAGTGTGTCTTTATGAGATTGAGGTTGACTATAGCGTTTTTGATTTTGTGCAGCGTGACTGTGTGGGCGCAAAGGCCTGAATTGATTAATAAGGCGGAAACCCGTTACCAGACGCAGCTGAGTCAGATATTGAAGATTCCTCTTCAGATCAAAAACACCACAGACAAGCCCCAATTCTACATTATCCGCAAAATACAAGGCGACCTGGGAGGCACCCAAAAAGGCTATTTTTGTCTGGATGACAACTGTTTAGAGCCTGGAATGGACGAATTTTCCAAAAAAATTGAACCCGGTCAAACAATAAGTGGGCTTTATTACACACTGGAAACCGGCCTGGTGACGGGCGAGACGCATTTTAAATTTGAGATTTTTGAGCGAGGCCGCCTTGCTGAGGCACTGGAACACAATGTGAGCGTTTCTGTAGAGGAAAGGAGGGAAAAATCGCTTGTTTTCCAGTCAAAAGACATTACCATCCACGATGTGTACCCCAATCCTGTTTCTGACTACGCATTTATAGAATATCGGCTGAATAATGATGCTATGAAGGCCAATGTGGTCATTCATAACATACTTGGCATGCCTATGGGGGATTATGAGTTACCAGCTTTTGAAACCACCGTGAAGCTGTTTACAGAGGATTTGGCGCCAGGGGTGTATTTCTATACGCTTTATTTGGACAATGACGGGGTACTCACCCGGAAATTAATAGTGAGGAAATAGGCAATTTTCATTCAGAAATAAGGTTGATGGAGAACACATTAGCAGATTGTGAATTCCTGTCAGTGTAGTATATTTGCAGGCTTATGCGGGTTAGAAAATTGTTGTTTTACTGCTTATTGGCAGGGATCGTTGGTTTCGGGGCTTCTTGCAGCAAATTCCGGAAAATTGAGAAGAGCGAGGACTGGAGGGTGAAGTATGAAGCAGCTCAAAACTATTACGAGGAAGAGGACTATTACCATGCAGCCCTGTTATTTGAGCAAATTCGTCCGGTAGTAAGGGGTTTGCCTGAAGGTGAAAAAGTGGAATTTTTACTGGCCTATTGTCAGTATTATGAAAGGACATATTTGCTGGCTTCGGCACAGTTCAAATCCTTCTATGAAACATATGGACGCAGTGCACAAGCAGAAGAAGCACATTTTATGTACGCTTATTCGCTGTATGCAGCCTCTCCTAGTTACAATCTGGATCAAACCAGTGGCATTGAAGCGATGGCAGCCATGCAAACGTTCATCAATCAGTTTCCCGGCAGCGAGTTTATTGATCAGGCTACCAAAGTGATCATAGAAAGTCAGCAGAAGCTGGAGCAGAAGAACTTCGAAAACGCAAAGCTTTACCTCAAGATAAGAAGGTACAAAGCAGCGATTATCGCCTTTGATTCTTTCAGAGAGAGTTTTCCTGATTCGCATTACCAGGAGGAAGTGGCATTTAGAAAAGTAGAAGCGCAGTTTAAACTGGCTACACAGAGTTTGCCCAGCCTGCAGCAAGAACGTTACACCACAGTGATAGAGTTTTACACCGAATTGGTAGACAACTATCCCCAAAGTCAGTTTTTAAGAGAAGCTGAGAAATATTACTCAGAGAGCATTGCAAAAGTAAATCAATACAAAACAGATAATACGTAAACATCATGGCCAATATTCAACCCTCTATTGTAACCCGCGACATTGAAAAGATCATCGACCCAACAGGCAACATCTATGAGTCTGTGGTGGTGATTTCTCACCGTGCGCGTCAGATCGCAGTTAACATCAAAGAAGAATTGAACTCCAAACTTGCTGAGTTTGCCACTACCGTGGACAACCTGGAAGAAGTTTTTGAAAACCGCGAGCAAATTGAAATCTCTAAGTTTTACGAGCGTATGCCGAAGCCTACAACGACTGCCACTGAGGAATTCTTGGAAGGCAAGTTGAATTTCCGCATGCGTGGCGCTGAGGAGATTTCAGAATAAACAACCTTGAAAGGAAGGAAGATCATCCTTGGCATTTCGGGAAGCATTGCCGCCTACAAAGCAGCTGTTCTTACACGCTTATTGGTGAAGGAAGGCGCTGAAGTGAAGGTGATCATGACGGAATCTGCCAAAGATTTTATTACGCCTTTAACGTTATCTACCCTTTCTAAAAATCCCGTACTGTCTCAGTTTGTAAAAAACGAGGCAGGCGAATGGAACAACCATGTGGAGTTGGGCCTCTGGGCCGATGCTATGGTAGTTGCCCCGGCCAGTGCCAACACCCTCTCCAAGATGGCACATGGGGAATGTGATAATTTATTGCTTGCAGTTTATCTTTCTGCACGTTGCCCTGTGTTTATAGCACCTGCTATGGATCTGGATATGCTACAGCACCCTTCCACCCAACAAAATTTACAATCGCTGCACGGGTATGGCAATCATACCATTGCTCCCGGTCATGGAGAACTGGCCAGTGGACTGGTGGGTACCGGTAGGATGGCCGAGCCAGAGGATATCTTGGAGCAGCTGAAACAATTTTTCAGCGAAAAAAAAAAGCTTAGCGGAAAGCACGCTTTAGTTACAGCAGGGCCCACGCACGAGGCGTTGGACCCAGTACGCTTTATTGGCAACAACTCCAGCGGCAAGATGGGATTTGCCATTGCAGAGGCTTTGGCCCATGCAGGTGCAAAAGTAACGTTGGTATCCGGGCCTTCGCAGCTTACCCCTCAGCATCCAGAAATTGAGATCAAAAGAGTTACTTCCGCTGCCGATATGTATGCGGCTTGCACGGAGGTGTTTCCAACCACCGATATTTCAGTGCTCTCTGCAGCCGTGGCCGACTACCGCCCAGCAACCGTGGCCGATCAGAAGATCAAAAAGAAAGACAACGACCTTACCCTGCAATTGGTGAAAACCCATGACATCGCTGCTGAATTGGGTAAGCAAAAGAAAAACGGGCAGTTTATCGTTGGTTTTGCTTTGGAAACAGAAAATGAGGAGGAGAACGCCATGAAGAAGATCGAAGCCAAAAACTTTGATTTGATCGTGCTTAACTCCTTAAACGACAAAGGAGCCGGATTTGGCCACGATACCAACAAAATCAAATTGATTGACAAAAAGGGAGAAGTTTTCGAATTTTCCTTAAAGAATAAGAAAGAAGTCGCCAGCGACATCGTTAATGCTATAGTACAACGCTATGCATAGAATTATTGCTCTTCTGGTTTTTATAAGTTCTGCCCCGACCCTTTTGGGTCAGGAGTTGAATTTCAAGGTGGTGGTGAATGCTGAACAAGTGCAGACTACTGACCGTGCCATCTTCAGGGATATGGAGCGGGCTTTCGCCAATTTTTTGAATACCCGCAAGTGGAGCAACGACAGCTATAAGAACTACGAGAAAATCAACGGCACGCTTTTTCTTAATATCACCAAGATGCCCTCCATTGGTAATTTTACTGCCAATGCGCAGATCACCTCTGCCCGGCCGGTGTACAACACTAATTACGAAACAGTACTCCTGAATTTTGCGGACCGCGAGTGGGAGTTTGAGTACATTGAATCACTTCCGCTGGAGTACAACGACAATACCTACATCAGCAACCTTACTTCCATGCTGGCTTTTTATGCTTACATCGTGTTGGGTATGGATTACGACTCGTTTGGAGAGCTGGGAGGCACACCCTATTTTCAGAAAGCACTCACTGTAGTCAACAATGCGCAACCCTCCAATCGTCCGGGATGGCAGGCACTGGGCAGTAACAGGAACCGCTATGCGTTGATAGAGAATTTAAACAATCCGCAAATGGTGGAGTTGAGGAAAAACACATACCGTTATCACCGGCAGGCATTGGATACTTTTGACAAGACGCCTGACCAGAGCAGGACGGTGGTGTTGAACGTATTGAAGAACCTAAAAAACGTATGGTCCATATACCCCAATGCTATTTTCGTGGTCTCTTTTTTTGATACCAAAGCCAATGAGTTGGTGAATATATTTTCGGATGGTAACCTTAGCGTACGCAGGGAGGCTTACGACATTCTTAATAGCGTAGATCCTAAGCGGAATATTTATCAGAAGATTATTAGTAATTAGGTCACAGAAGCGGTCTCTGTTTCATCGTTAGGAGATCGCCACTATGAAAGCGGGCAGACTGGATCCAGAAGCGGATTGGTGATAACACCAACCACAAGCAAGAATGACTTTTTTCGGTTAATATTGTAAGTGCCTTTGACAAGAATCTACAGGCACATAAAATAACCCATGCTAACGCACCTCACCATAAAAAACTACGCCCTCATTGATCATCTGGAGATGGATTTGTCCCGTCACCTGAATGTGATTACGGGTGAGACGGGTGCAGGTAAGTCCATTATGCTGGGGGCTATGGGGTTGCTTTTAGGCAACCGGGCCGACACCAAGGTGCTGTGGAACGAAAAAGAAAAGTGTATCACAGAAGGTACTTTTGACATCAGTGCCTACGACCTTCAGCCGTTGTTTGAAAGTGAGAACCTGGACTACGATAAGCAGACCGTTATACGCAGAGAGATCAGTCCCAATGGAAAGAGTCGCGCGTTTATCAACGATACTCCAGTAACATTGGACATCATGAAAAAGATCGGGATGCGATTGATGGACATCCACTCGCAACACGAAACGCTTGATCTGGGCAACCGCGCTTTTCAACTTAGCGTGATTGATGCCTTTGCGGCCAATGGAAAATTCAGAGAAGACTACAAAAGTGCATGGCACCATTACGTGATCACCAAAGAGGGGTATGATGCTTTGGAAGACGAAGCAAACGTACTGAGACAGGAATCAGACTTTGTGAAATTCCAGCTGGAAGAACTCAGCAAAGCCAATCTCATAGAGAACGAGCAGGAAGAGTTAGAAGCGGCTCTGAAAATAATGGAGCATGCAGAAGACATTAAAACAAAGTTCAACCAACTGCTGGCCCAACTCGATCGCTCTGATATTTCAGCTTCGGGAATTCTCAATGAAGCCCGTACGCTTTTGAGTTCATTGAGCAACTACTCGGATCACTACAAAAAACTTGCAGACAGGTTTGAAAGTGTACGCATAGAATTGAATGACATCATCAGTGAAGCAGAAAGTGAAGAAGAGAAAATAGATTTCGATCCGGAAAAAATTGAAGAAGCCAAAGAACGGCTCAGTCTTATTTATCAGTTACAACAAAAGCATCGGATGGGATCGGTCACTGAGCTGCTACAATTGCAAAACGAATTGCAAGACAAAGCGGACAAAACCAGTAATCTTGATGATGAACTGGCTTCCCTCAAGAAAAAACTAGAGGAAGCTACCAAAAAATTGAATGAGAAAGGCGTTGCCCTCAGCCAGTCACGGACTAAAAGCTTTAAAGGTTTTTGCAAACAAATGGTTACGCTGCTGAATGAGTTGGGTATACCGGAAGCACAACTGAGTGTAGACCATCAAACAGGTGCGCCCACTGCATCGGGGATTGATAACATAGAATTATTATTCAGTGCCAATAAGGGAATTGCCGTACGGTCATTGGCACAGGTAGCATCGGGGGGTGAGTTTTCCAGGTTAATGTTTTGCATCAAGTATCTGCTGGCGGAAAAAACAGCACTTCCCACCCTTATCCTGGATGAAATTGACACTGGTGTTTCCGGTGAAATTGCCATGCGGTTAGGTAAAATGATGAAATCCATGGCGGAGGGGCATCAGCTTCTTGCCATCAGTCACCTTCCCCAAATAGCAGCCAAGGCGGGCTGCCATTTTTATGCCTATAAAGATTCCAAGAGCACAAAAACAATCAGTCAGATAAAAAGATTGACAGAAGAAGAACGGATTGAAGAGATTGCCAAGATGATTGGCGGTGAAAAGCCTTCCACTTTGGCGAAAGAAAATGCGAGAGAACTGATCGCCAACTAGCATCGCCACCTCTCCTCCTTGAATATTTATCAATTAATTTTTATTTTGTATCACAATGGTTTGGTTGAGTGACTCCAAAAAGCGCCATCATCCCCTTGAACACATTTTTAACCTAATATTCTGTCATGAACATTTTCGTTGCTAGACTCAATTTTAAGACCGGACATGACGAGCTGGAAAAGGCATTTGCCCAGTTCGGAGAAGTCACTTCTGCCAAGATCATTACCGACCGGGATACTGGTCGTTCTAAAGGATATGGATTTGTAGAAATGCCCAATGATGAGGAAGGTAACAACGCTATTGCCGCCTTGAATGAAACAGAACTGGACGGCAGGACGATCATCGTTAAACCTGCCAACCCAAAGTCATAATACTTTAACAAAAGAGTATTCTATTTAGGCCTGAGTAATCAGGCCTTTTTTACTTGCAAAAAACTTGTTGGCTTTGCCTTGTAAGTACATTATCTTGTTTAATTACCTAAGCCCCGATTCACTTGACTGCTACTGCTTCTAAAAACAAAATTGTTGGCCTGATCCTGGGGCCAGTGTTATTTGCTGTTCTTTATTTTCTACTCTCACAAACTGCCTTGTCCTACAAAGGAATTGTGGTTTTATCATTAGGTGCTTGGATGGTGACCTGGTGGGTGAGTGAGGCAGCTCCCATTCCGGTAACAGCACTGCTACCCATGATTCTGTTTCCCCTCTTTACCGTGGCAACAGCCAGAGAAGCAGCAGCTCCATATGGGGATAGTATCATCTTTCTTTTCATGGGAGGATTTATGATTGCGCTGGGTTTGGAAAAACACAATCTCCATACCCGCATTGCCCTCAATCTTATACGGCTTACCGGAACCAGTGGCAACGGTATTATCCTGGGGTTTATGTTATCTACCGCCCTCATCAGTATGTGGATCAGTAACACCGCCACAGCTGTGATGATGCTTCCCATAGCCACTTCAGTGACCAAACTATTGGCCGGGGAAATCAGTGAAGCAGACAAACCCAAGTTTGAAAGGTTTGCTACAGGACTTATGTTGAGTATCGCCTATGCCGCCAGCATTGGAGGAATCGCCACCATCATTGGCACACCCCCCAATGTGGTTACCGTAGGCTTTATCAAGCGCTTTTATGATCAAGATGTGAGTTTTGCCACCTGGATGGTTATCGGGATTCCATTAATGCTTGCCATCCTTGCCGCTTGTTACGTCACTATTACACAAATTTTATATCGCAATGGACTTCGCTCGGTGGAAGGATCTGCTGAGTTAATCCATTCCAAACTCAAAGCACTCGGTTCATTTTCAAAAGAGGAGAAAAGGGTATTAGCCATTTTTGGCTTTACTTGTTTCTTCTGGATTTTTCGTCAAAACATCAATGCACTTCTTGGTACCAACCTTTTGGATGACACCACCATCGCCATGACCGGAGGTATAATGATGTTTGTCACTCCGATTGATATGAAGAGCGGCACATTTATTCTGGATTGGGTGGACATGAAAAACCTTCCCTGGGGAATATTATTACTCTTTGGTGGCGGGCTTTCCCTGGCACAAGCCATGGCCGATGCAGGGTTGGTGCAGTTAATTGGAGATCAAATCGCCCAGCAGGGAAATTTATCAACCGGAGCATTGATAGTTACGCTCTCAGGGTTGTCGATGTTTTTAACGGAATTGATGAGCAACGTGGCACTCACTACGATCTTTGTACCTGTTGTTTTAGGAATTGCTGATGGGCTTCAAATCAATCCTATCATTCTTGCCATGCCCGTATCTTTTGCTGCCAGTTGTGCATTCATGATGCCCATCTCCACACCACCCAATGCCATCCTATTTGCAAGCGGACACATCTCTGTAAAGCAAATGATGCGGGCAGGGATTTTGGTCAATCTTTTTTCTATTATTCTGATTTCAGTGGCGATGCTCACCATAGGACTTTGGTTGTACGGTTAGTCCTGAATACTTATCATCGCAGCAATCTCCCTTCAACTTGAGTGGGAGATTGCTTATCCACCGTACGGGCAGATAACGGTTGAAGATTATTTTTCTTCCTTGTTTTTGCGTTCCTCCACCAAATAGGCAACACCCAATCCGATTCCTCCAAAAATGAAGATCATAGAGAAGTAGGCTACGTCATCCATACCAAATGTACTGTCCAGCCAATAGCCCATCAGCAAGCCCAGTCCTGCTCCAATCAATAGAAGGGAGGCGCGAAGTGCCGCTGCTGTAACACGCTCGGATTTAAACAATGAAGGGTCAAGGCCTTTGTCGATGATGGCCATCCGTTCCATGTTCTGAAATTTCCGTAAATAACCTATTATGATAAAGGCTCCGATTATTCCGATGATGGGGATCATCACCCCTAATACTGCTACATCCATAGTTTTATTGTTTTTGGCCTTTTGACGCAACCCCCACTACCGTGGTTACAAGCTACTGAAAAAAATATTTATCACGCCCGCCACTATTATTGTGTAACTTAATCACTAAACACTGCGTCCAAGGCACGTGATCACAGTTCAGGAAGAAAATACCCTTATTGACCGCATTTTAGCAGGTGAAAAGCAGCTTTACGCGCAGCTTGTAGACCAGTATAAAAGTTATGCTTTTACCATTGCCTATAAAGTAACGGAGAATAAAACCGATGCAGAAGAGGTGGCACAGGATGCTTTTATTAAAGCCTTCCGTTATCTCAAAGGTTTTAAACGAGGTGCTAGATTTTCTACCTGGCTGTACAGGATTGTTTTTAATACAGCTATCAGCTATAAACGCAAGAACAAAAGAGTTTTTCAATCGATTGACCACACTATTAACCAAGCTGGTGAATCTGATAATACACTGGAAAAAGACGATAAAACAGTGTTTATAGATCAGGCATTAAACAGATTGAATGAGGCCGACAGGCTTTCTCTTCAACTGTTCTACTTAAAAGAATTTTCATTGGAGGAAGTGGCAGACATTATGGGACAGAAAATGAACACCACAAAAGTGAGAATTCATCGTGCCAGACAACGCATGGCCGATGAGTTGAAAAGCATTTTACAAAAAGAAGCATTAACTTTATAGTATCATTGATATGAAAAAGGTATCACAAGAAATTGACAAGCTACTTATCGCCTACCTTGACGGAGAGCTGGCTGGGGAGAAGCTGGAAAAACTAAAGAATGGGTTGAACACTTCAGAGGAGCTGCGGAACAGACTGGAAGTATTGCGATTAATACAGCAGTCGTTGGAGCGCAACACCCTGCTTCAGCCCTCTGACAACTTCACTTCGAAAGTGATGGGAAACCTCGACAAGGTACCTGCTGCCTCCATGCTTACCCCTAAAAATGGTTTGATCTTACTGGCTGGTATTTTGGTAGCTATGGGCATTGGTGCCAGTTTGGTAGATACAGGTGTATTCAACGAGCTCAATGGTATGCTTTCCTTGAACCAAATCAAATTGCCCACTGGAGTAACTACGCCAACTTTACCCACAATACCTTTCAATGGAAAACTGATCGTCAACTCCATCATCGCTTTGAATATGGGGCTTGCGTTTCTTTTGCTGGACAGGACCATACTGAAGCCGTTCTTCAACAGAAGATCCAGAATGCAGTTTTAGGCTATCGGTCTTTTACCCGATACATAAATTTTAATCCCGACCACACCTCGTCCACTGCACAGACTTTTACATCTACCAATCCATTGGTGAGGCCGAAGTCACGGATGATGTTTTCATCCAGGTCGGATGCTACTTTGGAGGATTTCTTGGGCCAGGATACCCATAACATGCCATCTTTTTTTAACTCCGCTTTAAGTTTCAAAAATTCTTTTTCAAATTTTTTCTTCTCTTTGGAGAAAAGATGGATAAAGTCAGCGCCTTCTTTTTTTGTGCGGGTCAATACTTTTATTTCCTCCGGTAATGGACTTATCCAATCCCAGTAGGCTTCAGGTTCATGCAGTATCCGGATAGCAAACCCCGATTTAATACCAAGCTTTTTGATTAAAGGTGTTCCTGAATATCCCGCAGACATGTTTTTACAAGTTATATTAAACAAAAAGAGCCCCTTGAATCAAGGGGCTCTTCAATTTTATTCAGGTAATTAGTTACCCATTTTCGCCATTTCCTTCTCGAAAGTTTCTTTGAACTTTTCGTAGTCGTAATCGATTTTCAACATCTCATCTTTAGAAAGACGCTCGTTGTACTTTGATACCAACTCGTCAGCAGAAAGCTCGATGGCCACATAAGTTTTGTAAGTTCCCTGCTCAGTTTTTACCAACTTTTCGCAAAGGGTACGTACACCAGTTATGGTTTGGTCTACCACCTCTCTGTTCAGGCTCTCAAATCTTTCCTCTACCTGCTCTTTGTTATTCATCTCACGTGAATTCACGTAGTTGTCAGTAACAGTTTTTACAGTAGTCTGAATGCTTTGCGCCAACTCATTTCTTGCGTTAGTCAACGCCTTTTTCTTGGAGGTAACCTGATCCTGGCTTTCACCAATTGAATTGGCCCTGAAGTATTTATTGGTCGTGAAAAAGTCCGGTCCGGAACAAGGTACTATAATTTCCTGCTCACCTTGAGGAAGCTTTTCCTTTCCTTTACAGCCGGCAATCAAAAGCGCTGCCACGGCAACAAGGATAAATGATAGTTTAGTTAAATTTTTCATATTCGATTTCTTATTTGGTTCTGCAAGTTAAACAATGCAATTATAAGGCCAACTCATTATTTTTCGATTTTTAGCCCTTTTTACTGCAAAATCGCATTGAGTAATTCTGGTAATTTTTCCTTTTCCAGTACTTCCAGCGACTTATTATATGCCTCCTGACTGGATCGCTCGTAGTCGAGGCTATACCCTTTTATCCTGTCCAGTGTGGTGGCATAAATCTCCTTATTACCCGAAAGGGTAACCACCTTAATTACCGCTGTTACATAGGTAATATAAATACTTCCGGACACAGCACCTTTTTCCGAGTTGGCGTTGATGTCCATCCACAATTCTGCTTTGCCCCGGTTATCGGTAAACTCAAACCCCGAACTTGTCAGGAAGTTTTTCACCCGGTTGGTGATCTGGTCATTGGATTTATTAACGCCCAATGTTTTTTCATCGGAGGTGATGTAAACAATTGGACGCTGCACCTTCAGCAGGATATTTACCTTAGGGGCTACCATCCGTTCTGCTACCAATGAATAAATCGGTGAGGCATTGGCTCCCGCAAAATTGAGCATGTTTACCTTTACTCCAACTGTCTGCTCCACATCTTTGGAGCTGATCTTGGTAATTAGAATTTTACTCTGGCCAGATGCATCCGTTTTGTATTCAGGAAAAACATCACCGGCCCCTTTTTCGAAAGATGCCTTTAATGGCAAATCAGGAATAGCCTTTTTTGAATCCTTATAAACTGCGGTAACATTTACCGTTTCAGTACCTGTTGCTACCCTGCGGTTGAGCATGATTTCACTTGGATTGGCTATCAGCTGAATGCGGTCAAGGATCTGCTGGATGGAGGCGTAAATCTCATTAGTTAGCAAAATTTCTTTTCCCTCGTATTCCAATCGGATAGGGTCTCCCAGGTACTTTTCAATGGCTCCAAACCCCTTGAAATAAAAGCCCAGTGCCTGTATATCCTCTCCGGCTCGTTCTGATTGTTTTGCTTTGGTAAAAAAATCAAGCGCCAGGGTGACCGCGTTGCGCTTCTGCTCGTCCTTGATCTCTTTGTAGCGTTGCTTTGAAAGCCGGTAATACACCCAGTAATTCTGATCGTCTTCCCAGGCATCTACCTGCTCATATTCCTGCAGCTCGTCCGATGCGGTGGTCTTTATGATTTGCTCATACCGCTCCTGAAACTCCTTATTGGCATCGATCTGACTCAACACGGAAGTGGAGGATACCGTTACACGGATTTCGGAGATAATGTCTTCCAATGCGCTGCTTTTCGCGGACTGTATGTAGTTGTTAATCCCGTCTTTTACGCTATGCCCAATACCAATATAATAGCGATCTTGCATAGGCTTGGCACTGAGCCACTCAGGACGAGGGTTTTGCAAATCCGTCTTCAAACTGCTGTTGGTCAGTGAAGGGCTGCACCCAAGGCATACTATAAGGATAAAATAAAGTCGATTCACCAACTAAAAGGTTAATGTGTTTGTTATACTATTATAACCACATCCGTGCCAAAAAAGCCGGATAATTGAAAACAAATCTACTTTGTTAATACGGTAGGACAAGATAAGATCGTTTAAAAAATTGTAATTTTAACATAGAACGGAAGGAATTATGAAAAGTTGGATAGGTGTACTAATAGTTGTTGTTGCTCTTTATGGCTGTGAGGAAAGCCAAAGTGTATCGGATTTGACCGGAAACGAGGCTACCTATGCGCTTCAACAAACTTCAGATTTTGCGGTAAGCGGAACCGTTACCTTTAAGGAAAAAAGGGATGGGTCTGCCTTGATTGTGGTCAATCTTGAGGGAACGGATGGTGATGTAGAATTGCCCGTGCACCTGCACATGGGAGATATTTCTGAACCGGATGCAGAAGTGGCTGCCCTCCTCAACCCTGTACTTGGCAGCACTGGCCGCAGTGAAACCAATTTTGTGCAACTGGCCGATGAAACCCAACTCAGCTATACCGACCTTATCGGGTTAGAAGCATCTATTAAAATCCACTTGTCTGATGTAGGCCCTGAAAGAGATATTGTACTGGCTGGAGGAAACATTGGAGCCATTGCCAGCAAAGGTTTTAACGGCCGTGTTGGTATCGGAGTATGTAAAAGTGAGTAACGAAATTGATATTAAAGAAAAAGGCCTCGCTGGTAAATCCAACGAGGCCTTTTTTTATAACCTTCTTTTTTTAAACGTTATTCGAACTCAACTTGGCACTAAAATATTCTCTATTGAGTCGTGCAATGTTCGTAATCTTAATATCCTTGGGACATTCAGCTTCGCAAGCTTTGGTATTGGTACACGCTCCGAATCCTTCTTCATCCATTTGCGCCACCATTTTTTCCACGCGGGTTTTTCTTTCCACCTGCCCCTGAGGAAGGAGTGCAAATTGCGATACTTTAGCACTCACAAACAGCATAGCACTGGCATTTTTACAGGCAGCCACACAAGCACCGCAGCCGATACAAGTAGCCGAGTCAAACGCCTCATCGGCAATTCTTTTAGGAATTGGGATTTCGTTAGCATCTGGTACTCCGCCTGTGTTGACAGAAACATATCCACCTGACTGTTGTATTCTATCAAAAGAAGAGCGATCCACCACCAGGTCTTTGATAACTGGGAAAGGCTTTGCACGCCATGGTTCTACCGTAATGGTTTCACCGTCCTTAAACGACCTCATGTGTAGCTGACAGGTAGTAGTTTGAACAGGTCCATGAGGGCGCCCATTAATGTAGAGACTGCACATACCGCAAATACCTTCACGACAGTCATGGTCAAAGGCGATAGGTTCTTCCCCTTTTTTCACCAGACTTTCGTTCAGAATATCTATCATTTCAAGGAAGGACATATCTTCTGACACACCGTCAACGGGATAGGTTTTAAATGCTCCCTTTGTTTCGCTGTTTTTTTGTCTCCAAACTTTTAATGTGATCTTCATAATTATTTGTAGCTACGCTGTGTGAGTTTTACATTTTCAAATTTCAGTTCTTCCTTATGAAGCACCTCGGGCTGATTATCACCTTTATATTCCCATGCGGCAACGTATGAGAATTCATCGTCCTTTCTTTTTGCCTCTCCTTCTGGAGTCTGCGACTCTTCGCGGAAGTGACCACCACATGATTCTGATCTGTTGAGCGCATCATCCACCATCAGTTCTCCCAGTTCCATGAAGTCTGCCACACGTCCGGCCTTCTCCAGCTCCTGATTGAGTTCTCCTGATCCACCTACTACGTTGACATTTTCCCAGAATTCTTTTCTTAGCTCCTGAATTTTCTTCTTGGCCGTTTTCAAACCCTCTTCTGTTCGCGACATACCACAATATTCCCACATGGTCAGCCCTAACTCGCGGTGAAACTGGTCAACTGTTTTATTTCCTTTGATGCTCAGTAATTTGTTGACTCTGCTGTTCACATTTTCCATGGCCTCTTTGAACTCAGGCCGGTCTGTGCTTACCTCCTCATAAGGTAAATTGGCCAGGTAATCGCCAAGTGTGTAAGGAATCACAAAGTATCCGTCTGCCAAACCTTGCATCAAAGCGCTCGCACCTAAACGGTTGGCACCATGATCAGAGAAGTTGGCTTCACCCAAAGCATACAATCCCTGCACGTTGGTCATCAGGTTGTAATCCACCCAAAGGCCACCCATGGTGTAGTGAACAGCCGGGTAAATCATCATCGGCATTTCGTAGGGATTGTCTCCTGTAATCTGCGCGTACATATCGAAGAGGTTACCGTACTTTGCTTCGATGCTATCCTTACCCAAGCGTTTTATCGCATCAGAGAAATCAAGGAATACTGCTAACCCAGAACCAACACCTCTTCCTTCGTCACATACTTCTTTTGCATTTCTTGAAGCCACATCACGTGGAACAAGGTTACCAAAGGATGGATATTTTCTTTCCAAATAATAGTCGCGCTCCTCTTCAGGAATTTTTACAGCGTCTTTCGCTTTCAATCCCGGTTTAGCTGTTTTGGGTACCCAAACCCTTCCGTCATTCCTCAATGACTCCGACATCAATGTCAGTTTCGACTGATGATCTCCGGAAACAGGAATACAGGTTGGATGAATTTGTGTAAAACAAGGATTGCCAAACAAAGCACCCTTCTTGTGTGCACGCCAAGCGGCAGTAGCGTTGGATCCTTTCGCATTCGTAGAGAGGAAGAAAACGTTTCCATATCCTCCCGTGCAAAGCAATACTGCATGGGCACTGTGCGATTCTATTTTACCTGTGATGAGGTTTCTAGTGATAATACCACGTGCTTTTCCATCTACCATCACCAGATCCAGCATTTCTGTGCGGGCATGCATTTCTACTTTCCCGTTGGCTATCTGTCTGTTCAATGCACTGTAGGCACCTAACAATAATTGTTGTCCAGTTTGGCCCCTGGCATAAAATGTTCTTGATACCTGGGCACCACCAAAAGAGCGGTTGTCCAGCAGACCACCATATTCTCTGGCGAAGGGTACCCCTTGCGCTACACATTGGTCAATAATATTGACACTGACTTCAGCGAGGCGATGCACGTTCCCTTCACGGGAGCGATAATCTCCCCCTTTAACAGTGTCATAGAAAAGTCGATATACACTATCCCCATCGTTTTGATAGTTCTTGGCGGCATTGATACCCCCTTGGGCGGCAATACTGTGTGCACGTCTCGGACTATCCTGAAAACAGAAAGACTTTACATTGTAACCCAATTCTGCCAAAGAGGCGGCTGCAGAGGCTCCTGCCAATCCCGTTCCTACGACAATAACTGTGTACTTCCTTTTATTGGCCGGGTTGACCAACTTAAGGTTGAATTTATGTTTGGTCCATTTCTCCCCTATCGGGCCTTCAGGAATCTTAGAATCTAGCGTCATAATACTTGATGGCTATAATTATTTTAAAAACATCATTATTGGAATGAGTGCAAAAAGTGCCGGAACAATAATTGCAAAAGCTCTTCCCACAAAATTGATAACAGGATTATACTTCACATGGTTTAGCCCCAGGGTCTGAAATGCGCTTGCAAATCCGTGCCACAGGTGAAAAGCGAGGCCAATCATACATACTACATATAAACCAGCATACCATGCTTTGCCAAACCAATAAGATACAAGGGAGTAGGCATCGCTCATTTCTTTGCCATCATAGGTGACCATTGGCGTAGTACCCCAATGCAACTCAGCATAGAAATGACGAAGGTGGATTACCAAAAATATTAATACGATGGTACCGAGTATCCCCATGTTTCGAGAAGTCCAATGAGAAGACTTATTGTTAACAGCATAACCTTGTCCTCTTGCGGCCCTGTTTTGTCTTGTGATCAAGATGGCCCAGATCACATGGATCATTATGAGGGCAAAGTTGACCTTGGATATCGTTTGAATCAAAGGGTTGTGCCCCATGAATTCGGAATAGATATTAAAGGCCTGGCCGCCATCGCCTTTTAGGAGCTGAAGGTTACCGATGAGATGAACTACTAAAAAGGTAATTAAGAAGAGGCCAGTTAAGGCCATGAGCAATTTTCTTCCAAGTGCACTTGAGAAGAGGGTTGTAAACCATTTCATCCGTTATTGTTTTTTGTCTTTAGTCAGAATGCTCAGGTTTGATTGTGAAAATCAAAAGTGAAAAACATTCCTTACGCATTTCAAAAAGCGCTGTGCTGTTTTCGAACGAGCCAAAAATACTCCTGAAAGCGGTAACAAACAATCTGATGATGGTTTTTTAGGCTATTAGATGATCTTAACGGAAATACGCCATTAAAAGATTGAATACAGGAAAAAGACGAGAGATAGTACACCCAACATGATTAACAAGAACCACTGCCTTTTCACAAAATCTTTAAATGCTTTTAACCAATTCATGACGTTTCCTTTTATATAACACGTCATATCAACCAAACCCTATTCCAACCTCCAAATCAGTCTAAAAAAGGCATTTTTGAATATTTAAAGTCTAAATTCAGGAAATAATTCTCATTTTGGGAATTTTACCACGGTTGCCCGCACTGCGCTTTAAGCGTATTTTTACATTTTGACAACCACTAATCACGATCGATGTATTTAATCTTTGATACGGAAACCACGGGGATTCCGCACAATAAGACTGCGCCAATTACAGACTTAGACAATTGGCCCAGGCTGGTTCAGCTTGCCTGGCAATTGCACGACAACAAGGGTAAACTCCTTTCTCAGCACAGTTATATTATACAACCAGATGGTTTTGATATTCCCTTCAATGCAGAACAGATACATGGAATAAGCACAAAGAGAGCGCAGGAAGAAGGGATCAAGTTATCGGAAGTGATGAGTACTTTCATCAAGGACCTTGATCGCACAAAACTTCTTGTAGGTCACAATATCGAATTTGATATTAATATCATCGGTGCCGAGTACATCAGGCAATCCCTCCAACCCGATTTTTTTCTTGCACTCGACAGACTGGATACAGGAATAGTTTCCACAGAATTTTGTCAACTGAAAGGTGGTATTGGCGGCAGGTTAAAAATGCCTCGCCTGAATGAACTGCACCAAAAGCTTTTTGGGAAGGACATTGAAGATGCGCACGATGCTGCCTACGATGTGGATGCAACGGCAAGGTCTTTCTTTGGATTAATTAAAGAGAAAGTAGTTAACCCTCATGATGATACCGACATCAGTGAAATTGAGTATGAGGAGCCTAGTCTTGATGCGGGTAATTCGACAAAACGAGAAAAAGTAGAAGATGCCGACTACAATACAAATGTAAAGGCCGAAGACTTAATTGATCTTCCGTTTAGTCATCTGCACACCCATTCTCAATATTCAGTCTTACAGGCCACTCCTCCTGTTAAAGCCATTATTGCCAAGGCCAAGGAAGAAAACCTTCCCGCGGTAGCGCTTACTGACCTGGGCAACATGTATGGTGCCTTCAAGTTTGTGACCGAAGCCCTGAAGCATGAAATAAAACCCATAGTAGGCTGTGAGTTTTTTTTAGCAGAGGAGCGATTAAAACTCAAATTCACCAAAGACAATCCTGATAAGCGAAATAACCAGGTACTCTTTGCCAAAAACAAAAAAGGGTATTTGAATTTAGCCAAGTTAAGTTCTCTAGGGTTTACCGAAGGGCTTTATGGGATTTACCCTCGTATTGACAAAGAACTGATTGAAAATAATAAAGAAGGGTTAATTGCCTCCACCGGTGGATTGCACAGTGAAGTGCCACATCTCATTTTGAACGTGGGTGAAAGGCAGGCCGAAGAAGCCTTTCAATGGTGGCATCAATTGTTCAAAGAAGATTTCTACGTTGAATTGAATCGCCATGGACTTCCTGAGGAAGATCGTGTTAATGAAACCTTGCTGAAGTTTTGTAAAAAATACAATGTAAAATATTACGCTGCCAACGAGTGCTACTACCTGGAGAAAGAAGAATCCAATGCACACGATGTATTGCTTTGCATAAAGGAAGGTGAATTTCAGTCGACTCCCATTGGGTCTGGGCGTGGGTATAGGTATGGCATGCCCAATGACGAATTCTATTTTAAGTCACAGAAGGAAATGAAATCCCTATTTCATGACCTGCCCGAAGCCATTGAAACCGTCAACGAAATTATCAATAAGGTAGAGGCATATGACTTGCGTCAAAATGTGTTGCTACCAAAGTTTAACATTCCTCCAGAATTTGAAACGGAAGATGACTACTTGCGACACATTACCTATGAGGGAGCTAAAAAGCGATATCCAGAAATTACTGAAGAGATAAAGGAACGGCTAGACTTCGAATTAGAGACCATCAAAAAAACAGGGTACCCAGGATACTTCTTGATTGTACAGGACTTTACAAGCAAAGCACGGGAGATGGGGGTGTCCGTTGGTCCTGGTAGAGGGTCTGCTGCCGGATCTGCGGTGGCTTATTGCACAGGGATCACCAACGTAGACCCCATCGCTTATGATCTTCTATTTGAGCGTTTCCTCAATCCTGACAGGGTTTCACTTCCCGATATTGATATTGACTTTGATGATGAAGGACGCGACAAAGTGCTTCAATATGTCATTGAAAAATATGGTAAGAGTCAGGTAGCACAGATCATTACCTATGGTACCATGGCCGCGAAATCTTCCATAAGGGATTGTGCGCGTGTCATGGAACTTCCTCTATCCGATGCCAATAATATGGCCAAGCTCATACCAGAGCGACCCGGTACCTCACTTGCAAAAGCATTTGAAGAAGTAAAGGAATTGAAGGATATCAAGAAAGGTACAGACTTAAAGGCACAGGTACTTAAACAGGCGATAATTTTAGAGGGGTCTTTGCGCAATACAGGCACGCACGCTTGTGGAGTGATTATTACTCCTGAAGCACTTACCTCATTGGTACCTGTTTCTACGGCACGCGATTCTGAAATGCTGGTGACTCAATTTGACAACAGTGTTGTTGAAAGCGCTGGGATGTTGAAGATGGACTTTTTGGGTTTGACTACCCTGACCATCATCAAAACGGCTTTAAAGAATATTAAAAAACGTCATGGTGTTGAAATTGATATCGACACCATTCCATTGGATGACAAGAAAACTTTCCAGCTCTATCAACGGGGTGAAACAACAGGCACATTCCAGTTTGAGTCGGAAGGAATGCAAAACCACTTAAAGGGATTAAAACCTGATAAGCTGGCCGACCTGATTGCCATGAACGCCCTGTATCGTCCGGGTCCGATGGAGTACATTCCCAATTTCATTGCCCGTAAGAGCGGCAAGGAACCTATCAAATATGACCTCCCTATCATGGAGGAGTTTTTGGAAGACACTTATGGCATCACCGTTTATCAGGAGCAGGTGATGTTGCTTTCGCAGAAGCTGGCCAATTTCTCTAAAGGAGATGCCGATGTACTGCGTAAGGCAATGGGAAAGAAGCAGAAAGAAGTGTTGGACAAAATGAAGGATCAATTCATTGCCGGATGTAAGAGCAATGGACATGACGAGCGAGTAGCAGAAAAAATCTGGAAGGACTGGGAAGCATTCGCGCAATACGCTTTTAACAAATCACACTCTACCTGTTATTCGCTAGTTGCCTACCAGACGGCTTATCTCAAGGCCAACTATCCGGCTGAATACATGGCCGCGGTTTTAACGCACTCTCAAAACAATCTTGATAAGGTCACTTTCTTTATTGAAGAATGCAGAAAGCAAAACATTGAAGTACTTGGTCCTCATATCAATGAGTCAGGGGTGTTCTTTGAGGTGAACAAACAAGGAGAAATCAGGTTTGGACTAGGCGCCATCAAGGGAGCAGGTGAAGCAGCAGTTGAGTCAATCATAAAGGAAAGAGAAAGCAAAGGGTCATTCAAAGACATTTTTGAGTTTGCGACCCGTGTCAACCAACGGGCAGTAAACAAGAAAACACTGGAGTGCCTGGCGTTGTCTGGCGCGTTTGACTGCTTTCCGGATTTTCACAGAAGACAATTTGTTTACGCCAAAGATGGTGATATCACTTTAACAGAAAAACTTTCGCGATATGCTGCCAAAATGCAGCAAGAACTCGAAAGTGCACAGGTGAATATGTTTGGTGGCTCTTCAGGCACCGAAATGCCATTGCCCAAAGTAGATGCCATTGAGCCCTTCAGTGAAATCGAAAAACTTCACTTTGAAAAAGAAGTAGTGGGCGTATACATTTCAGGACATCCACTGGATAATTTCAAATTTGAAATGGATGCCTTTTGTAATACACCCCTTAGTCAGTTGGCCGAATTAGAAGGCAACGAAGGTAGGGAGACTAAAGTGGGAGGAATTGTCGCATCTGTTGAGCACCGGATGACGAAAACGGGCAAGCCTTTTGGTAAATTGATTTTGGAGGATTACAGCGGGCGGTTTGAATTTATGATGTGGAGTGAAGATTACTTAAAATATAAGTCTTTCCTCATGCCGGGATTGTTCCTGTTTGTGGAGGGCAACATTTTGCGCAAAGCCTGGGGAGATCAAAGTCTTGAGTTTAAAATCAGGAATATTGATTTATTGAATGAATTGGGACTTAAACGCACCAAAGGCCTTCAGCTCAAGATGGATACTTCCTCCATCAGCTCTGAAATGATTACTCAAATCGAAGAACTGTGTACAGAATTTTCCGGTGATTGTCCCCTTTACCTGAGATTGCAGGATGACAAGGAAAACATCAATCTTGAGTTGTTATCGAGGAAATACAGGGTAAGACCCATCAACGACATGGTGAAAAAAATCAAGAAAATTCCAGATTTGCAGGTGGAGGTAGTATTTTAATTGGTCGGCCTACTGACGAAATTGGCTACCCCTATCCCGACAGGAACAAAAAGAACTATATTTGTGTTGGCTATTTGAACAAATTAATAATACATAATAAACGTACCGAAATGGGCAAAACATTAGAACTTAACGACTCAAATTTTGATGAAGCAATCAAAGGAGATAAACCAGTGTTAGTAGACTTTTGGGCAGAATGGTGTGGACCTTGTAAAATGATAGGACCTGTTGTGGAAGAACTAGCGGGTGAATATGAAGGCAAAGCAGTTGTTGCAAAAGTCAATGTAGATGAAAACCCTGGAGTAGCTGGCCGATTTGGCATTCGTTCCATTCCAACTTTGTTGGTATTCAAAGGAGGAGAGATCGTTGACAAGCAAGTGGGTGCAGTTCCAAAGTCAGTACTGGCACAAAAACTTGCTGCTCAAGTAGCCTAAATAGAATTTGATTTTTCAAAAGGTTGGTTCTTTGAGAGCTGACCTTTTTTTATTTCCCCAGTCCGGACTTTTTCAGCCGGTCTACCATTTCCAATACGGCAGGACACACGAGCGTGTTTTTGTAGGTCAGGTCCATTACCTGCACCATCTTTTTCCTATCGGTATGCGGATACTCCCGACAAGCCTTGGGTCTGCTCTCATAAATGCTGCAATAATTTTCACCATCAAGAAAGGGGCATGGAGAAGATTTTAACACATAGTCTTTATCTTCATCAACCCTTAAATACTTTTCTACAAAATCCCCAGGCTTGATGCGAAGCGCTTTGGCGGCCCTTTCAATATCCGTTTCATAAAAAATAGGGCTGGTGGTCTTGCAGCAATTGGCACAGTCAAGACAATCCATCTCTTGAAATACCTCCTCATGCATTTCATGAAATGCTCCATCGACTTTGCGGGCATCCAACCGTTTAAGTCGGGTAAGATATCCTTTATTTATTTTGGCGTTTTTCTCCGCCTTCTCCTTAAATTTATCCAGGTTTATCATGAAGTTAGGAGGTGCAATCTATTAATATTCCTCCACTTCGTTGATCAACGAAGAAAGCCCTCTGATTACTTTATCCAATGCTGCCGTTTCTGAACCTATTAATTTAATGACATGGTCTTTCTCTTCTTCTGTGATGTGACCTTCTTTAAATAAATTTACCAACCCAAGTAAAGTGGCTACATGTGCCCTCACCTCATGGGAATTGATAAATGCATATTTCATTAAAACTTCAAATTGCTCATTGAGTTTATCACGATCATTTTTACGCACTGTAACATCCGTGATGGTTCCCTCGATATAGGAGATGGTATTGTTTTGTTCGTAAGAAAGGTGGGCACTTACGCTGATCCACAATTTTTTTTTATCCTTGGTAAGGCTTTGGAATTCCATTTTAGTTACCGACCCTTTGACGAGTAAGTCACCAAGCATCCGTTCCCGGTCTTCTGTGGAATAATAAAGCTGATCTCCAATATTTTCTACCTGTTCCAGCATCTCCTCCGGAGATTCATATCCAAACAATCTGGCCAGGGACGGATTAGCCAATAATAGCTTTCCATCCATCGTACTTCTGAAAATTCCTTCGGAAGTGTTTTCAAATACTTCCTTATATTTTCTTTCAGTTTGATCCAATTTCTGACCAAGAGTTACAGGCATCTTGCTCATGATTCTTACAAAAGCCGCCCCGGTAAAAGATAGCAGTAAGCCAAAAATAAGAATAGGTATAGTTTCTTTTATGGCGTGGCTGTTGTCAAGACGGACAACTGAAATTTTGAGTTCACCTGAAGGGATTATGACCTGAGATGTATAAGTCTTCGTGCCCGCGTCATTCTCTTTCAGGAAGTACTCCTCTTTACCTGTGTTGGGGTTTATTTTAGAAAGCTGAAATCGAAACCCGTTATGCGCCAAGGTATCAATGTTAGCTGCTTCCAGCAAAGTAGACAAGTGAATCAACACAGCGGAGAAGCCCCAGAATTTTCCATCCTTGAATATGGGTAATCGCCCCAATAGTGCAGTGCCCCCTTGTTTTAAAGTGAATGGTCCTGCAAAAAATAATTCCTTCCTTTCAATGGCTTCAAATGCTTCCCTATTCCGAGTGGGGTCTTCCAGAATATTGTACCCTATAACCGGTTCATTACCTTCCAAAGGATAAACACAACAAATGATTCCATTGGGTAATAATTCCAAAGCGTCAATATACTGTTGTGGTTTTAAAATTTTGGATGCAATGGAATCGAAATCATTGATTACCTTCTCGTCATATTCCTGAACAAGGAATGATAGAAGTTCAGTCGCGGAGATACTGTAACTGAATACCTCCTGTATTCTGTTTTTCGCTTCATTGACCAGGGTGTAAGCCTCAAAAGTTTCTCTATCAGTAGTAATGTTGTACTGTTTTAGAGAGAAATAGCCCGTTAAGAAAAGGAGCAATACAAATGTTAATATCCCTAACGTATTGGGCCTAAGTCCAAGGGCGAAAATAGATGGGGATTTTAAGCGAGTCATTGCAGAGGTATTGAATACTGTTCTTGCGGGTAATAGAGTTTAACACTAATCCATCTGCAATGTTAGCTGTATCCGGAGGGAATTGGTTATTTTTCAACAGGGATGTAAGAAAAAGAAGCTAATTCAAGGAAAAGTCACTTGACCGTATGACTGATATCATACCTGGCAGGGGTTTTGGCCAATTGTCAGATCAATGGGAAGCTTTCTAACTCCCAATCACATCCAGTACAATTTTCCAGTTGGTTCCCGGTTCTCGCTTCCATACCCTTAGGTAAGAAGCCTTTTCCATGTTACCATCCTTGCTTTCAATTTTTACTCTTCCATACGTGAACCCCAAGTCGCCAGACTCGGCAACATCAGCGTCTACAGGCTCAAAGTTGAACTGTTTTTCTTCACGAATGCCCTCAATCACCTTCCATGAGGTAAATGGACTTGCACCAGACCTGTGAATTCTACACTCTTTAGAAAAATATTCAGGAAGGAATGAGTTACCTGTTTCATTCAACCATTGGGTATAAGATTGTTCAATAAAAATAAGATCCTCCTTGGAGGAAGGAAGCGGCTTTTTCCCTTTACCGGAAGGCCTTCTGACGGTTCGAATGGTACGGTTTTCTTCCTCAGGTCCTTCAATATATATGCCTAAATCAACCGCTACCTTCCATTCTCCGGTTCCATTTTTCTTCCAAACGGTGGAGTAATATCCAAAAGCAAAGGGCTCACTGTCTTTATCTTTACTCATTTGATAAGGACCTGTTGTGTAACCAAAATCTTCACCCAATGAAATGTCGGCAAAGACGGGCCACCAATTCAGAACTCCGTTGGTCGCTGGTCTTTTTTTCCAGAGCTCCATACCATTAACTGCTTCACCATTTGCAAATAACACAGCATCAGTAGCCAGGAACTCCATGAAAGCCTCTTTGGTGCTCTTATCTCTAGACATTTTCGCAAATGCCATTTCCGCATCAACCACTTCCTGAACCGGACCTGATAATCGTTGCGCCCAACCAGATTGACTCAGCATAGCCAATGCACCCAGCAAACACACAATTACAAACTGTTTATTCATTCTACACCTAAATTAAGTCGAAAATTTATAATAATAAGCCCCATATAAAAATCCCTTATATAGAAGGATTTTTATAAGCGGTAGATAACTCAATGTTGCACCATTTACATAATGATGCATTGAGCTCTTTCTTATTTATCAACGCATTGAGACGACAATTTTTTTGCCAACATCTCCTTTCAAGTAAACGCTTCAAGCATTATTGGCATCAAAATCAATAAATACCCCATCTGGGTAAGTTAAGTCACTCATTGTCTCCTAAAAGGGAATTTTTTAATAGCTTAGGGATAGCACATAGAATTGCCTCAAACTTCTCTTATGAAAACCATCCTCGCCACGCTGCTAACCATTGCCAGCCTTTGTTTCTCTCAATGCTCCATTGTTTATGCTCAACTATTTCCTCTTAATGATAAAGCGCTAATAAGTGCATTGGACGATGAACTATCTGGTGAGTCGGCAAAACGAAACCTTGAATATCTCTCCAGGTTACATCGCATGCGCGGTTCGGAAGACTATCAAAAGGCGGTTGAATTTATTCAAGATCAAATATCCAGTTATGGTTTGGAAGGCATTGAGTTGCTCAAAATTCCTGCAGATGGAAAAATCATGTATGGTACACAGAAGTCGAGACCTGCATGGGATGTACAATTTGCAGAATTGTGGGAATTAGAAAATTCAGGAGGTAAATGGGTTCCTGCAGAGCGCATTGGAAGCTGGGAATCTGTGCCCCTGGTGTTGGCGCAGGACAGTGAAAGTGGAGAGGTGACTACAGATCTTGTGGATGTAGGCACAGGAAGATCAGATGAAGATTATGCCAACAAAAGTATAAAAGGAAAGCTTGTGCTTACTTCTTCACAACCTGGAGCAATCGTTCCATTGGCTATTGCAAAGTACGGTGCATCAGGAATTATTAGCTACGCGCAAAACCAACCTACCGCCTGGTATGGTGAAAATGATAATCTCATCCGGTGGGGACACCTGGAAACTTTTGCAGAAGACAAGACCTTTGCCTTTATGATTTCCCTAAAGCAGGCACGCGATTTCCAAAAGCGATTAAAAGCTGGTGATGCTATTAAACTTAGTGCTAAAGTAGATGCAGGACAACATCCGGGTAATTATGATATACTAACTGCTGTTATTGAAGGAAGTGACCCCACATTAAAAAATGAAGAGATTGCTTTCACTTGTCACCTTGATCACCCACGACCGGGAGCCAATGATAATGCCAGTGGATCGGTGACCATTCTGGAGGTAGCAAGAGCATTAAAAAAGTTAATTGATGAAGGTAAAATTGAAAGACCAAAGCGAACCATTCGATTTATTTGGTCACCCGAAATTGAGGGAACCACGGTATTACTTAATTACAGACCTACATTAGCAAAAAAAATTAAAGCAGTAATACACATGGATATGGTAGGAGGCGGCCCGGAAACCAAAGCCATCTTTCACGTATCGCGCAGCCCAAAAAGTTTGCCCAGTTTTGTAAATGACATTGGCGAGGCATTTGGCATGTATCTGAATGAAGTATCTGATAAATATGCAAGCGGAGAATCAGTTAACAATCCTATGGTGTCGTTGGAAGGAGGAAAAGAAGATCTTCATGCCGTACTTGGCCAATTTCATATGGGCAGCGACTTCCAGGTCTTTAGTGAAGGCTCATTTCGTATACCTTCCATTTATCTTCACGATTGGCCTGACCGATATATTCACACCAACTATGATGTACCCGCCAATATTGATCCTACTAAGTTAAAACGATCTGGCTTTATTGGTGCTGCCAGTGCCTATGTGCTGGCCAATTTTACAACTTCGTCAAGCAACAGCTATCTTTCGTTATATAAGCATCAGGCATTGGTACGTACTGCGACAATGCTTGAACGCTTACCCTATCTAAATGAGCCAGAACAGGAAAATCTAAAATTTCATCATTGGCAATATGAACAAGAGGTTGCAGGCTCCCTCACTTCATTTGTTCAACCTGATTCCAAAACTCAATCAGCTCTTAATGATTATATCGCTAACCTGGAAAAAACAATTGGCAAAGGTGCTCCATCTTCTGGTACTAACAAGATAGTTTATACACGTAATGAAAAAGTAAAAGGCCCCATGTCGGTTTTTGGTTACGATTATTTAGAAGATAAGTATGGCGCTGATAAAACAGCGAAACTGAGGGTATTTTCTTATCGAGGGTTATGGGGTTCGGCAGGAGAATACACCTATGAGATCCTTAACCTGGTCAATGGAAAGCGATCCATCACTCAAATAAGGAATGCAGTGGCTGCCGAATTTGGACCCATTCCTTTAGAGGTAGTAACTGAATTTCTAGCCGCTCTGGAGGAGATAGGTGTGATTAGCAAATCCTGATCTATTCAGTAGAACCGAGATCAGGATCAAAGCCCATTTCTTTCAACTGATCAGCGCTGTATTTTAGGATATTGACATCCAGGGTAATGGGCACGATGGGTTTATCTGTAGAGTCCCTGTCAACATTAACAATCTCATCAACGATATCCATCCCTTTCAATACTTTACCAAATATGGTATAGTCGCCATCCAGTCTGTGTACCCCCTCTTTATTTTGGACAATATAAAACTGACATCTGGCAGATAGTTTATCCGGATTACCGTCTCTCCCTGCTCCCAACGCACCATATTCATGCTTTAGATTTTTATTAAACTCAGGAGGCAACAGGTATTCCGGATCGGTAAATCCTGCCGGTGTATCGGGGCACCCACCCTGTGCCACAAAATTAGGTATTACCCTATTAAACGTGAGAGAATCCCAATAACCGTCATTAGCCAGTTGAATGAAACTTTCCTTATGATTAGGGGTTTCATCATAAAGCCACAAAATAATCTCTCCTTGGGGCGTTTTTATTTGTCCTACCGAATATTCAGTATTTTTAGCCGGGGAGCATGAGATTAGAGCAACTGAAATAATAGCTAATATTAATCCTAAACCTTTGAATGTCATTTTACGTTACACTTTGGTGCTTTTTTTAACCTCAGTAAGATAAGCAAAAAGGAAAATTACCGCTCAACAAAAGCTCTACATATTTAGCAGTAAAGGGGCTAATTTTGACTTATTAAATTAAATCATCAATCATAAAATAACATCATGAGATTTTATATCACTTTTTTGCTTGCTGTAGGCCTGATGATATCAGGTGTGGCTCAGGATCGGAAGCTACCTGCAGACACCACCGTTACTACCACACACGAAGTAACGGTGAAAGGGAAACGATTTCCTTACACTGCTTCTACAGGCACCCAACCAGTTTGGGACAAAGACGGTAAAGTAATTGCCTCTCTTTACTACACCTATTATGAAAGAAGCGATGTTAAGGATCGCGCTTCACGTCCGCTTTTGATCTCATTTAACGGTGGACCGGGATCGGCTTCAGTATGGATGCACATTGCCTACACAGGCCCACGTGTATTACTTATTGATGACGAAGGTTATCCTGTTCAACCTTATGGAGTAAAGGAAAACCCCAACACAGTTTTGGATGTTGCTGACATCGTTTATGTAAATCCGGTTAACACTGGTTACTCCCGCGTATTGGATGACAAAGCCCCTCGCGAAACATTTTTCGGAGTAAATGCAGACATTAAGTATCTGGCCGAATGGCTAAACACATTTGTTACCCGCAAAAACCGCTGGCAATCTCCCAAGTATTTAATCGGAGAAAGCTACGGAACTACACGCGTTTCAGGACTTGCGCTTGAATTGCAAAATGCACAATGGATGTATTTGAATGGTGTGATTCTGGTTTCACCAACTGATCTGGGTATTGAAAGAGGTGGTCCGGTAGAAGCCGCGAACAGATTGCCTTATTTTGCAGCAGCTGCATGGTACCACAAAGTACTTCCTCCAGCCCTGCAAGCAAAAGATCTTGATGTCGTATTGGCTGAAGCTGAACAATACACCATCAATGAATTGATTCCTGTAATGGCTATGGGTGGGTTTGTAGATCCACAGAAAAGAAAAGCTGCAGCCACAAAGATGGCTTACTATTCAGGACTGAGTGAAGAATACATTCTTCAAAGCAACCTGGATGTAAACACCAGGGCTTTCTGGAAAGAACTTTTAAGAACAAAAGGTTTTATTATCGGCCGTCTTGATTCACGTTACCTTGGAATTGACAGAATGGACGCAGGTGAAAATCCTGATTATAGCGCAGAGCTTACATCATGGCTGCATTCATTTACACCCGCCATTAACTACTACCTCCGTGAGCACCTGAAGTTCAAAACAGACATAAAGTATAACTTGTTCGGCCCTGTTCATCCATGGGATCGTTCTGGCGATCACACCGGAGATAACTTGCGTCAGGCAATGGCACAGAACCCTTACCTGAACGTAATGTTCCAGTCTGGGTACTATGATGGTGCCACTACTTACTTCAACTCCAAGTACTCTATGTGGAACATGGATCCTAGCGGCAAGATGAAAGATCGCTTTAGCTGGAAAGGATATCGCAGTGGACACATGATGTATCTGCGCGCAGAAGATTTGATTAAGGCTAACGATGATGTCAGAGAGTTTATCAACAACTCATCGTCAAAAGGAAAGCCTGCGAAGTATTAAAATGCCATTTTAGCTGATGATCATTTTAGCCAAATGATTGCTATGAAGCGGATAAGAAATATATCGTATTTATACCTTCTTTCTTTCATAGGAATCATTTGGCTTTTTTCATCCTGTTCTTCAAAACCTACGATTAATCAATTGAAGGAAGATGTGTTAAACACGCTCTCCTCAACTGAAGGTGACTTTGCTGTGGCCTTTAAAGATTTAACAACCGGAGAAACCCTACTCATCAATGAGAAGGAAGTATTTCATGCTGCCAGCACCATGAAGACTCCGGTAATGATCGAAGTGTACAAACAAGTTGCCAATGGTGAGTTTTCTCTCAATGACTCCATTGAAGTGAAAAATCAATTTAAAAGCATTGTTGACAGCACGCTATACAGTCTGGATCCTGAAGAAGATAGCGAGTTGGAATTGTATAATCAGGTGGGCACAAAAAAAATACTGAGCGACATTGTCTATGACATGATCATATCCAGCAGCAACCTGGCGACCAACATCGTAATTGAATTGGTTGACGGAAAAAAAGTAACACAGACCATGCGCGATCTTGGTGCGCCAGACATTTTGGTTTTGCGTGGTGTTGAAGATCAAAAAGCCTATGAAGCCGGCTTAAGTAATACTACTACAGCCTACGATCTCATGGTCATATTTGAGCAACTTGCCAAGGGGGAGGCGGTAAGCCCGGAAGCAGATGAGCAGATGATTGATATTTTGTTAGATCAAAAATTTAATGAAATCATTCCTGCACAACTCCCTCAAGAAGTAAAGGTGGCACACAAAACTGGGTTCATTACCGGTGTACATCATGATTCAGCACTTGTTATACTTCCAGATGGAAAGAAGTATGTATTAGTTACACTTTCTAAAAACCTGAAAGATGAGGATGCTGGAAAAGCCGCTATGGCTAAAGCATCAAAACTCATCTACGATTACGTAGCTAACAAATAGTTTGCTGTTGCTGAGCTGCCGTTAGTGACCTATTACACCAATTATCCCATGTAAATCTGTACCTTTCTTTTTCCAACTAAGAAAGCATGCATGGAATCTTCTCCAACACCTTTAAAAAAAATTGGCCTTTGGACCAGCACCTCGCTGGTCATTGGCAACATGATCGGAGCGGGTGTATTTCTGATGCCCTCTGCGTTAGCCAGTTATGGAGGTATCAGCTTAATAGGATGGGTTTTTTCCGCTGGAGGGGCTCTGTTTCTCGCCTTGCTTTATGGTAAGCTCAGCAAGAAAATGCCCACAGGAGATGGAGGCCCGTATGCCTATACAAGAAAGGGATTTGGTGATTTCCCAGGATTTCTGGTAGCCTGGGGCTATCAGGTTTCTACACTGGCTACTAATGCCACCATTGCCGTTTCTTTTGTTGGTGCCATGAGTTTATTTATTCCTGTGCTGGGTACCAGTGCAATTGCTGCTGTGCTTACCGCCCTCTCCAGCATATGGTTACTCACGTGGGTCAACACATTGGGAGTGAGAGCAGGTGGAAAAGTACAACTGGTAACAACGGTACTTAAATTAGCTCCACTATTCTTAATCTCTATTGGAGGGCTGTTCTTTATTCAGATGGAGTATTTTACGCCTTTCAATTTAAGTGGTGTTTCCAGTTTTCAAGCTATCACTGCTACTGCAGCGATGACATTGTTTGCATTTCTTGGTATTGAAAGTGCCACCATTCCATCCGGTGCAGTTGAAAATCCAGAGAAGACCATTCCCCGCGCTACCTTGATTGGCACCTTAATAACAACTGCAGTGTATATCCTGGGAACATTCTCCGTTCTTGGCACTGTCTCCCCTGAAGAACTTCAAACCTCTGTGACACCCTTTGCCGATGCTGCGGCAGTGATGTTTGGAGAAAACTCAAAATACTGGGTGGGTGCTGGTGTGGCCATATCTGCATTTGGCGCATTGAATGGATGGATACTCATACAAGGTCAAATTCCGTTTGCCATTGCCAAAGACAAATTGTTTCCCTCCATTTTCGCAAGGCAAAATAAAAAAGGTGCTCCAGCGATGGGAATAATCATTTCAAGTGTCTTCGTTTCCTTATTGGTAGGCATGAACTATACAAAGGGACTAGTCGAGCAGTTCCAATTTTTGGTTTTACTGACCACCACAACTATTCTTGTTCCTTATCTTTTTTCTGCTGGCTCACTGATCATTTTATATGCCGAAGAAAAGCTACTCAACACCAAGGGTTGGATCAATACTATTTTCATCGGAATGGGTGCATTTCTGTTTTCGCTCTGGGCCATTGCAGGTACAGGGCAAGAATCCGTATTCTGGGGCTTTCTGTTGTTACTTGCCAGTATACCTTTATACATTTGGATGGTTATTAAAAGACAAAAAAATTGAAATACACATCGCACTCAGAATTCGGAAAGCTTAAATCTGTTTTTATCAAAGGGGTAAGAGAAGCATTCCTCAATGATTCACATCTTGAGAAAAATTGGCAGGCCCTTAACTATTTATCAAAACCGGATTTTAATAAGGCCCTCGAAGAATACCAATCGTTTGAAGCACTGCTCGCTAAATCTGGAACTGACTTACATTATCTTCCACAAGATGATAAGGTGAACATGGATTCGATTTATTGCAGGGATGCCTCCATTGCCACCGATCACGGTATTATCATCTGCAACATGGGCAAGTCTGGACGTGCACAAGAGCCTCGTGCTGAAAAAGAGGCGTACGAAATGTACCAAATGAAAATTTTGGGTGAAATAAAATCACCGGGAACCCTTGAAGGTGGTGACGTAGCATGGCTTGATGACAAAACATTAGCGGTGGGGTTGACCTATCGCACCAATGAAGAAGGGATAAAACAATTAAGGAATTTATTATCTCCTCATGGCATCAACATTATAGTGGTGCCTCTACCCCATTACAAAGGCCCCTCGGATGTATTTCATTTGATGTCCATATTGAGCCCTGTTGACAAAAACCTGGCGGTGGTTTATTCTCCACTCATGCCCATCGTTTTCAGAAATGAACTTATCAACAGAGGTTTTGAATTGGTGGAAGTACCCGAAGAGGAATTCGAGTCTATGGGGTGCAATGTACTGGCAACTGCTCCAAGAAAATGTCTGATTGTAAAAGGTAACCCCAAAACCAAAGAAGCACTCGTGCAAGCCGGATGTGAAGTGATGGAGTATGAAGGGAACGAAATAAGTGTAAAAGGCGGAGGCGGCCCAACGTGCCTGACTCGCCCTATCCTTCGCTTTCGCTGATATTAAGGCCAATCGTTCAAACTCCAATCATAGTCGAGGTAAGAGATCTCTGCACTGGATTTTATTTTTACAGGTGAGTACTTATTGAGAAAATCAATCAACGTTCCATTCTCTGTAAAATCTCCTTTGTACCATTTGAAAATGCTGGAGACAGCTGCTTTATCTGGTGAAATTTTATTTCTAAAATCATTTTTCAAAAAATCGCGACCAGCCTGATCGAGTTGCTCATCCAATCTTGAAGCCACGTAGGCTTCATTCAATAATTGTGGGCATGACTTGGAAGCACAAACAACTGCAAAATGAATTCTTGGATCGTTATACACTCTTCTTAGTTTGCTATGTTCCACATTGTTGAGGTCATATACCTCATTCCCTATTTTTATAAACTGAATATCCCACGATGTATTGATCTTATATAAGCTCCCCCCTAAATCCTTTATGCTCTTTACCGGATAATTGTCTATGATTAATTTGATGGTGAAGGCATTGTACACATTAATCCAAAATGCTTTGTCCTCATTGGCGGTCCACGTTTTATTGGGCGGATGATTGGACAAATCAGATAAGTATTTGTTGAATAGCACAGAGTCCTTAATAAAACCTTTATAATTAACCCTTCCATCCTGGAATACATGCTTTTTAAGCAATTTGTCAAATGCATCATGTGATGGTGCTTTGCTTTGCGCTAATACCCCCCATCCTGCGAAAACGAGCAACATGGAGAGTATACATTTGTTGAGGTACGTGTTTGTCATAATTAATGCAGTTTACAACACTAAAAAGTGTGCCATTGTCACTTCCCTTACACATCTACGAATTTTTATAACAATTGGATTGTTTAAAAACCAGTTTAAAGGGTTGTTGCGTATATTGAAATGAAATGAATAAGCTTAATTAAGATAATAATAATCTCTCTATGAAAACATACTACAACCCCGAAGACCTGAAAAAATTTGGCAATATTGGCGAATTCCAAAAACCATTAGCTGATAAATTTTTTGACTACTATGGAGAGACCTTTAAAGAAGGCGCACTAACGGCCAGGGAAAAATCGCTTATTGCGCTGGCTGTAGCCCACACGGTGCAATGCCCTTATTGTATTGATGCCTACACGGTAGATTCAATGGAAAAAGGCTGTGATGAACAACAAATGATGGAGGCTGTGCATGTAGCAGCCGCTATAAGAAGTGGAGCTACACTTGTGCATAGTGTACAAATGATGAATAAATGTAAAGAACTTTCAATGTGATGATAAAATCTTTAAAGGCAAGAAAGAGTGAGTTGGCTGATGTTGGATACGAGTTAAGGATACTTAGCGAAAAAACACCTACAGGATTTGAGCCGGATGCATTTGCAAGTAAACTTCGGCAAAGTAATCTTTATCCCTTAAAGCCCACCCAAATTGATACCCTTCAGATCAATGTTGGGAAAATGTGCAATCAAACTTGCAAGCACTGTCATGTAGATGCCGGACCGGACAGAAAAGAAATAATGACCCGCGAAACGATGCAACATTGTCTTGATGTCATTAAAGAACATTCCTTTGCTGTCATAGACCTCACAGGAGGGGCTCCTGAGATGAACCCCAACTTCCGGTGGTTTGTAGAGGAGATAAGAAAAATTGACAAAAAAGTAAACATCATCGTACGCTGCAACCTCACTATAATTGTTGCCAACCCTTCTTATCACGACCTCCCGGATTTCTTTAAGAAGCACAATATTGAAGTGACCTCTTCCCTTCCCTATTTCACTGCTATGCGCACAGACTCGCAACGTGGCGAAGGTGTATTTGAAAAATCAATCAGGGCGCTGAAAATGTTGAATGACGTTGGCTATGGAATGGACGATAGCGGGTTAATTCTCAATCTGGTCTATAATCCATCCGGAGCATTTCTTCCAGGTTCTCAAGAATCATTGCAGCAGGACTTCAAAAAGAAATTAAAGGATCCCTACAACATCGTTTTCAATCAATTATTTACCATTACCAATCTTCCCATTAGTCGCTTTCTGGATTACTTACTGGCCAGCGGAAACTTTGAAGGATATATGGAGAAATTAATTGCCTCTTATAATCCCTCAGCCGCTGAAGGTGTGATGTGTCGCAATATGATCTCTGTTGGATGGGATGGCTATCTATACGATTGTGATTTCAATCAAATGTTGGAAATGAAAGTAGACACCTCTGGTCAACATATTTCTAACTGGAGCACTGAAATGCTTACGTATAGGGAAATTCAAGTCAATCAACATTGCTTTGGATGTACCGCAGGTGCAGGCTCAAGTTGTGGAGGAGCAACCGCTTAATACCGGAATAGATCTAACTCGATAACCACATTGAAGATCAGCGTTATCATACCCACTTTTAACGAAGAGGAGAACATTGGTCGGCTTGTTTCAAACATTTTACTAAATAGCCAGGAGTTAGTAAAAGAGGTTATCGTGGTTGATGGGCAAAGTGAGGACCATACCGTTTCAGTGGCACAGCAAGCTGGAGCAAAAATAATATTGTCTAAGATTCAATCCAGGGCTACCCAAATGAACCTTGGTGCAGCTCAGGCATCCGGTGAAATTCTCTATTTCGTGCATGCAGATGTAAAACTTCTGCAAAGCTTTACCACAGACATTTTGGAGGCCGTTCAAGCCGGATACCCTGCGGGATGCTATCGTTATCAATTCGACTCCAAAAACTGGTTATTAAGGGCCAACGCTTATTGTACCCGTTTCAATGGGATAATGTGCCGGGGTGGAGATCAAACGTTATTTATCACGAGTGCTCTTTTTAAAAAATTGAATGGATTTGATGAATCTTTCGTCATCATGGAAGATTATAATATTATTCAGCGCATCAGGAAGAATTATCGATTTAAAATAATCCCCAAATGCATAATTGTATCTTCCAGAAAGTATAACTACAACTCCTGGCTGAGGGTGCAAATTGCCAACCTTACTATTTTCAGTATGTATTTTTTGAAGCGGCCATCAAAAAAAATGGCTTCCCTTTATAAAAGAATGCTAAATTATGGCTGAAATAAAATGGAGTAATGAAGTTGCCAATAATAGCAGGGATTCAACAGGTAGGTATTGGGGTTAGTGACGCAGAAGAAGCATGGGCGTGGTATCGCAATCATTTTGACATGAACATTCCGATCTTCAAAGACAAAGCAACAGCTTCTTTAATGACGAGGTACACCAACGACATAGCAGAAGATCGGTTTGCCATTTTGGCCATAAACGGGCAAGGTGGTGGAGGTTTCGAAATTTGGCAGTACACTTCCAAGACACCCCAACCTCCAAAAGTTCAACCTTCACTTGGGGACACAGGCATCTATGCCATCAAAATGAAATCAAGGAATATTGAAAAATCCTTTTCTCATTTTGAAAGCAACGGAATAAAAACCATTGGAGGGTTACAAACAGGACCTGATGGGCGCCAACATTTTTTCGTGAACGATCCCTATAACAACACCTTTCAGGTAATCGAAGGGAACAGTTGGTTAAAGAAAAATGATTCTCATTCAGGAGGTGTATTTGGATGCGTGATTGGTGTATCTGATATTGACAAAGCACTGCCATTATACCAAAAGGTACTAGGCTATGAACATGTGACCTATGACCACACTCAAGTATTCGATGATTTTTCAGGTCTTCCTGGAGAAAAGAAAAAATTCAGAAGGGCACTTCTAAAAAGTAAACCCGGAAGGACTGGCGCGTTTAGCCGCTTACTGGGCGACACGGAACTGGAGTTGGTTGAAATCATGGACGAGACACCCAACAAAATATTCGAAAATAGATATTGGGGCGACCTCGGTTTCATTCATGTATGCTTTGATGTACACGGCATGAAACAACTGGGCGGCTCCTGCGCAGAAAATAATTTTCCCTTTACTGTTGACAGCAGTAATTCTTTTGATATGGGCAAAGCAGCAGGTCATTTTACCTACTGTGAAGATCCAGACGGAACCCTTATTGAATTTGTAGAAACCCATAAAATTCCAATCATGGAAAAATGGGGCTGGTATTTAAATGTAAAAAAACGGAACCCCACAAAACCACTTCCCGATTGGCTCTTTACCCTACTGGGGCTTGCAAAAGTTAAAACGTAAACAGCCAGTGTTGTATCGAAATTACCTACGAAAGGGTGATAGAAATAGGCGCAATTTTATTGAACTTAGTATTGTTGAAGGGTCTTTTACACTAGTACCTAAACCTACTGCAGGAAAAAAGCTCTTCCAGGGCGGCATTCTGGTAAAATAGAATGTCGCTCTTCATTTAAGCAGTGTCTCCAAGTGCACTATTTCATTTTACTGAACGTTAGTATCTTTACAACAAATAAGACAATATGAAATTCGCTGTAGCCTGCTTACTTGCTTTTACCCCCCTCGTTGGATTTTCACAAACCACCGAATACGAAGACTTCAAACTTCAAGATCAGGAAATCATTTATCAGGCTGTTTTTCATGGTGAAAATGTAACGTATGCCAAGCTGGAGGAACAATACAAAAAGAATAAGCAATTCTCTGGCATCAAGGTAAGTGCAAATGAAATCACTTTCAACGTCAAAGACCTGACAGTGGATTATCTTAAATTTCAATTCAGCCAGGTACAAACTCCTTTGATTCTTCAAACCGGAAAATTCAGCGGGCAGGTGTCAGTCGCCATTAGGGATGGCCGCTATCGTGTTACCTTCAACAAGATCATGGTGACCGGAGAAATTGGTTATAAATCCATTAAGGAAAAAGAACCCCTAACCGGATTGTGCAGTAAAAACAACGGAACGCAACTGTCTCAGGATTGGATGAAACCCAATACACTGGGCTTGCTGGGAAAAGCTTTCGCTGACAATTTTGAGTTAAACGTAACGGATGATGACTGGTGATTAGTGATCGGGCTTTTGCCTCCACTGCTTTTTCTCCCCTTTTAACTTTTTTTCCTTTACTCTTTTTTGAATTGATGTTTTAGTTGGCTTTGTGGGTTTCCGTTTTTTCTTCACCACAAACGCTTTTTTTAATAAGGCACTTAATTTCTTAAGAACTTCTTCCCTGTTTACCAATTGTGACCTCGATTCCTGTTCCTGAAGGACCAGCACACGATCTTTAGTTAACCTACTTTTGAGTTTATTGAAAATAATTGTTTTTTGATTCTCGTTAATTTGGTTGGAGTTGGCTACATCCCACTTCAGGATAACTTTGCTATTTACCTTATTTACATTTTGGCCTCCGGGGCCTCCACTGCGAGATGTGGTAAAAATCAACTCCTCCTTAATATCTTCAATATGGGGTGTCTTTTCTTGCATTAAGGAACAAAATAGGAGCGCACCGTTTCGTAGGGCAGATTTACCTCCAAACATACTGGCGCATCGTTGATGCTGTGGTAACTTAACTCCACCATACACTTGCGGCTGTTTTGAGGGTCAGGAAATATCCGGCCCACATTTGCCACATTCACCAATACCGATTTTACTTCCTCCTCGTCCGCTATCGGCAGTTCAATAAACTTATTCATTGCTCAGGTTTTAAACACAGTCAGCAATTTATGAAGAATAGCCGTGCCATTAATACACTCCATGCCCATGAGTGCAATTATTCTTTTTAACTTCGCTGCTAAATGTCATTATTTGTCGCATCTCTCAACTCGGGCAGCAATGGAAATTGCTACTACATTGGCAATCAGAATGAGGCCATTCTCATTGATGCCGGGATTTCTTGCAGAGAGACTGAAAGGCGGTTAAAAAGATTGGGGCTGTCACTTGGCAATGTAAAAGCCATATTTGTTACCCATGAGCATGCCGATCATGTGCATGGTATTCCTTCTATTCATAAAAAGTATAGAATTCCTGTTTATATCACCACCCGCACCCTCTTAAAAGCTCGATTAAAAAAAGCAGAAGCCTATAACTTCACGGCTTACGAACCCATCGCTATTGGTGATCTAACTGTAAGGGCATTTCCAGTGTTGCACGATGCCACTGACCCCCACAACTTCATGATATCCAATGAAACGGTGAATGTTGGCGTTTTTACAGACATTGGTAACATAACAGATCATGTCGTTCAAAACTTCAAACAATGCCACGCAGCCTTTCTTGAATCCAATTACGATGATGAATTGTTAGATACTGGAAGGTACCCCATAGCCTTAAAAAACAGAATCAGAGGTGGGTATGGTCATTTGTCCAATGTTCAGGCTGCCAGGCTCTTTACTGAGCACAGACCTGAATTTATGAGTCACCTCTTTCTGGGACACTTATCCAGAAACAACAATTCACCAAGGATAGTACAAAACCTATTTGATGAAATTTCTGGACAGACTGAAATCATTGTCGCCTCGAGATACAAAGAAACAAAGTTGTTCTCTATTCAGACCGACATCAAAAGTGGTCCCTTGAAATATAATGGAATTACCTCCCCTGTTCAGTTGAAATTATTCTAACAATACCTGATCACCTCGCTATCACCTGGTACGCTTTCTCACCGTTTAATTCTGTCTCCTTTACTACTCTGTCCCTGGAAAGCTCAGCAAGCATCTCCTTTATTTGTGACTCCTTATCTTCTCCGAGCACAGCAAGCAACTGATTGTGTGTTTTGATATCATTGGGTGCTTTTCGGAAGTCCGTGATGGTGTTGAGGATGTCGATTTTTCTCATTTCTTAAAGTTTTTTATTTCCCTTACGAAATGAACCAGAAAATGTTAGCCATTTTCTTTAAAAGTATCATCGGGTAGCATCCTTTGGAACTTCTACCCAATAATTGTCATGATTTCTAAAATCGATGTACACATTCAATTCATCACCAATGTTGAGCAGGAGGCTTCCGTAGATATTCACACTGTTAAATTCCTTATCAGTTCCGGAAACGGACGCTGTGCAGGTAACAATATGGGGATGGCGGTTATTGACTTTAATATTTTTGTTTTGGGAAATATGGGTAACGATGGCTTTCAATTTTCGGCCAGTTTGCATGAGCATTTTCCTTTTTAATTGAAGTCTGCGTTGCGCCCACAACATGCCCCCACCAATTGCCATAAATATGAAACCCATTAAGCTAAACACAGCAGGCCCAATTAACATTTCAAAACCTCCGTTGTCCACATCATCTAATGTAAACTGCAGCCATATCAATCCGATTGCAAAAAATGGAAGACCAGCAATAAAGAATATAATGCCAAGAAGCCTCATTGGAGATTTGATCAGTAATTAGAATTGAGAAACTTAGGCGCCTTTCGATGTTGAGTTCCTTGTTCGTACGCATACGCCATTTCAAGCAATAAAGGCTCACTCCACGCCCTTCCAAAGAAAGATATCCCAACAGGAAGACCTTCAATAAAGCCCATGGGCACGGTAATATTAGGATAGCCAGACCGTGCTGCAGGAGATGAACTTCCTATATGGCCTGAATCACCATTTGTCCAATCTGTTTTCCAGGCCGGCCCTCCGGTAGGTGCAATGATCGCGTCCAGATTATTTTCGTCCATCACACGATCCATTCCATCTTCTCTGCTACCCTTCAGCATTTTATTTAGTACCTCTTTGTACTCATCTGAATCTAAACCCGGTTTCTCCTGCGCCATTTCCAAATAGCGCTGATTGTAAAATTTAAGTTCAATTGAATCCTCCTTGTTAAATGCGATCAAGTCTTCCAAGTTTTTGATTTTGGCATCCGGACCCAGGGATTGAAAATATTTATTCAACCCATCTTTGTATTCAAACAACATCACTTCAAATGACCATCTCCCTACTTCATCTGCTCCTATTTTTGGAATCTCCACCACTTCAGCTCCCTGGCTTTTGATATAATCAATCGCCTGATTCATCACCAGGTCCACTTTATTATTTCTCCCCATAGGTGCCATGTACAATCCGATTCTTTTTCCCTTCAGACCATCTTCCTTTAGGAATTGTGTGTAGTCGGTAAATTCCTTTCTGTCGCTTTCCTGTGTTTTGCTATCGTTGACATCTGCACCCACTAAAGCACCCAGGCAAATAGCGGCATCCCTCACTGTGCGTGCCATGGGCCCGGCTGTATCCTGGGTAAATGAAATAGGAATGATACCTGATCTGCTCACCAATCCAACTGTAGGTTTGATACCCACTATTCCATTCGCAGTAGACGGACACACGATAGAGCCGTTGGTTTCTGTACCGATGGCAAGCATAGTGAGATTGGCAGAAACCGCCACACCAGAACCAGCACTTGATCCGCAAGGATTTCTGGTAATGTCATAAGGGTTTTTGGCCTGACCACCCACACCACTCCAACCACTGGAAGACATTTCACCCCGAAAGTTGGCCCATTCACTTAAGTTGGCCTTACCAATGATTACAGCACCTGCTTCCCGTAATTTTTGAGCAACAAAACTATCCTGTAATGGATGTGAGCCCAGGAGAGCACGAGACCCAGCCGTTGTCTCCATTTTATCATGGGTATCAATATTGTCTTTTAAAACGACAGGCACGCCATGCAATGGTCCACGGGATACTCCCTTCTTAAGCTCCTCATCCAATGCCATCGCAATTTCCATCGCATCAGGATTGATTTGGATAATGGAGTTCAGCTGAGGCCCATTTTTGTCAATCGTTTCTATTCGATTGATATAACTCTGAACAACTTCTTGAATTTGGTATTCACCTGTTGCATACCCACTTTGTAATTGTTCTATATCGAACTCCTCAAACTTGAATACTTCAGTTGTGGCATCAGATTTTGGCTGGGTCTCACATGAAATAGTTAGGACAATAAAAAGAAAGTAATTAAGTAAGTTTTTCATTGATAGGAATTTAAGAAAGTAGTGAATATCTGATCAAGAGATTTTTATCGTTACGCCACCGCAGCCATCCCTCTCCTACTACTCGCATGTCTTTGTCACGCAAAGTAACCTTCAGCCAGTTTTCATTCACTAGAACAGGAATCATCCAATCATATGCTACACCTTTCCATAGACCTGCCTGCTCCAATGGGCGAACCCGCAATGGATTGTTTTGTTCATCAGGGTTCTCGATGGAATTCACACCGAGTAAAAATTGAGACCAATACAGTAATTTCACTTCACTCACATCAACCCATGCTGACTGTCCTGTTTGTTTATTCACCTCAATCTGCATCCAGTCCTTCCCCTGGAGAAGAACTTTCATGTATAGTATCTCATAATCCATTTTCATATGCGCAGGAAAAAACCACGGTGGCGCATAAGTGATGTCATACTGATGATGATCGGATTGTCCAAAAACCAAACTATCCGATGGTGTGTGATCATCCACAGACTTTTCCAGATTAGGAGAGTTATAAAAGTAAAGTACCTTTTTTTTGTAAAAGTCTGGTCTCATCATTCCCAGCCCCAAGGTAGTTGCTGCTGATTGATTGTAACCAACAGGAGTCACCTGCTTGGCCGTTGATGGAATAGCTTTCTCTGCAGGCCTGTTTGTTTTAAATCGGTACATGAACCAGCAGATAGGGATAACACAAATCAGTAAAAAAGCAATGGTAATTTTCTTCCTGATTGCTGGCTTCATTTTTCTATTGATAATTAATGAGAGTACCAGTGATATAAAGGCTACTACAATACCATATCCCAACACTTCGGCCGGACCCGCTAAACCACTATTTTTAGGTACTGTGGCAATGCCATAAAATAAACCGATAAAACTGCCAAGAACCGTAGTTGCTATCACGAATAGTACCTTCATAGCTCTGAATTTAAGGATATGAATATATCACATTTTGCCGCCAAGGCCTAGGCCAAGGCTTCTTCGATCGTTCTGAAATAAGATGAGATAATTGCAAAAATCGTTTTTCATACTGACATAAGGCTGTCACACCGGATATGGTTATTTGTATCATCATTAACCAAAAAACAAAAGAAAAATGACAACTAAAGAGGTAGCAGAAGAATTTTACGCACTAGCACAACAAGGTGATTGGGAGAAAATTCAGAACGAGCTATACAGTAAAGAAGCCAAAAGCATTGAGCCTGCGCACTCCCAAGGCCTTAAAACCGCTGTTGGAATGGAGCAAATCAAAGAAAAAGGGAAACAGTGGCAAGAAATGGTTGAAGAAACCCATAGTGGGTTTTGTAACGAGCCGCAAGTTGCTGGCAATTACTTCACATGCATCATGGGATTTGACGCCACATTTAAAGGGCAAGGACGAATGAGTCAGGAGGAAATAGCACTTTACGAAGTGAAGGATGGGAAGATTGTATTGGAACAATTCTTCTACTAAGAATTAACCTTTTGCCAGGTGTTTGCGTCTCCACTCAAGTTGTATGTGGAGGCGCTAGCACCTTCATTTTATTTATCGGGCATAATAACGGCCAGCACGATGTAAGCCAGCACGCCAGTCCCCGCCATAAGAACCGCGATTACAAATAAAGCACGCATTAAGGTCGGATCTACATCCAAATAGTTGGCCAGTCCGCTACATACTCCAAACAATTTCTTTTCTCCTTTTACTAATCGTTTTGCCATAGCTTCGTCATAATTTTACCTAAAGATAAAAAAATAACGGAATGGAGAATTTGACGACCTAATTAAGTTGTCATCAAAAAACTTCCAGAATCTATATTAGCTATCACTTTTTTATCAGTCTAAATGTGGCACGCATCCCATTTATTGTAGTAACATCAAGTATATATATACCTGACTTTAAATGGTGAACAGGTATTTCTTTTTCGGGATTTATCTGAAGCTTCTCAACTACAACTTTTCCAGTTACATCCAATAATCGAATATCCACTTTTTCAGAAAGACCAGACAAAGTAATTGTATTTGTAGCTGGGTTAGGAAAAGCGCTTATCGAAATACCTTCTACTCCATTATCCAGTGAGGTGATAACCAGTGATTGGGTGGTAATACCTTCGCAATCGTTGGCATCACGAACCGTGAAAGTGTATTGACCGTTGGCAAGTAAGAATAGATTCTCTGGTTGAAAGTCGGTGCCATTAGATGAGTATTGATAGGGAGCGGTACCGCCATTAGCTTCAATATTTACTCCATTACTGTCAAAATTAGCATTGACGATCAGCTCATCAATGACTACCGTGGTAGACATAATGGAAGTGCCACATGCATTGATTAACTCACATGTATATTCGCCTGCATCATCGGCTTTCGCATCTACGATGGTTAGTTCATTAGAGGTTTGCCCGTTTAGTACTACTCCATCTCTCTTCCAAACGTATGAATCCGTATTAGGAGACGTAATTGTTATCGAAAAGGAGCTATTGGCACATTGGCGCAAATCATCCGGCTGATCGAATACTGGTTCCTTACAAGCCTCTAGCAAGGCAGCTGGATCAAATCTTGATGCTCCACCAGACGATAAATCATTTTTCTTGGTGATGAGATTGGTAACGACATCAAATACAAAAATTGAACTTGCTCCCAATCCATAAAATTTACCATTGGCAGCGGCCAACAGGTCATTAGTTGGATACCCAGCTTCAATCCCATCAAAGCTGGCCAAGGTGGTGTAGGTATTGGTTGAGGGCACATACTCGTAAATTTCACCTTTTCCATTAGCGCCTCCGGCATATGTCATTCCTAACAATTTATCATCGGCTGCCACTACTAAACCACCGTAGGCAGCCACACCCGATACATCATCGAAGTTAATTTTCACCGTAGCCATTTCATTGACTATGTCATATTCGTAAATGGTGCCCTTACTATTGGTGCCGCCAGCGTTACTCACCCCATAAAGTTTACCGTTAGCGCTCAACACCAAATTTGAGTTAGGTTCTGAAATTCCAATAGCTCCTAAATCTGCAATGGCACTAAAGGAAGAGGACAAAATATCATACTCAAAAATGGTTCCCCCGCCTGATGGACCTGCTCTCCTATTCGCTCCATAGAGCTTTCCACCAACTTCTATCAGGCCGCCACGCGTGCCACTTCCATTATTGCCGGTCATCTCAGTAAAGTGCGCTTTCACTTCTAAGCTTAACTCAATTGGATCATATTCAAAGATAGCCCCTCTTCCATCATCGCCACCTCCATTGGTCCTACCATATAGTTTACCATTTGACGCTTCTACTAGAGCATGTGGGTTATTAATATCGGTGGCGTTAATACTACTGGCAACTCGCCCTGAACCTCCTCCTGGCTTTGCTTTGAACTGCACCAACGGAGTGACTTCGTAATTGTTTGGATCAATTTCAAACAAAGTGCCCGCACCGTAAACTCCTCCACCCTTATTGACTCCATAGAGTTTTCCGGTAGAGGCACGAATCAAATCTTCAGGATAATATCCTACTTCGAGAGCATTGAAACTATACAATTCTGTAACTTCAAGGGTTGTCGGATTATATTGATAAATAGATCCAGATTTCGATGTGCCACCTCCAGTTGCAAAGCCATAAATATTTCCATCATTTCCTGAAATAAAAGACTCTCTGGCAGAGGAGGGTAAGGTTAAGTCTACCTTAATTGACAATGTTGACGTCACCAGGTCATATTCAAAAATGGCACCATAGCCATTGGCACCACCATCTTGTGATATCCCTAATAATTTCCCGTTACTATATTCTAAAAGTGTACCTATTCCATCTTCCAAGCCAAAATCATCCATTTGAACCTTGTTATTAAAAGTTGAAGTGTTGAAATCGTACTCAAATAGTTCCCCTGAGCCATTAAGGCCACTTCCGGTAGTTAACCCGTACAGCTTATCATTGGAGGCTATTACCGGAGTACATTCTGGCCTGGCACCGTTGGGAAAATCATATAAGTTTATTAACGCAAAAGTGTTAATATCAAATTCAAATAAGACACCACCATTATTTAAACCACCATATTTTGTAATCCCATAAAGCTTTCCACTACGCTCCACAAGGCTGTACTCCGGGCTATCACCATTGCCTGTTCCGTTAAAATCCGCTCTCTTCAGCAAAATATTAGTTGCGGGGTCAAACTCCACAATAGTTCCATAGTTTGTTGCTCCACCAGCGGTGATTGGAGCATACAGTTTGCCATTTGAAGCTTCAAAAAAAGTGTTGGTCGGATACGCCCCAGTTACCCCTTTATCTAAGTCATGTAACTTAGTATAGGTAGCGGTATTAGTGTCATACACAAACACTGCTCCTTCTTCATTTGCCCCACCGTCTTTTATCAAACCATACAATTTACCATTTGCTGCTTTTATCAAACTGCCTTCTGGGTAAGACCCATCTGTGTAAGAAAAGGTATGCTTAACTGTATAATCACCCGTGTTCGCATTGAACTCGAAAATCACACCATCACCACCATAGGCATAGGAAAAGGATGCCATTCCATAAAATATGCCGTTGGATATTTCCACTAGTTTCCCTAAAGGGTTGGTAGCTCCGGCCTGTCCTTCAAAAATTACTTGGTAGTTTTCTCCATTGCCATCCGTAGTATATACAGCCCCTAAATAATTTTCTCCTCCGGTTGTTAACGTCCCAAAATAGGTGGGCTGAGCCGTTGCACCAAGTGAAATAGTTAGTAGGATTACTAATAGGTAAAATATCTTATCTGTCTTCATTGCAATCATTATCTAGTAAGTGAAAATGTGAAATTGCCAGTCACGCCTTTAGCACGGCCGCTAGCAAGGGTGTTGAAATTGAAAGAGAGTACCAGCTCGTCTCCTGTTATATTGTCTATAGTAATATTAGTGCCATCACTCCTTCGGATAGTAGAAAGATCTTCAGCAGTAATTTCATATGTACCAGCACTAGGCCACGGATTTCCTCCATTTGTGGTTGTGTAGTTTTGACCGTTAATGATCAGCGTAAACCCAATATACTGGTCAGTAACATCCACATTGTCATTTTCAACGGATTTCAATTTCCATATAGCAGCCAATTCATTGATTCGCTGCGCAAGCGGATCGGGATCATCTTTTTTACAGGAAGTGAAAAACACAAAAATTAAAAGGCAGGCTACCAGCTTAATTTTATTAATTCGGCTCATCGTTAAACGCGGTTTAGTACTCATGCAAAACCATCACTTTGAGTGACGGATTTTACATTTAATACCTAAGATGCAGGGATGAGCGCAAATTGAAGTGCCCATTTTATCAAACGCGTTGCTTTTGGGCGTAAGTGCTGAAGTCTATTTATTATTTGAATCCCAGCTATGGGTTACCGTGGCTTCAACAGTCAAGAAAGAATCAGGATTTAAACTTCTTTAAGACATCTACCAATGTCTCTTTTTTTCTTGTAGAGATTGGGATAACGCTGCCATTTTTCATCACCACCTCACCACCATCTCTTTTATTCAAGAGATCCAAATGATGCAGATTAATAAGATAAGACTGATGAATTCGCACAAAATCACTTTCACCCAGAAGATCATCATAGTGCTTAAGTGTTTTGGAAATAATGATCTCCCTTCCATCTATTAAAAAGAAGTGGGTATAATTTCCAACAGCCTGGCACAAAACTATATCCATGATATTAATCAAATGAACATGAGTACTGTCAGACAGAACAATTTTTGTGAACGAGTCATTCTTATGATTATCCAGTAGGAGATCCAGTTTTTTCTGATTACTGGCGGTTACTTCGTTTTTGGCTTTTTCAAAAGCAGTAACGATCTCTTTTGGATCAACTGGTTTGAGAATGTAATCAAGCGCACTGAATTTAAAAGCCTTTACCGCATAGTGATCATGAGCGGTAACAAATACAACAGGGCAACGCACCTCGCTCATCCTGGTAAGTATATCAAAGCCGGTTCCATCTCCCATTTCGATATCCAGAAAAATTAAATCAGGATCAAACTCAGGAATTTTCATTAAACCCTCTTCTACACCCGTCACTTCCTTTATTTTAATATCGGGATAGTAATGAAGGAGAATAGTTTTCACCGTTTCTCTAACCGCATCTTCATCATCCACCAAGGCCACTTTCATTTCATTATTGCTTTATAGGAACAACCATCTTTACTTCCACTCCACTATCTTGACTACCAATTATTCTATCATTGATTATTACTTTGGCCTTGCTCCGATTCCCCAACAAAATCCGTAGCCGATCTTCTGTTATCTTGGTCGCCAATGATTTGTGGTTGGTCGATTTCGCAGCCAACATTCCCACTCCATTATCAATGATTGTTAAATATAATTCACCATCAACAATGGAAAAAGTAATATCTACCCTCGCATCTTTTTCCTTCCCTGTAAAACCATGCTCAATGGCATTTTCAACAAAAGGCTGAGCCAACAATGGCGGAATGAGTGTATTACTTGCGTCAATTCCATGCTCTATCTTAATTGAAAACTCAAACTTATTATCAAAACGAAGCTGTTGAACCTCTAAATAATTGGTCAAAGTTTTCACCTCTTCCTCGATGGAAATATAATTTTGTCTTGATTGATCAAGAAATTGCCTCATCAATGTTCCAAATTTTGCAATAAATGAGGCCCCTTCAATAGCATCATTCTTAATTACGAATTTTTGAATAGCACTTAGTGCATTAAAAATAAAATGAGGGTTCATTTGTGATCGGAGTAATCTTTGTTGAAGGGTGAGTAATTCATTTTTCTTCTTTAGCTCTCGTTGTCGATAATACAACAGCATAAACAAAATGATAATTACACCTATTACAAGACTTCCAATGATTATTCCAACCTGCTGTTGAATTTTAAGCTCCTGAAGTCTCGCTTTATCTGTAAGTGACTCTATCTCTCTTGACTTTTTCTCTGTATCATATTTGGCCTCAAGTTCTGCGAGTCGATTATTCTGTTCCTCGAGTGCGGAGTTTTTGTAAGCATCAAAAAACAGCTTATGGTATTCCAGTGCTTTGGCGGTGTTGTTAAGTCCTTCATACGCTTCTGACATCAAAAGATACACCTGCTCCTTAAGAGAATCATCAGACTCTAATTGTTCAAGCAGAAGTTCACATTTCAATAACGCAGATTTGTATTGGCCTAACCCAACTAAAGCGATAGCTTCCTGATAAATCATACGTCTGACCAGCACCTCATTTCCAAACTCTTCGAATAAAGTGGTTCCCTCTCTGGCACTGTTGAGGCTTCGATCAAACAATTCTAGTTTGGCATAGATATTTGGTAAAATCAGCAATGCTCTGCCCATACCATACTTCATATTGTTGTCAGCCGAAATTTGGTAGCAGGCATCCGCATAGTAGAGCGCTGAATCATACTGTTCTCTATTCTCGTAATAGATAGCAAGGTTGACCATCACCGGCAATTGCACGCTAAGCAATTTATTTGTCTGCGCATACTGCAACGCTTTAACATAATAGGTCAGCGCCTTTTCGTCCTGGCCATTGGCATTCATAATCATACCCAAATTTGAATAGGCCGAAGCCAACCTTTTCTCCATTCCGAGCGTCTCAAATAATTCGGCTGCTTTAACAAAATTGCTCATTGCACTGTCAGGGCTATTCTTGTAATAAAAAACACCCCCAATGCCCATAAGTATTTCAGCATGTAAGGCTGGCATACGCTCTTTATCAGATAGCTCCATAGCGTACCTATAGTAAATCAAACTGGAGTCATATTGAGAAAGCATTCTTTTAGAGAGCCCTAATAGTGTATATGCCTGAACCAGGCCCTTTTTGTATCCTATTTCACGTGAAAGTTGAAAAGCCCGGCTTGCATTTGCTCCAACTGAATCCCCAGAGCTAGTCTGAAAAAATGATGCAAGCTCATTCAGTACATCTACTTTCTGCTCTCCCGAAGACGTGTTCAACTTTAGACGCAGACTATCATAGGTTGATTGCCCAAAACAAGTCAACTGAGTCATAAAAAACAGAAAGAAGTACAACCCTCTGATCATTGGGTTAAAGAAACCCTACTTTTGATTATATATCAACTGAGGAGTGTATTTAATTCCGTATTTGGAAGCCAAAGGCAGTCCAAATCTTTCATGCCTCAATCATTAAAAATTAGTATCTTTACTAATCAATTCTTTGGATTATGCAGGTACCGACCTCACTCAGGTCTCTCCCTGCCTGATTCAACAAATTGAAAATAAGACTCCGGTCTTGGCTTTTTCTCATCACTTCGTCTTACCATACTTGATAAAATGCTATGAGGCAATTAAAAATTAGCAAGCAAATCACCAACCGCGAAAGTCAGTCTTTGGACAAATACCTTCAGGAAATTGGAAAAGTAGATCTGATCACAGCGGAAATGGAAGTAGAGTTAGCGAAGCGCATCAAGCAAGGAGATGCTATTGCACTGGAGAAGCTGACAAAAGCCAATCTAAGGTTTGTGGTTTCTGTCGCCAAGCAATACCAAAATAATGGACTCAGCCTGGGCGATCTTATCAACGAGGGTAACGTAGGTCTTATTAAGGCTGCAGAACGCTTCGATGAAACCAGAGGATTTAAGTTTATCTCCTATGCTGTATGGTGGATACGCCAATCTATCCTCCAAGCACTTGCCGAGCAGGCTCGTGTTGTACGCCTTCCGCTCAACCGAGTTGGATCCCTCAATAAAATATCCAGGGCTTTTTCTGAACTGGAACAAAAGTTTCAGCGTGAACCTTCCAGTGAAGAATTGGCGGATGTATTGGAATTAAGTGTTGATGAAGTTGAAAAAACCATTCGTTCAGGTGGGCGACAAGTCTCTGTTGACGCACCCTTTGTACAAGGTGAAGAAAACAGTTTATTGGATGTGCTTACCAGCGACCAGGTTGATACTCCCGACACTTCATTAATGCGTGATTCTTTACAAAGAGAAGTCAGCCGAGCTCTTTCTACTCTAACAGAGAGAGAATCAGAAGTCATTTGTGATTATTTTGGATTAAATGGCCACACTGCCATGACGCTGGAGGAAATCGGTGAAAAATTCAACCTCACCCGGGAGCGGGTTCGGCAAATAAAAGAAAAGGCGACAAGAAGATTGCGCCACACATCCAGAAGCAAAGGATTGTTAACCTATCTGGGTTAAACAAAATTTGATTCAACAATCATCAACTAAACTTAGAAAAATGAGTCCTCAGTATTTTAGTTCCACGTCCAACCAGGGGTACGCATCGCTTTGGCAAAAGTACCGTCCTGCCATCTTACAATTGATGGTGGCCGCGGAAGAAGGCCCTCAGGAATATAAGTTTTATAAGCATGAGTTTAAGGCCCTTAATCCAAAAGAAAAGGGATACACTTTCACATTGGAAGCCTACCAGGGCAAAGCAGTTAATGACATTAAAGGCTCTGGCATTGCCAAAGATCTACTGAACGTTCTCTCGGAATCTCCCAAAGCATCTGAACTCATGGGTGAACATATCTTTGAATTTTCGATGGACAAACAGTTCATGCTTAATATCTCAAAGCATGAAGCGGAAGTAGAGCAAGATGCTTCCAATGAAGAAGGAAAAGACGCTGAAGAGGGTGCTTCTTAAATAGCCTGAACGCACTATTTTATTAAAGCCTTGGTCAAGGAGTAAGTATTACTTTTTCTGTAAAACTAAAAGGCACACCCAGGAGGTGGGCAGTAAGTCGTCAACCCTTACTTTTAATATTTTTTAGCAGTGCTTTGAGCCGCCTATAGGTTTTAGTACTCAATTTAGGTGCAAAATGGGCACTAAATACCTCATTTCTGTTTGGCCACCTTTATTTAGGCCCCATCTATTCCAACCATTCCATCTCCCCCCGTGTCTATTATGAAAATTATTATTAAAAAATGAGAACACAACTATTAAAAACCCTCAGTTTAGCAGGAATTGCGGCTGTGATGCTGGTTTCTTGCGAAGACCTGAACGAACCTATAAAGCCTACTCATTTACCTCAAACCAATGATATTCCGAAAGGATCCGTTACTCCCCCCGGTGGACAGGCTGGAAATCCAGACAGTGAAAATGGGGTAACAACCATTGCAAAGAGCTACCGGACAGTTTCTGGGAATTGGGTTGCGGCTAGAAATTATGAATACAACAGCACTGGCAAAGTAAGCAAGATTACCTGGCGGTCCGAAACACCTTTTGTACAAACAGGCAGCTACACCTACGAATATGATCAGGAAGGGAAACTCTCCGCCATGACAGATAATTTTGGCGATGAAGAGCAATTCGTTTGGGAGAATGGAAAGGTGGTACGCAAAAATATACTTACGAATGGATCTATTGAGGAGTATAAATCTTACACCTATAACGAACAAGGCCTGCTTGCCAACGCAGCTGACTACTACCTTAGGCACGAGGGATATTATGCATTGCGTGGTGTAGTGGAATATTTGTATTATACTGATGGCAACCTCTATACCAGTATGTATTATGTTTATAATGTTAATTCCAACTCATTTGAATTCAATAGCAGTAAAACGTACGATAGTTACATAGACTCGCCCAATCCATTTCCAATGGAAGAGGCAATACCTGGTGTTGTAATGCAAAGCAAATTACCTTCGAGTCACTCAGTAACAATCGGTAAACAAACCATCAATTATTCATTTAGCTATGAACTAAGATCTGATGGCTATCCCCTCTCCCGCTTTGCAAGCAGTGAGTATGGTAATGAACGCACTACCTATCAATATTATTAAAATTAAGGATCGCCCTCAAAGCTAAAAGGTCGTTACAAGTAAAACATTCCCATGGGAATGTTTTACTTTTGATGCCTACCCTATAGTACTTGTTTGACAGCTTATTCTACTAAGCTGTCTTTTTTCTATTTCTCCTCTTTATCAACAACCAAGTGCCTGCACCTATGAGTAGGATAAAGGGCCACAAGCTCATAAGGCCAATTAAGAAAGACAGTAAGTTTCTCCAGCCATTACCGAATGATTGAATGAACCTGGAACCAAATCCAAAATCAGATTCAATCTGCTGGTAGTAATTGACATTAAGCGTACTGAAAGAAACTCTGTTTTTGAGATAATTAAGCCTTCCCTCCATGGATTCAATTTCCGATCTCACATTTCCAATCTCTCTTTCTACGGATAGCACTTCTTCCACACTTCGTGCCTGTTTCAAAATTTCAAGATAACGAGACTCCAATTCCTTTTTTGTTTTAAGCCGGGTTTCCACATCTATAAATTCCTCCGTCACATCTCTGGTGTTAATGTCTTTGCTCTCGACCTTAATAGCCAGTTTTTCCAATTCTTGAACTAAGGTATCAAACCTCTCAGCGGGTACACGAATGGTATGCCGGTAGTTGAGGTTATCTCCATACCTATCTTGTCCCTCGCTGGAAGAATAAGCCCCCAGTTGCTTACAAATTTTATCTACCTCCACTTTCGTTTTTTCAACATTCTCGCATTGAAAACTCATAGCGCCCTCTTTAATGAGTTTCCTTCCAACTTCATTGTTTGTTGTGAGATTTTCTGCAATAGATTCATCCTCTTCCATCAATTCACCCTCAGGCACAGCCTCCATGCCCACCTTGGCATAAGATGGTTCAGGAGTATACTCACCAGTGGTACTTTCACAAGCCATCATGGATAGCACAAATAGCATTATCAAATTCATTTTCATACAATAAGATTGGAGTGGGTAATTTCTCTATTCAATTTTAATAAAAGTCAATTCATTCGTAAACGAGTGCTTACATGCAATTATTTTATTTACTGAAGATATAAAACAAAAGAAAAGAGATAACCGAAGATGCCCACCCGAGGGCAAGAAGTACTATGGATACCTTACTTAACCTGTCGCTACCATCATACTTCTTCCCAAAATACCACAAAAGAATTCCAATAAGCCCTACAGGGAAAGAGAAAAATACATTGAACAGCCATACCCAAAGCCAACTGGTTGCGAGAAACCAAATACCACAAATGAGGCTCGCTATATCAAGTAATCTCTTCTTTGTTTTTAAATCCATATCTGAAATATAGGGTTTAATTAATGTTTTAATAGCGGGAAACTGATCAAAAATACCCCCCTTTTATCAACATTTTATATTGATTCTACCTACCACATAGTATCTTCACTTTTTCAAAATCATATAGCCGCCATGAAGAACATTTTTCTTATCGCCTCCCTGCTGTTTAGTACCGCAACTATTGCCCAGAAAACAACAAGTCAGCCAAAAAAAGCTTTGGACCATACTGTATACGATAGTTGGAAGGAGATTACCTATGAAGAATTGACTCCTGATGGCAAGTATGCTGCGTTTACGATCAACCCCCAGGATGGGGACGGAAAAGTGGTTTTTTACAATCTTAAAACCAACGCCCAGGATTCTGTTCATCGGGCTTCCGACATTTCACTCTCCTATGACAGCAAGTATGCTGTTTTTAAAATTAAACCTCAGCAAAACCTGGTAAAGGAACTCCGCAGGCAAAAGAAGAAAAAGGATGAATTACCTAAAGACTCCCTTGGCCTTTATTCCTTTTCAACAAGAAGTACAAATATAATTCCCAATGTCAAATCCTATAAAATACCAGAAAAAGCCAGCGGATGGATCGCCTATCAGCTAGAAGCAGTGAAAGAAGAAAAAGCCAGTTCTGAAAGCGCAACTGAAAACAGTAAGTCTAAAAAAGCTAGAAAAAACAATGAAGAGAATGGCTATACACTTGTACTCCAAAAGCTATCTGACGGGAAAGAGACCTCATTTGACTTTGTGACTAATTACCAATTGGCAAAGTTTGGACAAGGGTTGCTTTTCTCCAGCACTGGGAACTCACCCAGCTTTGAACCTGGCGTCTACTGGTATGATTTACAAAACGAAAAGCTTAATCTATTATACCAAGGGCATTCCAAATTTAAATTTAAAGGACTTTCCATAAGCGAAGCTGGAGATCAAAGTGCATTTCTGATTGATACGGATACCACCAAAGCATTAGTCCGCAATTTCAAACTTTACCATTGGAAAAAAGGAGAAGCCACCGCAAAGAAACTGGATGTAGAAGCTGCCGCTAATTTCCCCAATAACTGGCTAGTCAATGAGCATTACACACCTCTTTTTTCGAAAGATGGAAACAAGCTGTTTATTGGTACCGCACCAACCCCCGTTGTTCAAGATACTACCCTGCTACCGGAAGAAATTGTGAATGTAGAAGTGTGGCACAGTGAAGATGACTATATCTATCCAATGCAAAATGTGAGACTTGAAAATGAAAAAAAACGATCTTATCTGGCTGCCATCAATCTGGACAATAATAAATTAACACAGTTGGGCGATGAATCCATTCCTACCGTACTCCCGGGTGATGAGGGGAATGCCAGTATTCTTTTCGGGAAAACGAATGTACCCTATCTCAAAGCCATCACATGGGAAGGGAATGTACCTCAAGACCTCTACGTTTTTAATCTGCAGAATGCATCCAAGAAGAAAATTGCCAATGGAATAAGGGGTAATGCAGACCTGTCACCCAAAGCCAATTACGTCTACTGGTTTAGCGAACCTGATACAGCATGGTATTCGTATGCTATCAAAACTGACAAAACATTTCAATTAACATCTGGGTTAAATGTAAAATTTGCTGATGAGCTGGACGATCACCCCGACTATCCAGGCCAGTATGGTGCAGCAGGATGGACCTCCAATGACGAGTTGTTCATTGCATACGACCGATACGACCTATGGGCACTTGACCCGCAAAACAGTAAAGCTCCGGTTAACCTTACCAAGATAGGAAGGGAACAAAAGATTGTTTTTCGCTATATAAAACAGGACGATGAAGAGCGATACATCGATTCAAGCAAAGAACTGTTACTCTCTGCCTTTGACGAGACTTCCAAGGCTGCAGGCTTTTATACCCTTTCACTTAAAAACGGAAAGTTAACAAAACGCCTTATGGATGACTTCAAGTTTGGTCACGTAGAGAAAGCCAAACTTGCAGATCAATTGCTCTTTACCAGAGAGAGTTTTAGAGAATTTCCGGATATATGGACCAGTTCAGACATTAAATTTTCCAGCGTTAAAAAATTGAGCGAGGCTAACCCTCAAATGAAAAATTATTATTGGGGAACCGTTTCGTTGATCAAATGGAATTCATTGGACAATGTGCCTTTAGAAGGATTGCTATATAAGCCCGAAGGGTTTGATCCAGGCAAAAAGTATCCGATGATCGTTTACTTCTACGAAAGAAACAGCGATAATCTTCACGATTATACCCATCCCACTCCACTCAGATCAACTATAAACAGGACAACTTATGTCAGTGATGGTTATTTAGTCTTTGTTCCTGACATTGTTTATAAGATTGGGTTCCCTGGTGAGAGTGCATACAACAGTATCATGCCGGGGGTTACCCATCTTATGGAAAAAGGTTTTGTAGATGAAAAAAACATTGGAATACAAGGACACAGCTGGGGCGGATATCAGGCTGCTTACCTGGTTACCCGAACCAATTTATTTAAAGCCGCTGAAGCTGGTGCTATCGTATCCAATATGACAAGTGCTTATGGTGGAATCAGATGGGGAAGTGGAATGAGCCGAATGTTTCAATATGAGCGCACCCAAAGTAGAATTGGAGGAACCCTTTGGGAGAAGCCGCTACTCTATGTAGAAAATTCACCCTTGTTCTTTGCAGATAAAATCGAAACTCCCATGCTGTTACTTCACAATGATGCAGATGGTGCAGTTCCATGGTATCAGGGAATAGAGATGTACATGGCAATGCGAAGACTTAACAAGCCAGTATGGATGCTCAACTACAACGGAGAGCCACATTGGCCAGTCAAGCGGGAAAACAGAATGGACTTTCAAATACGCATGAAGCAATTCTTCGACTATTACTTAAAAGGAGCCGAACAACCGAGATGGATGAAAGAAGGTGTACCTGCTATTGAGAAGGGAATTAAAACGGGATATTCAACTGATAATTAAAAAAACTCCATTTGAAAGATTTATGCCAGCCACCAAACGGTAGACATAATAATTACTCCAAGTGCAACCAGTTTTTTAATAAGGGTGAATCTGATTTTTAATGTCATGGCAATAAGGTTTAGATGATGGTTGTTTGATTATGGAAGAATGGGCAGCTATTGATCTTATTAACGTTATGTAATTTAATTTATTATCAATCGTCAAACTAAATATCAAGTGACTTTGAGACCCCCACATTACATAATTCACGAAGACTGGGGTAGTCATTCCAGCCGATTAATAAACTATTTATTAATACTCCCCCAATATGATTGATTTGAAATTGATTTAATACCAACACTCGTTCATATCAAATTTTAGTCGACAAATGGCCGTACGTTCCGATGGTATTTATTGAAGGTGATAAAATAACTCCATTGCATTGAATGACTTATACAACAACCTTATAACCCTTATAACTTAAAAAAGCATATGACACTAGAACTTATTCTCCGTTATGTACATTTTATCTCCATTTTTGGAATTGTTGGGACGTTAGTATCAGAACACCTTCTTTTAAAGTCTGAAATGACGAGAGGTGAACTGGGCAAAATTTCGAGAATAGATGCGGTTTACGGATTGGCTGCTCTTACCTTACTTATTGCGGGTCTCACGCTGTGGTTGGGTGGTTTTGGAAAGCCCACAGAATTCTACACTAAAAATTGGATATTCCATTTGAAACTAACCTGCTATATAGCAATTGGCCTGCTATCGATCTATCCTACCATTTTCTTTATTAAGAACAGAAAAGGGGACGCTTCTGAGAAAGTGCAGGTGCCTCAAAAAGTTTTTCTTATGTTGCGATTTGAGTTGTTGCTCCTTTTCGTAATTCCATTATTGGCAGGCCTCATGTCGCGTGGCGTTGGATACTTTGGATGATGTAATCCGGCACTTTCATTTTGTACCCACATTTTTCAATGTCACTCCTGCCAATTAGGATTTAAATTGCCCCTTGCCCTTAATTCCCCAATGAGGGTGATGGATTATTGTTCAAAATGAAAGAACTTTAGTTCAAAACCGACCCTCAACCAAACCTTTAAATTATGGAAGAAATAACAATTAGCTGGATGGCCGTACTGGTAGCTGTAGTGGTCAATTTTATTCTGGGCTTCATATGGTACACTCCCCTCTTTGGCAAAGCCTGGGCCAAAGAAATGGGATTTGACCTATCCGTAAAACCATCAGGTGGAGAGATGGCCAAAGGAATGATCTTTATGATTATAGGGAACTTCTTTATGGCCTATGTCTTCGCCAACAATATGGCTGCCTGGTCATTCGTCCCCGGTATGGATAAAATGCCCAAAATAGGATCTATTATGAATGCGGCCGTATTCACCTGGCTTGGCTTTTATCTCCCTGTAGATATTGGTGCCGTCACCTGGGAAAAGAAAACATGGAAGCTTTTTTGGATCAATACCGGATACCATTTGGCGATGCTATTGGTAACAGCAACAATACTTACCTACATGTAAATTACATAGGGCGCAACTTCCTCTCTAATCAGAGGGAGTTGCTGTTCTAATCAGATGCGTTTCAAAACCCGAAAGGGAAACATGATAATCGCCCCAATAGCCTCGAAGACTGCAGCGAGTGTGAACCCCAATATTCTGAAAGGCAGGAGCAACAGCCAAAATAAGGGGAAAATAAAAATAGCCAGAATAGCCAATGGCCAGCTGACAGCCAAAAGTAAAAACCAAAGTAAAATTGCAATAAGGGTTCGCATCAACATGGAAGTTAGGTTCACAATTGATAATGCAAATCAACTGCCAAATCTCTATGCTGCTTAAACAAGCTAAAAACTAACTTTGTAAATTAGATAAGTACAATAATGTACATCTGCATGTTCAAAGACGAACAGGTACAACTACTCGGAAACGAACCAGTTCAGTATTCTTCCAATAAAACTTTTAGGCTTTTCAGGTTCACCGGTGTACACTTCGTACTCATCTTCAAGCTTATTCTTTTTCACCCGCTGAGGTTGGGGCGTATATTGATTTACCTTACTGAGATATCTTTTGGTACGAAGTTCTTTTTGACGCTCCTTTTCTTGTTGCTTCCTCCTCAACGCTTCCCGGGCCTCGCGCTCGCGTTGCAAAGCAACTAGATTTTTACGCGGTCTGCGCTCATTCTCACGCGTTGTATTCTTTCTCCTCCCACGTCTATCTTCCTTCTCTTTATTGGATGATTTATCTTCAGCTACACCACTTGTACCCTCTTCCTGATTTTCTACTTCTTTCTTTTTTGGTTCAGGCAAGTCGATCTTTCCTACTACCTTCAACCCGGGTAACTCCATCAATACCGGTTTAATCACCTCTTTCGCCTCCGCGGAATCTTCTGCAGAAATTTCTTCACTTTGTTCCGGCTCTACTAAGGGCTCTTCCTCAGTAACAACGGCCTCTTCCTGTACAGGCGCCACCTCTGCTTTTTCCTCTGGCATCTCCTGAGGCTCCACTTCTTCAACAGGGGCAGGAGCCAAAAGCTCAGGAGCATAGTGCATCAACACCATCTCTACCTGATCATCGGCCACTTTTGCATTTGAAGAGTCTTCGATTGGTGTATTCTTGTCTGCCAGAAATGTGGCTATTTCACTTGGTTTTACCCCAATTTTTCGTGCCAATTGAGCTAATCGCATCCTTATTTCTAAATTCTTATTAAAGTCGTTTCAGAGGCAAAGATAATAATAATCAATAAGCAAGATGACAAGAAATGGCCCTGGAGGAAAGTGTAAAAACATCGAAATTGGGCTATATCATTAATCTCATTAACTTAAGCCCTCAATAAAAAAATATCCACATGGCCAAAGTGACCATCAACAGCTTCGAAGATTTTGCCGCCTTTACTGGAAAAGAAATTGGAGCATCCGAATACCTGAAAATTACGCAAGAGCAAATCAATAAGTTTGCAGATGCCACACTGGATCATCAATGGATTCATACAGATGAAAACAGGGCCGCGACAGAAAGCCCTTTTAAAAAGACAATTGCTCACAGCTATCTCACCTTGTCTTTGGTCCCTTACCTATGGGGTCAGATTGTAGAAGTGAACAATATTAAGATGTTGGTGAATTACGGAATAGAGAGCTTAAAATTCAACCAGCCGGTAGTTGTAGATGCTGAGGTATGCTTACGGGTAAAATTAAATTCCATAACCAATCTAAGGGGTATTGCCAAAGCGGAGCTAAATTCTGTAATGGAAATCAAGGACAATGCAAAACCAGCTTTTAGTGCCACCATCGTATTGCTCTATCACTTTAAATAAAGTAATAAAGCCTACTTCTTTTTAATTTCCTCCTGCGTTAGTCGATAAATCAACAAGGCCGCTCTTTTTATTTGTTCATCCAACGTATTGAGGTTGACAAATTCTTCAGGAGCGTGAGCCCCTCCACCCATGGCACCGAGCCCGTCAAGAGCCGGAATACGATCAGCAATAAATGCGATGTCCCCTCCTCCGCGTTTACCCGGGTCATAGGGCTTTACTTCTCCCATTCCCAAATCTTTGCTTACCTGATCATACACCCTGAGCACATCCATATTTCCTTCTTTGGGTGCCATAGAAGGATAGCTGTCAATAAACTCTATCTCTGCGCTCGTACCTGGAAGATTGTCTTTAACAATAGCCCTCATCTTTTCGCGGGTCATTTCCTTTTGCTCCTCACTCAGAAAGCGCAGGTCACCATTGACGATAACGGTATTCGGAACAATGTTTTGTTTTCCGGAGGCAGTGGCCTCATATCCATTTTCGTTTTTAGTTACGGTGGTTCCACCAGCAATCATTCCTGGACTATAAGTCAGGCTCGGATCTCTCAATTCATTGTAAAATCGATGCAAGATTCTCGCTGATTCATAAATGGCTCCAGCTCCAACCGGTTCAGTAAATATTCTGGAGGAATGTGCCTGAGTTCCTGTAACCGTAAGTCGCCAGCTGCTGGAGCCCCTTCTGGCCACAGTAGCAAAATCAAAACCCGTTGACCCTTCGAAGGACAATGCTATATCGCTTCGGTCAGCCGCAGCCACCATATCTCCCCTGCTGACACTGATAGGCTTGCCTGCAGCTTCTTCATCACCAGTGTACAACACAATGATTTGAGTGTTGTCCAATAATTTAGCCTCGTGCAATGCCTTTAGGGCGAATAACAAAACCATATCACCACCCTTCATGTCGCTGGTGCCCGGCCCAAAAGCCAACGTGTCCTTTCGCACAAAGCCACTACCCTCACCTTGCGGTTCAAATACCGTATCAATATGCCCAAGCAGTAACAATTTTTTACCTTTAATCCCCTTGCGTTCTGATAGCAGGTGCCCTGCACGCTTCATCTCCATGGGCATATCAATCCATTTGGATGTAAATCCGATTGCATCCAACTCTTCTTTGAAAACCATCCCCACCTCTTTTACGCCTTCCAGGTTATTTGTACCACTGTTAATGTTCACTATTTTTTCAAGGAAAGAAATGGCTTCGTCTGTCTGTTCATCAACGATTGCAATCACTTTTTTCTCCGCTTTGCTTAATTTCTGAGCAAACATTGGAGTTGAAAGAATGAGGATAATCAAGGCACTGATAAGTGATTTCATAAAAAGAGGTTTGTTTTTTGTTTAAGCTGAAAGATCACTTACAATTGAAATTGCTTTATCAATTTCATCTGTACTATTAAAGATATGCGTACTGTGACGCACCCCAAACACTTCACCTACATTTCGTGGGCGCATTCGACCTTTTTCCCAATAGGCATCCTGCAATTTTTCTCCTGTATAGCCATCAATATTATAAACCGACAACCCCGCACACATTGAGGGGTCCACTGGGTTAAAGAATTTTACTTTTTTATTTTCCCCCAATCCGTTTCTCAGTCGATCTCCTAAAAATTTAACACGATCTGTCCAACGCTCGTGGCCCACCTCAAAGTAAAAATCAAGTGCAGCATCCAGTCCAAAAAGAATTGAAAAGTTTCCGGTCCCCCTTTGTGTAAATCGATATCCATCATCCTCATGATTATCCCATTGTGCACTGGCCACTGTTGTCCAAACCTCTTTTATTTTGGCAGGATCAACATACATAAAACCTGTACCGGTTGGTGCCCCAATCCATTTGTGAAAACAGCCAACATAGGCATCACATCCCAGATCCTGAATATCGACACGGATATTACCTACTGTTTGTGCTCCATCCAGAATAGTAAATATTCCTCTTTCCTTAGCCGCTGCACAAATTTCCTTACCAGGAAGAATCGCACCACTTCCCGATATAATATGAGAAAGCATCAATACTTTCGTTTTGGGCGTAAAGCTTTTGATTACCCTATCCAGCACTTCCTCTGGTGACTGGATTGGTTTGGGAATTTCAATTTGTCTTAGTACCGCACCATCTCTCTTTTCCCTCACCTCCCAGGAACACCTGCCACCCGGGTGCTCCTGATTGCTTGTAAGTATCTCATCTCCTTCCTTCAAGTCAAGTCCATTGGCAATGTAACTCATGGCGTTGGTTACATTATCGGTCAACGCAATACCTTTAGGATCACCATTGATGATTTTACCCACCTTTGTACGGATGTACATCAGATCCTGATATCCACTGATAAACCTTTCTTTGCTATCATCTTTATAGGGCCAGTCTGCTACATCGGCAGCCATATAATTGAGATGTTTGGTAACAGCCTCCACCACTACACGTGGCATCACGCCAACCGTACCTGTGTTAAAAAAAACCTTGTCATCCGCCAGCATAAACTGTTTTCTTAACTTTTGCCAGTACTCCGGATCATCTCCATTGGGCATGGCAGTTGCCTCTTCCTTTCGACCTTCACTACAGCTATAAGCTGATAATGTTGAAAGTGCCAAAGTACTTAGACCAATTGATTTTAAAAGGTTTCTGCGAGTTGTCATAGGGATAGTATTTACTGATCTAAAATAGTAAATTAAACGCGGCAATAAGACCGGAAACTATGCGAGTGGTTCATCTATTTCTTTTCCTTATAAGCTTTACAGCCGTTAATTCTTGTAAGCAAAAGAAACATATGGATACACGGCCCAACATTTTGCTTATCGTAGCAGATGATTTGGGCTACTCTGACCTCGGTAGCTATGGTGGTAATATTCGAACACCCAATATTGATTATTTAGCCAATCATGGTTTGCGTTTCAGCCAATTCCACACTGGTCCTACGTGTGCTGTAACCCGTGCCATGATGCTTTCCGGAAACAATAATCATGTTGCTGGGATGGGATATCAAGACATCCTGTTGACACAATCTCCCATGATCGGAAAGTCAGGATATGAAGGTCATTTGTCTGAGAGAATCATTCCTATGCCACTCCTGCTGCAACAATCCGGCTATCACACATATATAGCGGGAAAATGGCATTTAGGTAACGAGGATAAGGACAGTCCGGTAAACAATGGATTTGAAAAATCTTTTTGCTTACTGCAAGGGGGCAGTAACCACTTTAACAACATTGGAATCGAACCTGCCGACACAATTGCCTTTTTTAGAGAGAATGGAAAGTTAATTGACTATCCAGAAGGTCAATATTCCAGTGAAGTTTATACCCACAAACTGATTGAGTTCATTAAAAGTGATGCACAGAATGAAACACGTAAACCTTTTTTTGCGTTTGCTTCTTACACTTCCCCTCACTGGCCCTTGCAAGTACCCGATAACTACCTTGATCGTTATGATGGAGATTTTAGCATTGGCTATGACTCCTTACGCATTCTACGGTTTGAGTCATTAAAAGAGCAGGGGCTCATTCCACAGGAAGCAGAATTACCACCTAGGCTTACCTACATAACACCTTGGGAAGACCTTTCTGTGGAAGAACAAAAAACAGAAGCGCGTAAAATGGAACTTTATGCTGCTATGGTTGATAATCTGGACTACCATGTAGGAAGACTTATTCAGTTTCTAAAAGTGGAGGGTTTATATGATAATACGATCATCATTTTCATGTCCGATAATGGCGCTGCAGGAAATGACTTTTACAATGAAAAATGGTCCATGGATTTTATCCGCAAGCATTACAACAATGATTATGAAAATATGGGAAATATAAACTCTTTTGTATCCTACGGTCCTCAATGGGCACATGCTGGTGCCGCTCCGTTCAACAGATTTAAAGGTTATACCACAGAAGGAGGAATTGTTTCTCCAATAATTATCAGTTCGAAAAATATTACTGATCCCGGAACAGTAAATAACGCTTACTTCACAGTAATGGATCTGGCCCCAACCTTTTATGAATTGGCTGGAGCCACCTACCCAGGAAAAACAGGAACATCAAAAACAAAACCTCTGCTTGGCAAATCTATCTTACCCTTATTGCAAGGCAAAAGTGAAATTCATGAACCTGATTATGTGACAGCTTTAGAACACCGAGGAAGAATGTTTATCCGAAAAGGAAATTGGAAGTTGATCAACCTCGATCCTCCATTTGATGAAAATAAGATGATGCTTTTTGACCTGGAAGAAGATTTGGGAGAAACTACTGATTTATCTAAAGACCGTCCGGAGAAAGTGGAAGAACTACTGGAAGCCTGGAGAGATTTTCAAGAGGTAAATGGAATTATTCTTCAATAGAAAGAAATGAAAAGATTATTGTGGTACAGCAAACTCCTTCCAGTTGCAACCGTAATAACTCTATGTCTGCTGCTAGCTTGATCTCGATTTCATTACTACTCATCTCCACAATTGGATTAAGTCAGCCTTCGAAAGTAAAACCATATGCGCCTGAGATATTTCACCCCGGACTTTCTGGCGCGGTGTGCGGTTTTTCGGACAATGGAAACACCATTTACTTTGTCAGGGAAGACACTATTCAGAAAAAGCTTTACCTCTATCAAGCTAAGCGAAATGGTCGTAAATGGGTTAATGAACAAGTACTTTCATTTTCTGGTGAGTACAACGACATGGGTGGCCGCTTATCCCCTGATGGAAGTCAATTTTATTTCTCCTCTGATCGTCCGGGTGGTTCTTCACAAGACAATGACGAATGGAATCTTTGGGTGTCCAATCGCATAAATAATCAATGGAGTGAACCCATTCCACTAACAGAAATTAATAACAAAGGCCTCGAGTGTTGTCCTGTCCCTATGGAAAACGGAACGCTTATCTTCTCAAGTGATCGGGGAAAAGGGCAAGAGTGGCGAATCTATTCATGGAATAAGGATGAAGAGGAATTAATTACTGCACTCAATTTTGAAAATGGCTGGCAGTGGCCTTCCTTTTTTGTGGATTCCGAACAGTTAATGCTTTTTAATAGCATGAAGCGACCCGACACAAAGGGAAAGGATGATATTTATATTTCATTTTACAGCGATAATTCGTGGTCACCTCCAACTAACATTGGCAGTCCTGTGAACACCAACATCTACGAGGATGGTGCGATACTTACTCCAGATGGAAAGTATCTTATTTTTAATCAACACGGAACTGGTGAGACGCCATCAAAGGTGATGTACATAAAATGGAAATCAATCTTAACCAAGATCAAACCGTAACTATTATTCCTTAAATGTATAACTGGCCTCGTAACTACCTGTGGTTCCGTCATAGTGAGTGACATCCACAAATTTCCTAATCGGATATCCTTTCTCGTGATAGGTGTAACTGTACTTTTCGGTAATTGAAATATTCCCGCTGTTATTCTTAATCACCATCTTTCCCGGGTTGTTCTTCCGCAACTTAATAAATGGATTGATGCCAATAATATCAAAAAACTCCTCGGAATTGATTTTATCATCATACCCATCAAATTCAAATTCAGTCAATAATTTAGATTCCTTTCCATAAGACGTATAGTAATACAATCTTTGTAAAACCACATTGCCTTTCGCGTCATATTCAATGGTTTCTTTTGATGTTGGAATTTCTCCACCTTCCTCAGGTATATCCTGATAAGTAATTCTTTCTACCATTCGTCCTTGCGGATCATAACTAAAGGTGTGGAAGTCAGATTTTTCACCGTTAAGGTATTCTTCTGTCTTTATAATTTTATTGTCGCCATAAGTATAAACCATTCGCAAACCTGCATCCGTTATTGATTCGGTCAGTTGATCGTTATCATTGTATACAAAATCATGAGTACTCTCCAGTGTTTTATTATCAGAAAAAGTGGTCAAATAATGGATTCGAATGAGTCGCCCCTTATCATCATGAATCAAGGTCTTCGTAAATCCAGCCTCCGAGTATGAAATTGCCACCAAATCACTTCCATCTGTAACAGGCTGGGTTTGCTCCTCACTGCACGAAAATGTCAAAAAGGACATTGCTAAAATTAAATTCAAATACTTCACTGCTTTCATTTTCTGGTTAGTCGATGAGAGGTGAACGGTAAAGATTAACAAAGGTTACTGAAGGTTGAATAAATAATTTTCTATGGTCAAAGAGAGCAAAATCAATACATTTTTTGCGGTTTTCAGGTGTTTGCGATACCTACCACCTGTTAGGGATATAGCCTCGTTCTCCGTATTTTTACAACCCAAATCGTGATGGAATAAAGATGGAAACTGCTACTCAAGAGAAGAAAGAAAAAGAAACTCAAAACCTGTCAGGACACAAGGCTCCTGCCCCTTACAAACCTAAAAACAAGGTGAGAATAGTAACGGCAGCAAGCCTTTTTGATGGACATGATGCGGCCATCAATATCATGAGAAGAATCATTCAGGCTACAGGTTGTGAGGTGATTCATTTAGGCCACGACCGCAGCGTGGAAGAAGTAGTTAACACGGCCATCCAGGAAGATGCACAGGGCATCGCCATGACGAGCTATCAGGGAGGGCACAACGAATACTTCAAATACATGTACGATCTTCTCAAAGAAAAAGGAGCCAGCCACATCAAAATATTTGGCGGTGGCGGTGGCGTAATCCTGCCAGAGGAGATCAAGGAATTGATGGAGTATGGAATAACAAAAATTTATTCCCCTGATGACGGCAGGGCCATGGGCCTACAGGGCATGATCAATGATTTGGTTATGCAATGCGACTACCCTCTTGGTGAGACCCTTTCCAATGAATCGGATCAGCTTGAAAGTAAAAATCCGGTAGCCATTGCCCGCCTGATTTCAGCTGCTGAAAACTATTTTGAAAAACACAAGGGTATTTTTGATGCTATCCATAAAAAAGCAGAAAAGGCTACTACGCCTGTGTTGGGTATTACCGGAACAGGAGGATCTGGTAAGTCATCTATGGTTGATGAAATTGTTCGCAGGTTTTTAATAGACTTCAAAGATCAGCCTGATAAAACTATTGGTATTATATCTGTCGACCCCTCTAAACGCAAAACAGGAGGCGCCCTTTTAGGGGATCGTATTCGTATGAATGCCATTAATCATCCCAAGGTTTATATGCGTTCATTGGCAACACGCCAGTCAAACCTTGCCTTGTCTGCTTATGTCAAAGAAGCCATTGCCATTCTTAAAGGCGCAGGGTATGATCTGATTATCCTGGAAACATCCGGCATAGGACAAAGTGATACTGAAATTCTGGACCACAGTGATGCTTCACTGTATGTTATGACACCTGAATATGGTGCAGCCACTCAGTTGGAGAAAATTGACATGCTTGACTTTGCAGATGTAATTGCATTGAACAAGTTTGACAAACGTGGAGCTTTGGATGCACTAAGAGATGTAAAGAAACAATACCAACGCAATCACAACCTATGGGATAAAAAGCCGGAGGACATGCCTGTCTTTGGCACCATTGCCTCGCAATTCAACGACCCGGGAACCAATCAACTTTACAAGCATTTAATCGACACTATTTCTTCGAAAACCGGAATTGACCTTAAGTCAAGCTTTGAGATTACCAGAGAGATGTCAGAGAAAGTGTTCGTCATTCCTCCCAATCGAACCAGGTACCTCAGTGAAATCTCAGAGAGCAACCGTAACTATGATCAATGGGTAAGAGACCAAGCAGAAGTTGCGCAAAAGTTGTATGCAATTCAAAAATCGATAGATACAATAAAGGAGTCTTCGATGGAAGACAAAGACAGGATCATCAAAGGACTTCAGGAACAATATGAAAAAATTGCACTAAATTTTGATCCGCACAATAAACAGCTATTGGATCAATGGCCTGACAAGGAAAAAAAATATAAAGAGCCTCTTTTTAAATTTAAAGTAAGAGACAAAGAACTTGCTATTCAAACCCATACTGAATCACTTTCTCATACTCAGGTTCCAAAAGTTTCACTTCCCAGGTATCAAGCATGGGGCGATCTGCTCAAATGGGCATTAACTGAAAACGTACCCGGAGAATTTCCATATTCATCCGGCATCTATCCCTTCAAAAGAGAAGGAGAAGACCCCACCCGTATGTTTGCAGGAGAAGGTGGGCCGGAGCGAACCAACCGCAGGTTTCATTATGTAAGTTTATCAACACCTGCCAAAAGGCTGTCAACCGCATTTGACTCTGTGACCTTATACGGTAACGATCCTGATTACAGACCCGACATCTATGGTAAGATTGGGAACTCCGGAGTTGCTATCTGCTGCCTGGATGATGCTAAAAAACTATACAGCGGGTTTAATCTGGCAGATCCAAGAACCTCTGTATCTATGACCATCAACGGCCCTGCACCTATGTTGCTTGGTTATTTTATGAATGCGGCCATCGATCAGCAATGCGAGGTTTACATCAAACAAAATGGACTGGAGGATGAGGTCAACAAAAAGATTGCGTCCATTTATAAAAATTCAGAGCGTCCTTCTTACCAGGGGTCATTGCCTAAAGGTAATGATGGGCTTGGATTGATGTTGCTTGGAGTTACCGGAGATCAGGTACTACCCAAAGCAGTATATGAAAAGATAAAAGCTGACACCCTATCTCAAGTAAGAGGTACAGTACAAGCAGATATTCTCAAAGAAGACCAAGCACAGAATACCTGTATTTTTTCTACAGAGTTTGCTTTGCGGTTGATGGGAGATGTGCAGCAATATTTTATAGAAAAGAATGTCCGTAATTTCTATTCCGTGTCCATCTCTGGATATCATATCGCAGAAGCGGGTGCTAACCCCATCACGCAACTTGCATTTACTTTGGCAAACGGATTCACCTACGTAGAGTATTACCTGAGCCGTGGTATGGATATCAACAAGTTTGCTCCCAATCTCTCTTTCTTTTTCTCCAATGGAGTGGACCCGGAATATGCAGTGATTGGACGCGTAGCCAGAAGACTTTGGGCCAAGGCTATGAAAAACAAATATGGTGCAAATGCCCGCAGTCAAATGTTGAAATACCATATCCAAACATCTGGAAGATCATTGCATGCACAGGAGATTGACTTCAACGACATCAGAACAACATTACAAGCGCTCTACGCTATCTACGATAATTGCAATTCATTGCACACCAATGCTTATGATGAGGCCATCACCACACCCACGGAGGAGTCAGTAAGAAGGGCTATGGCCATTCAACTGATAATCAACAAAGAACTGGGGCTTGCTAAAAATGAAAACCCGTTGCAAGGTTCTTTCATCATTGAAGAGCTAACTGACCTGGTGGAGGAAGCCGTGTTGATGGAATTTGATCGTATCACAGAACGTGGTGGAGTGTTGGGTGCTATGGAAACAATGTATCAGAGAGGTAAGATTCAGGAGGAAAGCCTTTATTATGAAACGTTAAAGCATACCGGAGAATATCCCATCATCGGAGTTAATACATTTCTTAGTTCTAAAGGTTCTCCTACCATCATTCCGCAAGAGGTGATCCGCGCAACAACAGAAGAAAAAGAATACCAGATCAATATGCTGAATAACCTTCACAAGTTTCAGGCAGAAAAAGCAAGTGAACAAATTGAAACTATTCAACAAGCAGCCATTCATAATAACAATCTATTTGAAGCATTAATGGATGCCACCAAGGCTTGTTCCCTCGGACAAATTACAAAAGCACTGTTCGAAGTGGGTGGGCAATACAGGCGAAATATGTAATTAGTATACAGAGGTCATGACAAACCATGATCTCTGTCATTATTTGCCTCCTTATTCAAAGCTACCTTGTAAGCCATAAAAACGCTATGCTGAGGGGTATAAAAAAGTTTTTCTTAACAACAGGAGAGATTACTGAATTTTCCATTCGGTATTTTCGGGAAGTCCTGTTTCCACCGTATGAGTTTCAAGAACTATTAAAACAATGTTTTCTAATTGGCAATAAATCCATTGCACTAGTAGGTTCAACTGGATTTATCATGGGCATTGTACTCACACTCCAGACCAGACCCACCCTGGTAGAGTTCGGAGCCGAATCATGGATGCCTTCAATGGTTGGGATTGCGATTGTTAGGGAAATAGGTCCTGTTATTACAGCTCTCATTTGTGCAGGTAAAGTTGGGTCAGGCATCAGCGCTGAACTGGCGTCTATGAAAGTGACAGAACAAATAGATGCCATGGAAGTATCCGGCACGAATCCATTCAAATATTTAGTGATTACCCGCGTGACAGCAGCAACGTTGATGTTACCTGTTCTGGTCATTCTTGCCGATCTTATATCATTGGGAGGCTCAGCTTTGGTGGAATACCTCAAAGGTGGAGTAACACTACAACTCTATTTCAACAAAGTATTTGAATATCTCAATTTCGGAGATCTCATCCCTTCCATTATAAAATCATTCTTTTTCGGATTTGCCATTGCTATTGTAGGATGCTATAAAGGTTTTACCTCCAGTAAAGGCACGGAAGGGGTAGGAAGAACGGCAAATGAAGCGGTAGTCATCAGCAGCATGCTTGTTTTTATCCTTGACTTTATTGCCGTTTTGGTTTCTGATATATTTTACGACCTCTAATGGAATCGAAAGAAAATATATCGAGGCCAGTAATCGAAATAAAAGAGTTGTATAAGTCTTTTGGTGATAATCACGTACTGAGAGGTTTTAATTTTACCTTAAATCAAGGAGAAAATGTAGCGGTATTGGGTAAATCAGGATCAGGAAAATCAGTTTTAATCAAATGCATTATCGGGCTGATACCCATTGATAGTGGTCAAATGAATGTACTTGATCAATCCGTACCTAATCTGTCACAAAAAGAATTAGACATCCTTCGAAGAGATGTCGGCTTTCTTTTTCAGGGGTCAGCACTTTATGACTCCATGTCGGTTAAAGAGAATCTGGAGTTTCCTCTGCGAAGGCACCATGAGAAAATGAATGGAGGAGCCAGCATGAACAAACGTGTTGAAGAAGCCCTGGATTCTGTTGGGTTGTTGCATACACTTCATCTTATGCCTTCCGAATTATCGGGAGGTATGAAAAAAAGAGTTGCGCTGGCACGTACCCTTATACTTCAGCCCAAAATTATACTGTACGATGAACCGACAGGAGGATTGGATCCTATTACCAGCAGAGAAATAAGTTACCTCATCAATGAAGTACAGTCAAGGTACAAAGCTGCAGCCCTGATCATTACGCATGATTTAGTTTGCGCTAAAATTACAACTAACCGAATTGTAATACTCTCTCAAGGTAAAAACCACATAGAAGGAAATTACGATGAACTCAATCAATCCAACGATCCGATTGTTGAGGAGTTTTTTAAGAAATAGAAACACATGGAAACATCAAAAAAAAGAACATTACAGCTTGGTTTTTTCGTTATCCTCAGTGCAGTTATACTGGTGATAACCGTTTATCTGATCGGGCAGAAAAAAGATATATTTAGCAACACCTTCAACCTGAAAGTAAAATTTGGCAATGTAAATGGATTGCAGGCTGGTAATAATGTAAGGCTTTCCGGCATCAACGTAGGGTCTGTGCTCTCAGTTGACATTCAAAATGATTCTACCATAGAAGTAGTTATGCGCATACGTGAAGATGTAAGGTCACACATTAAAAAAAATGCAATTGCTACTATTGGCACGGACGGCCTCATGGGCAATATGTTGATCAATATTAGTCCTGGAAAAGGGGAATCCTCCGTGGTCAGCGATGGAGATCTCCTTCAAACCTACAGTAGAATCAAAACAGATGACATTCTAAAAACACTTACCACCACCAACGAGAATGCCGCATTACTCACTTCCGATTTATTGGAGATTGTACAGGAAATAAAGCAAGGGAAGGGCACGGTGGCCTATTTACTGAACGATTCGATCCTCAGAAAGGAAGTTTTTCTTACTACAAGAAACCTCAGGATTGCCTCTGAAAAGACCAACGACATTCTTTCTGAAATAAAACAAATTTCAAACGAAGTAAATCAAGGAAGAGGACTTGCAGGATGGATAATCAACGACACCCTCACGAAAAGACAAATTGAATCAACCCTGGTCAGCCTACAAAAAGCCTCTCATAAATTAGGAGTATCAACCGATAGTCTCAATAGTATTATTTCTGATTTATCAGGAGGAGAAGGAGTAATACCTGCCCTTATGAAAGATACTGCCATGGTTGAAGACCTGCGACAAACGCTCCACAATCTAAATAAGGGAACGGGGAAATTTAATGAAGACATGGAAGCACTACAACAACATTTCCTCTTTAGAAAATATTTTAAAGACAAGGAAAAGGAAAAAAATAAATAAGAAAGAGGTTGTTTCAAAAGGGTTGATTGTAGTAATACATCGACTTTTGAAACAACCTCTCAAGGAACAATCTAAAACATCTACTCATTAAATGGTACTCTTTCTACCTCACCATTTTCATGCAGTACCTCCAAAGTATAATCACCCATTACCCTGCTAAGATTGAATATCTGGCCAAAATCACCATCAATCCATTGTGACTTATTGTACACGAGTCTGTTTATTCCATCGTAGATTTTAATGGTTAGATATTCTCTTTCGTCTGCTTTGGCAGTGAACATAAACTTGCTCTTCTCCTTTAATCGGATAAGGTTTACCAGGCTTTTTGGTTTTGGCTGATGATTAACTTTCTCTACGCTTGTACCGAATCCATCCTTTACCTCAATCGTATATTGCCCATAATCCAAACCTGAAAAATTATAGGGTCGAACAAAACCCCTTTTCAATTTTAGCCTTTCCGTATATACAAGCTGACGCTCTGAGTTGTAAATAGAAACACGGACATCACACTCAGAAACACCTTTGTAAATTACTCTATACACATTCACTTCTTTTGCAACAACCGATACATTTTTTTGAGTTCGCTCGTCACCAATTGGGGTAGCCTGCACATGCATCAACCCAAGAACAATTGCAAGTACTGTTAATTTGATCTTCATAATTTTTATCATTTTTTCTTTATGCAAATACACGAAGGAAAGCTCCATGCCGTTGCCAACAATCGATTATGAACTTGTTAAAGAATTAAGTAGATGAGGTGATTAACTGTTAAAGAAGTAAGAATTTACTTCTCCATTAAGAAACAGTAGAAATTAAAAAAAAATCAGAATTATCTTCGGATTGTTAGTTCAGATGAAACACATCCTTTGATTTCTCAGCTTCAAGCACAAGGTGAGTTTGGTAACGTAGTCTTGACAATAGGAAAATTTCCCTTTTTTCTGGATCAGCTTCTACAAATTTCAACTTGTCGTGGTTATCCAGACTTAACTCATTGGCAATATGAAAGATGGATGTGGGTTCCTCAGCAGGTGAACTAAGTAATAATTTCAGGTACGATTCAAATTCCTCTTTCAATTTGCCCTCTACAGGTTGATTTAAGTCAATGTTATGAAGTTCTACATCTCCTCCAGGATAGAGCTTATCCTTAAATGTTCTATGCAATGATTCCATGGTAAAAAGGTCGGTACACCTGACGATAATATCTGATTCACCCCCCGAAAACCGTTTGATCACACTTTCCAGTTTCACCACAGCACCGTACTTATGAGTGTTGCTGACGTGGTTAAAAAATATCCCAAAAGAGATATCCCGTTTTTCAGCATCATCCAATAACTGGCGGTAACGGGGCTCAAAAATATGTAATGGAACCATTTCCCCGGGAAGGGGAAAAATAGCTAAGGGGAAAATGGGTATTCTATTCAAGTCTATCACTGTTATTTAAACAGAAAAGCAGCGCAAATGTTACACCTCAGTAGGCTATTAAGTAATCAACCTTACAATTATATGACTCTTCAAGCAGAGGCTTTCCAGCCAAAAAGTCAAGATTTACGACAAATGAAAAACCCAGCACTTTCCCACCCAATTTTTGAATCAATTGACCGGCAGCATTGGCAGTGCCACCTGTGGCTAGCAAATCATCATGGATCACCACTTGCCAATCTTTTTTCAGCGCATCCTCATGTATTTCAATGGTGGCAGTGCCGTACTCAAGTGAATATTCCTGCCTAATCTTTTTATAGGGAAGCTTACCCTCCTTTCTAATGGGGATGAATGGAACATTTAATTCCTGCGCCAACAGAAAACCAAATAAGAAACCCCTGGTTTCAATGGCCGCTATCGCGTCCACTCGCTTCCCATCATAATTCTTCGCAAGGGTCTTTACTACTTCCTTAACAATTCTGGGTTCCTCCAGCAAAGGGGTGATGTCTTTAAATATGATCCCGGGTTTTGGAAAATCAGGGACATCACGAATTAAAGATTTGAGGCTTTGGGCTAGCTGCACGCAGCAATAATAATTAAATTCATGCGGAATAAAACGATAAGCGCTATGAAAAGTACAACCCGAATGATTGAGGATGAAGTATATGTATCAAAGAATGAATTCGGTCATGAGGTACAAATTGACATGAGAAGCTCAGACTTAAAGAAGGGTCAGTCACCCGTAGAACTGCTCCTGTCTGCTGTAGGCGCATGTGGCGCTGTGGATATTACTTTAATGCTCAAAAAAAGAAGAAAGTCAATCATAGAATTTATCACCGAAACAGAAGGAGAGAGAAGAGAAGAGCACCCAAGATCTTTTACAAAAATGCACTGCCATTATAAAGTGACATCACCTGATGTTACTGAAGATGAGTTGTACAAAGTTGCGAAGCTCTCCCTGGAGAAGTATTGTTCCGTTGCTGATAGCCTTAAAGCCAAGGTTACGTTATCTGTAGAGGTGATAAGACCCTAATCGATTCGCTTCCCATTGATGATCACCTTGTCTACCAACTGAGCTCCAAAACTATAAGGCAGGTAGGCCAATGTTGGCATTGGTTTGGTAATACATACGTTGGCTATTTTTCCTCTGGTAATACTACCATGGGTCTGCAATATTTCCATGGCAGCAGCCGTATTGATAGTGGCAGCATTAAATGCCTCCTCGGGTGTCATTCTCATTTTTACACAGGCAAGAGCGACCATCAATGACATGTTACCCGATGGTGAACTACCTGGATTGTAATCGGAAGCAATCGCCAATGGCAAGCCGGCATTAATGATGTCTCTGGCAGGAGGGTAAGACAGGTTTAGAAAAAATGCAGCACCCGGCAAGCCGGTGGGCATGGTCGAGCTATTTTGTAATGCTTTAATTTCTTCCTCCCCAATATTTTCAAGATGATCCACACTGATTGCATTTACCTTTACCCCTACCTGAACACCCCCTGAGCGATGAAGCTGATTGGCATGAATACGAGGACGCATCCCATATTTCTTTCCCTCTTCTGCAATCAGTTCTGTTTCTTCCGGGCTAAAAAATCCCTGCTCACAGAAAACATCAATGTAATCCGCCAGTTTTTCTCCCGCCACAGCAGGGATCATTTCTTTAATGACGAGTTGAATGTATTCCTTCTTAGAATGAGATTTAGGAACAGCATGAGCGCCCAAAAAAGTAGTTTTCACTTCTAATGGAGTCTCTCGACCAATTCTTCGTGCTACCCTCAACATCTTTAATTCATCCGCTACAGTTAATCCATAACCACTCTTTATTTCCACAGCACCTGTTCCCGATTTGATAATTTCAAAAGCTCTGGCCACCGATCTATCATAGAGTTCCTCCTCAGACATCTGCTGCAGTTTTTGAGCAGAATTCAATATACCTCCACCCTTGGCCGCTATCTCAACGTAGCTGGCTCCTTTTATTTTCATTACAAACTCCTCTTCCCTGCTTGCCGCGAATACCAGATGCGTATGAGAATCAACAAAGGAAGGAAATACAAATCGTCCAGTAGCATCGATAACCTGATTAGCTAATGGATTAGAAAGAGATTGCATCTCTCCATAATCAGCAATCTTTCCATTGCTAATTGCCAGGTATGCATTTTCTAAAATTGGAAGTTCAGCCATTGCAATTCCTGACAATACAGTAGGTGTACTATCTCTGACCTGCACAAGGCCTTTAATGTTGGTAATGAGAATATCCCAGGCCATCAGTGGTTCTTACTGGCCAAAAGATTCTACTTGATAATCGAGGTTAGTGCCAAATACAGGGAAACTTATCTTGAACATGGCAAAGAAAGATTGTCCTTTAAAGCTCGGGCGGTACCCAAGTTCACCTCCATAAGACCAGCTTAAAGTGCGGTTGAACTTTCCATCTATCCCTAAGCGAAAACCTAAGGCACTGGTTTTAATGGCATCAACATTATATTCTGTTCCCAGGTATTGAACAGGGTCTACGTTGAGAGCGGGAGCATAAAGTATATCAAAATACAGCGTAAGCATACCGTCATCTACTGCATCTTCGTAATTGTTAAAGCTTACCGCCACGTTACGAAACCAAGAAATGGAACTTCCTACATACAACCCGGCTGAAGACAAGTTGCTAAAAACCCGCACATCCTGGGTTCTTCCAAAATCATCAACATAGGTAGCGGGGATACCAACACCTTCTGAGGTCACCAAATCTGCGTAAGTGAGGTCCTGTTTTTCCATCACTCTGTTTAAGTCAGCTGCGGAATTCCAGATAATCCCTCCAAGCCTTGCGCCATAAATCTTCCTTACTTTGGCAGGTACTTCGGCAGTCAAGGGAACACGACCTGCCCACTTGTTTCCTTTGTAGCTACTCTTATACAATACCATTTTAGTTTTAGAGGTCTCCTCCACATCTTTAAAATGGTAAGTGCCACCAAATTCTATGTAGTTAAAACTGGCAGGCTTTGTACTGGTTGTGGCGTTCTTGGATGCCAAGTCGTTGTTCAAATCAAAAAAGCCAGAACTGTAAGGCTTTCTAAAATGTGCTCTGAAGTCCGCCTTATCCTGATAATAATAGGCAGCTTCAATACCAAACCCAGCGTTTACGTTTGTTGCGAATGCTTCTCCATACAAAGGTTGAAATCCAACAAAAAGCTTATTGACGCTGTAAGGTTCGTCATATATCTCTTCATAGGTCACAGCACCCTTATCCTTTCTTTCACCTTGAGCGAAAACCCCCAGTGATGCCCCTGACAGAAGTATTCCTATTAAAATTTTTAGTCTCATGACATTATAGTCAAAGCATAAAGGTAACAAAATCATGCATTTCCTTCTATTATGAAGGTATACCAATACTAAACCTAAAGTAATCTGAAAATTAGTAAAAAGAAGATTTAAGGCGACTTCCGTGTAATATAATCACCTAAACAGTCTATTTATCACCCATTGGAGGGTTTTCTATAAACTCCAGCTCTCCCCTTTTAAAGTGTATAAAAGGAACATATTGATTAGACTGGCCTGAACTGAAATCATAACCTCGAAACATATAACCGGGTATAAATGATTTCTCCCTAATACCTTCTTGAAAGTAAACTCCATGCTCTTTCAGGCTATGTCCTACGAACCACATGAATTCATATCCTATTTTTGAGTTCTCGGTTGGCATAACCCCGTGCCTCTTGATGAATTCCTTTCTAAAACTAACGTAAGCTGCACTTGACAACTTTGTAAAAGTTGGGGCTGCCATTGTGATGTGTAGACGTTCGTAGGTGGCAAAATTAGCCGCAGCATTGTTTAGCCAGGACTCGTTGCCTACTATGATTACAGAATCACCTCGGGTATCTACCCCGCTGATTACTTTGGTATAAATGATAGGATCATCCGAAGCCACAAATACACTACCGATACTATCCACCTTCAGCTCAAACTCGATCGGGTTTTTAAATTCATCGTACTCAACCGGAGTTGCGAGCTTATTAAAAATGCTCACACTATTCTCACGGGATACCTTCTCAGAAAATACTATATTTAACTCCAGTTCTTCAGCCCTTTTTAAGAAACTGGCAGCAGTTACCGTATCCTTAGCTGCCTCGCCATAAAATACCATACAGTTTCTATTCGAAATATTGGCTGAAATCCATTCCGCTGATCGAGCTCCCAATGTCTCACCGCTTGGCTGAAGTAACAATCCAAAAGGATTAGGGCCTATAAACTCGGCATTGTTTGATACAGGATTCATCATATTAATCTTATTATTAATAGAGAAATCCTGAACCAACTTAGTCTGGTTTTGAAATAATGGACCTACAATCAAATCCGAGTTCTTCAACTCCTCCATCTCCAGCAACTCGGAAGTTATCGCAGTGCTGCGCTCTGTATCATATGATCTTAAATTGATATTTATGCCCTGAGACTTCAGGGTATCAACAGCCATTTTCATTCCCAGGTATAAATCAAGAATACTTTGATTGACCTTCGTGGAGGTAGTAGGCTCAAGTGTTTTTGCCAAAAAAGGAAATAGAAGCGAAACAACATACTCATCTTTAAAAACATTCACCGGCATCAGGGATGCCTCAAACTCTTTTCTGTCTAAACCAAACCTTGTGATCAACGAATCGACAAGTTGAGTGTCCTGATCGAGAAAGGGTTGTTTGGAGATTGCTCTTGCCAATAATTTTCCTACCACCTTGTCTTCCGGGTGCTCCTCCCACATCATTCTTAACACCTCCACATCTTCAATCTCTTTCAGATAATGTTGTTTCATTTCAGCTACATTCTGTTGCTGATTGAGTGCTGGGTATTCCCTCAATACCTGCATGGCCTGAAAATACTGACGTTGGTCAAAATAAATTTTGGCCATCCAATAATTTACCTCACCCATTTGGTTCCAGTCTGGATAGAGCTGCTTGATTTGCAGCAACATATCCTTGGCTACTGCCGGAAATTTCTGATGGTAAGCTGATAGTGCATAGAAAAAAGAGGAATGTTCCAAAAAAGAATTGTCCTTGTCGTAAACGATGAGTGGCTTGAATGCTTCCATCGCCAGTCCATAATTCTTATTATCAAAAAACTCCCTGGCTGCTTTATACTGGCGTTTGTAATCCTGCGCCTGCAAAGCAGGTGAGACCATCAAGCCAACCAAGGTGATAATAAGTATAAGACTTTTATTGATGTTCATTTTGAATCAGCGGACAGTTATTCCCATTCAATTGTTGCAGGTGGCTTGGAACTGATATCGTAGACCACTCTATTAACTCCTTTTACGTTGTTAATAATACTTGAAGACACTTCACTCAAGAAATCATAGGGCAAATGTGACCAATCTGCAGTCATCCCATCTACACTTATTACGGCTCTTAGTGCAACCACACTTTCATACGTCCTCTCATCGCCCATCACACCTACCGACTGCACAGGCAACAACATGGCTCCAGCCTGCCAAACTTCATTGTATAAATTCTTTTCGCGCAAACCATTAATAAAGATGTAATCCACCTCTTGCAATATCCGTACCTTTTCTGGTGTAATGTCGCCTAAAATTCTTATTCCCAAACCCGGGCCAGGGAACGGATGCCTTCCCAGAATTGCAGGATCGAGTTCCATAGATTTACCCACTAATCTGACCTCATCTTTAAACAAAGTATTCAAAGGTTCTACCACCTTCAAATTCATCTTTGCCGGCAAGCCTCCCACATTGTGGTGCGATTTTATAGTAACAGAAGGACCATTGACTGATACAGACTCAATTACATCAGGATAAATAGTACCCTGACCCAACCATTTCACATCAGAAATACGATGAGCCTCCTCATCGAATACATCAATAAACGTTTTTCCTATTGCCTTACGTTTTTGTTCCGGGTCAGTCAGGCCATCTAATGCAGAATAGAATTTCTCCTTGGCATCGACACCCTTAATATTTAACCCCATCCCTTCGTAGGAATCAAGAACTTGTTGAAATTCATTTTTACGGAGCAGGCCATTATCTACAAAAATGCAGTAGAGATTCTTTCCGATGGCCTGATGAATCAAAGATGCTGCAACAGTAGAATCCACGCCTCCGGATAAAGCCATCACTACTTTATCGTTACCCAATTTCTTTTTAAGATCCGCAACTGTAGCTTCTACAAACTGATCGGGTGTCCATCCTTGTTCGCATCCACATATGTGCACCACAAAATTTCGAAGCAAGTTCTTTCCCTCAGTAGAATGAGTTACCTCAGGATGAAACTGAATAGCATAATGTGGTTTCGTTTTGTGCACAAAAGCCGTCACTTTTACTGAAGGTGTGCTGGCAATGATCTGGTATTCGTCAGGGAGAGAGACGATAGTATCTGCATGCGACATCCAAACCTGAGAGTCTTGCGATACTTCTTTCAGTAATTCATTATGGTGATCTACCGTTGTCAATTTTGCCCTGCCATACTCGCGTGTTTGAGATGGTTTTACCTCGCCTCCACTTTTATGAGCCATCAGCTGAGCTCCGTAGCAAACGCCTAAAACAGGCACGGATCCAAATACAGAAAGATCAATATCTGGTGCTCCTTCATCCCTGACAGAACAAGGGCTTCCGGATAGAATTACCCCTTTGATATCACCATTAATAGGCGGAATACGGTTAAAAGGATGAATTTCACAATAGACGTTAAGTTCTCGTACCCTTCTGGCAATCAATTGGGTATACTGAGAACCAAAATCGAGAATAAGAATCTGCTCTGGCATGGTGCAAAAATAACCCGATCCTGCCAGAGAACAAGCGGAGAAAGTGGATTAACTAAGGAAACAAAGGGCTACCAATCCAACATAATAATGCCTACTTGCACACCCATGTTATTGAACGCGCCAAGGCCAAAATCTTTGCTTTTAGCTGAAGAATAATCATAGTGAATGCCTGCCAAAAAAGCCCATCGAGCATCCTCTTTCAACTTATAAAGAAGGCCTCCCTGCGGCCTGACCAATACCCCCCAATTATCGTCTTGAGAAGAGTATACATTATAAAATTGACGATAACTTAAATACGATGCTCCAACGCCCAGCCCGGCATAAGGCATTAGTTTTTGCTCTATTTTAAAAAAATAGTCAAAACTTAACGTCAGGCCATAACTATAGGCATAATTATACAAATCCGTAGTAATCGCATTTGTGCCATTATCATAGGTTTGTCGCGGGATATACTTGGTGTAGGTACTGTTGGTAAAATCTACTCCACCAAAAACCCTTTCATTAATCATCTCCCGGTATCCGAGTTTAAAACCCCTCGCACTCACCCCATCCACATAATCCGTATTACTCAGGGGCACATTTACATCCAGCGCCACGGAATAAGTTTTGTCAAAATATTGAGCATGCAGAGGGCCTATTAAACCTAAAAAAATAACGATGAACAGCTTATTCTTCATTTCCCAATAATTGCTGATTGAACAAATGCCTGATCTACGGCCTCCACAGATTTTTGATAGGGATCGACTGATGAAGACAGATCACCGATAAAACCTCTCCAAATCAATTTAAATTGATTTTGGGTTGTTTTGGTGTTGAGATCAACCAGTTGGAGAATCAAGATGGTTGAATTGGATGCGTAAGTATTTACTATTGGATAGTAGTAGCCATAGTAAGGAGAGTAGTAACCACCTCCATAGCTAGGATATCTAATTGTTTGGTAAATACTGAAGTCATTAACAATAAAGGCAACAAAACCCAGATCGGGTTTTTGATTTTTATCTACATAGGTATAGCCCCGGGCATCCATGTTGGCCTTTATTCTGGTGGTCACATCTCTGGCGTAGCTACCCAGTTGCAACGTGTCGTTGGTAGTATTTGAAATTAGACCAAGCGTATCAAGGGTAAGGGTGTAGGTAGAGAAATCAGCAAAATTAACGGTGTCATCATACTCTGTTTCAACTAACAGATTTTGATTAAGCTCCTCCGCGCTGGGCATAGGCTGACATCCTACTAAAAGAAGGCCTAGCCCACCCAATAGAATTAATGACCGTATCATGTGCTATTAAACGTTGATTCTATTTAAAAATTACATCCTAAGATAAAAACAAGAATAAGCCCGGATAGGTTTGGCTTATTTGGTTAAAGTGTAACACTTTTCCTTCAGGTAATCACCTGCGTCATCCTCCCCGGCATAAAATGCTTTGGCAAGCAAACTACACCCCTCTTCTACCCTGTCGAGTTCGAGCAAGGCTATGCCCTTATAAAACTGTGCGTTTAGGTTTTCAGGATCGAGTCTTAAGGCTACATCAAGATACTTCAAGGCCAATTCATTGTTGCTCTCCTGTAAGCTGAATGAACCACCATATAAATAAGCCGGAAGGTAAGTTGGCTCCAGTTCTATGGCTTTGTTCAATGCTATAAAAGCACTATCTACTTGTTCCAGGTTGTAATAAGCAAACCCCAGGTACATCTCCACTTCGGGGTCATCCTGAATAGCCTTTACATATTGTAAATCCTCCCTTACTTTTTCGTATTCTCCTTTTTCCAGGTATATACTGGAGCGCCATTTAATAAGTCCGGGGTCTCCAGGCTGCAACGCCATGGCTTCATTCAGAGCATTTAACTGATTCTCAATATCGTCAGTCTCTCTGTATATAAATGCCTTGAGCATATACGCCTGAAACAAGCCAGGGTACTCTACCATAAAGGTTTCAATATCACTCAATGAAGCCTCAAATTGCCCGATGCTGTAATAACAAACGGCCCTTTTATAAACAGGTGGATATGCGGATTTGTCCTTTAGCTTAGAAGATTTAATGGCCTTCGAGTACAACTTGATTGCCCCCTCAAAGTCCTGCTTATTCATCAATGTATCAGCTTCCGTTTCCCATTTCTTCCATTTTGGATCTTGCGCCATCGCAGTCCCAATGCAAAAAGCCAATACAATAATCAATAATCTAGGCATTCGTAGCGACCTTGTTTCTTTCGCGCTTGCGATCGTTCTCGTTAAGATGAATTTTTCTCAATCTAATCGATTTGGGAGTAACCTCCACATATTCATCGGACTGAATATATTCAAGGGCCTCTTCCAGGGTAAATTTAATTGCAGGAGCAATTTTCATTTTTTCATCCGACCCTGAAGCTCTCACATTACTCAGTTTTTTTGTCTTCGTCACGTTAACTACAAGATCACCCCCTCTGCTATGCTCACCAATTACCTGACCTTCGTAAACAGGATCACTTGGATCGATAAAGAATTTTCCTCTATCCTGAAGATTGTGCAAACTATAAGGAATGGCTTCACCTTGCTCCATACTGATTAATGAACCATTGATCCTTCCAGGGATAGGTCCTTTGTAAGGTTGGTATTCTTTAAAGCGATGGGTTACTACCGCCTCTCCAGCAGTTACGTTCAATAAATAACTTCTCAATCCAATAATACCACGGGATGGCATAGAAAACTTAAGAATCATTCTATCTGCCTTTGGTTCCATGTTCACCATTTCACCTTTACGCACTGACACCACTTCTATTGCCTTTCCGGAAACTTCTTCTGGTAAGTCGATGGTTAATTCTTCCATTGGCTCACATTTCACGCCATCAATTTCCTTGAAAATTACTTGCGGCTGACCTATTTGCAATTCGTAACCTTCTCTGCGCATTGTTTCAATCAACACAGACAAGTGAAGAACTCCTCTACCGAATACAATAAAACTATCTGCAGAGCTGGTTTCACCCAAACGCATGGCCAGGTTCTTTTCCAACTCTTTATGAAGTCTGTCCTTAATATGACGGGACGTTACCAACTTACCTTCCTTGCCATAAAAAGGAGAGTTGTTGATGGTAAAAAGCATACTCATGGTAGGCTCGTCAATGGCAATACTTTTTAGAGCTTCCGGATTTTCAATATCCGCTACAGTGTCACCAATTTCAAAACCTTCCAGCCCTACTATGGCTGCAATTTCTCCTGCCCTTACGATATCAACTTTCTTCTTATCAAAACCTTCAAAAATGTATAGCTCTTTGATTCTTGTTTTAGTAATACCTGTCTTATCTCTTTTTACGAGAGCTACTTGTTGGCCCGGCTTCAATTCACCACGGTGTACCCTGCCAATGGCTACTCTACCGATATAAGAAGAATATTCAAGCGAAGTAATCAGCATTTGAGACTTTCCTTCTGCTACCTCGGGGGCAGGTATAAATTCAATAATACCATCCAATAATGCGGTAATATCTTCTGTAGGCTGCTTCCAGTCTTTACTCATCCAGCCTTGCTTAGCCGAACCATAAAATGTAGGAAAGTTTAATTGTTCTTCAGTAGCGTCAAGTGCAAACATCAAGTCAAATACGGACTCGTGTACTTCATCAGGTGTACAGTTTTTCTTGTCCACTTTATTGACCACCACAATTGGTTTCAGGCCAAGCTCAAGCGCTTTTTGCAATACAAAACGAGTTTGTGGCATAGGCCCCTCAAACGCATCCACTAAAAGCAGACATCCGTCAGCCATATTAAGTACACGCTCTACCTCTCCACCAAAGTCGCTGTGGCCCGGAGTATCAATTACATTGATTTTATAGTCTTTGTAGCGTACGGAGACGTTTTTAGCCAAAATGGTGATCCCGCGCTCGCGCTCCAGGTCATTGCTATCCATGATCAATTCACCGGGATTTTCGTGATCCTGGAAAAGATGGCCTGCGTGCAGCAGTTTATCCACTAAAGTGGTCTTCCCATGGTCTACGTGGGCAATAATGGCAATATTTCTAATTTTGTTAACGTCCATAACCGGCTAAAATCCTTTTTTTGTAATTAAGGCGGCAAAGATAGAGTTAATTTGACGATTAGTTAAACCAGTTTAGAATCTGGTAATACTTTTTTAACCTCTGAACCTCAAAAAGGTTCCCATTGGCAAGTGCATTTGCTGGTTTGAATGAAGATAAAACTCTCCAAATTCCGGTTTTTCATCTTTAAAATGGGATTGCACAACGTTGAGCCCTACCTGAGCCGATAGTCCAACTGCATACATACTCAAAATAAAAAATCTTTGCTTTGGCAGTAATAGCTCTCGGCTCAAGCCCACCAGCTCATTGAGCTTATCCTGAAGCATCCACTTTTCGCCATCAGGACCACGACCATAAGGAGGTGGGTCCATAATAATACCATTGTACTGGTTTCCTCGTTTTACTTCCCGCTTCACAAACTTCAGCGCATCTTCATACACCCACCGTATATCTTTTTGATGGTTTAACTGCATATTCTGATTGGCCCAATTTAGACCGGGCCGTGAGGAATCTACATGAGTGACATCAGCACCAGCCATTCTCGCTACAACAGAGGCCGCCCCTGTATAAGCAAAAAGGTTAAGCACCTTGAACTCATTCCCCTTCCAGGACCTTACCGTTTCGTTTATAAAATCCCAGTTGTTGGCTTGCTCGGGAAAAATACCAACGTGGCCAAATCCGGTGAGTGCCAGGCGCAGTGTGAGCTTGAGTGGATCGTAAAAGATCTGCCAACTGTCCGGCATATTCTTTTTCTTCTTCCAGCCTCCTTTTGCATCTTCTCCAAATCGATAATTTTCTTTTTGTTCTCGATTGAAATGGGCGTCCGCTTTATGCTTCCATTCTTCCTTTAATAATTGCGGTTCCCAAATGGCTTGTGGCTCAGGTCGGATAAGTGTATAACTTCCGAATCGCTCTAACTTTTCAAAATCACCAGAGTCGATCAGTTCATAATCTTTCCACCCAGAAGGATAATGCATTAACATAACCCGAAAGGTATTGGTGTTTACCTAAAGTAGCAAACTTAGACTGCCCTCTTAAGTGTAAATGAAAACTGAGACCCGTTACCTAACTCACTTTGCACCCTCATTGTTCCTCCATTCTTTTCAACAAATTCCTTGGTTAGCAATAGGCCAACACCCATTCCTTTTTCATTTTCAGTTCCTGCCTTAGTAAAGTGAGCTGAAGGGTTAAAAAGTTGAGGTATCTCATCATCACTTATTCCTATTCCTGTATCACTTACTGTAACTTCAACAAACTGTTCATCTGTGACACAGGATACTACAACCTCTCCGTTTTCTGAACTAAATTTTATTGCATTGGACAGCAAGTTCCTAAGAATAAGTTTTACATGATTAGGGTCGGCATTCACCCGCATACCAGCATCAACTTGATTGACCAATTTAATTTTCTTTGCAGAAGCATTGGCCTCAAATAAGAATTCTACTTCATCCACCATTTCCTTAAGGTCAAATACTTTTGGTTTTACAATTATGCCCTGCAATTGTGATTGTGTCCATTGAAGCAGGTTTCCCAAATCATCATATACAGTATCCAGTTGGTCACGAATCTGACCCGTCACCTCACTAAATTCTTGTGGAGACACTCCCCCTGACTGCGCAATATTTAACACCCCTCGCAAACTAGAGAGCGGACTTCGAATATCATGACTTATTATAGAAAGTAGTTTATCTTTAGTCTGATTGATACTTTTCAATTGAGCTGATTGTGATTCCACTTGCTCGGTCTTCACTTCAAGCTCAAAATTGATTTTCTTAATTTTCCTGTTACTAAAGAACAATATGGCAGCAATACAAATTACAAGAACAAAACTACCCACATAAAAGTAGCCAAGCGTTTTCTGCCTCTTTATCTCCTCTTCTCGGATTTTGGCATTTTGTGTCAATACCTCAATTTGTGACTGTTTTAATTCAGATTCAAATTGAGCTGAAAGCAAGCTCATCCTTTCGCTATTTCTTTGATTCATCAGGCTATCATGAATGGCCAGGTGTTTGGTGAGGTATTGCAGTGCTAACTCTACATCATTGTTGGAGTAGTTAATCTCCGAAATCAATTTATAAGTTCTCTCCAATTCATCTGCATAACCGTTCTTTTGAGCTATTTGTATATTCCTGTTGAGTGTTTCTAAAGCTGCCTTATATTTCTTCTGTTTGGCATATACTTTTCCTATGCGATGGAGGGTAGACGCTTGTATGAAGTAATTACCTGTCGCTTCACTGATTCGCATTGCTTCCGCAAAATGCTTCAATGCAGATTCCAGCTTTCCCCTTTCAAATTCAATGTCACCCAGAATGCGAAAGCTAAATGCCGGCAGATACCCTTCGCGATTAACGCTACTGCTCTCCAATGACTTTATAGCATAGTATTCAGCAGAATCTATTTCCTTTAATGCTAAATAAGAAAAGGAAATATTATTCAGGCTTCGCACAACGGTTTCTGTATCCCCTGACCTCAAAGAAATCTCATAGGCTTTATTAAATCTATTTATGGCCTCATGATATTGTAACTTCTCATAATTAATTGCGGCAACATTATTTAAACATCGGGCTATGGCTGTAGAATCTCCCAATTCTTCAACGATTTTTAGAGCTTGCTGTGAAAGTTCAAAAGCATCTGAATAGAGTCCCCTTCGATAATAGATCCAACCCAAATTTTCTAAAGCAAGACCATATCCTTCTCTGTAGTCAAGTTTTTTTGCAAGGTCTATTGCTTCTGCCCCATACTTTACGGCATCATAGATATTACGCTCTCGCATCTGAGAAACAATCCGATTGAGTAAATCAACCCTGACTTCTCCCGGTGGAACTGGCTCTAACATAATCATTAGGGTATCCAGGCTCTGCCCCAATAGGGTCATGGAGAATAATGAGAAGAAAACAAATGCTTTAAGCTTACAGGCCATCCAACCCAACTTTATCAATGAAAATAGCCGAAATTTAACAACCTTTAGCTTTTAATGGCATGACCAATAGCCCAATCATGAGCTATGTAATAAAACCTTGCAAATCGAAAAATTTCAATGCACCCTGTTATCACGAGCAATAGTAATCCTAAGATAAAACATCTTCAATCACTTGATAAACCCCGAGAGCGTAAAAAACTTAAGTTATTTATTATCGAAGGGCTAAAAGAGCTGAAACTGGCCAAAAGTAACGGGTATGAAATTGAGACCGTTTTTTACTCCACTCATCTGGTAGACGAAAAAACACTTTTACAATCTGGCTTTCAGGAGTCACAGCTATTGCCTGTGAGTCAAAATGTATTTGAGAAAATTGCGTATCGGGAAACAACAGGAGGAGTAATTGCCATTGCCAAGCAAGGCACACATCAACTTGCAAATCTTCGCCTGAAAAAGAATCCAATACTCTTAATTGTTGAGCAATTAGAGAAGCCTGGTAACCTTGGCGCCATTCTTCGAACTGCCGATGCGGCAGGTGTAGATGCTGTGATCGTTTGCGATTCACAAACTGATCTCTACAACTCCAATGTAGTGAGATCCAGTATTGGTTGTGTTTTCACTAATCAAATCGCCATAGCATCCTCCCATGAAACCATTGTGTGGTTGAAGAAAAATCAGGTTAAAATATTTTGTACCTATCTTGAAGGATCCATACCATATACACAGGCCTCCTATAATTCAGCTTGTGCCATAGTCATGGGTAGTGAGGCTTTCGGACTATCAGAGGAATGGATAAAAAATGCTGATGCGAACATCATTATACCTATGAATGGCCAAATCGATTCGATGAATGTTTCGGTAGCAGCTGCCATTGTTGTCTTCGAGGCAGTGAGGCAGAGGGGGTAGTGGTAACTTTTATAACTACATTCTGACCTTGAAGGAGAATTGTTGATAATTTTTTACAAAAATTATGTTTAAAAGACTCCTATTTTAATTATCAACTCCAGGGAAGAAATTTTTCTTTTTGTAAGGTTACCAGTTTTGGAGGGGTAGGATTTAACTTTTCTCCATTCAATACTTTTTCATATTTCACTAGATATGCCTCAGCCATAACTCTTGAATTATGGACATCTCTGGCGTACTCGTGGCATCTTTCTCTGGGATAAGAATCAACGTTACTAACAGCTTCCGCCAAATCATTTGAATTACTTGATAAATGGCCCAATTCATTTGGCACCAATTCCGGAAGAGAACCATAAGGCGTACCAAACACGGGGCAACCAAAATAAAGACTCTCGGTTATAGCAAGGCCAAATGGTTCATTCCATCTAACAGGAAAAATCAACCCTTTTGAATATCTCAATAAAGCATGTTTCACATCTCCACCCACCAAACCATAGAAGCTTATTCTTGAACTTAGTGTCAATCTAAAACCCATCTTGATATTTAACCTACTTCCTCCAAGCACTTTCAATCTTTCTGCCTTCGTTTTTTTAATCACATCAATGGCACCTACGACATTCTTTACACGCCAAGCAGCTTTTCCCAAGAAATGGAAATAATTTCTATTCCGTTTAAGGTCAACTTTACCATATTCATTCCAGTCTAAACCATTATAGACAAATGAGGTAGACCCAAATCTTGTTGCATGATTTCTCGAAACAAAAACGGTATTTTGATCAAAAACTCGATCATCGCTAAGGTTACCGTGCATCGTAGTAATTGATGGTATGTCTATTTTTTCTCCATTCAAATAATTAAAATGCACTAAATCCACCGATTTGGGGATCTGATCAGCTACACTCTTACTTTTATCCAAATAAATCACGGATGCGAAATCACAATATGATCCTTCATTTACTAGATAAGTCACTTTATGTCCAAGCTTAACAAGTTCCTTCCCTAAACACCAGACTACCCTTTCTATTCCACCGTATTTATGAGCAGGTATAATGCTTGGAAGCGCAATAAGAATATTCAAATTATTGGACATTTAACCCTTATAAATTTTAGCAATATTGAAAAAAGGCGTCTTAAATTCAATAATCAAGTAAATACAGTAAAACAAGATAAGACCGCAACTCACTACACTATTTCAGCAGCTCAATGCATAGTCTTTGTAAGTAGTGAACCTAAACCCTTGATTTGCAGGTATAATCAGAGTAAATGATTCATAAAGATATGCTTAGGATTAAAAGCTTACTTGTAACTCTCCTTCTCACCACGGTAGTGATCAGCCACTATGGCCAGGAGGCCAACGTCCAAATCAATAGAGATCACAATAAAATCATCATTAAAAACAGAACCGGGTTTTCCAGCTTCGATGTAGAGTTAAGGGGGAAGATTCAGCTGACCGATGATGACAAGGATATTAAAAGTATGTCACCCGATGGCTATCTGGAAGTGAAGAAGACCGTTTTTGGAAGCCGGAGAACACTGATTGTATCTCCCGAAGCAAACGGTTTAAAAAAAGAGTACTACGAGGGAAGAACCAAAGTACCATTCGACCCTGCCGGAAGAGCATGGATGGCCGAAGTATTACCTGAGTTAGTTAGAAGCACAACCCTGGGCGCAGAAAGTCGTGTGGATCGATTTTTCAAGCAGGGAGGACCCTTAGCCGTTTTAAATGAAATTGACAGGCTGGAAAGTAACTATGTGAAGTCGCACTATGCCAATCTGCTGATGAAACAAGCTATCAGGCCTGGGGATTATGCCAGGATTATAGATAACATCTCAGAAACACTCAACTCCAATTACTATCTGGCGGGGTTCCTGAAAAGCAACATGTCTAAATTCGTGAAGTCCAGTGATGCCCTCGAAGCCGCCTTTAGGGCCACCAATGAAATGGACTCTGATCATTATAAAACAGAAGTGATTAAAACCGGATTGGAAACAGAGTTCATTACCGCCAACGCTGTAAAGGTGATTATGAAATCTGCAGGATCGATGGATTCCGATCATTATAAGACAGAAGTACTTACCTCCCTACTCAGAAAGGAAAATCTCGATGACGAAATCATCGGTGAGATGATCAATACCTCTAAAACAATTGACTCTGATTATTACAGAAGTGTTGTTCTCAATAGGGCATTGAATAAGAATGGACTTTCTAGCACATCCTTCCAAAGGGCTCTTGAATCTGTAAAAGACATTGATTCCGATCATTACAAATCGGAGGTATTAACATCTTTATTGCGCGAACCCATCACTGATGATCTTCAGATGACACTTATTGATATTACCGGATCAATAGATTCAGACCACTATCGAAGCAATGTCCTTGAGGTAATTTTAGATAAGCAAAAAATAAATGATCGTGTGTTCACTGAATTAATATCAAGAGCAGGATCAATTGACAGTGACCACTACGCATCCCTTGTTATGAAAGATGCACTCACTCATCCCTTGAGCGACAATAGCATGGTAAGTCTCTTTGAGGCTGCAGGGAGAATAGGATCAGATCATTATCTTTCAGAGGTACTGATAACTGCCGCGCCCAAAATCAGGAATAGTAGCAACCGTGTGAAAGATGCATTTAATGCCGCTGCAAGAAAAATTGACTCAGAAACCTATTATGGTAGAGTTATGAGAGCACTAAATGATAATTGATCAGCCGTTCATTTTTCCAACTTATTTTTATTCAGTAGCTTAATGGTGTGCAGCCACTTTTCCAACCGTCAGTATTTATGAAGCGGTACTTGCTATTATTTGTAATTGTATCGGTGCTTGGCGTGTCCATCTTTGCTTACCTGTTCTATAGTGAAACAGGAACTCTACCATCGCTATCTAAGGAATTACATTTTTTTGTTATTAGTGTTGTGATGGCCAACTTATCCGCGTTAATAGTTAGCGCTATTGATAAAATTTTGGATAGAGTCATCAGCTGGAAAAAAATGTTTTTTACCAGATTTGCTGCTGGTTTCTTGTTCAATGTCATAATCGTTTCATTATTACTAGTTGTACTTGGCTACAGTATTGTTCTATATCTGCAACAAAAGGTTGAACCTTTCTATTTACAGTGGCATGAAGAGATTTGGAAACTAGGCATACTGAATCTAATTATCCTCTTCATTTATGAAGTATTTTACGGCTGGTTCTACTCCTACCGCTACTTTGCCTCTACGCAGGTGGATCAGCTAAGGTCAGAGCGCCATCAAATGGAGCTGCAATTTGAGTCACTCAAAAGTCAAATCAGCCCGCACTACTTATTCAATTGCCTTAACACGATCTCATCGCTTTTGTACAAAGACAACAAAGTGGCAGAGGAATTCATCAGAAGAATGGCGGACACGTTTCGTTATGTGATCAATAATCAAAAAAGAAAACTAGTGACACTCGCTGAAGAATTGGAGTTTGTAAAATCTTACTATTACCTTATGCAGGTTCGCTATCAGGATCATCTTAAGCTGGATATCAACATTCCTTCACGGCTTCTTGACTCCAGCGTACCACCACTTGCCATCCAAATGCTTATTGAAAATGCGGTGAAGCACAATGAAATATCAAAAAGTCATCCACTGTTTATTTACATCGCAGCGCAGGACAATACGCTCATAAATATAAGCAGCACAAAAACAGTGGCATCTAATGCACAGAGCCTTAACATAGGTCTTAACAATATTAGAAACAGGTACAAGTTCTTTACCAGTGAAAAAATCATTGTTAAAGACATGGACAAATATGTGGTTCAACTCCCTGTTATTAAATCAGCAAGTAGTATTAATGAAATTACAGAACTCCGCCCACAGTTTAGTTAATGCCTAAGTTTTTCATCCATAATGCATTCTTTCGCCTTGGAGCAGCTCCTGTATTTGGTGTCCTGGTTTATCTGCTCATAATTCTCATTAACAACACTGTAGAACAATTAAATGAAATATTTAATAATCAAGAACTCTATGTATGTATTGCGCTGAGTTACATTGCATTTGAATCCATGAGACTGGTAATCTGGGGGTCAAATAAAAAAATATCCCACGAACGAAGCATTCAAACCCAAATTGCCTATCAACTGATTTTAACACTCCTCGTCTCACTTACTTTAGTTGGTATTTCTATATCAGCCTATTTCAGATGGATCATTGGGTTCAGTATTGGTTCCTCAGAACTCAATCTATTCCTCATTGTTTATGGTGCCGGGGGTCTGCTCTACAACACTCTTTTCTTCAGCCAGGTCTTTTTATTCAGAGAAAATAAAATGAAAATAGATGAAGAGAGAGCACTTCGTGACAATCTTGAGTCAGAGTTTGCTTCGTTTAAAAATGATGTAAATCCTGCACTTCTCTATGAAAGTTTGGAGAGCCTAATTATAACACTTCATAGAAATGTCGATTTAGCCGATGAACTCATTGATAACTTAGCCGGTATCTACAGATACAGCATTGTAAACAGAAACAAGGAATTAATCTCCCTTACAGAAGAACTTCGGGCAGTGAATTATCTCATTACCATTCTGAATGTTAAATATCAGAATCAAATCATCCTCGATGTGCAGGCAGATGAAAATGAAACTTATTTAATTCCAGGCTCTTTAGTAGTGTCGATTGACCATGTGGTAAGGAATACGCTCATCGCACCCCAGGTGCCCCTGTATATCAAATGTTATATGGAAGATGAATATCTTGTAATGAACCACACTATCAACGACAGATTGGTTACACAAGAAGACACGCAACGATCTTTTGAAAAATTACAACGATCGTATTCTTTTTTTAGCGAAAAACCATTTGTTCAGGTGAAAGCAAATCGAGAAAACTATATTAAATTTCCACTTGTTCGAATCCATAACGAACAACCCATTAATGTAGGTGTATGAGCGACCCGTTGGCCTTAAGTGTATTAATAGTGGAAGATGAAACTCCAGCTGCCGAAAAACTGGAGCGTTACCTTCACAAATACAGCACCGCAATTAAAGTAGTTCATAAGACAGAGACTGTTCGTGATACAGTTTCCTGGTTGCAAGATCATCAGGATACAATTGATTTAATTTTCATGGATGTTCAACTAAAAGATGGAATAAGTTTCAGTATTTTTCAGGAAATCAAAATTCAAAAACCCATTATATTCATCACTGCATATAATGAGTTTGCACTAGATGCATTTAAAGTCAACAGCATAGATTACCTTCTCAAACCCATTACATTTACGGATCTTTCAATCAGTTTAAAAAAACTGGAGGCCCTCAGTTCACAACTTCGCTGGAATGATGAAAAAAGCAAAAAAATAGAACAGCTTTCAACCATACCGGCCAAGAATTACAAAAACCGCTTCATGGTAAAACTGGGAGAGCACATAAGATCAATTACCAGTGATGAAATTAGTTTTCTTTTTGCCGATGGACGAGATGTCTATTTAATTACGACACAAGAAAGAAAATTTATTATTGATTACACTCTCGAAGCCTTAGACGAAATATTGGACCCTAAAATATTCTACAGAGTAAACAGATCTTATATTCTCAATATTTCTGCCATTCAGGATGTGGTTGTTTATTCCAACAGCCGGCTGAAAATTACTCCTCACGCTAAGTGGGAAAGGGATATCATAGTTAGTCGCGACAAGGTGAACGACTTTAAGCAATGGTTTGATGGAGGTCATTAAGCCACCCGATCTCATATATCGGATGGCTTAATTTCTTCCTAGTAACTTCCGCAATATTCCAACCCGAAGTCGCCAATGGGCTGACCAGGAGGTGCCTCCAGCGGGCTTTCATTCTTAAAATCATCAGGATTTTTTTCAAACCTGTCAATCTGAGTCAACGCATAGTTGTAGTGCGCCTTCCAATCTTCATCGCTGGTAGATCTTACTTTACTGGTGAGCCACGTCTTCAATTTATCGATTTCAAGATGAGCAATGGCCTTCACCTGAGTTGATGCATCATCACTTACTGCCAAAGCAAGCATGTTGGTAAGCAGAACATTATTCACAGTAATTTGAACAGCCCCTTCATAACCTGGTTTAGTTGCGGCCTTAAACGTGTAACCAATTGCCTTATCCATTACGCTTTCCAGACTAGGAAGCCTTGCATCGCGAGCGTGATATTCAAAAAGTCTTGCTGCTCTTGCTGGATGTAACAATAAACTAAAAGTCAAATCCGATGCACTTTCTGCTGCTGCAAGTGGATCGAAAGTAAGGCTTGTTCTGATTTGAATAACTTCTCTGTGCCTTGAATAACCCAATGGACGAGGAGGAATTAGTTTAATTACACTTTCTGGTAGTGCAAGCACAGCGGGGTCTACAGTTTTTAATACTGCTTCAATTGCCTTGATCTGGTCTTGCGGTGACACCATTTCTGTTACAGGCTGGCCATCTCCACGCAAGGCATATCGGTAGTTCAACCCTCCAATTACTTTGGCCGCTGCCTGCACCTGATACCTGTGAAAAAAATACATCGGCACCAATACCTCTTCCAGCATGGCCATCGGAGTATTTGGTTTTATATTTTTTTCACCAAAATTTTTCAATACTACTGAGCGAACATCAAGCATGCGAAGTAATTCATCAGAAGCATCTGCTCCATTATCCCACAGGTGGGTATAGGGATGTGCACTGCCGAATGGTCTGGCATCCTGATCAGATAAAAAGGTTAACCCTGCTTTTAATGAATTTTGAATGATGTCATTAAGAGCTTTATCCTCATCTGTTCCTTCTGGAAAATCCTGATAACCATACATAATTGACACTTTGTCGAAAGCACCAATTTTATCATCGTAGGCATTGGCTAAACTTATTTTTCCATCCTTTAATTCCGCATTTGGATGAGGATAATCCATTACAGAAGCCAGTCCCTCAGCGCTGGATGAATACGAATGTGCCAATCCAATTGTATGCCCCACCTCGTGCGCTGACAGTTGTCTCAATCTGGCTATCGCCATTTGCTCCATCTCTTTAGAAACGGGTTTTCCATCTTCATAAGGGGCCAGTAATCCTTCAGCTATTAAAAAATCCTGACGAACACGGAGCGACCCCAACGACACCTGTCCTTTTATAATTTCACCTGTTCGTGGATCAGTGATCGTAGATCCATAAGACCATCCTCTCGTAGAACGATGAATCCATTGGATAAGGTTGTATCGCACATCCATAGGATCAGCATCTTCAGGAAGCATTTTCACCTGAAAGGCATTGATATAGCCAGCAGCTTCAAATGCCTGATTCCACCATCGGGCTCCATCTAACAGTGCAGAGCGAACAGGCTCTGGCACTCCGGGATCCAAATAATAAACTATGGGTTCAACGGCTTCACTCTTAGCAGCTGATGGATCTTTCTTATTCAATCGATGTCTCGTTATGAATATTTTTTCAACGGGTTCTGTAATAGGTGTGGCGTAGTCGTAGTAAGCCATTTCAAAATAGCCAGCTCTGGGATCAAATTTTCGCGGTTTGTAATTATTGTCTGGCAGCTCAACAAATGAATGATGCTGCCTCACCGTAACGTTATCGGGCGATGGTACTACACTCCGAATGTAAGCTCCTGTTGGCTGACCTGTAAATGTTAGTGTAGCTTCAAATTCAGAATTCTTAGGAAAACTCTTAACCTTAGGCAGATAAATTGCAGAACGCGTTTTATCCAAAGAATAATTACCCTGATTATTACGCTTCAACACCCCTATTACATCATGCTCATCCCTCAACAAAAATTCAGTAGCATCTACTAGCACTCTGTCTCCCTCCTCTGCTACTACAGTAAAGCCCCACAGTGCAGATTGCGCAAACGCCTGCTCCACAGCTCTCTGCTCCATAGCATTATCACTATTTGCTCTATACCTGTAGTTTGGCTGAATAAGCAGAACCTTAGGCCCTCTTCGATCAAACTTTACAATTCGCTCGCCTCCCAACTGCCCCCTATCCAATCCAATATCATTAGAACCAATACCCGCAGAAAGCGAATTGATGTACAAAAACTCTTCATTGAATTTATCGATGATCAAAAAGATTTTGTCTTGCTTTTCATCATAATAAAAGTTGAAATAGCCTTCATATTTCTTCATACCGACAGTTTTGGCCTCAATGGCAGATTGCTGGACTGTAGGTTGGGAAGGTGATGCTTGATTTGACTTTCTTCGCTGAGCAAAGAGGCTAATCGAAACAACGCAAAGGAGGACGGTGAGAAAGGATTTAAAGTTCATAGTAAGGATATTTTGTGCGATTCTAAATCTAAAGATTATTCAGTCTATTAAAAAGCTAAAAAAACAAAACGGCCATCCCTCTCGTCAAGGGCGGCCGTTTTAGTATACAAAAGGGATTAGCTAGATGAGCTTATCCTGATTGGCTTTGGCAATAGCCTCAGATTTGCTTCTCACCTGCAATTTTGAGTAAATATTCTTAATGTGGGTTTTCGAGGTTTCTTTAGAAATAAAGAGTTCCTCCGATATTTGAGTATATGTTTTGCCCTCTGATATTAGCTGAAGTATTTCTGTCTCTCTCTTGGTGAGTGGAGTATTGGGATTCAGGTGGAAATTATCAATAACCATTCTGGCAATCTTACTGCTCATAGGCGCCCCACCTCTTGTAATTTCATCCAAGGCGGAGAGCAGCTCCATGTAATTAGCACTTTTAGTGATATAGCCAGATGCGCCTGATTTAAGTGCTTCATACACCATCTCGCTGTCTTCATACACTGTCACCATAATTATATCAGAGTTGGGACTTTTCTCCTTTATGATTTTCGTGCCTTTTATCCCATTCATGCCTCCTGGTAGTTCTACGTCCATCAACACAATATCCGGCTTATCGGTGTGCAAATGCTTAATCGCATCTTCACAATTACTGTAGCCGTTCACAACAGTAAATTTTTGCGAACTGTCAACAATCATCGTAAAACTGCTTCTGATTTCTGGATCATCTTCGATAATCAGGACTCGTTTTTTAGGTTCAGAGCTCATATCTTCTCTTTAAATATATGTATAGGCAGCAATAGGCGTATTTCAGCCCCTGCTCCAGCGTGACTTTGAATATACAGAATACCTCCAATTCTTTCCGCCCTTGTCCGCATATTTTTTAAACCATTCATTTTCTCAAGGGCCTTTTTATCAAATCCTTTGCCATCATCCACCAATTTCATGACATAGCAATCTTCCTGAAGCTTCATAGTAAATGTTACATTCTTTGCTCCAGAATGATTGAATGTATTGGTCATTGCCTCCTTAAAAATAAGGTTGGCTTCTCTACTAAACCCATAGGGAATGCGCACATTTTCATTTACACTATTGAGGGCCCGGTACATCATTCCTTTCTCCTCAAATAACTTTTCTCCAAAATCGCGGATGTGCAGAAAGAGTTTTGACAACTCATCATTCCCAGGATCAATACTCCAGATAAAATCCCTTGCCCCGGTGTAGAGGTACTTTGCAGATTCTTCAACTTTATCGTAGTAAGCCAATGCATTTCCATTTTTATTCAACTTCATTAAACTAACGTAATTGATAATTCTGGTCAATTGATTACCCATTTCATCATGAAAGTCCCTGGCAATTTCTTTCCGCAAACTTTCCTGTTCTTGTTGTCTGATTCGTTCTACTTCCATCATCTTATTGATTTTCTTTCTCACCCGGAGGTAAAAAATTAATACGATAATACCTACCGATAGCAGGATAACAATAATCTGAAAGAAGGTAGTCTGATAAAATGGTGCATTAACAACGAACGGATAAACCAACGGTACTTTATCCCAACTACCTTGATTATTAGTGGCAACAATATTAAACACATAGTCTCCTGGGGGAAGATTACTGTATGTTGCACTCCCTACCGAAGAGGGTTGAGACCATGTTTTATCAAAATTTTCAAGATAATATTTAAACTTAACGGATGATGGATAACGCTTATCCACTTGATTAAACTGAAAAGTTATGTGATTCCTGTCGGCCGGAAACTTTGGATTAAATGGTAATCTAAAAAAGCCAGAAAGACTGTCCGCATAATTCCTGCTAGCATATTGACCATAAAAAATTTCCAGATCGCGCAGGTGAAGTGGAAAGGAACTCCAACCTTCTCTTGGAAGCTCATTATATCTGTAAGCTCCGTCTATCAATCCAAAATATTTCTCTCCATCAAGAAAAAAAGCGTTCCGATTGGTTTCTACCCCAGTTAAACCATTTTCATAGCCATAATGCAAATTTTGCTCGATCCCCAATTGATCATTGAGTTTTAATTTTGTAATTCCCTGCTCAGTACCAATCCAAACAAAATCGTCATCGTCTGCAGCTACAAAATAAATGAAGTCAGATGGCAGCCCGTCCAGCGTTGAGATGGTCTTTCTTTTAAACGAAACCGGATCGATAAATAAAATCCCACTTCCGCCCGAACCAATCATCAAAAGAGAATCTTTATAAGGATTTATAGAGTTTATTATGGTACTCGTAAACTCAGGCAATGGAATGTTCCTCACGATGGAGTCATTCTGAATCACTGACAACCCCGATTCACTTCCCACGAAAACGGAATTAAACTTAGAAAAACATTTTAATGCTGTGACATTTCTCCCTTCGAGTCCCTCATCCAGCGAAAGGTTTCTGAATTCACTCCCGTTGAAATACCCAATCCCATTGGCTCTTGTGCTATACCACACATTTCCATTTTTATCGATGTCGAGGTTATTAATATATACACTTGCGATACCATCTTCCCGGGTAAACCAATCGAATTTATCTCTACGGGTGTCATATCTACCTAAACCATTATAAGACCCTACCCAAATTTCACCATCGTCCGTTGCTCTGATTGCATTTATTTCACTGGCCGCACCTACATCATAGTGTTTTAGTACTCCATCTGAATCCTTCCATATTCCTTTATTCAAAGTTCCAATCCATAGCTCACCCTGCATTCCCTTCTCAAGCGCCAGCACAGAACCAAACAATTCATCACCGAACTTATCAAAATCCTTAGCATAATATTTATATAGTCCCGACCCGGAAGTACCCAGCCATGTATTTCCTTCGGAGTCAGGTAAAATCTGATTGATATTTACATCTCTGAGTATGGTATCAATTCGGTGTTTGCCTGGCGTCTTTCTTTCCATAAGAAGACTGTTATCATGCCTTGTCCAATACACATCATTGATACTATCATATTGAATAATAGGATTTTCAATATCCATCACGCGTTTTACAAATCTTTTATTTTGTGTGTCTATCGAGAAGTAGCCTTTTTCCGTGTTTATCCATACCTCTTTCTCATAATTAAAAATAGATAAGGCAAAGTCAAAGTCATTTGAATGGTTCAACGAATACTCACCCAATGGAGACTTAATCATAAAAGTGCTGTCATTGAGATACAAACAAATCTCCTTCCCAGGCATAAGATGAGTGTAGAGAATAAGACGTTCATCTTTTACCGGCTTATTCCAATAGTAAATGGAATCATTAAATATTTTACCAAGTGCCCGCTGGCTATTTACAAAAAAAACGGTGTCGTTAACCTCAAAAATTCTGCGAATACTTAGTTGTGAGTGAGGGCCCTGAGGAATAAACTTTTTGAAATCGATACCATTGTATCGTGCAATGCCTATAGGATTAATTATCCATAAATTCTGTTTAGAATCTAATTTCAGATACTGAACAATGTTACTGGAAAGACCATCACGGGTAGTGTAAACCTTAAACTCGTTTCCATCGAAGCGGGCAAGGCCTCCCCCATTGGTGGCAATCCAGAGGTAGCCCTCCTTATCTTCCACCATCATATTTACCTGAGACTGCGGAAGGCCATCCACCGCTGTGTATTGTCGCAACGAATATTGCTGAGCCCACAGCGGTGTGATGGTTACCGCACCTGAAAAGAAAACGACAAAAACCAACCGCCTCATTAGCTTCCCGAAAGTAGTTGTATTTGCTTTAACCATTGTACCGCAATTTACGTCAATCTGATCAAGGTTGATAAAATGACATCCATTGGGCAATAGAATTAACAAGAGTTTCATTTTATTCGTATCAAAAGCGATTTAAACACCGTATAAATGCAACCAAGCGCACCCCAAACTAGTCCAATGAAATAAAACCCCATCTTATGCTCAGGAATTACTTGCTCACCACACTAAGAAACCTCAGAAAGCACTTTAGTTATTCACTTATCAACATTTTTGGTCTAGGACTTGGCATTTCCATCAGCCTATTATTAGCCCTGTGGATCCGGCACGAAGTTAGCTATGACCGCTTTCACTCCAACGCGGATAATGTATATCGGGTTTCAATGGAAATGAGTTTCGGAGGACAATCCGCCAAACATGCTGTTTCCCCAACAGCGCTCTTACCCACATTACAAAAAAACTTTGCTGAAGTATCGTCAGGTGTAAGGATATATAATCCTGCCTCCTATAATCCATTTATAGTAAAAAAAGATGATCATCTGTTTCAGGAAGAACAATTTTATTTTGCAGACAGTACGTTCTTTGAGGTGCTCACCTATCCATTATTAAAGGGTAATCCAAAAACTGCTCTTACAAAACCCAATTCAGTGGTGCTTACTGAGAGTATGGCCAAAAAATATTTTGGACAGGAAGATCCCATTGGAAAAACGTTATTGATCAATAACGACAAAGACTATACAGTAACAGGCTTAACAAAGGATGCTCCGGAAAATTCTTACCTCAATTTTGATTTTATTGGCTCATTCTCTTCACTGAGGGCATCTCAACAAGAAATTTGGTGGAGTGCCAATTACCTGACCTACGTGTTGCTCGATAAGAATGCAGACCTAAAGGCCATTGAACAGAAAACGAATGATTTGGTGAAAGAGGCGCTAGCCAGTGAGCTCACCAGCCCCGGTGACTACGTGAGGTATAACTGGACCAATATTCAAGATATTCATCTTCGCTCTGAAGCATCAACTGAAATGGAGCCTGTTGGTAACATGCAATACGTATTCTTATTTGCAGGTATTGCTTTTCTTATACTCATCATCGCCTGTATTAATTACATTAATTTAGCCACAGCAAGGGCAGCATTCAGAGCAAAAGAAGTGGGTGTGCGTAAGGTAGTTGGAGCCTCCAAAAATCAACTTATCGCTCAATTTATCGGAGAATCTGTTGTCATTACCTTTTGTGCACTGATTCTAGCATTATTATTAGCACAATTATTACTTCCATTATTCAATACGCTTACCGGTAAAAGTTTTGCTCACACCGCACTCACCGAGCCAGTATTTCTCGCTGGTGTTATTACAACGGCACTTCTAGTAGCTCTGTTCTCAGGTGCTTATCCAGCACTTGCTATTACCTCATTCAAACCCGTCAATATTTTAAAAGGGAATTTCAGAAATTCTTCAAGTGGTGTATGGTTGAGAAAAGGGCTTGTAGTTTTTCAATTCTGTATTACACTTATTCTTACGATAGGCACCATAGCCATTACTCAACAAATCTCTTTCATTCAAAATAAGAATTTGGGTTACGAACGCGAGAACACCATTATTATACCTCTGGATAGAGAAACTGAAAAGGTATACTCATCACTTAAGAGCGAGTTCTTAAGGTCAGGAAGGGTAGCCGAAATGGGTCGCGCTACAGAATCCCCGGTAGAAATCAATGGCGGATATAGTCTTCAACTTCAGGAATCGCAAGATCCTCCCATGTCCATCGTTGCTTTATCTGCAGATGAAGATTTTGTTCCTTCACTTGGCATGGAAATTATTTCCGGCAGAGACTTTAACGAAAACGATATTAGAAATTTCTATAGTGACACCACTTATGCTTTTATGCTTAACGAATCAGCATTGGCCAATCTGTTTTTAGATAAGGAGGAAGCAATTGGCAAACAAGTAAACCTTAATGGACGAAAAGGTGAGATTGTTGGTGTATTACAAGACTTTCATTTCGCATCACTTCATATGCCCATTGGTCCATTGGCTATATTTAGTGGCCCTGATGAATACAACTTTGCTTTTGCAAAACTCAATCCAGGTTCATTGAACGAGACGCTTGAGGAATTGAAAGCCATTTCCAATACCGTGGCTCCTCACCGTCCCTTCAGTTATGAGTTTATGGATCAGCAGTTCAACGCACTCTATAATTCCGAAGAACGAATGGCCAGTTTATTTGGTATTTTTTCAACACTGGCTATTGTAATTGCCTGCCTTGGTTTATTGGGGTTAGTATCGTTTTCTGCCACACAAAAAACAAAGGAAATTGGCATCAGAAAAGTACTAGGTGCAACAGCAGGCAATATTATTCTATTGATCACCAACGAATACACCAGGTTAATCCTTATTTCAATAATAATAGCTGTTCCCTTAGCCCTCTATGCTATTAATGAGATGCTGAGCAATTTTGCTTACAAAACTACCATAGGCCCAGTTGCAATTGCACTGTCCGTTATTGGTTGTGTGCTTATTGCCTTTTTAACAGCCAGTTACCAGGCACTGAAGGCAGCGACCATCAACCCCACTGAAACCCTAAGAAATGAATAAAGTAGTATTCGGTCTGGTCTTTTCTCTTGTTGTTATTTTTGTCAGGCCTGTAGAAGGTCTATCTCAGGATTTGCAATCCTATTACAATGCTGCCAAAGAGTCATATGAGAATAAAGATTATGAAAGCTTCTACAAGAATATTACTGAAGCCCACAAACTTCATCCCTACCATCAGATCATCCTATATCAATGTGGAATTGCCGCTGCACATGTAGGTAAACCGCAAGAAGCAATTGCTAAGTTGCAAAAAGCCATATACATTGATGCTCTTCTGGATTTAAGTAAGGACGACTTTAAATCAATTCATGATACACCTGAGTTTAAGTCTTTACTGGATTTACAACAGCAACTGCAACAAACGAAAATAAGATCGGATACTGCTTTTACAATCAATAACCGCGTATCACACATTGAATCTGTAGCAGCTGGCAATAATGGTGATTTTTACTTCTCCAGTATTCATAAGAAAAAAATAATTAAAAGAGACAAGACAGGTAAGGTCACCGACTTTATCAAATCTGGTGAGTTTGGACTTACAGCAGTTTTTGATTTACAGATAGACAAAAAAAATAACGTGTTATGGGCCTGTGCCAGCCCCATGCCGGAGATGGAAGGATATGATTCTACACTGCACTCTGCTGTATTTAAATTCAATCTTAAAAATGGTACCCTGCTAAGTAAATACGAAACCAAAGAAACAACAGCATCCGTTTTTGGTGACCTGACACTTAATAAAAAAGGACAGGTTTTTATTAGTGACGGAAAAACCAATACCATTTTTATGGTGGATGAAGCATCCAACACACTTCAGCCCTACTTCACTTCTGAAGAATTCTGGAATATTCAGGGAATTGCTTTTTCAGCAGACGATCGTTATCTCTTCATAGCCGACTACATTAAAGGCCCTTATCGATTGGATACTTCCAGTAAAAAATTAATCCAACTGGAATATGGTATTAATGATTCCCTTAAAGGAATTGACGGCCTTTTGTATTTCAACAATAGTTTGATAGCCATTCAAAATGGAGTCACGCCAAATCGGGTAACACAATATACACTCGATCCAAGCCTCAATAAGATTCAAAAAGCGTTCATTATCGATCGAAAACACCCTGCATTTGGCGAACCCACCATGGGGTGCCTAAATAAGGATCGTCTGTACTATGTAGCCAATAGTTCATGGGGTGCCTATGATGAGAACTTTGAACTGGAGACAGATAAGATTCAAGATCTGGTTATTCTAAGTACCATACTCAAATAAATTAAAGCAAAACTATTCTCACACCATTCTTGTGACTTCCACATAGTCTTCGCATTATTATTGAAGAATACGTGACGTATGTCGGAAGAAGAAATACGACAAGAAGAAACCATCATCACAAAAGCCAAAAATAACCCTGAGGCTTTTGCTTCCCTTTACGAGAAGTATTTCGATAGGATTTATTACTACCTCTACCGGCAAACTGATGACGAAGAATTAGCAGGCGATTTATGTTCTCAAACTTTTGTGAACGTACTCAATAACATAAAAAAATATGAATTGAGAGGAGTGCCCTTCTCTGCATGGCTTTATAAGATAGCCAGCAATGAAGTAAGGAAGCATTACCGAAAGTCAAAAGGTAAAAAAGTTTTTAGCATAGAAGAGGTTCGCATCAAAGAATTGATGGAAGAATCCGATGAGGTTTGGGATGAAGATCAAATCAACAAACTCATCGATTTTATGAAAGACCTCCCTGAAGACATGTTGCACGTGCTGGAACTCCGCTTTTTTGAGGATAGGGACTTTAAGGAAATTGCCTACATATTGGATATTACGGAAAGCGGGGCAAAGATGAGAACTTACAGGGCTTTGGATAAATTAAGAAAGAAATTCAAGATCAAGATCAAATACGATGGGTAGAAATGAAATCAGATTGCGAAGACATCGCATGACTGCCCGTGGAACCGAGCGGTTTAGGAATTACAATTCTGTTTTGAAACGACATGAAGAGAACAGACGCATAAAAAAAATAATGCGAGTGTTCGGTTTCTTTGTAGTGATGTTGGTTGTTATTATGATCATTGTCTTTTTGTCCCGATGGGAAGATCGCTCACAAAGTAAAAGCACAGAGAATAACTCTACTAAAGTTGAAACCAACGGCCCTATTCCGTTTTATTCAAATCCAGATAGTCCTTCAAGCGACCCTCCGTATCATACATCTTAAAATTAAGCTGATCTTCGTGGACAGTTATAGTAAAGTAGTGATGACCCCGATATGTTTTTGCGCTAAACCATGCTCGTGAAGGCGCAAAGTCCTCCAGGTTCCCTCCTCCCCCGCCACCCTGTACATATATTACACCTTGTTGTTTATTCACTCTGTTCTCCTTAATCGGCAGCGTACGTTGATAGGTATGTAAATGACCAAAAAATACCATATCAATTCCATATTGTTCATACAGCGGAACGATCTTTCTGATACGTGGGTCACCCAAATCATATACTCCGCTCCACGCATCCCCATAATCATCTTCATCAGCAGAATAAGGCGCATGATGATGTGCCACAAATTTCCACTTGGCAGTGGAGGCCTTTAGTTCTTGTTCAAGCCACTTGTATTGCCTGCCGCCAGGGGCAAAGTCTTCTGGTACATTGCTATTGAGCATGAAAAAATCCGCATTGCCATAATGAAATTTATAGAAACCCTGTTTGGGCAAAGTGTGATATTGATTGTACCAATGCAGATCACTTTCCCCATTTCCCGGTACAGGAAAGACCGCCACACGACTGGCCAATTGGGTTACGCCCTGGAAGTACTCATAGTTCCATTCAAATTTATGATCCTTCTGACCTCCGTCAGTAAGATCACCTACATTAAGAATAAAATTCGGGCGTTCATCCCAAACCATTTTAGACACACGGTCATTAATGTGCGGGCGCGCCTCGGTATCTCCTATTACGGCAAACATATAAGAACTTGATTCCCTTACCGCTGTAGAAAATGTGAGCAACCCGGACTCCATGGTAGAACCATCATGAGCTTTGGCTTTGATAGAGTAAAAGTAAGGCGTCTCCGGATCGAGACCATCTAATGTTATTGAATAGATATTGCTTCCAACTTTCTGCTCTGGCAACAACGACTGGGTATTGATCTCCTTTTTGTTCATAAGTGGCACTTGCTTACCATACATTATCACAAAATCAGAAGGGCGATCAGTTTCCCACACAATATCCATAGAGGTGGGTGTGGTATTGTTCAAATAAGGTCCGGCATTGAAGTGAAATAAATTTGAAAAAAGCTTTCCTTCTTCAACCATAGTTAGCAAAACTTTATGCCGATTATTTATCTCCTCAGAAGTAATGGCAAAATTTTCAATGCGCAACATCTTAAGCATGTTACCTAAATCCATGTAGGGCTCATTTTTCATGTAAGAAGCTACTTCAATTTCCTTGCTGGCTGATCTATCCAGCCTTCTTTTCCCCGCAGTTTGCTTCTTCACGAGTTCTCCATTTAAATACAACTTAATAACCTGTCCATCATAAGTAGCAACGATATAGTTCCAATAGTTTCCACGTCTTCTGGCTTTTATCTCATGATTGATTGCTAAAGAATTTTCAGTATTTAAACTAGCAGTGATGGTTTTGCCATAAAAGCCCAGTAACCAATCTGGTTCAACTTCCACACCTTTATTCTTTAGGGTTGCAACTACACCGATTGGCTGATTAACATGATTTACAGTCCACAACTCAATGGAAAAAGATTCCGTTGGTAATTGATTGGCAGGCACAAAATCTGTAATTCTCTCCGTAGGTTCCTCCCCATGAAAAATTATGGGAATGGATTGAACCTTGACGGGAGGTTTTGATGAAACAGGAGCAATAATCCGATTACCAGGATAATTATTAGCTTTTTGACCTAATGTATAAACCGGCCAAAACCACCACTCCTGCGCTTGAAGCGTAGAGAATGAACCCGTAATTACGATAAGCAAAAGAATTACTCTATTCATCTTTCTTGAATTGAAAAGCATCCAAAACCCCTCCTTCAGATGAAATGGACTCAAAATATATTTTTTGCCCGTCTACTGTAAACCTCCCAATATGATGTTGCTTAATGACGGTGTCCATCTTAGGATCACTGGATGATTCTTGAGGTTCCAAAGCTCCTCCCGCGCCTCCAACTATTAAAAAAGTTACTTTCTGCTTACCATATTCTTTAGTCAATCGCTCATAATCGTGGGTGTGCCCCGATACCACAAAATCAATTTTTGCGCTTTCATAAACCGGATTCAATAATTTTCTTACAACATCATCCCCATGATAATCCGGCCAGCCCTGTGAATAAGGGGGTTGGTGTAACAGAACAAATCTCCAGGTTGCGCTTTTCCACTCTTCCGATTCAATCTTGCTATAAAACCAACTCCGTTGTTCATCATCAAATCCAATTGGAAAAGATGCATTTGGATCAAGCGATATAAATGAGGCGTTTGCGTGTGACCATGAAAAGTAATTTTTAGTGTTACCTGTGAAGCTATAGTAGTAACCAGGATTAAGATCATCATAATATCCATCATAATCATGATTACCTGGAATCAGGTAGTAGGGTATTGAAGATGCCGAACTTGAAAGAATACTAAAGAACTTTCTCCAATGTTCCTCTTCATTTCCCTGTGAAACCAGGTCACCTACACCAATACCAAAAGCGTCATCGGTTTGAGTAATCAAGTTGATATTTTTCACAAAACGCTCCCACCCCGATTGACTGTCTGCCCATACGTTAAAGGTGTATTTATGAGATGGCTCTTTTCTTATAACTGGAATTATCTCAGAATAGGAATTCTCACTATTAATTCGATAATAATACTGTGTATTTGGTTTCGGAAGTGAAATATCAAAATCTGTTACTGAGCCATCATCAGTCAATATATTATTTAGCTGATCTGGCTGTACACCCCACTCCAAATGGACAGGGAATGTCGCATCAGTTTGAACCCTAATGCGAACCACACTATCCTTTATACCTATTATATACGGACCTGTTAACAACGGGTAGGAAATAAAAACCTCTTCGGCTTTCTTTAACGCATCTTCATTGAAGTTAGAAAGCATGTACTCAACAGCATCAAGCTCTTCTTCCATCAAGAACAATTTTCTTAATGTCTTCTCAATTACTTTTTCTGCTCTCTTAAACAGAGAAAGATGATGAGTATATTGATCATACTGATCCTTTGTGACAAAGGAGATGCTCCGAAGTCCTCCTGCCATAGCATTGTTAAGTACACGAACTGTTACTTGATAAACACCCGCGGTATCAATTGGGAAAGCATAGTCGCTGTTCCTTAAGATTCTTTTTTTATTTAAATACAGTTGCCCTCCATCATCAGCCTGAATAAAAAGGTATCCTGGTTCGGTGAAGTGGATGGTTCGAGCGTACCATAACGGTGTATCCGGTAACAAAATCCTGTGGGGCAAATTAATTTGCTCTCCCATTACCTCCCTGCATGGAACATCCAGATGTTCTGATCCATCACCTGCCATATATACCCAATTGGAATCCAATTGAAATACATTTTTAAGAACAGGTTTTTGAATGGCCTCAAAATTACTTTTAATGCGTTTCAATCTTTCGTCCTCAATTGCTTTGTACAATGATGAATAAGGTTTATAGGTAGGCGTAACCACTTTCGAATCGCAGGCAATCAACAGAAGAAAAAAAACCCAGACAGGCCTCATTTTTCTATCATCTCATCCACCTTCTTACCTATTTTCTTTTCGTTTGTATAGGGCACGTTAAGTAAAGCTGCTACGGTAGCAGCTACCTGGTTTTGATAGTATTGACCTGCTTTCTTTATCTCTCCTCTTGCCGGAGTATCCGGACCAATTACAGCAAACCAAATCTCACCACCACCCTTTACCTTATTACCATGGCTTCTCCATGTATCCAACGGTTCGGTACCTCTACCATGATCAGTTGTGATCAGAAATGTAGTCTTGTCTTTATATTTCTCATTCGATTGAACCCAATTCCAAAGCTTTTCGATAAATTGATCAGTACGGTATGCTGATTTCAAGTAAGCACTATAATCTCCACCATGCGCAAAGTCGTCTGTCTCTCCGTACGCGATGTACACCAATTTTGGTTCATTCTTCTTTACGTATTCCAATGCATAATGATGGGTAAAAGCATCCAATCTTACACCTCCCCAAGGACTTGGAATTTCTTTTTGAAGTTCATTCAAAATAACTTCCTTATCAGACAATCCCGGTCCTGCTGCTGATTCGAACCCCGCGTTTACTGGAATACCACTTCTCTTTTCATTAATAATGAATGGAAACACATCCCATGAACCAAAAGCCGCTACTTTCCCTTTGTACCCCGGCTGCTTATTGACAAACTCCAGCAACGTAGTGTTGGGGTTGTCTATTTTGTCGTTGCTGTTGATTCTGCTATCATCAGAAAATCCAGTTAAAATTTCGTTATAACCAGGATATGAAAACCACATGTTGTTGGTACAATTGACTTTGTTGTCATACGCACGATTGCCATACAGTTGTCCTTGTTTCTCAATCGTAGACCAGATAAATGGTGTCAACGCCTCTCTTCTTTTTACCGGATCTTCTCTCCAAAACAGGTTGGCCAAATTTTCCGGATCGTTTACATATTTCTCATTCTTTATAAGAGCGGGATCAGCTCCTGTATAGAGTTCTTGCCAACGATAACCATCTAACGTGATGATAAAAACATTTTCCGTTTTGGTTTGCGCCTGTACACCCAATGTGGTAATTATCAACAGCAGAAAAGCAATTCTAATTTTCATTTCTATTCATTTAAAAAAAGGGTTACCCAGAATATACAAGATAAATTGGATAACCCTTTCACATTAACACTATAACTTAATTATCACTTACATCCCACCACACTTTGGTAGCAAGATTATCAGCTCCTTGCCTGGCAATTGCTGCTTGATAAGAATCCAAATTGAGCGCCTGAACTCCCGTTGGGTATTGAAAACGTGTCGGTACATTAGAAATTACCGCTCCCGGACCAGGTGTGATCGTTGGGTAGCCTGTTCTTCTCCAGTCTGCCCACGCCTCAACACCATTGAAGAATAGAGAAATCCATTTCTGTGTACCAATCTTTTCCAATTTTTCATCAGTTGTACCTGTATAGTCAACATCTGCTTGCTGAAAGTAAGTAACTGTTGGCTGAACTACATCCGCAATCGCATCATATTTACCAACTCTCAGTCTTGTTTCGTAATAATCAAATGATGCTTCCATTCCATTGGTATAGTATGTAGCCGCGTCACCTGTAGTGATAAAACCTCTCTCTCTTGCTTCTGCGAGAATAAATTGTAATTCCGCATAACTCATCAACACTACCTGAGCAGCTATTGGAGACGCCAATTCAGGATCACAAGCACGACATGCATACATGATTCCCACCCTTGAAATAAAATTAGAACCTCCCTTCGCTGGATCACCACTTGGAGCATATTGCAACGCCTGCTCATCTGCCAAACCATTTGGCACCCCTTCGTAATCAGCTTTATCTCCAACCAAACCAGCGTCAGAATCTGTGGTGGGTTGTGCAAAGGCATACAAGCGCGGGTCATCCAAACTTTTCAACACACCTTCCATTTTTTCACTTAATCTAAATTCATCAAATGAGCCAGAGCGTGTTGTATATAGCGGCTGCTGATTCGGTGCGTCTGCAAGAAATTCTATAGCAGCCTGATCGCTATTCTCTGTAAAGATCGGAAACTTGGCAGGGTCATTAAGTATTGCCTGCATAGCCGATGAAGGATCTTTCTTGTCTGACAGGCGCATGTGGATTCTTAGCAATAAAGAATTGGCGAATTTTTTCCAGCGCATTAGATCTCCATTGAACAAAATATCTCCTGAAACATTTTCAGTGGAGGTTCCAAGCAGGTTGTTCGCCTCTGTAAGGTCGGCTATTATACCATTGTAAATAGTTTCCTGAGCATCGAATTCTGGGAAGTTAACACCCTCTTTTGCCTGAACCGCATCCGTATAAGGTAAGTCACCATACGTATCAGTCATAATGTGATACATCCATGACTTCATGATTAAGGCAATAGCCTTATAATTATTCTCCCCTGCTTCGTCACTTATTTTATAAACATTATTTACATCGCGCAACAACCCAAAAAACTGATTGTACGGATCGTTTTGTGGACCCCAGTTGTAACGATCCTCGTTAGTAAACTGAATTTTTGCAGTGTACTGCATTACTACATTTCCGTAATTCCAGGCCAAATCACCCATCTCATATACCGATGATCGGATTACCGTGGGAAGTAGTAATGAAGAAGAAACTTCCTCAGGGCTATTCGGGTTTTTATTTATTTCCTCGAAATCCTTGTCACAACTGGTAACGACTGTCATTACCAGGAGTGCGCATAATATTTTAAATCTATTCATGATTCTCTTACATTAAAAATTAAAGATTGAAGCTAAGATTGAAACCAATGCTCCTTGTAGATGGATAAGCCATGTTCTCCACACCAGGTTGAAGCGTTCCTCCACTCATTGACATTACATCCGGATCAAAATGAGGATTCTCAGTCCACAGCATCAAATTTCTACCCACTACCGAAAAGTTTACATTTTGAAAAGGTAAACGACCCAATAATCTTTGTGGTAAAGTATAACCCAACTTTACTTCTCTCAACTTGGTATATGAAGCATCATACTTGGCCGCCTCCACATTATTACGTTCGTAATATCTGTTGTGCCAGTCTCTTGAAGATATCTTTATGGTGTTAGGTGTATACGTACCATCTCCGTTGTCAATTACACCTTCGCTGATGATACCATTTGCTGCATCAGTTAAATCATATCCATTCTCCCTTCCATACAGTGTTTCTGCAAGCTGTCCGGATGTACTACCGATGGTCTTCGTTCTGGACACGACTATACCACCCTGGCGAATGTCAAACAAAAAGCCAAGGTTGAAACCTTTATACTTTAAGCTGTTTTGTATACCCAACATAAAATCGGGATTATAGTTACCCTGGTGTACCAAATCTGTTCCACGCAATGGTGTTCCTTCAGCAGAGTGAATAATCTGACCATTGTATGGACTATTGGCATCTTCAACTCTTGCAAATCCAACTCCATAAATCGACCCCATTTGCTCACCAACACGCGCCTGTACAAAAGCACCATTTCTTTCTGTCAATGTATATGCCCCGATACCCTCTGCAAGTTCCAGTACCTTACTTCTGTTCCTTGAGAAATTCAAATTGACTCTCCAGTTCAAACCATTATCAAACTTTATGGGCTCTGCATTGACCATAATTTCAATTCCTTTATTTTCAATTTCTCCGGCATTAATGATTTTAGCAGTATAACCAGTTGACTGATCCAGGCTTATTGGGAGAATTTGATCTCTCGTTTTATTGAGATAATAAGTAAAATCAACACCGAATCTTCCTCCGAAAAATCTTAAGTCAGCACCCAATTCGTATGATGTTGTGCGCTCTGGTTTTAACTCAGCATTTTTTAAAGTAGAAGATTCCGACTTTGCCTGATTGCCTCCAAACGCTGTAGCAGAATTATAAACATTCACCAAACTATAAGGATCGGTATCATTTCCAACCTCGGCATAGGCAACGCGGATCTTTGCGAAATCAAGCACTTCCGGTAGTGTTGTCATATCGCTGATCACAGCACTTAAAGTTGCTGATGGATAGAAGTAAGAATTATTATCTACGGGAAGGGTACTTGACCAGTCATTTCTACCTGTAAGATCTAAGAAGATCATGTTCTTGTAGCCCAACTGTGTGTAGCCATAAAGACTATTGATTCTTTTCTCTGTATTGTTCTCTTCAATCTGTAATTGTACTGCCGTATTCGAAAAGTTATACAACTCAGGGATAAGTAACTGAGGAGCTACTGTAGACTGATACTCCTGGATTTGTTTCATTTGGTTCCCGCCTAATGATACGTTAACCGACCAGTTTCCTATATCATTTTTGCTATAACTCAGCAAGAAATCAGAATTTCTTTCATTGAAAAAGATATCATCTTCACGATACATTCCATTTGGGAAACGTTGTGTACTGAAAGCTCTTCTTCTGTCTCTTAACTCATTGTAAAAGTCAGTACCAGTACGAAGCATTAAACTGATGTTATCCGTAAACTTATAAGTGGCGGAGACATTACCTAGCAACCTTGCTTTGCCCTGGCCATTGGTATTTTCATAAGAAGTGAAGTAGGGGTTGTCATGATAATTGTAATTGTAGTTGAACTGCTGACGTCCTTCCATACCTGGCATCCAGTAGTCTTTTAGGTTGGTGGTATTGATTTGGCGACCATACCAAATCCACAAATACATTAAGCTTTCCGTTCCATAACTAATCGAGGGGCGGTTTTTACTTTCTGTATCAATGTAATTAATCGATGATGTAACATTTAACTTTTCAGAAAGGTCTAACGAGCTACTTAGAGCCAAAGTATTTCTTTTTAAGTCCGTATTGGGAAGAATACCCGTTTGGTCCAAGTTAGTCCAGGAGAACCTTACCGTTCCAAAATCGCCAGCATGGGAAACTGCCACGCTATTTGTAAATGTTTTTCCAGTTTCAAAAAAGTCATCAATGTTATTTGGAGCTGGTACCCACGGTGTTGGAGTTATTGTACTCCCAGCAGGCGCGTTCAAGTCACCTCCTCTAAATCCAGTAACGCTTCTTGGTGAATCAAATTGAGGAATCAGTTGTCCGTCAAGGCGGGGGCCCCAGCTTTCATCTACACCATCTGCAATTCCTGATCCTGCCCCATCTACAAATGAAAATTGACCGTTGTTTCCCTGGCCATAAGTATTTTGCCATTCAGGAAGTCTCAAGGGAGTTTCAAAGGTGGCATTGCTGTTTACACTTATACCTAAACCCTTTTTCCCTTTACCCGATTTAGTAGTAATAATTATAGCTCCATTAGCGGCCCTTGAACCGTAAAGTGCTGCTGCAGCTGGTCCCTTCAATACGTTGATTGATTCAATATCATCGGGGTTGATTTCAGCCGCGCCATTCCCATAATCTACCTCTAGATTATTAGATCCTGAAGAGCCAACAACTTGATTGCTAATAGGAATACCGTTTACAATAAATAAAGGTTGATTTCCATTAATATCCAGAGAAGATTCTCCACGAATAGAAACACGGGCAGAACCTCCAATGGTAGTTCCACTGTTCAATACTTGCACGCCTGCCATTTTTCCGGACAGTCCACTTACCATGTTACTTTCTCTGGCCTGCGTCATATCATCTCCTGATATTTCCTGCGTAGCATAACCGAGCGCTTTCTTATCTCTTTCCACACCTAATGCCGTAACCACAATTTCAGACAACTGTTTCGCATCGCTGGATAGCTCTAAACTAATGTTGCTACGACCACTGATAGCTACTTCTTGGGTATTAAAGCCAACAAAAGAAAATAACAGAACATCGTTTTCGGAAGGAACAGTGATAGAGTAATCACCATTCACATCAGTTATAGTTCCATTAGTAGTTCCTTTAATAATAATATTAACACCAGGTAAAGGGAACTGATCCTCACCTGAGGTTACGTTTCCCGACACGGTAAATTGTGCCCATGCGGTTGATGTACACATCAGTAACAATAAAAAAAGCACAGGCCTCTCCCATGCACTCTTCTTTACTTTAGGTTGTAATTTTTTTTGCATAATAGTTTTTTAAGGGGTTGTGTGTTTAAGCTTTTGCAAGCAATAACAGATGGCTTATCAAGGTCTGCTTTCCGTAACTGAATGCGGAGCAAATTTTGAAAAGTAAATCGATGAAGCGTTTAGTTAAAAATTAACGAACTATTAAGTATCCACCCGAACTGCAAGTGATTCATAATTATTCGTTAACCGCAAGTACCAGGAGACTTCAGGTAATCAATGGTAATAAAGTGGCCTACAGTATTTTGTCGATTGACTCTTCTGCAACACCAAAAGATAATGTCATACCAGCACCTCCAAATCCATTAACTACAGTAACACCACGATCGGCATCAACCCTACAGAATATTTCCGATTCATGTTTGGCATACACCCCTTGCCAATGTTCCTTCAAATTCAAATTATTGAAAGAAGTAAATGTGTGAAGGTATTTAAGAATCAATCCATCGATGAAATTGTCATTAAAGGGCTCCACGGTATTATTATAATGATGAGAGTCTCCAATGGTGATATCTCCATTTGCATGCTGAGACACGAGTACATGAATACCATGTTTTTTGAAAAGTGGATTCTCCCGGTCGAACCTATCACTTAATGATGCAAGAGATTTACAATTCTTAAAGGAAGTGTAGTGTCGCAATGTTAAACCACCACAAAGTGAAGGACCAATCAAGTCTTGCTCACCCCCTATCGAAGCCTTCATCATCTGCAGACTGCATTTGATCAGCTTTTGTTTTTCAAAAACTTCCGGATAAAGCGATTGAAAGTCAGCACCGTTACAAACAAAAACCCTTTCCACCTTCCATGATTCCTTTGATGTGGTGATTTTTGGAACAGTAATTTCCCTCACTCTCTGACCTAATTTCAAAATAACTCCGTATTTCTCCTGAAGCCATGACGGTATTCGCCTCATCGCTTCTCTAGGGTTTACTGTACACTCTGTTGCACTCCAAAGGCTTCCTTTCAATCCTTTGGCTTTGACCACTTCAGATTTTTGAAGTGTGGATGCTGCACTTAGCAACTGTATATCAAAAACCTCATTTCTGCTATTTGACATAAACTCTTCCATAACCTCCCACTCATCCTGATGGTGTGCAACGTGAAGCGATCCATTCTGATTAATCCAAAATCCAGCTTTTGCCGCTACATCTATCCAGTGTGTCCGGCTTCGCATTGCATATTTCAAGCCAACCAATGGATCCTGACCAATGGGCCAAATCAATCCAAAATTTCTGACCGAAGCACCAACAGCAAAATCATTTTGATCAAAAATGACTACTTTCAACCCTTGACGTGCCGCCATGTAAGCATGTGCCAATCCTATTACCCCTGCACCTACAATTGCAACATCAGCTACTCTATCTTCCATTATTTTTTTTTCGCAAAGAGAATATTTACTAGCTCATCCAAATATCATTTCAATGAAATTTATATTAATAATCAGGGATAAAATATTAACTGAAGGATCATAAACCAGCCACACCGAACTTGAATATTTCACATAGTTTGCAGAATAAAATCCACATCATTGAACACCCCTACTCAAAATTCCTCCACTATTACTTTGTGGCTCCAAAGCAGAAATCAATTTTGGTTTTCAATCATAGTTGGCGGAAGCGCTTTTCTGCTCTACAGTTGTGTCTATGCCTTCCGTAAAGCTTTTTCGGTAGCTACCTTTGATGAAATCTATTATTTAGGTATTAGTTACAAAGTTTGGTTAGTTACTTTTCAAGTTGCCGGATATGCCCTATCCAAATTCATAGGCATAAAAATCATATCAGAGCTACAAACTCACTCACGTGCCAAAGGAATACTCCTAATGGTTGTAATCGCTGGGCTGTCCTGGCTGGCTTTTGCCATTACGCCTCCTCCCTACAACATTATTTTTCTATTCACTAATGGACTACCATTAGGTCTCATATGGGGAATGATATTTAATTATTTGGAAGGACGCAGATCAACAGAAGCCTTGGGAGCGGGCCTTTCCGTCAGTTTCATTTTTGCTTCCGGTTTTTCCAAAACAGTTGGAGCATTATTGATGAAGGAATGGGGCATCAGTGAGTTGTGGATGCCCTTTGCAACAGCGTGTGTGTTTTTCATTCCACTTCTATTCTTTTTGTGGATACTTAATCAAGTACCGCCACCTAATGCTATGGATGAAGCTTTGCGAACAAAAAGGAAACCAATGAACAAAGCAGACAGGGAGCGATTTATTAATCAGTTCTTTCCTGGAATTATTTTATTTGTTCTCACCTATATGCTACTCACTGCTTTCAGGGATTTCAGAGATAATTTCTCCGCAGAACTATGGAAAAGCCTTGACTATAGCGACTCCCCTGAAATATTTACCCTTACAGAAATACCTGTTTCTCTTGCTGTGTTGGGTGTAATGGCCAGTCTCATGCTCATAAAAAAGAACATTACAGCTCTTATTGTGAATCACATTATCGTTTTTTCAGGAATGCTCCTTATAGGAATTACGACTTACTTATTTGAAAATCACGCCATTAGTCCACCCACCTGGATGATCTTGATTGGCCTTGGGCTCTACATGGGCTATATCCCTTTCAACAGTACCTTCTTTGACAGACTTATTGCCACATTTCGGTTTACAGGAACTGTTGGCTTCATAATGTATGTTGCTGACTCCTTTGGCTATCTGGCAAGTGTGGGGGTACTCTTTTATAAAGAGTTCGGCCAACCCAACATTACATGGGTTCGCTTTTTTATAAAGGGAGGTTATATCACTGCAATCATAGGTGGATTCTTGATTGCAGGCTCGATGTTTTATTTCCATTTAAAAAATAAAAACACACAGCCCGCTACAGATCCGCTAACAACAGCTTACGCCTGACAGACTGATTATAATACTTGATTAGTAGGATTACATCCGCAGTAGCATAAAGATTGAGGTGCTCATCCTTCACGTAAGATGACAACTCATAAGCAACCATCCTATTCCAACTATTAAAGAAAGTTCTCTTAACTTGGTTAATGGGAACAATTCCACCTTCATACATTACAAAATATTCAAATTGCGTATGATCCAACACGGAAACCTGAGAGGATTGCAAGGCTAAAAACTTTGGTTTGCGGAGCACGATGGCAGCTCCATTCACAATTTTCTCATAAAGAGAAAACTCTTTGGTTATTTTGGATTGAATCGAAACGAACTTTCTATTGATATTATGTTCTTCATCATAAAATCTAATCTTGTCAACCAAATGAGCAGGAAAGACCTGACGAACCTCATCCTTCTCCACCAATGCTAATTGAAAGGATGCTACAGAAATTTTTCCCGATACAATCTCACCTGTTCGCAACACGACAACTCCATCATGAAATGTGACTTCTGCTTGAGAAACCCCAAAGCAACCAATTAATGAAATTAATAAGAAAACTTTCACCTCATGTTAATTTTTAGTTAACATGAAGTTAATAATTAAGTAACCTTAAACCAAGACTTGTGTACTTTGAAGTATATTTAATAGTTGAGGAATATTCTCAATGAGATGCGTATGTTTCTCTTGCTCCAGGCGTTCTTTTGTAAATGCTCCAGACGTTACCCCAACTACCATTCCACATCCAGCACTATTCCCTTCAATTAAATCTGAAATCGTATCACCCACCTTTGCTACCGATTTTGCATCGCTGACATTTGTGAGTTGCATAGCTTTAAACACCAGATCCGGATGAGGTCTACCGTTAGGCACTTCGTCACTGGTTACGCTGGCATCGATCAGCTGTTGCTCAACCCACTCTACCCGTTTCAATATAGCGTTGGTAATTTCTCTGTCGAAACCTGTATCTACCGCTACTTTAATTCCATTCTCCTTTAACCTTCGAAAGGTTTCAGATACACCCTCCTTTTCGCCAAAAGAATCATCGTGGCAGTAAAAATGCATCATCTCTGTCACAAATAGCCTGTGAATATTATCAATTAATTCACCCGTTACTTTAACAGCCCGTTCTTTTCTTTTTTCCAGCAGCAGTCTTATGGCAAGGGGTTTTGGCAGCCCCATTACTTCATTTGCATCGTTAATAGTAACGTGGACATCATACTCACGAAGTGCCATTTGTAAAACACGATGTACATCTTTATTATCCTTTACCGTAGTACCTGCAAGGTCACAGACAACCAATTGTATGCTCATAGTTTTTTTTGGAAAGTTATTATGAACTCAGATTAGAAGTGGATCATTGAAATCAAGAAAGTTTTAAATGAGGCTTCAGAAAATTAATGGTTTGATAAAGAGAAAGTCTCATGAGAAAACAACGATTGATGTACTTTGAAAAAAAATTGAAATGAATAACATCAAATCCATCGTTGACGAAATCTTTTCTCTGTACGAGAGATACGGTCACGAAGATTATATAGGTGAGCCAGTATCACAGATCGAACACATGTCGCAAGCCGCTCAGTTGGCTATCAACGACAGAATGGATGATGAAATAATACTCGCAGCCTTCTTCCATGACATTGGGCACATTTGTGTATCTAAAGAAAAGGATAATGACATGGGAGGATATGGAATTAAGAGTCACGAGAAAATTGGGGCAGACTACCTGAGATCAAAAGGACTTCCTGAAAGAATTGCTAGACTGGTAGAAGGACATGTGGAAGCAAAAAGATACCTCACTTTCAAAAACCCTGATTATTTTAATAACCTTAGTGAAGCCAGCAAAAGAACATTGGAATATCAAGGCGGGGTAATGACTAAGGAAGAAGCTGAAGCATTTGAAAACGAGCCGCTATTTGATGACATCTTAATGATGCGAAAATGGGATGAATTAGCCAAAGAAATGAATGTACCTTTAGTCGATATGGACTTTCTGAAAGACAAAGCCCTTCGGGTATTGACTGAATCCGTACAACGATCTGTCTAGCACATCAATCATTTTACCTGGGTTATCAAAAAATTGCAAATCCGTTAAGAAAATTTAAGCATATTGTAAGAAGGAAATAAGTTAAAACGGCCTTCTTACTATGAGTTTGCTTTCTGAAAAAGAACATCCCATTACCCAATGGCTTCGCAATGCCAGCGGTTTTACATTTGCCTTCTACACTTCTTTGGCAGCGTTTTGTACTTATGCCTGCATCTTTGCAGTACGAAAAACCTTTGGTGCGGGTATTTATGAGGACATCACATTTCTTGGGGCAGATTTCAAAGTATGGATGGTCATCTCGCAGGCCATAGGCTATATGATTTCCAAGTTTATTGGAATTAAAGTCGTCTCAGAATCAGGTAGTGACAACAGAGGTAGAGGAATATTTATAGCACTCAGCATTGCCATGTTGGCCTGGTTAGGCTTTGGCTTAACCCCCGCTCCTTATAATCTGGTATTTATGTTTCTCAATGGCTTGCCTTTGGGAATGGTATGGGGCCTTATGTTTGGTTACCTCGAAGGCCGGAAGTTTACTGAAGTATTAGGAGCAAGCCTTTCGGTCAGCTTCATCTTTGCCTCTGGATTTGCCAAAACAGTAGCCAGCTTTGTAATGGTAGACTGGGGTGTATCCAATATGTGGATGCCGTTTACTGCTTCACTCCTGTTTTATCTTCCTATGCTTTTGTTCTTGTGGCTGCTCAACAAAATTCCACCCCCTACGGCAGAAGATGAAGCCCTCCGTACAAAACGTGCCCCTATGATGGGCAAGGATCGGGTGAAATTCGCGAAGACCTTTGGTCCTGGGTTGATACTGCTCGTGCTCACATACACCCTACTCACGGTGTTTCGAGACTTGCGTGACAATTTTGCGGCTGACATTTGGGTGGAATTAGGCTATGGGGATAAGCCTGCCATCTTCACGGCAACGGAACTTCCAGTAACCATTGTGGTGCTGGTGGTGATTGGCAGCTTGATGATTATTAAAAACAACCACAAAGCCATGATCATCAATCACCTTATTGTATTGTTTGGAATGATACTGGTCGGAGTCAGCACATTTGCCTTTGAAAAGGAATGGATTGGGGCACCCGCCTGGATGGTATTGGTGGGGATGGGCCTGTACTTCGGTTATATCCAATTCAACAGCATCTTTTTCGATCGCATTATTGCTGCCTTTAAGTACATCAGCACAGTAGGCTTCCTCATTTATCTGGCCGACTCAGTAGGGTATGTGGGCAGCATGGGTGTACTCATTTACCGCTCTTTTGGACAGGCCAATATGAGCTGGCTGAATTTTTTCATGTCTACCGGATATGTGCTTTCGATTGCAGGAAGTGTGCTCATTATCCTGTCACTTTTCTACTTTAAAAAGAAATATAGTTCGTGGGGTAGTTAGTGATGCTACTCTAACCATCTTGATCAATACTTAATCATATCTTCCACTAATTAACGGCAGTAGTATATCCTTTGATCAATAGAGTATGTAAGTACCTTCCATTTTCATAAATAAATACTGGAAAGGGACCTGTTTCAACGCAAAAAACTTTATCAGGTTTTCCCCGAAATCCATAACTCTCCAAATAACTATCTTTTGCCGCATGGAAGATTTTTTTAACCTGACCAAACGTCATCTCTACTTCTTTTAGTGTTGTTGCCATATTTAATATTTTAGTTATTACAAAAATAACTGATAAGCAAACAACATGGTTTGGCACACTATTACATTTGGCTAGGCTTGGAAGGTAATAAGTGAGCCTGCAGGGATTCAAACCCCGAGTCTTCTGATCCGTAGTCAGATGCTTTATTCAGTTAAGCTACAGGCCCATTAATCCAGTTCAGATAGTATGCTGAACCGATAAGGACTGCAAAAATAGTGGAATAATCGTTCCGTCCAAAAGGTAATTACAAACCAAATGCTTAATCAAGGCAATTCAATGGGTTAAAATGCGTTTCCAATACTAATCTCCTTTGAGCTTAAGTAGCTAACACCCTGCCCGCAGCAGGTAGGTGATTCGAAGTCAGATGCTTTATTCAGTTAAACTTCAGGCCAAGAATCACCCCAGATAGGTTATCGAGGGTATTAAATTGGTTGGCAAATGTAAAGCTTTCGACCAAAGAAGGTGTTGGCGACTGTCGCCAAATAACCTATTTTTGATGCTTTAAAATTAAAATTGGACTAATGATCAGGAGTGCAGTTGTGTTCATCTTATTTGTTGGAATTTCATTTTCCGCATTTTCTCAAGAAGAGTCAAGGAAAACCACACGGGTAAACATCCCGGGGTCGTTCCTTATAGATATAGGTGTTAATAATGGGTTGAATGCTCCTGACAATTTTGACACAGGATTTTGGGGTTCCAGAACCCTCAATATTTATTACCAATATCCATTTAGACTGTGGGAGACCAAATTCAGCGTGGTTCCCGGAGCAGGACTTGGTATGGATAGGTATAAGCTTACCAATTTTGCTACCCTTAGCCCCACACCAGGATCGGATGGAACTTATGCGTTGATAAGTGCTTCTACCCTATACCCTGCTCCAAAAAAATCCATGATCGTTGCCAACTATTTTGACATCCCTGTTGAAGTAAGGTTTGATACCAACCCGGATGATATATCAAGGAGTTTTAATATCGCTGCAGGTGTCCGTGGCGGGGTGCTGCTGGATTCCTTTACCAAAATAAAGTACGAGGAAGACGGTGAAACCAAAACCATTAAAGACAAACAAAACCACGGCCTGAACACTATTCGTTATGGCTTCTATACCAGAATAGGCATTGGCGGTTTCAATTTGTTCTTTCAATATAATACCTCGCAACTGTTTAACGTGGACGAAGGGCCTGAAAAGACCAACATGAATACCTTTACCACGGGTATCTCGATCAACGGGTTCTAGTTCCCTGAAAAATCCGGTTTTCTTTTTTCCAGAAAAGCAGAAACACCCTCTTTGTAATCATTGGTATTACCTGCTATCTCCTGACAATAGGCTTCGTAGTCCAGCATTTCTTCTAACGAAGATTGAGTTGACTTATTCAACATTTTCTTGATTAGCCCAATGGCTTTGGTGGGCGCTTTAGCAAAATAAGTAGTGTATTCAGCTACGGCATTGTCCAATTGATCTGCGGGAACTGCTTTGTTAACCAGGCCTAAAGTTTCGGCTTCCTTACCTTTGATGCGACTTCCCATCGTACACATTTCAAACGCCTTGGCCCTGCTCAACATACGAGGCAGAAAATAGGACGACCCGGAATCCGGAACCAATCCAATATTGATAAACACTTCTATCAGTGTTGCTTCCTCGGCAGCAACAATCATATCGCAAGCCAAAGCCATCGAACACCCAGCTCCGGCAGCCACCCCATTCAGTTTACAAATGATAGGCTTGGGCAAAGTTTGCATGGCCATAATCAAGGGGTTGTATCTTTTATGCAATGAATCCAGAAAAGATCTCTTCTCCGTACCAGATACCGCCTTTAAATCCTGACCGGAACAAAAGGCTTTTCCCTCTCCGGTTAATACCACCACTCTTGCTTCCTTATCACGTCCAGCCAATTTAAAAGCATCCTGAAGCTCATAAGTAATGGCATCATTCAAAGCATTGTAAACTTCAGGGCGATTAAGCGTAATCGTTACTACACCCTCTTTCAACTCATACTTAATAAACTTGAAATCCATAACGTTAATTTTAAATATCAGAAAAGAATTATCATTCCAAAAAAGCCGATGGCAAAACCCGAAGTACTACCGATCAAAACCTCCCGAGGAGTATGCGCATTAAGAGCAAGTCGGGCAGACATTACAACACCAGCCATTACAATAACAATGGCTGTAGGGATCAGTAAACTACCCATCTCCGATACTTTATTCATAGGCAACATCATACCGACTGCTCCCCACATAGCAAGACTGTGTACACTTAGTTTATAGAAAAATGTAACCACTGTAGCAAAGACCACCATAGCACTTACGATCATCATCAAACGCAAAAGATTGGGAATTGGAAACTTCCAATAGAACATCACTGTAACAAACACATAGATGGCTGAAATAAAAATGAAAGGGAGTATACGCTGATGCCGATTTGGCATTGTTAAATCTCTGATTGACCCGGTAAGTCTCAGCAGTAGAAAATTAACTGCAGGAAGGGCAAATGTGGTAACAAAGATGAGTAAAATGATCCAGGGCGATGGCTGTGCTGGCTGTAGAATCACCGGCAGAAAATAAGTCAGTAACAAAAATAAATAGGTAGTCATCAACAAGGGATGGAATACCGCAGAAATAACCTTTGCCGCTCCCTTCACCCTCTTATAATTCTTTACGTAAACGTGCTACTGGAATGTTTAACTGCTCGCGATATTTTGCAACCGTACGTCTGGCAATATTATAACCTTTAGCCTTGAGTAAGTCCTCCAGCTTGTCATCAGAAAATGGTTTGCTCTTATCTTCTTTTTCAATCAGGTCTTTAATAATCTGCTTCACTTCGCGTGAACTTACCTCCTCACCTGTATTCGTAGCTATACCTTCACTGAAAAAATATTTCAAAGGATAAACCCCAAAGTCGGTTTGAACTGTTTTACTGCTGGCTACACGACTTACTGTAGATATATCCATATTGATAATTTGGGCGATATCCTTCAGAATCATCGGCTTGAGCTTAGTCTCATCACCTTCCAAAAAATATTCATACTGGAAATCTACTATGGCACGCATTGTCCTCAACAAAGTAAGCTGACGTTGGCGTATCGCATCGATAAACCATTTGGCTGCATCCAACTTCTGCTTCACAAAGGAAACAGCCTCTTTTAATTTCTTGTCTTTCTTATCGCTTTTATCATACGCCTTAAACATTTCATTGTACGATCTGCTTATGCGTAATTCAGGTGCGTTTCTTGAATTCAGCGCCAACTCCAATTTTCCATTATTATTAGAAAGTATAAAGTCAGGAATTACGTATTGGTTTTTAACCATCCCTGAACTGCTCTCTCCTCCGGGCTTTGGATTTAATCTTACAATCAGTTCGATGGCATCCTTGATATAATCTTCATCATCAAGATCGAGCTTTTTTAATATTTTTTGGTAATGTTTCTTGGTAAACTCATCATAGCACTCATTAAGAATTCTTTTCGCGACTATGACATCTACGTCCTGTCCATCATCCATTCGCTCCAGCTGAAGCAAAAGACATTCCTGTAAGTTTCTCGCTGCAATACCTGCGGGGTCAAAAGCCTGAATGCGTTTCAATACTTCCTCCGCTTCCTCCAATGTAGTTTCAATTCCCTGAGAAAAGGCCAGATCATTCACAATGGCTTCCAGGTCTCTCCTGATATAACCATCTCCTTCAATACTCCCGATCAATTGTTTACCAATTGTCAACTGATGATCGTTGAGGCCCAAAAAACCCAATTGGGTCATTAAAGTTTCCTGAAGCGATGAGGAAGTCGGCATGGGCATTTCCTTGTCGTCATCATCATCTACATCATTATGGGTTTTGTACCCACTATAATCATCATCTTGCAGATAATCTTTTATGTCTATGTCTTCCTCCTTGGTATCAACTTCTTCTTCCGTGGTGTCATCCTTAAATTCATCCTCAGATTCTTCCGGTTCACCTTCTTCCAACACCGGATTAAGCTCCAGCTCCTCCTCTATTCTGTTTTCGAGTTCGGCCGTAGGTACTTGCAACAGTTTTATAAACTGAATCTGCTGGGGAGACAGTTTTTGTTGCAATGACTGTGTAAGACCTAGTTTCTGCATGTGCTCATTTTATGCCGCTAAGTTACCAATTCAGCCCGTCTGTTAAAAATGGTTCATTCCTCCACCATGGTGTATTTAGCTGGTGAAAAGGATTTCACTTAATATAGCCTAAAGGCTTGTTGTTTTGCTTCAAGGCTTTGATAAAAATTACAAATTCACGTTTTTTGCGTGCCCAATGGTCATGTGGGGTCAGCCTTTTGCTGGCATTTTTATTTGAGTCAACTAAATACTGGCAATTTCAGCCAAACCAACGACATGAAGCGCACCAAGATTAAGGATCTTTTAGTAGCTACCCCTGAGGAGCAAACTGTGGTATTGATGGGATGGGTACGCACATTCAGGAATAATCAGTTCATCTCAATAAATGACGGATCCACTCTTCAAAACATCCAGGCTGTAGTGGCTTTGGATCAGTTGGATGCAGGGTTATTAAAGAGAGTTACTACTGGGGCTTGTGTCTCTATTACCGGACAGCTGATTGCTTCTCCTGCCAAGGGGCAAAAAGTAGAGGTGAAAGTAGAGGCGTTGGAAATTTTGGGAGATAGCGATCCGGAAAAATTTCCCCTTCAACCCAAGAAGCACTCTTTTGAGTTCCTTCGGGAGATCGCACATTTAAGACCACGAACCAATACTTTTGGTGCTGTGATGCGTGTCCGTCACGCCATGGCATTTGCGGTCCATCAATTCTTCAACGAAAAAGGCTTTGTATATGTGCACACTCCAATAATTACCGGGTCTGATGCAGAGGGAGCTGGCGCGATGTTTAGGGTGACTACGCTGGATGCGGAGAACCCACCTCGCAATGAAGAGGGGAAAGTGGATCACAGTCAGGATTTTTTCGAAAAAGAAACCAACCTCACTGTTTCAGGGCAGCTGGAAGGTGAGACCTACGCTCTGGCACTTGGTGAGATCTATACTTTTGGGCCGACTTTTAGAGCGGAAAACTCCAACACCACCCGTCATCTCGCGGAGTTTTGGATGATAGAACCAGAAATGGCATTCTATGACATCAATGACAATATGGATTTGGCGCAGGAAATGCTCCAATATTTAATGAAGTATGCGTTAGAACATTGCGCTGAGGATCTGGCCTTTCTGGACAAAAGAGCCAGCGATGAGGAAATGACCAAACCACAGGCGCAGCGCAGCGAACTGGGATTGCTTGACAGAATAAAATTTATTGTTGAGAATGATTTTCAGCGACTTACCTACACGGAAGCCATTGATATCCTAAAAAATTCAAACCCCAACAAGAAAAAGAAATTCCAATACATCATTGATCAATGGGGTGCCGACTTACAATCAGAGCACGAAAGATTTTTGGTAGAGAAGCATTTTAAAAAACCGGTGATCCTTTACAACTACCCTAAAGAGATCAAGTCGTTTTATATGCGCCAAAATGAAGATGGTAAAACCGTTAGTGCTATGGACGTACTGTTTCCAGGTATTGGCGAGATCATTGGTGGATCTCAAAGAGAAGAACGATACGATAAGCTACTTACACGAATTCAAGAAATGGGTCTACCTGAAGATGAACTGAGCTGGTACCTTGAGCTAAGGAAATTTGGTTCAGCGCCACACAGTGGATTCGGTCTGGGCTTTGAACGCCTGATTCTATTTGTTACCGGAATGACCAACATCAGAGATGTAATACCATTCCCAAGATTCCCAGGCAACGCAGAATACTAAGCCAACTTTACCAACTTGTTCTGACCACTATTTAATTAACTTCACTGGCCTACGCTTGAATGTCAGTAAAGGAATAATTCCCTGGTAAGCTAACTTCCGAGTTACACTTCTGGCGAAGATTTTATCAAACAGGTTAAGTTCATGGGTGAAGGTGGTTAACACGTCACCCTTCTTTTCTTTAAGGTACTTGTCGATTGCTTCCGGCACCTTATCATCTATCACTATCTCAAGGCTAATTTTTGTATAATCCGCTTTTTGCACCAGTACTGCTGCTGCCTCCCTTCTGGCATCAACATCTTTATCTATTGCCTCCACCACATGCACCATATGTATTGTGGATCCAAATATTCTTGCAAAGGGAATTATTGTATCCAGCTCCTTCTGAACATTTTTCAAATCAGAAGCGTATACCACGCTCTTAAAGTTGGTGAACTCTGCTTTTTCCGGAATGGCCAGCACAGGAGCATCACACACATCAATCACAGAAACGGTAGTTCCACCCAGTACAGCTTTTTTAAAACTGCTTGCACCGCGGCTTCCCATTACAATCAAATTGATCTTATTCGCTTCCGCATATCGGCCAACAGTGTCTGCCACCTTGTGCGACTTTATCGCTTTGAAAGTAACGCTTGCCTTTGTTTTGGTTAGTTTAACACTTTCTTCAATTAGCTTTTTACCCTCCTCCTCTGCAATAGTCATTAGCGAACGCTCGATTTGTTTCATCTTAATGTGAGATTTGGGGACTCCATCAAGTCGAACAATATTCATAATGGTATACTCTGCTTCAAGTTTACCTGCCATATTAAGGCCGTAGTTGATCGCTACTTTAGACAAATCTGAAAAGTCAGTAAGGATAAGAATTTTGAGGGCTGCCATAGTCTTTACTTTAGAATGGGCAAAAATATAGCATTCAGCAAGCAGATAAAAATATAATTACGACAGTGGAAAGCGGGCTAGTCGATGAAACTAGCGTTTGAGGAATTTGTAAGAAGCCTTCAAACCGGAGTTCTCCTCCTTTATTGACAAGAAATAATAACCTGATGGTAGATCCTTTACCCTAAGCCTTACTTCATAAGCATCGATTTGCTCCTTCTCAATATTCAAAGCATTGCCGATTACACTGTGCATAGCCAATTGCACTGTACTCGCATTAGGTGTTGGAAGCTTAACCGAAAGGTAATCTGAGGCCGGATTCGGGTACATTTGAACCAGTTTGTCTGAAAGACTAACCTCTTGATAGATAGCTGATCCTTCAGTTTGCCCGTACCCCGCAAGGGAAAAGCTCAAAAGAAGGCTAAAAATCAATATGGTTCTGATCTGTTTCACTTATGCTATTTACGTAATAACACCCCATAAGGGTTTACCTCAACATTAAGTTTTGGCGATTATTAAGTATTTGACGCAAATAGTACGCCAAAGGTTTAAAACGGATCTGAAAATTATCTGGAAATCTGCTTAAAAGCAGATGGAAGGGAGTTTATGATGTCAGAAGCCGTTAAAGATGTCTGCCCTGTTTCCCATGCTGCCAAATCGCCAGCATACCCATGGACAAAAACACCCGCAATTGCAGCCTCCAGTGCTCCCATACCTTGTGCTCTCAAAGACAAAATTATCCCAGTGAGGACATCGCCACTTCCGGCAGTGGCCATACCCGGATTGCCAGAGCTATTGAAAAACACCCTGCCATCAGGTGATACGATTGAAGTATTAGCACCTTTGATTACTAAAACACATTTTATCTGAGACGCAAAAGCTTTTGCCTTTTCCAGCCGATGGAAATCATCATCCCAATCACCTATTAATCGCTGAAGTTCTCCCGGATGAGGAGTGAGAATACAATCTTCTTTTAACAAGTAAAGTAAGTTACTATTGGCCGCCAATAAATTGATTCCGTCAGCATCAATAACGAGGGGCACTTTTACCTCGTTTAAAAATGCCTCCAGTCCATTTACGGTTTTCGCATCCTGACCTAAGCCGGGACCAAGTCCAATGGCAGAAAAATCATCTTCGGCAGAAACGGATGTAAAGCATTTTTCATCTTCATCCACAGTAGCCATCGCTTCTGGCACAGTACTTTGTATAATGGAATAGCCACATCCAGGGACATGTACCGTCAACAATCCTACCCCAGACTTCATGGCCGCCCTCGCTCCCAAAATAGCAGCGCCCATCTTTCCAAAACTCCCGGCAATCAGGAGTGCTCTGCCAAAATCGCCTTTATGGGCAAATTTTTTTCTTCTGGGCAAGTGTTTCGACACCCACTTCTTTTCCACCCAAAAATATTTTGATGACGATCCTTTTAGGAAAGTTCTGCTCAATCCAATATCCACTGTCGTCCACTCTCCAACCTTATCTGCATTTTCAGGAAGTAAAAACGCAAGTTTTGGAGTTTGAAAAGTAACAGTATAATCCGCCAATACGCTTATTCCTTTTGTGTGTTGATCGGCAAACAAACCCGAAGGGATGTCAATGGCAATCCTCAATGCATTAGCGCTATTAACACATTGAATCACCTCCGCATAAATTCCATCCGGTGCTCTCGATAACCCCGACCCAAAAATTCCGTCTATGATAACATCACATGTATCAAATATTTGATCACCTGGTTTTTTGGAAATCTCCATTGGAGGTTCGGAAAGGCGTTGTCTGTTAATCTGAAAATCCTCTGATTCATTTCCTTTTACAATCCACACCTTGACAGAATATCCCATTTCCATGAGCAGACGAGCAATTCCAAGTCCATCTCCCCCATTGTTTCCTGTCCCACAGACCACTCCGATGCTTTTCCTCTGATCAAAGCGAGTTGTAAACCATTGCACAAAAGCCACGCATGCCCTTTCCATTAAGGCAATGGAGGTAATCGGTTCATTCTTAATAGTGAATGCGTCCCATTCCCTGATTACGGATGTATTTAGTATTTTGAGCATGCTTAGGCGAAGATAAGAATCGCTACTGAGTTTTTTGAAGGATATTTGAAGATGACTCGCAATACACCAAAAGATCTCCTGGAAAAAGGATTTATCTCAGAAACACAATTCAGCAAGATTGAACCTGTTGTTTCAGGAAAAATCGTTTCCGTTTTTTACGAACTGAGAACCCTACTCTATCTCGGTGTACTGCTTTTCACCGGTGGTATAGGAATTCTTATATATGAAAACATTGGATCATTAGGGCATATCATTAGTATTCTTCTGCTTAGCATAGTTTGCATGCTGTGCTTTTGGTATGTATTCACAAAGGGCCTACCCTTTTCAACAGAAAAAGTTAAACCTCCAACTCCGTATTTTGATTACATCGTGTTGCTGGGAAGTCTGCTCTTTATTTCTGTGCAAGGTTATCTGCAATTTCAGTATGAACTACTCACCGATCATTTGGGTTGGAGTACCTTAATAACAGCAGCTTTTTTCTTTTACATCGCTTATCGTTTTGATAACCTCGGAATATTATCGCTGGCCATTACTGCACTCGCTTCCTTTTGGAGTATAAGCATATCTCCACAAAAGTGGTACAGCAACGAATTCTTTGAAACGGCTAACCTCCATATCACTGCCATTATTTTCGGAACAGTGCTGGCGGGATTGTCTATGGCTTTGGACTGGAAGTCCATTAAAAAACATTTCACTTTCACTTACATCAATTTCAGCATTCTTATCTTTTTTGTTGGCGCAATTGTCGGGCTTTTTAAAGAAGACTACTATATTATTTTCTTGTTGCTCATCTATGCAGGTTGTGCTTTTGCGGTTTTCTATGCAAATCGCGAGCGCTCCTTCCTTTTCCTGTTGTACGCATTTGTATTTGGATACATAGGCACCACGGACCTGTTGTCAGATTTGATTTTTGATGCTGTCCCTGAGCTGATCTTCTATTATGCCATCCTTTCATGTGGAGGATTCGTGTATTTCATTGTTTCGTATAAAAACTTTTTTACCCGCAAAGCATGAGAAGTGCATACAACGAAACGTGGCTTTACAACCTGGAGGTGATTAAGGAAACCAAGCGTTGGCTCAAAGCCGGGTTTATTGAAAAAGTTCAATTCAATGTAATTGCGGAAGCGCACTCTTCCTCTTTTTACCACCCTAATTTTATCATTCGCCTCCTCATCTTTGTCGCCACACTAATGGGGCTTTCTGGTGTAACAGGTCTTTTTGCCCTCATGATTCTGGATACCAATCAAATTATCATTTCAATTGGGTGTTTAATCTATGGTATCGGATCATTTGTATTTGTAGATCAGGCTATTATTAAAAACTCGAAACATTATAAATCAGGACTTACTGAAGCGCTGATCTATCACGCTTGTGGATTTACTATCGGAGGCTTTGCAGGACTTGTTGACTTTGAAACTGCATCGGTGCTGTTGTTCAGCATCATCGTACTTTCTTTCTCTGCCTATCGCTATCTGGATTTACTCACCACAGTGGCTGCTTTTTTTACGCTTGCTTATTTGGTTTTCTTTCAACTCTATGAGTTTGGGTCTATATTTCAACAAATCATTCCCTTTGCCTTTATCCTGATTTTTGTACCAGTATATCTGGTTTGTAAAAAATGGAAATCCAAAGACCATCTTGCCATCTGGAACAACAACCTTATTGTTATTGAGTCGCTCAGTCTTTTGTTGATTTATCTGGCAGGAAATTATTTGGTGGTAAGAGAATTGAGTGTAAACCTGATGGGATTCCCCCTTGTGGAAGGTGAAGATATTCCATTTGCATTCCTCTTCTATGGACTCACGTTATTAATCCCGGTTGCCTATCTTTATTTGGGTATTAACAATAAAGATATCGTGATTCTGCGCACCAGTTTATTGGTGCTGGCATTTTCAATTTTTACTTTCAAGTTTTATTATGGTTTTGAGCACCTGGAAATAACTTTGACCGTACTGGGAATCATTCTATTGGGTATCGCTCTCTTGCTTTTCAATTATTTAAAAACAATTCGAAATGGATTCACAAGAGAGAATTTAATTTCAGAAAAATGGAGCAGTATGAATGCCGAAGCTTTTATTATTTCCCAGACCCTGGGTGGCAATCAAGTAAAGGTGAACGATTCATTTCAAGGAAAAGGTGGGGAATTTGGAGGTGGTGGCTCAAGCGGAAGTTTTTAAAACTAAATTGACGAACCTTATACCTCATTAACTGTTACTTTATAAACTTAAACGATTCAATGAGTCATCAAACACTTGATCAAATACTTGGCATAAAATATCCGATCATCATGGCGCCCATGTTTCTCATCTCTAATACTAAGATGGTGAAGGCTGCTTTGGATAATGGGATAACTGCTGCTTTTCCTGCCTTGAATTACAGGACAGACAAAGAATTACGGGCAGCCATTCAGGATATAAAGTTCCACACTGATAAACCTTTTGGTGTAAACCTCATTGTCAACAAGTCGAACCCAAAATACAAAGGCCAACTGGACACCTTGCTGGAGATGGGTGTGGCGTTCATCATTACCTCATTAGGAAACCCGAAAGAAGTGATAGAAAGAGCGCATGAAAAAGGTATTAAAGTTTTTTGTGATGTAGTGGATTTGAAATACGCTCAAAAGGTAGAAGCACAGGGAGCTGATGCACTCATTGCAGTCAACTCAGAAGCAGGAGGTCATGCTGGGAAAGAAAGCCCACAAGATTTGATTACTTTATTAAAGGACAACTGTAACATTCCCGTTATCTCTGCCGGAGGTATTGCCCTTGGGAGTGACCTGCAACAAGCCATCGAATGGGGTGCTGCCGGGGCATCAATAGGTACAATTTTCATTGCTTGCGAAGAAGCGGATATCTCCCAGGAGTACAAACAAGCTTGTGTTGATTATGGCGCTAAGGATGTTGTGCTTACTACTAAAATGTCAGGATCTGCTCTTACAGTGATCAATACTCCCTACGTGCAAAGTATCGGTACGAAAGCTACGTTTTGGGAAAAATTAATGAACAACAACAAGTCACTGAAAAAATATGTGAAAATGCTAATTGCATTCAAAGGCATGCGGCAGGTGGAGAAAGCGGCCAAAGAGGCCACTTACAAAACAGTTTGGTGTGCGGGGCCGGCTATCGAGCATGTATCCAGCATTCAACCCATTGCAAAAATCATTAACAAACTCACTTCTGAATATTCAGATGCAGCAAAGAAGTCAGTATTAGTTTAAACAATCTTCGTTATGAAAATCTACCCATTTATTTTACTCCTGATGATTTCAACTGTTGCCCTTGCGCAACGATCAGCTCCCGATCAAATCGAAACCAAAAAAGGGCAATTGTCTATTCAACCTATTCTACATGGCACTGTCGCACTTGAATGGGATGGGAAAACGATTTACGTTGATCCTTATGGCGGAGCAAAAGCATTTAAAGGAATAGCAGCCCCCGACTTAATATTGATTACCGATATCCATGGTGATCACATGAGCATTGAAACCCTTGAGGGTATTGAAACTTCAAAAGCGATTATTATTGCCCCTGGTGCCGTAACAGAAAAGCTGCCTGAAGTCCTTAAAGCACGCACGACCAGTCTGGACAATGGAAAGCAAATCGAAAAGTTAGGGATTTCAATTACCGCCATCCCTATGTACAACTTACCCGAAGACTCAGAGTCACGTCACACAAAGGGCAGAGGAAACGGATACGTTTTAAACATGGGCGGAAAAAATGTTTACTTTTCTGGTGACACAGAAGATATCCCCGAAATGCGGGCGCTTAAAAATATTGATGTAGCCTTTGTGTGCATGAACCTGCCTTATACTATGGATATTGATCAGGCTTCAAGTGCAGTGTTGGATTTCAAACCGAAGATTATGTACCCCTACCATTATCGGGGACAGGGAGGATTGGCTGATGTAGACGCATTTCAAAAAAAGGTAAAGGATGCCAATGACAAAATTGATGTTCGTTTGCGCAACTGGTATCCTACTTACAAATGAAGATAGCTCCATTTAAACTTGAACGGTACTTTGACAAGTATGAATTTTCGGCCCCTTATTTATTAAGCAGTTCTGATTGCGAACCTTTGAGATTGAATGAATTATTGGAGTTGGCGGATGAGAAAAGTAGAGATGAGTGGGACGCCCTAAAATTGGGTTATACGGAATCAAAGGGAGATCCGGAATTTCGGAATGAAATCTCCAAACTGTATTCCTCCATTTCATCAGATGATGTATTGGTGCTTGTCCCTGAAGAAGGGATATTCATTGCCATGAATGTTTTATTGGATAAGGGGGATCATGTAGTTACTACTTTTCCCGGCTATCAGTCTTTGTATCAGATAGCGGCAGACATAGGATGCAATATTTCTAAATGGGAGCCAGATCAGCATTTAAAATTTCAGGTTCAAGATTTAAAGGCTCTCGTCACTGACACTACCCAATTGATCGTTATCAACTTTCCGCACAATCCCACAGGTGCCCTTATCTCCGAAAACGAACTCAAAGAGATTGTAAACTTTGCAAGTGAGAGAGGTATCACCATCTTTTCGGATGAGATGTATCGGTTTATGGAATACGATGAGAAAGACAGACTTCCTTCAGTGAGTGATCTTTATGATAATGCCATATCACTTTTCGGTTTGAGTAAAACTTTTGGACTTCCCGGGTTGCGCATGGGCTGGCTTACGACCAGAAACAAAAAATTCATGGAGAAACTCATCACCTTTAAAGACTATACCACCATCTGTAACAACGCGCCTGGGGAAAAATTGGGCACCATTGCATTGCAACATAAAGATAAGCTAATTCAAAGAAGTTTAAACATTATACAATCCAATCTGGTATTACTCAAAAATTTTTCACAACGCCATAAGGAATGGTTTCTGTGGAAAACACCTCAAGCGGGCTCTATCGCTTTTCCTGAATTAAAAATTAAGGGCTCCGTAATGGATTTTTGTCAGAATCTGGTAAAAGAAAAAGGAGTCATGCTACTGCCTCACGATGTCTATGATTTTTCCAGGCATCATGTCAGGGTTGGGTTCGGTAGAAAAAATTTACCAGAGGTGCTTAATGTATTTGAAGAATACCTAAAAGAAAAAAATCCGGCCAAATAAACTTAAGGAGCTTCCTGACCGAAAAACTGATAGTTTAGCGGAATGTATTTTTTCCATTCGTCAGGCACCTGGCTCTCTTCAAAGATGGCATCAACAGGACATGCTGGTACACAAGCATCACAATCGATACAAGTTTCAGGATCGATGTACAATTGTTTTCCAGCTGGGTCAAAACCCTCCTCTTTACACTCTTGCCCACTTCCATCAGTACTAATCGGCCCGTGGATACAATCAACAGGGCAGACATCAACACAGGCGGTATCACAAGTTCCTACACAAGGTTCGCAAATGGTATACGGCATAACAGAACAATTTTAAGGTTTTAGACGACTTTAGCAGTAATTTAAAAATAGAAAAAAAACTTAGAATACCCTCACTTTGTTATTGTGATACAAGGAAGGTAAATTTAAGTAATCTGAATTTTATGAGTGAAACCTTAGCAAACGGCAAAAAGACGACCGTTGAAAAAGACAAGGTAGTATTACGCTTTGCAGGTGACTCCGGGGATGGAATGCAGTTGACCGGATCACAGTTTAGCTTTACTTCCGCCCTGTTTGGCAATGATCTGGCCACTTTTCCAGATTTTCCTGCAGAAATACGTGCACCCCTTGGCACCGTGGAAGGTGTCTCAGGATTTCAGGTCCAGATCGGGCAAGTGGATATTTATACCCCAGGTGACCAGGCCGATGTATTGGTTGCTATGAATCCGGCCGCGCTAAAATCCAATTTAAGGTATGCCCGTGTGGGTGGTACCCTTATACTGGACATGGATGCTTTTGACAAAAGAAATATCGAAAAGGCAGGATTCACTGGAAACCCAGTGGAAGATGGGTCACTCGATGCCTACAATGTGGTTGAAGCACCCATCTCTTCGCTGACAAAAACAGCCCTTGAAGGGATTCAGCTGGACAATAAAAGTATCATGCGATGCAAGAATATGTTTGCATTGGGCATGATGTATTGGTTGTTCGACCGACCCCTTAGCGAAACAGAAAAGTACCTCGACAGCAAATTCAAAAAAATGCCGGCTTTGGCGGAAGCCAATAAAAAAGCATTGCATACCGGATTTCACTTTGCAGAAACCATTGAGGCCTTGCCCTCGATGTATAAAGTACCCGCAGCCAAAATTGAAAAAGGAAAATACCGTCATATTTCAGGCAATGTGGCAACGGCCTGGGGTTTTATGGCTGCTGCCGAAAAAATGAAGAAGAAGATCTTTTACGGCTCTTACCCTATTACTCCGGCAAGTGACATTCTTCATGAACTTTCCAAACACAAACATTTAGGGGTTATCACCTTACAAGCTGAGGATGAAATTGCTGCCGTATGTTCCGCCATTGGCGCAAGCTATGCCGGGCAAATCGGCCTCACTGCCTCTTCGGGCCCAGGGATTGCCTTAAAAGGTGAGGCTATTGGGTTGGCCATCATGGCCGAACTTCCGCTCATCGTTGTAGACGTTCAGCGCGGGGGTCCTTCTACCGGACTTCCTACAAAAACGGAACAAGCAGATATCAACCTTGCCCTTTACGGACGGAATAGTGAAAGTCCTTGCATCGTGTTGGCTGCCAGCACACCTTCCAATTGTTTTGAATTTGCTTACATGGCCACTAAGCTGGCTTTTGAACATATGACCCCGGTAATACTCCTAACGGATGGCTATCTGGCCAATGGTTCAGAACCTTGGAAATATCCTAAGATGGCGGATATGCCAGATATTACTGTGCCCATGGCCACACCCAATGGAGAAGCTTATCTTCCCTACCTCAGAAATAAAGAAACGCTGGCAAGGTATTTTGCTATCCCGGGTATGCCTGGGTTTGAGCATCGCATAGGCGGGCTGGAAAAGCAGGAAAACACAGGTAATGTCTCCTACGATCCGACCAACCATGAAGATATGGTAAAAGTACGTGCTGAAAAAGTAGAACGCGTAGCTAACTATATTCCCGAACTGGAAGTAATGGGAGAAGGAAAAGGTAAGCTGCTGGTAATTGGTTGGGGCGGTACCTATGGAAGTTTGCATACATCCGTATCAGAATTATGGAAGGCAGGAAAAGATATCGACCATGCTCACTTCAATTATATCAATCCACTTCCCAAGAATACGGAACAACTGCTATCCAATTATGAAAAGATTGTTGTTTGCGAACTGAACATGGGACAATTCGCCTCTCACTTAAGGAGTAAGTTTCCTCATTTGAAATTCGAATCGTACACAAAAATTCAGGGGCTGCCGTTTAGTGTAACGGAATTGAAAGAAAAATTTATAGACTTATTAAAATAATAGGTATGGCTGAAGTAGCAGAAAAAGAAGAAAGACCAAAACTGACGAAAAAAGATTTCGCCAGTGACCAATTGGTCCGTTGGTGCCCGGGTTGTGGAGACTATTCCATATTGTCAGCGATGACGGCTGCCCTTCCCCAACTGGATATTCCGAAAGAGGATATTGTTTTCGTTTCAGGTATAGGATGCGCAGCGCGCTTCCCCTACTACATGAATACATTTGGTTTCCACACCATACATGGACGCGGGCCAGCAGTAGCAACTGGTGTAAAGCTGGCTAATCCAAAATTAAGCGTGTGGGAAATACAGGGAGATGGTGATGCGTTGGCGATTGGCGGAAATCATTTTATCCATGCATTAAGAAGAAACATTGACATCAATATTTTGTTGTTCAACAATGAAATTTATGGATTGACGAAAGGGCAATATTCCCCGACTTCGCCCACTGGGCTTGTAACTAAGTCAACTCCATTTGGTGCACTTGAAAGACCTTTCCATGCCGGTGAGCTTGTATTGGGCGCACAAGGAACTTATTATTCCCGTACCATCGACACCAACCCAAAGTTGATGACAGAGATTTTTGTAAAAGCAGCCAAACATGTGGGCACTTCCATGGTAGAGATTTTACAAAACTGTGTGATCTTCAATGATGATGCTCATGGAGCCGTGACAGACCGTGCCAACCGTGATGAGTTTCAATTGCATATTGAGCACGGGCAGCCAATGCTCTTCGGAAAAGAAAAACAAAAAGGACTGAGGTTAAACGGACTTAAACTGGAAGTAGTAACATTAGGAGAGAACGGGATTACCGAAAAGGATATACTTGTTCATGATGCACATGAACCTGATTCTACCTTGCATATGATGTTAGTTCGCCTTCACCCTCCTGAATTTCCAATGGTATTAGGTGTGATACGTGAAGTAGATGCTCCAGCTTATTCCGAAAAAATGGAAGATGAGCTGAAGCGCAGTGGCGAAAAATCTAATTACGCCAACATGGACGATCTATTAAATAGTGGCGAAACCTGGGAAGTAAAATAATGGGAGCCGAAGCCTTAATCATATTCTTCTTTTGTGGTATCATCATGGTGGGCGCTGGTGTTCTCGTTGCCAACCTGGTTGCCCCACGATCAAAGAACACTCAAAAAGATGAGCCTTATGAATGTGGTATTCCCACCCAAGGCCCATCTATGATTCAGTTTAAGGTGGGTTATTATCTTTTCGCTATTCTGTTTTTAATTTTTGATGTAGAGACCGTTTTCATTTTCCCCTGGGCCGTGGTAATGAAAAAAATGGGAATGGTCGCTTTTATCGAAATTGTAATATTCTTTGTCGTTTTGGGTTTAGGGTTGATATACGCCTGGAAAAAGAAAGCTTTGAAATGGGAATAAATCAAAACACCATAGACCCCGCTGAACAAGAGAGGCTGCTCAAAGACTTTCCTGGGGAAATTAAAAAGGGGCCAGGAAGCAATATTGTAATTACCTCTGTAGATGGAGTTGTTAATTGGGCGCGATCCAATTCTTTATGGCCGTTGGTATTTGGAACCAGTTGTTGTGCTATTGAAATGATGGCCACGGGTGCCAGTCGACATGATTGGTCAAGATTTGGAACAGAAGTAGCACGTGCTACTCCCCGGCAAGCTGACCTTATTGTAATAGCCGGAACCATCGTTAACAAAATGGCTCCGGTATTAAAGAGGCTTTACGATCAAATGGCCGACCCAAAATATGTGATCGCCATGGGTGCTTGTGCTACTTCCGGAGGTCCATTTTATTACAATACTTATTCCGTGGTGAAGGGAGCGGATCACATTATACCTGTTGATGTGTATGTGCCAGGTTGCCCACCCCGACCGGAAGCGTTGCTTTATGGAATCATGCAATTGCAGAAAAAAATAAAAGGTGAGTCTTTCAGTGATCCACGCGATCCGATGAAGGACTTTGTTTAAATAGTGGGAAACCACAAGGGTGTTAAAATTACACTGAGAAAAGAACTTAGTGCTCTCGGTGGTATGTATCTGTGCACTCTGTGGCGGAGTATTTAATTAGGTTGCAAATGAATAACGAAGAAATCAAACAATTCATTTTGGATCATGTAGCCGAAGCCGAGTGCGTTGAGGGCACACAGTTTTTGCAGGTAACGATACCATCAGAAAAAATTCTCCCATTGGCCACTGAGCTTAAAGCAAATCCCAACACATCCTTTGATTATCTTTTTTGCCTGACTGCCGTAGACAGGCCCGACCATATGGAAGTGGTGTATCATTTAAAATCTACCACCCACAATCATGCGTTTGTATTAAAAGCAAAAATTAACACCAGAGAAAATCCTGAAGTTGAAACAGTCTGTCATATCTGGAGAACGGCCGAGCTGCACGAACGGGAGGCCTATGATCTTTTTGGTATCAAATTTTTAAACCACCCAGACCTCAGACGGTTGCTACTTACCGATGATTGGGAGGGGTGGCCGATGCGCAAAGATTATGATGACCCCATTAACATGATCGCCTACTGATGGAGGAAATCACGCAGGAACTCGAGTCGAAGGAATACTTCATTAACATGGGACCGCAGCACCCTAGTACCCATGGTGTATTGCGTCTGGTACTTTCACTCGATGGTGAGATTATCAGAAAGGTAGAGCCTCATTTGGGTTTTATCCACCGATCTATTGAAAAAATGTGTGAGCATGATAGCTATCAGCAAATTGTGCACCTCACTGATCGTATGGATTACCTTTCCTGTCACATTAATAATGAAGCGGTTTGTCTTGCTGTGGAGCAAGCACTTGAAATAGAAGTAACGGATCGCGTCAAAGTGATTCGTACCATTGTTGATGAATTGAATCGCATTTCCTCTCATCAACTGTGGTGGGGCGTGATGGGTATGGACCTGGGTGCCATTACTTCCTTTCTGTATGGTTTTAGAGATCGTGAATTAATTACTGATATTTTTGAAGAGACTTGTGGTGCACGTTTGACCATGAACTACAACATACCGGGAGGTTTATTCTTTGACATTCACCCCAATTTTCAAAAACGCACCAAAGACTTCATCACTTACTTCAAAAAGAAACTACCCGAATACGACACGCTTCTTTCCAACAATGTCATTTTCACTCAACGTACAAAAGGAGTTGGATATCTCTCAAAAGAAGATGCCATCAGTTATGGCGTTACAGGCCCAACAGGCAGGGCTTCCGGTTTCTCTTGTGATGTAAGGAAGCATCACCCTTACATGGCTTATGACAGAGTCGAGTTCAAAGAAATTCTGGATACAGAAGGTGATTGCTTTGCGCGATACAAATGCCGTATTGCTGAAATGTGGGAGTCGATGCACATCATCGAGCAACTGATTGATAACATACCACAGGGAGACTATAAAGTACCTACTAAAGCAGTAATTAAGTTACCAAAAGGAGAATGGTATCAAAAAGTGGAGACAGCACGCGGAGAATTTGGTGTATATATAATAAGTGAAGGACAAAGAAGTCCCTACCGATTGAAGTTCCGCTCTCCTGGTTTTAGTAATTTATCGGCATTGGATCATATGGCAAGAGGATGCAAGATTGCAGATTTGGTGGCCATCATGTCCACTTTGGATTTGGTTATACCTGATATTGATCGTTAACCCATGAGCTGGCTCTACGACTTTTCTATACTCACTCAAAGCATTCACGAAAGTCTTTCGGCTAATTTCGAAACTGGGACTGTCGCCTTAATAGAGATGATCTTAGCCGGAGTTGCATTCATGATCCTGTTTGCACTTCTGGGTTTGGTACTTGTGTATGCAGAAAGAAAAGTAAGTGCTTTTTTTCAACAAAGACTGGGGCCAATGCGTGTGGGGTTCTGGGGAACTGCCCAAACACTGGCCGATGTGATCAAGCTTTTAATGAAGGAGCCATTGATGAATAAAAACGCGGACAAGTTCTTATTCAACCTCGCTCCTTATATTATAATGATCGCTGCTTTTATGGCCATGGCATCGTTGCCGTTTGCCAAAGGCTTACAAGCTTTGGATTTTGATATTGGTTTATTGTACATATCAGCAGTATCCTCTTTAGGGGTTGTCGGAATTCTTTTGGCAGGTTGGTCATCAGACAATAAATATTCTCTAATAGGTGCATTACGGTCTGGAGCGCAAATTATCAGCTATGAACTATCAGTAGGATTGTCTTTGCTCACTATTGTAGTACTAACAGGCAGCTTACAACTGAGTGTTATTGTGGAGTCGCAAGCCAATGGTTGGTGGATTTTCAAAGGACATATCCCGGCAGTCATTGCATTTATTATTTTTCTCATCGCCAGCACGGCAGAAACCAATCGGGGGCCATTTGATTTGGCTGAAGCAGAATCCGAATTAACGGCTGGATTTCATACTGAATATTCTGGATTAAAGTTCGCCTTTTTTTTCTTGGCTGAGTTTGCCAACATGTTCATTGTTTCAGCACTTGGAGCTACAGTATTCCTTGGCGGCTGGATGCCTTTCCATATTGGAGGATGGGAAGGGTTTAATGCGATAATGGACTATATCCCTCCTATTGTATGGTTCTTCGGAAAGGTGGGTTTTATGATTTTTATGATGATGTGGTTCAGGTGGACGTTTCCAAGGTTGAGAATAGATCAATTATTGACATTGGAGTGGAAGTATTTACTCCCTGTTAATTTGATGAATATATTAGTGATGGCATTTTTGGTATTAATGGGATGGCATTTTTAACATGAAAAGTATTATCAACTACTTCAAAGAAATCTTTTCAGGGCTAAAGTCGCTGGTGAAGGGAATGTCTGTAACTGGGCATTACATTACCCATCCCAAAGAGATCATCACACAACAGTACCCGGAGAACAGGGATACATTAAAAATGTTTGAGCGCTTCCGGGGCGAGGTTGTTTTATTGCATGATAAAAACAACGAACACAAATGCACAGGGTGTTCTGCGTGCGAAGTTGCATGTCCTAACGGAACCATAGAGATCATCCCGAAACGCATAGAGGTAGATGGCCGTAAAGTAAAAGCCATCGATCAATTTGTCTATCACCTGCAAATGTGCACGATGTGTGGATTGTGTATTCCGGCCTGCCCTACTGATGCAATCGTGATGGCCAACACCTTTGAACACGCAGTCTTCGACAGAAGTAAGCTAACCAAAATATTAAACAAGCCTGGTTCTAAAATAATGGATGGAATAAAATAATGGGAACGAGCGCCATCATATTCTACACCATTGCCACGATCATGATCGTGTTTTCTGTATTGGCGGTGACGTCACGGAAAATTTTACGTGCTGCTGTTTATCTTTTATTTGCCTTGGGCGGAACTGCAGGCGTTTATTTTATGGTGGATTATTTCTTCCTGGCTGCCGTACAGTTGATCGTGTACGCTGGCGGGATTGTAGTGCTAATTATCTTTTCCATTTTGTTAACCTCACACATTGAGGAAAAAATGCAAAAGCCAGATACCTGGAGAATTATACTTACTTCTGTAGTGGGTTTGGGTGGAGTCACACTTTGTTTATATGTAATTACCAATCACGCCTTTATTGCTCACCCAGATACGGGGGTGGAAGCCAACATGACTACGATAGGGGAAAAACTTTTAGGATACGGTGAAGGTGGGTACGTTCTACCTTTTGAGGTGATCAGTATACTTTTATTAGCTGCAATGATCGGTGCCATTGTAGTCGCCAAACGCAACAAACCCGAAGGCAATGGTTGAACAGGTTCCACTCAATCATGTGCTGATTGTCACCACGCTGATGTTCTTTATCGGGGTGTACGGTTTCTTAACCAGAAAGAATCTGATTACTATGTTGATCAGTGTAGAGATCATGCTCAATGCGGTCAACCTCAACTTTGTGTTTTTCGATAATTATTTATTCCCCGGAAAATTGGAGGGACACTTCTTTTCGCTATTCATCATCGCTATTGCAGCAGCCGAAGCAGCTGTAGCCATCGCCATATTTATCAATCTGTATAGAAACATACGATCCATTGATGTGGAACAAGTAGACAAAATGAAATATTGATGGAATTTCATTATACCATATGGATTGTAATACTGCCCTTCCTGGCGTTCCTTATCAATGGCTTGGGCAGTGGAAAACTTCCGGGGAAAATTTCAGGTTGGGTGGCAACTATTGCCATTGGCATCTCTACTTTCCTGTCCTATCAAACCGCGTTTCAATATTTTACTACTTCATCACGAGAAAAGATAATTGCATTTAAAACGGTATGGTTGAGGTTCAATGACACACTGCAAATTGATATGGGTATTCTATTAGACCCTATATCTGTCATGATGCTGGTGGTGATCACTACTGTTTCGTTAATGGTCTTTATTTATAGTCAGGGATATATGAAAAACGAAGGTGGCTATGACCGCTACTTTGCTTTTCTTTCCTTGTTCAGCTTCTCTATGTTGGGATTGGTGGTCGCTACCAATCTATTTCAGATGTATATGTTCTGGGAGTTGGTAGGTGTGTCCTCCTATTTGCTCATTGGTTTTTATTACGACAAGCCTTCAGCAGTAGCAGCTTCAAAGAAAGCATTTATCGTTACGCGCTTTGCAGATTTAGGATTCCTCATCGGAATATTAATGGTGTCTTTCTATACAGGCACCTTCGATTTTGAAATTCTTACCAACCCTGAAGGATTAAATTTCTCTACTGTAGCTTCATTCATGGGGCTTTCCACTATCACCTGGGCCTTGCTCCTTATTTTTATTGGAGGTGCAGGAAAGTCAGCCATGTTTCCGTTACACATCTGGTTGCCCGATGCCATGGAAGGACCCACGCCTGTCTCGGCATTGATCCATGCAGCGACTATGGTTGTTGCCGGAGTATTTTTGGTTGCAAGGCTATTCCCACTCTATTCCGTCTTTGCACCCACAGCACTGGAAGTAGTAGCTTTCATTGGAGCATTTACTACTTTATTTGCTGCCATCATTGCCTGCACCCAATACGATATCAAAAGAGTGCTGGCATTCTCTACCATGTCGCAAATTGGATACATGATGCTTGCTTTAGGTGTATCAGGGTATGGAGGTGAAGAAGGGCTTGGTTACACAGCTTCTCTATTTCATTTATTCACTCACGCATTTTTCAAAGCATTGTTGTTCTTGGGTGCAGGTGCCATCATCCATGCTGTACATTCTAATGATATTAGAGAAATGGGCGGCTTACGAAAACACCAACCCATTACTCATATTTTATTTTTAATTGCCTGTTTGGCCATTGCAGGGATCCCTCCTTTTTCCGGATTCTTCAGCAAAGACGAAATTATAGCGGCCACTTTTGTTAATCACCCTATCTATTTTGGGATAGCGGTGTTAGTTGCAGGTCTCACTGCCTTTTATATGTTCCGGCTCTACTTTATTGTATTCTGGGGAAAAGAAAAAACATACGACCACACTCCTCACGAAGCACCAACCATTATGTTACTACCCATGATAGTATTAGCTATTGGTTCCGTGTTGGCAGGGTTCATTCCTTTTGGTCACTATATATCTTCAGATGGACAGTCACTTACATTGCATATCAATTGGTCAGTAGCCATCACATCAGTTGTTATTGCTGTGATCGGTATTGCAACAGCATGGAAGTTTTATAAAACGGAATCAGATTTATCAGCGAAGGTAGTAAAGGCGTTTGGCACCATGTACACTAGTGCTTCCAACAAGTTCTACATCGATGAAATTTATATGCTCATTACCAAAGGAATTATTTTCAGATGGGTTGCTCAACCATTGGCCTGGTTTGACAGGAATGTGATTGATGCCTTTATGAATTTATTGGCAGCCATCACCAATTGGATATCTTCACAGATCAAAGAATTTCAATCGGGCCAGGTACAGAAGTACGCATTCATTTTTATTTCAGGTGTGCTCATTATTGTCTTAAGCTTTATCTACGCCAATCAATGAATATCCTGATCTCCCATATCGCTGTTCCGGTACTTACTACGCTAGCTTTGATGTTTGCCAGCACGCAGAAGCAGGTACGGACTATTGCGGCCGGAGGTATGACCATTCAATTGATCCAATCACTTGTACTGTTATATCTTTTTCTTCAAGAACGAGCGGGTGGTAATGACGCTGCTGTTCTCTTTACACAAAGTTTTGCATGGTACCCCAGTCTTGGCATTTCATTCGACATTGGTGTGGACGGCATTGCAGTTGCCATGATTCTGCTTACTTCCATCGTCATCTTTACAGGAATCTTTGCCAGTTGGGAGGTTGATAAATTATACAAAGAATTTTTTGTTTCACTCATCGTGCTGGCAACGGGAGTTTATGGCTTTTTCGTATCCCTTGATCTCTTTGTGCTGTTCTTGTTTTTCGAACTGGCCGTAATTCCGATGTACCTGCTCATCGGTATATGGGGCAGCGGGCCCAAAGAATATGCAGCTATGAAACTCACCCTTATGCTCATGGGTGGATCGGCTTTACTTGTAGTGGGAATTCTGGGTGTGTACTATACTTCCGATATAGAAGGTGCCCGTACTTTTAACATTCTTGTGCTGGGTCAGCATCATATTCCTATCGAAATGCAGCGGATATTTTTCCCGATGCTCTTCATTGGATTTGGCGTTATTGGGGCGCTATTCCCGTTTCATACCTGGTCACCAGATGGACATAGTTCCGCACCTACTGCAGTATCGATGTTGCATGCGGGTGTCCTTATGAAATTGGGTGGCTATGGTTGTCTAAAAATTGCGATCTTTCTCTTACCTGAAGCAGCACAGGAAATGTCATGGATATTCATAGTGCTTACAGGCATCTCTGTAATCTATGGTGCATTGGCAACTGTTGTTCAAACAGACCTTAAATATATTAATGCATACTCCAGCGTAAGCCATTGCGGGTTAGTTCTGTTCGCTATTTTGATGCTCAACAAGACAGCTTATACGGGGGCCGTTTTACAAATGATTTCCCATGGCTTGATGACCGCCCTTTTCTTTGCATTAATTGGGATGTTGTACTCGAGAACCAAGACGCGTATCATCACCGAAATGGGTGGACTCATGAAAGTACTTCCTTTTCTTTCGGTGTGTTACGTTATAGGCGGGCTCGCGTCATTAGGTCTTCCAGGTTTAAGTGGCTTCGTAGCAGAGATGACCATTTTTGTAGGAGCATTTGAACACAAAGATCTTTTTCATCGCGTAACAACAATAATTGCCGTTTCCTCTATTGTTGTGACCGCTGTTTATATACTAAGAGTTGTTGGCTTGTTGCTGATGGGTCCCGTAAGAAATGAATCCTACCATAATTTTCCAAAAGCCAAGTGGTTTGAAAAGATTGCAACCGTTTCTTTAATAGCAGGGATATTGGTCATTGGGTTGACGCCACTATGGCTATCCGATATGATAAGAGAAAGTTTGGGGATAATAGTAGATAAATTGGTGTTAAAATGAGCCTACAAGAACTTCTTCTCCTGCGACATGAATGGGTGCTGATTGCAACAGTTCTTATTTTACTTCTACTGGAACTCAACTTTACGGAAGAAAAAAAATCAAATAACATAATATCAGCCGCTATTCTTTTTGCAATAGCAACATTGATTGGTTTTTTACCAGCGGGATATGGAAGTACATTCGGAGGGATGTACATTACAGACCCCATTCGAATACTCATGAAAAACATTCTTAACCTGAGTGTTTTAATTGTAATTCTACAATCAGGTACATGGTTGCGAGAAAAAGGTAATTACAACCGAATCACAGAGTTCTATTTACTTATTCTATCTAGTGTAATTGGGGTGAACTTTATGATCTCGGCTGGCCATTTCCTTATGTTCTATCTGGGATTGGAATTACTCACCATACCTATTGCCGCAGCAGCTTCCTATGATCAATATAAAAGCAAATCAGCAGAGGCAGGCATCAAATTGATTCTTTCCTCAGCGTTTTCATCTGCACTATTACTTTTTGGCTTATCGTTACTGTACGGGTCTGCAGGTTCGATGTACTTCAGTGAAATGCTATTCTCAAACGACCTGCTACAAGTACTTGGCTTTATTTTCTTTTTTTCAGGTTTGGCCTTTAAAATTAGCATCGTCCCCTTCCATTTGTGGACAGCAGATGTATATGAAGGCAGCCCTACCAATGTGACAAGTTATCTTTCAGTGGTATCGAAGGGTGCGGCTGTTTTTGTTTTGGTTTTGTTGTTGGTCAATTTATTTGAACCGTTGAAGCAAGTGTGGACACAAATTATTTATGGCACTGCCATCTTCACTATGACCATTGGAAATCTTTTTGCCATAAGACAGCAAAATCTGAAACGCTTTCTTGCCTTCTCTTCTATTGCGCAAGCCGGGTTTATACTACTGGGGGTTATCGGTGGATCCGCATTGGGAATGGCCAGCGTCATTTACTTCGTTTTAGTTTATGTATTCTCCAACCTTGCTGCCTTTGGAGTGGTCATTGCTATTGAACAATCAGCAGGTAAAGTCAACATGACTGATTACAATGGGCTGTATAAAACCAACCCGAGGCTTAGTTTGGCGATGATGTTGGCGCTGTTTTCGCTGGCAGGGATTCCTCCATTGGCTGGATTCTTCGGAAAGTTCTTTTTGTTTACGGCCGCTGCAGAAGGAGGTCACTATGTATTACTGTTTATTGCCGTACTTAATGCAGTAATTTCATTGTATTATTATCTGTTAGTGGTTAAGGCTATGTTTATAAACAAAAGCGAAGCACCTATCTCCTATTTTTCAAGTGATTACCCAACACGCATTGCTTTAAGCGCTTGTGTGATTGGTATTTTGGTAGTAGGGTTTTATAGTCCGGTTTTTGAGTATATCAAACAATTATGTTTAGCTAGCTTCTAGATATGTCGTTACTGAAATTTGAACATAAGATCGTAGACATTGATGGTATAGCCCATCGAATTATAGAAGCAGGCATAACTCACGAACGCGCCAAGTTTCTCCAGCAGTTGCTTGCTATCAATAATTACGATGCTAAAATTCAAGAAGTGCCTGCTAAGGAAGAAGGCTCCACTTATAATCTGGTTATGTCCGATGTAACCTTTAATCCTATAGTTAAGGTGTACAACCGCGAGTTAAAAACTTCGGATGGAAAAAAAGTAACTCCAGATTATTGGAATCAGAAAACAGACAAGTTGGAACCTAATTACTGGGACAAGTCGAAGAAAAATTCTTAGGGTAATTTTTACCCAGTGGCGCAACTACATGATCCCGTATCCGTTGAACGCATTCTAGAGGGCGTGCCTATCAAAAAAAATAATTTATATTGCGCCCAAATTTTGAACTAAAACTTGTTATGAAAAAAAATCTAATTCCATTTCTTCTGGTTGGTTGTTTTGTCTTATTGTCAGGTTCTGCCTTTGCGCAGTATGAAAAAGGTGATAAACTCTTAAATGTGGGTATTGGAGTAAACTCGTACTATAATGGAGGTATTCCATTTGGTGCATCTTTTGAAGTTGGGGTAACTGACGAAATCAGCGTAGGTGGATCAGTTGACTACCTTTCACATAACTATGGTAATGTTTTTGGAAATGACTGGAGATTTACTGCCATTTACATTGGCGCAAGAGGTTCATATCATTTCAATGAATTATTGAACCTGAGTAACGAAAATATTGATATCTACGGAGGACTAACTTTGGGTTACAGAAGTTTTTCCTGGAGCGATTCCGGGTTCGGAACAGGTCTTAGCAGCAGCTACGGCAATGGCGTATTCTTAGGAATTTATGCAGCCGGTCGCTATTATTTTTCTGAGAAAGTGGGTGCTTTTCTGGAGGTAGGTGCTGTGGGATCTACCAACGCCAAACTTGGTGTTGCGTTCAAATTTTAAGAGCGTTTTCAAAAAAAATAAAAAAGTACGTCTCTGCTGGGGCGTACTTTTTTTATGTCAAAACATTTTCTTCGTATCTATGACATTGATCAATGGCTTCCCCTCCAGATAGTTTTTAAGGTTCTCACAAAAAAGATCCGTGATCAACCCATTCTCCTTATCACTTGTACTTCCGGAATGAGGACTTACAATTACATTAGGCATATCCCATAATGGACTATCTGGGGGAAGAGGTTCCACTTCGAACACGTCCAGCCCAGCTCCTCCCAGATGACCAGATTGCAATACACGAACCAATGCCGGCTCATCAATTAATGCTCCGCGTCCAATATTGATAAGAATTGCTCCTTTTGGTAACATAGCCAGTTGCTTTTCTCCTATCATTTTTTCAGTTTCGGGAGTATGCGGAGCAATCAAAACCAGGTATTCCGATCGGGGCAATACTTTATCCAGTTCACTTTGATTGTATAATTCATCGGCATATACTTCAGCAGGTATGATTCCTTGGGTTTCACGTTTCACTCCCAACACCTTCATTCCAAAACATTGACACAATTGGCCTACCCGCTGGCCTACTTTACCCATTCCAAGAATCCCAATCGTTTTATCCCGCAAATCAGTTCCTGCAAAACGTTCCCAGTGTTTCTTCTTCTGACTCTCAAAAGTGAGAATCAATTTTTTATTAAAGGCCATCATCACCATAAGGCAAAATTCCGCCAAGGGCTGATCATGCACACCACGTGCTGATGTAAAAACTGTGTTGGGCATTCGCTCCGCATACTGAAGCTTATGCAGTGCCTGTCCAATGCCTGAACTGGTGGCTTGCATCCACTTTACATTAGGTGCCAACTCTGGAAGGTCACGGAGATGCGTTTGATCAAAATCAAAAAGGATATCCGATCTTTTCAGCAATGATTGCCATTTTTGCTCCTGCTCTGGTGTTCTTTTGATAGGCTCTCCCTTATGATCTGCAGCATAACGAGGTGACGCAATCAACTCAGGCTCATAAATCACTTCACATTGTGGTGCAGCCAGTTTAATACGTTCCACGTGCTCCGGTTCTAAATAACTGGCAATTAAAATGGTGTAATTCATAGTCGTGAAAATACTCAATTTTCAACGACTCATTTTTTCAACACAAAATCTTCGTCCCCTACTCAATCCGTGTAAACATCCGATGCCAACGAATTTTATGAAGGAGATCAGCTTCATTATTGATAGAAAGCCAGATGAAGAGTGGTTTGCCCAAAATATGATTCTCTGGAACAAACCCCCAGTAACGAGAGTCCAATGAATTGTGTCGATTGTCACCCATCATAAAATAGTAATCCTGTTTAAAAATATATTCCTTTACATTCTCCCCATCAATTATCAATTCCCCATTGGCAATAGATATGTTCCCATTCTCTTCGTGCAACTGTATCATCTCTCCATATAACCCAAGCGTAGAATCGTTCACAATCATTTTCATCCCTTTCGCAGGCATAACAAGCGGACCATAATTATCTCCATTCCAGGAGGTGTTTTTTGCTCGTGGAAAAATATTAACATCAGGGCCGTCATGTGTTGTGAAGTCCTCTTTTACAGAAAGTACAAATGGTAGCGCTTCAATCTCATTCCGTTGTTCAGGTGTCAGCAACATTTTATATACCACGCTTGCATTTGCCCTTTGTCCTAAGTGGTAATAATCATCTGAAGTCAATTCTAATTTATCCAGATGCCGTTTGTGAATTTCATCTTTCGAAGTGACAAGGTAACTGAATTTCATATTCTCCGGATTCTCAAGCGGTTCACCGTTGACAAATATCTGTTTGTTCCTGATCTCAAAACGATCGCCAGCTATGGCAACGCAGCGTTTCACATAGAAGGTCTTCAGGTCGATCGGTCGTTCCTCTCCATCATTTAAAACTGTAGGAGGAATATTAAATACAACTGGCTCCCCTCTTTCCACTCCTCTCAGTCCTGGTAACCGATAAGAAGGCAACTCCACCCAATCGAGATAGGATGGAATATCTGTTCCCCAAATTTTCTGATGTGTCAATGGAACTTGCAACGGTGTTCGTGGAGTACGGGCTCCGTAATGAAATTTGCTCACAAAAAGATAATCACCAACAAGAATGGTATTCTCCATGGAGGGGGTGGGCACCATAAAGGCCTCTACAAATGACCATCGGAAAAGGGTGGCTACTACCACAGCAAAGACAATAGAATCACGCCATTCAATCAGTTTAGTCTTCGGTTTTTGGTGCTTTTTCTTTTTGAAGAGATTGAGTTTCATATCTAGAGGGGTTTAAGACATGAAACGGAAAAATGGAGATTGGGTTCAAGAAAATTGTTTGTGTAGTCAGGTCTTACGACCTGACACCCATTGACACTCATCAAAAGTACTCGCGGTAATCTGTAACTGGTAAAACACCTTGCTGACCCAACTCATAGAATGAAGCACTGGAGTATTTCCACTTTTCAGGCATATCAACCAAACTCCAATGTTCCTGCAATGGATTTAGATGAATGTAATCCAACTTAATTTCAAGTAGATTCGTACTCTCCAAAAACAAATCATCAAACCGATCTTCCCAAATTTTAAATACTTGCTTTTTAGGTCCTTGTACACGCAGACTTTCTAGCACTTCAAGCTGCCCGGACTTTTCAATTTCCTTTCTAATCATCACAGCCGTAAATTTCTTCATATCTCTCATCCAATTAGAAAGTTCATTTCTCCTTCTAAAGTAGATGATCAAATGCATGTGATTAGGCATTATTACATAGCCAAGAATATCAGTCTCATATTTCGAATTAGCAAACTTCATGCTCTCAACAATGATATCCTTACAGGAGTCCATGGCCAATAAATGATACCACTTGTAACAAGTTGTTGTAACAAAGAAGCAGTTCTGATCCAGAAACTGTGTGCGGCCACGCAAACCCATATTATGAATTTCGCTATTTTAGTTCAGGATTGGAAATCGTAAATTTATAGTCTGAATCAGGTCAGGTCGGAAGACCTGACTACCCTAGAAGACATGATGATATTTTCACAAATAAACCCGTTAAAGCATTTTAATATTGGCGTTAACCTTATAGTGCTAACCCTATTGCTATCGTGTCGAAGTAATAAATCTATTGTTGATTCTGGATTAGCCCAGTATCATCAACCAGATTCAATTTCAATAGAAATTATCGCCAATAATCTCACAGAGGATATGAGCTCTGTTTCAAGTAAAAATGATGAAGTGACTGTTCTTGTTTTTGAAGTAAATGATTCCCTTAAGTATGCTGATTTAATCTATACAGCATCATTTACACTCACCTCATCCTCAAATAAAAAGAAAGTTGCATGGTTAAACCAATTAGACTTAACTGGAAAAAATATTTCTATCCTTGTGATTGAACGTGATACAGATCAACCTATAGAAGAGATTACAAATTCAATAACTAGCAAATACTTTCAAATTATCACATTTTTTAAAGAGAATGGAAATTTCAAAATTGAGTCGCTTTTAGGAGATAATGACATTATTGGAATAAAAACACTTTCAAATTTTGAAAATAAAAATGTTTTCAATTTTCAATTTAGGGGCTACTTCAAACTGGATAAATATGAGTATCTGCTGAGTTTAAAAACATACTAAAAAAAGCCAGACCCTCTCGAGCCTGGCTTTGAATAGCTTTCAAATAATTACCTACTTTAATTCCTCCCGCTTCTTCTCTATCTCCGCTTTTATTTCTTGAAGCCTTTTTAGTCCCGCTATGGCTTGCGTTGTGGGTGCTACATCTGCATTTTGAAATACCAATTGCATGTGCAAAAATTTATCTTGTAACCCTACAATAGTTTCATTGGGGCGTTCTGTAATGCTACCATAAATGATATCCGGGTTCTCAGGTGCACCTTCGCCTACCATATCACGCAAGGAAGTATACTGTGCCTTTTTCAATTTTTTCTTTCCATTCAATTGCGCGTCAACAGATTCACGCAAAGCCTGCAACTCATGATAAGCTTTGTGACACTCCATGGAATAATCATGTTGCGCTTTTAAATCAGTTGCACTAATGCTTACACGTGGATCCATTTTTATTTCCAATGGCTGCTCCATCACTTTTCCATCTACCGTCAGGCGAACCGTATATTTCCCTGGCATCACAAAAGGTCCCTGTGGGCCAGTGGGTGTATTTTGATAGACAGCTGAAATAGAGTGCTGACGCGTGGAGCCTGCAGGAGGTGCATAGCGCAAATCCCAAATGAAGCGATGGTGACCTATGGTTGTTTCAATTTTTTGTGCCGGTCTGAACCAATAAGTAGGATACTGCATAGAAGCAGAATCCAGCACTTCAGGCTTGTCTTTGCTGGAATATTTACGAACAATCTCTCCGCTAGTGTTCACAACTTCAAGTGTTACTTCGTTGGCATTCTGCTTTATCATGTAATCAAGGATAGCGCCATCGGGAGGATTTTTTCCTGTGGGTTCTTCAGGTGGAATGGGTGTATCCAAAAACATATTATCACGCACACGAATAGTGACTGGGCTACTGAACAAATAAGCCTTTTCTGCGGCAGTAGCTTTGGCCTGCTCACGTAATGGATTGATATTATCCATGATCCATATGGAACGGCCGTGTGTACCAATCACTAAATCATCTTCATGAATAACTAGATCTCTGATAGAAGTAGCGGGCATATTCATGCGCAATGATTGCCAGTTCTCTCCATCGTCAATAGAAAAATATACTTCACGTTCCGTTCCCGCAAACAATAAACCTTTTTGTTTAGGGTCTTCTCTTACCACATTCACTGGCCCCATCGGGTTCATTCCTTTCACAATCTCCTTCCATGTTGCTCCTCCATCGTGTGTGCGGAAGATGTGTGGCTTCATATCGTCTTTACGAATCGCGTTAATGGCAGCATACGCAGTGTTCACATCAAAGTGCCCAGCATCCATGATCGATACCTTGTCCCATGACTTCAACGCAGAAGGAGTTACATCCTTCCAGTTCTTTCCGCCATCTTTTGTAATGTGTATTAACCCATCATCAGTACCCGCCCAAAGGGTGTTGACATCCAGGGCCGATGCACTTACAGCGTATATTATGGCGCGCTGAGGCATGGTCTCCATTTCTTTTGTTTTAAAATCACCTACACTTTCAGGTATCTCCGGTTGCTTGCGCGTAAGATCAGGGCTAATGATTTCCCACTGTTGCCCTCCATTCATCGTCTTCCATAAAACGTTGGTGCCTAACAGCAACATGTTGGGATCAGCAGGATGGAATAACAGGGGTAAGGTGCGCAACATTCTATATTTACCCGAGCGAAATGCTTCAGGCGCTACGTTTTGCGATTGACCAGTTTTCTTATTGAACTTCATCACACGGCCACCATAAATGATGTCGGAGTTTTTAGGGTCTGGCGCAATGGTAGCATACTCATCATTACCAATTCCCATCCAATCGCGCATTGAAATCTGTCCACCGTCACCACGACTGGCTGTACCAATGGCGCCACTTTCTTGTTGACCACCGTACACCCAATACGGAAACTGATTGTCGGTAGCTACATGATACATTTGAGACGTAGGTTGGTTCAACCAACTGCTCCATGTCTTACCTCCGTTTACACTTATGGTTGCTCCCTGATCTACCGCGAAGAACATGATATCCGGATGCTCGGGATTGATCCATAGCCTGTGATAGTCATCACCACCAGGGGCACCCTTGAATGACCACCAGGTCTTACCCCCGTCTGTTGATTTATAAGCAGCAACGTTGGCAGCAAATACCGTGTTCTCATCTTTCGGGTGTACACGAATTTCACCAAAGTCACCACCTCTTCCCCACAATCTTCGATCAGTCTGAATTAATGTCCAGCTCTCGCCAGCATCATCACTTCTATAAATCCCTCCGTTAACTTTTGCATCCACTGTAGCAAACAATCTTTTGGGGTTGCTCTGGGAAATACCAAATCCAACTCTACCTAAACCTTGCTCAGCTCCCGGTAAACCTGTGGTAAGCTGACGCCATGTAGTACCGCCATCGGTAGACTTATACAATCCACTATTAGGTCCGGTGAAAACCGCGTTTTCCCATGGGCCTTCCAGGTGTTCCCACATGTTGGCATACAATATTTGTGGATTGGTGGGATCAAATTCTATTTGAATAGACCCTGTGTTGCGATTGATATAGAAAACTTTCTCCCAGTTTTTTCCACCATCTTTTGTCCTAAAAATTCCCCGCATCTCGTTGGGGCCGTAAGGGTGTCCCAATCCCGAAACAAAAACAATATCAGGATTAGTAGGGTGTACAATTAATCTACCTACTTGCTGCACATCATCCAGTCCAACGTGCGCCCATGTTTTACCTCCGTCTACAGATTTAAAAATACCATCGCCCACACTAAGGTCTGGCCGATGTAATCCCTCTCCACTTCCTACATAAATGATGTTGGGTTGAGAAGGTGAAACTGCAATATCACCAATTGAGCCTGTGGGCTGATCATCAAATATCGGATTCCATGTACGGCCATAGTCGTCCGATTTCCAGACACCTCCGTTGTTTACACCCATAAAAAATACATTGGGTTGTGAAGGGATGCCCACTGCACCTACTGTCCGGCTTGCTCTAAACGGGCCAATGGAGCGGTATTCCAAATCTTGAAACGATTGCTGAGAAACGAGTTGAGCAACAGCAGCTATTGATCCAGCAAGAAAAATTGTGAGTAGAATTAATCGCATGTTAATGAGTTTAAGTTTTCGATTTTAGGCATTATCCAAAGCAATAACAACATAAAGCTAGGATTGGAAGTCATTCCTCCTCCCTGCGGTATATATTGCTGTAACAGGTCTTATTGGCACATCCTCCTTCGATAAGTGCTTAAAATATCGTACCTTTGTAACCTTCATCTGATTTACGGAGGCTCCCTTCATCAATTCATTTGAAATCAGCTAAAATCAATTAATAACGGACCAAATCAATTTATGGGAAAATCGCAGGAGACCTGGAACAAAAAACAAAAAGAGAAGAAAAAGCAGAAGAAAAGAGACGACAAAGAGCAAAAAATGCAGGAAAGAAAGGCGAATCCAACCAAGAGCAGCCTTGACGATATGTTGGCCTATGTAGACGAATTTGGCAACATTACCTCTACCCCTCCAGATCCCTTAAAGAAAAAAGTAGCTGTAAAACTCGAAGATATCGAGGTAAGCATTCCCAAGCAGGCACCCATAGACCCAGCCGACTTGATTAGGAAAGGAAGTGTTACTTTTTTCAATGATGCAAAAGGGTATGGCTTCATAAAAGACACCGAATCTCAGGAAAGCGTGTTCGTTCACGTAAACGCATTAAGTGAGCCTATTCAAGAAAAGGACAAAGTTACTTTTGAAGTGGAGATGGGACAGAAAGGCCCTTCTGCAGTTAATGTAAAGTTGATCAAACCAGAATAGTATCTCGCCAAATGACACAACATAAAAGCCGGTAATACCGGCTTTCTCTTTTTTCAGCCCTTCTGCAATCCACAGGGGGCTAACGCGCCACTAAACAAAGTTGGCTTCCAAATCATTTGGCAAATTCTTACATTGGTTTAAATGTGAACCTCTATTATACCATTAAAGAATAGCCATGAAAATCAGATTACTTGTTGCGCTCTTTATTCTAACTCAATTCATTACCAACGCTCAAACTAAAACACCCTTCAGCAGGATGGATGTGTTTGAACTGGAGTGGGTGGCCGACCCTCAAATATCACCCGATGGTAACCAGGTGGTTTATGTGAGGCGCGGAATGAATATCATGACCGACCGAAGAGAAGGAAATTTATGGATCACCAATGCAAACGGCACAGGTCATGAAAAATTAACAACCAATGATGTTGGAGAGAGCAGTCCCACCTGGTCTCCAGATGGCACGCGTATCGCTTATGTAAGCAGTAAAGGTGAAGGCGCTGAAATATATGTTTATTGGCTGAAGACGGGTCACACGGCAAGGCTAACCCAACTCAATCGTTCACCTCGTGGCTTGGCATGGTCACCGGATGGAAAACAAATTGCATTTTCCATGCATGTACCCGGCAACGAATTGTCTTTGGTAAAACCACCTTCAAAACCTGACGGAGCGAAATGGGCAGACGCCCCCAGAGTAACCACAAGATTTAAACACGAAGCAGACGGATCAGGGTATATGGAACCCGGCTATTCTCACCTATTCGTAGTTCCTGCTGAAGGCGGAACAGCAAGGCAAATTACAAGCGGAGAGTTTCAACATCGCAGCTCACCTGTGTGGTCAAAAGACGGAAAACAATTGATCTTTTCAGGTAACCGGAATGAAGATTGGGAATACGATTTTGATAACTCGGAACTCTATACTGTCTCAGTAGCAGACGGAAAGTTCACAACACTCACTACGCGCAAAGGTCCGGATCACAGTCCTGCCATTTCTCCAGATGGAAAGACCATCGCCTACCTGGGTTTTGATGACCGCACCCAGACTTATCAGGTCACCAGATTGTACACTATGAACCTGGACGGGTCAGGTAAAAAAGAAATAGACACACAACTGGATCGCGATATCAATAATCCGGTTTGGGACAGCGAGGGAAAAGGACTCTATTTTCAATATGATGATAAAGGCAACACAAAGATTGGCTACGTTACACTAGCTGGAAAGACCACTCTCATTACAAATAACCTTGGTGGTGATGACCCTGCCCGACCTTACGGAGGTGGATCTTTCACACTATCCAATTCAGGAAGATTTGCTTTTACGCATACTACACCAGATCATCCCAGTGAATTAGCTGTTTTGGATAAGGGTAGTGTCAAAGTCAATTTAATCACTTCACTAAATAGCGATCTTCTGGACTACAGGCAATTGGGTAAGGTGGAAGAGATATGGTGGAAGGCTTCTGTTGGTAATTACGATGTGCAAGGCTGGATAGTGAAGCCGCCCAATTTTGAAGCAGGAAAGAAGTATCCATTGATCGTTGAAAATCATGGAGGGCCTATTGCCAATTATGGAGATCGGTTCTCACCTGAAATGCAATTGCTGGCTGCTGGTGGTTATGTAGTATTTTATCCTAATCCACGCGGAAGTACCAGCTACGGTGAGAAATTTGGAAACGAACTCTACCACAACTACCCGGGCAACGATTATGATGATGTAATGGATGGCGTAGATGCCGTCATTAAGAAAGGATATATCGATGATCAGAATTTGTTTGTAACAGGCGGAAGTGCCGGTGGGATCATGAGCGCCTGGATGATTGGAAAGAATAATCGGTTTCGCGCTGCAGCCGTGGTAAAACCTGTAATGAACTGGATTAGTAAGACCTTGACAGCCGATAACTATTATGGTTATGCCAATTCCAGATTCCCGGGACAGCCATGGGAAAACATGGAAACGTATATGAAGTTTTCGCCTATCTCCTTAGTTGGAAATATTCAATGCCCCACCCTGGTAATGGTGGGCTCAGAAGATATGCGCACGCCCTTGTCCGAAGCCAAACAATTGTATCATGCGTTAAAGATCAGAAAGATTGAGACTGCTTTGGTGGAAGTACCTGGTTCATACCATTACATTGCCAACAGGCCCAGCCAGTTAATTACAAAAATTGATCACATTCTGGCGTGGTTCGACAAGTATAAAAAATAGTTCACCCATGGGTATCCTCATTAGGGAAGCCTCCATCAAAGACTTTACCGATGTCTACCAGTTCATTTGTGAGCTGCAAGGTAAAGTCTTTGATGAGCGCTTGATGAAAACACTTTACAGTGATAATATTCTCAACCCCAATTACATTTATCTGGTAGCTATGGATGGTAATGATGTAGTTGGCTATGCAAGTTGTCATATTCAAAATCTATTACATCATGGGGGCAAGGTGGCTGAGGCACAGGAAATGTTTGTTAAAACCAATTACAGAAGCAATGGAGTTGGTAAGCACCTGATGAATGAGGTAAAGAAAATGGCAAAACAAAAAGGAGCCCTACAGCTTGAAGTAACAACAAGAGCTATTCGCGAAAAGGCTATTCAATTTTATATACGTGAGTCCTTTGAAGACTCCCATAAGAAATTGGTGTACTACTTTTAAACTGCTATTAGTCGTATGCCGAAGATAACCCGCCTGTCAATCGCATCAACTCAGTCTCTGTTTCAATTACGTTATAAATGGCCTGAAGGTAATTCAAAGAGCTGGTCAGGTAATTGATTTGAATATCCCGATAATCAAAAGAAGAAATTGTTCCATTCCGATAGCGGTCTGTTGCCAATTGCAAATTCAGTGTGGCAGTTTCTACATTTTCTTTGGCAATGGAAAGAAGAGTTGATCTCAAATTATATTGATCAAAGTTACTGATCAAGTTATTTTTCAAACTGGCCTTCAATTCAGAAACCTGAATCAAGGCTATCTGTTCATTTACACGTGCATTCTCTAACTGTGTCCTGATCTTTCCTCCGTTGAATAATGTAAAACTCAGAGTTATCCCAGCAGTATAATTTAGTGTGCTTGATTTAATACCTGAATCTCCCGTTTGACCGCTCGCAAATACAGCAGAACTTAAGTCCTGAGTTTGTCGGTTGCTTGATCCATTAAGGTTCAAAGAAACAAGTGGATACATGCTTGACCTAGCCAGCAATACATCTCGCTTAAATATTTCCTGATTAAGGTATTGGTTTTTAAGGTTGCTGTTATTGGATGTCATTCTGGCAAATAAATCATCTCTATCGAACTGTTGAGGCACTACGGTTAGTGAATCCGACAACTCGAAGGTTTCATCCACATCTACACCCATCAGCAAATTCAAATTGCGCACAGCATTATTATAATTTTGAACCTGTTGAATGTAATTGGATGAATCCGTCAGGTAAGCACTTTTATCCTGAAGGATATCGAAAGTAACTGCGGTACCTATCTGACCCCGCAACTTTCCATATTCATACCTATCACTGGACAGCTTTAGTGTTCTTTTAAAAACGCTCAATCGCTCTTCCTCCAACAGTGCAGTATAATATGCCAGAATAATAGATTGAATTGAATTTTCAATTACCACCTGAGCATTACCCAAACTCTGTTGCTCCAGAAAATCAAGTTTATCTTTTGATATGCGGACATTAAACCCATTGAATAAAGTCCAGGCAACGCCTACAGTTGGATTTAAGGAGCTTCCCTTTATGTTACCTGAAGACAGGAAGCTTGCAGGGTTGTCGATCTCCGTACGGCTAAGGGATTGTGTTGCGCCTACGTTTACACTAGGCCACATTCCCGCATTGCCCAATGTGTTATTATTCTTAGCCACTTCAACTCTTTGGCTTTCTATTTGAATAGAAAAATTTTTATCCAATCCCAGACGTATGGCACTTTCCAAGTTCAAATTTTCCTGAGCCAAACACCACCCGGAAACTATTATACAACAGCCTGTTACTAATATTCTAGTCAAAACCTTACTCATTAATATTGAAGTCCCTTTTGAAGCTCTCTAACAGCGGGCTCTACCTCTTCTTTTTTAGGCTTGGGTATATTACTGTTAAAAATCGTTTTGATAAACCACGTGAAGTATACGCGTATGTCATTCACCACCAGTACAATCACAGGGAAGAATAACAGGATAAAGAAAGTACCCATCAATACTCCCCACGCCAGCGAAATCGCCATGGGAATAATAAACTGCGCCTGGAAACTGGTCTCAAGAATAAGCGGATAAAGACCTGCCACTGTGGTTAGAGACGTCAAGATAATTGCTCTGAAACGAGCAATACCCGACTGATAGGCAGCTTCAATCACAGACATTCCTTCTCTGAGGTAGTGATTGTACCTGTCCAGCATGACCACCGCATCGTTAATAATTACACCCGAAAGCGCCAGGATACCATACCCACTAATAGTTGCATAAAACACTGCATCCTCCACCCAGTGCCCAAAGACCGCACAAGCAAACCCAAGTGGAATTAAAATCACAATAATCATCACTGCTTGTAGCAGCGATCTAAAGTTGAGTGTTACGATTAAGAAAAGTAAGATAACGATCGGAACCAAAATTTTAAGAAAGGATGCACCTTCGTTTGCTGCCCTTCTGGATTGCCCTTCAAAAGTATACTCTATACCAGGGTACTTGGCCAAAATTGGAGGCATAACCTCTTCTGTGATTTTTTGTAACACATCCGGCAAGCTTGCGTCCGTTTGTGCCAACTCCCCCTCTACTCTAATTTCTCGCTTTCCATTGAAATGGTTAATCGAAATTACACCTCTTTCTATGGTATAGTTGGCCAACTCAGTCAACGGATACTCCGCTCCGTTAGCCATTTTTATTTTCATCGATTCCAGCTGTGCAATATTCAATCTGTCTTCTTGTGGATATCTCACCCACACCTTTACTTCATCCGTTCCAATCTGAAGTCTTTGTACCTCCTCACCGAAAAAACCTTGTCTTATCTGCTTGGTAATATCCTGATGGGTTAAGCCAAGGAAATAAGCAAGTGGTTTCAATTCCAATTTTATCTCACGCTGACCAATAGATGCATTGTCAGTCACATCTTTCACGGTGCTAATCTGATCCAACTGATCTTTCAATTCAGCTTTTGCAGATTCCAGTTCTGAAATATTCCTCCCCTTCAAGCTAACAGAAATCGGTTTCCCAAAATAATTCACATTACCAATAGAGAATTGCTCTGCCTCCGGAACATCGCCAATTTTTTTTCTTATTCGGTTGCTAATATCAAATGCTGCTATATTTTTTTCATCGAGGTTTTCAAAATTAATTCCCAATCTTCCCACATGGCTACCCGATGTACTTCCATTGTTTTGAGAACCCACAACTAAATCCACGGTGCTAATTACAGAGTCTTGAAAATTGTATTCCTTCTGCAGTTCCTCGTGTACAGCCCAAACAGAGTCCTGAAATTTTCTCAGGTACGACTCCGTAATATTTTCTCTTGTGCCTGGCTTTAAGACCAGGTTAACATTAATGTCATCTGCCGGTGGCACTGGGAATATGCTGAATTTTATCTGCCCACCCATTAACATGGATATCATGATAATAAAGAATGCCAATGGGAGTGTGACCGAAGCCCAACGGTATTTAATAAAAAAACTTAATAACCTGGCATACAATTTAATTCTGACCCAATCAATTGCAGCTTCCATGCCCTTCCTAAACCGAATGTATGGACCACTGCTTTTTTCTCGTTTAGATAAAATCCATTTACTGGAAAGGTGAGCTGGCAATACAAAGAATGCCTCTACCATTGAAAAAGCTAGGCAAGCAATCACCACTATAGCCATCTCTTTGGTGAAGCCTCCATTATCCAGAAAGATCAAACTTGTAAACACCACAATTGTGGTGGTTACAGAAGTGAACACTGAAGACACCATTTCCATTGTGCCATCAATGGCTGCAGTCTGAGGGTCTTTTCCTTTCTCAAAGTGCGTATAAATATTTTCAGCAATAACAATCCCATCATCCACCAGAATACCCACCACCAACAGCATACCAAACAAAGAGAGCATGTTGATGGTAATGCCAGCAAAATCACCGACTATAAACATGAACAGAAATGACAGAGGAATACCTGCGGCTACCCAAAATGAGAGTCTTAATGAAAGGAATAAACCCAGTGTAACCAAAACAAGAAATAGCCCCACTCCAAAATTTTTGGTGAGCAACACCAATCTTTCTTGTAATATCTCGTTGAAGTTGAAATAGGTGAACAGTTCAATGTTGGAACTTTTTTCATTGTATTCCTTCACATAGTTATCCACATAAGAACTAATACCGGCTATATCTTCTTCCGGCAATTTTGATACAATGATAGAGACGGCTCTTTCATTGTTGGAGTAAACTGCATTGGGTAAGTCAGCAAACTTCATTTGTACGTCTGCTACATCTCTGAGTAATATTTTTGTGCCATCAGGGTTGGCACGAATGATAATTTCTTCGATGAAGCTTGGATCAAATGATTTAGAGTTAGCCCTGATTTTTATTTCCTCTGATGTGGTCTTAATAGAGCCACCAGATATATCGCGGTTGTTATTTCTCACCGCATTAGCCACCTGATCGAAGGTAATGCCATACCGCCTCAAAGATGCCTCTGGAACATCTATTGAAATTTCAAGGTCAGGAAATCCGGAAAGCCGAACCTGAGAAATTGATCCTGAGTTTAAAAAATCATCCTCCACCTTTTCTGCTGCCAGTTTAAGATCCTGAAGCGAAACGTTTCCTTTAACACCCATAAACATGGCAACACTGGTAGCCTTTTCTTTAAATACAATTGGGGGTTCTGCATTCAATGGAAAAGAATTGATTCTATCTACTGCGTTTTTCACTTCGGTTGTTACCTCCTCCAGGTCGTAATCATCGAGGGTCTTAATAGAAATGCTGGCACTGTTTTCTGAAGAAACAGAAGTAACTTCATCAATACCCACTATTCCCTTTATTGCTTCTTCAATTTTTACGGTCACCCCTTCCTCTACTTCCTCAGGTGATGCACCAGGGTAAAGCATCGTGATCGTAATATTTTGTGGCGTTCTCTCCGGAAAGAAAGATTTTTTCAACCCCAATGTGTAACTGAGTACGCCAAATATTCCGATTACAATTATGATAGCATTGGCCCAAATAGGATACCTGACGAAAAATGTGACTAAAGCTCTCATAGTTAGTCTTTAATTATCTCAACCACCATATTATTTGAAGCATTGGAAGGCGCATCAACTACCAGCATCGATCCAGGAGTCAGCCCATTAAAGACTACTTCATCTTGTGAAATTTGAGCAATGTTGATTTTTTTCATTTGCAACTTGTTGTTCTCTACAACAAACACTTCCGATTTATTCTGGACTATGCTCCGCTGTATGCGCATTCCTTCCTTTACTACTTTCCCCGGAATTACAGCTCTCAGATACATGCCATCGTAAACATCACCTTTAGGGCTTTCAATGCTTACGTATGCACTTACCGATTGCGTGTTAGCATCTACAAAGTCGGCCTTTCGCACCACCTTACCAGTCCATGATTTACTCTCACTACCCTCCTGAAATATCGATACCTTGGTTCCGATAGAGATATTTTCAAAGTCCTTCAGTTCAATAGGAATTTTTAACTCCAGGCGGTCCGTACGTATAATACTTGCCACTACAGAACCGGGATTCACAACTGATCCGATTTCAATGGAAACAGATTGTATGCTCCCATTGTAAGGGGCTATTAGTGTATACTTTCTTAAATTTTCCTCAAGACTTTTTATAGCAAAGTATTCGCTTAGAATATTCTTGGTAGCCAAAAATGCTTTGGCTTTGGGTGTTAACTCTTTTGGTAAAACAGGAAGTGTCTTATCAAGATCAATGTTATTATAGTAAGCGTCCCATTGATCATAGTTATCTGGAAAATCAATTTTTAAATCCGGAAGAACAGAAGCTACAAGGTTGAGAAAATTACTCTTTCTGCTCTGAAGATTCAACAATTGTTCGTTGTTGTTAATTTTTGCCAGGATATCTCCTTGTCTAAAATTTGTTCCTTCTTTAAAAGAAATGTTGCCTGGTAAAAGTTTACCTCCAACCTCTGCAACAAGATTAAGTTGCTGTGAAGAACCCACTCTGCCAAAAGCTTCAATGGAAACAGGTACAGGCTGATAAACTACAGGAACAACTCTCACGTAATTCTTAATCTCAGTTTTAGGACGCTGAGGCGGTAGTTCCTTTTGGCTAATCAGGAAGTTACTGAAGACAATTGTTCCTCCTATTATGATAATGAATACAATTCCTAGTACAATTTTTCTATTCATGAAAGAAAGTAATTACAATGGAGTTAACTCCATTAAATGCATTTAGCGCTCTTTTGTTTCAATAATTGCCAAAAAAGTCTTTTTCTGACCATTTTTTTGGGGCTACAAAATTAAGAACTGAGTGGAAGAATGCCTCCTTGATGTGAAATTATTCTAAAAACTCCATTTCACTCTTATGAACCCTGATTGTGAAACTGAGCCATAATCTCCATTTATTGGATCTTCGTCAAAAAATAATTGACCCACCACATCCAAATCAAAATTTTGTTTCAATGAAACGGTAATCGCTGGGTTAACAAAGAAGGCATTGCTGCCAGGATAAGCAATCACTGACAAACCACCACTAAAAAGTGGAGTAAACTGATAGGATGATTGCACAAACGAAGACCAGCGATAATTCGAAATATTTCTAACTGTAAAGTTTCCAGGCCGAGCTCCGGTAAAGGAAAAGCCAAATACAGGATCTACCTCAGCTGCCGAATTGTATAATACCGATCCGTTTAAGTATAATGTGTTGGGAAACGAGTAGTCCACTGAAATTGCTCCGAGAAATAAGCCATCATAGGATTGATTAACGGAAGTTTCTATCGCAGGAATAAAGTAAGTCGCCTCTCCCTTGAAACCGGCCTTTCCCAGGTTGCCTGCCCAACCTGTTCCCAGCGACAAATCACCTTGAGCAATACCTGCCAAAAACTGCATGTCATAGTTCCATTTATTAATTCTCCACATAGCAGCACCTACAAATCGGTCCATATCCTCAGCCATCTTTGCTGCTACTTCTATACTTGAAGCCACTCCAGTATACTTTGAAATACGTAACGCGTCTGACCCCGGACGCTCCTCATAATCAAAATCAAAAAAGGAATATGCATTAAACCAATCGTTGGGATTCCAGGCAAGGTTTACACCCCAATTAATTCTTTGCCGTCCAAGCTTTACTTCCCAGTCATTTTTATTCCACTGCACATATACACGATCTGCCATCACGTTGAGTAAAGCGGTCTTATTGTTAATCAAATTGGCAGACAGGTCAAAGTAATCATTGTTAGAATCTATGATCTGATTGTAGTTGGGAATATCACTCACAAATTCACCTAAAAACAAGCGGTTCCTGAATTCTACAAACACAGAAAAGTTTTCATTGGGATACCATGCAAAATTTAACCTGTTGTGAGTCAGGTCTTCCACCCATAAGTCGTCATTGAAATAATTGAACGACCCCATATTTTTTAAATACCCTTTGAAGGTGACTTTCTTTTCATCACTCTCCTGAGCGATAGCTGCAAACGAGAAAAGAACTCCAATCAGTATGAGTACTTTACTCTTCATTACCTTTTTACATCCGAAACAATCGCACCATCTTCCAAGGTTACGATACGTCTCGCTTTATCCATCACTCGTTGATCATGTGTAGAGAAAACAAATGTAGCCTTCTGCTCCTCATTCATTTTTGCCATTAAGTCTAATAAGTTTCTTGTTGACGATGAATCCAGATTAGCTGTTGGTTCATCCGCCAGTATAAAACGAGGTTTGGACGCCAAAGCCCGTGCTACTGCTACACGCTGCTGTTGACCTCCGGAAAGTTGTGAAGGTTTACTATTTGCTTTATCCGCAATATCCATACGCTCTAACAATTCCATCGCTCTGTCGTGCCGTTCTTTTTTATCTCGTTTCTGCAGCAACATGATGAACTCTACATTTTCCAGGGCCGTCAACACCGGGATAAGGTTGTATGCCTGAAAAACAAAACCAATATTTCTCAATCTGAAATCAATTAACTCACTGTCTTTCATATTTGAAATATCCGTACCATCTATCTCAACCCTTCCTTCTGTTGGTTGATCGAGTCCGCCCAGAATATTCAATAGCGTAGTCTTACCGCAGCCTGATGGTCCTACTATCGCTGTAAACTCACCTTCCTCGATACTCAAGCTTAGTTTATTCACCGCATGAACGGGGACTGTAGTTTTGTGATATACTTTAGAAACGTTGATTGCTTTAATAATCGTGGACATCTGTTCGATGTTTAGTTTTAAATAGAATGTAACGCGTCAATAGGTTTCAATTTGATGGCTTTCCATGCCGGATAAATAGATGCCAAAAAAGCAGTGGTGATTACTCCAATCACAATTTGTACATAATCCATGGGCTGTAATAATGGATACAAAATACTATCGTAGCCTATCGCCTCCAGCCCCTCAGAGTAATCAGTAAGATCAATGCCCGTTTTACCCAGGTAAGCAACGGTAGCATAACCAATCAGTAACCCAACAGGCCCTCCTACAGTAGACAGGTAAATTGTTTCCAACATGATCATCAAAAATACTTTGGTGCGTTTCATCCCCAGAGCCATCAACATACCCAGCTCCTTTATCCTTTCGAGTACAGCCATCAGCATGGTATTGATTATGCCAAACGCAAGTGCCGACATAATAATGATGATCAATATTTTCAATGTTGCTGCCATCCATTGTTCCATAAAAACCAAAGCAGGCGATATCTCTTTCCAGCTTTCCACTTTATCATCAGGAAAATTGGTTTGAAGTGTCTTTGCCAACACTTGGTCATCCGTACCTGCAACGGTAGTGTAAGCGATCTCATGCACATTTTCACCAATGTTCAATAACCTGTTCAAATCTGATTTAAGTACATAGGCAGAAGATTCATTGATAGCAACCGATGAAGCTTTCAGAATACCAGCAACTCTAAACCGGCCAGCCGTGATGTTTCCTTCTATATCCTGAAAGGTGAGCACCACTTTCGACTTCACATTTACCTTAAGCTTTTCTGCTAACTTATTTCCAATTAGAACTGGATTACTGGATATGCCTTCGAAATAAGCCCCATCAACTATCAACGTGTTGAGTTCAGTGACCTGAGCCTCCTCATCAGGGTTTACGCCAATTATCTTTACACCAGTAGCCTGGCGAGACGAAGAAATCATGCCGTTAACTAATGAACGCGAAGTGAAAGCATCCACTGAATTTGTTTGTTCTAAAAAATTCAGAATGGATGAATAATCTTTGATGTAATACTGGATGTCATAGTCTTGAGTAAATTCCGGTTGATGTACCTGTCCATTGGATGTTTCATGCCTTATAGAAGATTCAATGTAGCTGGTAAGAAAGCTCTGCATGAAGCCGCCACCAAAAGCCATCGCCCAGATACCTATTACCATAGCACCAATTACTACCAGGCTCCTGCCTTTATTCCTCCATACATTTCGCCACGCTATAATTGCTATCATATCAAACTCATTAAGGTCTCATCGACTCAACTGGCTTCATTTTGTGAATTGACCACACCGGATAACCCGCCAAGACAATGGCCATAATAAAAATGGCGTAGGCCTGATTAGTAAAAATCACAGGATCTATTGAAAATGCATAAACTGCTTCCACTCCAAATTTTTCAATGGCCTTAGCCGCTTCTTCTCCAAAATAAATCGGATTAAAATGAAAATAGGTGAGCGCTGGTAAGCTGAGCACGATACCCACCAAAACACCAATCGCAGTCATCATCGTGATTTCCAGTAAAACGATGGTCTGTAATTGTAGGCGTTTCATGCCCACCGAAATCATTACTCCAAACTCATATTGCCGTTCGGCAGTCATCATTAAATAGGTTCCGAACATTCCAAAACCAATCACGAGATAAAGAATCCATAACATCACCTTTCCACTGATGTTGTCCAATTCAATACTTTGAACAAGGTCTGGCACCAATTCTTTCCAATCCATTACCTCATATGCCTCTCCACTAAATATTGTTTTTATTTGCTGAGTAATTTTTGATGCATCATCAGGATCGTCAATTACAAGAGCAACACTGGTAATCAATTGATCAGCCGCATAAAACCATTGTGCCTTTTGCAAACTCATGTATATCAACTGATTGTTCTGCTGTGGCATAGCAAACTTTACAATACCACGCACCGGAAATAAACCGGCTGCATTGGCACCGTGATATCCCTGCCCCAACAACACAATGGTGTCTCCAACATTTGCCTTGAGGTAATTGGCTAATCCTTGCGAAACCAGAATACCTTCATCATTCGACTCCAGATAGGTACCATCCACTAATTTACTTTTTACTCTTGTAAGGTCGTTTTCCCTTTCAGGGTCTACTCCCATAACTAAAGCTCCTTTGGTTTGATTTTTAAAAGAGGAAAGGGCAAAAGATTCCAGTCTTGGAACAAAAGTCTGAACACCCTTTAATTGATTGACTTCAGAAAGCTTTTCGGGGTCGTAGATAAAACTATTGTCAATTACTTTATCCACCCAATAGCCATCTTTGTGAATTTGAATGTATCCGGTATAAAACCGAACAGAATTTTCAATCATCCTGCCATAGGACCCTAATTGCATGGACCGCATCACACAGGCCAGCAATACCGCAAAGGTGATGGAGAGAATCGTGATCAACGATCTCCTTTTGTTTCTCCAAATATTTCTCCATGCCAGTGTTGTGTACATAGCTTATCTCACTCGTTTCATATTCTGCATTGAGAAAAATGTTTCCTTTAGTCCAATATTGAATTCCTGATTCACGTATTCAATGACCGTACGTTGCTTAGGATTATCAGCGGGAATCATTTCCAATTTTGTTGGCAGCATCCTTCCTCCCATTTCTTTGATTTCAGAAAGCACCATAGTATTCACCAGATAGCCGTCTTCATCATAGTATTTTACTAATAGTTGGTTGTATTCCTTTTTATCAACATAACAAACTACTTTTCCCCACACCACTGGTGCATCAGGTTTCGGAGTAAGTACAATTTTAAAAACCTTTGTTCCATTGATGGTTGAATCCGGTTCCAAACTATGTGTATAGTCGTTTACAATGGAGGATTCCTTTACCAGATCGTCATTGGTAAAATCTGATCCCATCCAGGACTGCAACATCATTGATGGTGGGAGTTTAACCACTCTATCAATAGAAGGTTGCCAGTTCCACATTTCATTGTCGCGTTTCAAAAACGCCTGCCCTTTATCCCGAGCTGGACCGGTAATTAAAATTAAACTGTATTCTGTGCCCAATGACCATCCCTTCATGGTTACTTCTCTTTTCCAGTCTGGCCGCACAATGGTCATCTTCATTTCTGAACTGTTGGATGTACCTCTTACCTTTTCATCAACACGCTGCATGATTTCTTTGGCCGACTGCGCATTGCCTGAAAATGAAAGCAAGATTACCCATACCATTAAGCCTAGTTGTTTCATTTATATTTTCCTTTACAGTATTTATCAATAAGAAAAGATTCTAACTCATCAGAAGGATAATCTTCTTTGATCACCATCCACTGAATACCTATTCCATCAAATAAAGCAGCTAACAGACTTGCTTCTCCTTTTGGATTGGGAATACCCATACGACTGAGTAAGTCTTCCAGAAATTTCAAATAGCCATTATATTTTTGCAGAGCTAAATCATGCGCAAACTGGAATTTATCTATTTTAAAAGTAAGTTCCATCAGCAATCTGAAATAATCAGGTCGTTCGCGAAGCTCCTTAAATAACCATTTAAAAATATTTTCAAGCGTAACTGCCGGATCATCTACAATTAATTCAGCCATCATATCTTCGCCCTCGGCAGAAGCATTATCAATTAATTGCTTTAATAAATCCTCTTTGCTCGTAAAATAGTTATACAACAATCCTTTGGACACCCCCGCCTCTTTGGCAATCTGGGCAATACTGGTAGACTCATAGCCCTGCTTTGCAATCAGAGAAAATGCAGCACCCATGATTCTTTTCATGCTCTCCTGCCTAATTTCCTCGTTTTTGCTCGATATCCGTGGGCTCATACAATTTTTTGACTGAACGGTCGGTCAATATTAATTAGCATTCATTATAATTACAAATCAAAGCCATTGAAAAGATTCCTTTCATTGCATATCTATAATTTAGCGATACCATCTTTCATCATAACGACAACTCACCATTGAATAATTCACTTTCACAACGCGGCCAAGTAGCCTCCCAATCTGTTCTTCGCATCGACTTTGAAGCCTACTTCGAGGCAGTAAAAAACCTCTACCATGAAAAGGACAACCCAGAGGGTACTTTTCCACTGAACATCGCTGAGAATAAGTTGAGCTGGCCGTTGTTAAAAGGTCACATTAAGTTATTGACAGGTCAGCATCCAATACCCGAGTGGGTGGCTAACTATACTAACAGCACTGGCTCCCCTTCTTTTAGGGAAAAAGTCGCGAGTTTTTATACCAAATTCTTAACGCACTGTGATATTAATCCGGAACACCTGGCTCTCTCCGCTGGTGCCACCTCTGTTATTGATCTTACTTCCTGGATTTTAGGAGAACCGGGTGATGTGGCGGTATTTCCTGCACCTTGCTATCCTGTTTACAAACAGGACATACAAAATAAATCTGGCATGGAAAGGTATAACCTCATTACGCATCACCATGTTGAAGAGCTGAAAAACGGCCCACTCCTGACCATTGATCACCTTGATACAGCCCTGGAAGACATTGAAAGTCAAGGAAAGCGTTTCCGCATGCTTGTAATTACCAACCCAGACAATCCAACTGGTGGAATGCATTCTCAATTCAGGTTAAATGAGTTTTCAGATTGGTGCATTGAGCACAATATTCACCTGATTGTTAATGAGATTTATAGTTTATCACTCATCAACACCCAACACCACGATTTAAAAGAAGACTATCCAAATCCCGTTTCCTTCTATTCTTTTGTCAACATTATGCAACAGAAACAAAGTGACTACCTGCATCATTGGTATGCGCTGTCCAAAGATTTTGGCGCATCTGGTTTTCGGGTAGGAATGGTTTATTCGTTAAACAAAACCTTCCTTGAGGCTTATAATAATTTGAATGGCCCGTCAATGGTTTCCAATTATACTCAATGGATATTTGAGTTGGTATTTAGTGATGAAGCATTCGTTGAGAAGTACATTAAAACCAATCAGCACCTGCTCACTGAAAACTATCTTACTGTTGTTCGTAGTTTAAGAAAACTAAAAATTCCTTATGCTCCAGCGCATGGAAGTCTTTTTGTTTGGTTAGACTTATCTGAATTTTTAAAAGAAAATACGCAAGCACTTGAAACTGAACTCTGGAATGATTTGTATAAACAGACGGGCATCTTACTTACACCCGGCAATGGATTTGGGCATACTCAACATGGTCAGTTTCGTTTAGTGTACTCGTGTTTTACCGCAAAAGATTTGGAGGTGGCGATGGAACGGTTCTCTCATTTCATCAAATCAAAAGGATGATCTAATTTTTATAAATAACTAAAGGAAAATCGTTACCAAATGAGTAACCTGATGGGAACTGAGGTGAGCCTTTGTACTCTTCCGCCAGCTCCGGCACCCTGGACTCCAGATAAGCATTAAGCTCGCGCACGGTAATTTTGTTATCTTGGTTTCCTCCATCTGCTTTTCCATTTAATCCCTCCACCAATGCGTAAGTAAAAACACCATGACCTAACGATTCGAATTCAGTCGCATATTGCTCAGAACCGGTAGCTGTAATCCAGAACGTGCCAGTACTTCGAGCCAGTTGAGCAATCGCCCTTTCCTCAGCCACACCTCTTCGTGTCACGGCATCCAGCGCTGCTGCAGATTGGCAAGCGTCTAGAATAAAAACTTGCTTTTGTGCATTAATCTTTCTTGAAATATCTTTTAGCTCGGTTGCGGATATGGCTTTCTCATACAATAAATCATCTCTTCCATAAAGTTGAGTTACATCGTGAGGCACAAGAAAAAAATCAGAATCTTTGGCTGCTCCCTCCGACATCACGCCATGTCCGGCATAGTAAAAAATCAACATATCCTGTTCACTTGATTCCCTCTGAACAGTCTCTAGTGCGGTTAAAATATTTTTCTTGTTGAAATCGTTGTTCCTGATTTTTACATTTTGAATAATTTCAAAGACAGGTTTAGCGCCTTCAGACATCGCATTTTCAAAGGCATCAGCGTCAGCGATAGCGTAATTTAAGTTGTACTTAGGATTTTTGTATTCATTTATCCCGATTGTCACTAAAAATAATTTGGCTTTATCGTCCGTCTTACCGGTATACTTCACAGTGATTTTTTGCTTCTCGGAGTCTATTCCATTTTTTCCTGATGCCGTTGCATAAAAGAAATTATCAACACCAAATGTACTGGTTAGGCTTACATCAAAACTAATAATAGTTGAAGCAGGATCTTCTTCAGCTCCCACCACCTTATTATTTTGGAACAGTTTAATCTGCTTTACCGTTTTAATATCGCTCTCAATTTCAACTTCAATAGTTGCCAACTTTTGACTGCTAGAAAATATCGGAGATGTGCCCTTCTCAGAAACTTGTTCCTGGTTAAATGATTTAATGCGTATTTCTGGAATGGCCCCGATTTCTGCATCAATATCAAAATCAACAATTACATTTTGGGTATTAATCAGACTTACCAGCAAATTGGGAGTAAACCCTCGATCAAATGTACTCTCCACGCTGGTTTTCTTGGAAGAATTTTTTGCCGACCAGTATAACTTCGATGCGGCTTGTATACTTCCATCAAATTTCCCGTCTCTGGTAATGGTTGCCAGGTCATTATTTCCATCGGTGAAAATATATCCAATGATTTCGTTTTGCGATGCGCTGTAGATTTGATTAATGTTGTCGCCATAGGCATTAATTAAAACCCTATCCTCATTAAGTTTGTAAACTACTTTAGCGACATATTTCTGATAGAACCCAAATGCACTGGCACTTCTGTCACGCTTCGTCTTCTTAGTTGTAAAAACCTTTCCACCATTGACGACATCATACACGGTAAACCCTCTGTAACCAGCAGTCCCTACAAGCTTGTCTGCAATAGGTAATGTAGTTGTAACCGTACCCACATCGCTGGACTTCTCTAATCCGCTGTAAATCACACGTGAGTCTTTCAGGTTATTGACAGAAGACTCATATAAAACTGGAGTTGAAACTGTACTCCTTTTGACCTTCACTCTTCTAAATCGATGAATGAACATTCTATCTCCAGTAGCATCATAGGTTCCAAAAAAAAGCTTATTAAACGTATTTACAATTTGCCCGGTGTTGTAATCATAAATAAACGACTTACTCCCCAACATATTCACTCTGGGGTTTACCATTAAATGGGCTTCCTTGGGACTAAAGAAAATGGTGGCAATATTTTGTTTGACCGAAATAGTATTTTTCTTTGAATGTGAATTTAAGTCCCACACAGTAATGTTATCAAGTGATGCGACAGCGAGCATGTTATTCAACGATATATCTCCGCATACAATTTCATCGCTTAGTGCCTCATCCATTTTTATTTCTCCAGTACGCCAATCCAAAGCCCTTACCCTGTTTCGCTCAATAATGACAAGTTCACTGTTATCACTGTTAAATCGGATTTCTCCAACATCTCCTATTTCAATGGGTAAAGTCTTAAGCAAGCGCGAATGGATTAAGTCAAATACATTTAATTTTGAATTAGCAAATAGAAAAGCACCCATCTGCCCATCGCTGGAAATCGTCATTCCAATTTGAGGAGACACCAGCTTATCTTCAAAATATTCCAGCCTCGTCTTATCTACAACTTGAGCTTGGCATACAATGACTAACAAAAACAAGGTAGAGGAAATTATAATCTTCATAAATCTTGGGAGAATTTAAGAGACTAAAACTGGAGCGATCTGCTCCATACCAAAATAATTTTACAATTTTTACCTATGAGAAACAAGGTAAAATCACTCTTTTATTAAATCCAATTTGCATTCTACCCCTATCGTATCTCAATAGCTGATCTCTTCATTAAGATAGTGAAGTGATCAAAGGTATAATTCACACGCCCATCAGTCGAATCAACTCCTTTAATTCTATCATTTTCGATTTGAATCAATGCATCATCAAGCTCCACGAGCAGCGATGGATCAACCAAAGGAATATTATGCGCAGGGAGTAGATGTTTCAAAGACTTCGATATCTCAGCTAACCTGCTGATTGAATGTTTGTAGTCAGTCAAATTGGTTTCCTTAGCAAACAACCAAATTGCGCCTTGGTAAAAGGTATCCCCTGTCCATAGCAATCCATTCCCTTTGTCCCATAAACCTATTGCATCAGGTGTATGCCCGGGAATACTAATGACTTCCAACATACGGTTACCCAAATCAATGGTAAATCCTTCGGTTACATATTCGTCAATTTCATAAGGTCGAATGTGATGCTCTTCAGCAACAACACCCTCAGGTAATGGTTTACATAAAGCTGCTGGTGAAACTTCTTCTGCAACGCGATCATTCGGCAGCCCTTGCTTTCTTATCTGAGTAAATTCTGCATCCATTCCATAAATGAAATCGAAATCCGCATTCCCGCCTACATGATCATAATGTGAATGAGAATTAAGAACACGAATGGGTAAAGATGTAATTTCATTAACCACCTCTTTAATATTCGCAATACCATTACCTGTGTCGAAAAGCAGGGCAAATTCATCTCCTATAATCAAATACGAAATCACCTCTTGCCATTGGTGAGGCTCGTATATCGCGTAAATACTATCCTGCACCTTATATACCTCAAACCAGTAATTCGAGTAATCCGATCTTTGAAATTGTGCGTTGGCCTCCCTCGGTAACCTGTCACACCATTTCGACTCAGATGCTGGTTTGGAATTGCAAGCAACCAACAGTGTTACCAAAAAGAATAGTATCTGTAAATCCCTTATCATACTACTAATATGCCGATTTCATCTGTTAAGCTTATGATTTTTACTAAATTTAAATTATTCCACTTTTTTTATGTAATGATCAAAACGTCTAATCTACGGAGTACTCAATTGAATAGGTATTCATGAAAACAAAAGAATGTCCATCCTGTGCCATGGAAACCGATGCAAAAAACAAAGTGTGCCACGTATGTGGTTATGAGTTCGCGGAATACAGCACTGGCTTCAAATGGGTAGCTATTCTATTGATTATATTATTTATCCTGTATTTTATATTTTAAGATATGTCAAGATTTTTACTCCTCGCCTTGTTGTGTTGTCTGGTTAGTTGTCAAACTGAAAAAAAAGAGGAACAAAGCGCTCCTCAAATACAGTTTATTAAAGCTGTAAAGCAGAAAGGACCGGTAGCCTACCGCGATCCGTTCGGTGCCATATCTCCAGACGGAAAACTATTTGCTTATTCCGATCGGAAACAAATTTTAATACAGCAGGTAGTAGGAGGAGCCACTTTTGAATTGGAAAAGCATGGCACTTTTGTCATCACCCTTACCTGGCTTCCAGATAGTCAACACCTGGTGACTTACGAAATCGGTGGTGACAGGGAATATTGGTATATCTATGATCTACACACTCAACAAGGTTTACCACTATGGCCTGATAAAAAAGTTTTTAATAACAACAATCTAGAACTTGAAAGGGCTGACATCAAAGACTTAACCTGGTCATCGGATGGTCAACAGGTAGCAGGCTTATCTAAAAATGATGGGAAGGTACAAATGTGGATAATGAACAATAATGGTGAAAATGAAAAAGTAATAGCAGAAAATGAGTTGATAGAATCCATACAATGGAATCCATCATCTAATTCTTTTGCGGGCATCGTAGAAGAAAACGGAAAACGCTCCATTCAACTTGACCTTGCTAATTCCAGTTCAGAAAAAATAAATGTCGACAGCTACGGCCCAATTGCATTCTCTCCCGATGGAAATTTTTTGTACTTCAGTCTCGCTAATGAAAAAGAGGTGATTGACCTACAGCAATATGATTTGAAATCAAAATCAAGAACCCAACTGGCCAGTTTTTCACGGGATAGTTACGCCCCATCAGTGGCCAAAGACGGATCAGTACTTTTTAGATTACAAGACTACAAAGTATTCATTGCCGCGGTAGATGGAGATGGTGGTGAATCAAAACCTATTACCACCTTCATGTCAGAAATTTCACATTGGCATCCGAATGGTAAGCTACTCTCTTTTACTTATGGTAATTGGAGAAGAGTAATGGATGACAGGAACTATCCTGACATTACACAGGAAATTGGTTATATCAACTTTGATATGAACCAACCTAAGGATAAGCCAGATGTTGTGGTGCGTGCTTCCTACTCCGAAGATCAGGGCATGGCCTGGTCGCCTAACGATAAATGGATTGCATTCCATACGCACGCTGATGGTACGGACGACATTTGGATACAACCCAACAACGATGCATCCAAAGGAAAGCCACTCTCGAAAGGAGGTTATGAAACTGGATGGCCTCGTTGGTCTCCTGATGGTAAATGGATTGTATCCAATACAGCCCCTACATCAGATCGAATTAATAAACTTTTTTTGATCGGGATTGATCAGAAAAGTGGAGAGCCCACAACGGAACAAATTGAATTGATACCTCCAGGATTAGAAGAGGGAAGTTTTACAGATTCCCAATGGTTGAATGACAGTAAGAATTTGGTGATTGAATATGTTGTCAATCCTGAGTTAAAGGAGATTCACATTGTACCCATTGATGGAAAGCCAGGTAAAAAAATTCATTCCTTCAACAGCGATCAATTGTATTCTGGTATTGCGCTTTCACATGACCAGAAATGGGTGGCCTACATTGCACCTGATGAAAAAGGTAATTTTCAATTATTTAAAGTATCTATTGACGGCAAAGTGGTGAAGCAATTAACATTCGATGCTACCAACAAGGCGCATCCGGCAGGATCACCTACGGACAACATTTTCTCTTTTACTGTATTTAACTATGAATCGATTTTTTGGCTAATGAAACCATAAAGGCGCTTAGTATTTCTTCTGAGTCCCCAGGTACCAATCATCTTTTTCACCGTCTTCATCCCAATCCACCCAACAGCCGAAGGTGACAACATTATCATTAATAGTGTAGGTGCACGATGTTGTGTCTGAAAAAGGTTTTGTGGTAATCATTGTGATCTCATCTTCAGTTGCGGTCCAGGAACCGCTGGGATTTAACACAAGGCTGTCCTGCAAATTGAAATGCTCCGAATTAAAAGTACTATCATCTCTGAAGTAGGTGCGAATAGGTCTTATTTGTAGTTGTTCCTCCCATGTATTTGCATTTACTTCAAATATACTGGTGGGCTCCCCATTCTTTTTATCTATTTCTACTTTAAGGGAAAGATTTCTCCATTCTCCTGTTAATGGATGAGCTGCTGGTGATTCAGTTTGACTTTGAGGATTCTGACAGCCCATTAAAGCGATAATAAATGTTATCTGAATGAATTTCATAATTCTACGTGCTTTAATAATGCGACCTGTCAACCAGCTCCATCTTTATTCACCAAAGTCTCCAGTTCCATCAAAGCCCCACTCCATGCATTTGTGAAATATAATCTAGCAGCCTCCCACTCTTCGCCAAGGCGCCATCCAGTATGCACAAGCGTAACCTTTGTTCTTGTACTATCCATTTTTGTAAAGATGACGGTAACATTAGTTAATGGTCTTACTGAATTCATAAATGATTTCTGTTCAGCATTACCTTTCCACTCAATATTTAAATAATTAGGTTTATCGACAGCCAACACTTTACATCCATAGGTACTGTTGTTTGTCAAATCAAGATCGTCTGGAGTCCAGAATAATTCAAACTTACCACCGGGCTCCATTACAACATCCGCTTTGGCAGTAAGCCATTTTTCTAACAGCTCATTTTCCGAAAAATAGCTGAAAGCTATTTCTGGAGAACAATTCAGGATTGTTGTTATGGTAATAATTTTGTCAGAAGATTGCATATATGCATTATCCGATTGGCAGCTTATTAATACAGTTAAACACAATGCGATTAATAACCTATACATTGTTCACTATTTCCATGTTCCAATGATAACACCCATGATAGTTAATGCTACAATACTGTAGCCGGCATTAATCATAAATAATTTAAATGATTTTCTTTCAAACAAATAATGGGTACCCACAAAAGTAGCAACCCATCCGGCACCGGCTGCAAAACCAGCAAAGGCCCCAAAAGAAAGATCAGCTTCAGGTCCCATGAACATGGCCAGATTGATAGCTGCAATCAATCCCATTAAGAAAGCGAGGCCAAATATCTTTGCCATATTCCCCTTTTTTAAATCCTCTTCTGTCAACCCATTTTCCTTCATCCAGGCTTTTCCAAATACAGCTGGTGAATACCACAGCCCTCCAATCAAAAAAGTAGATAATGCCGAAACCAATATGGCCCAATAGTTTAATCCTTCCATAGTTTTATTTTTAAGTTGACGTAAAGAGATCTAAGTAGATTATGAATTTAGCTGATTATGGATTGAATTTGCGAACTTTATCCATACAAAAAGGAATGAAATGCCTGAAGCGGAACAATCGGAGCTCGAATCGGAAAATAGTATTACTCATTCAGAAATAAAGCTAGATGACAATACTTTCAGGTGGATAGGTATCCCCTTTTTTGGGTTACTCATTCCTAATGCAACCGGTTTATTTGGAACACTCACCTACAATGATCTTTATTACTGGCTAGGCTACTTGTATTTTATTTCATTGGCTTTTCTTATCTGGCAAGGCAATCGTTATCTGCTTTTTCGTACACGCAAGCGCTTTACCTGGTTTGATAAACCTGTTGAGAAATTGGTCTTACTTTTAATGAACAATATTTTCTACACGGCACCACTTACCATTGCATGGCTTTGTATGTGGTACATATGGGCCGGGTTTCCAAAAACAGATTGGAGTGCCATTCAAATGGTGGTGCTCATCAACGTGATCTGTGTATTGTTTGTAACCCATGTCTACGAAACAGTTTTTCTGGTAAAAGAAAAAGAAAGCGAAACCGTAAAAAATGAACAATTGCAACGTGCCCGTGCTGAAGCTGAATTGACTGCACTCAAAAATCAGGTTGATCCACACTTTATGTTTAACTCTTTAAACACGCTCTCCTATTTGATAAAATCGGATGGAGCTAAAGCCCACCTGTTTACTGAGAACCTTGCTGAAGTATACCGATATATCCTTATCCAAAAAGACCACACACTGGTGCAATTGGAAGACGAGTTGGAGTTTACCCATCGTTATATAGATCTGCTGCACCTGCGCTTCGGAAAAGCGCTGATCATTAAAAGGCAGTTTAACGGCTCAGCTGAAAAAGATTTTTTAATTCCACCCACTTCTGTTTTTGTTGCCTTTGAAAATGCAGTAAAACACAATGAGATTAGCGAACAAATCCCATTGCACATCACAGTAGATATAAGAGACAATCAATTGATCATCATCAATGAAATTCAAGAAAAAGGCAATAAACAAACTTCCTCCCAAATTGGATTAAAAAATCTAACTGAGCGATTCCAATTGATAACAGGAAAATCGATTCAAGCCTATCAGAAAAATAAAAAATTTATTGTTAGCCTTCCACTTACTCCACTCAACAGTTATGAGAACAATAATAATTGAAGATGAACTACCTGCAAGGGCTAAACTGGAGGCCATGCTGAAAGTAATCGATCCATCGATTGAGGTGATAGCACAGTTAGGGAGCGTGAAAGAAACCTTGGTATGGCTACAAAACAATGCTGAACCCGACCTGGCTTTTGTCGACATTCAGTTATCTGACAATCACTCTTTTGAAATATTTAAGCAACACCCTGTCATGTTTCCTGTTGTGTTTACCACCGCGTACGATAAGTACATCATGGAATCTTTTGAGTTCAACTCTGTGGACTACCTGCTCAAACCGATTACTGAAGAAAAACTAACTCGTTCACTGGAAAAAGTAAAAAAACTTCAGGAACATTTTTTGCAAGGCAATTTATTGAAAATCCTCAACCACATTCAATCTCCATCCAAAGATAGGATTCTCGCTAAGAAAGGAACGGAGTTTATTGCCCTTAACCTTAACGACATTGCCTACTTTTTCACAGAGCACAAAATTGTATTCGCTAAAGACTTTACAGGAAGACAGTTGATTGTAGATAAAACAATTACTGAATTAGAAGAAATTGTTGATCATGCCAAATTTTTTCGACTCAACAGAAAATACCTTTGCTGCCTCAAGGCCATTGAAAAATTCAAACCAGACAATGGCAAAATTAAAATCCATCTAACCCCTGATTGTAAAGAAGAGGTGTTCGTCAGTAAAGAAACTGCTCCCGTCTTCAGACAGTGGATCAGTTAGCTTAAACTAACTACCATCTTTGCATTTAAACATGTTGATCAATAAGTACAGGATTTCCATCCGGATCAATCAAAGTGATGCTTGCAGGACCTGAAGAATTTTCATCCACTTCACTGGTGATCTCCATGCCCTTTTCCTTTAACGATTTTTGAATTTCCCGTACATCTTTAAATGCATCCAATGGATTTGCACTTTCATCCCAACCCGGGTTGAAGGTTATGATATTCTTATCAAACATGCCCTGAAAAAGACCGACCAAAGCATTTCCGTTTTTCATAATTAAATAGTTTCTTTCCATCTCACCAGCAAAGACAGAAAAGCCGAGGTTCTCATAAAATTGTTTGGAAGCCTTCAAGTCCTTGACATTGAGGCTTACTGAAAATGCACCTAATTCCATTTTTTAAAAGTTTATTAATCATTGAAAATAAAAAAACCATATCCTCCCGGATCACGAATAATCACGTTGTCAACAATGCCATTATCGTTGAAGTGGGTAATCTCTTCAGTAATCGGAATTTTTAAAGCCCTGAGTTTTTTAATCACTTTCGGATTATTTTCCTTCCCATTGAAGTAAGTCAACGATGGATTAATAAAGAGATGAGGGCACATTAACGGATTCATGATATTTACCATCAATTCATCTTCATTCTTACAAGCCACCCAACCCTGATCAGTTGAGCCATTGGTTTCAAACCCCAATGCTTTCCAGATCGCAACTGATCGTACAATATCCAACGACTCTAAACTCAATCCTGCGTAATTACCCAAAACACTAAAAGATGCTTCAGCAGGTTTGTGTTTTATTTTTGATTCCCCTTCTACCAAATAAATCCACACATTACTGGCGTCACCCAATAAATAGCCTTCTTTGATCTTATGAACAGTAGTGAGTTTCTTCAACTGCGCTACTTCTTTTGACCAACTCTGCCTGTACAACTTCACTCCGGCCCTGGCAAACCGATCAGGATTAATTTCGATCAGGGCTTTGCCATCAGTAACCAGCGTACGGTTCTTGTCAGCTACAACGTTAAACTCCAATTTCTGATAAAACGCGAGACTGTTTTTTATACCATTGGTCGGAGTGTGAATAAGTGATTGCATCTTGAAATAAACTATATGATTAACGTTATTATCCTTTGAGGTCACCTGTCTTGGTGGCTGAAACTACCTAGTTGCCACAAAGGCATCAAGGCACAATTGCTGCTACGTAACATGATCAACACTTTTATTTCGTTTTAACAGGAATGCGCTTAGCAAAGTAATGATCAAGCCCACTGGAATAATTTCCATTAATGTCATTCCAAATCGAATCGCAGGATTCTTATACATTTCAGCCATGTTGTTCATCTCTGCTTTCATACTTGCCAATTCATCTTCCGTTGCCCCATCCTTTTCCATTTGTTCCAGGTACTGCACAGTGTACTGCTCCATAAAATCCCTGGAAGAAGTACTTAGATATATTTCCCAGCCCGAAGCATAAATAAGTGCGGCAATGGCAGCAATAAGAATACCTACTTGAAATCCTTTACCAAAGGAAAGCACACCATAGTTGTGATTATCCCGAAATGACCTCACACCAAAGTAGATCATGGACAGCGCAATGATCATGGTAGCATACCCAAACAACTCACCATTTTCAAAACTGATGGTACCATTGTCCATCAGTGGCATTGAGACAAGCATGAGGGTGGTTACGATGAGCCCAGCAATCAAGCCAAATATTAAAACAACTTTTCTCATTGCGGTTAGTATTTTGTAGATCAATGAATTTATGATCAAAAGTGTGGAATACGAATTAAATCCCACTCATTCTTTCGGGTGATTTGATGAAATAAGGTAAGAATCACCCTAAAGAACTAGGGGATTAAGTTTAATTTCTTTGCTTTTTGAACGGCCTGTGTCCTTCTGTTTACTTCCAGCTTAGAAAACAGATTTGAAGAATGGGTCTTCACCGTATTAAGAGAGACAAATAATTGATCTGCGATCTCCTGATTGGCCATACCCTTTGCCATGAGTTCTAAAACTTCTAATTCGCGTTTGCTGATGCCGCGCTCTGTTTGCTCTTTTTCATTAAAACGAAACTCAGGATTAATTATCACCACCTTCTTACGGGTAAACCGCAACCCTACCCAAACGCCCAAACCTGTAAAGAACATAGCCACCAAACCAATGTAAAACTCCAGGGTAAGATCTCGTACCAGAAAACGGTACTCGATCATTCTCATGATGATAACCAGTATGGCCAATGCCAACCCGTATAGGAAAATGGTCCTTTTCACAATGACCAAACTACAAAATTGTTAGGAAAGGGAAATTGAAAAAGGAGATTGGGGTTTGAAGATCTTAGATTTGATTCCAATCCCAGTACTCATGCCATTTTTAGTCGCATCTTCAAGATAGGATAAGGCTTGCCTTTATCATCCAGAGGAGTACGGTCGTATACCTCAAAACCAAAACTCTCGTAAAAGATTACTGCATTCACATTTCCTTCATTGACATCCACTTCAGTAACGTGCAAATCTTCGATAGCTAAGGTGGTTAAAGCTCTACCTATCCCCTTTCCAATACACTCAGGTTTTAGAAATACCATTTCCAATTTCTTCTCCGCTACACCAAGAAAACCTAACACCTCATCTTTGTCAGTCAAACTCAGGTAAACTGTAAATTGATTGAAGTCAATTTTGCTTACAATTGATTTATAGAAGTCAATATCATCTGGATCCAGAAAGTGATGCGTAGCGCGAACGGAAGCTTCCCAAACCTCCAGCATCTGGAGGCGATACCTATCACTATATTTATCAATCCTGAACTTCACGGGACATTGTTAAATTTAAATCACTTCCTGCCTTTGCTCGCCTAATTCTTCTATGCCTAACTCGACCACATCTCCCGCTTTGAGATAAATAGGTGGATTGAAACCATGGCCCACACCTGAGGGTGTGCCCGTTGAGATTACATCTCCTGGCAACAAGGTCATGAACTGACTGATATAATGCACGAGAAACGGTACCTCAAAAATCATATCATCGGTATTGTTGTCTTGCATCATCCTGCCATTTACTTTCAACCACATGTGCAGATTATTAAAATTAGCAATTTCATCTTTGGTCACCAAGTAAGGCCCCAAAGGCGCAAACGTATCACAACTTTTACCTTTCACCCATTGCCCATTTTTCTCAAGTTGAAATTCGCGCTCGCTATAGTCATTGTGCAAGCAAAACCCTGCTACATAATCCATGGCATCTTTCTCCTCAACATAAGAGGCTTTCTTTCCTATCACCACAGCCAACTCTACTTCCCAGTCAGTCTTCTTGCTGTTTTTAGGAATCGTCAGTCCATCATTGGGACCCGTTAAAGCAGAACTGGATTTAAAGAAAAGAATTGGCTCCGGAGGCAAAGGCATATTGGTCTCAAAAGCATGCTTGGTATAGTTAAGTCCAATACAAACGATCTTTGAAGGCCTTTGAAAACAAGCTCCCAATCGTGTTCCTTCCTTAACAAAAGGAAGCGACCCTTTATTTTCATTCAACCAGGTCTGCAATCTGCTTAGCCCATTGGTTTCGAAAAACGCTTCACCATAGTCTTCACCAAAAGCAGAAGCATCATAAAGCTTTCCATCGATCAAAACTCCGGGTTGCTCTTTACCCTTCTCACCAAATCGAAATAATTTCATATCCTAAACTTTAATATTAATTACTATTTGCCGCAAGCACTAAGCCACAAACCATCAACTCATCATCACATTACCACATCAGTTCATCATCACATCAACCTGCCCATCCTTCTCTGTCCAAACTCCGGTACTGAATCGCTTCTGCTAAATGTTCAATTTTTATTTCTTCGCTACCCGCCAGATCTGCAATGGTACGCGAAACTTTTAAGATACGGTCGTACGCTCTCGCTGAAAGGCCCAATCTTTCCATGGCCGTTTTTAATAATGCACGACCGGCATCATTGATCACGCAAACTTTCTTCACCATGCTTGATCCCATCATGGCGTTGCAATACATCTCCGGGTTACCCTTAAAGCGTTTCGCTTGAACTTCCCTGGCAGCCACCACACGTTCCCTTATCTCTTCACTGCTTTCAGATTTCCTTTGCGAAGTCATCTCATCAAAACTGACAGGTACTACCTCCACATGTAAGTCAATGCGATCCAACAACGGACCGCTTACTTTGCTCAAATAACGTTGCACTACCCCCGGGGCACACACACATTCTTTTTCAGGGTGATTGTAATAACCACACGGACATGGATTCATACTGGCGATGAGCATAAAGTTAGCAGGATAATCGATCGAAACTTTTGCCCGGGAGATAGTCACCTTCCTTTCCTCCATCGGTTGGCGCATTACTTCCAAAACCGTTCTCTTAAACTCCGGCAATTCATCCAAAAACAAAACACCATTGTGTGACAAAGAAATTTCTCCTGGTTGCGGATTGCCTCCTCCGCCCACAAGCGCCACATCCGATATGGTATGATGTGGAGAACGGAATGGGCGATTGGTAATCAAAGCATCGTTAGTTCCCAATCGGCCAGCGACAGAGTGAATTTTTGTAGTCTCTAATGCCTCATTTAATGTAAGTGGTGGGAGTATAGAAGGCAGTCGTTTTGCCAGCATGGTTTTACCCGCGCCAGGTGGACCTATCATAATTGCATTATGACCTCCTGCCGCAGCGATCTCCAATGCTCTTTTAATATTCTCCTGCCCCTGCACATCCCTAAAATCACTTTCGTACGTATTCAGTTGCTCATTGAACACTTCACGGGTATCTACAATGAGCGGCTCGATTTGAATCTTGTCAGTAAAAAAGTCAATGGCTTCCTTCAGCGTCTCTACACCAATTACATTGAGCTTGTTCACTATAGCTGCCTCACGTGCATTGGCCTTAGGCAAAACGATTCCCTTGAACTCTTCCTTGCGCGATTGAATGGCGATTGGCAATGCGCCTTTAATCGGACGAAGAATGCCATCAAGCGACAGTTCACCCATGATCACATATTGATCCAATTTTTCAATGGGCACTTGACCGGATGCCTGAAGAATACTTAATGCTATGGGCAGATCGTAGGCAGAACCCTCTTTGCGCACATCTGCTGGTGCAAGATTGACCACCACTTTATTGCGCGGCATATAGTAACCCAATCCTTTTAAGGCAGACTCCACCCGGTGCTGACTTTCTTTCACAGCATTATCGGGCAGACCACTCATCCAGACTTTATTTCCCTGAATGATGTTTACCTCCACGGTGATGGTTTGCGCATCTACACCATGCACTGCGCTACCAAAGGTTTTTGCTACCATTTGATATTGAATTGCTAAAATGTAATAATAGGATTTTTAAGAGATCAATGCTACTCCAAATGCTTCTCGATAAGAAGAATAAGTATATGAATAACTTTAATGTGCACCTCCTGAATGCGGTCAGCAAACCCATCATGGGGCACGATAATATTGACGTCAGCCAGCGCAGCAAGTTTACCTCCATTTTTTCCACTTAAGGCAACTACAACCATGCCTTTTTCCCTTGCGGCTTTAGCAGCATTAATCACATTGGCTGAATTCCCACTGGTACTGATGGCCAACAATACATCGCCTTTGTTGCCAAGCGCCTCCACATACCGGGAAAAGATAAACTCGAAACCGTAGTCGTTGCCTACACAGGTAATGTGGGAAGCATCAGAAATAGAAAGTGCTGGCAATGCTTTGCGGTCGCCACGAAATCTTCCGGAAAGCTCTTCTGCGAAATGCATAGCATCGCAATGTGAGCCTCCATTCCCACACGAAATAATTTTGTTTCCAGATTGAATGGCAGCTACCATTTTAGAAGCTGCTGCTTCAATACTGGTTAGCGCCTCAGAAGACTCCAGAAATTGAGTTAATGTTTGAGCAGCCTGATTTAATTCACCTTTGATGATTTCCCGGGCATTCATATTACTTGTTCTCGGATTCCGGGTCAGGCTCTGGTCGCGGCTTATTGGCTTCTTGCAAATCGTAGACCTTAGCTTTAAGGTTGTTGATTTCAAAAGTTAATGATTCCTGCTCTTTCTCTGAGGATTTGGTTAACCGCCATGACCATATAAAGTCTATCGCGAACAGCACCAATCCCAGTACGGCTCCATACTTGAATAAATGAAGCCAACCATACATGCTCGTAAGCACACCTAAGTCTTGCTTCTGAGCATCTATATAACTTGTAAATACAAGTATGATGAGGTGATAAACCCCAAAAATAGTGAAGAAGATAACCCGTCTTTTGTTCATTCCCTGCACGTTAGTCGACAAACATATGCTTTTTCATATAAACCTAAAACGCAATATGCGTGAAAACCTTGCATGGGGTGGATGGGAAGTCTTCGGTTACCATTTAATTATCGCCATTTTGGAAGTCACTCAATTTTCGATATACACCCTCTCTTTGAGTAAGCTCATCGTGTGTACCCCTTTCCACAATCTCACCATCCTGAATAACGACAATTTCGTCTGCATGCTGAATGGTACTCAATCGATGGGCGATAACGATCGAAGTTCTGTTCTTCATTAAATTGAACAATGCCTCCTGCACCAATTTCTCTGATTCTGTATCCAACGCACTGGTGGCTTCATCTAAAATTAATATGGGAGGATTTTTTAATACTGCTCTTGCGATGCTCAATCTTTGTCGTTGTCCTCCAGAAAGTTTAGACCCCCGCTCTCCAATGGTTGTTTCATAACCATATTCTGACTGCATAATAAAATCATGCGCATTGGCCACTTTTGCTGCATTTATTACATCCTCTTCAGTAGCGTTAGGTGTTCCAAAGCTGATGTTATTAAAGATGGTATCATTGAACAAAATGGATTCCTGGGTAACTATACCCAGCTGACTTCTAAGTGAAGTTACATTGTACTTAGTAAGTGGCTGGCCATCAATTTTTACTTCACCTTCTGTTGGGTCATAAAACCTTGGCACCAAATCGGCCAACGTAGACTTACCACCTCCCGATGGCCCTACCAAGGCTACCATTTTTCCTTTAGGAATCTTAAGATTGATATCTCTCAATACCCTCTCAGCATCATAAGCAAACGATACATTCACAAATTCAATAGAATCCTTAAACTGGTCAATCGTAATTGCATTGGGCGGACTCTGGATAACAGGTTCCGTATCGATGGTTTCAAAAATCCTATTAGCCGATGCAGTTCCTTTTTGTAAGGCCGTAATACCATTAGAAAATGCTTTGGCCGGTTGAATGATCATGGAGAAGATCGCAAGAAATCCCAGAAATACATCCGGAGATAAGGTAGAATCTTCACTGAGCACCATGTTACCACCAAAGAAAATAATTACAGCTATTATCACAACTCCCAATACTTCAGAAACAGGAGAAGCCATTTCGTTTTTATACGACATCGACTTGTTTACCTTTCTGTAATAATCAGATTCTTCTTCCATCTTGCGGACAATAAATCCGCGTGCGTTAAAAGCCTTTACCACCCGCATTCCTCCAAAAGTTTCATCAAGAATATTGACAATCCTCCCTAATGACTCCTGACTTTGTTTTGCCTGACGTTTCAACCTTTTAATGATCTCTGCCAGCGCCCCCCCCATTACGGGTAAAACAATCAGTGTAAATAGCGTAAGCTTAGCTGATATGGTAAATAAAATCGAAAAATAAACGATGATGGTAATGGGCTCCTTCAATACAGCCTTCAAACTATTCATCACCGCAGCTTCTACCTCTTGTACATCGTTGGTAAAGCGAGATATCAAATCTCCTTTGCGCTCGCTGTTGAAAAATCCAATATGCAATCGGGAGACATTGTCAAAAATGGCCAACCTGATATTTCTCACCAGGTCTACTCTGATTTTCGTAGCTACTACTCTTTCAAGAAACCGAAACACATTGGCAAAAAGAACACAGAGTACAATTAGTCCGCATACAAAAAGTAATGCATTCAAAGTACCGTTCTCCTGAATAACCATTCGGAAGTAATGATTGAATACGCCTACTATATAATCAGATGAAAAGCTGAATTCAGGTAACGCTGGAACGGGATCATCAATGTCACGCTCAAATAACACTTGTAGCATCGGTATTACCAACACAATATTGAATGCCCCAAAAATGATTCCCAGGATAGAAAACACAAAAAACCACACCAGCCGGGAGCCAATATTGGGTGTGAAATTAAGAATGCGGAGAAATGTCTTCATCAATTAAAAGTCGTACAGCCGCTGGCCGATGTTCCACCGCAAAGCTAACGAAGTTATGGTAGTATTATTTGTTCCTGAAAGGGATGGAATGGCAGAGTCTCTGCGAATCAATTTCATATCAATAAAAAGATTATGCCTCAACATATACGAAGCCGTCAAATCCAGGTAGGTAATCTTATTCAGCAACCCTTGACCTATAGTGTTACCAAATTCCTGTTCACGTGTGGAATTGCTTTTTAGCAAATCACTTCCCCAATTCACTCCCGTAGTGTCACGACCTACCTCAGCATAAATAGCCTTGGCTATCAAATTCAGTTTGGGTATAGGCTGATAACGTACGATACCTATCAATTCTTTAAAATTGGCACCAAGCGGATGAGCAAACGGTTGTCTATAATTGGTGTAACTGCCATACTGTGTATTGTGCGAATAAGTGTAAGGTCTTACCAGATTGGCTTCCACCTGCACATCAAGGTTATTGACGCCCAACGCATCAATATATTTTACTCCACCCTGCAGGGCAAATTTGTTGGCCCACCATCCATTGCCTTCTTTTAGTCTGTCCAACAAAAACTCATCAAACACTACCTGACCATAAGCCGAAAGTCGCTTTGCTACCATCCACTTGAAATCCATTCCTAAAATCACATTGTCGCTACTTCCGAATTGCTGTTCGATGGCCCGGTAAAAAATAACAGGATTCAGATAGCTTAAGTCAAAAGTATTGTCGTTCACGCTATCCTTGGGACTGAACACAACGGATTCAAAAAATCCCAGATTGAATTTCTTTCCAATGTTGATACTGGCATGGTGGAAGGCCATAAATTTCTCTGGATACCTTGTCTTTCCACTTCCAGAACCACCAATCGAACCGGGTGCATCCGCAGCCACCCTGTTGAGTTGAAATAAGTAATTCAGCTTCCACACCTTTACATTAGTCCGTAAAAAAAGTGTGGGTGGTGCATAGTCAGAGAAAATGAGTGACCGATAGCCGTTTCCGATAAATGTCTTATCATTCCCAAACTGCATGTAGATATGCTTACTGATATCAAAGTCGATATAAGCTCTGGCCTGAAAATAGTCAACGCCATTGTCTTTATAATCCTTCCAGAAACCTTCGTGGGGAACAACGGGATTTTGGGCAATGCCATCACGCACATATAGTGGCAGCCTTGCCTGATTGTCGGTGAGGAAAGTATAGAACCCAATTTTCTGGTCAATCATGCCTCTGATTTCCACCCCTCTGGAATTGAGATATAAGGATTCTCCGGACTGACCATCATGACCAAAACTGGTGTACAATACAGGGTTGACATGAATATCAAACTCAGGGAGGTCGGAAAATAAAAAGTCAGACTTCTTTTTATAGAGATGTTTGAGCACCGGCTTCTTGCTCTCATTATCCTCCGACCGACTCCACTCCCAATTATCGTTTCTTAAGTATTGATAATTATAAAGATCGGCAGAGGAGCTAAAAACATTATCCCTCAATTGCACAGAATCTACAAAAGCGGCAATGGCCTTCCTTTTATAAGGTTTTACAGCAGTGAATACCTGTGGCGCCACCCTACCGGATTTGGTTTCATACCGATCGATCCAGTGATAATACTCTTCATTTAAAGGAGCATTGGTGCTTTGGGCAAATACGCCACTAACCAGAAGCATTAAAAAAATGAGAGGTAAATGCTTCATTACTTGGTTTTCTGAGGGCTAAAAAGGCCTTTTGATCTATTTTGATACATTTTTACGAAATATGACTCCCAAAACTGGCAAATTATGCCGAGAGCATCAGTACCTGCCCCCGGATTTCAGTTTCAGGCTCAAATATCGTCATTTTTGATTCTCAACAATTTATGATCCACTCAGGCCTTGTAAATAGACTTCAGTTCCTTATTTTTGCAGTCCGAAAAGAAAAAAACAGCTATGAAGAAGGAGATACATCCAGAATATAAAGAAGTCATTTTTTGGGATACCTCATGTGATTTTAAGTTTTTGACCCGTTCTACGGCCACTTCAGACGAAACTGACAAGTGGACTGATGGAAAAGACTACCCTGTAATTAAGGTCGAGGTAAGTTCTGCCTCTCACCCATTCTATACTGGCAAGAAGATGTTTATGGACACTGCCGGACGTGTGGAGAAATTCCAAAAGAAATACGGAAAGAAAGCGTAAGCATTTCAATCTTGATAATATTAAGAAGGTCTCTAACGGAGACCTTTCTTTTTGCTCCAAATTTCCATTTTAATGGCTCTATTGTGGTGATCATTCTTACCGGCCTCCTATTTTTACGAAATGAATGTAATCCTCTTTGACGATCCTTCCATTCGCCAGGACCTTTCCCCATTTACCCTTACACGGCCTGTCTCAGAGATAAGAGTCGGGATTCTTACCATCACTGAAAAATGGGAAAAGCACCTTAAGGAAAAGGCATCGTTTCAAACAGTCGATTACTTGCAGGAAAAGTACGCTACCAAAAACAGCTCGGATAATGTATTGGTGAACGGAGCAGTTTGTCCTGATGAGCAACTTGTCAAAGCAATTAACGAGTTAAGCGATGGTCACGGACTTTCTAAAAATGGAATATTGGTGGCCGCAAGGAGTGCCAATGTGTCCATCGAAAATATTCAACAGACAGAATACCCTGGTGAGGTTACACTCATTGATCAGGTATGGAAAATTTTTCAGTACAACGGAGCCCAGATCAAATCCGATTTTGATTTGTTGACCAAAGGGCGGAAATCGAATGATCTTAATGATACACACACCATCACATATGGTGAAGTAGGCAAAGATATTTTTATTGAGGAAGGTGCCATCATCAAAGCGGCTGTACTCAATGCAGAGAACGGACCGATCTATCTTGGAAAGAACACTCAGGTACAAGAAGGCAGCCTGATCCGTGGGCCGTTTGCTTTGTGTGAAGGTTCGCACGTAAACATGGGTGCAAAGATTCGAGGTGACTCCACAGTTGGACCTTATTCAAAGGTGGGTGGTGAAATCAGCAACTCTGTGATCTTTGGATTTAGTAATAAAGGCCACGATGGTTTTTTAGGCAATTCGGTAATTGGTGAGTGGTGTAACCTGGGAGCTGATACCAATACTTCCAACCTGAAGAACAATTACGAAAACGTAAAAATATGGAATTACAAAAAGGGAGGATTTAAAGATACCGGTTTACAATTTTGCGGTTTAATCATGGGAGACCACAGCAAGTGTGGTATCAATACCATGTTTAACACGGGCACCGTAGTAGGTATAGGATGCAATATTTTTGGAGATGGCTTCCCTCGCACCTTCATCCCCTCCTTTGCCTGGGGTGGCGCAGCAGGCTTTACCACCTTTCAATTGAACAAAATGCTTGATACTGCGGAAAAAGTATATGAGAGGAGGAGCAAAACATTAGAAGCTTTCGACAAAAAAATATTACAACACCTTTTCGAATCTACTGCAACGAATCGAGTTTGGGAGAAAAAGACAGACAAAGAATGAAATTCGCTGACATACCCGGTTTGCAGGAAATAAAACAAAAGCTGATTCAATCGGTTCAGCATAACAAGATGGCGCATGCTCAACTCTTCTCAGGAAAAGCGGGAGCGCTTAATCTACCATTGGCCCTGGCGTATGCCACTTACATTCAATGCACAGATAGAAAACCTGACGATTCGTGTGGCGCTTGCCCGGCCTGCAGTAAGAACCAGAAATTTGTTCACCCAGACTTGCATTTCGTTTTCCCATTAAGCAACATCAAAAACGACAAGGATGCTGATCGCTTCAGGGCAGAGATTACCAAGTCGTGGCGTAGTTTTTTGTCGGAGCAGCCTTTTGGCAAACTGGATGACTGGACTAATTTCTATGGTGGTGAAAATAAGCAGGCTTTAATTTCAAGAGAAGAAAGCAGAACCATTATCAAAACCCTTTCCTTAAAATCCTTCGAAAGCCAGTATAAGGTAATGGTGATCTGGCAACCTGAATATATGCATGGATCTGCCGCCAATGGCATTTTGAAAATTCTGGAAGAACCGCCAGTAGATACTTTTTTTCTTTTAGTTACCAACGCGGCTGATCGCTTGCTGCCCACTATTATATCCAGAACACAACTGATCCAGGTTCCTTTACTGACGGATGAAGATTTGGACACCTATCTTCATAAAGAAACAACCATTAGCGAAAGTGACCGAAGAAATATATTGCAACTGGCAGATGGCGATCTCAACCTTGCCCTGCGATTAACACAAAGTGAGGAAAATATCAATCAGGATTTATTTGTGGATTGGATGCGGGCCTGTTTTAAAAAGAGTTATTCCGATTTGGTTCGAATGGCCGATGAATTCCATCAAATGGACAAGCTGAACCAACGCAATCTTCTTTATTACAGTATCAGCATGATGCGCGAGTCGCTTCTTTTTATTGCTGGCTCTACTTCCATCAACAGAACTCAAGGAAGCGAATTGAAATTTATTCAGGATTTCAGCAAGGTATTGAATGTAATAAAAATTGAAAAGGCCAATCGCCTGATGTCTGATGCCTCCTACTACCTCGAAAGGAACGGAAGCGCAAAAATGATTTTCCTGAACCTCTCACTTCAGTTATCTTTGGTTTTAAACCCTTAAGTTTTTCTTTTTATAATTATTTGAAATGTTAAAAAATTCGAACACCCCTATGAGTCGTATCGTTTGCATTCTCGTTCTCAGCGTTTCGCTGCTTTTCTCCAGCTGCGCTCAAAAGAAAGATTATGTTATCACCATAAAAACCGATATGGGTGACATGGTCGCGATTTTATATGATGAAACCCCCAAGCACAAAGCCAACTTTATAAAACTAGCACAGGATCATTTCTATGACAGCTTACTTTTTCACCGTGTGATAGATGGATTTATGATTCAAGGAGGTGACCCCGATTCTAAAAACGTACAACCTGGCCAGCGCCTGGGAAATGGTGGACCTGGCTATACGGTTGATGCAGAGTTCAACCCCAAGCTGTTCCACAAAAAAGGCGCTTTATCAGCCGCCCGGCTTGGCGATCAGATGAACCCCACCAAAGCTTCCAGTGGCAGTCAATTTTACATCGTGCAGGGAACAGTGATCCCCAAAGATGCAATGGATCAGATTACCATCGATCAAGCAAAATTAAATACAGGTCTGCAGCAACTATTACAAAAGGAAGAGAACAAACCCCTTTACGATTCGCTAAGTCAACTGTACTATACAGGAGATATGCAGGCCTACCAGGCCAGATTAAATAGTTTGGTTCCGCGTATTGAAAGAGAAACTGGAATAAAAATCAAAAAGGACATTAGCCAGGAAAAAATTGATGCCTACACAACCGTAGGAGGAGCTCCACATCTGGATGATGGGTACACCGTGTTCGGACAGGTAATAAAAGGATTGGATGTAATTGATAAAATAGCGAAAGTAGAGAGAGATGGAGCTGATCGCCCTCTGGAGAACGTTCGTTTTACAGTAGAAGTTGAAGAAATCTCTAAAAAGAAAATCACCAAAGAATACGGATACGAGTACCCGGAAGAAAAATGAAAATTCTCGTAACAGGTGCAAATGGCCTACTTGGCCAAAAGCTTTCATTGCTATTGGACAGCAAAGAAGACATTGAGTTGATAGCTACAGCAAGAAGTCCCCTTTCAATAGAATTGAAAAGAGGGGCCTTCCAGCAGCTTGATATTACCAATCAAACAAATGTCAATAAGGTCATGACAGCTGTGCAACCTGAGGTAGTTATCCATACTGCCGCCATGACCCAGGTAGACCACTGTGAAACCGAGCGCGAACAATGCTGGCTGTCCAATGTAACTGCAGTAGAATATCTGGTGAGGGCGTGCGAAGAAGTAAAAGCGAGACTAATCCACGTTTCTACCGACTTCATTTTTGACGGTACCGAAGGCCCCCTTAAAGAGGACGCAAAGCCAAACCCGGTGAACTACTATGGAGAGAGTAAGTTGGCGGGTGAACAACTCGTGATGGCAAGTAAAATCGACTGGGCCATTCTTCGCACCGTTTTGGTTTTTGGCATCACTTCTGACCTCAGCAGATCAAACATCGTACTGTGGGTAAAGAACAGTTTGGAACAAGGCAAAGTAATCAACGTAGTGAATGACCAATGGCGTACCCCTACCCTGGCAGAAGATCTGGCTATGGGGTGTTATCTGGCTGCCATTAAAAACGCTACTGGCGTTTTCCATATCTCTGGAGAAAAAATGATGACCCCCTATGACATTGCCATAGCAACTGCCAGGTTCTTTAAACTTGATCAGTCGCTCATAAAGGCTACTGATTCCACTCAATTTAAACAGCCCGCTGCCCGCCCCTTGAAAACCGGTTTCGATATTACTAAAGCAAAAAATGAGTTGGGATATCGCCCACGCGCCTTTGCCGAAGGGCTCTCGATTCTTGCCGGCCAAATCCAAAAACTAGACGCCAAAAAATAATTCTTATTCCCGAAGATAAAATCAGAAATTAATTTCTAATCTTCGCCCCGTCTAATCCCCTAATGTACTATGGCCAACAGAGGTCAATTCGGGTCCAAATTTGGATTCATCATGGCAGCAGCTGGATCAGCTGTGGGCCTTGGCAATATCTGGCGTTTCCCTTATCTCACTGGTGAGAATGGTGGAGGAGCCTTTGTGTTCATTTATTTATGCTGTGTGCTGGCCATCGGAATACCGTTGCTCTTCAACGAGATTGCACTGGGCAGACTTACTGGCAAAAATCCTATCGGAGCCTTTAAGGATACCGGCAGCAATAAGTTTTGGATGATAGGAGCCATTCTTGCACTCAGTGTAAGCTTTTTCGTAACCAGTTATTACGGAGTAATCGCGGGGTGGACTATTGGCTACATCTATACTTCGCTGATGGGTGTAGAACTTTCTTTTACTGAGTTCACCGCCAATCCGATGATCGTACTTCCTCTTTTCGTTGGCTTTATTGGACTCAATCTATTGATTGTAACCAAAGACATTGCCAAAGGAATTGAGAAGGCATCCAAAATTCTGATGCCGATTCTTTTCGTGCTTGTATTAGTGGTTATTATCCGGGGCCTTACTCTTGAAGGGGCATCAGCAGGTTTGCGCTATTTCCTGGTACCTGACTTCTCCAAAATCAATGCTGCCACTTTTCTAAAGGCGCTTAGTCAATGTTTCTTTTCTATGTCGATAGGATGGGGCATTATGATTACCTATGGTTCCTATCTTTCCAAAAAAGAGAGCATAGTAAAAAGTGCGCTTTGGATAGGGGTATTGGATACCACCGTTGCGTTAATGGGTGGACTGATGATCTTTCCTGCTGTTTTTGCTTTTGGTATGGAGCCCAACCAGGGTCCAACTTTAGTATTTCAAATACTCCCTCAAATCTTTAGTGAAATGCCAGGTGGTAATATAGTAGGTGCGTTTTTCTTTTTGCTTCTCTGCATCGCGGCACTCACTTCCACCATTTCTATGATAGAAGTCCCTGGATCATGGTTGATTGACGAAAAGAAATGGAGTAGGAAAAAGGCAGCATGGGCCGTAGCTATTGCAGCCATCGTATTTGGTGTTCCATCTGCCCTTTCAAAAGGTGCCAATGATACCCTTACCAACATGAGCATTCAATTTTCAGGAATGACCATTACCAGCTTTATGGACATCATGGACTTTATATGGGGATCCTTCTTTATTATTATCGTTTCTCTTTTTGTTTGCCTTTATGTAGGATGGATCATTGGGCCTGCAAAAATTATTACTGAATTGAGTGAAGGCACCCCGTCCTTTAATACAAAAAGGTATGCCGGAGTTACAGCCGCTCAGGTTTGGTCGTTCTTTCTCAGGTTTATTTGTCCATTGGTCATCATTATTGTTATCCTCAACCAATTCAACGTTTTCTAGCAAGAACAGAGCTATTTGCCCCAGTTTGGTGTAGTTAAGGGATTCAGGCTAATCTATTCTCGTCCGCAGGGATGATAATGGGCTATCCTGTCCCTACAGGTGTTTGATTAGTTGATTTTTTTTTGAAAATTGGCTGCTTCACAAAAAACTAACCTAAACTTAAAATAGCAAACATGAACGTTTCTTCAGATAACAGAGGTCAGTGGGGCTCGAAGTTCGGCTTCATTATGGCTGCGGCCGGATCAGCCGTGGGATTGGGTAACATCTGGCGTTTCCCATACATCACCGGACAAAACGGAGGTGGTGCCTTCGTAATGGTCTATATACTATGTGTCTTGCTAATTGGAGTACCTCTTCTATTCACAGAAATGGGATTGGGGCGCTTCACAAAGAAAAGTACAATTGGGGCATTTAAAGACACTGGCGCCAACTCAGTTTGGATGGGTGCTGGTGCAATTCTTGCCCTGTGCGTTAGCTTCTTTGTACTTTCCTATTATGGTGTGATAGCTGGATGGACCATAGGCTATATTTACAAATCGCTCATTGGTGCCACAGCCGGATTTGAAGCTTTTGCTGCAAACGGTACAGCTTCCATCATTTTGTTGGGTTCATTCATGTTTGTTACAGTACTTATTGTATTAGGAGGTGTATCGGGCGGAATTGAGAAAGCGGCAAAAATCCTAATGCCTATTCTATTCATATTGATTTTTGTGGTTGCTATCAGAAGCTTAATGCTGGATGGCGCCATGGCTGGTGTTGAGTTTTATCTGAAACCGGATTTCTCAAAATTGACAGCCAATAGTATTTTGGCTGCATTGGGTCAGGCCTTCTTTTCCATGAGTATCGGCTGGGGTATCATGATTACTTATGGGTCTTATTTACCAAAAGATTCTAACCTCGTTGAAAGTGGAGTTTATGTAGGTTTGATGGATACAGGAATTGCATTGCTTTCAGGTTTTATGATCTTCCCTGCTGTATTTGCATTTGGAAAATCGCCTGAAGCAGGGCCAACTCTCGTTTTCCAGGTGCTGCCAGATATATTCAGTACCATGCCTGGTGGAAATATCATCGGTGCGCTTTTCTTTTTGCTCTTAATGGTTGCAGCACTTACCTCTTCTATTTCAATGCTTGAAGTACCCGCATCCTATTTTATAGATGAGAAGAAATGGAGCAGAAAGAAATCTGCATGGTTTGTTGGTATCGCAGCTTTTGTAGTTGGTGTTCCTTCTGCCCTATCTCATGGTGCCAGCGATATATTTACCAACCTGAGATTCTCATTACCATGGACAGGTGAGATTTTAGGATTCCAAAACATCGTTGATTACATTTTTGGAACCTTCTTTATTGTAGTGGTGGCACTAACCACCTGTCTTTATGTTGCATGGAAACTTCCTATCGAAAATATTGTTAGTGAATTGGATAATGGATCTCCTTCCTTTAAGGCGGGAAATTTTGCCTCCAATGCATTTGTTTTCTTCATCAGGTTTGTATGTCCAATAGTAATTTTATTGGTACTACTTAACATGATGGGAGTATTTGGAATATTTGCCGGAGCATAATTTGACCAGGGAGTTACTAACCAGTTTTTAGTAACTGAACAAAAAAGGCTAACGATAATCGTTAGCCTTTTTTTGTTGGGCTTTAATACCCCTATTTCAAAAGCTCTGTAATTGGTTGTCCCGTAGTACCACTTGGAAATTTGATTTTTAAAATGGTAGATACGGTAGGGGCAATATCTGTAATGGGATAGTAATTAGCTGATGTTCCCTGCTTCACTCCGAAGCCATAAAACAGAACAGGAACATGAGTATCATAGGTATAACCAGTGCCATGTGTGGTCACGTGCGGCTTTACTGTTGACGTCCAACCCGATTCCATTACGAAAACGACATCCCCGGATTGCTTGGGATGAAAACCTCTTTTTACATTGCCTTTAACCCCTCCTTCGGTATAACTACTTGCTTGCACCAGCGACTTCGTAAATACATCGCTGACTCCATCCAGACTCATTAAATACTTCCGAACCAGTTCCGATGCCACTAAATACTCAACACCAGAAGACTTGGGGTCTTCATTGAAAAAGTCATGATTAAAAAATACCTGATAGTTACTTACATTTTCTATTAAGATCTTCCCTGGGAAATAGCTGGATAAGTAATCATTCAAACCTTTTTTAAAGTCGATTGGGCCGTAAGTTTCAGGAACCAGCTTCAAATCTATTGCATACTCACGGATATCTGCTACCCCATGATCGGCAGAAAGAAATACGAGGTATTGATCCTTACCAAAATCCTTGTCCAATTTATTGAGTAGCTCTTCAATAACCTTATCCAGTCGGATGTACATATCCTCAATTTCAATGGCATTAGGGCCAACCGCATGACCTAATTTATCCGTAGATGAAAATGAAATGGTGAGAAAATCCGTCCATTCATCTTTACCCATCTCTTCACCATCGAGTGCAGCAAAAGCAAGCTCTTTGAGCAATTCGTTTCCAAACGGAGTGTATGTCAGAAGCTCAAATTCAGGGTTGAGCTTTCTTAACTCCTTTAAGTCGTACGGAAACACAGGCTTGGTTTTCCCTTTTACTACCCAGTCATCACTCAATACGGCTTCATAAGGATTATCATCCGGGCCACTTTCCTTGTATTGTGTGATTGGGTAAAAAGTATTCCAGGTCTCATTGAGGTATTTATCAGGCAGATTTCTTGAATTAAATTTATCGAGCCACACAGGAAGGCCTGCTTTATAATACGTGCTAGAAATAAATTTTCCTGTCAAATCATCATACCAGTATGCACCATCAGGAGTGTGACCTGCTGGCAATACTGCTCCACGATCTTTGATGGATATCCCTATCACTTTGGAGCGCCTCTGTGTAGCCAGTTCCAGTTCATCAGTAACCGTTGTGGTAAGCATACGGTATGGTGAAACATCGCCATTGCCCTTATCACTCCCAACAATCTTTTGCCGCTCATCTTCCACACAGTTTACTTTTCTTTTAAGATTCTTATCGTACCAATCGTTAGCAATTATTCCGTGTACCGAAGGTGTTGTACCTGTATAAATAGATGCGTGCCCTGGCCCTGTATAGGTAGGGACATAATTGTAATGAGCGTTACTCAACATAAAACCCTCGCTCATTAATCTCTTGAATCCACCATCGCCAAATTTGGGGGAGTACCGATACAAATACTCCTGACGCATTTGGTCCACCACAATCCCCACAACAATTTTTGGCCGGTCAGGAAATGAATCGGCATTTTGGCCATGGGCATAAAAACTACCCATTAGTAGTAATAAAAATACAAGTCTCATTTAGATACTATTTAAAACACGAAGGTATAAAGTTATATAAATCAAAAATTCAAGCTGTCAATAAGTCTTTGTTAATTCTACCTACAGTAGATGCGATCATATTCATCAGATTCATAAATCTGCCTCCTAATCATTTGTCCATTTTCATCGTAGTAGATCACAACAAAAATTCCTGCTTCCTCAACATTTTTCTCTGTAAAGTAAAAGGGCTTCTCAGCTGTACCCAGGTTGAGCAAATCACTAAAAGTAGCGGGAATAATCACTCCCCGCGTGTTACTCATCACTCCATACTCATTCTCTTTATGAATAATGGCGATTTTCTCTTGTTCTGTATCCTTGATAAGCCGGTAATCCTTAATCTGATCATTTGAGATTTTACCATCATACACTGAATAAATCATCCAACGAAAATTCTTTCGAACCATTGCAGAGGAATCACTCCAGGGCCTAACCTCCTCAAACTCGAATTTTGAAATCGGAGATGATTCGTTATCTACAAATCCATAAAACCCATCCTTAAACACAATTAAAGTAGACTCGCTGAAAAACGTGATATTTCTATCATACTGTGCCTTGAAAAGTTTTTTTCTCCTGATATCATAAAGACCAAATTTTTTATCCTTCAATAATGAGATAACGTTACCTGAAGACTTGATGATCGCATCATACTCTACCGGAAGAATTGATTTTCCATCGGGCCCTACAATTCCTTTTTTACTTTTGTATTCAATTAAAAAAAGATCATCCCCCAACCCCTCAATGTGATCAAACTCCAAAGCAAACCGTTTAACACCTGAATCCACTTCATACAATTGCTTTTTGTTCTTCTCTTCCAAATAAAAAAAACGCACAGAATCAGGGCTCTTTACAAATGATACTTTAGTAGACTTTGGGAAAATCATTTTTCTCCCAGACCCAAAAATGACTTTCATAGAATCACCTTTTACAGCCATGGCCAATCTATTGGTAAACCACAGGCTATCCAGGTCTTCTTCAATCACCTTTGACGAAGGCTGATGATAAAGCTTTGCTTTTTTAACTTGGTACAACCCCAACCAATTTAAATAGGGTTTGATTTCACTAAACTCTTCTTTGTCTATTGTTTCAGACAAACCAACAGTCGTCACCTTGTTCAAAACTTTTTTCGTGAATCCAAATGATGTAAGTGTAAGTACTTGTCTGTCCAAAGGAATTACAAATTCCAGATCAGAATTTACAACGCCTTCCAAAGATCCGTTTTTCACCAGTACTTTGTCAGAACTCAACTTTCTTACCTCGTCAAATACCATTTTATCAGGCAAGGGGTTTCTGTCAGCAGCTGTTACAACTTGTTCAATCGTGTTAAGCATTCGTTTTCCATTCTTGTTGAAGACAATGATGCCCTCCTCAGATTGAATATCATCAAATTTCTCATCTACCAGTTTTTTACCGGTGAAAGAATGGAGTGTCCATTTTTTATCCATCCTAATGGCAATAAAGCGTTCAGCAATAATTCTTGCATCCTCTGCACAATCTTGCACGATCATAAAACCTGACTTATGCACCAGCCGTATGCAATTCTTCAGATAAACAATTAACACGCCAAAGCCCAGGTCATCAACTGCCTTCACTTCTCCTGCAAGCAATAAATTATTTGACCTACTTACTAGCCCACTGGAAGTAACCAGAAAATCATCAGTAACATTCCCGCAGAGATATTCATCCAGGATATCATCAAATTGAGGCGCCAACTTCTCATCTCCATTACTATCCATAAAACCAAACTTTCCGTTTTTCAGAACCGGAACCCAGTAAGCATCATCATTCAAAATCCGTTTTATTGAATCCGTTAAGAGTACTCCACCTATTTCCAAATTATGCTGTAAGGCTATATGAAAAGCAATATCCCGGGCTCTCTTTACCAGTGATTTAGATTCCTGATATTGGGCCATAAAATCTAAATAATCCCGAACTTCACCTGAGGCAGTGGTTATTTCAAAGATTTCTTCTAAGACTAAGTTTCTAAATGGGCTGGAAGGATACTCTTTATAGAAAGAGATGTAACTCTTTAATTTTCCATCTTTCGTCTTGTCTTCAAATAGTAATTTCTCATATCTGTTTTTTGCATCCGTAAACCGATGTGAGTTGGGATATTTTTTAAGGTATCTGTCAAAACTCTGATAGGTATTCTCCTTGAGTGCATCCAAAAATGAAACTTCGTCACGAAGTTCAACAGCATTGTCACGTTGCCTGGCCAAGGTGAATCTCCGCAAAAAAGCAATATAGGACCCTTCAGAATTATATTCCTTGGCGCGCTCAAATGCTGCACTATCGATTTGCTCCCGCAATCGCACCAAAACCATACTATCAAGCGGAAAGCGTTGCATTTTTTCTTTTTCTCTCAAATCTGCAACGCTGTAATCATCCAATGATGCCAAGGTATACTTATAGGCAGAATCAATGCTGTAACCCGGATTACCAGACGAAAAATACCATTGGGCATAAACCAATTTTGCTTCAGCATTAACGGAGTCCCTCCTTAATGCCTTTTTGATGGATTGTTCTGCCTTCACCCATTTGCCCTTACCCATGCGCGTCTGAGCTGAACGCTCCGGACTTATTTGTGCCATGGAACTTGCACAAACAACAACTAGCATAAAAAGCACAAATAATGATTTGTTCACCATTCAGGTTTTGAAACGCAAAGTTCCCCTATTTTGATCACAACGAAAAACGAATTGAAAACTTATAAGAGGGGTGCTTTCTGGCAAAAGTTCAACACACCAGAAATAGTTATTATGGTATTCGAGCCAGGAGAAATCTAAATAGTCCACTCACTTAGATGCATTTTAGGATATGTTGTAAAGTGCACAAACCCCACAGTCAAATAGATATTTGAGTGACCATTTTGGCAATGATTGCCCACCAACGCCTTTAAAATACCAAAGTCGCTATTAAGAAAATACTTAAAGTGATTGAATTATCTTTGGTAAAAATTTTACTAAATTAGTGATTATCCCTAGGGGGTATTTTCAACAAAACTGGCCTTTCAACGATGTACTACATATGATTTGATGTTCCCTTAATAATATTCCATCAAATGAAAACTACATCCATTTTGTCGTTTTTACTTGTGCTGAATGTAAATCTATTTGTTGGCTTTGTTAGTCTAGCCCAAACAAAGTATCACCTAAAAACCTATAGCATTGAAGATGGACTTGGATTGGAAAGGAATTTTGGAAGGGGTATCACACAGGACGGTCTTGGGTTCATGTGGTTTGATCATGATTCCCACATTAGCCGGTTTGACGGTTATACTTTTAAAATTTATCGTCATGATCCAGACAACGAGTTGTTTAATTTGGAGCAACCACTCATCGGACGCATCCTGACTGACAATGAAGGGAACCTTTGGATTAACAATCTTGCCAATGATTTTTCAAGTGGTGAACTTTTACAATATAATAGAGCAACAGGAGGATTTACCAAATTTAACCCAGCTGTTAAACACCTTGTAAATGCCATTATTTTTAACGGAGAGTCTAATACTACCTGGTTGGGCACTCGCAATGGTGGGGGTCTTTATGAGTTTAATACAGTGACTGGCTTGACGGTCAACTACCCTTTCAAAGGTAAGGATGAAGCTTTAACTAACCACATTTCTGCCATTGAGGATCAAGGCTCGAAATTGGTTCTGAGTACTAAAAATGGAATTTGGCTTTTTGACAAGCTCACTAAAAAACACTCCAGACCAAACGTTAACCCAAAAGATACCCTTGATATATACACAGGGTGGACGATCAAAATGGGCAATAAACCCTGGATTTTTAATCAGGATACTTGGGATATCCTTGAGCTCGATTCTAATTTTTCCATCAAGACTAAAGGCAAACTCCCACTTTCGTTGCGAAACAATAGATCGATGGCAATTGATAATGACCATTTATTCTGGGTGATCATAGATAGCGCAATTTGTTCATTCGATCCAAAGACAGGACACATAACTACACATTATACCAATTCATTGGATCACGAGTTTTTATCTGAACTCACTGTTGATAATGAAAATAATATTTGGTTCACCAGTGAAAAGGGTATAAATAAACTTACGCGAAACTATTTTGATAGTTATCGAAGTGTTGTTGAACGAGGTTCCCCACGAACAGATAGGATTCAACTCATAAGAAACAATGGGATTGACTACGCCTATATATTGAGTGGACGCTCCTATTCGGGAGCCATGTGGAAAACAACAATCGAACTTGCGCAGGTACCCATTAAACCATTTCAATTTTCAGGAGCAAATGAACTAGGGGCTAATCTAGCTAGTTCCTATTTAGGAAAAAACTATTTTTGGATTGCCGCATACGATGCTGGAGTTGTGGGGTTAAAGCTTGGTACTGATGGTTTACCACTACCTACCGAAACCATCCGTTTTCAAAATGAAGCCAATCAGCCTTTCACCATAGGTAGTGGTCAAATGATTACTGTCTATGAGGACAATCAAGGCTTCCTGTGGGCGGGAGGGAATAGTGGTCTATATAAAATCAATTTGAAGAAACCGTATGGCACTGAAGGTTCTGTGTTGAAGTTTTTACATGATGAAACAAACGAAAAATCATTGAGCTCAAATCTGGTAAGGCAAATTGCTCCTGCAGGTAAAGATTCTTTGTGGATTGGAACTGCAACAGGGGTAGATCTTTTTACAAAAGGAGAGTTTCATCATGTATTCAAGGACAGAGAGAGTGTTTGGTTTATCTGTACGACTTTCGATGGAGGCCTTTACATTGGAACAACCGGTAGGCTTTACAAATTAACGAAGGCAGGAAATGGATATAGCCTTAGCAAAACAATTGTACGTGGTGACGTGGACCTTGGCTTTGTGGAGGATCAGCTTGGGAGACTTTGGGTTTCTACTCAAGCCGGCCTTGCCATGTATGATCCGGTAGCAGAAAGTGTGGTGAATTTTGGAGAGATGAGTGGATTTATGAATATAGGCGGCCCGATAAGGACTGAGGAGGGAATTATTGCATTTTGTACTGATAATGGTATCATGTCATTTGATCCTTCCTCAATAGTTACTTCCCAACGCGAAATAACTCCGCTCCTTTCAAAACTGGAGATTAATAACAAGGCTTACGATTATAGCTTGGATCCAAAACAGCCATATATACTATCAATAACTCAACTAGAGCTGGATTACTTGCATAATAATTTCTCTATTGGATTTACTACTAATTCAATGACCGCACCAGAGCAAATCCATTATCGGCATCGGCTGGAGGGTTATGACAAAGATTGGATTGATAGTGATTACAAAAACCGACACGCGGTTTACACTAACCTTGATCCTGGAACTTATACCCTGAGGGTAAAAGCCTCCAATCATTTTGGAATTTGGGGTGAAACCGAAAAAAGCCTAAAGGTCATAATCCTACCTCCACCATGGCGTACGTGGTGGGCGTATACTGGATACTCATTACTGGTTATTGGGCTGTTAATTTGGGCAAGAAAAAACATTGTACAACGCGAGCGATTAAAATCTAAATTAAAATTAGAACATCTGGAACTTGAGAAAGCTAAAGAAGTAGATCGTCTTAAAACGTCTTTTTTCACCAATATTAGTCATGAGTTCAGGACTCCGCTTACACTGATTAAAGGACCGGTGCAAAATCTAATGGAAGAGTTTGCGGAGAATCCTAAAGTCAAAGAACGGCTCAAGCTTATAGAGAGAAATTCTGATCTCCTCTTAAAGCTCATCAACCAACTTCTCGACCTGGCCAAATTAGAATCCGGAAGTTTAAAAATTGAAAAATCAGAGGCCAATATCAGCACTTTTATTGGTGCCATCTCCTACTCATTCTTGTCAATGGCACATAACAAGAATATCGAATTAAAGCTAGACCTACCTCCTGAGTCATCCAATGCAATTTTTGATAAGGATAAACTTGAAACCATCCTCATCAACCTCATCAACAATGCCATAAAGTTTACTCCTGAAGGTGGTTTTGTAACGGTAAAAGCAATAGTAGAAAAATCAAGACTCTTGGTTACAGTAAAAGACAATGGCATTGGCATACCTAAAGTTCATCATGAGGCGATCTTCCAACGTTTCCATCAGGTAAATGATGCACATAAGGAAGTAGGAACAGGGATTGGGCTCTCGCTTGTAAAGGAATTGGCTGAATTGATGGGTGGAGCAATCTATGTGGAAAGTGAAGGTGGAAGTGGGAGTGAGTTTAAATTAGTATTGCCCATTGAATTTGGTGAAACGGTTACTGATTACCCGTTACCAGTAGCAGTTGACCGCGATCAGGAAACAGGAATTTGGGCAGTAGCAACAAAACTCAAGCCGGAGGAAGGGATAAAAACCTCTAAACCGCAAGTCCTTGTAGTTGAAGACAATACCGACTTACGCAAATTCATTATTGACTCTTTAGGTAACGAATTCTATTTCCTTGAAGCCGCAGATGGAAAACAAGGCCTTGACAAAGCCATTGAGAATGTTCCCGACCTGATAATTTGCGATGTGATGATGCCTAAGATGGACGGTATTGCAATGGCTGGAAAATTAAAAGGTGATGTTCGAACCAATCATATTCCCATAATCATCCTAACCGCCAAATCCACAGAGGACAGCAAACTTTCCGGATTGCAAAAAGGGGTCGATGATTACCTCACTAAGCCATTCAACAAACAAGAGCTATTGTTAAAGGTGCGGAATAGTATCAATTCTAGATCGAAGGTGCGCGAAAAAATGCGACTTGAAATGATGAAAGAATCCCCTAAAGTAGAGGTACAATCCGCTGATGAACAATTCCTGGGTAAAGTAAAAGAAGCTATTCAAGTCAGACTCGGAGAGGAACAATTGAGTGTTGAATCGCTCTCGAGAGAAATAGGTTTAAGTCGCACACAATTATATCGTAAAGTTACTGCACTTACAGGAGTTTCGGTAAACGAGTTAATCCGTTCCTTCCGGTTGAAAAAGGCAGCACAACTACTGGAACAAAATTGGGGATCGGTGTCGCAAGTGGCTTATGAAGTTGGTTTTTCAAATCTCTCCTACTTCAGTAAAGTGTTTAAGGAGGAATATGGTGTATTACCTTCCGAGTACAGTCACAAAACGCACGAACAATCTTAAGGAAGATCACTAAGCATCAATCTTGTTAATGATTGCAACATCTGGAATGGTAAAAGACTCTTCTATCTGCGACTTTTGGTGCACTTCTAAATAGGTTTTAGAGCGACAGGTAGCTCCAAACTCCAGTAACGGATTTTGGACTGCCTGTTTGCTTTTTCAACCGTTATCCCTCACCAAAGAATTTACTCCAAGACAAAAAAAGGGACGACATCGATCGCAAGATCAGCTTCTTTCCGACCATGAAAATTGTGCCAAATACAATCCAGTACCTCACGATGAACCAAATGTATTAGCACTTGAAACATCACTGCTAAAGCCATAAAAACTCACTTTTTTTGGTGAATCAAATCAGTTAAAGGGTGAATCACCAGAACTAGTTTTTGGGCTCTTTCTGGATGCACCTTTGACTTGTCATTGCGACAACAAAAAAAGTATTAACCCTTAAAACAACAAAAGTCATGAAAACAAAAATCAACATCATCACACTACTATTAATGGTAGCCACACTTTTCGTAACTGCTTGTCAGGAAGAATCAATCGCTCCGGTAAAACCAGGTAACAACCAGCCAGAGTATAAGGCCACTGCACAGCAGCTACGATAATTTCAGAAACTAAGACAATGTTCGGTCGATCTAATCTAGGATTAGCCCTTTATCATTTACCGGTGTGAGATGAAAAGTAAAGCCTTAAAAACTGAATATTATGAAAACTACTTTAAGAATACTCTTAGCAGTGATAATAGTAGCTCAAATGATGACTGCATGTCTGTCTACCACTGACGATCCAACACCAGAAATACCATGTGCTAAACAGGCAGACGTTGAACAAAGTCAGTCTTAAGCCAAACACGCTGCAATAGTTCGCAAACCTTAATGGCCTTGAGTAATATTTCCAAGGCCATTTTTCAATCAAAATCCTCACACTTCAATTTCGGGCGTTCTATTTTGTGTATCTATGGCTAAGCTTGTTCGGCTACAAACACAAAAGCCCCAGGCATTTGCCTGAGGCTTTTATTGTCGGGGTGAGAAGATTCGAACTTCCGGCCCCCACGTCCCTAACGTGGTGCGCTAACCGGGCTGCGCTACACCCCGAACATAAAACGAGGTGCAATAATAACCAATTCTTTCTTTTTTCAAGAAAGGAAAAACGGTCTCTCATAAAAAAGGCCGGCATTTCTCCCAACCCCATCCATCAACTATATCCACCCTCGTAAGAACCAAAAATCTAGCACTTTTTTAGCTGTGTGTCAGGCCTAATAACCACAGCCAAAACCTTTCTTCGTGTTACCTTGATAGGATTGCTCAAAGCAACCTACTAATGACGTCTTCAAAGGCCTCATTTAAGCGAAAAATGACTTAACTATACGCACTGTCCTGAATTACATTGTGCCTTCATGCGTCTGTTCCAATATTTGCAGCTAGATATAATATTCCATCATTTTATAAAATTGATTTAGTAGTATTATAATCGTATAGCCATTACGACATGAAAATTTTGCTGGTAGAAGACGAAGAAAGGGTATCCTCCTTTATAAAGAGAGGACTGGAAGAGAACGGAATTCAGGTTACTCAGGCTTTTGATGGAAGTACAGGGCTAAGGATGGCTCAACGGAATAAATTCGATGTTGTCATTCTGGACGTAATCATGCCCGAAATGAACGGATTGGAAGTCTGCCGCAAGCTAAAAGCCGAATTCGGATCAGATATATCCATACTTATCCTTACCGCTCTGGGCACCACAGATGATATTGTAGAAGGTTTAAATATTGGAGCCGATGATTATTTAGTAAAACCCTTCAAAATCCGGGAGCTCCTGGCCAGGGTACAAGCTTTGGGTAGGCGAAAATCAGTACACGCTCAAAAAATAAAGGTACAGGATTTGGAACTTGATAGAGAAACCAAAGAAGTGCGAAGGCAAGGTAAAGTAATTGCACTGACCGCTAGAGAATACAGGTTGTTGGAATACCTCATGCAGAACAAGAACAAAGTGGTATCACGAATGGATATACTGGAAAGTGTATGGGATATTAACCACGATCTGGGTACCAATGTAGTAGACGTGTACATCAACTATCTTCGCAAAAAAGTAGATCAGGGTTTTGAATTCCAACTTATCAAAACCGTAATAGGCATGGGGTATGTGATCAAGGAATCAGTGTAACTATGAAAATCAGAGATAAGTTATCTGTTTCCTTTGGCCTCAGTGCATCCATTACCATGATGGCATTCGGAATAATCATCTATTTTTTCTTTGCTCACTATCGGGTAAGTGAATTTAATAACAGGCTGAAGCAACGGATTGAGGTCACTGAGAAAATGTTTCTTGAAAAGGATAACTTCTCCGAAGAAGCATTTAAAACCATTCAAGATCAATTCCTCAACAAACTCCCTGAGGAAACGGAAGAAGTTTTGGAACTTTCCAATGATTTTCGTTCCCAAATTAAAGAGGATTATCCTGATCAATTCATCAACGATTTAATTACTAAAGGCGAGGCATTTTTTACATTGGGTGACAAACAGGGAGCTGGCAAAGTATTTAATGTAAACCAAAAAGACTACCTCGTAATACTTACGGCAGTCGACTACATCGGCATTCGGTTAATGGATCATTTTCTTACCATCATATTCATCGGTATTGCCACTTGCATCTTTATCATGATTTTGATCAGCTATGGAGTTTCTGGCTACATCTTAAATCCCATTTTTCAAAAGATATATCAAGCCAATACCATCAGTGCCAATAACCTCAATGAACGATTAGATGTTAATAACCCTGATGATGAATTAGGACAATTTGCCATAGCTTTCAATAACCTTTTGGATAGGCTAGCGGAAGCTTTTGAAACGCAACGTTCCTTTATTGATAGCGCTTCACATGAAATTCGAAATCCACTCACTATCATTAGTGGTGAATCTGAATTTGCTTTGGAACGGCCGCGGTCCAAAGAAGAATATATAAACTCTTTTAAGGTAATAACTGAAGAGGCCGACAGGCTCAACAAGTTGGTCAACAATCTCCTAAAACTTTCGGGTATCAACAGCAAGCAAGCTACTTTAGCAATGAACCTTATAAGTGTTAGGGAAGTACTCAACTCTTGTCTGGAGAAATTAAACTATCTCAATGCGGACTATAATATCCACTTTGAAAGCAGTGAAACTGAAGAATACTTGATTAATGGGAACGCTCACTTATTAGAAACAAGCTTTATAAACCTGATAGAGAATGGATGTAAGTTTTCTTACAACAAGCCTGTTCACATATCTATACGTGCTACAAAGGAAGAAATTATTGTTTCTATCAAAGATGAAGGAATAGGGATCCCTGCAGAAGATATTCCAAAACTCATACAACCCTTTCATCGCGCATACAACGCACGCAAAATTGCAGGTGTGGGCATAGGCATTCCACTTACCTCCAAGATTATGGAGTTGCACAAGGGAACCATGGAGTTCAAATCAATTATTAACAAGGGTACCGAGGTAATTGTTACACTTCCGGTCGCTAAAATGCCTTCTGGCAATTTCTAATTGAATTCTAATCTGGCTCTTATACTCCTCTAATACCAAATCCATATTCTTGCATCGAATTAAATCCTTTGATGCAATGTCTATTTTCAATCAAGAAAAAAATCCTTTTGCCCATTTAAAAAATGATCTCCCCTCGAGTATAGTAGTCTTCTTTGTTGCGCTTCCTCTTTGTTTGGGTATTGCGCTGGCAAGTGGAGCACCGCTTTTTTCTGGAATCATCGCGGGTGTTGTAGGTGGTGTTGTGGTGGGTATGATTAGTAATTCAGCATTGGGTGTAAGTGGCCCTGCAGCCGGACTTACAGTCATTGTACTCAATTCCATTGAAAAGTTAGGAGCTTTTGAAGCCTTTCTGATAGCTGTAGTTTTGGCAGGTTTGATACAAATTATACTGGGTGTATTAAAGGCCGGAGTGATTGGATACTACTTCCCCTCATCAGTAATCAAAGGTATGCTTACTGCCATTGGTGTGATCATCATTTTAAAACAAATACCTCACGCCTTTGGCTACGATAGTGATTACGAAGGGGATTTAACTTTCCTTCAAGCTGATGGAGAGAATACATTCTCTGAAATAGTGGCAATGATTGATGCCATTTCACCTGGTGCTATATTAGTTTCAATGCTTTCTCTTGCCATTATGTTATTCTGGGACAATTATTTAGGAAAGCGACACACATTCTTCAAGTTGATTCAGGGACCATTGGTAGTGGTAGTCTTTGGTATTGTATACCAAATAGTAGCAGTGAACTATTTTCCTAAACTTTCATTGGAACAACAGCACCTGGTAAATGTGCCAACCGCTGACAACCTGAATCAGTTTATGGGACAATTCACGATCCCAAGTTTTCAATATATTTTTAATTCTGATATCTGGTTAATCGCATTTACTATAGCTGTAGTTGCCAGTCTAGAATCACTGTTATCGGTTGAAGCAACGGATAATCTGGATAAACAAAAGAGAGTGACCAACACCAACCGTGAACTTATCGCTCAGGGTGCTGGTAACATGGTATCGGGTTTAATTGGGGGACTACCGGTAACACAGGTAATTATTAGAAGTTCGGTAAACATACAATCAGGAGGAAAAACAAAATTATCAGCAATCCTTCATGGTATTTTCTTACTGATATGCGTTGCAACAATACCTGGCATATTGAACATGATTCCGCTGGCAGTATTGGCCGCAATATTATTAATTGTTGGATTTAAGCTTGTCAAGCCAGAAAGTATAAAAGAAATATATAAGCTGGGTTGGGGACAGTTTATACCATTTATCGTTACCGTCATTGGAGTGGTGGTCACCGACCTTTTGTCGGGAATCATAATGGGATTTGCTGTTTCATTGGTAATAATATTAAAGAGAAGTTTCAAAAATTCTCATTTTCTACATGTTGAGAGTAATAGCGGACAGAACCGGGTTAAAATGACATTGGCAGAAGAAGTGTATTTCATAAACAAGGGGGCCATTTTAAATGAACTCAACAATGTTAAAGATGGCTGCCATGTAACCATCGATATAAGTCGATCAGTAAATATTGATCACGATGTATTGGAGGTTATTAACAATTTCAAAAAGACAGCTAAGTCGAGAGACATTGAAGTCACTCTTATTGACGGAAAAACCCCGAAAGAAGAAGCAACTCCAAATAGGTTAAAAGTGGAGTTAGTAGAAGAAGTTCACTGAAAAGATTCAAAGTTATGATCAGAAACCCTGTTGTAAGAAAGTATCAGAACGTACAAGAGAAAGTTTCAACAAGAAAAAACAAACTTCGGCTTCTTGTTCCTGTTGATTTTTCAATGCCATCGTATAACGCATTGAGGTATGCCATGCATCTAGCACATATGTGCGAAGGTACTATAGAATTATTTCATGCTTTACCCAACGATAATTTATCTAGCTCTGAGAGTCCCTTAACAATGCAAAATGAGATACGAAAAGCAGTATACAATGCATACAAAAAATTAAACTCAGTAAAAGAAATAATAAATGATTTTGGAGTAGAGGTAACCAGTACTTTTGTTGCTATGGGAGATCCTGTGACCTCCATTAAAACAAGAATATCAGAAACATCTCCCAATGTACTTGTATTGGATAAAGACGAAAAAATTGCTCAAAGGAATGACCTAAAGATACCTTGCCTGTATGTTCCTTCTATGATCATGCCTATGACACCCAATAAGGTAGTGATGATAAGAGACGGAAGACCAATACATGAGAAATCGCTTCAACCGTTATTGAGTATCCTGGATTATGGAAATAATCAATTAACCATCGTGGACTGTGTTCAAAGCATTAAGAAGATGCTGTTCAAATATGGGATACCGCTTGGCAATTCAAATGTTAACTTTACCCATAAGTTTGAGCTTGTTCACTCAACAGCTAAGGAACTTGCTCAGGTTATCACAAAATATGCGCCTGACCTTATTTGTCAGATGGAAAAGGAAGCGACTTGGTGGGAGAAGTTATTGGGTATCAATAGTAATCAAAAAATGATTTACGACATTCCAACATTAGTCATACCAAGTAATAAATATTAAATTATGGATAAAAAGGCCGACAGAAATCTCGGCCTTTTGCCATTTTTTTGTAGTTAAAAAACTTAAAGTTTCTCTGCTTTGTATCCAGCTTTCGCAACTACAGCCTTTATCCTGCTTTCATCAGTCTCCCCTATTATCGTAAGTACCTTGGAAGGATTGGTAGTATCTACCTCCCAATTGTCCTCACCAAATGCTTCATTCAAATAAGGAGTAGCTTTTGCAATACAACCTGAACACTTTATGTCGGTTTTAAACTTAATTGTTTCCATCTTTTCAAAATTTAGTTAATCGTTTACAACTATGTAGCCAGCCTTTTCAATTGCGCCAACTACATCTTCTTTAGTTAATCCATTCGATAGTCCCACTTCAGCTTCTGCGGAAATTAAACTCCTCACAGTTCCACCAATTGACTTTACGGTATTCCCCACTATCATTTGGCAATGGGTGCTTCTCATTTTTGGAATAATCAATTTAATTGTTTCCATATTTACAATTATTCAAATGTTAATTCTACTTCGTAGCCTGCTCTTTCAATGGCAACCACAATTTCTTCCTTCGATAAGAGATTATCTAATTCAACTTCAGCAATAGTGGGTACAATATTCCTGACCGTGCCTCCAGCAAACATTATTGAATCAACAACTGTCATTTGACAGTAAGGGGTGACCATGTTTGGGATAACGAGATTGATCGTTGTCATTGCTTTCCTTTCTTGAATTAAACGTTTACCACATTCAGTAGATTTGTACAATTGCCCAATACGATTATATAATTTCTGCTGAGTTAAAAGACTGCTTAACGGAAGCAATAGGTTGATTGATCGGCATGATTACCACATAACTACTTATTGGAAACCCCTCACAAAGTAACACCTGTCCTTCTCGCAGCTCAGAATCTGTCAGAATATGATTCTTTCTCAATTCAACCGATCCCGATACCAAAGCAGACCTGCAACTTCCGCACTGTCCTTCCTTACAGGAGTGAGGCAACTTTAAACCACATTGCAACGCAGCATCTAAAATAGACTGGCCTGTTGCCACCTGTACCAATCGATCCTGGTTTCTCCATCTGATAATTACCTCAGTGGGTGGCAGGCTATCAAAGTCAATTGTTGACTCACTTCCAGGAACAAAAAAATGCTCTTTGTGGATGGATTCTCCACTAATTCCCATGGAGGATAATGTCTCCACAAGCATTTCCATAAAAGAGAGTGGGCCACACAAATAGAATTCAGTGGGAAGATCAATATTGGCCATCAATTGTTTAATCTGCTTCTTTGCTATCAACCTGCTTAACCTTCCACTATAAAATGGGGTAAAGCCCTCTGGCATGCCAGACACATCGGATAACACATGGAATGCAGAAAATCGATTAGAGAAGACACGCTCCAATACCGCAATCTCTTCTCTGAATATTATTTTCATAAATGAATGATTCGCATAAATAAGAGAAACCATCGAATTCGAATCACTGTACAAAATGGACCGAATCATCGAAATAATAGGTGTGATCCCACTTCCACCTGCCAAAAACACATAATGTTTTTTATGTTTATCCGCTTGCTGTAGTGAAAAATCGCCCAGGGGTCCTTCAAGAAATACTTCCATACCAGTTTTGGCATTCGTCAAAAGATAGGTGGAGACTTTTCCATGCGGAATTGCACGTATGGTAATACCTAGTTCATCATCAGTGTAAGGCGATGTATTAAAAGAATAATTCCGACTTACATATTCGTCTTCAATTTGTAGGGTAAGGGAAACGTGTTGCCCTGGTTTGTATTCCGATAATTCAGGCACGTTATCAAACCAAAGTGTAACTGAGTCAGTAGTAGGATGAGTAATTCTTTTTATGACCACTTGCTTTTTCATACCTCAAAAAATTATTGTGAAACAAATTGTCGCCACCAAGAGACCCACCAACAAAAGAAATTGTCGATGTAAAAGTTTCGTGATTTCCTGCGATTTCATAGTCAAATATACCCCCACACATAGGCTCAACTGTTGCACTTAAACCGGAAGGATTTATATGATTACACGAGAAGAAATTGGCTCATTCAGAACTAAAATCAGCTATAAATAGCTCTAGGCAATATTTACTACAGAAGTGAAAAGACTGACCATTTTGCAACAGTGAATAATCACTTTTAGCAGGATCAACATGCATATGACATACTGGGTCAATGGGTAAAAGCGGGGCTGTTTCAGATTGGTTGGGCAGTTCAAATAGTACCATCTCGGCCATTACATTTTTGAGTCTAAATTTTCCTAGTGGATTTACCTCTATTGATGACTGGGTTCGAATTGCATTTAAAAATGCCTCTGAGCAAACTACCTGTCCACGCTGGGCAAGGTTCATTATTCTTGAAGCAACATTGATGGTTGACCCAAATAAACTACCATTTTGCTCAAAAACAGATCCGTAGTGAATACCCGAATGAATGGCCAAAAAATCATGCTCCTTGAGCGCTAGCGAGTTCAAGTGCTGGGCAGACAGCGCAATATCCATTGGCTGATCGGAAATCATTACCACCTGGTCTCCTATACGCTGAATAACTTTACAAGTTCCAACACACGCCTTATCTACAAGCTGCATATACTTGTCCACTATCTTAGCAGCAGAAGCACCGCCATGCACGTCTGTCATGGCGGTGTATCCTGTTAAATCTGCCATTAAAATAGCTACATCCCTTTCCATTTGGGTTAGTTAGCCAATAATCCTAAGGCCTTGTCCATTTCTAATTTGGCCATTCGTACATTATAAACTGCGTGCAGCTGATTCATCTTTGCTTCAGTGAGAGAAAGTTCTGCATCTGTAATCTCCAACCTGGAACTCAACCCATTTTTGTATCTGTCGTTTACTATTCGGTAGTTCATTTCAGCTGCCTCGACCGTTCTTTCAAATACAGTGAGTCGTTGCAGCACTTCTTTCAATTTACTCTCCAGACCAGCCACCTCAGTTTTCGCATTCTCCATGGCATCCAATAATTCCAACTCACTAGCCTGCGTACGCAGGCTGGATTGCCTTATCCGGGAATTTATTTTATTACCAGTGAAAATGGGTACGTTTGCCTGAAGACCCAGGAATGAAGTCCGTGGCCAGCGATAAGCATCGAATTGACGATTATCCGATTGTGCTTGCAGCTGGTAAGATCCTACGACCGAAACGGTTGGCAATCGCTGCGCCTGGCTTTGACTCATCAAACTTTTATTGAGTTCCACTGTTAATTTTCTCCATTGAAGATCCGGGCGATTCGACAAAATTTCATCTACCACATGATAAGGTTCAAAATATTGAATTGAATTATCATGCTCTAAATTGTCAGTCAACACAAGAACATCATCCTGTTGAAGCCCCATAATTTGTTTTAACTGAAGTAAAGTTACTTCATATTGACTTTCCAAATAAGTAACTGTCGTTCCCAGGTTTTCCACTGCGATGAAATTTCTTAGCGTGTCTATCTTCAGGCTCTTACCTTGGCGCAACAATGAACGGGAATCATCCAGTGATCTCAAATTTCTTTCAAGACTTTGCTGATTTAAATTCAAGCTTTCACGAATCAGGAGTGCCTTCAAATAAGTGGAAGTAAGCAACACAGTTAACCGCGCCTTATGATCAAGCGTCATCTGCCCCTGTTGCGCCTTTTCAATTTTGGCACTTTTCACCTGCCTTCTTGCAGCCTCTGATACAATAGGCTGATGAAGTGAAATGGATGTACTGAATGTGTTTCTCCCTCCTACTGCCACATCTACAACCGGATCAGTTTCACTTCCCACAAATGAACCCGGCATAAAAATTACCTGACGATCAAAATAGTAAGAATAGTTGCCATTAGCTGACAAGGACGGTAAAAGATTGCCCTTGCTCACTTTGATTGATTCCTCCGCAAATTTCTCCTCGAGGTAATGAACCTTTAAGGATTTGTTATTTTCCTTTGCCAACATTAAAGCTTCACTCAGGGAAACTTTATGTTCCTGCGCCAAGCCTAACGTCATGGTGGTGAGCGTTAAAAACCCAATCACCATTTGTTTTATATTATTTTTCATAACGATTAGAATTTGAGACTTAAATAAAAAGTGCTTCATCCACTGCTTCTTTCTTGCGCTTGGAGGTAGATAAGTAAGAGTAGACAGCGGGTATTACAAAAAGTGTAAGAATACCAGCGAAGATCAAACCACCTGCAATTACAATTCCCAAAGATTGACGGCTGTTAGTAGTCAATGCGATAGGTAACGCACCAAAGATCATGGCTAATGAAGTCATTAGAACAGGACGGAAACGTTGTTCCGCTGCCAGCTTTGCTGCTTCAAATTTTGAAAGTCCTGTATCCTTTAAATGATTGGCAAATTCAACAATCAGAATTCCATTTTTAGTAATCAATCCTATCAAGGTAATTATACCTATCTGACTGAATACGTTCAAGCTTTGGCTAAACCAATCCAAACTGATCAAGGCTCCTGCAATCGCCATGGGCACAGTGAGCATGATGATGAGCGGATCGCGTAAGCTTTCAAATTGTGCTGCCAAAATCATGTAAATCATCAACAAGGCCAGGATGAGCGTAAAAGTTAAGTTGCCTTGACTCTCTACAAAATCTCTTGATTGACCTGCCAAAGTACTCTTGAATGTTTCACCCAGTACTTCTGCTTTGATCCTTTCCATTTCTTTGATCCCCTCTTCAAGACTTACACCTGGAGCAAGACCGGCAGAAATTGTGGCAGAAGTAAATTGATCATATCTGTAGATCGCAGCTGGACTAATACCTTCATTAATAGTTACGAGGTTATCCAGCGAGATCATTTGATTATTGGATGACTTCACATAAATGGATCGCAAATCACTAATGTCGTTTCTATTGTTGCGCTCTACCTGCCCGATCACCTCATACTGACGGTCGTTTTGCAAGAAGTAACCATATCGCTGACCAGAAAAAGAAAGCTGAAGTGCACGTGCTACTTCTTGAATGGATACCCCCATTAATGCCGCCTTCTGACGATCTATATTAATCTGCAATTCAGGTTTGTTGATTTTTAAATCACTATCCACAAACATTAACTTCTGGCTTTGGCGAGCAGCGTTCAAAAATTTAGGAAGTATGCTCGAGAGACTGTCAAGATTAGAAGCTTGCAATACAAATTGCACTGGCTGGCCACCACCATACCGTGTCCCGATGGTTGGAGGCATGTATGGGAATAATAAAATATTCCTGAACTGGCCAGATGCAGCACCATATTGATAATACAATTGCTGGGCAGTTGCTTTTCTCTCCTTAGGATCCTTCAAGTAAATACTTTGAACTGCTACGTTTACCGGGGCTGGTGCAGGGATGAAAGAAATTGCAACCATCGAATAAGTTTGATAAAGACCTTCGGTGTTATCATTCACATAGTGCCCTACTTCCTTCATGTTCTTTTTCATGAAATCATAAGAAACACCTTCTGGTGCAATGGCAATCAACATCATGTTAGAACGATCTTCAACTGGAGCCAACTCTGAAGGCAACTTTTTACCTAAGTGATAAATCAAGGCTGCCATTCCAACCACAAAAACCCAGGCCAGATAACGATGTTTCATAAAACCATCTAAAAGGAATGCATAACCTCCGTTCAACTTTAAAAAGAATGGCTCAGTGACGCGGTGTAACCAATTGGGTTTATCATGCTTCTTCAGCAAGTAGGCACTCAACATAGGTGATAGTGTAAGTGCAACAAAAGCAGACACCAACACTGAACCAGATACCACAATCGCAAACTCCTTGAACAACTGACCACTTATGCCTCCCATAAAAATGATGGGTAGGAACACAGCAGCCAATGTGATGGTGGTTGAGATTACTGCAAAGTAAATTTCCTTTGAACCTGCAAAAGCCGCCTGAACAGGTGCCATGCCTTCCTCCACTTTTTTGTAAATATTCTCCAGAACAACTATCGCATCGTCTACTACGAGACCGATTGCAAGTACCAGTCCGAGTAACGTTAACACGTTGATGGAGAAGCCTGCAACGTACATGATGAAAAAAGCGGATAGTATAGAAACCGGAATTGCCAACACTGGAATTATGGTCGAGCGCCAATCCCGAAGGAAAAGAAAGATAATAAGTACCACTAGTCCAAAGGCAATAAACAAAGTCTCCTCTACCTCATGGATAGATTCGCGTACAGGTTTGGTATAATCGAAACCCACAATTAATCTATACTCTGAAGATATCTCCTTACGCAATTGCTCAAGGCGTTTATAGAATTCATCTACTACTTCTATAGCATTGGCACCACGTTGTATTTGAATGGCTACACCTACACCAATACGATCTGCCTTATCCGTGCTATTAACAATCGCATTTCTCTCGTTCATTTCGCCTAGTTCTGCATAACCCACGTCTTTTAATCGAATGACAGAAGTACCTGTTTGCTTAACTATCATATTGTTAAACTCTTCCGTAGTCGTAAGTCGACCAAAGGCACGCACACTTAATTCACTGGTTTCCCCTTCAATTCTTCCTGATGGTAAATCGATGTTCTCACGCATAAGTGCCAACCGAATATCCTCTGGCGTAAGTTGATACGATGCCAGTTGAATAGGATCGAAGCGCAATCGCATGGCATATTTATGCTCTCCTACAATTTGCACACGTTGGATACCAGGAATCGATTGCATACGTTCCTTAATAACTGTAGACGCCAAATGACTGACCTCTTTGATATCACGTGTATCACTTTCCACTTCCAAAAAGGCAACCAGGTTATCCGCTGAACTGGCCTTCTCCACGATGGGAGGATCAACATCGGCAGGCAATTGATTTTTTGACTTGGAAACTTTATCGCGAACATCGTTCAGGGCATCTTCCAAATTCACATCACGATTGAACTCAACGGAAATGATACTCACTTGCTCTCGAGATTCTGAAGAGATGGTGCGTAACCCATTGGCTTCAGCAATTGATTCTTCCAATGGTTTTGAGATTTTGGAAGCGATCACATCAGGGCTTGCTCCTGGGTAAAAAGTAATCACAGCGATTACGGGAGGCTCTGTCAATGGAAATTCACGAATACCCAAATATTTCCACCCAACAATTCCCATAACCACGATGATGGCGGAGAACACACCAGCCAACACGGGTTTTCTAATACTTAATGATGGTAAGCTCATAATCTTAATTATTTAGAGGATATCACTTGTACAGGAGTTCCCTCACCGGTACGCAGGATATTGGATACCATTACGGTATCTCCATTATTTAACCCAGAAGAAATAATTGCTTCAGCTTCGTTGCGGTTCCATATAGCAACTGGAGTCATTCTGGCCAGACCTTGCTTTACAACAAATACGCTGTAACCATTTGCGCCAGGAATAAGCGACTCGGTTGGAAGCGCCATCCCTAGTTCTCCTTCATTGGTTATATTGTAAAATATTTTTGCAGACATTCCTGGTTTCAAGGAACCATTCGCATTTCCAGCAACAGCCTGAACCTTAATGTTTCTGCTCAAAGGATCAACACCAGGCTCAATTGCACTGATTCTGGCGTATTGTTTTTGATCACTCAAGGATGTAGTAAAAGTGATTTGCTTACCCGGTTTTACAGAGGAAGCATACTTTTCAGGAATACTGAATTGTATTTTTACACTTCCTGATTCTTGTAAAGTTACCAGTGGTGTACCTGCGCCAGCCAATGCACCAATTTGCAATTTGGTAATACCAATAAAACCAGAGAAGGGAGCGTGAATAGTGGTCTTCGAAAGGTCCACCTTTAGCAACTCTTCAGCGGCCTGCAATGATTGGAGCTTACTGAAAGCCACATCATATTCTTCTTGCTTTACCGATTCATTTTTTAAAAGTTCAGCCAGGCGTGATTCGTTTAATTTCACAAGATTCAACTCAGCTTCAGTTTGTTTAAGGCGAGCCAAAATATCAGCATCATCCAACTTATACAGAAGTTGACCTTTTGCAACATGGCTTCCATCATCAAACTGAATGGCAACTATTTTTCTCGAGACTTCGCTCACGATAGTTACCTCTCTGTTTGGCAGAATAGATCCCGCCACCACTTCTTCCTGTGTAAGAGGAATTGCCTCAACTACACGAACATCTACCGGAAGTTTTGACATCCCTACCGGAGCGCTCTCAGCGGTATTGGCTTTTGTAGAACAGGCCATAACAGCTGCTCCCATTGCCATTACCAGAAGATAATTTATTAATGTATTTGTCTTCATAATTTTTGGTTTGTTTATGAAGCAAAGAACGGGATAGGTTTTCCCTTTGATTTGTATTTAAACAGGTAGTGTTTATATAGTTACTTGAAACAAAATGGCTGACTTAAAAGCGTACAACAATTGTACTTTTTAAGTCAGCCAACTTAGTTGAGCGTGAACACGCTCTTTTCACTTTTGATATTTTCTTATTGCTTGAATTGTTTAATTCCCAGTGCCGCAATAATTACGCTTAATCCACTGATGAAAGCTGCTGCTCTGAATGCAGTTTGAAAACCTGTATTGAGTGCTTCTTGCTCCGCAACACCACTAGCGGATAAATCATTGGTAGTAGAAATCGCAACTGCAACTGCAATTGCTAGTCCAATTGCTGAACCTACTTGGTAAGTTGTATTGACCAGACCTGATGCCACTCCTGCTTCCTCAGGTTTAGCTCCTGACATAGCAGCCATTGTTCCAGGTATGTAAGCTAACGACATACCCATAGCACCCAATAAAGAGGCCCCTAACACATGAGTAAGGAAATCACCATTTTCAGGAACGAATGAAAACCATATCAACGATGCTGTTAAGGAAAGAAGTCCTAATATTAAATTTAATTTGTAACCAAATTTAGCAATTAGCTTTCCCGTTACTCCCACCATTAATACCATGATGGCAAATGTCATAGGCAACAATGCCAAACCCGATGCGAATGCCGAATAGTGAAGTGATTGTTGAAGATACAGATTCAAATAAAACCACAATGGTATCCAGGCGCCCGCCATTAATGCCATAACAATATTACCAGATGACAAGTTGGGTACTTTGAAAATTGAAAGTGGAAGCAATGGCGCTGAAGACTTACGCTGAACTGTAACGAATGCTATAAATAAAGCCAGCGCTATTGCAAACAAACTTAATGTTGCACCTGACGTCCATCCGTTTTTATCGACCATAACCAAAGTATAAACAGTAACCATAGTTGCGGCTGTTACCAATATTGCCCCGATATAGTCAATGGCTCCCTTTTGCTTTCTTCCTGCCACCAACAATGAAACTCCTGCTATCATCACAATGATACCCAGTGGGATATTGATGAAAAAAGTCCAGCGCCATGATAAGTATTGAGTGAGCAGTCCTCCTAAAAAAACTCCTGCTGATCCGCCAGCAGCCGCAGAAGCTCCCCAAAATCCAAAGGCTTTGGCAAGTTCTTTAGGGTCGGTGAAGATGGTCATCAGCAATGTTAAAGCTGAAGGTGCAATCAATGCAGCCCCAAGACCCTGTAGCCCTCGCCCTATATTCATTGACATTTCTGACCAGGCAAGGCCTGTTAAAAGAGAGGCTGCTGTAAGTATTCCAAATCCCCACATGAAGATATTTTTAGGGCCATACAAATCAGACAACTTACCACCAAGAAGCAAAACACCACCGAAGATGATTACATAGGCATTGAATATCCACTGTAAACCTGAGGGTGCATAATTCAAATCATTTTGAATCGCAGGCAATGCCACACCGATAATGGAAGTATCCATTATTACCATAAATTGTGCAGCGCACAGTACAGCTAATGCAGACCAACGCATTGGATAAATGTTGGCCGCATCCATTGTTAATGTTTTTGACATAAAAATTTGTTAAATGTTTTATGCAAAGGTTCTGGTAAAAACCATTTGACATTCTATACATTAATGGGTTTCGTTTATATAATTATTGTGTAATTACCTAAAACAAAAAGCCCAGCTATCGCCAGGCTTTTATGGTTTCTGAAAAATTTAAGCTGCGTTGCTTAAATTTTAGCAAATTTCAATCTTAAGCTATTCCCTACAACACTTACAGAACTCATTGCCATAGCTGCGCCAGCGATCATTGGATCGAGCAAGAAACCATTTACCGGATATAAGATGCCAGCAGCAATAGGAATCCCGATTACGTTGTAGATAAATGCCCAAAATAAATTTTGCTTGATCCCTCTCACCGTTTTTGAAGAAAGGTTTAATGCTTTTGGAATGGACTTAAGATCCGATGTGATCAAGGTCATTTTTGCAACGTCCATAGCAATGTCGGATCCCTTCCCCATGGCAATGCTTACATCAGCCTGAGCCAGTGCATGAGAGTCATTGATTCCATCCCCTACCATGGCTACTACTTTACCTTCTTCTTGCAACTGTCGCACAAATTCCGCCTTATCAGATGGCAACACCTCTGCTATAAAATGCTTTAGCCCTACCTGTTGTGCAACTGCCTTGGCTGTTTGTTCATTATCTCCTGTTAACATACATACCTCAATCCCCTTTTCTTGCAAGGTCTTTATGGCAGCAGCAGAAGTAGTTTTGATTTTATCTGCAATGGCAAGCACTGCGAGTACCTCCTCACAATTAAAGAAATACACAACTGTTTTAGCTTGCGCCTGCAATTGACCTGCTTTGGCTAATATAGTTTCACTAATCGAAACATTATTCTCATCAATCAATTTTCGATTGCCCACAAAATAGGACAACCCCTTTCGATTAGCCCGAACACCTCTACCAGTGATACTTTCAAAGTTTTCCAGTTCTGCATTTTTTGCACCTTTCGCTTTTAGGTGATTCACAACGGCATCTGCCAGCGGATGTTCCGATTGAGTTTCTATAGAATAGAGAATATTCTCAAGGTCAGCATTCACTTTCACATCCCAAATCAAATCAGTTACTACAGGCTTACCTTCAGTTATCGTTCCTGTTTTATCCAGTATTACTGCATTTACTTTATGCGCCAACTCCAAACTTTCTGCATCCTTTATCAAAATGTTGTTTTCTGCACCTTTACCAACACCCACCATAATAGCCGTTGGTGTTGCAAGTCCTAAAGCACAAGGACAGGCAATTACAAGCACTGTAACTGAAGTTAACAAAGCGTGTGTAAAAGCATTGTCGCCACCTACTAAGATCCAGGTAGCAAAAGTAAGGATGGCAATGCCTATCACGATAGGAACGAATATACCTGCGATTTTATCCACTAACTTTTGGACGGGCGCTTTGCTGCCTTGAGCATCCTGAACCATTTTTATAATCTGAGCGAGAATGGTATCGCCCCCTACTTTTTCTGCGGCAAACTGGAAACTCCCTTTCTGATTGATTGTACCTGCAAAAACAGATTCTCCTCCGCTCTTCTCAACCGGTACCGGTTCACCCGATATCATACTTTCATCTACAAATGAAGATCCTGATACCACTTTTCCATCTACTGGAATTTTCTCGCCTGGACGCACTACTATAATATGACCCACCCTTACTGCGGATATAGGTAGTTCCTGCTCTACTCCATCCACAATGGCGCGCACTGTTTTAGGCTGTAGGCCCATTAATTTCTTAATGGCTGAAGAGGTGTTTGATTTTGCCTTTTCTTCCAACAATTTCCCCAAAGAAATAAAAGCAATTACCACAGCAGCTGCCTCATAGTACACATGCGCGTGAATGCCTCGAGCATGCCAAAATTCCGCAAAGAAAGTATTGAATGCACTAAACGCGAATGCAATCCCTGTGGATAACGCGACCAGCGTATCCATATTCGACTTACCAAATCTGGCTTGCTTAAAAGCATTGATAAAATAGTTTCTGCCAAAATAAAATACCACTGGAGCAGCGAACACCATGGAGATATAATTACCATAAGGCATGTCCATATAAAACATACCAATAATGACTACCGGCAATGCCAATACCGAAGACCAGATGGTTCTGTTTTTTACCTCATTATAATGTCTTTTTTGTGCTTCTTCTTTAATGGCTTGTGGATCTTCAACATCCACTACTAAATCATAACCAATGGCGCGTACTGCATTTTGAAGATCAATGGGCTTGGCTACAGTTTCATCATACTCTACCCAAGCAGATTGATTGGCGAAATTTACGCCTGCATCTTTTACTCCGTTTGCCGACTTGAGCATCGACTCCACACTGATCGCGCAGGCCGCACAGGTCATTTCCAGAACTGGAAATGATTCGCGGATAGTATTCGGTTTATTTTTTATACTGGTTATTGTCATGAATTCTATTCTTTTATATTTTTTGTTCTGACTTATACTGCAAGTATACTGTCAACATCAATCTCTGGTTTTGCATAGTTGTGCCCAAGATTTACATGATTTCACATTCATCAAGAAGCAGGCACTTTTACTGAATTTCTGCCACTTAGTTGGAAATACGCTCGGAGAGATTTCTTTTCTCCTGTCGAAGGGATTTAAATATGGAAGGTGTCAAACCTGTCAGTTCCTTAAATTGTCTTGATAAATGATTGACACTGCTGAATCCTAATTGGTGAGCGATTTCAGTTAGGCTATTGTCCGTATAGACAAGCAGTTCCTTTACCCGCTCGATTCTTTTGTTAATGATATAGTGCTCGAGGGTTATTCCTTCAGAAACAGAGAAAGTTTCGCTAATTGAATCATAATTCATATTTAGAGCCTCAGCCAACAACGCGGAGAACTTAACCCTGCGAACATCTTCCCCATTATCTGAAAAAAATTCGTTGATCAGTACCTTCACTTGACTAATAATTTTGGTTTGTCTGTTGCTTATCAACTCAAAGCCATGTACGTTCAAAAAATCTCGTATTTTGATAATCTCTGCCTCTCCCTGAGGTTGGGTCATTGTAATTTTCCCAAGACTGATCTTTTCTACGGGTAGGCCCATATTGGTGATTCCATTTTTTATGACCGAAACACATCGATCACACACCATTCCCCGAATAAAGAACTCTTTAGGCTGCTCCATTTTTTTTGATTTTACAGGTCAAAGGAAGGCAGCAGACACAATATCTCTGTTACACTTATGCGGGAAAGAATTATAGAATTCTAAGAAACACTATCCAGCGGTTTACGCTGCTGATCAATGGCTCTTGACTTTTTTAGCTCACTAGGAGTAAGACCCGTAATCTTTTTGAATTGACCGGATAGATGGGCTACACTACTATAACCCATTCTGTTTGCTATTTCACTGAGGTTGAGTTCGTCATAAAACAGGAGCTCTTTTACTCTCTCTATTTTTTGGCGAATAATAAATTGCTCAAGGGTGATCCCCACTACAGAAGAAAAAAGACTACTAAGGTAGTTGTACTCAAAGTGCAATTCTTCGCTTAAAATAGTGGACCAATTGAATTTTCTGTCTGCCGGGTTCGAATGGTGGACAAAATGAATTACCTTATTCTTAATGGCCTCGATGAGTCTGGCCTTTTGATTGTCAATTCTTTCAAAACCCAGATCAATTAAAGACTTATCAAGTTGTTCGAGCTGGGTTTCGGAAAGCACCTCTTCCTTAAGTCTCACCTCTCCCAATGTGACTTGCTCAGGATGAAAACCCTGCTGCTCCAAGGTCTGTTGTACAACCATGATGCAACGATTGCAGACCATATTTTTGATGTAGAGAGTAGCCATTAAATCATAGGATGTTATTCTTCATGAATTGAAAAGCAATTTAACAACCAGGCAACAGGTCCGAAAAGTACCTATGCTAATTCTTCTCTCTCTTCAAATCACGGAAGAACCTAGCCCAATTAAATGGATTGAGAAACGGGTTGGTTCTGGGTTGAAAGCGGGCATTGACCGACCCCGTATACTGATCCATGTAATACCTGTAATTCGCAGCTCCATCCATCGGAGTTGTCCGTAACATCAATGCAAGTAATTCTGCATTCATCGCCCTTGGATCCACACCATTATCCATAGGTATGTTCAAGGCAAGCACCGCCTCTTTAAAAACCTCCTCTGTTGGGAAAGGCATGATTTCGACTTCCTGCAAATAGGTGACATCCGGTACCATCTCTACAATGATGGTAAGGTACTCGTTTATGGATTTGGGTACCATATAGTGCCTGCGGTTATACCCTACAGAACTTATCACTACGCTATCTCCTTCCAAAACTGGCATCGAAAAATACCCTGTTCTATTGGAAGTGGTGCCTCGCCCAGCCTTGGGCACATAGATATGGACTCCCGGAAGGCCCGAAACACTGTCCTCGCTGAGAATTATTCCCGAGAGCTGAATCACTCTCTTCTTGCTTTGCGCAATGCTTTCAGTGGACGAAACCCCTAAAATCAATGCGAGAAAAAAGATAAACCACTTTATATTGATACGCCTCATAACCAGTCAATTAATCAAAGATACGGATTGATTACAAACCTCCCTAATGTTTAAACGGGGCATTTACATTGATGTTTTTGTATTAACTTGAACCATCAATAAAAGTTATTCTACGGCCGAAATAATTCCACCAACGGTATGAGATTAAAACATTTCAACATCGATCTGGGGGCTCAGATTTTTCTTTCGTGTTCTGATACGTCCAGGCTGCGCATACTTAATTTAATCATGAATAATGGAGAAATGTGCATCAGCGATCTGGAGCGTATCCTCGATTTTACCCAAACGAAAACTTCACGTCATCTGGTCTATCTCAAGAACTCGGACATATTGTCTATCCGCAAACTCAATCAATGGGTTTTCTATCAAATAAAAGATGAAGTACACGATATTATCAAGCAGATTCTCCAGTTCATAAGCCGTGATCCGGTACTTCAAAAGGATCAGCAAGTTTATGAAACACTATATTCCAATAGAGAACTTGCCCTCAACAAACTCAACATTCGACCTCTTACCCCATCTTAGCCTTGACTGCATCAACATATAAATGTGTGATCTTTGATCTTGATCATACCCTGTGGGATTATGATAAAAATTGTGCAGAGGCACTTAATGAACTATATGAGATTAAAAATCTAAAAGATAAAGGTGTAAGTTCCTTTGCAGATCTCCTTGAAGTGTTCATGGAAATGAACATGCAAATGTGGGATCAATATGATTTGGGTATTATCCAACGGGATGTCATTCGTTACCAACGCTTTCATCGCATTTTACTGGCGCTGGGCGTAGATGATTACAACCTCTCTCTTGAAATGTCCAGCGAGTACGTAGCCCTGTCTCCTACTAAAAAGAATTTGCTTCCGAATGCAAAAGTGGTACTGGATTACCTAAAAGAGAAATACAACATGCTTATTATCACGAATGGTTTTGATGATATTCAAGCAACTAAACTCGCTTCCAGTGGCATTTCAAATTATTTCGATAGCGTGATCACCTCTGAAACGGCAGGTCATAAAAAACCCGCAAAGGAAATTTTCGATTACGCTATGAAGAAGGGGGGCTATCAACCTGATGATGTAATTATGATTGGAGACAACCTCAATACAGATATTAAAGGAGCCCACAATGCATCAATTGATAGTGTATTCTTCAATCCACTTAAAAAGCGGCATAAAACGGATCTAAAGCACGAAATTTCAGATCTAATTGAACTTAAATCCATCCTTTAATCGTTTCCAAAATGATTACCTTTGCATCCCTTCTGGTGGAAGGAGATGTTATCTCATTTTTGAACACAAAATACTTTATTAATTATGGCCAACGGTTTTTATAACGTACCCGCACCCAAGAACGAACCCATTATTTCATATGCCCCGGGCTCCAAAGAAAGAGCACTGTTAAAGAAAGCGCTGGAAGAAGCGCGTGCAAAAAAAGCAGATATTCCAATGTACATTGGTGCTGAGGAAGTGAGGACTGGAAAGACAATTTCTATTACCCCTCCTCACGACCACAAACATGTGCTTGGGCAATTTCATGAAGGAGATAAAAGCCATGTAGAACAAGCGATCTCCGCAGCAATGGCCGCCAAAGAACTTTGGGCCAATTTAGGTTGGGAACAACGTGCAGGTATTTTCTTAAAGGCAGCAGACCTGCTTGCAGGTCCTTACCGTCATAAGATCAATGCGGCAACTATGCTTGGTCAATCCAAGAATGCCTTTCAGGCAGAAATTGATGCCTCCTGTGAATCGATTGACTTCTTGAGGTACAACGTACATTTCATGACTGAGATTTACAAAGATCAACCGGGTTCATCAGCTGGTGTTTGGAATCGCATGGAATACAGACCGCTGGAAGGTTTCATCTTTGCTTTAACACCTTTTAACTTTACCGCCATTGGTCTGAACCTCCCCACCAGTGCGGCAATGATGGGAAACACAGTAGTATGGAAACCCGCCTATACACAAGTTTATTCTGCACAGGTAATCATGGAAGTGTTAAAAGAAGCCGGTCTGCCTGATGGTGTAATTAACTTAATCTATACTGACGGGCCAGCCACAGGTGATGTAATCTTCAATCACAAAGATTTTGGTGGCATCCACTTTACAGGAAGTACCAAAGTGTTCCAGACCATCTGGAAAACAATTGGTGAGAATATCTTTAAATATAAATCCTACCCACGTATAGTTGGAGAAACTGGTGGAAAAGACTTTATCATGGTGCACAAAAGTGCAGATGCGAAAGCCGTTTCTACGGCCATCAGCCGTGGTGCATTTGAATATCAGGGTCAGAAATGTTCAGCTGCTTCCAGATGCTACATTCCTTCCAATTTGTGGGACGATGTAAAAAAATACCTGCAAGAAGATTTGAAGTCGATGAAAATGGGTCCTACAGAAGACTTCGGCAATTTCATCAACGCTGTAATTGATGAAAAAGCATTTGATAAAATCGCTGGATACATTGATCAGGCAAAAGCCAATCCCCAAAATGAAATCATCGCGGGCGGCAACTACGATAAATCGAAAGGATATTTTATCGAGCCCACAGTAGTGGTTACAAAAGACCCTTCCTCGACTACCATGTGTGAAGAAATTTTTGGGCCAGTCGTTACTATTTATGTATACCATTCCGAAAACTTTGAGCAAACGTTGGAGTTGGTAGATCAGACTTCTCCTTATGCACTAACAGGCTCAATCATTTCTAAAGACCGCTATGCCATTGATCTTGCCACTAAAAAACTTTCCAACGCTGCCGGTAACTTCTACATCAACGACAAGCCTACTGGTGCCGTTGTAGGACAGCAGCCATTTGGAGGTGCCAGAGGATCAGGAACCAATGACAAGGCTGGTGCTAAAATGAATCTCTTAAGATGGACTTCTATGCGCACAATTAAAGAAACTTTTGTTTCGCCTACTGACTACAGGTATCCCTTTTTGGATAAAGAATAAAATCGTAAAAGGATTACAAAAGAGCCCTCGGTATTCCCGAGGGCTCTTTTTTTTTAAACAGCCTCCCTATACCAATTTATCTTTCTGGTGAGATACATCAAGGCACTGATCACAATGAACAACCCAACACTTCCCGTTAATAGCGAGAAATCTTGCTGAATAATGATCACATAAATAAATCCATAAAACGCTAGCAAAACACCAGAAAACAGACCTACTAATTTTCTGGCTTTCAGAAAAGAGGCAGAATACAAAGTGAGCAGTGCTGCGGTAGCAATGGAAGAGATCAAATAAGAACCATTATATCCTACCTGTTCGGACAAACTTAGCAGCAGTGTATAGTAGACAATCAAGGCAGCTCCCATAAGAATATATTGAAACGGATGGATTTTTATGCGTTGAGAAATCTCCACCAGAAACAGCGAAACAAATGTTAGGAGAATAATCAGAATCCCATACTTTGATGTGCGCATGCTTTTCTGATACTGTTCCACAGGTATTAGTAATTCTACACCAAAATCAGATCCAGCCAAATTCTTGTTCTCCTCTACCCATTGTTGTGTAAAAGGTCTGTTAAAATGAAGCACCTTCCATTCTGCAGTAAAATCTGTATCAGTGATCGTACGAGACGTAGGAAGAAATTCACCGTTAAAGCTTGGACTCGGCCAAGGCCCCGAAACTTTTACCGAGGTGGTCTTTCCAACTGGAATAAAATCCATGCCGTTACTTCCTTTAAAATTCAAGTGGATAGAAAAGGGTTGATTAAAATTGCTGTCGTCATTCCAATTTAGTTTCGCAATTAGCCCTGTAGACATATTACCACTATAACGAAAACCCAGTTCACTCGAAGGCTCTGTCACTAATATTTGTTCACCATATTGCACAGTAGGATTTTCAGAAATACCTCTTAAATCGGAAATACCAAACACGAGATACGCTTCATTCCACATTACCTTTCCATCTATATCCAATGATTTGAGATCAGGTACTATCCAGGAAGCGTTGACATTTAGTCCAGCCTGATAAACCGCTGCTTCATAAATCCCCCGGTTCAATACCTTAGGCTTCACCTTTCCTGATATGTTTAATTCTTCAGGGAGTAAAAATGCCTTTTCAACGTACTCTACAACCCGAGGTTCCTTGCCCTTCTCTTTAAAGACTTCAGTTACTTTATAGGGAAGTACTATCACCGGCCCACAAATGGATTGATAGCCTGACCATTTGCTGGTAATTTCTGTAACCACTTCACCCGATCTTGCCTGTCTTTCATAGATGAGATCATCTACCCATGAAAGCGGAATCATCAGTATGAGGATCAAAAAACCAATAGAGAATAATTTGATGGTGACCGATTCCTGAAACCAACGGTTGAATCGATCCAGCAGGTTCATTGTGCTATTTGTGTTTTCCATATATGTATAATTTAAAAGTACTTTGTTATTAAAAGTGAATGAATAAAAAAATTATTTCTTCTGTGATTTTATAATTGATTCCATTGCATCAAGGTGTTTTTTAAAAGCTTGTCTGCCCTTTTCAGAAAGGCGATAACGGGTATTGGGTTTCTTGCCTACAAATGATTTGTTAATCAAAATGTATTTCTCCCTTTCCAAAGCTTTAATGTGTGTTGCCAGGCTTCCGTCACTTAATTCCAGCGCCTCCTTCAACGAATTAAAATCGTAGGATTCATTTACCACCAGAATAGATAATATCTGCAGGCGAACACTATGCTCAAGAACCTTATCCAGCTTGTTAAAGGGATTGCTCATCGATCGTATTTCCTAAACATCAATGAACCATAAATGATGTGAAGCACACCAAATCCTAACGACCAAAATAACAAACCATATCCGGGAAGTGATGCCGAAACCAAACCAAGGAAAATTTCAGAATAACCTAAGTACCTTATCTCGTCATAAAAATTGGGGCTCGCATTGATCAGACCCAAACCATAAAAAACCAGGCAGGCGGGAGCCACCACACCATAGTGCCCATTCATTAACAAAATCAAAATAAAAATCCCTCCGGAAACAATGGGTACAGCCAGGTTGACCAACATGGCTTTGGAACTGGCGCTCCAGATCTTCACCCCTGCTTTCTGTGCTTTTTTTGAAGAAAGCCATAGGCCGGTTCCAATCGATGCAACCAAGACAGCCACGGCCACTGCCATCAGCTTCATAATGGTATCAAAAGGCTGAATGGTTTCTATGCGGTAGCTAAAAGGAGACCTCGGAAAATGCACCATAAAATACACAACTCCTGCTCCGACCAACGCGTATATCCCTGCTAACACCCCCGACAAGCCACTTAATGAAATGAATTTGCTGGTGCGATCCATCATATGGCGGATGGAAGCTATATCCGCTTCATATTTCGATTTATTTGGCATATTAAAAGTACTTTTAATTTCAAAGTTAATAAACGGGGCGATTCCTCCAAAGGTTTCATCACCATAGTTCCAACTCTTTCACCAGTCATTGTTCAAAAGTCGGATTATATAAAACTAAGAAGGCTGACATCACAGGATTGTATAAATTTATCTTCCTAGACCTAACCCAATAGCTCATGAAAATTACCGCTACCATTCTATTCTGTTTGCTCAACTCAATTGCCTTTGCGCAATTTGACAAAGAGAAGCAGGTTGTTATTGACAACCTCGACAAAAACTTCCCCAAATACAGTGAGATCGCCAAAGAAATATGGGATTATGCTGAATTGGGCTTTTTGGAAGAGAAAAGCACCGCGATCCTCCAAAACCAATTGGAGCAAGAAGGTTTTAAAATAGATAAAGGCGTAGCAGGCATGCCCACTGCTTTCGTGGCCACCTATGGTTCCGGAAAGCCCGTAATCGGGATTTTAGCAGAATATGATGCACTCCCTGGGCTTTCACAGCAGGCCGTTCCTACAAAAGCACCTGTTGTAGAAGGCGGAAATGGACAAGGCTGTGGCCATAATTTATTTGGAACTGCATCCATCGCTTCCGCGATTGCACTCAAAACCTGGCTTACAAAAAGTAAAAAATCAGGGACCATAAAATTATATGGTACTCCTGCTGAAGAAGGCGGGGCTGCAAAAGTATACATCGCTCGTGCGGGTTTGTTGGATGGCGTTGATGCAGTAATCAACTGGCATCCTTCGAGTCAAAACGATGCGAGTGCACAAACTTGTTTGGCTGTAAAGCAGGGCATGTTCAGGTTTTATGGAAGATCGGCCCATGCAGCGGCAGCACCTCACCGTGGGCGCTCAGCCCTTGATGGTGTAGAAGCTATGAATTATATGGTCAATCTCATGAGAGAGCACGTGCCTCAGGAATCGCGCATACACTATGTGATCAAAAAAGGTGGAGAGGCACCCAACGTTGTTCCCGACTATGCTGAAGTAGAGTACATCATCAGAAGCCCTGAAGTGGATGGTGTGAAAGATTTGTGGAACCGTGTTGTAAAAGCGGCTGAGGCCGGTGCTATGGGTACTGAAACCACCGTAAAAATTGAAGTGATATCTGGTATTTACAACCTCCTTCCCAATGAAACATTGGCAAAACTGCAGCATGCTAATTTAACCAAAGTGGGTGGTGTTAATTACACACCTGAGGAAGTGGCTTTTGCCAAAAAGATGCAGGAAAGCTTCGGTTTCGAAGCCCCACCTATTGAAGAAGCCCAAAAAGTACAAGACTATAAGTTGGGATTCTTTCCCGCCTCCACTGATGTAGGGGACATAAGCTGGCTGGTACCTACCGTAGCCCTGGGAACGGCTACCGCGGTACCAGGCACCCCAGGGCATAGCTGGCAAAATGTGGCTTGCTCAGGGATGAGTATTGGCTTTAAAGGCATGATCAACGCAGCCAAAGTAATGGCCATGACGGGCGTAGATTTAATAATGAATCCAACCCATATTGTGAAGGCCAAAGAAGAATTTGAGGCAAAACGAGGCAAAGACTTTAAGTACGAATCATTGGTTGGAGATCGGGAGCCCCCATTGGACTTCAGAAAAAGTAAATAATCGGGAAGGAAAGCTGTAAAACCAATTAAAAATTGGGAGGAGTTTTGGTGATTTTAGGCGCAAAGCCTTAATATTGCACTCCCGTTTTTCGGGGTCTATTCTCCCTTAGCTCAGCTGGTTAGAGCATCTGACTGTTAATCAGAGGGTCCTAGGTTCAAGTCCTAGAGGGAGAGCTTCAAAATCCCGCATCACTGCGGGATTTTTTTATGTACTTCATCTATATAATCTATTCTTCAGAGTACGGTAAATATTATGTGGGATACTCCAATGACCCATTTCGAAGATTGAAGCAGCATAATACAGCAACCAAAACATTTACCTCCAAATATCGACCATGGGAATTGGCAACTATTTTTGCCTGTAGTGAATTGGAGTCTGAAGCAATGAGAATTGAAAAGTTTATCAAAAAGCAGAAAAGCAGAAAACTAATTGAAACGTTATGCAAGGCTGATTTTGTGCCAAGCGGTCAACTTGCTCAGCTGGTTAGAGTCCCGCACGTGCGGGATTAATCAGAGGGTCCTAGGTTCAAGTCCTAGAGGGAGAGCTTCAAATCCCGCACCAGTGCGGGATTTTTTTATGTACTTCATCTACATCCTATATTCCACGGGGTACGATAAATTTTATGTGGGATACTCCAATGACCCATTTCGAAGATTGATGGAGCATAATAATGCAGCAGCCAAACATTTACATCTAAATACCGTCCCTGGGAATTAGCAACCATTTTTGCTTGTAGTGAGATGGAAGCAGAAGCCCTAAGAATTGAAAAGTTCATCAAAAAGCAAAAGAGCCGAAAACTACTTGAAAAGTTATGTCAGGCTGATTTTGTGCCCACCGGAGAACTTGCTCAGCTGGTTAGAGTCCCGCACATGCGGGATTAATCAGAGGGTCCTAGGTTCAAGTCCTAGAGGGAGAGCTTCAAAATCCCGCATCACTGCGGGATTTTTTTATGTACTTCTCTTATTCTAAAGGCCACAAATTGTAGCCTTTTTTTATTCCTCCCGTATTACCTGAGCCGGGTTTAACGTTGCCGCACGCAGAGATTGAAATCCGGTGGTAATCAAAGCAATCAATAATGTTGTCAACCCTACCACTCCGAAAATCCACCAATGTATGGTGGTTCGATAAACAAAGGTACCCAACCAAAAGTCCATCACATACCATGCAACTGGCCAGGCTATTACATTGGCAATAAGTACCAACACCACAAAGTCTTTTGTAATCAGCGAGACAATGCTGGTAATACCGGCTCCCATCACCTTGCGAATACCAATCTCCCTTACCCTAAGCGTAACCGTATAGGTAGCCAGGCCAAATAAACCCAAACATGCAATTACAATAGCCAACATGGAAAAAGTACTAACAATCGCGCCCATACTTTTTTCAGCTTTGTACAACTGATTCAACTCATCATTCAAAAAGAAAGGAACAAAAGGACGCTCGGGCTCAAACAATCTCCAGGTTTTATCCAAAGCTTTTGTAGTTGCCATTACATCTCCCGGTTTCACACGCACCGCAACATAACCGATAAAGGATTCCGAAAATCCAATCAGCAAAGGCTTAACGGGTTGTCGTAAATCCGAAAAGTGAAAATTCTCTACCATACCTATTATCGGTCGTTCCTGTCTTCCCCAGCGCACTCCCTGGTTTTCCCAAATCGAATCCTTCAAAATATGTAACATATTTTCATTGACAAGAAAAGTTCGCTGGTCATTTTCATTCACTTCATCAAAATCCCTTCCTCCCAACAACTTCACACCAAAGGTTTCTATAAAATCATGATCAGTGAATAAGCCAGGAAGATCCTGAGGTGTATCATAGCCTATGATTCCAAAAGGACGATTGGGAACATCCTGACCAAGGATATCAGATATAGCACAAGCCGCAACTACCTGAGCATTTTTCTTCAACTCATTTTTAAATTCAGTTCTCTTTTGTTTGATGGAAGTTCCTTGTATTGGAATCATTACAATCTCATCTTTATCAAACCCGAGGCCTTTTTGGGTAAGGAACTGGTGCTGTTGGTAGATAATGAGTGTAGCAATAATGAGCACTACTGAAATTGTAAACTGAAGGGCCACTAATGATTTGCGAAACAATGCCCCAGTGCCATTTCCTAAACCTGAGCCACTTGATTTAAGAATTTTAGCAGGCTGATAAGATGACAATAATATAGCAGGATAAAGACCCGCCAACACACCTAACATTAGAATCGAAAAGAGCACTACCCCTATCAATTGCGGTGTAACCAGATATTCTAAATTTAGTTTTGTCTCTACCAGACTTTCGAAGGGTGACAAAAGCAATAGTATCATGACCATGCTTAACAAAAAAGAAAGCATACAAACCAGTATGGACTCGCTGAAGAATTGAAAAATTAACTTGTTTCTTGTAGAACCCATTACTTTCCTCATCCCTACCTCTTTGGCTCTTTGTGTTGACCTGGCCGTAGTAAGGTTAACGAAATTGATTGACGCAATTAAAAGTATAAAGACCGCTATGGAAATAGCAATATGAATAGAACTCTCACTTCTTCCTGGTTCAATTTCCTGATACAAGTTGGATTGCAGATGAATATCAGTTAAAGCCTGGGTATGTAACTCATTCAGATCACGAAGGCGCTCCGGAAAATGTTTAACTACAAAATCCTTCAGTTCCTGATCAAAGTCTGAAGCAGCATACCGTTCTGGAAGCAATACATAAGTGTGCACAGGATTCCAATACCAACCTTCATAACCCCATTGATTTCCGGTAGCTTCAAAAATATCGCCAATGTTGAGCAAGGGGATAAGAAAATCAAAATGAAAGTGAGAGTTCGGAGGTACATCTTTGGCAACACCCGTTACTGTTAGGTCTAAACTATTCTCCAATTTTAATGTCTTACCTATTGGATCTTCATTTCCAAAGTATTTGGTAGCCATCGATTCCGTTAATACAACTGACTGCGGATTTTTTAGAGCTGTCAAAGGATTACCTTTTACCAGCGGAAAAGAAAAGATGTCAAAGAATGTGGTGTCTACAAAGAATACTTCGTTTTCATAAAACCCCTTGTCCTGATCTTTATAGTTAATCAGGGGGGATTTTTGCCAGGCCTTGTACATTCTCACATTCAGTACATCAGGATAATCGGTTTGCAACACTGGCCCAACTGACCATGGCACACTTGCCGAGTATTCCAATATTGATCCATTCGGCTCCGTTACCTTTTGTACCACCCGAAAGATCTGATCTGACTTTGTATGAAATCGATCATAACTTTTTTCGTTCAGTACATAAAGCGTCAATAAGAAAACGCAAGTTATTCCCAGCGCAAGACCAAAAACATTGATAAAACTGTATAGTTTTTGTCTGGTGAAATTCCTGAATGCAATCTTAACGTAGTTACTTAGCATACTTCGAAAGTTTGATGGTTGGCTTCTTTTTCTATTACGCCATTTTAATGAGAGAAAGACCTCTTTTATAAAAAACAGCCGCGCCTTAAAAAGCCCCTCCCTACTCTGCCTGATATAAAAACCCTCATGCAAATCTCCCTGAATCTCATCTATCAAATTGGGATCACAATACCATTCCAGTATTCTATCTGCCCATTTTGGAGGAGAATTTGTTTTCATAATTATTTTGAAATATTGATTGAGGGAACAAGGTTCCATAGCTCCTCTCTACCCCTCTTGATTTCCGTTAATGTCCTTTGACCAAGTTTACTTATGGTATAAATTCTTTTTCTCTTGCCCCCTCGTAACGGAGATACTTCCCCAAATTCAGATTTAACCAATCCTTTTTCTTCCAGTCGTTTTAGTACAGTGTGAACAGCAGGAATCGAGATAGGCTTATTCAATTGTTTTTTGTACGCCTCTGCTACTGATACACCATATACCTCTTGCTCCCCCATTATTAAAACCAGTAAAAGAATGGTTTCCTCAAGGTTTCCGATTTGAACTCCCATTTAATTAATATTTGTAGATAATATACGGAATAACTATTGAAAGGTTATTCAACCTACTTAAATATTAGCGTTGTAAGTGAATTTGCTTTAAGCTTCAGTTTCCAGATTTCAGCAAGGTACCTTCCAGTCCTTGCCCAGAGCGATGGTGCCCTGTTCAACTTTTTGCATCACTCTTTCCCGGGTGTATTTGCATCCAACATCCATGTATTGGTAGTTGACACCTTCGATGGTAAAGTTGTAGTAGCAAATATTTTTTGCTTTGCTGTTCTTTACACAAACCAGTTCAGGCCGTTTTTCTGTAATAGCTCTGGCACTAAATAAAGTGGCAACGGCAACCAAGATTAAAAATAATTTCATCTTGTGTATAGTTTAAAAAATAAGAAGCCCATGCAATTTACAATTACATGGGCTTCAAAAAAAGGGTTATCTCTGATTAATAGCGATAATAGTCAGGTTTAAATGGTCCCTGAGGCTTTACTCCAATGTATTTCGCTTGTTCTTCGCTTAATACATCCAACTCAACACCGATTTTATTCAAGTGCAAAGCAGCTACCTTCTCATCCAAATGCTTTGGAAGCATGTACACTTTGTTCTCATACTTGTCTGTATTGTTCCACAACTCCAGCTGAGCCAAAGTTTGGTTACTGAATGAATTGGACATTACAAACGAAGGATGTCCCATTGCACATCCTAAGTTCACCAAACGTCCTTCCGCCAAAAGAATAACCTGATTACCATTATCCATAGTATAAAGATCAACCTGTGGCTTTATCGTGTCCTTCTTGGCGTTCTTATTCAACCAGGCAACATCAATCTCATTGTCAAAATGACCAATATTACAAACGATAGCCTTGTCTTTCATTTTCTTGAAGTGACGATCAACAATGATGTTAAAGTTACCTGTAGTGGTAACAACAATGTCTGCTTCGCTCACAGCGTTGTCCATTTTCTTTACAGCAAATCCATCCATGGCTGCTTGCAAAGCACAAATTGGATCGATCTCTGTAATAATCACTCGGGCTCCTGCTCCACGCAAAGAGGCAGCAGAACCTTTTCCTACATCACCATAACCTGCTACAACAGCCACCTTGCCAGCAATCATCACATCAGTAGCTCTGCGGATAGCATCCACCAAAGATTCTTTACAACCATATTTGTTGTCAAACTTTGATTTGGTAACCGAATCATTCACGTTAATCGCAGGAATAGGAAGGGTACCTTTTTCCATCCTTTCAATTAGGCGATGAACACCTGTAGTCGTTTCTTCTGAAAGACCTTTGATAGCTGGTACTAACTCAGGAAAGCGATCTAACACCATATTGGTAAGATCACCACCATCATCTAAAATCATGTTCAGCGGCTGGCCACTCTCAAACGCAGTTAAGGTTTGCTCTATACACCAGTCAAATTCCTGCTCGTTCATTCCCTTCCATGCAAATACAGGTATACCTGCCTTTGCAATAGCAGCGGCTGCATGATCTTGTGTTGAAAAAATATTGCAAGATGACCAGGTAACTTCGGCACCTAAAGCCGTCAGCGTCTCAATCAATACTGCGGTTTGTATGGTCATATGAAGACATCCTGCTATTCTGGCTCCTTTTAAAGGTTGTTTTGGGCCGTATTCCTCGCGGATAGCCATCAACCCGGGCATTTCGGCCTCAGCCAATTCAATTTCCTTGCGGCCATAATCGGCCAGATTAATATCTTTTACTTTAAATTTTACTTTTTCCTCAACCATTTTTATGCGTTTTTTTGATTGTTTTCCCAATTGAAACACAAAAATACAATAAAGGTTTATAAATACCCACCTGACATCAAGCTGTAGATTAAGGCAATCATAGTGGTATCCAAAATTGAACTATTCGAGTCGTTCCGGGTGTTGAGGTATCAAAACTGAGATGATGCAAAAAATCACCATAGACGTAGTTTCAGATGTAGTATGCCCCTGGTGCTATATAGGAAAAAGAAGGTTAGAGAAAGCCATTGATGAACTGAAAGGAGCGTATGAATTTGAAATAAATTATCTGCCCTTTGAGCTCAATCCTAATATGCCAAAAGAAGGAAGGAATCAGAAGGAATACCTCACTGAAAAATTTGGAGGTGATGCAAGGTATGAGCAATTGACCAACAATGTGAGCGCTGTTGCTGCGGAAGAAGGTCTTCATTTTGATTATTCGAAACAACAGAATTCACCAAACACACGAGATGCACACCGACTCATTTGGCTGGCCAAGCAAGAGAACGTACAAGGTGAAGTAAAGGAGGCTTTACTCAATGCTTACTTTGAAAAGGGTGTTGACCTTACCAAAATTGAAAACTTACTGAATGTTGCTGAAAAGGCCGGACTAAACAGAGAGAAAGCTGCCACCTTACTGTCATCGGATGAAGGAATGGTAGAAGTGGAATATCTGGAACAATTGAATATCCAAAGAGGAGTGAATGGTGTGCCTTTTTATATTGTAAACGGAAAGTATGGAATTTCAGGAGCTCAACCTTCCTCTAGCTTTGTTAGCGCGTTTAAAGATATAGCTAATAAGACTTTAGCAGAAGCTGAGAAATAACTACTTTTTCTTTGCAGGCGGCTCTTCCTTTATTAATTCATTTTGCTTGATAATGGAAGTCCATATACTGGTCTTACCATTGTCCATGCGCGTCCATATCGGGGTAATGACTCCATCATGTACTGCAATATTGGTATAGTCTCCAAAAAACTTTTCTTCCGTTGGAACAAATGGTGATTCACTGATTTTCACATCCTTGAATGTATTACCTCCATCCGAGGAGTAGGACAAATACACGTCCGTTTGGTTATCCTCATAGTTACTTCTGTCATAATACACAATGTAGATATAACCAGTTGTTTGGTCGATGGTCATCCAGGGAAGAAACTGGTGCCTGTTAGATTCATCAGTTCCTATTTTTTTGGGTACGGTCCAATTGTCACCATAATTGACAGACCTTATGAACCATACATCTGTATCCGTGGCACCGTTTCGCTGATCAGCCCAAATCATATACAAAACACCCACAGATCTCGTTGGGCTATTGTCTACTCTAAGTATTGGCATCCCATTGCATCTGCCTAGCCCGGGGATTTCCATATCCCATCCTCCCACATGATCTGTAACTGTTATATCGTTTCTCAGCCACGTTTCCCCATCATTATAGGAACGATCCAGATAAATAGTTCCTCCATTTGACCACGCAACAAACATTTTTCCATCTCGCCCTATGGCTGGTACCGCACCCTCTGCCGTATTATCGCTATCAACACAATCACCCGGAATCTGATTGAGTTGAATGGGGTCATCCCATTTCTTTCCATTGGAAGACATACTCAACATGATATTAGACTGACATCCATCATCTTTGGACCCATAAGTGTCAAATTGCGTCCAAGTCACTGCAAGATTTCCCCTGCGGGGATGTATAGCCACCCAGGGTTTGTCCTGATCTTTCGGAGGATTGAATCCTATAGATTTTCCCTCATCCCAATTTTCTCCACCATCATCGGATTGATGTCCTACGATTCTGTCAAGCCACGCCTCATTGCTCCTTCCTTCGCCACTAGGATCTGATAAGTGAAAGAAATGAATCCCTCCTTTGGAGTCCGATTCGAGCACTACGTCACCATATACGCCATAAGGAGATGTAACTGTTGTTTGCTTCCATGTCTCACCACCGTCTTTTGTATATTTTATTTGATCCAGACTGTAAGCCGCAATAATATTTTTAGTGTTCTTTTGGTTGATGGTGACACTAGGCTCAACCATCGGCTTGCCGCCTTCTGCCTCTTCTGAAAGTTGAATGTTTTTAAACTGTCCGTTAGCAACGGAATATCCCAAAACCAACACAAAAATCAATAGCCTTTTCTCCATTTCACCCGTAATTATTCTTATGACAAATATAAAATAAGAGCAGAACTCTTAGCCTATTCAAATTTAGTCAAAAGGATCAAGTATCCTTTAATAAAGGATTAAGTTGAGTGATCTGGTGCATTAAGGCGCGACTAATTTAACATCAGCGAAACACGGGTCATTGTCTCTTTATGGTCTTGTCCATGTTTAATATTCCCCTGAATGGCCTCAATCAAACTATCCGCGTTCTCCTTCGGATAACCAAACTTAATGGCGAAGAGATTGCAGAGTTTAGTTTCTTCCGGATGTATCTCATTATCGATGGTCATCATGTGAACCAGATCGTACAATTGATGAAATCTTTCTTTTGGATCTGTCGGGACCTCAAACTTGATATCTCCAGGATTGGCATTTATGGATTTGAGTTGGCTATCCGAGATACCATTTCTTTTCGCAATCACTTTAAGTAAGTCATACTCTACATCATCGAAGCTACCATCTACAGCAGCCATTTCAATTAAGTTTTTCATATGACTTTTCGCACCAGTCTTTCCCTGGCGAAAAAGATTAAGTATTTCGGAAAAGTTCATGGTGCAAGTGGGCTTAGGGGAGAACTAATTTTAATGCTGTTAAATTACCTGAAATAATTTAATATAGAAAAACAGACGTTGATGAAACTGGGGGTAAATCACTTTTTTAGCATAAATTTAATATCTCCAAACCAACTCAATGATGCCTGTAGTCTCCAAACTTGCCATAGGACTTATTTTCCTTTTTGCTGTAGTCTCCTGCGACAAACCCGTATCTGCAGATTTAGTCATCTCCAATGCAAATATCTGGACCGGAAATCAACTACAACCCTATGCTCAGGCTTTGGCGGTGAAAGGGGACACCCTGTTATCCATAGGTTCTAATGATGATATGGGTAAGTACATAACTGATCAAACAGAAACGATAGATGCCCAAGGCCATTTTATTACTCCGGGATTCATTGACAGCCACGTTCATTTTCTTACAGGAGGTTTTAACCTTTCTTCTGTTCAACTGCGAGATGCGCAAACACCCGAAGAATTTACCAACCGCATAATTGAATTTGCTGCAACACAAGAACCTGGCACCTGGATACTGGGAGGTGATTGGAACCATGAAAACTGGGGAGGTGAACTTCCAACAAAAGAATGGATTGATCAGTACACACCTAACCATCCGGTATGGGTTACCAGATTGGATGGCCACATGTCCCTGGCCAACGCAGCCGCGTTGAAAGCAGCTGGAATTGAAAATACCGTACAAGACGTAGCTGGCGGTACAATAGTAAGAGATAAAAACGGGAATCTCACCGGTGTTTTTAAAGACAGGGCAACGGATTTAATTGACATGAAGGTTCCTCCAGCATCAGACCAACAAGTAGATAATGCGCTTCAAGCTGCCATGCATTATGTAGCTGCGCAGGGTGTCACCAGTGTTCACCACATGGCAGGGTACCTGGATGCACTTGAACGTGCACGTGATAACCAAACTATGATTACCCGAATATATGCTGCAATGCCACTTAGGGATTGGGGCATGTTGGCAACCAAAATAAAAGAAGAAGGGCGAGGCAATAAGTGGTTGAAGATTGGTGGATTAAAAGGTTTTGTAGATGGGTCATTAGGATCGCATACCGCAGCATTTTTTGAGCCATTCACAGATACTCCCAGTGATTCAGGATTCTTCACCAATTCCCCTGAAAAGCTTTACGAATGGATTTCTGCTGCGGACAAGGAAGACTTACATCTAATTATCCATGCCATAGGTGATAAAGCCATTAACACCTTGCTAAATATTTTTGAAAAGGTGGAGCAGGAAAACGGAGTAAAAGACAGAAGATTCAGAATTGAACACGCCCAACATTTTCTCAAAGAAGATTTTAGCAGACTATCATCACTGAACGTTATCCCAAGCGTTCAACCCTACCATGCCATTGATGATGGCAGATGGGCTGAAAAAGTAATTGGCCCTGAAAGAATAAAAACTACTTATGCCTTCAGATCACTATTCGATACAGGTGTAAAAGTTGTGTTTGGCAGTGATTGGTTTGTAGCCCCTCCCACCCCGTTAGAAGGTATTTATGCTGCAGTAACCAGAAGAACCCTGGACGATCTAAATCCAGATGGATGGGTTCCTGAACAGAAAATTACTGTTGAAGAAGCCCTCAGGGCATACACTATAAATGCAGCATACGCTTCCTTTGATGAGGAAATTAAGGGATCTCTTGAACCGGGTAAACTAGCTGATTTTGTAATTATCGATCAGGATCTGACCAAAATAAAACCGGAACAAATTAGAGAAGCCAAAATTCTCCAAACTTTTGTAGGAGGAAAATCTGTTTTTAAAAAAGATTAGGATAATCAAACCTAATCCCTACTCATTCGTAAACCACGTTGAATGAGTAACCATGATTAGAGATGATCAGTATTTCAAGGAACTTTTTTTTGAGCAATATCAAATATTGTTTAACACCGCCTACCGAATATTAGGGGACGAAGCGGCCGCTGATGACGTTACACAAGATGTTTTTGCCAAACTGTGGGCAAATCGCAAAACCCTAATAATTGAAAAAAGTATTGGTGCCTACCTGAAAAGAGCAGTTATCAATACATGCTTCAACTATCTCGAAAAAAGAAAAAGGGATATTCCTCTGAATTTAAAGAATCATGAAAAAGAAGAGGACCATACAGCACAATCTATCATAGCATCTGATTTACCAGATCATATTAATAATGCAGTTGCTAACCTTCCTCCAAAATGCCGGATAATATTTTGCTTAAGTCGCTTCGAAGGCCTAAGTAATCAAGAGATAGCGGATGAGCTGAAGCTGTCAAAGCGCACAGTTGAAAATCAACTGGGCAACGCTTTGATCAAATTACGTCAACAGCTCAAACCCATTTTATCGGGCGCTATCACACTTGTATCCACTTTCACATAAAAAAATATTTAATGGCTTAGGTAAATAGTGGCCTTCAACTGTCTTAAGGGTAAAGGGCTATGGAAGAGTCACTAAAAATATTATTAATTCGCTATTTACAGAAAACTGCTACCCCGGCTGAACTGGAAGAGCTTACTGCCTGGAGAAACAAGGGTAATAACGAGACTACCTTTCAAGAAATAATTCAACTGTGGAAGACTTCATCCCCTTCAAAGGAGGTAAAAGTGGATATTCAAAAATCGTGGGAACGATTTAATGCACTTAACCAACCGGCAAAAAATCTTTATATAAGACCTGTTTTCCTGAGAATTGCAGCTCTTTTAATAATAGGATTTGGCTCTCTCTACCTTTTTTTTAGCCAATACGACAGCAGTCAAAATGACTTAACTACAATTACGACCACCAACGAAAAAAAAGAAATTCAATTGGCCGATGGTACACAAGTATGGCTCGCTCCCAATTCGACCCTATCTTTCAAAAATCAATTCGATAATAATTTACGGGTAGTTACCCTCAGCGGGCAAGCCTTCTTTGAGGTAGCAAAAAATGAAAATGTCCCTTTTCAAATCATTGCCCACCAATCACAAATCAACGTACTAGGCACGAGTTTCAATGTCAATTCAAATCATGCAAGAACAGAAGTAACCGTAGCCACCGGAAAAGTTGCATTTAGCCCAGCCTCCTCTACCAACTTAATCCTACTTAATCCAGGAGAAAGAGGCACTCTTGATTATGTATCAGGAGAATTGCATAAAGAATTAGACACTGACATTAATTTTCAATCATGGTTAACAGGTCACTTTATATTTAAAAATACTCCTCTGCACCAAGTCATCGAACAACTCAATACGTATTACCAAATACCCATTCAGATTGAATCAAAAAACAATGAATGTTTATTGACTTCCGTTTTTAACAATCAGTCGCAAGAAGAAATACTGGAGGAGCTTGAATTAGCTCTTGGTATTACCTATGCGAAAGACTCCTCTAGAATTATCATTACCTCATCAAAATGCGCTGCTCCATGAGATGTAAACTAGTAGCCATTGTTTTATTTACCATTTGTAACCCCCTGGTTGCTCAGCAAAGTCAAATTCGTATTGAGACGAAAGAAGCAACCATAGGTCAATGGATAGAAGAAATCAGTAAAAAAGGGTCGATCAATTTTACCTACAATGCCGGCACAATATCTTTAGACAAAAGGATTAAGCTGATGGCTATGCAGGGAAGTCCGTCTGAAATTTTAAAAATTCTATTTAAGGACACTGAAATCAGTTTTATTGAAAGAAAAAATAAGATCATTCTTATCCATTCGAATCAAAAAGTAAATGATAATAGCGTAACACTAAGCGGATATATCAAAGAGCATGGTTCTGGCGAATCGCTTATTGGCGCAACGTTACTAGTGATCACTAAAAACCGCGTGGAAGACCATCCCCTTGGGGTGGTGAGCAATGCTTACGGTTTTTATTCTATTACTCTTCCCATTGGTCAGTACGAGTTACAATACAGTTACGTTGGATACGAAACCAAAAGAATTCAACTCACCCTTGATCAATCCCTTACTCAAACCATAGCATTAGTGCCAGCCAGCACCCAACTTGACGAAGTAGTAATTACGGCCAATCCTGATGATGACCCCCTTCAGAAAGTATATGCGCCTGTGATGGGAAAGACAAACATGGACATTGGAGAAATAAAAAAAATGCCAGCATTAATGGGAGAGGTTGATGTCATTAAATCGATTCAAACTTTACCTGGTGTTCGTGTTCAAGGCGAAGGATCAACAAATTTTTTCGTAAGAGGCGGAAATGCAGATCAAAATCTGATTTTACTAGATGAAGCCCCAGTTTACAACGCTTCACATCTCATGGGTTTCTTCTCGGTATTCAACCCAGATGCCATTAAAAATGTACAATTCTATCGATCTGGAATGCCGGCTCAATATGGAGGTCGCTTGTCATCCTTGCTGGAGATAAGAATGAAGGAAGGGAATCTTCAGAAATTTAGTGCTTCAGGCGGAATAGGCCTTACTGCAAGTCGCCTTACACTTGAAGGACCCATAAAAAAAGAAGAAAGTTCCTTTATCATTTCCGCGCGCAGAACCTATGCTGACTTGTTTCTCAAATTATCGGCAGATGATTTCACAAGAAAATCTGCTATCTACTTTTATGATCTCAATGCCAAATTCAACTGGAAGTTAAGCCATAAGGATAAAGTCTATTTGTCTGGATACTTTGGCAGGGATTTAAATAAATTTCTGTCACTGCAATATGCAATTGATTGGGGGAATGCAACCAGCACGCTACGATGGAATCATTTATTCAATGATCGATTATTCTCAAATACCACCTTGCTTTACAGCAATTACGACTACTTGATTGATTTGTCCAATCAGGAAATTAACTTCAACTGGAACTCTCAAATACAGGATTATTCATTAAAGTCCGATTTTACCTACTATGCCAATCCCAGTAACCAGATCTCGTTTGGCTTCATCAGTACATTTCATCAGTTTGAGCCTGGTCAGCGGGATGGAACGGATCAACTTGGAGTCCCTGATGTGAATGCACTTGAAAGTGGTCTATATATAAGTAACGAACAACGCCTTAGTGATCGGTTGACAGCAGAGTATGGATTAAGATTTTCGCTCTATCAGCTCGTTGGTCCATCCACAACGATCAACTTCGATTCCCAGCACTCACCAATTTCGGAAAGCAAAAATAATAAAGGGGATTTTTATAAAACATACACTGGCTTAGAGCCCAGAATAAGTGCTCGATATCTACTCAACCCAACCAGTTCTATAAAATTAAACTATAACCGTTCAAAGCAATACATGCAATTACTTTCAAACCTTAGTCTTGGTTTAAATGTGTTTGATATCTGGTTCCCAAGCACAGCACATACTTCACCACAGGCAGCAGATCATTATTCAGTTGGGTATTATAAAGATTTTAATCAAAATAAATATGAGTTTTCCATAGAGAGCTATTATAAAAAAATGAGCAATCAAATAGATTATAAAAATCATGCTCAACTCATCATGAACCGGTATCTCGAAGGTGAGCTTCGGTCAGGAGTGGGAAGAGCCTATGGCGCAGAGTTATCCATCAAAAAAAATAAGGGGAGAGTAAAAGGATGGTTCAGCTATAATTACTCACGGGCTGAGCGTAAAATCCTGGAATTGAATGGAAATAATTTTTATAATGCCAGTTATGATCAACCACACGCCATCTCGGCAGGAACACATCTTGAACTTTCAAAAAGATGGTCAGTAAGCACAAATTTTGTTTATGCCACTGGGAGACCTATTACCCTCCCCATTGAATCCTACAGATATGAAGATCAGATTGTGCCTGTTTATGGAAGCAGAAATGCAAGCAGGCTTCCTGATTATCACAGGTTGGATGTGACATTTACGTTATATCCTAAAGAAAAAGAAAATCGAAAAAACGACAGTCACTGGTCCTTCGGTATATACAATATTTATGACCGTCACAATGCATCCACAGCTTTTGTAAGTGCTGAATTGGAAGACATAGACGTAATCAAAACGAAAGACAACTCCGCTTATCAAAAGCTATACCTTTTTGGCATTATCCCGAGTGTTACCTACAATTTTAAGTTTTAGATATGAATAAGCGATTCTTTTTAGCCTTAATTACTATGGTCAACTATTCATGTATCGAAAAATTGGAGTGGGAAGAAGCTGAAAATCCCTCTGGAAGGTTGGTGGTTGAAGGTTTTATTACTTCAGAACAAAAGGCACATCAAGTCAAACTCACCAGAACACAACCAGTTATCGTTGATGAAAAACCAGCTCCTGTCACAGGAGCCATTGTGTCAATTAGTGATGGTGCACAATTATTTATTCTCACTGAAACAGAATCCGGAATCTATTCAACTAAAGAAGATGTGCAGGGAGAGGTGGGTAAGACCTATCAACTAATCATAGACATAGAAGGCGAACACTACGAAGCCTTTGCACCAATGATCAAAGCCGAACCAACAACCCCTGTTTCAATTTCCAAGTGGGACATTCCATTAAATTTTGGAGATGGAGTCGACTACTTCCAATTTCTTTACCGGGATAACTTCGGCTCAGCTGTACCTTACAAGTATACTGTTACCTCTGAAATCAATCCGTATGTAAAGGATTATTACCCAGAGAACTGGACGGTGCCGCAATGGATACAAACACAACTGGATAAAGTTGCATCAGAAAATGATCCTGTAACCTCCGACTCTAGTTATTATCTTCATCCGGGATTAGAACCTCCCGCCATCTTCGCATATGGTGAGTCGAATGAGCCACGACTGGCCTACGGCTCAAAGGTGATTGAAAAGTTTTACAGCATGACAGGTGAGCATTACGCTTTTGTACGCGCCATGCTGTCAGAGACTGAGTGGAAAGGCCTGGGACCGTTTGGTTATGTGGCTGCCAATGTACCCAGCAACATCAGCAACAATGCACTCGGCTTCTTTTATGCTTCAGATGTATATATCATTGAGCAGGTGGTTTCTAAATAAAGTTTAACTTCACTTTTAGTTAAGTAGTTCAATGTTAAGCCAAGCCTTTACCTACATTTGGGAATATCGCGTTAAGCCAGAGCACGTTGATGCTTTTGAACACGCTTATGGGCCAAATGGTGATTGGGTGAAATTATTTAAAAAAGGAACTGGTCACATTTCCACTGAGTTGCATCAGGATATTAACCACTCAGATCGCTTTATAACTATCGACTGTTGGACAAGTAAAGAAGCTTTTGATAAGTTTAAAAAGCAATTTCAGGAGGAATTTATAACCCTCGATGAACGCTTTGAAGCCTTTACGTCCGCGGAAAAACATATTGGCGACTTTGAAGGGTACATTGAAAAATATCAAAAGGAATGAAAATTACTTTTATTCAAACAGGAGGAACGATAGATAAAGACTATCCACACACTACCAAGGGATGGGCATTTGAATTTGGTGAACCTGCTACAACACGAGTACTGGAAAAACTGAATCCTTCCTTTGAATATGAGGTATTAACTGCATTTCAGAAAGATAGTCTTGAGATCACTGATGACGACAGGAAAAATCTTGCAGAATTGATCAACACACAACCGTCTGATAAAATTATAGTAACTCATGGCACCGACACCATGATAGAAACAGCTAACTATCTCTCGAAAGAAATAAGGAATAAATTGGTGATCATAACGGGTGCCATGCGACCTGAGCAATTCAGCAACTCAGATGCTCCTATTAACATTGGTTGCGCTATCGCAGCTGCCAACCTATTGCAGGAAGGTATTTATATTGCCATGCATGGCATTGTTAAACCTCACAACGAGATAAAGAGGGATTTAGAAACAGGTAAGTATTATTAATTACTAAAGTTCGTTGTTCATGATTAAGAGCCATGAACAACGAACTCTTTAATTATTTGCAATCGCAGCATTGAGTAAAGACTTGTCACCAGTCATTTGCCAGTATACCAGCGAAACAGGTATCTCTCCCACCCTACTGAACTCATCCATAAATTCTTTCATCACAAAATTTCCGTTGCGTTGGCGGGCGTATTCAGCAATCAGCTTATCAATTTCAAGTTTGCCTATCACATAGCTTGTACCATAGGCAGGTTGCTGCAAGTAAAAATGTTCTTCATGCTGGATAGTACCACCATCAGCAGGAAGCAATCCCCACGGTACCCACTTCGAAGCAAATTGAGTCGACTCCTCAAAATCCATTTCAAGACCGTGCTGGTATAAACCACCAAGGCCACGTGCAGCACGTTGTGCCAACATAATGTAAACCAACTCACGTCCACGCGGTCTGTTTTTATACAATCCAGCGTTCATCATCAATTCTTCCATGGCTGTGGCCATTCCTTCAGAACGTGCATCGAAAATATTATAAAGTGGCGCATGCCTTCTGATTGGGCTTTCATTCGGCTCTTCCCTTATGCGAGCGAGCTCAATCCAATGAAAGAAATGACAATTCAATGGCATGGGATCACGATAATGTACCTCATGGAAAAACCCGCGAATACCTTCTGCTGGTGTGAAGGTCATAATCTGTTCACGCATAGCAGGCTCCATGTAATCCTTTATAGTAATAATTTCCTGCTCTTCATAAAATCTCATCAATTCCTGATGTGCGTCTTCCAACATTTTATCCAGTTGCTCAGGACTATTCGCCTTTTCCAGCTTAGGCAAATTTCTGTTTTGGTGCTCCTCAAATCGCAATGCGGCATGTGCGCGCTTTAATTCCCGATCCATCAACAACACTTCATCCTCCCATGAATAAGGAAGCAGATGCACATTCTTCAGGTTCCAGGTATAATTTTCTTTGCCCACTCCGGAAGTACCCGTTTTTGAAGGAGCTTGCTCATCTAACCAGACAGCCAGTTGATCCGAAGCTTCCTTTGCTTCCAATGCTGCTGTTGCCAGGTCGGGATAGGTGCCTTTCACTTTTTCTGCGAATGACGCAAACTCATCACTTTGCTCACGGATAGATCTTGTCCCTAATACCCACAAATCTTTTCCATTACCTGTAAGGTTTACTTTTGCTGTCTCAAATACAGCAGGTGCCTTTTTAAAGCGCTCAGTAATCTCCGCTGCATCTTCTGCCGAAAGCGGCTGTTTGTATTTTGGCAACTCAACAGATCCAAACATATTTGGTCCCTCACGCTCTGGCACATCTGTTGGGTAGGGATAGAACCATACATAAAAACCAGGATCACGAAACCATGGTTGTTTCACCCGATGCTCAAAATCCAACCCATTCATCTCAGCCCAAATCAAGTACCACTCCACCTGATGTTTGATTGGCCATCCAGTAGTATCAAAACCATTAAGCTTGTCTTGCCAGGTTTTTAGTTCCGCATGCTGTTTCTTCATGGCTGAGGAAGAGTAATCCGGTACTCCATCTACCATTTCGGGAGATTCAAACTCGCGCCAATCATTAAAAAACTGTACAAGCTCTTCGTATGTAGCGCCTGATTTTAATTTCTCAGTAGGCTGAGGGCTGCTACACATGGAAAATAAGGCTGCTAAACTTAATACAATAAGTGGGTTTAGGTATTTTGTGTTCATAGTTGTTTAGGTATTGGATAAAACTAGGTAAAATTGAGGAAGCTAAAAAGGTAAGAAGGGCTAAATGGTCAGTGTAACAACTTAGCGGATAGCAACTTCGATTATGAGCAAAATTAAATTAATTATTAGCTAATTAATTTTTTAACCATAAATTCCTACAATGAAATCAGAAGCAGCTTTGTGTATCGTTATGATCCTCGTTTTGGTCAGCTACTTTCAAGTAAAAGCACAACGATATGATCCCAATTTTGTATTACCACTAGGCATTGGCATTGCTTCACCAACTATTGCTCCAGAGCAGCCACTATACTTCTATAGCGAACCTGATTTTGATGCAGCACCTTATCAATTCAAGCCTGTGGATAGCGTCACATTTACAAAAGGTGAGCACTATATAGACATAGCAACAGCTCCACCCTGGTTAGTACCTGAACATTTAAAACTGGACTATGGCATTTTTACTTTTCGCGTTGTTACCTATTCTCAAAATTGGTTAGAAATAATAGTTAATAATACCAACGGCCTTACCCGGTGGATCGATAGACAAGCAGTTGGCTACAAAGAATGGGGCACTTACCTGACTGAAATTGTAGCTGTAGAAATAATTGATGTAGAAAAAAATCCTATACGAACCAAGGCGCAGGATAATGCAAGTATACTGGCTCAAGTACCCGGAGCGCAATTGCGCCCTATTGCCGTAAAAGGTGATTGGCTTCTTGTCTCTACGGTTGGATTAGCAGATCGAATCGTACCTACAGGATGGGTGAGATGGAGTAAAGATGGAATATTATTGGTGATGTATTCGATTCTTAGCTAAGTAATGCTTTTCACTATTACATAAAAAATAGGGAGAACCATTGTAACCAAAGGATTATTCAGAAGTTACCACTCTATCTGAACATCAATCCATCGAATATGTTCCTATTATTTAAGTACTATATAGCATTATTTACATTACTATTATCATTCACACTATCTGCTCAACAAGAAATCTATTACTGCCCTCCCTGTCCATTTGACTGTCATAATGAACCTTACAATCAGCCTGGATTATGCCCAGTGTGTAATATGGATTTATTAAAACGAATTGAAGTAAAATTTAAAAACTATCATAAGCAACCAGTTCTAATAAAAAATGATAGTATCACTTTAAACGCAGCTTATTATTCACCAATAAGTAATCAAGGTCAACTTCCTGCTGTTGTGGTAGTACATGGCTCTGCCCCTACCACTTATGACGATGTCGCATTCTATACCAGTATAGCTACGCAGTTAGGGATGTCCGTACTCGCATTTGACAAGCGTGGAGTTGGTGGATCAAACGGGCAGTACCAACCCTTTACCGTTGAAGAGAGTATAACTTGGTTTAAGTTACTCGCATCTGATGTGATCGCATGCTTAAATTGGTTGAGGCTCCAACCTGAAATAGACAAAACAAAAATTGGCTTATTGGGAGGTAGCCAAGCAGGGTGGATTATGCCACTGGTTGCATCTAAATACAAGGATGTGAAATTCATCATTTCAGGTGAGGGGGTATCGGTTTCAGCTGGTGAAGAAAATTACTTTAGTGAACTTACTGGTGATGGTGCTGACGGTGGCTTATCCATTTCGCTAGCTGATAAAAAGCTTCAAACTTTCATCGGATCAAAAGGTTTTGACCCCAGATTGATACTTAAGACTATAAACACTAAAATATTATGGTTCTTTGGAACTGCTGACCCCGTTATTCCTGTAGATGCATCACTGCGTGAGTTAAAAGAAATAAACAACGATAATTTTGATATTATAATTTTGCCTGATGGTGACCACAACTTCAATAATACAAAAACAAAAGAAAGGTATGATTTGGTAAACTACATTAAACCATGGCTGACCAAGATTGGAATTTTGTAAATATTAGCTTGTAGCCTATGTCAGCATACTTCTCTTCAAGCTCCTTCTTGCCAAAAGTGCACTTATTACTGTTAACACCCCTCCCAATATCATGGGCGCACCAGGTAAATACACTGGAGCATCTACTCTGGTGAAAAAATAAAATATTTGAGTCATTACAAGAGGGCCAATAATCATAGTAACACTCATTAAACTCGTTAGTGCTCCCTGCAATTCCCCTTGTTCATTGGCCGGTACTTGATTCGAGATAATTCCCTGAAGTGCCGGCCCGGCAATTCCACCCAAACAATAAGGAATAGTGATGGCAAACATCATCCAACTTTCTGTGGCAAAGGCATAAAGAAAATACCCGATAGCATACAAACCCAAACCCATATAAACACTTCTCTCCTGACCTAACTTGGGAATAATTACCCTGATTAACCCGCCTTGCACAATTGCAAAAACAATTCCTACCACCGCCAATGAAATTCCAATCATCCGTTCACTCCATTGAAATTTTTCTATGGTATAGTATGACCAATTGGTTTGAACAGCATGCGAGGATATATAAACCAATACCAACGACACAACCATACCCATAATAATGGGAAATCTCTTCAAGGCACGCAGTGATCCAACAGGATTAGCTCGCTTCCATTCAAACTTTCTTCTATTCTCAGTTGAGAGCGACTCTGGTAGAATGAAAAATCCGTAAAGCCAATTAATCAACGTGAGACCAGCTGCTACAAAAAATGGAATACGTGTTCCATACGCTCCAACCAATCCACCTACCAAGGGGCCAATGATAAAACCCAATCCAAACGCAGCACCAATAATCCCAAAATTTTGAGCACGCTTTTCAGGAGTACTTACATCAGCAATGTAGGCCGAAGCCGTAGTAAAACTCGCCCCCATAATTCCGGCCACTGTACGACCTAGAAAAAGCCACGCGAGTGTAGGCGCGAATGCCATAAAAAGATAATCCATCCCAAAACCAAAAAGGGAGGCTAAAAGAATAGGCCTTCTTCCAAACTGATCACTGAGATTACCCACTATGGGGGCACATATAAATTGCATGAAGGCATAAGCAAAGAGCAACCATCCTCCATAGCTTGATGCTTGTGCCAATGTACCTCCTGTAAGTTCTTGGATAAGTTTAGGCATTACCGGGATAATGATCCCAAAACCTATAACATCTATTAATAACGTAACGAAAATAAAGCCCAGAGCGGCTTTGCGTTGACCGAACATTAAAAAAATTTTACGCAAAATAGATAAATTAATAGTACAACAAGATAAATCCGGACAGATCGTTAATTACCTTTCCCACGAAATGGAGAAGCTTAAAGTACTAGTAGTAGAGGATGAGCCTAAGGTATCCGCCTTTATCAAATCGGGCCTGGAAGAAAATGATTGTAATGTGGATGTAGCTTACGATGGGCAAATCGGTGAAAAACTTGCACTCTCCAAGGATTATAATATTATAATACTCGATATCATCATCCCTTACATCAACGGGCTTGAACTATGCAAAAAAATAAAAAGTAATAAGCCAGACACACCCATCTTAATGCTAACTGCTCTTGGCACTACCGATGACAAGGTTACTGGCTTTGATTCAGGAGCAGACGATTACCTCGTAAAACCATTTGAATTTAAAGAGCTCCTCGCCAGAATAAAGGCACTTACACGAAGAACCTTTAGCGTTTCTGAGGTTTCCAACAAATTAAAAGTAGCCGATCTCGAATTAGATCTCCATAAAAAAGTGGCCATTAGAGGCGGAAAAACAATAGAGTTGACTGCCAAAGAATACAGCCTGTTAGAGTATTTTATGAGAAACACCGGAAGGGTGGTTTCAAGAATCGATATCTCCGAAAAAGTGTGGGACATTAATTTTGATACAGGAACCAATGTGGTTGATGTATATGTCAATATTTTGAGAAAAAAGATCGACAAAGACTTTTGCAATAAACTGATCCATACCAAGGTAGGCATGGGCTATATATTCATCAATGAGGAGTAATGAATATAAGGAATAAACTGACCTTCCTTTTTATCGTGATTGTGGCCGTAATAATAACTCTCGCCTCATTCTCGATTTACTTTTCCTCAGCCAACTACAGGCAAGACGATTTTTACAATCGGTTAATGAACAAGGCGATCAGCACGGCTAGGTTGTTAATTGAAGTAGACGAGGTAAGCGCCACCCTTTTAAGAAGAATAGAACGTGACAACCCACTAAGTCTTCCGAGGGAAAAGATTATAATTTATAATTATAAAAATGAGGTATTATTTAGTACTGATGAGCAACTTGAAATTTCCGTCAATGATAATCTGTTGGATCAAATAAGACTGGAGGATCAAGTAAGATTTACACAAGGAGACTATGAAATTTTAGGATTCCTGTTTTCAGGACCATATGATCGATTTGTTGTTGTAACCGGAGCTGTAGACATATATGGTTTAAATAAACTTAGTAACCTTAGGTTAATTCTAGTCATTGTTTTTTGCGGAAGCATCATTGTTGTATCTATTGCAGGTTATATCTACGCAGGTCGAGCTTTAAAACCAATTTCCCGGGTAGTAGCAAATGTAAACGACATTTCCATTTCAAGTTTAAATCTGCGTGTTGATGAGGGCAATGGTAAAGACGAGATAGCTCAATTAGCGCATACTTTCAACGAAATGCTTGGTCGATTGGAAAGTGCATTCAAAACACAGAAAAATTTTATCGCCAATGCCTCTCATGAACTTCGTACGCCTCTCACTGCCATTACTGGTCAGATGGAGGTACTGTTGATGAAGGACAGAACCTCAGAAGAGTACAAAAAGTCGGTTAAGTCAATATTAGAAGACATAAAAAACCTGAACAGTATCGCCAATAAACTCCTTTTATTGGCACAAACCAATAATCAGCAACAAGACAAAGTTTTTACAAAACTCAGGGTGGATGAACTTCTTTGGCAGGTCAGAGAAGAACTATTAAAACATCACCCAGATTACAAAGTGGAGATATCGTTAAGTGAAGACTTAGATGACAAGTACCTCACCATAGATGGGGATGAACAATTAATAAAAACAGCGCTAACCAATTTGATTGAAAATGCTTGTAAATATTCAGGCGATCACACTGTGTATACCAATCTAACTTTCCAGCGGGATAAACTGAGCATATCATTCAAAGACAAAGGAATTGGCATTTCGCCAAGTGATCTTGAGATCGTAACAGAACCCTTCCAAAGGGGCAAAAACGCTATTACAACAAGAGGCCACGGGATAGGACTATCACTAGTAGATGCTATTTTAAAAATGCACAACGCTACTTTTAACATCAAATCTGAGTTAAATAAGGGAACTGAAGTAACGGTAAATATTCCAATTTCAGGCTAAAAACGGGGTTCAACATCATTTTAATTGCTTTTTAATCCCGCCTTAACCGGGCCCTCATTTGACTACCGTTCATTTGAGTAAAAAAGTAAATATGAAAACAATTCAAAACCCAAAAATAATAGCAGGCACGGTAACTTTCCTGCTTGCTATTTCATTAGTTGGTCTTATATCATTCTATGAGGCTAACAAATCTCTTGAGAGCGGACTCAACAACGAAAAGCTAAAGTCAGAAAAAATACTCTCTGAAAAACTTTTGCTGGACAAAGAACTCGCTAAGCTCAAGCAGTCTATTGCTTCCCTTCAGGGCAAAAACTCGGATCTCGACAAGATGCTTAGCAACGCCTCTTCTAAAATTGCAATGAAGGAGGGTGAGTTAAAGAAAATGCAGAAAGAGAATGCTTCAATGAAACAATACAAGCAACAGTTGGCTGATATTCAAAAAATTAAATCAGACCTGGAAAATCAACTTACCTCCCTGACAAATTCCTTGGATGCTTCCAATAGAGAGAAAGAATCACTTAATAAAATGATTGCCAATCTTCAGGTAAAAAACAAAAGCCTGGAAGATGAATTGAATAAAATGCAAATCGTATCTCTTGATGACATTCGCATAGAAGCTTTCAAGAAAAATAAACTTACCGTATCGGCAAAGAAAACCAAAAAGCTGAATGTTAACTTTATTGTACCTGCAAATAAATCCAGTGAGAATCTTCAATTCAAAATCACTGATCCAGGCGGACGGTTATTAACTTCAAATGATGGCACTATAGCCATGATCGAATTGGAAGAAACCCCGATGCTCACAGCCTCGAATGAGAATACAGTCTATGTAAAGCAGACCAAGCAGATAAAGATGGAATATAAACCTAAGGCCAAATTAAAATCTGGTATTTACAGAATTGAAATTTTGGATGAGAAAAACGTGTACATGGGTAGTTTACAGGTAAGGTTGAAATAAGCTACATTTTTTACCAGTACATGGCCCCGGATTATTTCGGGGTCTTTTTTTTATTCAATGTGGCTCACAAACAATTCAGAAACACACTCATTATCTCCAAATTGATCTTTGACAATAGAAACTCCTCCAAGTACATTAGAAACATTATTAAAGCCATTGTTTGTCATCATATAAGTTGCTCGCGGACTACGATGGCTATGAGAGCAGTAAACTATTATTTCACTGTCTTTGTATTCCTCCAATTCTGTTAACCTTGAGGGCAAATCATTAACGTTAATATTGATCGCATTTTTCAAATGGCCAAACGATGACACTGAAGTATTTTCTCCTGTAAACTCGCCCGGAGAACGTACATCTAACAAAAGAACGTTCTTATTCTTTTTAACCCTATCGCACATTTCAGCAAATGTGATGTTCTCGAAATTAACTGTTGATTTTTCAACGTACGCCATCCCACATGCACTGCAGGTTCCGGGCGAATCATATTCTTTCGTGTCACAGGCATAGCCACATGGCGTACACACATATACCTTTTTTGCTGATTGCGAAAAAACCATAGAGGTAGTTGCCAACATCATAACGAATAGGATACGTGCTTTCATTCTCTGTATGTTATTTTATCAATCGATTTTAATAGGTGCACCTGTTGCATTTAGCAATTTGATTTTTTCAAGGAAGCGCTCTTTCCATTTTAACTTTAGAGATGCCTGAAGCACACATTCAGATTGAAAATCCTGTGAAAGAATCAATAATTCAAATTCCTTAACCAAACGCATGGCCTCTGAGGTATACGCATAATTGTACCTCAGGGTGACATTCTCAGCAATTTCTTTTTCTACAATTACAGCTTTTTCGAGAGCATCCTGTGTAGCTGATCGGTAGGCAACGATTAACCCTCCAACACCCAACTTGGTTCCTCCAAAATATCGAACTACTACAGCCATCACATTGGTAAGATTCTTTGATTTGAGTTGGCCCAAGATGGGATCCCCGGCAGAATGATTGGGTTCTCCATCATCAGAAGCGCGATAAATCGACTTGTCTGGGCCAACAATCCAAGCAAAACAGTGATGTCTTGCATCATGAAATTGCTTTCTGAGCCCATCTAAATGATGTTTTGCCTCTTCTTCAGACTCCACAGGAATTACGAAGGAAATAAATTTGCTTCCTTTTTCTTTATAAAGCCCCTCAGTAGTACCATCTACAGTTAAGTACGAGAATTCGCCCATTGACTTAATTAATTACCCAGTTCATTCATTTTTCAGGTATAAAGAGGCACTCTGGTGCAACCAATACAATACATTGAGAGTCTTAAAGTCGAACATTATAATGATCATCCCACTCAAAAGCCATAATTATTAAGATATGAGAACAATTACAACGCTGGTTCTGACCGCACTAATGATTTCAACCGTTTCTTTTGCACAAACAAAAGAAACAAGGGACGTCAACACATTCAGAGAAATATCATATCGTGTGTCTGGTAAATTATATTTAAGGCAAGGTAGTCCCCAAAAAGTAACAATAGAAGGAGATGATGATGCAGTAAGAGAAGTTGAAACATATCTGAAAGGAGATCGCCTGATCATTGAAAACAGGGACAACGACCGTTGGTTTTCTTGGACCAATGATTCACGGAATAGGGTTAATATTTATATAACCGTTGAAAATATTGATGGCATCTACATAAGTGGGTCTGGTGATTTACTTGCTGAAGGCACTATCCAATCGGATAATCTTGATCTAAGGGTTTCAGGATCAGGATCTATGGAACTACAGGTAGACGTGAATGGAGATTTAGAAGCCAATGTTTCAGGGTCTGGTGATTTGAGAGTAAAAGGCAAATGCCGTGATCTCGACAGTAGAATCAGTGGATCAGGCAAGGTATATATTGCAAACGCCATAGAAGGAACGGCCAGATTCAGTATGTCAGGGTCAGGAAAAGTTCTTGCAGCGGGAAGAGCGAATTTGGTGAAGGCAAGCATTTCCGGGTCTGGAAAACTACTGGCTCAGGATTTAGTAGCAGAACGATGTGAGGTAAACATTACCGGTTCGGGGGATGTTGAAATCAATGTAAAAAGTGAGTTGGACGCGAGAATAACCGGAAGTGGAAGTGTTCGTTACAAAGGAAGCCCCAATCATGTGAACAACCATTCTTCAGGAAGCGGGAAAATCAGAAAAATAGAAGGTTAGTTTAGTTAATTTAATGCACACCAGAAAAGGCGGATTAGATAATCCGCTTTTTTTATTTTTCGAAATGAAACATCAAGCCTCTAATAATTAAGAATTGAGCCAGCATATAAGTAGCCATAATTGCCAACCCTGCCAATTCAAATGATGCTAAAAACTTGTTCACTGCGATCATCGAATCCGAAATCATAAACAACAAAGCCCCAACGAATACAAACCAAAAACTGATCGTATTGGTATAACCATACCGAAACAGTGCTTGCAGCGTCATCACCATCAATACAATAGCATATAAAGTTACTGGTATTTTAAGGGCTCCTAGATGAGCATACAGTATGGTAATGAGACCTGTGCCTGCCAATACGATAGGAAGTGAAAAGCGAAACTTTTGAATTCCATGCAATCCAGCGCCTTCCTTCTTTTCAATGTGTTGATAGTAGGCCATAACATAACAAACGTGCGCAATAAGAAAAGCACCAAGGCCAGCGATAAAATACCCTTCACCCTTACCTTGAAACATCAAACTGACATCTCCTACCCATGAAAAAATAATGGCAGCAACAACGGCCCTGGAAATCTGAGCGTTATTGGATTTTGTATAATAATACATTCCCAATACCACCATGATAAGGGGCTTAAAAACCCATTGCAGTTTTTCAATCTCCAAAGCAACAGCAACAAGTTCTCCGAGACAAACAATAAAAAAGAGAAGCGAAATTTTTGACTTCATATACTCACTGGAATTTTTCTCGTCATTAAATATACGAAAGCAACTCCGCTAAATAGTGCACACACAAAAAAGGTAGTGATAAAATTGAAGGGGTCATTACCATAGATAATACCAGAAGCAAACGCACCTACGCCTATACCTATTTCCATAAAAATATATAACGAAGCTAACCCTCTCCCTCTCCTGTTATCATCACTTAAATCTGATGCCCAGGCAAGTAAAGTGGGCGCGGTTATTCCATGCCCAAGTCCATATATAAAAACACCGATTGACAATGCAATTCCGGACTCAGCCATTCCAATAGTCAGCATGGCGATGGTAATAATAACGGTTGAGAATTTTAATACTTTAGCCCTTCCATATATATCAGAAGCTTTGCCTCCAATGAATCTTACCAGCAAAGAAGCCAAAGTGAAATAGGTAAAAAGTAATCCCTTATTTCTTATCCCAACAAATTCCCCAAAATCAGGAATAACGGTATAAACTGTTCCAAATGAAAAAGTACAAAGCAGCATAACCATGCATGGTACCAGCACTTTTGGTTCAAAAAAATCATCCTTATTCACCTTGAGCATGGATGCTGAGAATTTCTTCTTAGCAGGAAGTGTCTCCTTTATTCTCACTAGAATTAGAATTGAGCTTAGCGCAAAAAATGAGGAACAATAAAACATAGCATCCAGCGACATTTGATTGGTGATCGTTCCTCCTAAAGCTGGCCCTCCTGCCATCCCAATGGTTCCTGAAGTACCTAAAAATCCCATCGCCTCTCCTCTTCTATTTGCAGGTACAATATCAGAAAGGTAGGCTGTTTGACCTGTTGGGGTAAACCCTGTTGAAAACCCATGAATTAATCGCAACAAGAAAAAGCCTATTACCCCTGTCAGTATCGGGTAAAAGGAACTACAGATAAAGCACACAATCGAGCCTACCATCATAATAGGCACTCTGCCAACACTGTCTGCAAGCTTGCCACTAAAGGGGCGCGACAACATGGCTGTAATAGTGAATAGCGAAATGATCAGTCCCTTATACTCTGCACCACCAAGGTTGGTCAGGTAAGTCGGCAATTCCGGAATAATCATGTTGAAGCTCGCAAAAAACATGAGCGAGCTTGTACATAATAACCAAAACTGAAAGGAGTAAGTACTTTTCCTTACCTTACCTGCGGTCATTTTTTAGTCGCAGTATCCTGCGCTCCAAGCAAATAGGCTTTTATGAATTCATCCAGATCACCATCCAATACGTTTTGCGCATCGTGACGCTCCACACCTGTACGCGCGTCTTTTACCAACTTATACGGATGAAGCACATAATTCCTTATCTGGGAACCAAAATCGATTTTCATTTTTCCGGCTTCCACTTTGTCGCGCTCAGAATTTCTTTTGTCGATTTCAAGTTGGTACAAACGTGACTTCAACATCTGCATTGCCTTTTCCCTATTGGCATGTTGTGACCTCTCCACCTGGCACACAATGACAATACCTGTTGGTTTGTGTGTCAACTGCACTTTGGTTTCGACTTTATTCACGTTCTGCCCTCCTGCTCCACCTGAACGGGATGTGTGCAGCTCGATGTCGGCTGGATTGATTTCAATATTGATCGTGTCGTCCACCACCGGATACACAAACACAGATGCAAATGAAGTATGCCTTCTTTGATTGGAATCAAAAGGAGAAATCCGCACCAAGCGATGCACCCCGAGCTCGGATTTTAATTTTCCATAAGCGAATGGTCCATCTACCTCCAGTGTTGCCGATTTAATACCCGCAACCTCGCCCGATTGATAACTGACCTGCTTTACACCATAGCCAGATTTCTCAGCCCACATAATGTACATTCGGTTAAGAATATCCGCCCAGTCCATACTCTCAGTACCACCAGCGCCAGGGTTAATTTCAATCATGGCGCTTAGCTGATCCTCTTCTTTGTTCAGCATCCGCTTGAACTCAAGATCTTCGATGGCTTCAAATACTTTGTTGTATTCTTTATCAAGTTCCTCTTCGCTTACATCTCCAGCCTCATGAAACTCGTAGAGTACTTCCAGGTCTTCGAATAGCTTGTTGACATCTGAGAATTCATCCGTCCAGAGTTTTTTAGAGCGTATGCTTTTCAGCAACACCTCTGCCTCTTTAGGGTTGTTCCAGAAATCTGCCTGGTGGGTGATTAATTCTTCGTCTTTTATCTCTGCAATCTTACGATCGTAGTCAAAGATACCTCCTCAAGGCCGTTACTCTGGCCTTACAGTCTTTCAACTGTTCTATAGTCATAGTTCAAAATTTTTTCAAAGATAATGAAATAGGTCAGTTGCCCTTGTTTTATCTGAGATTGAGACTGGCAAGTTTTCGTTTTCTTCCTATTACAAAGTAATTGTTATTAAATACCTGAAGCAATACACCTGTACTCACTAAACTTACCGAAGCCGCGGCCACCCCTTTCTCCATTTCATAAGAGGTGTCTCGGACAACGAGCGTATTAAACATATCGATGGCAACCAAAGAAACACCAGCCAATATCAATGCCTTTCCAATGGAAGCAATCTTAAAGCCCGGTATTGTTTTACCTCTTACATCAACTCGACTTACGTGATAGTGATAAATTGTATCATCACCAAGCATAAAATACCCGGGGTGAATTCCGGTTATAACAGCTCTGATAAACTCATCACTTCCTTTCCTTTGGAATCGAATGTATTCTCCCTCTTTGAATCGGCTAATAACTTGATCTTTCTTTATAAGAGCAAGTTGGGGTTGGGCTGATAAAAAGCCCCACCCGTGAAAAAATATTAGCGAAATAACAATGAATCTCATCCTTAAATATAATCCGCCATTATGGATTATACTTATGAACGATCGCACCTTAATTAGATTTTATAAATCCAGTTAAAAGGATCCTCAGAAAGGCCTCGTTTCATGGCTTCAAGCTCTTTGAGAACTTTGTTGGAAAATTCTCTTTGCTCAACCGGTGGCAAAAAATAATCCTCACCCTTATGACCAATCAACTCAATATGTGCAATGGTTGCTGCAGTTCCCGCTCCAAACGCTTCCTTCACCCTGCCCGCTTTGAGTGCATCTATAAGTTCATCAACCGCAATTCTTCTTTCTTCAACTTTCATTCCCCACTCACGTGCGAGAGTTAATACACTGTCTCTGGTTATCCCTCTGAGAATAGAGTCCCCAATGGCTGGAGTAACCAATGTATCATCAATTACAAACATCACATTCATGGTACCAGACTCTTCAATATACTTATGTTCTTTTCCATCAGTCCATATCAATTGATGGTACCCTTCCTGCTGGGCAAGTTTTGCAGGGTATAATGCACCTGCATAATTTCCTCCTGCCTTGGCATATCCTGTACCACCCTCCACTGCTCTGGTGTAGTGTGTTTCAATTCTCACTTTTACAGGTGTAGAATAATATGCCCCGACTGGGCAAGTGATAATCATAAACGTGAAATTATCTGAAGGGCGAATTCCAATATACTCATCAGCGGCAAACATAAACGGCCTAATATAGAGTGAGCTGCCAGGAGCAGAAGGAATCCATTCTCTGTCAAGTTCCAGTAATGAGTTCATGCCCTCCATGAATAATTCTTCAGGAATTGTAGGCATGCACATACGCTCAGCCGAAATATTCATCCTCTTCCAGTTGGCCAGAGGACGAAAAACCAAGGCTTCATTCTTCTCGTTTTTATAAGCTTTTAAGCCTTCAAATATGGATTGTCCATAATGAATGGCAGGAGTTGCCGGACTAATTGGCATATATCCATAAGGCACTACCCTAAAATTATTCCAATGACCATCTTTGTAATCAGCAAGGAACATATGATCTGAATACAACTTTCCAAAGGGAATGTTTTCAAAATCTACCTCATCAATCCTCGTTTTTTCAGTCTTCTGGATGGTTATTTTGTCTAGATCTACCATGTTTTAAGTGATTATTATTGAATGGTCGCAAGATACTTTTTTATGCGAAAACACACCTAACAAACGTTAGGAGAAATTGAATAACTTTTTAACGATTAAGGCACATTTGTTGTTCCCAACAATGCATAAGTTTAACCCTCAATTTGAAACAAATCCTTGTGTACCAATTCCAGAGTGTATTTTTTGGATTACTTTTAATCACAATTTCTCCTGCAAATGCCCAGCGAGATCAAGGTGGGTTTCTGGTGCCCGGTGACTCCTTACAAAAAGTATTTCCTATTGAAAGAGTTATATTTTTGCCTGAAGACGGATTTACTTTTTATACAGTACCCAATGGGGAATTTAAGGGCAAAATTTTACCCGGTCCTCCTCTCAATCCTCCAGGTTCAGCATTAGATGTGGACACATTACTCACTTCAACCCTCACTGGTGCTAGTATAAGACCCCAACTCATATCTATTGACACTTATTTTGAAACTTCGGATGATCGGTATCACATACCTTTTGACCGCCAACAAGATGGGTTCGTTCGCATTTTGAGCGATGAATATCAAGGTTGGATATCATTAGACGAAATCGAAAGTAAGGGGTTTATGCTCACCTCTTGGATGGATTTTTATGGAGAGGAAAAAGGAAACATGATTCACCCGCGAGAAAAAGTTGCTGCCATAAGAATTAGTCCTTATGCTGATGCACCAGTGATTGAAACTGCTGATGAACTCTATTCTGAGATAACTACCCTGGGAATATGTGAGGGGTTGTTTTGTAAGGTACAGGTAGTTCAGTTTAAAAACCCTTATGATCCCAGCAAATCAAAAGAAGAAAATATATTGAAGAAGTATAAAGGCTGGCTTCAAATAATCGATGAAGAGGGTCAGCCACTGGTTGCACACAATTCTCACGGAGCATAAGTTTTACTACATCCTTGCCTGCCAGGGAGTTTCTTCTGCATGTAACTCTTTCGTCATCTTTCTGCAGAGAACGAAAAAATAATCTGACAATCTGTTCAGATAAGTAATTACCATAGGATCAACTTTCTCCGTCTGGCTCAACCGAATTGTAATGCGTTCAGCTCTTCTGCAAACTGTCCTCGTGATATGTCCAAATGAAACTGACGGATGACCTCCCGGTAGCACAAAAGATTTCATAGGTTCCAACTCGGATTCCATGGCATCAATCTGCTGTTCGAGATAGGAAATATCATTTTCTGAAAGCGCTGGTATTTTTACTTTGGTATTTCCCGGTTCCGTAGCCAGATTAGATCCAATTGTAAACAGACGATCTTGAATTTCAACAAGAATTTCTTTCCTTTTTTTATTGACTTCCTGATCACGCAATAACCCTACATAAGAATTTAGTTCATCTACCGTTCCATAGCTCTCGATACGCAGCTCTCCTTTCGAAATACGCTTGCCGCCAAATAAAGCGGTATCTCCTTTGTCTCCGGTTTTGGTATAAATTTTCATATGATACGTTTTTCCTATTCTTTGGACTAAGATCGCAGATAAGACCGAATGCCGCTAACCAGATTTAATTCTTTAGTAGTGTCAGACAGCAACGGGTGTGCTTCGGTTGATTTTATCATTTTTCTTATCCCACTCAACAAGTCCGTCCTTAAGCCTGATAATGCGATGGGCATAATGCGCAATATCATCTTCATGAGTCACCATAATGATGGTATTACCCTTGTCATGCAGTTCCTGAAACAAGGCCATAATATCATAGGATGTTTTGGAATCCAAATTTCCGGTTGGTTCATCTGCCAGAATAATGGAAGGATTATTAACCAGTGCGCGTGCAATAGCCACCCTTTGCCGTTGACCACCAGATAGTTCGTTGGGTTTGTGATGGTAACGGTCAGCCAGACTTACGCTTTCTAAAGCTTCCATGGCTTTCTCTTCTCTGTCGTAGCGGCTATACCCGGCATATACCAAGGGGAGCGCTACATTTTCAAGAGCAGAAGCCCTAGGCAAGAGGTTAAATGTTTGAAAAACGAACCCGATTTCCTTGTTTCTGATCTCAGCCAATTCATTCTCCGTCATGTCGCTTACCAGCTGTCCATTAAGAATGTAAGAGCCACCTGATGGTGTATCCAGACATCCCACAATATTCATTAGCGTAGACTTGCCCGATCCCGAAGGCCCCATAAATGCCACATATTCGCCTTTATCGATGGTTATAGAAACATCTTGTAAGGCACGAACGGTGCTGTTTCCCATCTGGTAAATCCGGGAAATATTAGAAGTCTCAATTATTTTAGTCATTTCTGGATATAAAATGCAAACGCTTCAAAAATCAGGAAAAAGAATGAAGTTTTATCATCCTTAGCAGTAAAGCTATTGCTCTATAGACGTAAAATAAGGGCTTTTGTTACCCCAGCATGTTCTTAACCAATTCCCGCCTCATATTCAAAAATTAATGGCAACAATAAGCGAGTAGAATAATACCACATAGGCCTGGTTTATTTCAATTATCCCCATAAAGTTACAAATCGGAGATTTCGGGAATATAGTTTAGATTTAATGTTTTGTTTGAATTTTGGGTCTATTTAGAGTTATATGAGATCAATATTGACTTTTCTACTCCTATTTCTTACATGGGGATCTATAGCTCAACGGTATTGGGTGGGGGCCTCACCGGGTGTATGGAATAATACCCTCAATTGGTCCACTACGTCTGGTGGTGCTGGTGGTGCTTCCATCCCAGGAGCTGCTGATCTGGTGATCTTTGACGGAGCCGGAGGCAGTAATGGAAACTGTAATTTGAATATTGCACCCAACGTAGCGGGTATAACCATTAATGGATACACCGGAACTATTGACTTGCTGGGATTTAACCTGACAACTACTGGCACAAATACTTTCACATCGGGTACCATCTCCAATAGTGGGGGAGCAGCATCTGTTATCCTAAGCACCACACTAACAACTACTTTCAACGGAACACTTTTTAATGCTAACCTATCCGGATCTACAGCTAGATTATATTTTAATGGATCAACATTTAACGGCACTGTCAATGTTTCAAAAACAGATGGCAACAATGATGCAAGTTCAGGTAATAATATATTTAACAACACAACTACGATCACTAATCTAGGTGCTGGATATGTTCTACTTGGAAACGGCAATCGCGATCAATTCAATGGAGTTACTACTTTTAATAATAATGGTAGCGACCGATTTTATTTTGCTCACAATCACTCCGGACAAACCACAACATTTGCCTCAACCCTTACCATCTCATCCAACAAATCAGGGGGCACAGATGCATGGTCGTACTTAATAGCAGAAGGAAGTAATACCAATGTTTCCTTTGGGGGAAATGTAACGATCAATTGTTCAGGTGCTTTACAAAGCAATCATAGAATTTTACAAGGGAATGGTAGTACTGCGATATATACCGGAGACCTGACGGTTAATCTGACTAACACAAATAGTTCAACATCTATTAGCCTTGGTACAAATGGAACGTCTACCTACAATGGGAATATCTTAGTAAGCAGCAGCGGAGGAGCTAATGGAATATTTTTTAACACAACAGCATCAGCTAGCTCTGTTTTAGCTGCCACCCGTACTATCACCATTGGAGGAGGTGGATTCAATGCAGGCACCCTTGGCTTATACAGATTTACGCAAACAGGTGCTACTACGCAAACGCTTAATACCCTTACAGGCACAGCAAGTTTGACATTAGGCCCTTCCACTCAATTTGGTGGTAATGTAATTTTTTCATCACCAAGTCTTTTTCTCAATGGAGTAACAGTTGCTGGCACTGCGGCCCTTGAAAAAACAGGAGCTAATAATGATGCCGGTAGTGGTGGCAATGTTTTTAATGATGTTACAATGATTACCAATAGCGGCAGTGGATACCTCATGACTGGTAATGGCAATAGCGATCAGTTCAATGCACTTACCACCTTCAATAATACAGGCAGTTACAGAATTTATTTTGGGCACAACCACAGTGCGCAAACAACAACATTTGCTGCGGACGTAATCATTAATAGCAATAAATCCGGGGCTGGTGACAACTGGTCTTATCTGGTTGCTGAAGGGGCAGATACACATATTTCGTTTGGTGGAAATGTGACCATCAATTGTGCGGGTACAATTCGAAGTGATCATCGGTTCCTTAACGGCAATGGATCATCCGCTACCTATAGTGGAGTGGTAACTGTCAATATAACCAATACGGATGCATCAACGGCAATAACAATGGGCCAAAATGGCACCTCTACCTATAATAATAACATTGTAGTCTCTAATGCAAACACAGCCGGAATTACCTTCAATGCAAGTGCATCAGCAACTTCAAGCTTAAACGGATCCATTTCTATTGGCAGCGGATACTCAAGTGGATCACTAGATCTTTATAGATTTAATCAAGTTGGAGCTAGTGCAAATAACTTAACCCTTACCGGCAGTTCAGACTTAAGAATAGGTCCAGACACTGAGTTTGATGGACCGGCTACTTTTAAAGCCCCGCAGGTGTATTTAAATGGATGCGTGTTTCAATCCGTTACTGATATTGAAAAAACTGGAGCTACAAATGATGCTGGTACTGGAGGCAATACATTTAACGGAGTGACTACACTCACCAACTCGGGTTCTGGGGAATTAAGAACAGGAAGTACAAATCCCGATATTTTTAATGCTGATCTCACCGTAAACAATTCTGGAAGCTCTCTTATTCATCTTGCCTATAATTCAGCTGGGAATCAGTTTAACGGAGATATTACCCTCAATTCTACCTCCGGCTCGGGCATAAGGTTTAGCGATGCGGGTGCAGGAAGTAGCACCTTGAGTGCTGGTAATACGATTAGTATCGGAGGCTCTGGTTTTACTTCAGGAGACCTCTACATTGAAGGAATGACCCAATTGGGCAACGCTGCAATGGTGCTTAATCTCTCTCCATCAAGCTCCTCCCTTAGAATTGGCCCAGGTTCAACATTTGGGGGAGATGTCAATTTTAGTGCGCCAAGTCTTTACCTCAACGGAGCTACATATAATGGAACTGCTTACCTGGAGAAAAATGGTACTACCGGTGATACGGGAACAGGCAACAACACTTTTGCCAGCACAACAACCATCGTCAACAATGGGACCGGTGTACTCAGGACAAATGGAAGTAATATTTTTAATGGAACAACCACTATAACCAATAACGCGAACTCAGATATTCTCCTCGAACTTAATTCAGGTAGCACTTATAATGGAGATGTCAACTTTACTAACAATGGCACATCTAATATTAGAGTTGCCTATGGTGGTGCCACAGCATTCAATGGAAATATTATTGTCAATAGTATTGATGGTAATGGGGTTTATTTCTGTGAAAATATTGGTACGGCTACTCTTGCTGATACCAAAACCATTACAATTGGAGGATCTGGATTTTCCTCAGGTAACTTAATCCTTGACCAATTCACCCAAATTGGCACAACTGGCCAAATGCTAACCCTAACCGGAACGTCAAGGTTGCGTATTGGAAATGCATCAACATTTAACGGAGCAGTTTCATTCATTGCCCCTCAGCTCGAACTTAATGGCTGTACCTATAACGGCCTGACCTACCTGGAAAAAAATGGAGCTACTAACAACAATAGCACCGGGGCAAACATATTTAATGGATCGGGGACAACTCTTGTAAACTCTGGAAGCGGATACCTTCTACTCGGAAATAACAACCCTGACATATTCAACGGCCCGCTTACTGTAACCAATTCCGGAAGCAATTGGCTTTATCTAGCACACAATTCTGCCGGAAATCAGTTCAATGACAACATTACTTTTAATAATACAGGAAGTGCCAATGGTATATTATTTAGTAATGCAGGTGGAGGCTCCTCTACTTTAGGTGCAACTTCCGTATTATCAATTGGTGGATCTGGTTTCAGTACCGGGCAACTTAGATTTCAACGGATGACCCAGGCAGCTGCTGGCGCGTCACAAAATTTAGCACTTACAGGTGATGCGCTTTTACAGCTAGGGCCTAGTACGACATTCACTGGTGATGTAGATTTTACTTCACCACGCGTACTTCTTAATGGAACCACCTTTGACGGAGCAGCACAAATTGAAAAAACAGGAACAACCAATGATGATGGTACTGGTGGTAATATCTTTAATGGAGTTACTACACTTACCAACTCAGGAGATTCCTATTTACTCACTGGAAGTACGAATCCTGATATTTTTAATAGCACGCTATCAATCGTCAACACCGGAGCCTCTACGATTCGTTTAGCAAATAACTCAGCTGGAAATCAATTCAACGGCAACATTGAACTCAATTCCACTTTTGGAGGAGGAATATATTTTTGTAATAGCGCCAATGGCACTGCTACCCTTGCGGCTACGCATACGATTAGCGTTGGTGGATTTGGGGTGATCAGCGGAGATGTAAGACTCCATCGATTTACTCAGGTGGGAGCAACACCGCAGACATTGAGTTTAACTGGAATTGCAATACTAACCCTTGGACCAAACTCCACTTTTGACGGCAACATCAACTTTTCCTCACCGCGTTTGTATCTCAATGGAACTACATTTAATGGAACTGCAACCTTAGAGAAGAATGGAGCAACCAATGATGCCGGAAATGGCGGAAACGTTTTTAACAGCACCACTTCTCTTACGAATTCAGGAAGCGGATATTTAATGACCGGCAATACCTCTTCAGATATTTTCAATGGCGATCTCACCGTTTCCAACACCGGTTCTAATGTAATTCACCTTGCCTATAACACGTCTGGTAATCAATTCAATGGTGACATAACTTTTAATTCAACATTAGGGAGTAGTGGAGTTTATTTTGCGGCCACTAATAACGGGGATGCAACCCTGGCCAATGGCGCTTCACTTTTAGTAGGCGGATTGGGTTATAGCAGTGGCGAACTAAGATTAAGAAGATTTACCCAAATCGGAACGGCACCTCAAACATTGCTCTTAACGGGAACAGCCTTACTGAGAATAGGACCTTCATCCCAATTCAATGGCAACCTGGACTTCCGTGCTCCAGAAATCGCGCTTGATGGCTGTGTCTACAACGGCACTTCCTATTTAGAAAAAACTGGAGCTACAAATGATGACAGCAGTGGAGGAAATATTTTTAACGGCCCTACCACCATTGCCAACTCTGGTACAGGATGGGTAAGAAGCGGCCTGTCAGTTTTAGATACCTTCAATGGTGACCTTACCCTAACCAATACTGGATCTTCTACTATCCGTATGGCTGACAACACACCAGGCACGGTGTTCAATGGAAACATTGTTGTTAACTCTACTTTTGGTGGTGGTATATATTTCAGTTCGAGTGCCAATGGAACATCTACTCTAGCTGCTGGAAGGACAATTAGTGTTGGAGGATCAGGGTTCTCTGATGGTGATTTAAGACTCAATCGTTTCTCACAAGCAGGAGCAACCGCACAGAGTCTCACCCTCACAGGAACATCAGTTTTACGTGTTGGTCCTTCATCGAGTTTTGATGGGAATGTAAACTTCAGTGCCCCTCAATTGTATCTCGATGGCGCTACCTACAACGGCACAGCTACTTTACAAAAGACAGGTGCCGGAACAAATCAAGGCACGGGCAATAATATTTTTAATTCAACGGCTAATATTACAAATAGCGGCTCAGGTGTTCTCAGAACAAATGGAGGCAACACGTTCAATGGAACTACTACAATTACCAATTCAGGAAGTGCAGATGTGTTATTGGAATTAAACTCCGGAAGTACATACAATGGTGATGTTATTCTTACCAATACGGGGACTTCCTACATTAGAACTGCGTATAATGGAGTAACAGCTTTTAATGGAAATCTTACAGTAAACAGTACTAATGGCACAGGAATATATTTTTCTGAGAATGCGGCAGGTTCATCGATTTTGGCCAATACAAAAGCAATAGCTGTTGGCGGAACAGGATTTTCCAATGGTGAATTACGATTAGAGCGATTCACCCAGACTGGCGCAACTGCACAAAATATTACCTTGACTGGCAATGCCACATTTCGATTGGATGACATCACCACATGGGATGGGGACCTTACCGTTGTTGCCCCCAGGGTCTTCTTACAAAATTCAGTATTCAATGGAACCGCCTCCTTTACTAAAACAGATAATAATACAGACTCGAATTATGGAGGCAATACATTTAACGGAGCTACAACTTTTATCAATAATGCAGCAGGTACATTCAGGTTGGCCAACAATGCATCGGATAATTTTGTTGGGGACGTTACTTTCAATCAAGTTGCGGGGAACATACAACCTGCGTACAACCAGCCCAGTAATTTTCAGGGCAACGTCACTGTAAACGGAGCGTCAACCATCACCTTTGGTGCCAATAACGGTACAGCGGTATTCACGGGCAACAACTCACAAACTATCAATAGAAGCGGTGCGGCTGCTCCGATCTTCAGAAGATTGCAACTGAATAAAGCTTCAAATACAGTAACGCTCAATACAAATATTTCGGTTACAACCAGTGCTACATTCACGTCAGGTATTCTCCATACTGATGCTATTAACAACCTGAGTTTTGCTGACAATGCAACTTCATCAGGTGGGTCTAATACAAGCCACATTGACGGTCCAGTTATTAAAGTTGGAAACGATACGTTCGTATTCCCAACAGGTGACAATGGTATTTTTAGAACAATTGCCATATCTGCACCATCCAATAGCAGCCATGCCTTCACTGCTGAATACTTTAATACAACACAGGCATTTGGTGATGCTTCAACTTATGATCCTTCATTTTATTCCGTCAGTTCCTGTGAGTTTTGGACCTTAGATAGAACACCAGCTGTCGGAGGTTCAAATGTAACTGTCACCTTAAGCTGGAACTCAGCAGATTGTACAGGCACTTACATAGGAGATCTCTCTACATTAAGAGTAACAAGATGGAATGGGTCTTCATGGGTAAATCATGGAAATGGAGGAACAACCGGTAATGCCGCTACTGGAACCATTGTTACATCCGGTGCAGTAACCTCTTTTAGCCCATTTACTTTGGCCTCCACAACTTCCGCTAATCCCCTTCCAATAGAGTTGCTTGAATTTGTCGCCAAGCCACTTGGTAATAAGGTAGAATTATCATGGACTACTTTATCGGAGCTTAACAACGACTACTTTACGTTAGAACGCTCAACCTCAGGAACGGAGTTCATGGAAATCGGAACTGTGAATGGAGCCGGAACAACCCATGAACGAAGGGAGTATCATTACATTGATCAACAACCTTATCCAGGTGTTTCCTACTACCGCTTAAAGCAAACTGATTTTAATGGCACTGTGTCTTTCTCAGAGATAGCGAGAATAGACTTAAGCACTCCATCACAAATAATAGTTTACCCTAACCCTATTGCCCGATCAGCAACTGCAGCTCTTAACTATAAGGGCTCCTTTGCAGTTTTCAATAGTATGGGACAAATGGTGTTAAAAATTCAGGATGGTGATGAACTTGATACAAGAGGACTTCCATCAGGGGTATATAGCATTAAGAGCTCCAACGGGAGTTTCACGCGTTTTATAATAGAATAACATTATACTTTCCAATTGAACTCTTTTTCAGTATGATCGAACGTTTCAAGATCATATACACGTTCGATGTAAGACACGTTATTTTTATTATCTACCAGCACTACAGTAGAACAACGAGAACCATAGTCAGGGGACTTGATAAACATAGCCGACAACGCCCTTTCTCTTTCAATACCTAAACCGGTATTAGGAAGTTGATCATCTGGCGCAATTTTTTCATCTCTTAGTACCTCAAAAAGAGCACCAGGCTCTAAGTAGGATTGTGAAAGCACTGATTCCATCTTCTCCTTACCACGTTTCACCTTGGGCCATGGTGTATCCAGCAAGTGATTACTTAACCCATAAAAACCGTTGGGTAGTTTTACAATTTTAGATTGATAATTGGAATAATAATAAAGTTGATCCAACGCCCCAATTACAAGGTTGAAACCATTGTATTGAGGTGCCTTTAAGTGTACATCTTTTAAGTACGGTTCTGCTTCATAACCATTAAAAAGATAATCAGTTACCAACTGCCCTCTTGTTGGGGCATTGGGATTAATATTTTTCAAGTCCCTGTAATTGGTGACCATACCTATCTTCCCTGCTTTTGTCATTGCCATCCAGGTACCTTGTGCCTCCATATCCCTTCCGCCAATTACCTCCGGATGATCCTGCCATTCGGATACTGGAGCAGTTTGGCGCGCATAAAACTCATCACGGTTAGCCGCAACAACTAATTTGTATTTAGGATGATCGTTGACCGAAAGAAAAATTAGACACATGGTAATTTGATCAGGTAAACAATTCTAACTGAGAAGGAAGTAATTGAAATGATCTACGATGATAGGGCGTAATACCCAAATTTCTAATTCCATCTCTATGCTCTTCTGTTGGATACCCTACGTTAGTTTCCCATGCATAACCCGGATATTCTTCAGAAAGTTTCGCCATCAATTCGTCACGGTAGGTCTTTGCCAACACTGATGCGGCTGCAATGCTTAAGTAAGTTGCATCCCCTTTAATAACGCATTCAAACTTCACATCTCCGTAAGGTTGAAATCTGTTACCGTCAATTAAAAGCAGATCAGGTTTTTTTGATAATTTATCCAATGCCAAATGCATGGCTTTAAAGGAGGCGTTCAAAATATTGATTTTATCAATTTCCTCATTGCTTATCTCCGCTATGCCCCAGCTAATTGCATCCCGTTGAATTTCTCCGGTAAGCAATAGCCGCTCTTCCCTATTCAATTGTTTCGAGTCATTAAGAATTTCATGCTCATAGTTCTTGGGAAGTATTACCGCAGCTGCCACTACCGGCCCTGCCAGGCAGCCACGACCTACCTCATCGCATCCTGCTTCTATTAAATCAATTGTATGGGAAGACTTAAGCACGTGGCAAGATACTTATTCTCATAAAAAGAATAGTTTTGTGATCTAATCATTCTGAGATGGATTCAACAAAAAAAAATAATTGGAAAACACTTTCCATTAAAGAAGTTTATGAGAATCCCTGGATTAAACTTGATGAGCATCAGGTCATTAATCCTTCAGGCGGAAACGGGATTTACGGGAAGGTTCATTTCAAGAATAAAGCCATCGGAATTATTCCTTTGGATGAAGATAACAATACCTGGATTGTGGGCCAGCATCGTTACACCCTTAACCAATGGTCCTGGGAAATACCAGAAGGTGGCGGCCCCTTGAATATTGACACCCTGGAATCGGCTAAAAGGGAATTAGAAGAAGAAACCGGACTAACTGCCACTCGCTGGACTGAAATCGCTACAACCTATCTTTCCAACTCCGTGTCAGATGAAATTGGTCATGTGTTTTTAGCAGAAGATTTAAAAGAAGGTAAATCAAATCTGGACGAGACGGAAGCAGACTTGATAGTAAAAAAATTACCTTTTGAAAAAGTAATTGAAATGGTGGAAAATGGTGAGATCACGGATAGCCTGAGTGTGATTGGGATACTAAAACTTGCAAGAATAAAAGGATTTTGATTTCATTAGCCCGATATCGTCCACACGCAAGGCAAAGCTGGCAATTGGCATACCCAGTCATGCTAAGTCAGCTAAGCCATGTAATGGTAGGTGTAACGGACAGTATCATGGTGGGTCACGTAGGGGCTACTTCATTGGCAGCTGCCTCCTTGGCAAACGTTATCTTTAATTTATTAATGTTATTTGGCATTGGAGTTTCCTATGCTATTACTCCTCTGGTAGCAACAGCAGATGGCGAAAATGATCCCGCAAAAATTAGTGACACACTTCGGCATGGGCTAATGATTGCGTTTATTAATGGGTTGATCTTGATAGGTGTTGTGTTGCTTTGCCGTCCGTTGCTTTATCAAATTGGTCAACCTGACGAGGTAGTGCAACTGGCAACTCCCTACTTATCTATCCTTGCATTCTCTTTGATGCCCGTCTTGATCTTCCAGTCCTTTCGTCAATTCATGGAAGGATTATCTAACACGCGTATCGCCATGATCATTATGTTGGGTAGTGTGGTGTTGAATGTCCTTCTCAACTACGTTTTCATTTATGGAAAAATGGGACTTCCAGCCCTTGGTCTCAATGGTGCGGGATGGGGTTCATTGATATCACGCATTGTGATGATGATGGTGATTGCGGGGTACATCTATTTCGCCAGGCAGTTTAGTATTTACAAAGCAGGAATGGCAATTGGAAATTACTCCAAAAAGCTTTTCCAGCGTCTACTCAATATTGGAATCCCCGCAGGAATGCAATTTATCTTCGAGGTAGCAGCATTCGATTTTTCGGCCATTATGATGGGATGGCTGGGCACGAATAGTCTGGCAGCCCATCAGATCGCAATAAATTTGGCTACCATCAGTTACATGACCACGTCCGGGCTGGCTTCTGCAGCTACGATTAGGGTGAGCAATGAATTGGGGAAACGCAATTTTCAAAAGCTAAAGGATGTGTCTTATACACTCATTCTCATCGCCCTGGCGTTCATGACACTCTGGGCTATTGTTTTTATACTAGGAAGAAACTTGCTTCCAACTATTTATATTGACAATGTAGATGTCATTGCCATCGCGTCTCCTTTAATTGTAATAGCAGGGTTCTTCCAATTATCAGATGGCGCACAGGTAGTTTGTACAGGAGCGTTAAGGGGATTACAAGATGTAAAAATGCCAACCGTTCTTATTTTTATCGCCTACTGGGTTATAGGATTACCTCTTGGTTACTATCTTGGTTTTAAAGCCGGATACGGAAGTATCGGCATCTGGTATGGATTACTTATTGGCCTTACGATTACCGCCATTGCCATGTTTGTACGATTTCGAATGCTATTACGCAAACTATCATCCAACCAAGCACTCTAGCGCTTTCAAACTTAAAGGGTTTTACATAATTTGAAGGTCACAAATCAGATTATGGATAAGAATCAACCCAAGCCGGTCAAGCATTCTCAAACGACTATTACTGAATTAATGATTCCTTCCTATGCCAATTTTGGTGGAAAAATTCATGGAGGTATTCTTTTATCCTTAATGGATAAGGTAGCATTTGCTTGCGCCACCAAACACTCCAGCAACTACTGTGTTACCGTCTCTGTGGTAGGGGTTGAGTTTTTGCAACCCGTAGAAGTAGGTGATTTGGTATCATTGCTGGCCTCGGTCAATTATGTTGGTAGATCTTCAATGGTTATCGGGATAAGGGTGATTGCCGAAAATGTTAAGCTTGGCGTTGTAAAGCACACCAATACCTCTTATTTCACCATGGTAGCCAAAGACGAAAATGACAAGCCCACCGCTGTTCCTCCTTTACTATTAGAGGATAAAGAGGAAGTTAAACGTTTTATTGAGGCCATGCAGATGCGGGAGATTGAAGGCAGCATTAAGGAAAAATTAAATGATGTAAAATCGAGAACTGAAGTAGATAGAGCTACCGAAATCCTAAAGGATCAAAGGTGTGTCATTGCTTATCAGTAATTTTCAGTCAATTCCTCCTAACCTAATTCATTTGTTCGAATGCGCCCTTAAGCTGTATATTTTGATTTCAAAGACCTCATTTTCTTATTAACAACAATCAAATACTATGTTTAAAATAAATAAAACGTCACTAATAACCATTTGCTGCCTTTTTTGGGCCGTAATTGCTCAAGCACAATACCCAACCGTGCTGACCCAGAGGGAGCAAGCCAAGGTAATTGACGAATTACTGAATGACCGCCTGAAAAATTTATTACCCTCTTTAATGAAAAGAGAAGGTTATGATATGTGGATAGTAATGTCCCGCGAATACAATGAAGACCCTGTTATTAAAACACTTCTGCCAGCCACCTGGATGGCTGCCCGCAGAAACACCATGTTGGTCATGTTTGATAAGGGTAATGAGATCGAATACCTGGCGGTAGCAAGATATGATGTTGGTGAGATGTTTAAAAGGGCGTGGAATCCTGAAGAGGAGCCCGATCAATGGGCCAGACTGGGAAAGATCATTACGGAAAGAAACCCAAAGAAAATCGGGATAAACAAAGCTCCTATCTGGGGTCACGTTGACGGACTCACTGCAAACGATTATGACAACATAATGAGAGTGCTTCCAAAAAAACTTCAGGCTAATGTAACCACAGCAGAACCTCTTGCTGTAGCATGGCTTGAAACCAGGTCAAAAAAAGAAATGGAAATTTATCCTCAAATTGTTAGGATTGCCCATGAGATAATCGCGGAAGGTTTCTCTGACAGAGTGATTCAACCTGGTGTTACCACCACAGACGATTTAGTTTGGTGGTACAGGGAAAAAATAAAAGAGTTAAAACTAGACACCTGGTTTCACCCCAGTGTAGACATCCAACGCCCTGGCACTTTTACAGAAAATGTAATCCGCCCGGGAGATTTTATCCACGTTGATTTTGGCATTACCTACTTAAGACTGAACACGGATACTCAGGAACATGCTTACATCCTAAAGCCAGGAGAGACAGATGCTCCTGCTTATTTAAAGGCTGCCTTCAAAAAAGGAAATCGCTTGCAGGATATTTTTACCAATAATTTTAAAGAAGGGAAAACTGGAAATCAGGTATTGGCAGAGTCGCGTGCTCAGGCTATTGCTGAGGGAATTAGGCCTTCTATTTATACACATCCCATTGGTTATCATGGACATGCTGCCGGAACAACATTAGGCATGTGGGATATGCAAGACGGTGTACCCGAAGATGGAGACTATCCATTGCATCTCAATACTGCCTATTCGATTGAGCTTAATTGCGTTGTTAATGTTCCGGAGTGGAAGAAAGATGTTCGCATCGCACTGGAAGAAGACGCCTATTTTGACGAACGTGGTGTTAACTATATTGATGGCAGGCAAACAGAAATTATCGTAATCCCCAAAGTACTTCCTAACGTGAAGTAGTAAATTCAAACACTGCCAAATAAAAAATGCCGCATATTTGTGGCATTTTTTATATTTATTGATTCAAATGCCGAGTTATTCGTTTCAAATCTGTTCGCACCGTTCCTTATGCAGCTTCTAAAAAAAGTATACACCGCATATGGAATGTTGATTTTCGGATTGTTGTTTGTCATCTTCTTCATTCCGCTTCTCATCCCCATCTTCTTTCCCAGACAATTCAAACTGGTAGGTGTATTCAACAGATGGTGGGCACGGTCCCTGTATTTTCTTTTGGCCATTCCATGGAAGCTAGAATACAGATCTAAATTAGACCCTAAGAAACAATACATATTTGCACCCAACCATTTTTCGTTTATCGATATACCCACCATGGGTCTCAACACCCACAACACTATTTTTGTTGGTAAAAGTGAAATGGAGACTGTGCCTGCGTTTGGCTGGATGTATAAGCATCTGCACATCACAGTGGATCGTACGAAATTAAGGAGTATGTACGCTACGCTTATGAAATCCCTGAAGGCACTGGATGAGGGTAAAAGTTTAACAATATTTATAGAAGGAGGAATCTATACAAAACAACCTCCAAAAATGGCTCGTCTTAAAGATGGGGCATTTAGAGCCGCTATTGAGAAACAAATACCAATTGTTCCCGTCACCATTCCTCACAATTGGATACTTTTGCCCGTGGAACCGATGCTTTTGAATTGGATTCCTACGAAAATCATATTTCATGAACCGATAGACGTGTCCGGCATGACATTGGACGATATGGGTAATTTAAAGGAAAAGGTTTATACAATAATTGATAAGGAACTGCGAAAAGAAAATCCGGGAATACTGAAAGATGAAGATTGATAAGGAAACCTTAGGAAAAATTGCGCATCTGGCACGACTGGAGATAGACGAAAAAGATGCTCCTAAAATGCTTGAGGATATGAGTAAGATGGTTTCCTTCGTAGAGAAATTAAACGAAGTGGATACGGAAGGCATTGAACCATTGACAACAATGTCACACGAAATAAATGCGTTGCGTGAAGATGTTGTTAAAGATCAGCTTACCAAAGAGGAAGTGCTTAAGAACGCACCCAAAAAGGACAATGACTTCTTTAGGGTACCTAAGGTATTAGAATAACTTATTAAGCTATTACTGCTTATAAATCTTTACACCCTTTGAAGATTTAGAGGCGGTCTGTACTAGGTAGAGACCAGCACCCCAGCCAGCACAAGACAGACTGGCTTCATTATTTGCATCTAAGCTGAGTAATACTACCTTTTGACCAATGGAGTTAATAATGTTAATATTCAGATTTTCGTTACTTGTATTTTTAATGTAGAGCATTTCCCTCGTAGGGTTGGGATAAACTACCACTTCTGCCTTTTCTGATTCTTCCTTAACGTCTGTGATCACAACAGTAACCTCCTGTGAAAAGACAGAACTACTTCCTGCATTTACTGCCCTCACCTTATAGAAATACTTTCGCGCAGGCTCTACATTATTGTCTATATAGGTAGTCGCGTTAGCAGCCGTTGTGGATAGCAACGAATAACTCGTGTTATCACCTTCCGAGCGAAATATCTCAAAGGCAGTTTCAGTGGTGCTGTTATCTACCCAACTGAGTACAACCTGGTTATTGGACGTCAACTGAATGGCCAGATTGAAAGGAGCTCCTGGTAATGTCATTTGATCAACTTCGTTGCTGTAATTTGAAGACCCAGCCGTTGAAACTGCACTAATTTTATAATAATACCTAGTCTCTGCATTAAGTCCTACATCGGTATAAGTAGTTACGTTGGTCGAGGTAGTATGAATAAGTGAATAATCCGTGTTTGTAAGAGTCGATCTATAAATTTCAAAACCAGATTCATCAATTGAATTATCTATCCAAGAAAGTAAAAGTTCAGTTTGTGATAACGGAGCAACCTGAAGTGAGGTGGGGGCTGTGGGAGCCGCGGGTATAGTGACCTCATTACTAAAAGAACTTTGCCCACTGACATTGACGCCACGAACACGGTAATGGTAAACGGTAGATGGATCGAGATATTCATGATCGGTAAAAGTTACCGTATTTGCGATAACATAAGTAAGTGTCTGAAAATCAACATTATTCGAAACTGACCTCTGTATTTCAAAAGCTGTTTCATTGCTTGAATTATCAGTCCATACAAGCTCCACATTCCGTGGATGACTGGTAACGATAGCAGTTAAGGCCGTTGGAGGGCCGGTTGGAGTACTGGGAAGATTAATGCGGGCAATCGATGCAACATCTTCTGTCCCTACTTTTCTAATACTACCAGACAATAAAAAGGAGCCTCCAATTGGTGCAATGGATTCAATACCACCTTCAACGGACAGCTCATCAGGAATTAGATTGCCATCCAAATCCAAAACGTCAAAATAATTGGCATCTGTTGGATGAGGAAATGATGATGACTTTTTACCAATAAATAATCTATTAAGGGTTACGGAATAATAGATGTCACTCACACTATACTGGGAATATGTTGTAGGGGACCTAAAGGATAAATCCCGTATACCTGCATCATTCACTTTCACTAGTTTTGGAGCCGTCACTCCATCATATTTTGAAAAGTCACCCCCAATTAAAATCTTTCCATCCGGTAAAAAGATAGCATCCATTAATAATTGACCATCAAATTTTGAATTGATATCGAATGAGTTAGCTCGCGACCCGTCAGCATTAGCTAAACTTACCAAAGGATAATATTGATTATTGCTATTCTTTGTGTCTTCCGTCAGAATCATTTTCCCATCACTATCACGTGTCTCAATTCGAATAATTCGATTAACAAATTCCGTTCCGTCAATATTAAAAGTATTGTCAAGGCTTCCATCGATGTTGAGACGAGCAAAATTGATTTTTGCTGTTCCATTAACAGACGTAAATTTCCCGCCTACAATAAATTTATCTTCAGGAGTATATACGAGAGCATAAACCCCATCGCTACTGTAAACTGTGCCTAAAGTTGTAAACCCTGAGAACGAATTATCATACTCGCCATTTGGGCTTAACAAGGCAAGTCCTTTTTTAAAAGAATTTGGAACATAATAGTTAATTGTACCACCAATTAATATTTTTCCAGTAGAAGGTTGTATTGCAAACGTTCTTATCAATCCTGACAAATTCGAAATCCCTGAAAGGTTAAAGGTATTATCAACCTCACCTGAAGGCAAGAGCCTTGCAATTCCTGTATAAGGGTTTCCATTAATAAAAGTAAAATCACCACAAACTAATATTTTACCTGAGCTCAACACCTCGGATTTATAGATGGTAGCAGGCCCTGCCGGATCAGGTATATAACTTGCATCCAATTCACCCATAGCACTTAGTCTGGCAACGTTTAAGCGGCTTATGCCATCGAATTTACTAAACGCTCCAACAGTGACAATTTTATTATCACTTTGATTAAAAACATATTGTACATTAACAGCCACCACAGATGGACTGAAGCTAGCCCCAGGATCAAATGAATTATCCTTTGTGCCATCACTATTTAAAAGCATAATTCCACGATGTGGTAATTGAAAGTTACCACTAACCAAAATCTTATCAGAGTCGATGATTTTTACCATTCGAATTGTACTGCCATATGCATCAAAACCTTGATCCGTTGTAAATGTTTCATCCAACGTTCCGTCAACATTTAGTCTCGCAATAAGGTTTCTATTGGCGATCGAGCTATTAAATTTGGTGAACTTTCCACCAATAACAATCTTGTTGTCACTTTGAAAATCAATGCATGTTACAATATCATTTGGGCCTGTCCCAATATTCAACATGAAATCTGTATCAAGTGTTCCGTTCGGGTTCAACCTTAGAAAATAAGGTTTTACTACACCATCAACTCCAGAATGATGACCCGTCATAATAATCTTACCATCAGCTTGAACAGCGAGGTCAAATTGAGACCCAACATTATTCTGTTCTATAACTGGAGAAATAAATGAATTGTCAATTGTACCATTGGAATTCAGTCGAACAATACCTCTTACTGATGTGTCATTAAACGAAACAAAACTACCAGCCACAATAATTTTATTATCACTTTGCAAAGTAATTGCTCCTAAATACCCGTTAGCAGCCGAACCCATATTAAATGTATTATCAATACTCCCATTAGCGTTTAGTCTAACCAGTACACCTCTCATAGGCCCATCCGAAGTTGCAAACTCTGCGACCAAAATTTTTCCATCCCCTTGTATAGCAATTGCAGTAATCCTATCATTAAAAATCCCAGTCTCCACATTAAAAGTATTGTCCACCTTGCCATCCATATTAAGTCTAATGACTTTACCAGACACACGCGTATTACCTACGCCAATAATATCTCCTGCTAAAATAAGTTTATTGTCAGGTTGAAGTACAGAGGCCGTGATCGTACTACGTCCCGTAAAAAATGGAGCAAAAGTTGGATCTAATGTTTGCGCCAATGACTCAATAAAGAATATTGAAGCTAAAAGAAGAGCGTGTAGTAACTTCATAAGTTTTTTTTAATAGACTAATAAGGTAATACTTTTTAGCGAATTCCCTACAAAAAAAGTCATTTTTTGTGTCCCTTGGGGGCCTAGGGCAATGGAAATTATTGTATTCCTAGAGCGCTCTATACATAATATAAGCATTGGTCATGCCCAACCTGGGATGGTTGAATGCATTAGGGATCTCCCCTATTATATCAAATCCCACCTTCTTCCAAAGCCTCACTGCATGCTCGTTGGATTTGATAACAATATTGAACTGCATGGCCAAATAGCCCAATCGCTTCGCCTCTTCGAGAGAATACCTTGCCATAAAGGTGCCAATCCCCTTTCCCCCATGATCAGGGCTAACCATATAAGAACCGTTGGCAATATGTGCTCCCCGGTCCGGCTGATTGGGTGCTAATGTAAAAGATCCCACCACTTTATCATCGAGGGTTGCCACATAGACTTGTTTGGCAGGAGCCAGCCAGTAGGCCAGCATTTTTTCTCGGGAAGAATCCGGGTGAAAAACATAGGTTTCGCCAGAGGCTACTACTTTACTAATGATGTCCCATACGGCCTCTTTATCCTTTTCTTCAAATACCCTTATTTCTAGTTTGTCGTTCATTTAAACTGAATAAATACAACCAAATCTAACTAAATGTGTGCATAGAATTAAAGTGGCTTTCATTTTCACCCGCCCCTCTGTAGTTTGCGAGCCAAAATTACTAACCGAATGCACTCTCTTCAGTTCTGGAACTCGTGGGCAAAGACTTACAAACAAATCGGATTAGTGATTGGCGCTACTTTTGTTTTCTCTTTGCTCTTCTTTTGGTATTCGTGGTTTATTTCACCCAGCCCAGCACTGGATTGGTTCAGCATCCAGGAACAGGAAATCACACAAGTACCAGTCCATAGTTTTCAAAAGGGCTTATTGGAACTTACTGTGCATGGTGACAATTTTCTCATTTTCGGAAGGTTACTTGGCGAAAACCTACAACCCAATGTTCTTGCCGGGCATATATTCTTAACCATACTAATTATAAGTATGGTCATGTTACTGTCTATTGTGACTACACTCCCCAGGTTTTGGTATTTACTAGGAATGGGCTTGTTTATTCTGTTTATCGTGGGCTTCAGAATGGAAATCATTTCTGTCTTTGGGCAACCCAATAAATTGTTCACCATTCTTGTTCTTATTGCCTATTGTATTCCCAGTTTTTATTTTCATTTCTTCAATCCTAAAGTTGCCTTTAAGAATAGACTGCTCCTCTTTGCCGGGATTACAATTGTTTTAGGATTACTCATCATCCAATTTGCTACCGTAGCCTATCCCCTCCTTCACCTATCGGTTACGGGCATTACTGCAGGCATTATCATCAGCGTACTGTTTATTCTGATGGTGGCGCATGAGATTCTTGCCTCATTCGTATTTATAGCGAGCCAGTCAAGTAAGCAAGGGAAAAGCCTCAATCACTTCCTTATTATCAGTTCCATATACATGATCAATCTGGCGTTGGCTTATGCGCAAAAAATTGGGATGATCGACTGGAACTTCATGTACATCCATTTTTATCTTCTGATCAGTATCTCCGGGATACTTGGCATTTGGGGTTTTCGTCAACGGCACCCACAATATGAAAAGATCATTGATGCAGACCCTTTTGGGGTTTACTTTTTCCTAAGCATTGCTGCAATCGGTTTTGCTACCATTGCCTATTTCATTGGTACCGCAAATGATTCCGCACTGGTTACGATCAACGATGCAATTATCTATAGTCATATTGGCTATGGAATCATCTTTTTAACGTACGTGATTTCCAATTTTCTGGGAATGCTGGCGGAAAATGTAGCTGTACATAAAATATTGTATAAGCCTAACAGTATGCCTTACTTCACGTTTCGTTTTGGTGGCATCATTGCAACGCTGGCATTTGTATTCTACAACACGTGGCAAGTTCCGGTACAGAGTGCTTTTGCCGGTTATCACAACGCAGCAGGAGACCTTTATCAAACAATTGGAGATGACAGATTTGCGGAAGCTTTCTACCAACAATCCGCGGCTTATGGGTTTTTGAACCATCATGCCAATTACGCACTTGCTAACCTTGAGGCTAAAAAAAATTACAACACCATTAAAGAGAGAAACTATTTCAATCGTGCTGCCGAAAGAAGACCTACTGAGTTTGCGTACATCAACCTAAGCCAAACCTATCAACGCAACAGACAATGGATGGAAGCCCGTCTTGTTCTTAATGAAGGTTTAAAACAGTTTCCGGAGAGCGGTGTAATAAAAAACGCATTGGGCATCATCTACTCAAAATTAAATCTGGTTGACTCTTCATTGTATTATTTGCAATCCGCCAGCAACCACAGAATGATCAAAGATGCTGCCGATGCTAATTTCATTGGGGTAGCGGCTAAAAATGACTTACCTGTCAATGCGGATTCCTTATTTACACTGATCGCTTCAGACAACATTGGTATAAGAAGCAACGCCCTGGCCTTTGCGAATATTCAGGGGACTAAAATCCAAATGAATGTCAATTTAGCATCTGACACCCTGCTGAATTTATTCACAGCAAACCTCCTCAACAATTATATGTTGAATCATATAGGAGAATTAGACAGCACGCTCATTAATAAGGCAATAGAATTGGGAGAAAAACCCATAAACAAAGATTATAGTGAATCTATATTATTTAGCGCTGCCCTTTCTCTGTACGCTGACGGCCAGATAGGTAAGGCCTTTTCGCTACTGGAAAACATAACCATCTTTAGTGACGAGCAAGATAAATACAACACGATTCTCTCCATGTGGGCACTTGAAAACAGAGCACCACTGGACGCTTCAACGTTTATAGATTATATAGCGAACCAACAATATTCCGATGCTTTGCCAGTAGCTGCTATCACCTATACAGAGGCAGGAAGGACAAACGAAGCTTTAGTAAAATGGGATAGCCTTAGAAACTTACAGGATTCATCCTATCATCAATTTGCCAATCAAATGGTTAGAGCATTGACCTCCAATTCAATTATCTCCCTTAATGATGAGGAAAAGCTACTGTACAGTAGTTATAGAGTTCCTTTGGATGACCTGACCACTTTTAATCTAGTATTGGGTCAAATTGAAAATGAAGAGCTAAGGGCCCGTGCCATACTGGATCGAAGCCAGAAATTATTTGAAATCGCTGAAACGGATAAGGCCGTTGAAGTTTTTGAAAAAGTTTCCGGGCTACAACTCGTTGATCGAAATCTTTACAATCAAATAACATTATTTGAACTAGAGTTATTGGCTAGCAAAAACGAAGTCCAAATTCTCACTCAAAAATTAAACAACGACAACATCAACTTTCCAAATCAGTACAAAAGCTTACGGATATACATTGAAGCCATGCAAAGCGAAGCGCAAAAAGATAATGCCAATACAAGCAGGCAATACAAATGGCTGGCAACTGCTAATCCGTACTTTGAAGATGCTGTTATTTCCTCTGCACGCTATTTCAAAACTAATGGAAATGATAACTTACTACCCTACACGATCTTAACTGACGCACTACACGCCAACCCATTTTCAGTAAAACTTTTGAAAGCCTATAGCATTGAAGCCGCTCAGCTAGGTTTTAGCGATTATGCCAATAGTGCGCTTGAAAGACTTCGGCCACTCGTATCCAACCAGGCTTTGCGAAAGTTCCTGACAGACAACCAAAGCATCTTTGCCCAAGTAATTCAGTAAGTTCCAAAAGATTCTTTTAGTTTTGTCGGGTTAATTAGATTATTACGCCATGGACGAAGTAAAAAGAATTCCCCTAAATGCAATTCATGAAAAATTAGGAGCCAAAATGGTTCCGTTTGCTGGTTTCAATATGCCGGTTCGCTATTCCTCAGACATTGAAGAACATATGGCAGTGAGGGAGAATGTAGGTGTGTTTGATGTGTCTCATATGGGTGAATTTACACTCAAGGGCCCAAATGCTCTGGGTTTGATACAACGGGTTACAAGTAACGATGCGAGCAAACTGATTGACGGACAAGCTCAATATTCTTGCTTGCCTGATGATAAAGGTGGAATTGTAGATGACCTTATCGTATACAAAATAAAGGATGATGACTATTTACTGGTAGTCAACGCTGGTAATATTGAAAAAGACTGGAACTGGATTTCCAAGTTTAATACCGATGGTGTCGACATGAAAGACATCTCGAGTGATATTTGTCTATTTGCCGTACAGGGACCCAAGGCGGTAGGCGTATTGCAGAAATTAACAAAGACGGACCTGAGTGCCATCAAATACTACCACTTCGCTATTGGGGAATTTGCCGGAGCAAATGATGTGGTGATGAGCAATACTGGATATACCGGCTCAGGTGGATTTGAAATCTATGTTCATAAAGACAACGCTGAGAAAGTTTGGAATGCATTATTTGATGCAGGTAAAGATGTAAACATTAAGCCTATTGGGCTTGGCGCACGGGATACCCTTCGTTTGGAAAAAGGATTTTGCCTATATGGCAATGATATTGACCACAACACGTCACCTTTGGAAGCCGGCCTCGGATGGATAACCAAATTCACAAAGGAATTTACCAATTCTGAAAACCTGAAAAAGCAAAAGGAAGAAGGCATCACCCGAAAATTGGTTGGATTCAAAATGACAGAGAAAGGTATCCCTCGTCACGATTACGAAATCAAAAACGCTTCTGGGGAAGTGATTGGAAAAGTAACATCTGGCACGATTTCTCCTATGTTGGGAATTGGTATTGGGTTAGGCTACGTAACCGTTGATCATTCCAAACCAGAAACGGAAATTTTTATATCTGTTCGCAACAGAGATCTTAAAGCAATAGTAAGTAAGTTGCCCCTCATATAGCATGAAAACGATTGATGTTTGCCTTAGTCCGGAACTCATACACCTGTACGATGTTTCCGACAAGGCCGTTGTTGTTGTTGATATTCTTCGTGCCACCAGTTGCATGGTCACTGCGTTTGCGCATGGCGTAGAGTGCATAGTTCCATTTGCCAGTGAAAAAGAATGCGAGCGGATGAAATTAAAAGGCTACGTTATTTCCGGAGAACGAAATGGTCAAAAAATACCAGGCTTCGACAAAGGCAATTCTCCATTTGAATACATGGATAAAAATATCAGTGGCCTTACAATCGCGTTTACTACCACTAACGGAACACAAGCCATCGAGAAATCAAAAGGTGCTAAGAAAATTTTGATTGGCTCCTTTCTCAACCTTTCTGCTATATCCAAATACTTACTCATGTCGGATGACAATATTCTGATTGTCTGTGCGGGATGGAAGGGGAAAATAAATCTGGAAGACAGCCTGTTTGCAGGGGCATTGGTGGATAACCTAAGAAAACATATAGAACCAGATTGTGATGCACCAATCGTAGCGCAAGAGCTCTATCTAAGAGCTAAAGATGATATGCTGAAATTCTTAAGCACATCTTCTCATGTAAAAAGACTCAACCGGTTGAACATTCACAAAGACATTGAGTTTTGCCTCACCCCAGACAAGTATTCTGTTATCCCGGTATTAAAACGAGGAGAGTTAGTTTTACTTTAGCTTTTTGTTTTGTTGGTGACGCTCTTTATCCCGAAGGGATTTCTTCTCCATATTCTTTTTAAAAGCTTCTGTCAAATCAACTCCAGTTTGGTTAGCGAGGCAGATTAACACCCAAAGTACATCAGCAAGCTCATCACCCAAATCTTTATTCTTATCACTCTCTTTCTCTGATTGTTCCCCATACCTCCGCGCCATGATTCGCGCCACCTCTCCCACTTCTTCAGATAAAATTGCCGTGTTGGTCAATTCATTAAAATAGCGAACTCCTGTAGTTTTAATCCATTGATCTACCTCTTTCTGTGCTTCCTGAATGGTCATCGTTTATTGATTAATCAATTCTTCAAAATCAATATCCATCACATCGAATTTTTCCCAACCCACAAAATCAAAGTGCCACCACTCCGAATCATACACTTTGAATCCTCTTTTTTCCATAGCAGCGATCAACATCGTTCGGTTCGCTACAGCCTCCTGATCATCTAAAGGAAAGTCAGGGAAGGCTTCCTCTTGGAATGAATCATAGGGAGTAGGCATATTCAACTCCTGCTTCGTTTCACTATTAATTACAGTAAGATCAATGGCACAACCACGATTGTGCCTTGATCCCTGGTAAGGACTTGCCACGAATGTTGTATCTCCATACACCTCATAAAATTTTACAGTTGCAGAATACGGCCTGTATCCATCATGAATTTTCAATTCAAGTCCTTGTTCTTTCAAATCTGACTGCACCAATGCCAAAGCCTCCGCCACTGGCTTACGTGCATAGGCCTTCGCCAAATTATAAATTACTTCACCCGTAAAATTATTGGTAGTTGCATATCGGATATCCAACTCCAAGCCCGGAATTGCATTTTCCAAATCTACCAACTCCATATCCGGATTTTTTTGAACCTGTTCCTGGTATTGTTGAAAGTTAGTCGGTGTTAATCCATATTTATATTCTATTGATGAAGTGCAAGAAGCTAGTGCCATAAGTATTACAAATCGAATTTTCATAGGAATCAAATTAGATTATGTACATCCAAAGTTTCAAACAATTCAACTCTAGTATGTATCCAATAAATTTATTTAAACTTTTGAATAATCGAGTTTATCTAAGACATTTATTCCAACTTAAACCTCAATCATCATGATGAACATTGATGAAATCAGAAAAGACACACCCGGATGTACATCCAAAATACACTTCAACAACGCTGGTGCATCTCTACCACCTGATGCTGTAGCCAACGCCATCCGCGATTACATTTCATTTGAATCGCTGACAGGTGGATACGAAGCTGCAGACATCAAAAAAGCGGAGATTGAGGAATTCTATGTCAGTGCGGCAAAATTGATCAACACCAATGAAAACAATATTGCATTTACCTCAAGTGCAACTAATTCTTTTTCACTAGCGCTATCATCCATCCCTTTCGAACACGGAGATACAATTCTGATTGCGAATGAAGACTACATATCGAATCAAATCGCTTTTCTATCACTACAACAACGAATGGGGATAAAACTCGTCCGTGCTAAAAGCTTATCTACAGGAGGTGTAGACCTGGATGATATGGAGGGTTTGATCAATACGCACCATCCCAAATTAGTTTCTCTCACACAGGTTCCCACCAATACAGGATTGATCCAGCCTGTAGAGGCCGTTGGTAAAATGTGCAAGGATAAAGGCATTCTTTATTTAGTAGATGCCTGTCAGTCTGTAGGTCAAATTCCTGTAGATGTGCAAAAAATAGGATGTGATTTTCTCACCGCTACCATGAGAAAATTTCTAAGGGGCCCTCGAGGTGCAGGTTTTCTCTATGCTTCTGATCGGGTTCTCAAAGAAAAACTCACTCCACTATTTGTAGACATGCGAGGGGCAGAATGGACGGGTGCTGACACCTTTGAAGTGCGCATGAATGCCAAACGATTTGAAGAATGGGAGCTGCCCTATGCCCTTGTGGCAGGAAGCAAAGAAGCCATTTACTACGCACTGAATATTGGTATTGACAATATTGCTGAAAGAAATAAAACCCTTTGCGACATCCTGAGAACAAAACTAAACTCCATAGAACTGAAAGTACTTGATCTGGGTAAACATCAATCCAGTATTATCACTATTGAGATGCCCGGCAAACAACCCAATGAAGTGCTTGACTATTTGAGAGCAATCAACATCAACACCTCAACCAGTCACCGTTCAAATGCTCAAATTGATTTCGCATCAAAAAAAGTAGATTGGGCCTTGAGAATTTCTCCTCATTATTTCAATACTGAAGATGAAATTGATAGTTTGATACAATCTCTTGAGGACTTAAACGACTAACCCTTCATGACCGTCCGCAATGCTGTATTGATTTGCCTTATTGTGGAAGCCGGCCTGGGTGTTTTAGGCATTATCAATTATGGGTACACCGTAGAAGGCATTCAGGCTACCACCCGATTTAGTGGACGGTTCTCACTGCTGCTGTTCAGTATTATTTTCTTAGCCAATCGTCCTGCCAATATGTATCCATGGCTTTCAAAAAAGCCGTTTCACATTTTTGCAATGGCACATGGAATCCATCTGTTGGAATTATTGACGTTTCTATATGTATCCGGTTCAGAAATCATACCCTACAGAGTAGCTGGAGGGTTTATTGCTTACGCGCTTATTTTCTTGATGCCATTCCTTGCTGACAGACGCGAACACGGGAAGCTTGAGGAAAAGAAATTCAAAATCCTGAACATTGTTTTCCAATATTTTGTATGGGGCATATTCTTTCTCACTTACCTGCCCAGGGTAAGGGGCCTGCTCCCAAATGTTGGCGGAAGTTACATGGAACATGTGGTATTATTGGGATGGGTTTCCTTGATGCTAGGCATGAAACTTCCCAGGGTAATGTTTAAAAGGAGAAAGTAAAATTGTGATAATTCTACTACTGCCCCATCATCACAAATGCACCCCAATAATAAGGATCTTTGTACTTCGTCATTAGTTGCAGTTGAGCCTGCTTGAATGCTTTCAATTTGTTATTGGACTTTACCCAATTGGTGTAAAAGTTAGTCATCAACAACTGGGTTGCGGCATCGTCTACTTTCCATAAACTCATTATCAATGCATTGGCACCTGCCACCTGAAAGGCACGCTGCAAGCCATACACACCTTCTCCCGCTCTCACATCTCCCAACCCTGTTTCACAAGCACTTAGAATAATCAAGTCCGTTCCTTCCAATGAGAGGTTCATGGCTTCATAGGCGGTTAGCACTCCGTTGTCGTTGCTCTGCAAATCTGGAATAGCATTACCAGACAATGTTTGAGAAGCGCCTGCTAGCAATAATCCCGAACGAAGCAGCGGGTTGCTTTTTGCATTCTCCGCATTGACCCCTGCCGCACTTCCATTACCCACGTCACCATCTGCAAGAAAATAACCGTGCGTAGCAATGTGCATAAGCTGCGGGCCTTTAACTGCCTTCAGGTTTTTTTCTGAAGCAGCTCCTTCTGACAAAGCATTGACTTTGTATCCGTTCGTCTTCAAAATTTTTGAAACCGTCTCCAACTCCACTTTGGTACCGGGTAGAGCAGCTACTGCATTGCCTCCATAGTTCGGAAAGCCGAGGAGAAAAGCATCCTTCTTCGGAGGAGTTGTCTTTTTATTTTTGATAGTCAGCAAATCTTTAGAATTTCCAAGTACCACCAGATCATATCGATTGAGCACAAAATCTCCCTCCTGTGGCTTCAAGGTATTCACATTGATTTGATTGTATACGCCATCAGGCGAAAAGTAAATTGTTTTTTTACCGGCAATCAAAGGGTCAATTTTACTCCAGTACTGATCATAAGAATAATCATCTTGTGAACGCTGCTGAATTGAATTCTTATAATACTTAGAATAGCGCGTATCCAGGTGATTGCCATTTTCAATGACTGTCATTTTAGGTTTAGCATCTCCTTTTGCTAAAGCCATCACCACATATTTCGAATCACCATTCAGGCTCTTGTCAAAACCCTGTAATCTGATGATCTCCACGACCGCTTCTGTATCAGAAAGCAAGGCAGCTATCTGTTCGTATTTGATCATTTCCGAAGTATACCCTTCAGAGAAGTCTTTGGAGCGTTCAGAAAGTTTGCGTTCAAGATTATTAGCCTGACCTTCCAAAGCGGCAAGGTTGATATTCTGCTTCTCTAAATCCTCCTTGGAGAGTGCATAGTAACGGGCCAATGTCTCCTTTTGCGCAATCCATGAAAGATAATCATCAATCAAACTCTGGTCCCCACTTGAAAGTATGGTTTGTTTTATCTTGTTGGTAGAGCTCAACAGCAGTGCTTTAGTAGCTATCTGGTAGTTGAACATGTCCAATACAATGGACGGGTCATTACCACTTGCCTCCACGGCATAGTTGAAAAATCTTTGGAATCGGGGTCGAAGTACATCCCAATACTTGGTCTTCTCTGCTTCACTCATGGGAGGGAAATAGTGATTAATAAAGTCAAGGGACTTCTCCATAGCCTCGCCATAAAATGTTTTGGCTTTCACAAAATCGTTCTTCTTCCAATAGAGAATCCCCAAATCCTCTACGGACTTTACATAGTCAGGATGGTTGGCACCGAGCACCGCCAGATTAATATCTTTTGTTTTAGTCAGCGCATTTTCAGCTTCGTCAAATCGCTTTTGCATTCGGTAAAAATTCCCCAAATCATTCAATGCCTTGGCATAAGAAGCATTATTCTCAGTAAATTTTTTCTTGTACACATCTACTGCTTTCAAAAATAGATCCTCTACCTGATCCATCTTATCCATTTGGATATACAACAGCCCCAGTTGATTAAGTAAGCTGGCGTACTCAGGGTTATTTTTCTGAAAGCGATTTTCAAAAATCTTTTTAATCTCCAGAAGGGTAGACTCTGCTTTTGGTAAATCCCCTGACAATTGATAAAGCGTAGCGAGGTTGAGTTGAAACCTGCGACTATCAAAGGATTTTTTCCCTTCCAGCGCTTTCTTAGGTGCAGCATCAGCTTTAGCAATTGATGATTGCATTAATTGTACAGCCTGATCATACCTTCCCAGCTCCTGATAAAGCATGGCCTTGTTGTTGATCACAATTGCATTTTGCATGGAAGCATCTCCAAATACCTCTTTGCAAATCTCCAGTGCCTCGTTGAATTTTTTTTCTGCCTCATTGTACTTGCCCAAATCTTGATCCAGCTTCGCCAGGCTATTCAAATTAGCTGCATAGGCAGCGCTTTTCTTTCCCTGTGTCTTTTCACTTCGTGCCAGTGCATCTTCGATATACATTTTAGATTCGTCCGTTCTCCCCTGAACCAAATGGACGAGCCCGATATTGGATATACAGCGCAGATAACTGATGTCTTCTGTCAGCTGATTATCCTCCATGTAGCTTTTCGCTTCCTGAAAGGAAGCCTCAGCAATAGCATAGAGTCTCCAGTTATAATACTGAATAGCAAACTCGAGAGTATCTCGCGCGATCTCCTCTTTTGTTTTATCGCTTCTTTCTTTGAGTGCGTACAATCCTTTAGCAAGCCCCTCCCCTTTCTGCTCCACATCAAAAAGTCCTGCATTGTCATTGACAGAGATTGCAAACTGAAAATCGACAAGGTCTAGTTCAGCTTTTTTCTTGGCGCCAGAATCGCCCAGCCCTTTGAAGAGTGATTTGGTCCAGTCATCATTCTGACTGTAGGCTGAGAAACATAAAAGAATGGCAAGTAATACGGGAAGAATGCGTGTGTTCATAAACTTTCAAGAATGTTTTTTACCAGAATCAAAAACTGATCCATATTTATTAGGGCTGAATGGCCTCTATCTCCAAGATTCTAATCAATAACACCTAAATTTCAGCAAAATTAGCAGAAAGTGAAACTTTATCGTAATCTATCAGAGGCTGTGGTCACCACGCTGAAAACAATATTTGAGGACAACAGGTATGCCGATAAGGTGATCGAAAAAACGTTAAAGCAAAATCCTAAGTGGGGAGCCCGCGACAGGCGTTTTATTGCAGAAACCACCTATGATATTGTTCGATGGTACCGATACTTAGTGGCGGTCTCCAACTCTAAAAATGATGATTATTGGAGCCTCCTGGGTACCTGGCTGATTTGGAAAGAAATCGACCTTCCGGATTGGGATCAGTTTAAAAAACTCAACACCAAATCCATACGCGAAAAATTCCAAAAAGAATATCCCTTGGCCATTGGAGAATCCATTCCGGATTGGTTGGATGAATTGGGGAGATCAGAACTTCCATCCCGATGGGCCACAGAGATTAAATACCTTAACCACGAAGCTGAGGTGGTACTCAGGGCCAATACCCTAAAAGGTGACATCGCTACCATTCAAAACCAATTGATGGAAGAAGGAATTGAAACTACCCTCAATTCAAAATTTCAAGATGCAATGATCCTCACTAAGAGGATGAATGTTTTCGGTAGCCAATCTTTCAAGCAGGGTCTTTTTGAAGTACAGGATGCAGGCTCGCAATTGATAGCACCCTTTTTAAGGGTAGAGCCAGGTATGAGAGTAATCGATGCCTGCGCAGGCGCAGGAGGCAAAACCCTTCATCTGTCATCACTGATGCAAAACAAAGGACGTATTGTAGCCATGGACACGGAAGGATGGAAACTGGACGAATTGAAAAAAAGAGCGCGAAGGGCTGGAGCTAATAATATTGAAACCAAAATTATTGAAAACTCAAAAACCATAAAACGACAAGCCAATTCTGCGGATCGCTTGTTGTTGGACGTACCTTGTTCGGGACTGGGCGTACTAAAGAGGAATCCAGATGCAAAATGGAAGCTATCATCTGATTATGTGTTGAAAGTCAAAAACCTGCAACAACAAATACTTGCTGAATACAGCACCATGATAAAACCCGGAGGCATGCTTGTCTATTCTACCTGCAGCATTCTTCCTTCAGAAAATGAAGAACAAGTGAAAAAATTCCTCAACACAAATACATCTTTTGAACTGAAGGATGAGAAGCACAGTTGGCCATCTGAAGGGTTTGATGGATTTTACATGGCCCTGATAAAAAAGAAATAGTAGTTTTGTTCCCTGCCTTATAAGCTTGTAAAGGCCTTTTTATTCGAATAAAACCTTTTTCATTGAAAATTATCCACTACATCTTTTTAAAAATTTACCTGATCTGGGTGCTCCTTGTGTTTTCGGTATTTATGATCCTTTACCTTCCGGGCATCCTCATTCCTTTTGTTTTTGGCGACAGGGCGGCAGCAATTAGTTTCAAATTTTTGAAACTGTGGTCATGGACTTTCAGTAAACTCAACTTTATCCCCTATCGAATATCTGGACTGGAACATGTAGATAGAAAGAAGTCTTACATCTATGTAAGTAATCATACTTCCTATCTCGACATACCGGGCATTACACTTACCATCCCAACACAGTTCAGGCCTTTGGCAAAGAAGGAGCTAAAAAAGATTCCGGTGTTCGGCTGGATAGCCCAATCAGCATGCATTATTGTTGATCGATCAAGCAATGAAAGCAGACGCAAGAGCATGGAGCACTTGAAAGAAATTCTGGCTATGGGTATTTCTGTTTTGATTTTTCCTGAAGGCACGCAAAACAGAAGCAAAGAACGACTACAACCCTTTTACGATGGTGCATTTAGGATTGCCATTGAAACTCAACAACCCATTATACCAATAGTAGTATTAAATGCGGGAAAGTTGATGCCTCCCAATAAAATTCATATTGAACCCGGCACCATTAAAGTGATTGTGGGAGAAGAAATAACAACGGATCAACTGACTTTGAAAGAGACTTCGACATTAAAAGAAAAAGTGTTTGAAAAAATGGAGGCGATGATTATCGCCAACCAGTAACAAAAAAAAGATGGCACGGAAAATTAAATCCAAAGAATATTTCAGGACGCTTAACATCATCTATTTCGCGCAGCTTGGCGCCATGACCCTTTTTGCTGTTGTAGCCTATTTTCTCATTGAGCAAGGAAATTTAGGCTCGGAAAACAACACACTGGCATTGACAATGCAAAAGATCATTATGGTTGTCATTCCGCTAAGTATGGCGGCCGGCTATTTCCTGTTTAGGATTTTCATCAAAGGTATCCCCCCTGATGCTCCACTCACTCACAAGATGAAAAGATACTTCACGGCCAACCTCATTCGATCAGCATTTTTGGAAATCCCAGGGTTGTTCGTCTCTGTTGCCGCACTTATCACCGCACATCTTCTGTTCCTGGTTATCGTACCCATGATTTTAATACTCTTCATACTGTTTCGACCCACCCAATCTGTAATTGCCCAGGAACTCAATCTTTCGGTAGCAGAAAGGGCTAAACTTGAGGATCCTGAAGCAATTATCTCAGAATCCATCGAATAACCTACACGTGAATTTTTTTCAGTAATCCATTATTCTGTAGTTTTCAAACTGGAACGAACGGGTAAGATGTGAAAGCTGCATTTTTGGTTTTTTTAGGGGGAGGATTGGGTAGCGTACTCCGGTACTCTATAGGAAGATGGGTAGGTACCCTGCATACCCACTACTTTCCGTTTGGAACCTTGGCAGCCAATATCTTAGCTTGCTTTGCCTTGGGGCTGATTCTGGGACTGGCTGACACCCGGCAACTTATGACCCCATCGGCCAAAATCTTTTGGACAATTGGCTTTTGTGGTGGTTTTAGCACTTTTTCAACCTTTAGCGGAGAGACGCTTTCCCTCATTCAAAGTGGATTCACCGCATCCAGCCTCCTGTATATCGGCCTGAGTCTTGCCCTCTGCATTGGGGCTACCCTGGCAGGGTTGTACCTGGGTCAAGGTACCTAATATTAGCTCCAGATTAATTTTTCGGGTATTTTCTCCTCAGGAGCATCAAATCTTACACTTTATGTGAAAATTTAACGATTTGTTGTAAGTTGCTAAGCTATAACAAGTTATGAAATCATTTTATATCGCTCTATTGGCTGCGATCTGTCCATGGTTCAGTTATGCCCAGTTTGATACACCCAGTATCCCAAACGCTGTAGGGTTTGAGTTACCTATGGAAAATTCCTCTATCACCATCTCCATTGGAGAACCGATGATTAATACGTTTTCTTCCAACTCCACAGTAATTACGCAAGGGTATCTGCAACCTATTCTAGATACACCTTGTGCTGGAACAGAATTTACCTACTACCCTAATCCCGCTAAAGATCACCTGTACATTCAGGCTGTAGGTTGTGACGATCAAATTTCCTCAGTTCAAATCATTGACCTATGGGGAAGGGTAATGGATACAATTACCCCCAAAGAGGATAATCGCATTCAATTAGGTGAATTGAGTCAGGGGTTATATGTGTTTAAGGTCTTCCTAAAAGGAGGGGTGTCTGGAAGTTTTAGTGCAATAAAAATTCCGAATTAGTATGAGAACAAACTTTTTACTCTGTCTGGCTTTTCTCTTTACAATCAATCATTTTGCATTTGCACAATCTCCCCAAGGAATTAATTATCAAGGAGTAGCCAGAAGTACGGATGGCCAGCCCCTTTCCTCCAAAGAAATTTCGATACGCATTAGTATTTTGGAAGCATCCGCTAATGGAAACATTGAGTACGATGAAATCCATGAAGTGAGAACCAATTCATTTGGCCTCTTTACTCTTGTTATTGGACAAGGTGCATCTACCAGTTCCCCTTTTAATTTCATTAACTGGACTTCAGGGAAAAAATGGCTTCAGGTAGAAATGGATGAAAATGGTGGCAGGAATTTTAAATTGATGGGCAGTCAGCAGTTGATGAGTGTCCCCTATGCCCTTTATGCCGAAAGAGCCGGGAATGGTTATCAGGCAGGTTCTGGTATTGCCATCAATAATAACATGATTACAAATCTCGGAGACGGGGATCACGACTCCACCAATGAACTTATCAGTGAAGTTACTTTAGGTTCTGATAACAAACTTCGTATTACCGATGCCGGAGGGGTTAAAGAAGCTGATCTAAGCAGTCTCATTGGCGCTTACCAAAACCTGAACAATGTACTTACCCAGGGAAATAGTGCTGGTAATTCCACTATCACCAATCTAGGCACGCCTGTAAATTCTTCTGATGCTGTTACGAAACTTTATGTTGACAATCTGGAAACCGCTGATGGAGATAAGAGTGCTACAAATGAGATTCAAACCCTAAGCAAAGCCGGCAATAGTATTCTTCTCAGTGCTGGTGGTGGTACGGTTGTTTTAAATGACGATAGTCCCACTAATGAAATACAAACGATATCAGCTCAAACCGTAGATGCCAATACCAGAAGTTTGGCCCTGAGCAGTGGAAATACCATTAATGTAGATATTCAAGACGGGGACGCAAGCAACACTAACGAAGCTCAAACGCTAAGTCGTACAGGAAGTGATGTGACCTTAACCCCAATTTTGGGAACAGGAGGAGGTACCGTCAGCATCAATGATGCTGATGCCAGTCCTACCAATGAAGCGCAAACATTAAGCAAATCAGGAGCTACTGTTACTCTTACCAATGTAAGCGGAGCAGGTGGTGGGTCATTCATTATAAATGACGATAGCAATACCAATGAAGCACAGACTATTTCAAAAACGGGTAGCAATGTAACGTTAACCCAGGCCAACGGAGCTGGTGGCGGTTCTTTTTCTATCAACGATGCTGACGCTGATCCCAGCAATGAATTGCAAAACCTGACACAAGTACTTGCAAGAGGTACAGATGCAGGAGGAAACCGGATTACCAACCTCTCCAATCCTTCTGCCACTCAAGATGCGACCACAAAAAATTATGTGGATACACAGGATGCCATTCTTTCATCCATGATCTCCACCAATTATGCTTTCAAAGCAACCTTTGATTACCAAAACGTTTCCGGAATTATAGTAAGCAACCAAATCATGCCGGTCGTTGCGGAGGATTTTGATGATTTCAATGTGCTGGGATCAACAGGTTTCACGGCAGCTGAAGCAGGAACTTACGTATTCGTTGTGGACGGGTACTACAACACATTGAGTGCAGGTGGTTCGTTAAGCTTGCTGTACAATTCCGTCAAGCACCCAATCACAATCGTTCAACCCTTTGGGGCAACTCAACCTCGCTTTTCGGCTACTTTTATGTTTAAGTTATCCGTAGGTCAAACCGTACAATTAGTAGGCGACAACATCGCGCTGTTGGGGCAGTTCAACGGAAAGTTTTTTGGATATAAACTCTGAAGATTTTCCAGATTTATTGATGTACAGGCACGTACACTACTTTCTTAGTTTCGAAAAAGTCCTCTTCAAAGAAATCAGTAAGCTCAAACAACTGATAAGGCCTTTTTAACTCGTTCATCTCTTCTTCCAGATCGCCTCCCTTTAAATACAAAATACCATTGTCAAGGTCGTGGTGAGATGTTGCACTTACTTTGTTATGTACCCATCCATAAAATTCTTTCATGCGGGTAACTGCACGGCTGACAATAAAGTCATACTTTTTATTTTTAATCTCCTCCGCTCTGATTTTTTCGCCAATCACATTTTTGAGCCCCAGCGACTTCACCACTTCATTCACCACGGTTATTTTCTTTCCAATCGAATCCACCAAATGAAAATTGGTTTCCGGGAATAGTATTGCCAGAGGAATGCCAGGAAAGCCACCCCCGGTTCCTACGTCCAGCACATTGGCAGAAGGATGAAAAGACAACACTTTGGCAATCCCGAGGGAATGCAGAATATGATTGGTGTACAGGTTGTCCATATCCTTACGCGAGACCACATTGATTTTATCATTCCATTCCTTATAAACCTGATTGAGTTTTGTAAAATGATCAACCTGAACAGGTGTTAGGTTGGGGAAGTATTTCAATATTAATGAAGCGTCTTGCAATTCGATTTGATTTATACGTTATTCCTATTTGCAAAAGTAAAGTTAACCGATGACAAAATTACCATTTCTAATCTTGTTGACGCTGGTTATTGGATGTAATACAAAGCAAGAGCATCAATTAGAAGAAAACAACCTGGCAACAAAGATTGATTCCGTACTCAACTCAGTCCCCAATTTTAGTGGTGTTGTACTATTTGCCGATAAGGGAATACCCCTATATCACAAGGCTTTTGGCTACAGATCCTACGAAACCAAAGTTCCCATCGAACTGAACGACATTTTTGAATTGGCCTCAGTATCCAAGCAGTTTACAGCCATGACTATCATGATGTTAAAAGAAGAAGGTAAACTACAGTACGATGACCCTATTGAAAAATATTTACCTGATATTAACTATGAGGGCATCACTATCCGGCACTTGCTTACTCATACTTCAGGATTACCGGATTATTATGAAGTGATGGATCAACACTGGGACAAGAGCAAAGTGGCTACCAACCCAGATATTTTCGAATACCTGAAAAAATATAATCCACCGAAACTGTTTGACCCTGGGGAAAAATATAAATACAGTAACACGGGCTATATATTTCTGGCCAGCATAACTGAAGCAGTCTCAGGACAAGACTTTGTTGCGTTTTGTAAAGAAAGAATTTTTGATCCGTTGGATATGACTTCAACTGCAATTCGTAGTAATGAGCAGAAAAATCAACTCACCAATCTTGCTTATGGGCATATCTATGTGGATGATGAAAAGGGATTTATCAGAGCAGATTCCTTTCCCTCTTCCAATTACACCATTTGGTTGGGTGGTCGTAATGGACCAGGAAGAGTAAGTTCAACAGCAAAAGATCTATTGAAGTGGGACCAGGCACTCTACAGCAACCAAATCATAAAACAGGAAACACTTAAGGAAGCCTTCACGCCCACTTCCTTAAATTCGGGTGACACATCCAATTATGGTTTTGGATGGAATATTATCCCAGCATCGGAAGCTGGAAAAATAGTGTGGCATAATGGCGACAACCCAGGATATAAAACCATCATCGTACGCTATCTGGATGCTCAGAGAACCTTAATCATTCTAAACAATAATTACCATCCTCAATTCAAGAAGATTAGAGAATCAATAGATGAAATAGTAGGTGAGTCATTTGACAAGGAGAAGGGTTAAGGCTTTTTCAAAAGCTCTTTCCAAACTTTGATACTTGCCTCATTCATACGCACAAATTCATCCTTGCCGTCCAGGGCAGCCAATTCTTTGGACTTCACTGCATGGACAATTGCCTCATCGTAGTCTTCTGTTTGAGCGAGCACTAAAGACCACACACGGTGGATGTAATACTTATCACCTGCAAGTTCATGCGCTTGCTGTAACCACACCAGCGCTTGCTGCTGCATTTTTCTCTCCTCCTGAAGATACCGGGCAGACTGGTAATAGGTATCAGCTGTCGGGTTAGCTTTAATTGCCTCCTCGATTAGCTCCATCATTTTCTTGTTAGTATCCACTTCCATCACAAAACTGACAGATGTGTTTTCCCACAGCCATTTCATCCGAGCACTTTGATGGGTCAACTCATCAAAAGTGATAAGGAAAGTCTCCTGCAGGTAAGGTAGTTTCTCAGGTTTGACTTTGAATCTCACCAAGTCCTCCTTTTCATCGTACTCGTTTCTTCCATCGCCCCAATGCTGTGTGTTTTTGTGAATAATAATTATCCATTCCTCCTCATAAGGAAAAGCATATAAAGCATAGGTTCCTTTAGGAACATGATGACCTGCTACTTTTACATCATCTGAAAATGTAATCTTGGTAGACTCATTGGCCCCTACTCTCCAAATTCTTCCGTAAGGAACGAGGTTACCCATCACTTGCCGTCCTCTTTTACCAGGACGCGAATAATCTACTGTTACTTCCGTCAACCCAATATGTTGTTGAATTATACTTCGTGGGCTAACCAGAGGAGGGTTGATTTGTGCATCAACCATTGCAAACGTGCTCATACAATAAATTACAAGCCAACCTTTCATTGCGATAAAATAGGTGATGGGTAGAGAACTAAATATGTTCCTTTTTATTTTTTATCAGGTCATACATGAGCTCACGTGCACGGTGCAGCTGCGCCTTCACGGTGCCTAATGGCGCCTCTAATTCCTGTGCAATCTCCTCATAGGAAAGTTCATTGTAGTACCTCAGCCGCACTAGTTTTTGATACTTGGCCGGTAACATGGTCACAAAGACCTGAATCAGCTCCTCCTTTTGTGCTTTGATGGCTTCCTCCTGTGGATTTGGACTTCCATCCTCTACCTCTATCGACACCGACTGACCATCATCGTCTGTATAGGTATTGCTAATACTGAGTGTATTGAGCCTTTTCTTTCTGATAAAGTCGATGGTATTGTTGGTAGCTATTCTGAACAACCAGGTACTAAAAGTGAAATCTTTTTTGAAACGATGAAGGCTCTTGAACGCTTTCGCAAAGGACTCGATGGTAAGATCTTCTGAATCATCCACGTTGCGCACCATTTTCAGAATCATATGGTAAACAGGGCGCTTATACCTGGCCAAAAGTTTAGCATAGGCCTGTTCATCGCCATCCACGGCCATGTCTATCAGCTTAAAATCTTCCAGCGCTTTCTTTGAAAATCTGCTGTTCAGGTCTTCTTCCATCTAACTTTATTAGTGAGTAACGCCACAAGGCCGATCACAAGATAATAAATGCTAAAAATAAAATCTAAAAAGGGCGCTTTCCAGCTTTCAAAGGCATCACCCAGTTTCCGTGAGGCCGTATAAGCTAATAGCACCAACAGTACCAGACGCAACAATATCGCTGCAATAGGGACATAAATCACTGAGGAATACAATAGAGCCGGGACAATCAACACCCAAAAACCAATCAAAGTAAAATTAAATATACCCAATCTAAGTTTGTCGATGGTTTTGTAATGCTTCCCTACCGACAAGTGCCTCAATTTCTGAAAATAAAAATCACTCCAGGTTGTCTTTGGCTTAGTGTACACAACTGCACCTGCACCTGCACACACCTTAGTGTTATCTTTTCTACTTACCTCATTAATGAACAAATCATCATCACCCCCTGTCACTGACAAATGAGATCTGAATCCTTTATTATCTAAAAAAACATTTTTTCTATAGGCAAGATTTCGACCTACTCCCATATACGGCTTGCCCAGTATTGCCATTGCCGTGTATTGAATGGCAGTGGTCAATCCTTCATATCGTATAAATGAATTAAGAAAACCAGGAGACTTTATGTAGGGTGAATAACCAAGGACAATATCTGTACTGTTCAAAAACTGACTACTCATTTCATTTATCCATTGGTTGCTGCCAGGGAGACAATCTGCATCAGTAAGCAGCACCCATTCAAATTTAGCAGCTTTTATACCCAATGTAAGTGCAAATTTCTTGCCATTGACGTGTTCTGGCTTACTCTTTACGGGGATCATACGGAGGCGATCATTCTCACTCGCCACCTTGTACAAAAAATCGAAGCTACCGTCATTGCTTCTGTCTTCCACTACGATGATCTCAAATTCCCCATAGTCCTGCGCAAGCAATAGTGGAATCAGTTCGCGAAGGTTTTGTTCTTCATCATGTGCGCATACGATCACCGATACGGGAACGGACAGTTTGTCTCTATCCACTGTCACCTTATTGAATGCTTTGAGAAAGATAGCCAGGTAAACCACCTGTATTCCAACAAAAACCAAGAAAGTCAATTCAATAATGTGCACCGTCCTTTATTTAAAGGGCACAAATATACAGCTTGAAATAGTCTCTTATAGAGGGTATCTCAATAAGTGAAGAAAGATTGGGACTTTAAATCTTAAGATTGGTTGACCTCGTCTGTACTCACGTAATTGATAAGGATAAAAGTGACCAGCAAACCGGAAAACACACCTTCCAGCGCCACTATAAAGGCAGCAATGTAGGGATTCATATACCTGCCCATAGGTTCGTTCTCGATAATAAACTGCATCATACTTGTATCCAGCTTCATGTAAAGAAAAAGGAAAAGTGCAAATACCAAAGAGCCAACTGCAGCTGTAGCTACCCCCGTTACAAGTCCTCTGAAATAATTTAACCGATCCTCATGGGTATGTTTAAATCTCTTAAGTGCCATATAAACACCACCTGTAAGAATAAAAAGGTTAAGAAGGCGCAACTCCACAACATGACTAAGGCCTACTAATTTCATGATAAGAAAAAAACCGATCAGGCCAGCCGCAATTCTTAGTCCGTAACTTTCAGGAATTCTGTTTGGATTGCTTAAAAAGCTCATATTCAGTGGGTTTAGGTTTCTCTAATTTTTACATTTTTTAAGAAAAATACAACCTTTTAACAGGTTTATTATTTCTCTACATTAGTCTTCCAAAACCTTAAATCGGGTTGCACTGAAGGCTATGAAAGCACTAAAAATTACTGGTATTGCAATCGGAATAGTAGTGGTGGTGTTAATTACCACTTTAGCATTTCTTTCACCAAAGTCGCATTTGCAGAGATCTGTCTTAATTAACAGCCAGCCAGAAGTGGTCTACGGCTTGATCAATAATTTTCAGAATTATAACAACTGGTCGCCATGGGCTGAAATTGACCCTAATGCAAAATATGAATATAAAGGACCTGAATCCGGGCCTGGTGCTCACATGAGCTGGAGTAGTCAAAATGAAAATGTAGGTGAGGGTGAGCAGTGGATTATTGAAACCAGAGAAAACCAATACATCAGGTACGGAATGAAGTTTGGAGGGCTAGCTGGTGATTACAATGCTGAAATGATTCTGACCCCTGATAAGGGAGGCACAAAAGTAACCTGGACTTACAATGGTGATGTAAGTAGTGAGTCCGTAATGAATTCAGCAATGGGCAAATTCTTTGGACTATTTATGGATCAGATGCTGGGACCATTCTATGAAAAAGGTCTCTACTCGTTAAAGAATCTGGCAGAAAATACTCCTTCCATGCCAAATCCAACAACGGAAATGCCCCTGACTCAACAGTAGCTAAAAAGTTACCAGAATTACCCGAGTTTAGGCAACCTGATTAATAGTGGCGGTCCTTGGCTTTTCGAGTTAAATCCACTTTTTACTTTTCTGGTTGGAAGTGGATGGTTCTCCTTCCGGCTCATTTTAGCACTCGCAATCCAGAGCGCTAAACCACCCAAAATGGATGCGACAACAATTGTCGAAATCCAATAGTGAGTAATGATTGAATACATGATGATTTTGAATAACGGTTTAGATAAACATAAGTAATAAACCTTTACAAATCAATTATGGTTACACCAAAAAAAATGAGCCTGACTCAAAAATTAATTTGAACAAAAATTTCCCCAAACTTGAGGTATGCATTGGCCAATTTACTAAGCCATGTTGGGTTGAGCGGATCGAGGTCAATTAATTGTCACTCTCCCCTTCATGCTTCCTGGCTGGGTAATTTCGCTTCACCCATTCTTCCAATTCTTTTTTTCGAGCTTCCAGCTCTTCCAATGATGGCTCATAGTCCACTAGCTTTTTTAGATCAGGCTGACCTGCATCCACCCAGGCAGTGTACCATAAATCGCCAATCATCTTTACGCTAGATCGCATTTGCCTCTCTACCATCCCATTAAGCGCGGTGTGGTAGGCGCTGGCATAAGGGCGTGAAACCACTTTTACGGTCTGCTTTCCTCTGGTTTCAAAACTGTACTTCTTATTTTTTAGCTTCTCCCCAACCTGCTTCTCCAGCTCAAGCACAGAATCCAGTGCCAGATGAGCATTAGCCACAGCTTCCCAGGCATAGTCAGGCACATTGTCGATATACCTGGCCTTGCCCACAAAAAAGTCATAATCTTTAAAAAACAATTCCGGAAGCCTCGACTCCCAAAACCCATGCAGGCCCACCTGACCTGTTAACTGTCCATCGTAGTTGCTCGTTGTATGCAATGGCACGTTGGCATCAGCTACATAGTGGCCCAACTCAGCCGATGTTCGCAATATCTTTTGAGGATCATAAAGCAGCATAGCATTTTTCAGCCGATAGAACATGCTTGTAATATGCCAGGGCACAATCCCGTGGGCCATGAGAGAATCCTCTCCATATTGCTCAACTGCTTTTTGCCAGGTTCTGGGTAATTTAAAAACCGCACTATCTCCAAATTTATCCAGATCGATATAATGACGAGGCGCCTCATCTTTCACGGCATATCTTCTCCTATCAGGTGCTACTGACTGCTCCGTAAGAAATGCTATGTTCTTTTTATAAAATCCGATCATCTCCGAAGGGAGTGTAAAAACTGCGAGCCTGTTGATTTTTTGATGCGCAAAGAAGCCCCAGACAAATCCCAGGCAAGGGATTGTCAAACAAAGCGGCAATAATTTACGTATCCGGAACACTGTATTTATATTTCCGAAAATTTATGCTCATGTTGAAATTCGCTACTGCCCTCACATTCTGCCTACTCTCAATTCTACGAATCTTTGCTGCTGATCCATATCCCAGAAATCCCAACATTGACATTCAGCATTACCGTTTCACGATAGAACTGAATGACGCTGATAATACCATTGCTGGCACAACGGAAGTTACCATTTTATTTAAAAATTCTACGCCTGTATTTGAACTTGATTTAGTGGGAAAATCTCCAGACGGAAATGGTATGATTGTCAGCTCTGTAATGGAAAAGAAAAACCCGTTAAAATTCAGTCAGCAAAATGACAGGCTTTTCATTACTTTAAATAATTCGCCACAAGCGGGAAAAGAAGTTACATTCAAAATCAACTATTCAGGAATCCCGTCAGATGGACTGGTGATCAGCACCAATAAATTTGGCGATCGAACCTTCTTTGGAGACAATTGGCCCAATAGGGCGCATCATTGGCTTCCTACCATTGACCATCCTTATGACAAAGCGAGTTGTGAGTTTATTGTAATTGCTCCCTCGCATTATCAGGCTGTGGCCAATGGCATTCTGGTTGAAAAAACCAACCTGCCTGACAATAGAACGCTAACCCATTGGAAGGAAACGGTAGTTCTTCCAACCAAAGTAATGGTGATTGGCGTGGCCAAATTTGCGGTTACAACAGCTGGTGTAATTAATAATATCCCGGTTGAAACTTGGGTGTATCCTCAAAATAAGGAGGAAGGTTTCGGTGATTTTAAAATAGCAACTGACATACTCACTTACTTTATTGAACACGTTGGCCCTTACCCCTACCAGAAGCTGGCCAACGTACAATCCAACACCCGGTTTGGTGGCATGGAAAACGCCAGCAACATTTTCTATTTTGAGAATTCGGTAACGGGCAAAAACGAACGCGAAAGTTTGATTGCGCACGAAATTGCTCACCAGTGGTTTGGCAATTCCGCCTCTGAAATGGATTGGTACCACGTATGGTTAAGTGAGGGGTTCGCTACTTATTTCACCAATTTATATTATGAAACAACCTACGGCAAAGAAGAATTAGCCAACCGAATGGCCAGCCAAAGAGAGGAAGTAGTACAATACTACAAAGAGAATCCTGCCCCCGTAATCGACACCACTTTGTTGGATATTAATCGGGTACTCAGTACCAATTCTTACCAAAAGGGCAGCTGGGTACTACATATGTTAAGAAAGGAAATTGGAGATGAAGCATTCTGGAAAGGGATCCGAACCTATTACGAAACTTTTAAAAACTCCAATGCGCTCACATCGGACTTGCGGGCGGTGATGGAAAAAGTATCGGGAAAGGACTTAAAGTTATTTTTTGATCAGTGGCTAAGAGTTCCAGGACACCCCGTCATTGTAGGAACCTGGAGCTATGACACAAAAAAGAAGCAGGTGGACCTTGTCATCCAACAAACTCAAAAGACAAAATTTACCACACCTTTGGAAATTGGAGTTAAAAGTGATGACGGCTCAATCGACCTTCAAACCCTCCAACTGGCAGGGAAAGAGACAAAAGTTAGCTTTTCGGCTGAAAAAAAGCCTTCAGCACTTATCCTTGACCCTCAAACCTGCCTTTTGTTTGAAGGTAAAATCATTGGAAAATGAGCTAAACTGAGTTTTGTAATTATGCCGAATGATCTTACATTTGCAGTCCGTTTGTAAAAAAGACTTATGGCAAACCACAAATCAGCAGAGAAAAGGATCAGAGCTAACGAGAAAAAGCGCATACGCAATCGTTATCAGCATAAAACTACACGTACCGCTACTAAGAAATTAGTGGCTACAACTTCAAAACCAGAAGCTGAAGCTCTTCTAAAGGAGGTTTCTTCACTTATTGATAAACTGGCCAAGAAGAACATTATTCATTGGAAAAAAGCTGCTAATCAGAAGTCCAGGCTGACAAAACATGTAAATAACCTCGCCTAAAGCGAGCGTATCAATACTTTTCCCTTCCTTGTTTCGGATTTTCGATAATGAGGGAGGGTTTTTTATTGCCCAAAAATTCCAAATATTTGATTTTTAAATGGCTCATTTTCAATCACATGAAGTCAAAACCCCTTGGAATTAAAAGCTGGGCAGCGGAAGACCGGCCTCGCGAAAAAATGCTTTTAAAAGGCAAATCTGCCCTTTCTGATGCAGAATTGATCGCTTTACTTATCGGATCAGGCACTGGCTCATTGAGTGCAGTAGAGGTAGCCCGACAGGTATTACAAACTGTAGGAAACAATTTGCACGATCTGGCCAAGCTTACCGTTAAAGACCTGATGAAAAGTAAGGGAATCGGTGAAGCCAAGGCCATTACCATTGTTGCAGCTATGGAATTGGGCCGCAGACGAAAGGAATCTGAGACACTTGAAAGGCCAAAAGTAGCCAGCTCGAAAGAAGCCTATGAGCTCGTAAAGGGCGATCTTATGGATCTTGCCCATGAAGAATTCTGGGTATTGCTATTCAACAGAGCCAACCGATTGATTAAAAAAAAGCGCGTGAGCGAAGGAGGTGTAGCAGGTACAGTTGCTGATCCGAAAATTATATTCAAGCTAGCGCTAGAAGAACTGGCAAGCGGTATCATTGTAGTGCACAACCATCCCTCCGGTAATCTCACTGCAAGTCAGAGTGATATTTCGCTTACGAAAAAATTGAAAGAAGCAGGCAAAGTAATGGAGGTGCAGTTATTGGACCATCTGATAGTTGCTGGCCAAAAATACTTTAGCTTTGCAGATGAGGGAATGTTATAGTTAATGATGAAGAGAATCCTCGTACTTATTACCATTACAATCACCGCATTTGTCGGCTTTGTATTCTACACTACTCCAGAAAAGTCTTCAAAGGAAACGGCAACCAACAAAGCACCTCAAGCTCCTCCACTTCCTGCCGAATACGTTGAATTACTGGGAGACTATGAAGATTACATCAATGAATCACTAAAGCTCACCGGAGTGCCAGGTGCTGCGATTGCTATCGTTCATGATTCCACCATTATCTACCTAAAGGGATTTGGTGTGAGAAATACGGATACTCAAGAACCTGTAGATACACATACCGTCTTCAGGCTTGCGTCTGTTTCAAAATCAGTTTCATCTGTATTAATGGGTACAATGATGGAAGATGGTATTATCAACTGGGATGATCCGGTCGTAAAATACCTTCCAGACTTTGAGCTGGACTCTGCTGAGTTTACACAACAGCTTACCCTCCGAAATGTATTGTCGCATACCACTGGCCTTCCCTACCACACTTACACTAATCTTATTGAAGAAGGTAAGTCGCATGATGACCTGATTGCAGAATTGAAAAATGTAAAGTTGATCGGTGAGCCAGGAAAAATATATAGCTATCAAAATGTAGCCTATAGCCTCCTGGATGATGTGGTTAAATCCTCCACAGGCCAACCATTTGAAACAGAAATAAAGGCGCGTCTTTTTGGACCTCTGCATATGGCTAATGCCTCTATGAGTTATCAGGAACTTATCGACAACCCCAATTATGCACAGCCTCATTTACTGCGAGGGCGCAAATGGAAACCCATTCCCATATCTCCCACCTACTACAACACCGCACCAGCAGGAGGAATAAACGCCAGCATTACAGACATGGCCAAGTTGATGGTGGCATTGCTGGGCCATAGAGAAAATGTAATATCACAGGAAACGGTTGACCAGCTTTTTAATCAGGAAATAAGAGCAACAGCAAAAAATAGGAACTTCAACCGATGGAGTAGAATAAAAAGGTCCTATTACGGTTTAGGTTGGCGTGTGCTCACCTTCAAAAGTGATACCCTTGCGTATCATGGAGGTTATGTAAATGGGTACAGAAGCGAAATTGCAGTTCATCCTACCAAAAAAATTGCCATATGTGTGCTTGCTAATGGGCCGAGTGGATTTTCCGATCATGCCATCCCGGCATTTTTCAATACCTACGATAAGCACCTTAAAGTACAACCAAAACAGCCTGAACCAGTAGCAGCTCCATAAATGAAACTCAATAAAATCATCGGAATTATTGTTGTGGTCTTCATCATTGGCTTTGTACTCTATTCACTACAAGGAAGCCAAACCAGCGATACCTACCTGGAGGAGATAATGCAATACCGGGAAGAAAAGGATAAGCTGATGCTTGGTGATGAAGCCCCTTTTGCTGGGAAAGCGGATGAGTTTACGGGACTAAAATATTTTGACACCAATCCTGACTATAGAATCAGCGCTAGTCTGGAGCCCATCAAAAGTAAAAAGGTAGTGAGGCTAGCTACCAATGACGGCTTGGAAACTCGATACCTTGAATACGCTTATGCCCACTTTGCCATCGATAATGTAAAGTGCCGTTTGCTTATTCTTGAAATCATGGAATCCGGCCCTGACCGAGGAACTCTTTTCCTGGCTTTTGCCGATGAAACGAGCACGCGGGAAACCTATGGAGCAGGACGGTACCTGGATATCAAAAAAGTGCCAGGCAGCACCTCTGTCTTACTTGATTTTAATAAGGCCTACAATCCCTATTGCGCCTATTCTGATAAGTTCTCTTGTCCATTTCCACCCAAGGAAAACATCCTTAATGTGGCTATCCGGGCTGGAGAAAAAGTCTATCACTAGAAGTAACTGGTTCCATGCCACTTTAAGGGCAATTTGCCCTTGCCAAACAATCTCTGTCCCGTTCTTTTTCTCTATTTTTGAAGTCAATTTTTCGAGATTTCATGAAGATTTCCTACAACTGGCTCAAACAATATATTGATATCACAGACGAACCTGAGGAATTAGGCAAAATCCTTACCGCAACCGGGTTGGAGGTGGAAAGCATAACTCCATTTGAATCCGTACCTGGCGGTCTGAAAGGACTTGTGATAGGTGAAGTCATTACCTGTGAGAAACATCCCAATGCTGATAAATTATCCATTACAACCGTGGATGTTGGAGGAGCTGAGCCTGTTCAAATTGTTTGTGGTGCTAATAATGTGGCTGCCGGGCAAAAAGTGATAGTCGCGCAGCCGGGTACTACACTCCACCCTTTCAACGGTGAGCCGTTTGCCATCAAAAAAGCCAAAATAAGGGGAGAGCAGTCTGAGGGAATGATTTGTGCTGAAGACGAAATTGGATTGGGTGAAAATCATGATGGTATTATTGTACTTAATACCCAGCTACCCAACGGTACACCTGCTACCGAACTTTATAGCGTTGAAAATGATTTTGTTTTTGAGATAGGGCTTACACCTAACCGTGCGGACGCAACCTCGCACATTGGAGTAGCCAGAGACATCAAAGCCTTCAAAAATTCGTCATTGAATTGGCCTTCGGTAGAAGAGTTCAAAGTAGATGATACCAGTCTTACTATTCCGGTAACAGTGGAAGATAGTGTTGGCTGCCCTCGTTTTTCAGGCCTTACCCTATCTGGTATCTCCGTATCGGAATCCCCAGATTGGCTGAAGAACCGATTAAAGGCAATTGGGCTTACGCCAATTAATAACATAGTAGATATCACCAACTTTATCTGCCACGAATTGGGGCAACCACTTCATGCCTACGATGCTGATAAAATCAGAGGAGGTAAAGTGATTGTAAAAACACTGGCACAAGGCACCAAGTTTAAAACACTGGATGAGAAAGAGCGCACACTTACTGCCAATGATTTAATGGTATGTAATGCGGAAGAAGGAATGTGTATCGCGGGCGTTTTCGGTGGAGCAGAATCTGGTATTACCGATCAGACCAAAAATATCTTTCTGGAAGGTGCCTATTGGTCACCCGACTACATTAGAAAAACGGGTATGCACCATCAATTGAAGACTGATGCTTCTTTCCGTTTTGAAAGAGGCACTGACCCTAATCTCAACGTCTACGCCATCAAGAGGGCCGCACTGCTGGTAAAAGAACTGGCAGGGGGTAAAATATCCTCCGAGTTGGTTGATGTGTTCCCCAATAAGATTGACAATAAGGTGATCAGTGTGAAATACCGTAATGTCACACGCCTAATTGGGAAAGAGATTCCTAAAAAAAGGATACACAGCATTCTCAATAGCCTTGACATTGTTACAAAAGAAGAAGACGATCAACATTTCACAGCGTCTGTACCCCCTTACCGTGTGGATGTAGTGCAAGAGGCTGACATCATTGAAGAGATTCTCCGCATCTATGGCCTTGACAACATCGAACTATCAGAAAGTGCAGGAACGAGTTTTCTGGCAGATTTCCCTGCAAAAGACACCAACATCTATAAGCGCTCAATCGGTGAAATGTTAGTAGCCAACGGCTTTTATGAGATCCTTACTAACTCTTTGACCAACGAAACTTATTATAAAAAACAAAACCTGAACCATACAGGAGAACGTGTTGAAATTCTAAATAAGCTCAGTGAAGAACAAGGGGTACTCAGGCAAACCATGTTGTTCACCGGCCTGGAAGTATGCGTGCATAACATTAACAGGAGGCAGAAGGATCTGAAGCTATTTGAATTTGGGAAGATTTATTGGAAAGACGACAGCGGGTACCAGGAAGAAGAACGCCTGGCACTCTACATGAGCGGTAATCTGGAAGCCGAAAACTGGAAGACAAAATCCGAAAAAGTAACCTACTTTGATTTGGCGCAGCAGGTCACCAATATTCTTCAAAAATCAAACCTAACGGATTTAAAACAGGACCAATTGGAAGACCCAATGTTCGATTATGGAATGGCATTGACCAAAGGAAATTCGGAGGTAGGAAGAATTGGAAAAGTAAAATCATCTATTGCCAAGGATTTTGGGCTCAAGCAGGAAATATTTTATGCTGATCTTAAAGCTGCCTTGCTTTTCAAGTCGGCAAACCCTAAGTTAGTGATAGAAGAAGTAGCCAAATATCCTGAAGTGAGACGTGATTTGTCGCTCGTACTAGACCGACAAGTAACCTTTGCAGAAATCAAGAATTTGGTGTTGGCAACAGAGAAGAGGTTAATCAAGGAATTAATTGCGTTTGATGTTTACGAGGGCAAGAACATTCCCGAAGGTAAAAAGGCATACGCTTTAGGGTTTATCTTATTGGATGCCACCAAGACACTGACAGACGAAGAGATTGACAAGACAATGAACAAATTAATGAGCGCCTTTGAAGAAAAGATGGGTGCTTTGATTAGGAAATAAATTCCGGCAACAATAAAAGGCTATTGGAGCTGCTTAAATTATTGAAATGGATCAGGAAACATTAAAGACCAACCTCAACGGGTTGGAGCGTAAAATTTTGGTTTTACTGAACGATCACAAGTCTCTAAAAGACGAAGTGAGAAGCCTTAAATTGGAGAATCATGAGCTAAAAACAAGCATTAAGGCCCGTGACGAGCAAATTTCCAATTTTAAAAATCAGATTAAAATCACTAAAATTGTTGATTATATAGACCCGGAAGACGGAAGTAATTCGGAGTTGAAAAAGAAAGTGGACGAGTATATCCGAGAAATCGATAAATGCATAGCTCATTTGAGCAGATAACCGGTAGTTAATGGAAGAACTTTCAATAAGGATCAAAATAGCGGACCGTGAGTACCCAATGAAGGTAAAATTGGACGAGGAAGAAAAGATTAGGGCGGCTGGGAAATTGATCAATGAAAAAATAAAGCATTACCGGGGGCAGTTCGGAATAAATGATAAGCAAGACCTGTTAGCGATGGTCGCGTTTGATTGTCTCGTAGATAAAATGGCCGATGAAAAGAACTTAGAAGACATCGATCATACCGTGGTAGAGAAAATTAATCACCTCAACCAACTGGTTTCACAGGGAATTTAAACCCTCTCTTTTTCCTTCCTTTACAGCATTTCTCTGGGTGTTTTAACTTTAAACGTTAGCACCATGGAATTACCCATACTCATTGCGATAAGTGTTTCACTAGTAGTCATTCTAAGTCTGCTGTTTGGTAATCTTTTCTACAAAAGAAAAATGGCCAAAAAGCAGATCGACCTTGATGAAAAATACAAGTCAATGGTTCGTGAAGCCGAACTAAAGGCTGAAAACATCAAAAAAGACAAAATCATTGAAGCCAAAGAAAAGCTCCTTAAAATGAAGCAGGAGTTTGAGGAAGAGGCCAATCGCAAGAAGAATCAGATCATCAGCAATGAACAAAAAATAAAGCAGCGTGAATCTCAGATTTCCCGCGAACTGGAGCAGTTAAAGCGCAAAGAATCTGAGGTGACCGAAGAAAAACAAAATCTGGCTGTACAACTGGAGCACGTGAGAAAAAGAAAGGAAGAACTGGACAAATTCAACCAACAGAAAGTCGCCATCCTGGAAAACATCTCTAAAATAACAGCAGACCAGGCACGGGATCAATTGGTTGAATCACTGAAAGAAGAAGCCCAAACCAAAGCCAGTTCTTTCATTAAAGATATTATGGAGCAGGCCAAACTTACTGCTACCAAAGAAGCCCGCAAAATTGTGGTGGAGACTATCCAGCGTACGGCAACAGAACACGCCATTGAAAACTGCGTATCCATTTTCAACATTGAAAGTGATGATATCAAAGGAAAAATTATCGGACGTGAAGGAAGAAACATCCGGGCATTGGAAGCAGCCACCGGTGTGGAGATTATTGTAGATGATACACCGGAGGCCATTATCATTTCCGGGTTTGATCCGGTAAGAAGAGAAACTGCAAGACTTTCGTTACACCGATTGGTACAAGATGGACGTATCCACCCGGCACGGATAGAAGAAATAGTAGCCAAGACCGCGAAAAATATTGAAGACGAAATCATAGAGACCGGAGAGCGCACAGTAATCGACTTAGGCATACACGGACTCCACCCTGAATTGGTTAAGATGGTAGGAAGGATGCGTTTCCGTTCTTCGTATGGACAAAACCTGCTGCAGCATTCACGTGAAGTGGCCAACCTCTGTGCCATCATGGCGGCAGAACTGGGACTAAATGTAAAGCAGGCAAAGCGTGCAGGCTTACTTCACGATATAGGAAAAGTGTGGCCAGAAGAATTAGAAAAGCCCCATGCTATTGTAGGTATGGAGTTGGCCCTGAAGCACAAAGAGCATCCGGTAGTGTGCAACGCCATAGGTGCTCACCACGATGAAATAGAAATGACGGGTATCCTATCTCCTATTGTGCAAGCCTGTGACGCTATAAGTGGCGCAAGGCCTGGTGCAAGACGTGAGGTGATGGAACAGTACATCAAACGCTTGCGTGAACTGGAGGATGTTGGATTGAGTTTTGAAGGCGTTGAAAAATGCTATGCCATACAAGCCGGGAGAGAACTTCGCGTAATTGTAGACGCAGAGAAAGCCACTGACGAGCGTGCCAGTCAACTTAGCTTCGATATCTCTCAAAAGATTGAGCATGACATGCAATATCCCGGACAGATCAAGGTAACTGTGATTCGTGAAATGCGAAGTGTTGCTTACGCCAAGTAATGTGAGCAGATGGAAATTCAGCATAAAGAAACTGAAACCAAAGGCTCGTTTTATATAGGTGAACCTGTGTTGGCTGAGATGACTTATTCCAAAGCTGGCGATAACCTTATTATCATTGATCACACTGAAGTAGGCGAAGAGCTGAAAGGCAAAGGAGTTGGCTTACAACTTGTAAAGGCTGCCGTTGAATTTGCTCGAAATAAAAAGATTAAAATTCTTCCCTTGTGCCCTTTTGCCAAATCGGTATTTGACAAAAAAGAAGAGCTCAGAGATGTACTCTGAGCTCCTTCTAAATTATTGCAATTAAATTCTTAATGCTCTCCCTTCCATCCTGGGCCCCTCACGACTCTACCAGGTCTTGCACCTGTATGCTCTCCTTCAGCCAGCACCTGCTCTCCATTTACAAATACATGCACCATACCCGTACTATACTGATGGGGTTGCTCGAAGGTGGCATGATCCTGAATTTTCTCCGGATCAAAAGCTACAACATCAGCATAGTAACCAGGAGTAAGCGTACCTCTTTTTTGAATTTTCAAGTTACTTGCTGGTAGCGAAGTCAACTTCCTGATGGCTTCATGCATTGGAATCACTTTTTCATCCCGGACATACTTTCCTAATAAGCGCGAGAAATTACCATATGCACGGGGGTGATCGTTGGACTTAAGAAAAACTCCCTCCGTTGCAGGTGAGCCTGCATCAGACCCAAAACTCAAATAGGGCAATGCAATTTGCCTTTTGATATTTTCTTCACTCATCATAAAGTAAGCAGTACCCACTCTGGTGCTATCTGCCATCACTAAATCCATTGCAGTTTCTTCTGGTGACTTTCCGTAAATTTCAGCCACCTCCGCTAATGTTTTGCCCGTAAACTGTCTTAATGAATCATTGGCAAACCCGAGCAACAATACATTCTCCGCACCTCCGGACATGAGCAACAAGTTTTCCCATTGATCAGATGGCTTTCTCATTTCGGCCAAAGCTTGCTTTCTTATCTGTGGATTTTTCATTCTCTTGATCCACTGCTGAAGTCCTCCTTCCTGCAGCCACGGTGGCATTGAGGCATCCAATCCTGTAGCCCCTGCCCGGTAAGTATACATATCAGCAGTTATCTTTAATCCAGATTGATTAGCTGCATCAATCATAGCAAGGACGGAATCCAATTTGTTCCAGTTTTCAGACCCAGCCATTTTCAGGTGATAAATTTCTGCCGGTAACCCAGCCTCTCTGGCAATTCGTATGGTCTCATCTACAGCTCCAAAAATGCCATTGCCTTCGCTTCGCATGTGGGTGATGTACATCCCACCATATTCAGCTGCTACTTTGTTAAGCGCGATAAGTTCTTCAGTACTTGAATAGTTGGCAGGTGCATAAATCAGCGATGACCCCACACCCAATGCACCATCCTCCATGGCCTTACGAACGAGATCCTGCATTCTTGTAAGCTCCTCTTCATTCGGAAGCCTGTTTTCATACTTTAGTTCATGAATCCTAACTGTAGTAGCACCAATAAATGAAGCCACATTGGGAGAAATTCCTCTTTTTACCAAAGACTCCAAATATTCATCCAGCGTAGTCCAGTCAATGTCGTAGGCATAATCAGGGTTACGCCTCATGTCATCCAACATTCCCTTTCTCATTTCTTCATTGATAGGCCCCATAGATCCTCCCTCTCCAAACACCTCCAACGTTACTCCCTGCCGGATATCACTTTGTGAGTTGCCATCAATGATTAAACTTTCTACAGCCCAACTCAGCATATTAATAAAGCCAGGAGCTACCGCAAGACCTGTAGCATCAATTTCCTTTTTACCCACAGCTTTGGACAAATCACCAATAACCGCAATGGTATCTGCATTAATGCCTACGTCAGTAACCTTGCCTTCTGCACCTGTTCCATCATAGACTGTTCCCTGACGGATGATAACATCATATTCTTCTTTTTTACAAGACAGAATACTAACAATAAGCATGAGAAATATGGATATTCTTTTCATAGAAATGGAGGTTAAAAATTTAATCTACACATTCAATGTGAAAAAATGAAGCACAATTATGCCAATGATAGAAGACGAGAACCTTCCTACTGTAGAATTACACGAATTGAATCGTTTTGCATTCTGGCCTTGAGCCAACTCGTTATCTTTTTAACCTGAGAAGAGTTGGGCCTGCGCTTCATTTTTAGATAAGCTGTAATGGCAGTATCATACTGGTTACTGTCTTTTTTATAAAAGATGGAAGGGGATATTGAAAGCTCCTCAACTGGACTTACAACGATGCTTAACTCATCCGTCATGCTCTTGATGGGCCAAGTTTCAGGCTTGACCTTTTCCAATTCTCTTTGCAAGGAATCAATTATACGATCGCGTTGACGTAAGGATTGCTCCGTATTCTTATACAAATCTTCCAACACGCCCGTTTTGATGGCATTGTAATCTATAGGATCAGATTTATCTACATCCTGGCGAATATTTAACTCTGTCTCAGTGAGTCCATAAATGGCCATCTTATCTTTTATAATAGCCAGCATATCATCATCCAGTTTTTCCCCAAAGAGTAACAGTTCAATTTTTCTTTCTTTGGAATCAATAGATCGGCTTACGATCTGAGTTTCAGGTAGATTAAATTCAGTGTTTATAAAATTAATGGCACTCTGTTCATAGAATGTTTTACTTACGATCTGGTAAGCCATAAAAATACTCGGCCCGATGGTTATGATCACTACCAACGCAATATATCTCCTTACTCTCCTTTCGGTATGAGCATCTACAAAGTTATAAAGAGAAAACCGCTGATACTTTACCATCAGGTAAGTGGCTATGGCTATAAAAATGCTATTGATAAAGTAGAGGAAGAAAGCACCAAAAAAGAAAGGCCAATTGCCGGTTGCAATACCATACCCCGCTGTACAAAGCGGAGGCATCAATGCAGTAGCAATAGCAACACCAGGAATTACATTACCTTTTTGTTTGTTGGTATATGCAATTATTCCTGCTAACCCACCAAAGAAAGCAATAAAAACATCCCATATAGTCGGGGTTGTTCTGGAGAGTAGTTCTGAACTGGCTTCACTCAAAGGAGTGATCAGAAAATAAACCGTAGAGGCTATCAAACTTATCACTGTTGCCACGCCAAGGTTCCTAAAGGCACGTTTGATAAGCTCAAAATCATATATTCCTACCCCAACTCCTAAACCAATGATGGGTCCCATCAACGGTGAAATCAACATGGCTCCAATAACAACCGCTGTAGAGTTCATGTTGAGGCCAATAGAGGCAATAAAAATGGCAAAGATCAACACCCAAAGGTTCATCCCACGAAACTCTACACTCTTTCGAATGTCATCTACAATTTGATCTTCCTGCGATTTGTCAAAGCCCAGATTAAACTGATAGCTGAGGAGCTGACGAAGGGTTTTCATCAGGGTCTTCTTGGGTATCTTTTCCTCCTTTGGTTGCTGTTCCATGCTAAACTTTCTTATTCGGCTCTCCTGATTGTTCTACCTGGAAATTGACCAGTAGCCCCATTTTCATTGAGCACTTCAATACCACTCACAATTACGCGATTTATTCCCACTGATAAAGCATGCGGATGTTCTGAGGTAGCCTGATCTGCCACGGTATTGGGATCAAACAATACAATGTCAGCAAAATACCCAGGCTGAATTTCACCAATCCTTTTCAAATTTAAATTCAAAGCTGCTTGCTTTGTCATTTTGTGAATTGCTTCTTCCAATGATAAAGTCTGTTCCTCCCTTACGTAATGGCGCAATATCTTTGTGAATGACCCATGCCCACGCGGATGCAGTCCTTCTAATGTTCCATCAGAACAAATATTAGTATAGGGCCATTTCATAATTTGCTTTATGTCTCCCTCTGTCATACTGGTAGCAATAATGCTTTCGTCTCCTTCTTGTTCTTCAACGATCTCTATCAAATCCATAAGCGTTTGAACCGGATCAGTTTTTCGAATTACCGCCACCTCCGCCAACGTTTTACCTACATACTCAGGAATGGGAGAATAATCTCCTATCAAAACACCTTCGGGAGTAGTTAATTCTGTCAACGCAAAACTTGCAGCTTGTCTGTCTTTGAAGTTCCGCTCAGGAAACAATACCGTCATGGTAGACTGCCAATAAGGGTAAGGATAAATATCAGCAGTAATATCAATACCGGCATCTCTGGCTGAATCCAATATTCCTACAACCTTATCCGACTGACCCCACAAACTTTTCATGGCCAGCTTGGCATGCGAAATCTGAACAGGCACCCCACTTTGTTTTCCAATGTTGATGATCTCTCTTAATGCATCCCAGAAATAGCGATCCTCACTGCGCATATGACTGATGTAACGACCCTTATACTGAGCAACAACATTCGCCAACTCCAATACTTCATTTTGATTGGAGTAAATACCAGGGTCGTATTCTAAACCAGTAGAAAGCCCTAACGAACCAGCCTTTAAATCCCTCTCCAACATTTCTTTCATCTGATCTTCTTCCTCTTTAGTAGCTTCTCTCTGGTACTTTTTACCCAATACTATCCTTCTCAAGGTATTGTGACCCGTGTATGACCCAACGTTGATAGCTACGGGAGCGCTATCCAACTTACTCATCAACCTGGTAAGAGGAAACTGAGAGCCGCCATCCTGCCCTACAATCATTGTGGTGACGCCTTGACTTGTCAATGCTAACAAATCTCTTTCTTCAAACATACCCCAGTCGTGAAGACTATGGGTATCGATAAAACCAGGTGACAACACCAAACCAGATGCATCGATTTCCCTTTCAGCCACCGCTTTTGATAAGTTTCCTACTGCAGCAATGGTATCCGCATTAATTCCTACGTCACCAACGAACAATGCCTCACTACTTCCATCAATTATCTGAGCATTTCTGATAATAACATCAAAACGACTCTCATTGCAAGCACCAATTAGTAGTGAGCAAATAGTGAGGAACAGAAGCTTTTTCATGCGCTAATTATTTATGCGGCCTAATCTTAAAAATACAGGAAAATAAACAGATTCCTTATCCTTTGTCCAGAGGGGCTTGACCTCCTTTACAAATTCATCTACAGGATTGAATCCATTCTTTTTAATGAAATTTTGAACAGCTGACCAGGTAGTGATATAGCCGTGCAAATCCCTTAGTGACCAGTCCAGTTCTATCTTGAATTCTGGAGTTTCAATTTCCTCAAACGGAAATGAAATGGTACGATATTGATCCTCCACTACCTTACGCTCTGCATCCCAATAAGGATAGATGACATCAAAATACAAACGGTTGAGTGCCTCATCGAAAGGTTGGGAAAAGCGAACTGGATTATACCCGAAGGCAGCTATAATTGCTTTGTTCTTACCTACCCGATTCACCTCTTTATAAAAAAGCGCTCTGTCAAACCAATGAATAGCTTGCCCTATCGTAATAAGATCGAAAGTATTATCCCCAAAAGTAGTATGCTCCACTCCTGAAAGGTGATAGTGAATGTTAGGCGCCAGCGTTGCATTTTCAAGTTGGCGGGCACTTAAGTCAGTGGCATGTACATCAACAAAAGTATTAGCCAGCACCGCGGCTACTTGCCCATTTCCAGTCCCGCAATCCCAGGCGCTGTCAAACCGTTCGACAAATTGATAAATAAAATCATATAATGCCTTAGGATACACAGGACGGAATGCTGCGTAGTCTTTTGCATGACCAGAAAAAAGGTCTTTAGACATAAAAGCCTAATTAATTTTTCAATAGCAAATGAAGTAACTCTTTATATAACTTAGCCGCCAACATAGCGGTAACTCCAGAGGAATCGCGCGTTGGATTCAATTCTACTAAATCTGCACCCACTATGTTTCCCTTAATGTTCTGAATAATGGACAATATTTCCCTTGTTGTGAAACCCCCTGGTTCGTGGTGAGATACACCCGGTACAAATGCAGGATCAATGGCATCCAAATCCAGTGATATATAAACAGGACCGTCAAACTGAAATCTGATCGCTGAGTTCCAGTCTTTCATTTCTATCACCTCTACCCCGAATCGTTTTACTTGTTCAGCCTGATGGGTGTTCATCGTTCGAATACCCACCTGCACCAATCTACTGGCCAAGCCTTCTTCCATGATTCTGGCAAACGGACAGGCATGAGAATATTTATTACCCTCAAAATTATCGTAAAGATCACCATGTGCATCCAGGTGAAGAATAGTCAGCTTACCATACTTCTCCGCAAAAGCTTTGACTATTGGATAAGTAACGGAATGATCTCCACCCAATGACAAAACCTTATCTGATTTGTTAAGAAGTGCAGAGATCGATTCTTTAATCGCAGTTATCGCCTCAACTCCTTTTGGTAAAGTGAGGTCTCCGGCATCTGTCCATCCCCCATGATTTTTTAGGTTGACAAGGCCCTCGGTAAAGTAATTGGCCGAATCAGAATGATAAGCTTCTCTGATTTTTGGTGGAGCTAGAGCAGGCCCACGCATAAAAGAAGAAAACTCATCGAAAGGAATACCTACAACTGAGATCATACTTTTAATTTTCTTGCAAAATCCATAATCATATCCCAACTCTTTTTCACCTCCTCCATGGAAGTATTCAAGTTGCCGGATACGAATCGCAATGTATACTTATTCCCCAATTTTGTCTGGGTGAGAAGTATTTTACCTGTACTATTAAGACGCTCCAATAGGTTGGCATTAATGGTATTGAGTATTTCTTCATTCGTAACACCTACCGGGCGGTATCTAAAGCAGATCAGATTGAGTGGTACAGGCGCTAAAATCTCAAAATCTTTTTCTTTTTCCATCTCCTTTTTCAACCATTGACCAATGGCAATGTGTTCTTCTATTATATTTCTCAATCCATTTACCCCATAGCTCCTAATCACGAACCAAAGTTTTAGCGCCCTAAATCTTCTACCCAATGGAATACTCCAATCACGATAATTGTTTACTAAATGATCCTGAGGCGTTTTGAGGTACTCTGGTAAAATACTAAACGTATTCGTCAATGCTTTTTTATCCTTGATGAAGTAAGCAGAGCAATCAAAATTGGTCAGCATCCATTTATGCGGATTAAATACAAAACTATCCGCCAACTCTACTCCATCGCTCATCCAGCGCATGGCAGGAATGAGAAGAGCAGCCCCAGAATAGGATGCATCGATATGATGCCAGCATTTATATTCTTTACAGATTTCACCAATCGCCCTGATCGGGTCTACTGCCGTAGAACTTGTAGTGCCAATAGTGGATACAACACATAAAGGAGTAAAGCCATCAGACAAATCGTTTTTAATAGCCGCCTCCAAATCCCCGGGCCTTAATGCAAAATTATCATCTACTTCCACCTTCACCAGATTTTCAATTCCAAAACCAGCAATCTTCACACCTTTGTCCACCGATGAATGGGCTTGCTCAGAAGTATATACTCTGAATTTATTCTTTACCTCAAATCCCTTTTTATTTATCTCATAATGAGTAAGGGCTTCGCGAGCGGTAAGCAGTGCAACCAATGTAGAGGATGAACTACTGTCCTGAATGACACCGACAAACTCTTTTGGCAAGCCGAGCATATCTCTCAACCATTCCATCATTCGCTCCTCCAACTCTTCCGCTGATGGCGAGGTAAGCCAAATCATACATTGGGTACCCATAGTAGATGATAACATCTCTGCCAGTACTGAAGGACCACTAGTGCCGGAAGGAAAGTAAGCCGCAAACTGCGGATGTTGCCAATGCGTAATTCCCGGAAGAATGATGTTGTTAAAGTCTGAAAAGATAGATGAGAAGTCTTCACCCTGCTCTGGAGCAGAAGTAGGTAGTTGCACTTTTATATCTCCAGGCTGTAAGTCCGGCTTTACTGGATAATCACCTACATTGTCCATATAGTCAGCCATCCAGTCTACCAACTCGTGTGCTGCTTTCCTAAATTCCGATGATGTCATGTCCTAATTAAAAATGTGGTCCGATAAAAATACGATCACATTGGTGTTGCACCAAACGTGAGTGAACGCTATTTAAACCATCAACAAACTGTTGTCCAGAAAGCTGGTATAAATATAGTGTGAAGGAATAAGGTAGTGACCCCGGCAGGAATCGAACCTGCATCTTCAGAATCGGAATCTGAAATTCTATCCATTGAAATACGGAGCCATTCAACAGTTGAGTCGACAAATTTACGTCTTTATTTCAATTCAAAATCTTACAAACCACGATATTTTACTACTTCATCTCGGAAGGTATGAAATCTATCAAATCGCACTAAATCAAAAAAAGTGAAGTAAAACGACATAAAAAATGAAATATTATCGCTCGTTAGTAAAAAAAAATTCAAGCCCTATTCACATTGTTTTATTGACTACAACTAAATAGCCGTGGGTTTATTTCTAATGAAAAAATGTATCTCTACATCCATTCGATTAACTCGAAATATTTGTTTCCCTGTTGATAAGTTAAAACATCGATGGTTTTTTCTGTTCAACTAATAAATAACAAAAAGCTGTTTTTTGATTGCCTACAGCTGTTTTATAGCAAACAGTATTTCATTTTTCATCCTTCATTTACTTACAGCACTACTTGAAGTGAATTCCATACAACACACCACTAAGTTTAATTTGTTTTGTATTTACTTCAATCAAAAATAATTTTTGTAGTCGTTGTTGAAATATTTTTCTTTCATTTTCCATACAACGAAATCATGTGAAAGAAAACAAAATTGGTATTTTTTTGGTTTTTAACTATTTAGTTACTTATTTCAAAGCGTATTTGTTAAATATGTTTAATTAAAAACACAAAAAGCTATGGCAAAGAAAGCTAAGAAGGCAGCAAAGAAAAAAGCTGCTAAGAAAAGACCAGCAAGGAAAGCTGCTAAGAAAAAAGCTGCTAAGAAAGCAGTAAAGAAAAAAGCAGCAAAGAAAAAGGCAACTAAGAAAAAAGCTGCTAAGAAGAAGACTGCCAAGAAGGCAACAAAGAAGAAGGCAACTAAAAAGAAAGCTGCCAAGAGAAAAAGATAAAGTATAAACTTTATCAAAATAAAAAAGGTTAGCAGATGCTAACCTTTTTTATTTGTGGAGCCGCAGAGAATCGAACTCTGGTCCAGAGAAGATAAACGCGTAGATTCTACATGCTTAGTTAACTTTGATTGTCGGGAGGAGCAAGGCAGTCAACAACCTCAACTTCTCCTTAGTCACTATGTCTTAGCCGTGTTTAGTAACCTCACACAGAGCAGTTCCGACAAACGACACCGCATATTCACCTCCCGCAGAACAAAGGCGGTGAGCGATGTTGGCCTCTCCGATCTTATCGGAGACAAACTCATCTAACGTATCGTCAGATTAAGCAGCCAAGGCGTAGTTAGACTCGCCAAGTATGGTTTTAGGACTATCTTTCAAGGCTCTCACCCCATGAGCCTGCATGCTGGCATACGCACTCACGCATCCTGTCAAAACCGGTCGGCCCCATTGTAAACAATGAGATATGGCTTTGTATTGGATAATAAGTACAACCATTATCAATGAACGTAACTGATATACAAAGATAGATGTAATTTAGTTCATGCAGAAAAGCTGCGCATCAACTCTATTCCTCAAATTTTTTACCCAGTGCCGAAACTGCGGCTACGTTAAAGAAACCAAGCACAGGCTTTCCATCTGGATTCTCATTAAAAATATTGGTGGAAACATTGGACAATGGAGTCGCAAACAATTCCGAAAAACCACCCGGACGGTCTGTCTGAATAGCTACTTCGTTCAAAAAATTAAAAGCTTCCAGTGTAATAGAATGTATCTCTACATATATAGAATCACCCGGAACATACGGAGAAACAAACTCCTCGTTCTCATCCTCCTCAAAAGGATTAATGCCTCGCCTGATGGGAGTAATAAAAGTTACTCCATCAAAATTTCCTCCCGCAGAAAAACCGGCATCATAGGCCAGGTTTAATTCATTGGGTTTATTGAGCAACACACCGTTTTTCCATGTTTTAATTCTATAGGTGTCATTAGGTCCAGCCATATCAGTAGCCCAAAATTCCGCGAAATAAGAATCAGGAATGAATGAGTCCTCTTCTTCAAAAATAAAAGTGAGACTATCAATTACAGGAACTCTTCCCATCCTTGAAGTAGATACAAATGTTTCAGTTCCATGCTCAACGACCAGCGTATACTTACGGCCTGCGGTACCTATGACCTCACTGCCAACTGGTGTCCAAACATAATTCCCTTTCAAAACAGCATCTTCCTGAAATACAAATACATTACCTAAATCATCCGTTACAGAAACAGTTGCACCAGAAACACCCGAAGGTAAGGTATTATCAAAATAAGGTTGCGTCTCAGTTAGGCTGATAACCTGGCTGCCCGGCTGATCGGTAATCCAGGCATCAATTACCAAAATCGGATCAGCGCTCTCCAGTTCAGGAGATATTTCATCCTCGCAAGAAGAAAACATCCCAACCGCCAAGATGGAAACACTCGTTATAAAAAATGTATAAAACTGCTTTTTCATATTAAAATCTGAAATTGTATGAAACTGAAGGCATCACAGTACCTATGATAGACAACTGCGTAGCCTGAGAGTTAATGGGAGTTCCCTGGGGTGCCCGTTCGTCACGTTGAGAAAAGTAGATGGAGAACGGATTCTTTCTACCGTAAACGTTGTAGAGAGAAAATACCCAGTAATCCGTATTCTTTCTTTCCTTCCCTTTTCTCATCTTTTTACCTTCTAAGCGAAATGAAACATCCAGTCGATGGTAACTCGGTAAACGAACATTACTCCTGGATCCATTGGAATTGTAAGGAATGAGTATGTCCTGTAATACGAATCTGGAAGTTGGAAATGTTGTGGGTGTTCCGCTTACAAATACAAAGTCTGAAGACACAGACCACCTCTCATTGATATCATAAAATGCTGCAATTTTCAAATTATGAAGCTGATCATATCTAGTGGGGTACCATTCGCCCCGATTGATTCCTTCCACTTGTAACTCCGTTCTTCCCAAGGTATAGCTTACCCAACCACTCAATCGACCTTTTTTCTTTTGGAAATAGGTTTCAATACCATAGGCACGTCCTTCTCCACTCAATAATTCACCTTCCAGAAATTCATTGATGAGTAATTCTGCTCCATCGATATAATCAATCTGATTCTTGGTGGCCCTGTAATAACCTTCCACTGAAACTTCATAGGTACGATCTTCTCCCAGGTCTTTGAAATAACCCAGGGTAAACTGCTCCCCGATTTCAGGCTTAATCATTTTTGAACTTGGTGCCCACACATCCAATGGATTAGATGCTGTAGTGTTGGAAATCAAATGCAAGTACTGCGACATTCTGTTGTAACTTCCCTTCACAGAACTTGTTGGGCTCGATTGTATCCTGAAAGAGGCACGTGGTTCCCAATTATTATATTCCACAATTGATTCTCCCTTCTCAAATTCCTCAAATCCGATTGGAGTTTTTCGCAAACCTGGAATTGTATCATTGTATTGATAGGATTTACCAGGTCCATAAGATTGGAAATGAGAGAACCGCAAACCGTATTCAACAGAAAGTATATCACTAATGGTTTGCCTGTTTCCTACATAAACGGCTGTTTCCAGGTTATACTTTTTATCCAAACTCACATCAATGGCATCACCATTAGAAACCCCTATCGCATTGGCTGGTTCGAAAGAATAATAGATTGCTTCTCCACCAAAATCCAATTCATTATTACTATTAATAAAATAGGTGAACTGTGGTTTTAGGATAAAGTTGGAAATAGATGAATCCCATTTGAAACTATCACGATCATCCTCTCCAAACTGGAGCTTATAATCATAATTGCTATAGACAAATGTTACGTTGGAAAATAACCTTTCATTAAACAGGTGATTCCATCTCAGTGTTCCTGTAGTATTGCCCCAACTGAATCCCTGATTGGCATCAAAGAGAAATACATCACGGCCAAAATACCCAGAGGCATATAATTTGTTCTTTCTATTAAAAGTATAATTGGACTTAAGAGTAAGGTCATAAAAATTTAATGCACCACCATCCTGCAAAAGTGGCACAAAGGGTCGGGCAAGGATATCGATATAAGATCGCCTTGCAGCCACAATAAAGGATGATTTATCCTTAATAATCGGAGCCTCAATGGCCAACCTGCTAAATAGCGAACCAATGCCTCCATTGGCCTCAAATTCTTTACTATTTCCCTCCTTCATACGTACGTCCAACAACGAAGCCAGTCTTCCACCGTACCGGGATGGCACAGCTCCTTTATAAAGCTTTGTATCCTTTACCGCGTCCGGATTAAAAACCGAAAAGAACCCAAAAAGGTGAGATGAGTTATAGACAGGAGCTTCATCCAATAACACAAGGTTTTGTCCCACACTTCCTCCTCGCACGTTGAATCCCGATGCGCCCTCACCAACTGTACTCACTCCAGGCAATAACAATATGCTTCTGAAAACATCAGCCTCGCCCAAGAAAGTGGGTACTTTTAATATGGTGCGGATATCGAGTTTGTTGGTACTCATTTCCATATTTTCCACATTAGCTTGCTCCCTTTCGCCAGTTATCACCACTTCATCCAACTCTTCGCTTTCAATTACAAGATCTATATTGATCTCCTGGTTGGCAGTTAACGCCACGTTTTGGGAGACGGTCCTATAGCCTATGTAGCTATAATTGACGGTATAATCTCCTGGATCCAGCGTTATGGAATAAAATCCATAGACATTGGTAATCACCCCATTGCTGATTTCTTTAACATAAACGGTAGCACCAATCAAAGCCTCTCCATTAGATGCATCTTTTACATAACCGTTGATAGTAAGCTTGTTTTGCGCCTGCGTAGTGGCATTAAAGGAAATAAAAAAGATAAGAACGATAATAAATTGCTTCATGTATACCTGTTAATATTCCTCCTTAATCGCAATAAGCGAGAAATTGTTTCAATAAATCTTAATTAGTTACTGTGAATAAATTATGAAGTTACCATAAGCGGATTTTGCTCGGTGTAAACCAGCTCCTTAAGTCCAACTTTTTCTATCACGAGATAATCTCGTTTTGAAAGGGACTGCATCGCTATCATTTCAGCCAGATAGCCGGTCAGGAAGAGCTGAACACCAATAACAACAGCAACGAGAGCGAGAAAAAAGATGGGTTGTTCTGTAATATCTCTTTTGAGAGGGATTTTGGAGAAGAACAGAGAATCTATTTTATCATAGAATATTTTGGCAGTAAAACCAAAACCAAATAAAAACGAAACAATTCCGAGACTTCCAAAAAAATGCATAGGGTTCCTTCTGAATTTCCCAACAAACATAATGGAGAGTAAATCAAGAAAACCTTTCACAAAGCGCTCCAGCCCGAATTTGGTTACACCGTACTTTCGCTCTCTGTGCTCAACTATTTTTTCACCAATCTTACTGAAGCCAGCCCACTTGGCAATAACCGGAATATATCGGTGCATCTCTCCGTACACATTGATATTCTTTACCACTACAGATTTATAGGCTTTGAGCCCGCAATTAAAGTCGTGAAGTTTGATACCAGACATTATCCTGGTCACATAATTAAAAAATTTGGAAGGAACTGTTTTCGAAATAGGATCATGTCTCTTTCTCTTCCATCCAGAAACTAAATCATAACCGCCTTCATTTATCATTTTAACCAACGCTGGTATCTCATCCGGGCTATCTTGCAGGTCAGCATCCATGGTAATTACTACATCGCCCTTGGCCGCTTTAAAGCCCGTATGAAGGGCCGCAGATTTACCGAAGTTTCTATTGAACTTGATCCCTTTAAATGCCGGGTTCATCAGATTAGCTTTCAGAATTTCCGTCCATGTATTATCAACGCTGCCATCATCAATGAACAAAACCTCGAAAGACAATTCTGCCTCATCCATTACACGGACAATCCACTGACACAACTCCGGAAGTGACTCTTCCTCGTCTTTAGCTGGAATGATAATACTTACATCTACACCTTTCACTTTTATATGGTTATACCAGCCTTCTGAAAATCTATTTATCAAATACAGGTTCCTGCTTTCTTACTATCAACCCTGTGATCAACGCAAGAACGCCTGAAACAATAACTATAAACCCGTAACCTTTCAATTGACCCGATAGCGTATACTGATTGGCCATCCTCTCTCTCGTATCGTCTATTGCTTTGTCAATTTGATCTGCCGGTGCACCAAAATTATTCATCATCTCAGCAGTTTTCTCTACAGCTGCCTCAGTTACCTTTCCTCCAAGGTCAGCGTCAATAACTTGAAATAATAATATACTGAATGCTGTTGCGATTAAACCGGAACAAGCAAAAATGACAAATCCATGTTGAAAGGCTTTTCCAAATGATAGATACGGACCCGACTCTTTACGAAAGTTGATTCCGGCATAGATGGTTAACCCTATATAAATGGCAAACAGCATCAACCCCACTTTCCAGTCGGCTAATAGAGTATAGTCCACTGCATACAGTAATAGCGATAAAATTCCGCTTGTCAGACCCACAATAAGCCCCCACCTCAGGGCATGATCGAGTAATGCCGGAGGCACATTATCCTCTTGAATGCTATTTTCTGTTTCCATAAAAATCAGAGTTTAGGCTGCCTCCTCAAAATTACAGATATTATTATGCTTAAAAAAAAGCTAATTATAAAGGACTGCACGAAGTACCGAGTAGCCAAAAAATAGGCGTCTGCTTCCTTTAGGGAGGCAATTCCGGCTTCGTATACATCTCTGCCAATCTGGTCAATATCCTCATCTGCGAAGGCTCTTACCTGCTCTAAGGAAAGGTCAATGTAGGACTGTACAAAATTTTGATTATTGGATGCAAACAGGTACAAACAACCGCTGGCGATGATGGCAAAAACCAGGGTTATAACCAGTGTCGCTATCATACCCTGCCAAAAATGCAAAATTCCACCATAGTAATAATCCCTGAGCTCTTTTAGAGCAAAGACGAAAACGATAGCAAACAATGCGATTCGAAAATCAACAAATACAGGGATAATAAAAGGATGATGATTGGTGTAGTAAAGAATAAGCAAGAGAACAAACCCAAGCAACCCAGCCACTAATCCATAACGAAGGGGCACCCTGAGTAACAGAGGCCATTTAGAAAAATCAGGCATCCATCCAGTGCTTTGAGTTATTAAACACAGCTTTAGCCTTGCCTACAATTTCCTTACCCAACCACGGAGAATTCTTGGATTTAGAACGGTTAGCCTCTTCAGTAAAAATCCATTTCTCAGCAGGGCTGAAAAGTGTAAGGTTAGCCTTCTCGTCTTTTTCTATAGTAGGAACTGACAATTTTAAAAGCTTTCGCGGGGCATGCGTTACCTTCTCCATCAGGGTATGAATATCTACATGTTTTGAGAGGCTCGCTATCTGCGAAGCAAATGTTTGCAGATTGATTATACCAAAATCAGCATGATCAAACTCCAGCACCTTACTTTCTGTATCCTGCGGCAAATGCCCTGAAGTCAACACATCAATTGTTCCGTCTTTCAGCCCGGCAATCAATGCCCCCAAATCAGATTTTTCTCTAAGGGGTGGATTAACTTTATAGTTCGTATCGAAATCTTCCAGCAAGGAGTCATCAAGTAAAGCCTGATAGGCTGCTATGTCGCAAGAAAGATTGAGCTTTTTCTTTTTAGCCGCACGTACCAAATCAAGGGCCTTTGCAGAAGAAAGTCTGGCAAAGTGAAGCCTTCCCCCCGAGTAACTGAGCAGTTCAATATCCCGACCCACTGCCAGATCTTCTGCAATCTTGGGCATCCCCTTCAATCCCAATATGGTGCTGTTCTTTCCTTCATTCATCTGACCAAACATATTCAACCAAATATCCTCAGGATGATTGATCAACAAGCCATCAAATTTTTGAAGGTATTGCAACGACTTCAACAAGATGTCTGTATTCCATACCGGTTTTAAACCATCACTAAAAGCAAGTGCACCTGAAGCATCCAAATCGATCATTTCTGTCAATTCTTCACCTGCATTCTTTAATGTTACCGCTCCGATCGGATGAATTTGTACCAATCGGCTTTCATTTCCTTTGGTGATGTAGTTCACCTCGTTTTTACTTTGGACAGAAGGAACCGTATTGGGAAGCATAACAAGCTCAGTAAACCCACCGGCTGCGGCTGCTTTTCCGGCAGACTCGAGATCCTCCTTGTATTCCAAACCAGGATCTCCGATGAACGTACCCATATCCACCCAGCCAGTTGAAAGAATCATGTCTTCTGCCTCAATCACTTTATCAGCAGTAATTTTCTTCGAACTGATCTCAATTATTTTCCCGTTCTGTATCAGAACGTTCTTTTTCTTTTGGTGATGAGATGAGTTGGGATCACTGATGGTCGCAGACTGTATGAGTATCTTCATTCTGTTGTTGGTTCAAGAGTGATTGATACGCTCACTAATTTACTTTAAAAAGCGTATGAATAAAACCTCAGCCATAAGGAAGAGCAAGGCCAAAATAATAGCATACTTCCATAATGGAGTCCCCAAATATCTCTCTTTTATTTCGTTGCTGAAACTTTCAAGGCTGGTGCTTTGAAACATAGTTACATGATCTCCCCCACCAAATAACTGCCTGATCTCATCTGGTCCATATTGGCTCAGATCAGACTCACTTTTATCCAAATTTACAGCCAATAGATTAAGGGTATCCTTTTGGTATTGAACACTATAAAACCCTGAATTCATTGAGAATTTGGGCATTTCAAGGAAAAACCGATCTCCAACCCTCCTTTGTGGGGGCACAATCTCCTGACTTCCTACCAAACGGATAGGTTCTTCTCCATAAACGCTATCCGCCCGAATGCTTATCAAATCATTGGCCAGCGTATGATAAAGGCTTTGCTCCGCACTCTTGGATGCCGCTGCAATGCGATACATTACCGGTACAAAGAGTGCATGATTATAAAAGTTGGTATAATTCTGTTGCAATGGACTTGACAATAAGAATGTCTTGTTACTCTGAGATAAGAAAGCCTTGCCTGTTCTAAACCTTAGAATAGCAGACCTGTCTAGCCCCCAATCTAATAATGGAATGGCACTTGGCATTTCCATAGCAGGAGACCGCTCCTCAAACACATTCTCAAAGAATGGGTTTTGAAAATCAGGGCGGTCCAATTCAGCCATTTCCGTTACAACAGATAAAGCAAGATTCTGAAAAGGAAGTAATCTTTTATACGCTGTGAGGTTTGGCCTTTCACCTGGTATAATAAGCAACGATCCGAGGTTATCCATGTTAGATGCAAGTGTAGCTGATAGTGAAGCATCAATATCATCCAACCCATTGAGCACAATAAGATCTGCCTGCCCCAATAAACTGTAATCAACATTCTCGGCCATAAAACCTCTGTAACTAAATAGCTGACGATTGCCAAAAACTCTTTCTACAAACGAATTATTATCACCCTTAATCTCAACAACTCTTATGGTCTCAGTGAAGTTGAGGGCAAAATAAAATTCATTATCAAAGCTGATAGGGAAATCTGTAAAACTGATCTTCGCCTCATTCAGTCCACGCATTCCTGGAGTAAGATCAAAACTAGCTTCGGCATAACTATTGGGTTCCAGATCAACGGAAACTGCTCCTGTTTGAATGTCATTGACTACTAATTTTACATTAAGTCCATCCGTTTGCTTTGAGCCAACGTTTCGCAACCTGATGTTAACCGTATTTTTCTCTCCTCCAATTACGAACGGGTTTTCCAAATAAACCGTGTCGACATATATGTTTGAAGATTGTCCAAAGGCCACAGGTACCAGGTGCCATTGGCTGCCCGAGTCAGCCTGAAAGCTCCCACTTACCCCGGAGGTAGATTTTTGAAAATCCGAAATCCAAAAAATATCCGTGCCTCTTTTATCTAAGCCCATTCTTTTATCTACCTCCTCTATAGTTCGGGACACAGCAGAAAGCCGAATTTGAGTGAGTAAATCGAGAATTTCGGTTTGTGTTTTAAAGGAATTGGAGAACGGTGCGAAATCATTCGTAACCAATTTGTATCGGGTATCTGGCGGAAACAAGTCCACTATCTCCCTAATAAAACTTGTTCCAGCATCCAAGGCACGTGTCTTCTCCCCCACCTGGGCTGACATACTGAACGAATTGTCAAGATAAAGTACGATGTTCCTTGCCGCGCTTACCTGCTCTTTTGCAGGTAAAAAGGGCTGAGCAAAAGCCAGCACGAGAAACAATATAAAAAGCAAGCGCGATGCGAGTACCAGGTATTGCTTCAGCTTCCTCTTTTGAGTAGTCTCCTCTTTAATTTGCTTTAACAGCCGATTGTTAGAGAAGAAAATACGGGTAGTTCTTCTAAAATTGAAAAGATGAATGATGATGGGTATGGAAAGAGCCGTGAGCGCCCAGAGAAACTGAGGAAATGCAAAATTCATTAGCGTCAAAAATAGATAAATTACTCATGAATAACGGGGATTTTATAAATGAGTTCGAAATAACAGATAAGCGGAGTGAGGGTCAAACAAAGGGCTCTGCTACCCAGCCTATTCATTGCGCAAGGCATCAACAGGATTGCTAATAGATGAAAAATAAGTTCTGAATAGCACCACAAATGATGCTAAACCAACAACCATAATACCGGGCCAGGTAACCAAGCTAATTAATGAATTGATCCTATAGCTAAAATTTTGAAGCCATTGATCCATCAAGTAATAGGCTACTGGAATGCTAATCAGAAATGCTGAAATCGAAATCTTAAAAAAGGTATTGGATAAAGTAATCAACAATGTAGTAATCGATGCCCCTAGCACTTTCCTGATACCAATTTCTTTTATCCGAAATTTGAGTTCCATACTGGTTATTCCAAACAACCCTAACAGCCCAATGCTTAAAGCTACTAATGCGAAAATCATAAATATTCTACCAAATTTCTTCTCTCTTTGGTACAATTGATCAATGTTGTGATCAGCAAAACTAAAATCGAAAGGGCGAGCCGGATAGGTTTCAAGCCATGCTTTTCGAACAACATTAATTGATTCATCCGTATTACCAGTCAACCGCACTGAAACCTTTTGAAAAAAATAAGGCATAATACCCATGACCAAGGGTTGGATTTCAGTTCGTAGAGAATTAAAATTAAAATCTTCTGTTACCCCAATTACTTCACCGAATGTTTCGCCATCACCTTCCATATCATATTTCTTACCGATGGCTCCCTGTGCAGTCCATCCAAGAGATTTAGCTAAAGTTTCGTTGATGAGAACCCGCTCTACAGAATCCAAAGGATATATCTTTGAAAAATTTCTGCCAGCAAGCAATTTAATTTTATAGGTATCCAGAAAACCATAGTCAACTCCAGTGGTTGGGTAACTTATCACTTCACCTCCTTCAAAGCTTGCCACAATTCCATAGATGGGATCACCAGGGGTGAGTTCAGAAATTGTAAAATTCATCACTTCTGGTCTTCCAGAAATCCTTTCAAAAAAGCTTTCAATTTTTGAATTGACCAAAGGATCTCCATGTGTGGGAATAACAATAACATGTTCTGTATTAAGCCCGAGATCCTTACTAAGCATATGTTTCACCTGAGAGAAAATGATGAAAGTGCCTGTAACGAGAACTATGGTAGCAACAAATTGTAGCGCTACAACGAACTTCCTTACTCCAAGCTTTCCCGACAACACGCTTGTTAAGCCTTTTAAATTTCTAATCGGTGAATAGTTACCAAGAATTATTGCAGGATATAGGCCTCCTAACAACCCTGAAATAATTACAATCAAAAAAAGAATTACAATAACAATCCCTATGACATTCTCGAACAATATTTGCTTACCTAATAGAATATTAAAATAAGGAAGTAATAAATCGACAAGGCCAATTGAAAGAAACATTGCAAACAGGTTGATTAAGAAAGATTCACCAAGAAATTGAATTGCCATTTGCGATTTGGATGCCCCCATAGCTTTTCTAACCCCCACCTCTGCCACCCGATGAGTAGATTGTGCGGTCGCAATATTCATATAATTAACGCATCCCAAAATCACAATTAAAAACGCAACAAGGGATAAGACCTTAAGAATAGTTGGATCGCCTTGTTCTTCTAATTCTCCCCGCAAGGGATTAAGATGAATATCAAAAAGTGGTTGAAGAAACAATCCCATGTTTGTACCAAACCGTTCGTAATAAACTGGATCAGAATAATCTTTTGCTGCCTTTCTAATGTTACGATCCACTAACAAAGGATCAACTCCCTTTTCTAATAAAACATAATTATGAAAATAATGAGAATACCAACTCTCCAGCTGATAAGTACGAACGTGTTCTTGTGGGTGAGTAAGTAGGCTGGAAGCGGAGGCAAGAAAATCAAAATGAAAATGCGAATTACTGGGTGCAGCTTCTATTATTCCAGTCACAACAAATGTCAGGGATTCGTCTACCTGCAATAATTTTCCAATAACTTCTTCTCCACTTGTTCCAAAATATCGAAGGGAGGTTGCTGGTGTGATTACAATTGAATAAGGATTCACTAGTGCCTCAACCGGATTACCAATAAGCAATCGATTTGAAAATACTGATAAAAAGGCCGCATCCGTAAAGAAAAACTTTTCTTCAAATGCCGCCTGATCTTTATGTTGAACCAAAGAAGGAAGATGCCTTAACCTAACCACTTCTTCAATTCCAGCATAAGCCCCTTTTAATGTGACAGGCATAACCCCTGCGGATATGCAACTCCCCATTTCATTCTGGCCAATATTCCCGAGTGCTAGCCTATAGATTCTATCACCATTTTTATGATAGCGATCATAACTATTTTCGTGAATAACATATAATGCAATAAGTAAAAAACAGCTGAAGCCAATAACCAAGCCTAGTATATTGATAAATGAATACACCCTGAACCTGGAGGCATTTCGAATTGCTACCTTGATATAGTGAAAGATCATATACCTTCTCTACTCATGTCTTAGGCTATTTACCGGGTCCAACAGTGCTGACTTTATTGCCTGATAACTCACCGTTACCAAGGCGATCATCATGGCAATCAAGCCTGACCACATAAAATACTGATAATCCAAAGCGGCATGATAGGCAAACCCACTGAGCCACATATTGACAAAATACCACGAAATGGGAATGGATATAACAAATGCTATTAAAACGAGCGCCATAAAGCCAGTAGATGCCGTTGAGAACAGCTGGAACATGGAAGCTCCAAAAATCTTACGAACTCCAAACTCCTTTGTCCGCTGTTCTAAAGTAAAAGATGCTAAACCGAATAACCCAAGGCAAGAAATAACAATTGCTAATACTGAAAAGTATTTGAAGATAGTACTGGTCTGCTCCTCAGCTTTGTACAACTCATTGAAATCTTCATCCAAAAAAGTATAAACAAATTCCCTATCGGGATTAAACTTCTTCCACAAATCTTCTATGGTCGCCAGAGATGCTTTTGGATCTCCGGCCTCTACTCTAACCAACGTGTAATTATACATTCTCATGTTGAATCCGATGAATATAGCAAGGGGTTCGATCTTTTGATGTATAGATTTAAAGTGAAAATTATCCACCACCCCCACTACTGTGTAGGGCATGGGTGCACCTACTTCTAATTTTTGTCCAATGGGGTTACTGAAACCCATTATCTCAACAGCTGCCTCATTAAGAATAACTGCCGCAGAGTCTGTTCCGAATTCTTTCGACAAGCTCCTGCCATTACCTATTTTCATCCCCATGGTCTCAAGAAAATCAAAATCTGCAATAAGGGTGTGAATTAAAATTGACTCGTCCTCTCCCTTTCCTTCCCAGTCTATTCCCGATGTTGAGTTGGCCACATAGGCTGGATGCTGATTGCTAGCGGTTACATTTACAATACCCGATTGAGTTGCCAGCTCATTTTTAAATGATACATAGTCATTGCTTATTCTGGGAATCTTTACTACGTTTTCCTTAGAGTAACCAAGGTTTTTGGAACGAATGTATTCCAATTGTGCCTGAACCACTATGGTACCCACAATCATAACCATCGAAATACAAAACTGAGTCACAACCAAAACTTTCCTAAACATTACACCTCCAGATTTTTGGGTCATGTTTGATTTCAAAACACTTGCAGGGTCGAAAGAAGATAAGAAGAACGCTGGATAGCTACCAGCAATCAATCCGGTAAATACAGATGCTCCCAAAAGGTAAAACAGCAATGCGGAGTTAGATAAAAAATCCAACGAAAGTGTTTTATTGGCCAGTAAATTAAATTGAGGTAATAGCAAGTCAACAAGTAATATAGCCAACGCCATAGCGATCAATGCAGTGAAAACTGATTCACTCAGGAATTGCAAAATAAGTTGATAGCGATTGGCGCCAATTGATTTCCGCAGTCCCACTTCCTTAGAGCGGCCTATCGATCGGGCGGTAGCCAGATTCATAAAATTGATACAGGCAATAATCAATATAAAAATAGCTACCACCAGAAAAATGGAAACATATTGCCTGTTCCCTTTACCTCTCACATCTGCAGTAAAGCTAACGGCACCAAGATGAACGTCAGTCAAGGGCTGTAGGTAGATGTCTGTTATTGAACGTTCATTGTTCTTCTTGATGCGATCAATTATCTGCGCGTTTAGTTTTGCAATATCTGTTTCGTTATGCACTAATACATAAGTATACAATGTGTTGTTGCCCCAATTGGTTCTTAGCTCTTCATTACTTAATAATCTGCTCTCAATCGGCACCAAAAAATCAAATTGAACATGAGAATTGTCAGGAACATCCTTGATGACCCCACTTACACGAACCTCCTGGCCTCCTACTGTCAGCAATTGATCTACAGGATTGTCATTCGCAAAGTACTTGCGTGCCAGGCTCTCGGTTAATACTACGTTGTTGATCTCATCCAATGCAGAGGCTACCTCACCATAAATCATTTTGAAAGTGAAGACATCAAAAAACGAATCATCCACATAGATACCGGCTTCAACAAATTGTTGCTCGTCTTTATTGAAAGATAAATCCGTACTCCAGACCCTGGTTCCATTTTCAATGTCAGTATATTCTTCTACTAGGGCAGGACCTAATGGCGGAGGGGTCACTGCCACTGGAAATACGGGCTGACCAGCATAATACTGGTTTTCAACTACGCGGTAAATTCTATCCGATTTCTCATGAAACCTATCGTAGCTTACTTCATCGACTACATACAGCATGATAAGAATTACACTGGTTAACCCTATGGTAAGACCAAAAAGATTGACCAACGAATAAAATTTTTGTCTTCTGAATTTTCTGAGTGCAACGGTGATGTAGTTCTTTATCATAACTGGAAAATTTGAGCTTGACACCCAAAATCACAATCCCAGTGCCAAAGAGAAAAATGCCTCTTAATGTCAAATTCACCTGCAAACACACTCTTAAGTGCCCAAGCATGATGATCAGCTGTCCACGAATGGACAGTTATTATTGAATTCATTGGTACAGTTCCTACTTTTGGATATGGCTAAATCGAATTCAAAAATACTAATCGCGGATGATGACGAGATGGTACTGCTATCCTTGAAGCTATTATTAGAACAGAAATACAGTGAGATTCATACCACCAACGACCCCAAGCGAATTCCTGCATTAGCCCGCCAAATCAATTTTGATGTAGCACTGCTAGATATGAATTTCAGACAAGGAGATACCAGCAGCACCGAAGGTCTTTTTTTGTTGAGACATATGGTAGAGCATCATCCGGAAACGCAGGTGATTCTAATGACTGCTTATGGGGAAATTCAATTGGCTGTGGAGGCCATCAAGGAGGGGGCAAGGGATTTTATTGTAAAACCATGGGAGAATGAAAAGCTGCAAACGACAATTGCGAACGCAATATCTCTGAGCACAGAAAAGAAGAAGGTACGCCAACTGCAATCCAAGCAAAAAACAATATCAGCCGCTCTTGATAGTCAATACCCCGCCATCGTAGGGGAATCATCTGCCATGCAGGAGATATTACAAATGGTAGAAAAAATCAGCAGCACCGATGCGGATGTTCTCATACTGGGTGAAAATGGTACAGGCAAAGAAGTTATTGCCAGAAACATTCATAGAAAATCAAATCGAGCGAATGAGGTCTTTATAAGTGTTGACTTGGGTGCATTAAGTGAACAGTTGTTTGAAAGTGAACTGTTTGGTCATAAGAAAGGAGCTTTCACCGATGCTAAGGAAGATCGTACTGGTAGAATTGAAGCCGCCATTGGCGGCACCTTGTTTTTAGATGAAATAGGAAATCTTTCCCTACCCTTGCAATCCAAGTTACTGACGTTTTTACAAAGCAGGCAAATAACAAAAGTTGGCACCAATGATCCTGTCAATGTGGATGTAAGAATCATTTGCGCTACCAATTGCAATCTACAAAACCTGGTAAAAGATGGAGCGTTCAGGGAAGATCTCCTCTACAGAATAAATACGGTCGAACTCACTATCCCCCCTTTAAGAGAAAGACCAGATGACATTCCCTTGCTTGTAAAACACTATCTAAATTCATTCAGCAAGAAATATCAGAAAAATATTTCAGCCATCGACAAGAAAGTTGAGGAACACCTGCAAAAACATCATTGGCCTGGCAATGTTAGAGAACTGCAGCATGCCATCGAAAGGGCTGTGATTATGAATGAAAGTGGATATTTTTCTGTCAGCGACTTTCAATTCCTGTCATCAGATAAAAGTAGTAATACTTCATTTGACAACTACAATTTAGAAATAGTGGAAGCCTGGGCCATTAAAAAGGCAATTAAAAAACATGGCGGAAATATCAGTCATGCTGCCAAAGAGCTCGGTCTTTCAAGAGGTTCTCTATACCGTAGAATGCAGCGCTATGGTATTTAAAAATTTCAGGATCAATGTAATAATAAGGGTACTGCTCCTGGTGTTGATTATCGCCACTTTAAGCTACTGCTTAATCCATCAACTATACCTTCGCAGCATTTACGTAGCCATTGCACTCATTATTGCAATTGGTGAATTATTAAGATATGTCGAGAAAACCAATCGGGATTTAACTTCGTTTTTATCCGCATTATCTCAAAACGATTTCACCACCATCTATTCCGAAAAAGACCGAGGTAAGAGTTTTAATAATTTATACAGCGTCTTCAATCAAATTACAAATAAATTCAGAGCCATAAGCGAATCGAAAGAAGCACAGTTTATTTTTCTCTCGCTATTGGTTGAGCATATTCGTGTAGGCATCCTCAGTATTGACGAAAGAGATCAAATTCATCTGATCAATCAATCAATGAGAAATTATCTGGCCAATACCACAGTAAAAAATCTGGCCGACCTCTCAGGACAAGAACGCGAAATTGTTAATGTATTCCGAACAATTAGAGCCGGAGAAAGCCAGTTAATTAAAAAAACAATAGATGGAAAAATTATCCCTCTTACTATACATGCTTCAGAAATACGATTACAGGGACAGTATTTTAAATTAATCTCTGCGCAAGATATCCGTAACGAACTCGAAGCCAATGAACTGGAAGCGTGGCAAAAACTAATCCGGGTGCTTACCCACGAAATTATGAATTCTGTTTCACCTATTATTTCTCTGAGTTCAACATTACACAATATTGTTAACGAAAATAAGAAAGAAGAAGAACTTGGTGCTGAAGAGAAGATTACGTTACAAAAAGGACTTGAGGCCATTAAAATCAGAAGCAAGGGTCTTCAGTATTTCGCCAATGCCTACCGAAGCCTTACTAAAATACCGCAGCCACAATTTCAAAAGGTACAGTTTAAAAATATCATTGATCGATTAACCACTCTATTTAAGGAAGAATTCAACTTAAAAGGAATTCAACTGCAATTGGATATCAAAAGCGAGGAAAGTGAAGTATTTGCGGATGCCGAATTACTCGAACAGGTTTTGATTAATTTATTAAGAAATGCCATCGATGCGGTTGCCGACCAACCCCAGCCTGTAATTAATGTACGCATCGAAACTTCCGGAACCTCTATTATTCAAATTGAAGATAATGGTGCAGGTATTGATGAGGATAAAATTGATAAGGTGTTTATTCCATTCTTTACTACCAAAAAATCAGGTTCTGGAATTGGCCTTGCTTTGTCAAAACAAATTGTTTTAATGCATGGCGGGCAAATATCCCTTACGTCTAAAGTTGGTGCAGGAACTACTGTTGAGATCAGGCTATAAAAAAAGCCCGATTCAGAGAACCAGGCTTTTTGTTTGATTTTGAAATGAGCTTAGGCTTGTTTCTTACCACCAAGCATTACAAAATCATTCACGTTGATCTCGGTAAAGAATTTCTTCTCACCCTTATCCGTTTCATACACGCGGTGTACCAGCTTGCCTTCTACGGCTACCTCCGCACCTTTCTTTAGATACTTTTCGGCTACGCCAGCAAGCTTACCCCAGATCACCAGATTGTGCCATTGCGTATCTTCAATCTTTTCTCCTTTATTGTTCTTGTAAGTGTCTGTGGTGGCAATGGAGAAGGCAGCCTTCTTCTTATCACCAAACTCCCTTACTTCAGGATCTTTTCCCAAACGACCGATTAACTGCACGCTGTTTCTTAAACTTTTCATGATTGTAGAATTTAATTGTTTAACATTTTTAATTGGATACCAGTGACTTTATTGACGACTGATGATGCAAAGGTGGGGGACGAAAAAAGTACGAGTTGTTTAATAGACGGTTACTTTCGATTATATCCGTGTGTAAACGATTAAATACGGATAAAACATGGCCATATAAGGGTTTTCATGGCCGTCAATACGATTTGGAAAAGAAAAAGGCTGCCCGTGCAGAGGCAGCCTTTAATTAACTAAAACCTATGAAGACTAAGGTGTTACTCTAATTCTTACCTGAACAGGTACGATTTTAGAGCCATCCTCCATCAGCAATTCAAACATAAATGCCCGCTCAACAAATTCTACAGGCGCTACTGGAGCAGCTGTTAGACGTGTGCTACCGGTCACTTTAGTATTGAATTCAGTGATTGAAGATGAAAGTGTAAAAGAAGTACCATTTACTACAATCGGATCAGTAATGTACTTTCCTGAAGTGCCATTTAATGTACCCGCATTGATGGCAGTAGTTCCGGCCGATATTTTTGTTACTTCCTTGATTTTGCTTGGCGCATCACCAGGGATACTAAACTTGATATCAAAGGCTGTCGAGCCCGTGCCATAGGACACTGTATAATAAGGGTTGAACCCTGCTGTGGTTGCCCCATCAAATGTTACCGGTATTTCTGGTAAATTATCCCTTACCAGGTCATGGCTAAATTCGTCATCGCATGAGATGATTAACATCGCGATGAAGAGCATGTATGATAATTTTAATAGATATTTCATATCTCAAAAGTTTTTATTTCATTAATTGACGTCCCACCAAACATTTACATTAGGCAATACAGCAGGAGAAAAAGCCGGATTTCTCTGCACCTCCTGATCAATGTACTGTGCCCTTCTTGGTCTCTTTGCATCAATACCCACTGCATTCTGATGCTCTGCAAATGCAGGATATCCTGTTCTTCTGTAATCGTTCCAAGCCTCCAGGCCATTACCCGTACCAGCGATGTACTTCTGAGTAATAATCTGTTCCCGTTGTTGCTCAGTGGTTCCAGTAAGGTTTCCTGCAGCTGTTGCCAGATAGGTAGTAATATCTGCAGTAGTAACTCCAGCCTCGGTCAAAGAAGCTGTGATACCATCCCTATACAATTCATTAGCTGTTTTTCCAGCAGGTGTATTAATACCAGGGAAGAGCAATTTAGCCTCCGCTAAAATGAAAGCTGTCTGAGCGGCAGTCAACAATCTTACAGGGCCAACTCCACTTGCTCCAACTACACCTGCACCCCATTTGGACCAGGTAGTGGTAGGTGTTGGTAGCGTACCTCGAAAACCGTTAGCGATAGTAACATAGTTAGTCGCAGGTTTAGTAACAAACTTGGTTAAGCGAGGGTCATTCAGTCCTTGCAACAAATTGAGGTAGCCTGTGCTTACCATCATGTCATTCTGAAAGGAGCTTACACTTGTCCAGGTATGCAAAGGACTCTGGCTTCCGGTAGATCCACCAAATTTCACGGATAGGTTTTCACTATTCTGGCCAATAAAAAGATTAGCAGCAACAACTTCATTAATAATTGATGTTGCCAATGCGGGTTCACGATCGCTAATGGTTAAAGCCAGTTTTAGCATCAATGAATAACCCGCCTTTTGCCAATTGGTCAGGTTTCCGCCATACACTACATCATCTGTAGCTGGTTTTATAACAGAAGTAGCACCCAGATCAGCTATACCTTCTCGTATCAAATCAAAAAGACTCTGAATCCCCAATGAGGAATTCCCCTTGTAAATATCTTCCTGTTTATCAATTCTTGGCTGAAGGATATCCTCAGTATCACCTTTTGATGATTGTGAGTAAGGTACATCTCCCCATACATCAGTAGCAATACTAAAGCTATAGGCTTTCATTATTTTTGCTATCCCTACATACGCTTTAGACTCCACTTTATTACCCGCTTCAATTAATTTTTCACTGGCAATAATTGAACCTCCGTACAATTCAAACCTCCACTGATTACCGAAGTCAGCTCCATTGGTATTATAAATATCATAAGCTGCAGGGTTATTGCTTGCTCCAGCCGTGTAATCCATTATTGTTGAACTAAATCTATTCAGTTCATTTCCGTTAGAAAATGCCGCTCCTATTAATGTGGTTGGTAGGAGTGTTGATGGCGGAACAGAAAGCGGATTATTAGGCGTATCGTTGACATCTAAAAAATCATTACAACTTGATAATATCACTAAGGGTATTATCAGGAATGACTTAAATATTCTATTTCTTTTCATGATGATAATTTTTTCTTTTATTAAAGAGTTATCCGAATGTTAAACCCATAGTTCCTCGTGTTAGGAGCACCACTTAGGTCCATACCTTGAATATTTCCAGCTCCTTGTGTATTGAGTTCTGGATCACCAGGTGCGTAAGGTGCATAGAAGAAGAGGTTTCTTCCGCTTGCGCCTACACTAACACCTCCAAAAGGAGTACGGGATAAAAGCCTGGCGGGTAATTGATAATTAAGGGTAAGCTCTCTTAACCTATAGGTAGTTGCATCAAAAACGGCTGCTTCGGATGCTAATCCACCTAATCCTTGCCAGTAGGTCTGAGATGCAACCTGAATGTAGTTTTTGGTAAAAGTTCCATCACCATTATCAATTACACCTGGTAGAATCCTAGGTAATTCCCTGTCTTTTGCAGTGATGGCAAGACTTCCGTTAGATTTTAAATCTACCCATCCAAATGAATACAGATCCAAGCCATACTTCACATCCACAAGTGCTGATAGGGACAAATTCTTATAGGTGAAAGTATTTGTCAATCCGCCAATCCAATCAGGATTAGGATTTGCAATTACCTGTCCCGCAGTACCAGGCATAAAAGCTCCAGTAGTTGGGTTAATCAACGGATCACCATTTTCATTCCTTGTAAGAGCAGTTCCTATGATCACTCCATAAGGATGGCCTTCAGCAATTGACGGGGCAATACCTGTAAATGAATTACCTGTTACGTTAGAACTGGTAACACCTTCAGTTATTTTTACCACCTCATTCCTTATTCTGGTCCAGTTAAAGGCAACATCCCATGAGAAATTGGTCGTTTTAATTGGTGTTGCTGCAATTTCCAATTCAATACCACGGTTAGTAATCAAACCAACGTTGGTCGTCTTTGTGTCAAAACCTGAAGCGTTTGAAACCGCCACATTAAAAATCAGGTTTTCACTTTCAGTATAGAAATAGCCTGCATCTACACTCAACTTGTTTTGAAAAAGACCAAGGTTAATTCCGGTTTCATAGGATGTAACAAACTCCGGGGTTAGGTTATTACTTCCAATTCTAGAGCTTGGGCTAAAGCCTGGAACTGTAGCTGAGCCTATTGTCATAGGAAAAGCAATACTGGCCACGTTGTTTCCATAAGTAGTTCCTACGTAAACTGAATTCAGCAAATAGGGATTGGCATCCTTACCCACCTTTGCTGCACTCGCACGTACTTTTGCATAGCTCAATACGTTAGACGCGATGTTAAAAGCACTCGTTGGAACAAAGCTCAAACCAACCATCGGGTAGAAATAACTGTTATCACTTCTTGGTAAAGTAGATGACTTATCTACACGACCCTGCAACTCCAGGAACAAATAGTCTTTATACTCAAAATTAAAATCAGCATAAAAACCAACTAACCTTCTTTTGGTAAATGTCTCATCACTTGCGGTGAACACATTTCCATTACTAACGTTGTAAAAACCAGGGCTATTTAGCTGTTGCACATCCAATCCGAGATCCTGACTTACACGTTGATTGAGGTTTTGACCCAACAAAACACTACCATTTAAACCTTCCACAAAGAGATTGCTTCTTGAAGCAGTGATCATAAGATCACCATTCAGTTCTGTGTTATACTGCATATTCTCTTGCACGTTTCCTGTTGGTGCTCTGTTCGCTCCTATTGCTAATACTAACTTTCTTCTGTCTGTATAGGTGTCGGCTGTTGCTCTGTAAGAAACATTCAACCAAGGGGTGATATCATATCCCACCTTTACAAATCCAAACAACCTATCAACGCTACCTTTTAATTGTTCGTTTTCAGTACTCCAAAGAGGATGGTTTTGAGTAGTGGAGAAGTAAATACTTTTTCCAGTCAATGGATCTGCATAAGGCATCCCAAGTAAGTCGTAGCTACGCGGAATCCTTGACATATTTCCTAAGGCACTACCTCCGTTACCTTGAGTAACGCCTGATTGGGTGCTTTTCACATACGTTAATGAAGAACCAACTTTCAATCCGTTATCCAATTTTTTGTTACCTCCGAACTGAAGGCTATTGCGATTGAATTCACTTGTAGGAATAATTCCATCCTGAAATGTGCTGGAAACTGATAAGGAAAAGTTATTTTCAGCATCACCAGATGCAATATTTACACCGTTTTGAATGATTTGTCCCTGTTGGTAGAAATCTTCAACATTATTTTCAAATGCCTTATAAGGAACAACATCACCCTGAAGTCTTGTTACTTCAGTTAAGGAACCTCCAAATGCCGGACCCCAGGAATTGATTGAAGTATTAACAAAATCATTGTTCAATCCTTGTCCATATTCATTTTGAAGCTTAGGAAGACCTGCAACATTCTGAAAGTTTACAGAAGAAGTCACAGTTACTTCAGTCTTTTTACTTTTTGACCCACCTTGTTTTGTGGTAATAAGAATAGCTCCGTTTCCAGCCCTTGAACCATACAATACTGCCGCAGCTGGTCCTTTTAACACACTTACAGATTCAATGTTTTCTGGGCTAATGTCCAATAAACGGTTGGATGGCTGAGTACCAAACAAAGTATTCTGCGTTTGATCCAGGTTATTGCTAAAAATAATACCATCAACAACGATAAGTGGCTGGTTTCCTCCAAAAGAAGTGAACCCCCTAATGTTAATGTTGGTACTGGCTCCTGCTCCACCACTTGAACTTGAAATGTTCACACCGGCTAGTCTACCCTGTAAAGCATTGAGTAAGTTGGGTTCTGATTTTTGGCCTATGTCCGAACCTTTAACTTGCTGTACAGCGTATCCAAGGCTTCTTTCATCTCTCTCCACACCTTGGGCGGTTACCACAATTTCAGCCAACTGCTGAATGTCCAATTCTAAGCCAACATTTATTGTTGACCGAGAAGAGATTGCTTGCTCCTGTGTTCTAAATCCGATAAATGAAAATATAAGGGTTCCGTTCTCTGGGGCAGATATTACATACTGACCATCTCCGTCAGTTATCGTCCCTGTAACGGTACCCTTTACAACTACGTTTACACCCGGTAATCCTGTCCCGTCTTCTGAAGACGTGACCCTACCGGTGACATTTACATCTTGCCCAAAGGCCAGTGTAAATGGAAATAAAAAGAGAAGTAATAGTTTTCTCATAGAATAGGGTTTTTGTTTTTTTAGGGCCGAAAGATGATCAAATAAAAATTTATTTAAATCACTACTATTTAGGGATGCATCATGTTTAACTTTTAAGAAAAGTCCAAACCGGGCAAAATTCACAATTAAGAAACTTCTATAGCTTTCTTCTTATAAATTTTAATTGGATTTTAATCCAATTTTAATCTCTTTTTAATTAAGCTTAATCTCAGCAAGTTGAATTGCCCAACTGAATGTGTTCTGTTGAACTTATGCAATTAGCCTGTTGGCTCTGGCTATTTCCAAAGCATGCACTTTACCCCTGGCATCCAATTTTTCATATATATGCCTGATATGGGTTTTTACAGTTTCGATACCAATAGAGAGAGTATCCCCAATTTTAACGAAAGTCAGGCCCTGTGCTAACAACTCCAAAACCTCGGTTTCCCTGTCTGTAAGCAAGGATGACTTATTTAGGGTAAAATGATTTGCCAATGTTTCCCTTGTCTTTTGACAAAGAACAGTTACCTGATCCAGATGGCAAATGATGTCAAGCACCTTCTTAATTGGCGTTGAATTTGAAATAAAACCTAGAACCCCAAGCCTTAGCGCTTCAACAATGATTTTGGCATCTGCTGATCCGGAAACTACTACAATTTTAGCATGGGGAATTGCCCTTTCTATGAGCTCAATTTGAGTTATAAGATCTGCCTTGGTGGTTCCCAAAAACTCAAATAGCACCAGAAGGGACTCCGCATTATCCTTTTCAAATATGGTTGAGCGAAGATCAGAAATATCATTGAAGCAATGTATGGGGCTAATTTGCTGGTTTGCTTCAGCAACAATAACCTCCACCTTATCCACAAACCCAACTACTACCATACATCCATTAATTTTCCCGCAGAGATAGAATAAATTTTAGTTATCTCAAACTCTTGCTTATAAACTGTTATTTTTCTAAACGACCCACAGTACTCTCGGGCAATTCGCGCCAACTGAAATACCCCTAAAATGGTTAACGATGAGGCCCTTTCATTGCCATAGTCCTTTTCATCAAAAGTGTGAGTGGTTAGAAAAATCCCCCAAAAAATGGTATAAAAAAATCTTAACCTTATATTCGTTTTAGGTGGTATCTTCAATTCATGGAACCTGTACTTGAAAAAACATGCGGAGAATGCGGCAGTAAAATCACTGGTAGGGCCGACAAAAAATTCTGTTCAGACCAGTGTAGGGTTGCCTACAATAATCGAATTCGGGGTGAAAGAACCAATTACGTCCGTAATGTCAATAACATCCTAGGCAAGAACCGGAGGATTTTGGAAGACCTTAATCCTACCGGCAAGACCAAAGTAAACCGCAATAAACTAAGTGTAAAAGGGTTCGATTTCACCTACCATACAGATACCTATCGCACCAAAGAAGGTGCTTACTACCGGTATTGCTACGAGCAGGGTTACTTAGAAATTGATCCCAAAACAGTACTCATCGTAAAAAAGGATATAAAATAATCACTATGAAAGCGTGGACCCTGGAAGGTAAGAAAGCATTAATCACGGGGGGATCCAAAGGAATCGGATTTGCCATTGCCGAAGAATTTGTGCATCTGGGTGCCCGTGTAATTATAGTAGCACGCGATGAAAAACAACTCTCTGATGTAGTAAAGAAGTTTAAAGGTCAGGGTTTTAATACAGAAGCCATTGCCGGAGATCTGTCCAACAAAAAATTCAGAATTGACCTAATTAATGAAGTCGAAAAAAAGTTTGGTGAATTACATGTGCTTGTAAATAATGTGGGTACTAACCTTAGAAAAAAGCTCACCGAATATTCAGAGGAAGAATACCGGGCAATATTCGAAACCAATTTATTCAGTATGACAGAAATGGCCCGACTCTGTCACCCTCTTCTAAAAAAATCACAAAACGCGAACATGATTAATATTGCGTCTGTTGCCGGCTCCATTGACGTGCAAAGTGGCCCCCCCTACGGGATGACCAAGGCAGCCATCATCCAGATGACAAAACACCTTGCCGTAGAATGGGCCAAGGATCACATTCGGGTAAATACAGTTTCTCCCTGGTACATTGATACACCCCTTGCACAACCCGTTCTTAATGATCCGGAAAGGCTACAGAAAATTCTTGACAGAACCCCAATGCAACGCGTAGGGCAACCTGAAGAAATAGCAAGCCTTGTTGCCTACCTCGCCATGGATAAGGCAAGTTATATTACAGGGCAAAACATAAACGTAGATGGTGGAATGATGTCTAATGGACTATAAACTTATCAACACCAATCCGTCCTTAGATATCTGATTTTTTCAGTTTCAGATAAGCCAGGTAATTGAAAATAAAAGTCCAGGTTCCGGCAATCAAGACAGAAGTAATACTCACATAGTCCTGAATTTCCTGAAACACATAACGAGGGAAAGGCATGGGCACCAGGTTACTCATAGACTCCATTGGCAAGAAGGGTATCAGCCAGGGAACATAATCATCAATATTGGCCATAATAATAGCCTCAATCATTCTTGACAATACCAGAATTACAATAGTCAACCCAGACCGTTGAATGACCATACCTAATAATAGCGCATAGGATAAGAATGCAAATACCTCCAGGAAATAGGCAAGGAAAAATTCCAGGTCTGTCAGTACATCTGCGATCACAATTGATGGACTGTAAATCATTCCGGTAATCAATGCTATAACAAAAACCATTGCTGCACTCATCGCACTCAAAAGTACATTGGTAAGCACTTTGGAAATTAAGAACTGCGACCGACTCAATCCATCAATTACATTTTGTCGAACCGTACGATAGCTAAACTCATTGGTGATGCTTATCACTACCATAAAGGACAAAATTGCCTTGAAGAACCCGCTCACGAAAGTGATATTTTGCCATACATCAGGAAAATGATAAAAAGGAATTCGGCTGATGTTAATCTCAGCACCGAAACTGGCACCCATATTTACAAGCCACTTTAAAAATTCCATTCCGCTGGCCGTAGTGGTACCCAACGTAAAGAAATACAAACCACACACTACCCAAAACGTGCGGTAGCTGGTCATTTTCTTAAGGTCGATTTGTAGAAGGTGTAGCATTATTTCGATTCAGCCAAAATTTCTAAAAATTGTTTCTCGAGACTTTTCTTTTTGGTTACCAAATGGGAAGCGGTAACTCCCTGCTCAAATAGGAATTGGTTGAGGTCTTTACTCTTAATTCCATCTTTAAGCTTTACTTCATAAAAGCCATTTTCCCGATTTACAGCAGACACCCCATCGAATGTACTTAGCACTTCCAAAATATCACCCTCCGCATTCACCTCAACTGTTTCCGAACCATTATTAACGTCTTCCACAGGCCCACTATACACCATGTTTCCCTTCTTCAATACCGCAAAGTGCGTACATACTTTCTGCACTTCATCCAGGAGATGGCTGGCCAGTATAATCGTTCTTCCATCTGAAGCGATTTTTTTAATGAGCTCCCGAATCTCAGCAATGCCCATTGGATCCAACCCGTTGGTGGGCTCATCCAAAATCAAAACCTGTGGATCGTTAAGTAATGCGGAAGCAATCGCAAGTCGTTGCTTCATCCCCAACGAATAGGTTTTGTACTTATCATTCCGTCTGTCTGTCAACTCCACCAGCTGCAACACTTCAGCAATTTGCTCTTTCGTTGCACCCTTAATCATGGCAGTAAGTTCCAAATTCTTTTGCCCAGTGAGATAGGGATAAAAAATCGGGTGCTCCAATACCGCCCCAATCTTCTTACGTGTTTCATGGGTAGCTTCCTCACCAAACCATTTAAAACTTCCGGAAGATGGATTGACTACACTCATCAGCATACCCAATGTGGTGGTCTTGCCACTGCCATTTGGGCCAAGCATACCAAATACCTGACCAGCCTCCACTGTCAGGTTCATCTTATTTACCGCGCAAAGCCGACCAAAGTTCTTGGTAAGATTTTCAATTTGTAATACTGTACCCAATTAAATTCCTTTAGTTTTTTTCTATTCTTCGTAATCGATCGCGGGATTCATGATCATCGGAAAACGCCTTGATCATTTTTCCAATTTCAGCACTGTCGTCAATTTCTCTAAACAATTTGGTCACTTTATTCAACTCCACTCTTCCAAGGATGTCCAACACATACAAACTAGAAGAATCATTGACCAAAATGACCATTCCTTTGGTGGTGCCGTTCCGTTCGTTGAGCATTACATCAAAGTTTTTCCCATCAAACCTGCTTGTCATGATCTCTTCATAGTCCTCACCCTTGTACCCGCTGGTGAGTTCTTTATAGTCTGCTGATCCAAAACTATCCGAAGTCTTGTCAATCACCAGGAATTTCATTTTTTCTATGTCCTTTATCAAGTCATCAAACTCCTTGCTCTCAGACTGATTAAGCATTCGCAATGTATTCTTATAAAAATACAAGGAGAGGGCATTATCAAAACGCTTATTGAGCGCTATTGTAGTTTCAGTTTGGCCATTCACCTGATAACTTAAACTCATCAAGCAAGAGCAGATTAAGAGAAGAGCAGTGTTTTTTATCATGACATGTATTCAATGGACAGGAGAAGGGTGTTACCCTTCCCTACTCCTAATTTTTCTTCTTATTTTCCTTTAGGCGTTCAAGGTCTTTTAGCCCGTCTACATCCATCTTACTTCCAATTTTTGAAATCTGCTTCAGATCAATCTCACCAAACACAGACAACATCATAAATTCATCACTACCGCCCGCTATCATCACTAACTCACTAATCTTACCTGCCTTTTCACTGATAAAGAAACGCATATCCTTTTCCTTATCACGCACATACATCAATTCCTCATACTCACTTTTAGGAAGCATCTTATTGGCCTCATCATACAACCCTCGTGCATCTCTTGTCGCATCCTTGGCCAGTATTTTCAAACCTTTAAGCTTACTGATGGCGTCCAATACTTCCTGATCCTCTTTATTTTCCATTTCCATGTTGGTGAACAGCCCAAACATTTTACTGGAAATGGTCACCTGACTAAAAGTGTCATCAGATTGATATTTGCTGAAAAATTTGGAAACCGCCTCCCCTTGTGCATATGCGCCCATTACCATGAGCATCATCACACCAAATACTATTATCTTTTTCATGTTATTAAGTTTAATGCTTTAAATTTCAATTTTCTTTTTCTCTTCTTTGGCTGTACCGTTTTGAATGATTTGTTCTGCCTCATTAAACACGGTAATCTTACCTGCTTCTTGTTTGGCTTTCCCGAACGTCTTCGAGATCATCATCAGCGCTTTCTTAGTTTCCTCAAAGGCCAATTGAGGATCACTATAGGTATCTACTACTTCTTCAGGATAAGACTTTCTAATTTCTTGTCTTACTAAATAAGTAGCTGCTACTAACACAAGTACACCTGCGGCTATTTTGGCTGTTGTGAAAAACATTTTTATCACTTTCCCCTTTTCAACCGGAGTTACACCTGTCTTTACCTTCTGATCAAATTCGATCTTTCTTATTTCTAATTTTTTTTGCGACTCGAAATACTGAAATAACATAGCCGTTTCCTTTAAGCTCTCCGGCACCTCATTCTCACTGAAGTAGGCTTTCAACTCGCTCTCTTCCTCCAATGAAGTTTCACACTTCCAATACTTCTCCAGCAGTTGTTCTATCTTAGAGTCCATAAGCGTTAATCTTTGTCAATTTTTCCCTTACTGCACTACGCGCCCTGAATAAACTTACCTTCACCTGATTCATGTCTATCTCCATGATCTCGACAATTTCGCTATAGCTATACCCTTCTACATCCCTTAGGTGCATCACCTGGCGTTGTTTTTCGGGTAGCGAAGCGATAAGTCTATTTACTTGTTGCATACTTTCAGTTATTTCGGCTTTCTCATGTGGAGAAAGGCCATCCTGTTTTACCTCAAACCCCACCTCTATTGTATCTGTTGCTTTTCTCTTCTGGGCCCGCAACCGATCCAACGCAAGATTTTTTGTTAACCGCATGCACCAAGCCTCCCAATTGTTGATTTGATCCATGGCCACCCTTCCATTCCATACCTTTATGAGTACTTCCTGAACGACATCTTCTGCTTCCTCAACATTGTTTAAAAGCCTTAGCGCAAACCTAAAAAGTTTGTTTTTGGCTGGTAAAACGCGATTTTCAAAAGCTTCAAGATTCATCGTTCAAAAGCAAGACGGTATTGGCGCGAAGATGTTACGAATGAATTTAACTATTTTTTTACCACAAAGGGGATACTCACTTTCAGATCAGCTATCTTAGTTACAACGATCCTTAGAAAATGGAAGAGGAAGAGAAAGATAAGATTATAGTTTTTAAAGGATTTGATACTGGAGTTGAGGCCAATTTGGCCAAGACTAAACTAGACGCATACGGAATCCCCTGCTTTTTAAGCGGTGAAGACTCGATGAACATATATCCGATTAGAAATGATATCTTTCCCGGAGTTCGTCTTCATATTTTTGAAAATGACAAATCCAGGGTAATCGAAATTCTCGATCCACAAAATTAAGTTTTCAGTACCGTAAACTCCACACGTCTGTTATTGGCCCGCCCCTCTTCAGTATCATTAGAGTCAATAGGCTTAGTCTCTCCGTATCCCTGCGCTGAAAGCCTGTAACTTTCAATTCCCTGACTAATTAAATAATCAACTACAGATTGTGACCTTCCCTGAGATAAGTTCAAGTTGTAATCATCCGACCCTTTACTGTCTGTATGTCCTGAAATTTCAATTTCTACTGATGGGTTAGTCTTCAGCAAATCCACAACTTTATCTAATTCTACAAACGATTCAGATTTAAGCGTGGTTTTATCAAAATCGAAATAGATATTCTTAAGTCGCACAGTAACACCAACCTCAATCTTGTTTAAATAAAGATCTTTTATTAACGGATTTATTTCATCATTGTACACTTCAATACTGTCTGCTGCATTAAGGTATCCTTCTGCGGAAGCATTCAGCACATACCAGCCCATGTCATCAATTTCCATTTCATAATTTCCATTGGGCGCATCAAGATTTTTATTTGAATTATTTCCTTTATAGGTCGCATTCACTTTGGCTTTGATCGGTTCATTTGTTTTAGAATCGAACACCGTACCCGTAAGCACAAGTTGTTTCGGTATGGGAGCAAGGTAAATATCAGCAATTATAGTGGTGTCGTTGAACAAGGTTGGTATCGGGAATGTTAACTCCTTGGCGATGTAACCTTCCGAAGAAGCTGAAACCATTACTTGATCCGTTTCAGGAATACCTGTTTCAAATTCACCATTATTTTTAACATCGATATTAATTGCATCAGCGCTTTTGGGCTTCACGGTTACATGAGAAGTAATCGGCTGCATGGTACTTTCATCGTAAACGATACCAATGACTTTCACCTGAATATCTTTTGGCAAAAGAATAAACAAATCAAGATTTCCACCATCTACCCTGCTGTTTGCTCTTGATGTAAACACATTACCACTGGCATCCATGGAAAAGTAAGCATCCCCTGCCGCAGTGTTTATGGGAGGTCCAAGATTTACCGGTTTCGACCAGTTTTTCCATGAGTCATCAAGACGTGTTGATTTATAAATATCTGATCCACCCTGTCGCTTAGGGTCCAGCTTATCACTTGCAAAATATAAAGTCTTATCATCCGGACCGATGAATGGCCCAAACATATCTGAACGATCTGTTATGTTCAATTTTTCGGGCCGCGACCACGAACCATCAGACTGCAAATTACTAACGTATAAATCACTTCGGATACTTTTCGGTACTTCTGTGAAATAAAGAATCATATGCTTGGCATCAGAAGAAATAGTGGCTCCATTAAATCTGCCCCTTTCCATATCCTCGTAGTCCTTTACGGTCATTTCCTGCCAGCGACCATCAGGGCTTACAATGGAGAACCCTTTGGAGTCACGGCCTCTTCCGCCCCGAACGAATAAAGACCCATCAGGCAATACATTAAAAACCTGATTTGATCGATGGTCATTGAATGGCGACTTAAGGTGCTCAGGAGCCGACCACTCACCATTCTCATCTTTTCGTGTCACCCAGATATCCTGACTTCCCTCTTTTCCAAAAGTATTTTCAGGGTGATTTTGAACAAAAAAGTATAGCGTTTTGCCATCGGGTGAAATGACAGGAGCAGCCTCATGATAAAAGGTATTTACTTGCTTTCCAAGATTAACCAATTCATATCGTTGACTGAATTCCTGAGCGTAGGCTAAAGCACCAAGTTGACAAAATAGAAGGAAAAGCAATTTTCTCATATCTCAGATTTTGTTCTAATGTAAAGTTAGCAGATTCTCAACTCTATAATAGCCGAATCCATGCAAAGGAGGTGCCACTAAAACCCAAAAAATGGGCTAATCAAGGAATTCTATCCGCGAACAGGAATTATTATACCCCGCCCGCTCATAATAATTCCTAAAACGATTAGCACCAAAGCAATCGTAGTCATCACAAAAACCCTCTTATGCTTTGCTTTGCTTTCAGTAAGCTTCTTGGTGGACGTACGTGCCATGGTAATAAATACAATTGCGATAAGCATCACAAAAGAGTGTTCAACTGTCCAATAGCGGGTAATAGCGTCCTTCATGGTGTTGGCCCCAAATTGAACAAATGGACTTACAAAATATAAAATCAATCCAACAAGAAGTTGAACATGAGTAGCGATCATTAGCCAAAGTGTAAGCTTCTCATCTGTCTTTTCAAACGGCTTTTTGCTGATTAATCCAACCATCGACTTGGCCACAACAATTACAAGAAGTAGTAATACAACATATCGTAAGCTAGAATGGGTGTGAAGAAGTCCTGTGTACATGGTTTTGTAATTTTAAGTCTCAAAAATAAGCCACTGGACCTAGATTATCACAGCATTGGCATATAATCTTACTCAAACCCGTACCAATTCTTCCCTAAACTGTAAACATGATTTGATATGTATAGATCAGGTTGGTTATATTGTCTTCTGGTATGGATCGAAAGTTTCTATTGATCACAATTTTCGCAACGTTTTTGGGCACATTTCGCTTAAGCGCTCAACCTGATACTGTAAATGCCGGATCTTATGTGATTAGCGTTCATGACATCAACTTTCACGAAAAAGAATACACCATCCGCTTTTGGTTGTGGTTCCTTTATTCCAATCCTGAATTCGATTTTGCCACACAACTCGATATCCCAAATGCTAAAACCATAGACCCTCCCGAAATAATTTATGACAGCCTGGATGGAAAGGCCTGGGTAATCATGAAAATGAAATGCACGATGAAGCAAAATTGGGATGTGCGAGATTTTCCATTTGATGAACAACGGTTAAAGGTTCAAATTGAAAACACGCTGTTCGACAACAGCTCTTTGGTTTTTAAACCAGATATAAACGGCAGCAATTTTGATAAAAAAGAAGCCATCGATGGATGGGCCATTACTGGTTTTAAGGTTGTAAACGATGACAATGATTACGAAACTGGATTTGGAGATCCAGAAAGTCATTATCAACTGTTCTCAGCACTGAAAATTGAAATGAGCATAGAACGCGAGGCGTGGGGTTTGTTTGCTAAGATATTCATAGGAATGTATATCGCTTTTTTGATTGCAATTATTAGTTTTACTCCAAAGCCTTCCGAACTGGAACCGCGCTTTGGCCTTCCAGTGGGTGGGCTGTTTGCTGCAGTTGGTAATAAATATATCATTGACTCATTACTTCCAGAGTCTTCTGATTTTACTTTGGTGGATACATTACACGCACTTACTTACCTGGCTATTTTTGGTTGCTTACTTGTTTCCGCCATTGCCTTGAAGTATAATGACAGCGGTAAAATCGATGACAGCTACAAAGTGAATTCAATAGGGGCCCGTATTGTTATTGGAACTTATGTACTTGCCAATATTCTGTTCGTGATATTGGCCATCATTTAAGACTAGTTCCGGTTTTTGGTGTCTATAATAATGGTAACAGGGCCATCATTGATCAACCCCACTTTCATATCTGCACCGAACTCACCACTTTGGACTGGTTTTCCAAATACGATCCCCAATTCCTTTAAAAAACGATCGTACAACGGAATTGCAACATCTGGTTTGGCAGCCTTTAGGTAGGATGGACGATTGCCTTTTTTCGTACTTGCATGAAGTGTAAATTGGCTCACAGCAATAATATCACCACCAATTTCTTTTACACTTACATTCATTACGCCCTGATCATCATTAAAGATGCGAAGGTTTACAATCTTAGTTGTAAGCCATGATATATCTTCAGCAGTATCTGCATCTTCAATACCCAATAAAATTAATAGACCCTGATGAATGGAGGATTTTGTCGTTCCATTAATTTTCACTGAGGCCTCGGCCACACGTTGGATAACCGCTATCATTTAAAAGTCCTGAAGTAATTTTGATTCATAAACGAAGGTCCCTTGCTCGTTCTTATTGGCCATTGCCAACATCGCTTTGGCAACCTTGGCTGAATCAATCGCTTTGTATTTAGCGGGAACTAGAAAACCAAAAAGCTTAAAAAATATCTTTGCGGCATCTTCACCAGAACGTTCTTCAGAGCGGTTCCCTAATAAAAGCGAAGGCCTGAAAACATGGTAGGCATTAAAACCAATAGCTGCTATAGCCTCTTCCACCTCACCTTTTACCTTGTTATAAAATACCGATGAGGATGGATCCGCTCCCAGGGCAGAGATAAGTAAAAATTGCTTTGCCCCGTTTGCGTGTGAAAGCTGTGCAAGATGCAATGGATAATCAAAGTCTATTTTTCTAAACGCATCTTTAGATCCGGCTTTTTTAATGGTAGTTCCCAAACAACAAAAGACATCATCGGCCACGAGGGAAGACGAAAGCTCATTGAGGTTTTCTCCATTAGTTTTAATTATTTCAATCTTGTTATGATTAATAGGCAGGGCACTTCTTGTTAAACATTTGATCGCACTGTAAGCCTCGTCTTTAACAAGCAACTCAAGCAACTGACTCCCGATCAGGCCAGTACCTCCCGCAAGCAACGCCACTTTCATTGTTCTTGAAAGTTAGCTTCTTCCCACTCGCGGAATTTATTCAATTCAGATTCTAACGAGTTATAAGTCCAAACGAGAATACCAAAATCATCCAGTAAACCGGAGAAGGGAATAATATCCGGAATAAAATCAGCTGGGTTGATAAAATACAAGGTAGCTGCAGCAATACTAACCGCTGCTTTCCATGGTAATGCCCGGTATCTTCCAGATGCAAATGCTTTGAGAAGCCTACCCAAAACAAAAATTTTTACTTTTACATCAGCTGCAATTTTGCGCTTGTCTTCAACACTATTCACTTTTCTTCCCAACTGGGTCAATACCATTAACAATCGGTATCTGCTAGATACCATAGTTCCAGCAGTATGCTTTGCTGCATTAAAAATCGGGTTGTTAAAATGAAATGTAGATTTCATGATTTCTAAAAGATTTGTTGAATCTCCTTCTTCAGTTCTGACATGGCATGATTGATTGGCTCCACTTTTTTGTCAATGGCCGACTGAAATATTTGCCGTGCCAAATCAATACCCGTAGCCCCCTCCTTCATCACTCCCGCTGCTTCATTAATCTGAATAACAAGGTCTTCCTTTGCATTTCTAATCATATCCCAAAGCTGCTCGCTCATATATACTTGCTGGGACACATTGTGATTGTACTCATTCCTTATTTCATCAAGGAGGATTTTTTGAAAATCCTGCGCGGTATAGGCAGGGTTATTCAATCTCACCAAGAGGTTTTGTGGAGAGATTCTTTCTAAAAAAAGGGTCATTCGCTCATAAGCCTGAAGTCGGGTTGGCAGCAGCGTTTCAATACTCCTACCTCTTACTTCCAGTCGCTTCATTTCGATTTCTTTCGAAATAAATGCCCTCACCATAAGATACACCGCATAAAGCACTACCGATGCGGGGATTAATATTTTTCCAAACTCAATCAATGCGTTCATAGAATTATTTATCTCAAATGAATGTTAAAATTAAGCTATTTTAGTGCCGAAGTTCCGGTTAATTAGTTAAAAAATTAACATTGCTTTATTACAAATTATGTCCAACGCGATTATTCCAGTTACACTATCCAAAAAAGCCGCAGAAGAAGTTCGCAAAATAATGGAAACGAAAAACATTCCTGCTGACTACTGCCTACGAATTGGGATAAGAGGCAGCGGCTGTGGTGGCGCAGCCATGATGATTGGTTTTGACAAAAAAAAAGACAGCGACCTATCCTATCAGATTGAAGGCATCGAAATAGTAGTCGATAAAAAACACACCATGTATGTTATTGGAAAAGAAGTTGATTTCCATGAAGGTGCTGATGCCAGAGGATTTATGTTTGTAGATCCTTCTGCCTAGTCATTGCCGTTTCGCGCCAGATTCACTGACACTTGTGCTTTTCTACAAACTCCTCCAATGGGTGGGTTAAATTTTGAAATGATCACCTCCGCCTTCGCTGCAGAGCTGAACGAATCCAAAATTTTCTGTGCAATGGAATGAGCAACCGGCTCTAAAAGTTTAGAAGGTTTGTCCATTTCATTTTTAACAATCGAGTAAATTTCTTCGTAGTTAATCGTCCCTGACAAATCATCATGAAATGCTGATTCATCAAAAGAAGTATTGACAGAGATATCCACCTCAAACTTATTTCCCGAAGAGCGCTCTTCAGGATATATTCCGTGGTAAGCATGAAACTCTAAACCTTCAAGAACGACCTTGCCTTTCAACTTCATAATTTAACGACAAAACCTATTGAATTTCATCAAAGAAAGATTTTTGAGTTTTTGGCTCTGACACCTCTTCTGCTTTCGGTTGCTCCTCAACCTCCGGTTGAATATTTGGAGCAGCAACTGCTGGTGTAGGGTTCGGATTTGAATTGGGATTCAATGTTTGTTTTGCTTCACGCCTGGCCAAATTCAAATGCTGATCCGGGTCAAAACTACTGGTCGCATTTCGCAGTCGCTCCACCTTATCCAAGGTTTCACCTGCCAATCGTTTCAAGTCACCCAATAGATTACCTCTTTCTGACTCAATGCTTTTATAATTTTGAACAAGAGTCTTCAGCCGTTCCTCCATTTCTTCCAACATCTGTCTGGAGGTAGCTTCAGATTGCTCAATGGTGTCTTTGGCTTTTGTTTTTGCTTCATTTAATAGAGCCTCTGCTTTCAACTGCACTTCTTTCAGGTGAAGCTCAGCAGCCTTATTGGCCTGCTCAATTACATTGGCTCCTGTATCTTCGGCTGTTTTCAAAGTCTTGTACAGAGAGCTTTCTACTTCCCTAAGCTTGGTTACTTCTCTTTCAGTGGCTTCCAATTTGATCCGCATCTCTTTGGTTTCGTCCTGTACGCGTTCCCACTCCTGAGATAAGGAAAGCAGGAAAGCAGTAACCTCATCTTTATCATAACCCCGTAAAACTTTCTCAAAGGTTTTCTGTCTGATGTCAAGTGGTGTGACTTTCATGTGATTGTTTGTTTGCTGTGGTAATCAAGTTTAAAAAATAATTTCCCAAATGGATAAGGTCCTGTCATCGCTAGCACTCACCAGCTGGTTATTAAACGAAGTCCATTCCAATTTATTGACCGAGGTGCCATGCCCCGCATGTCTTGCCTTATCAATTACCTTTAATAGCTTAAACTCATGGCTATCCCACACTTTTATGGACTTGTCCATGCTACAAGTTACAAAATGTTTGCCATCTGGGCTAAATGCAATGTGATTGATCGTGTACATATGGGCCACTATATCCTCTTTCAATTCATAATTTCCAGCCCAATCCCATACTTTCAGGTGCGCATCCCGCGATCCACTTAGAAGATACTCGCCATTGGCCGTGAACTGCAATGCAAAAACAGAATTATTGTGCGCCTCCCACTCCTGCTTCATCTGATGACTGAACAAGTCAAACACCCGGATAAAGTTATCGCTATAGCCAACCACCAACTCGTTCCTTTCTTTATGAATGGCCATCGCTCTTGCACTCTTTTGAGCATATTCTAGGCGATCCAAAATGATCCACTGTTCTTTATCCACCACATAAATTACTCCGTCTGCTGCTGCAACGAATATTTTATTTTTATCTGATTTCAAATCAAAAATATAGGAATCGGTAAGCTTCAATGATTTGATTTCTTTCTTATTGACGTAATCAAGAAGGTGTATGCCTTCAAAATTTTGAGCTGCAATAAGTTGATCTTCATCCTTAAGATGATGAAGTGCATAAATGGAATTAGGAAGTTGAGCTATCAATTCACCAGACTCAGGAGCTTCCATATTCCATCGAACGACCATCCCATCACCACCAGCAGAGAACAAATCCTGAGCAGTTTTCCCACACTGAACTGTATAAATACTATCTCTATGCCCGGTTAGTGCATGAAGCTTTTTTACTGATTTAATATCCATCAAAATCCAACATTACCACCCCAACGCATTTGTTCTTATTTTTGGTAAAATTGGATAGATAAGCCAAATAAACCAATGCCAGTAAAAGAATTGAATGGAGCGAGTAAGGGCAAGATTGCTTTGTGGCATATCACAGAAGATGAAAACTTACTATCAGATCAATTGAAGCCCCTCCTTTGTCCCAAAGAGCTCGTGAGTCCACAAAAAAGGCTGGAGTGGCTGTCCGGGAGGTTACTGATCAGACATCTAGCCAATTCATTGGGACTTTCTTATCAGGGCATTGAAAAGGACATATTCGGAAAGCCATTCCTGAAAAATCTGGATTATCACATCTCGCTTTCTCATTCTTATCCCTATGTAGCCGCTCAAATCAATCCATCACATTCTGTGGGAATAGACATTGAGCAACCAAAAGAAAAATTACTCAAAGTAGCCCCTCGAATTTTAAACCCTGTGGAACTGGAAAATGCAGGAACTGATATTATCAAACACTGCATTTACTGGTCTGCCAAAGAAGCATTATATAAAATATATGGAAAGCGAGGTCTGCTTTTCAACAATAACCTTAGCGTTGAACCCTTCGAACTGGAAGAAACCGGGCTTCTTAAAGGTTGGATAAAAACTGGAGAGAATAATGTATTCGCAGAACTTCAGTATATTGTTCATGAAGAATATGTGCTCGTTTATTCAAAAACAGAATAAAATGAAAAATTTCATAGTAGGCTTCATTTGCCTAATGAGCAGTTCATCTTTTGCGCAAACCGTTCAGGATTTTACTTTGGTAAATATTGCTGACGGCAAAAATGTATCGCTCAATGGGTTTACCAATTGTCAGGGCATTGCTATTATTTTTACCAGCAATGAATGTCCGTATGACCAGCAATACAGAGAAAGGATAAAAGAACTTAATGAAAAGTATAAAGGAACGATTCAGTTTTTACTGATCAATTCACATACAGAGTCCAGAGAAAACGCAAAAGCAATGGCGCAGAAATATCAGAGTTGGGGGATTGCAGTACCTTATTTGGCCGACAAAGACCAGGTTGCCATGGATTGTTTAGGAGCCAAGAAAAGTCCGGAAGCTTTTTTACTGAAGAAAAACGGTCAAAACTACTCGATTGTCTATCATGGTGCTATCGATGACAATCCATTGGTTACATCAGATGTGGATAAGGCTTATCTAAATAATGCTATAGCACAATTGCTAGCCAACAAGAAAATTGAAATCGCTGGAAATAGGGCAGCAGGCTGTACAATACGAAAGAAACAGAATTAGTTAAACTCCCAGATCTCCCCCATCAGATATTTCTACCAGCAACACTTTCACTTCGTCTGCTTTGGCATGCTCCCCCATTTTTTCAAACGACATTACAAGATTGCGCAGTGCTCTTCTTATGATTTCCACATTATCGCAAGGCTCGTAGAAGGAGGGCTGAGGAGTTAAATGAAGTTCATTAATGTAGTTTTCAATATCCTGCTTGGAGAATATCAAACCACGATTAAATGAATTGATATAAAACTGAGTGTTCTTGTCGTCTTTATAAGTGAGAATAAAAAGATTGGGTAAATTGACTCCATACACAGGCAACTTCAACTTCTGCGCCACAAGCATGTAAATCACACTTAAGGTAATCGGGTTCCCTTTACGGGTTTCTAACACTACGTTAATCAGGGAATTTCCAGGTGAATGAAAGTTCTTACTGTTTGGCCCAAACTTTAATTTACCAAACAGGACGCTGTTAATTACTTTAATTTGATCGAAAGGATACAGATCGTTTCTAAACTCTAACCAAGTTTCGTAATAAATCTGCTCCAGATCCTGCTTCAATTTCAATAAGTCTGTATCGGGATACTGATACGTGGATACAATCCACATCCCTGTAAGCAAGTCATGGTCTTTAGAGGCGTACCATTCCTTTAACCTTTCCTTCACAAGATCATATTGAAGCACATGAATCAAGTCTTCAATTCTTTGTTGCGCTATTGGGTTAAAGCAACTCTCCCATTCCAATTCCAAAAGAGGGATAATAGAAACACCAATAGATAGAATTTTCTCCTGAACATGAGTAACTACCTGGGTGTCCTCATCATCGAGCAATGATACCAGTGCTTTTAACTCCTTCTCCTCCATTTATGTTTGAATCACTCCAACATTGAATTTTTCGATGGGTGCATGATTCGCCGCTTCAATCCCCATTGAAATCATCTTTCTGGTCTCCAAAGGATCAATCACGCCATCTACCCACAACCTTGAAGCAGCATAATAAGGACTCAGTTGATCGTTGTAACGATCTGTTATTTCTTTTAGCAACTCTTCCTCTGCTTCTTTTGTAATGGTTTTTCCCTGTCCCTTTAAGGTGTTTACTTTTATCTGCAACAAAGTTTTGGCAGCTGAGGCACCACTCATTACTGCGATTTGAGCCGTGGGCCACGCATAAATGAGTCGGGGATCGTAAGCCTTGCCACACATCGCATAGTTGCCAGCTCCGTATGAATTACCCACAATTAAAGTGAATTTGGGAACCGTAGAGTTAGCCATGGCATTTACCATTTTGGCTCCGTCCTTTATTATACCTCCGTGCTCTGCCTTGCTTCCTACCATAAATCCACTCACATCTTGAATGAATAACAACGGTACTTTTCTTTGGTTGCAGTTCATGATAAAACGCGCGGCCTTATCGGCTGAATCTGAGTAGATCACTCCACCCATCCGCATTTCACCTTTTTTAGTCTTTACAATTTTTCTCTGATTGGCTACAATGCCCACAGCCCAGCCGTCAATACGTGCATAACCGCATAGAATGGTCATACCATACAGCTCTTTATACTCCTCAAACTCAGAGTTATCAACAAGCCTTTTAATGATGTCTAACATATCGTAAGGTTTCACCCTACTGTTAGGCATCATCCCATAGATTTCCTTTGGATCTTCTTTTGGTTGTTTTGATTCTGCTCTGTCAAAACCAGCCTTTTCATTATGTCCGATTTTATCAAAAAGCTTTTTGATGTAATCGAGGCAAGCTTGATCATTAGGAAATTTATTATCGGTGACACCCGAAATTTCACAATGGGTGGTAGCACCTCCCAGAGTTTCATTGTCTATATCTTCTCCAACGGCCGCTTTCACCAGATACGATCCCGCTAAAAAGATAGAGCCAGTCTTGTCTACAATCATTGCCTCATCCGACATGATGGGTAAATAGGCACCACCTGCAACGCAGCTTCCCATGATAGCGGCAATTTGTACAATGCCCATGGAAGACATCTTTGCGTTATTTCGAAATTGTCTGCCAAAGTGCTCTTTATCAGGAAAAATTTCGTCTTGCATTGGAAGAAACACACCGGCACTGTCCACCAGATAAATAACCGGCAGCCTGTTTTCGATGGCTATCTCCTGCGCTCTTAAGTTTTTCTTTGCTGTAATCGGAAACCAGGCACCTGCTTTCACAGTGGCATCGTTGGCCACTATCATACATTGCCTGCCCATCACATAGCCTATACCGGTAACAACACCTCCCGAAGGGCAGCCTCCTTCCTCTTCATACATGCCGTCACCCGCAAAAAGTCCTACTTCTAAAAAATCAGAATCCTTATCTGTGAGGTAGTCTATTCGCTCACGGGCTGTGAGCTTACCTTTTTTGTGCTGACTTTCAATTTTCTTCTCACCACCTCCCAACTTTGTGGTTTTCTCACGATACTTCAGTTGCGTGCATAGCTGCTTGAAAAGATCTTCATTCTTGTTAAACTCTAAATCCATAATCTCTAAGATCCAATGATTAATTCTCCTCTGCTGCCTTTTTTCTGTCTTTATCTATCCGCTTCTTATTCTTTCCGAGAGGAGCCAAAAAGTGTTTGGGATTGCTGTCAAAATGTACAGCCAGTGTGTCAAGATTTAGCAATAAGCGGTTCAAATTTACATACAAGGAGTCGTCTGTCATCAATTTACTGACAGTGTTATCTCCGCTATTTAATTTGGCCAACGTGCTGTTTAAATTATCAAGTGTTTGCTGTGTCTTGGCCACAGTCATATTCAGCTCCATTTGTTTCAAAGAGTCTGAGAAAGTTTTGAAATTTCCGATAACAGGACGAAGATCACTAAGCACAATGGCCAGATTATCTGAAGTTGTCTTAAAACTTGACGATAGCTCTTTCATTTTTTCGTCTGTGGTAATCAGCGTGCGATTGACAAGTCCTGGTGTGTAGGCCAGTTTCATAAATAATGTATCTAATCTTGCGGAATTACTGGCAAGATTATCCAATACCGTATTGAGTTTCCGTAAGGTGGTTTGCACATTATTGGCAACGGGCTCCGCGGTTTCAGTAAATACATCAAAAATACCTCTGGCCGCCTCTGACAGTATGGTATCGCCAGGATTAATCGGCTTTAGTTTATTTCCTATGTTCAGCAGAATGGATTTACTACCCAAAAAGTCGCTGTTCAAGATGGCTGTGGCTGAATCACCAAGAATAATTTCGGAATCAATTTCAAGTTCAACCAATACTTTGTTTTCCTTTCCCTGCACTATTCGCACGTTGCTCACACGACCCACCGCGTATCCGTTGACAAGCACTGGATTGGATACTGCCAGCTGATCGACATTATCATATATGGCGTAGTATTTATTGTTACTACTTAAAAAATCGATACCCTTCAGGTAATTGAATCCGAAATACAACATGACCAATGCGATGGTCACAAACAAACCTACTTTTACCTCTTTATTCACAACTGCTAGTTTACGGATTCAATTTGGTTTTTATACTCTTTAAAGGCACGATATATGCCCGAAGCTATATAGTCTTGAACTTTATCGCTATTCAACTCACGTTCTTCTTTGGTATTGGATAAAAATCCTGTTTCTATAAGGATGGAAGGCATTGAGGTTTTATAAAGAACTACAAACCCTGCTTGCTTAACACCTCTGCTTCTTCTGCCAGCCCTATTGCCAAATTGATCCTCGACTTTACTTGCAAGCAATAAGCTGGCTTCCTGATTGGCGGATTGGGTTAAACTAAATAAAATGTACGATTCTGGCGAATCAGGGTCAAAACCTTCATATTTCTCTTGATAATTTTCCTCCAACAAGATTACCGAGTTTTCCCTTTTAGAAACCTCAAAGTTTTCATCTGTTTTATGAAGTCCCATTACATAAGTCTCCGTGCCATAAATAGATTGTTTTCGGGCATCAGGTGTTTTTGTAGGTAACGAATTGGCATGAATAGAAATGAATACATCCGCATGATTCCTATTAGCAATATTTGCTCGTTCGCTCAAATCGATAAACTTATCAGTATCGCGGGTGTAAATAACTTTTACTCCCGGAATATTCTCTTTAATGTAAGCCCCCACTTTTAAAGCAATTTTCAAGACCACATCCTTCTCCTTACTATTACTCCCCAGGGTTCCTGAATCATGACCACCATGCCCTGCATCAATAACTACTACATCCACTTTAAAATCAGTCCGAAGAGGAGAAGATGACGATATTAGCAAGGTTATTGCTATTAGAATGGCTTTGAATCCGATATTCTTCACTGGCTTAACAATGTCTGAAGTATTTGCAATAACTTTACGCAAAGTTGTGAATTTTTCACTAAAAGCTAAACACCTGGAAATCAAACCAGAAGGCGTGGGGAAACATTTTTTTTTCATTTTTTCGATACTTTCGTTCCTTTCTATTTCAGCTTTTGCCCAAGTAGAGAATCCAATTCAGGCACCCGAGCTCACTTTACCTGCTCGACTGGATACAATACCCGTAGATTCTGCAAGGCTATTAAACAAAAACGATACCTTAATTACCAGAATCGATTCCCTTGCCTCAAAAGGAGATTCCCTTAGAACACCCCCTCCGAAAAGCGATATTGAAACCACCATCTTCTATTCCGCAAGAGATTCAATCAATTCCAGTTTGGAAAGCAAGATCATTAAGCTCTATGGCACTGCCAAAATCACGTACGGTGAAATAGAGTTAGAGGCTGATGAGATCGTCATAGACTATGAAAACTCCACCATCACAGCAAAAGGCCAATTGGACTCATTGGGTCAGCGGGTGGGTTATCCTGTGTTTAAAAATGGAAACGAAGTCTATGAAACAAGGGACATCGTCTACAACTTTAAGTCAAAAAAGGCTAAAATATCTGAAGTGGTAACACAACAGGGGGATGGCATCGTCCACGGAGAGGTTGTGTACAAAAATGATAAGAATGAATTGTTCACCATCGGCAATGCATACACCACTTGTAATCTTGCACATCCTCACTTTAGAATAGTCTCACAAAAAGCAAAGGCGATTCCCAACGACAAAATTGTTACCGGGCCATTTTATATGGAACTCAATGATGTTCCTCTGCCACTCGGCTTTGCATTTGGAATGTTTCCCGCACAAAGGAAAAGTTCATCAGGTATAATGGTGCCATCCTATGGAGAAGAGGCAAGAAGAGGTTTCTTTCTTAAGAACGGTGGGTATTATTTTGACATCAGCGATTACGTAAAAGTTGCCGTTACAGGTGACTTATACTCTAAGGGGTCATCTGCACTGTACATCAACTCCATGTATAGAAAGAGATATGCCCATAATGGTAGTCTGAACTTTAGCATGACCAACAACAGACTTACTCAAAACATTGAGGACAACCAAAAAATCAGAGATTTTAGAATTGCATGGAGTCATTCTCCACAAACAAAAGGTACAGGTCGATTTTCTGCCTCTGTCAATGCCGCTACATCTAGTTTTACTAATAATAATTTATTGGGGATCAATACCAACCCCAATGCTACTAACATTGATAACTCCTCAAGAAAACTAAGTTCCAATGTATCCTATTCTAAAACTTTTAAAGGCACTCCACTTTCGATGGGTATCAATATGCGTCACAATCAAGACCTTGTAACTAAAAGGGTTGACTTACCCCTCCCTGATGTAAGTTTCAATGTCAACAACATCTACCCTTTTAAAAAATCTAATAAAGAAGCTTTGGAAAATTTTGTTGTCAAATACACGGCAAAAGGCACCAATCAAATTACCAATAGCCTTGGTACAATAGGAGACGTAACCGATAGTATTATTCCATTCAATTTCGATAACCTTTCCACATTTCTGAAAAATTCCAAAAAGGGGGTTAAACATGAAATTCCAATTTCTACTTCAGTAAAAGCACTTAAGCATTTTACATTGTCACCCTCTATCAGTTACAATGAACTATGGTATTTTGAAAAATTGAATTGGGCCCTGGATGAATCAGAGACAGCAGTTGTTACTGATACCATCAAACAATTCAACAGGATTTCCAATTACTCCACAGGTGTTTCTCTCAATACGAGAATTTATGGAATGTATATCACTAAAAATCCTGACAGAAAATTAAAAGCGATCAGGCATGTGGTGAACCCAAGTATCTCCTATAGCTACCAACCTGACTTCACCGACCCAAAGTTTGACTACTTTCAGACATTTACAACTAGCAGTGGAACGGTAATTCAAAAATCGCGTCATCAGGGATTTGTCTATGGCCAGTCTAATCAAAGCAGACAAAGTTCTATGGGATTCAGTCTTGGCAACAACCTGGAAATGAAAGTAAAAAATCCCACCGATTCCGTAGCGCGAAAAATTTCTTTGCTGAACAATCTGTCCGTATCAGCGAATTACAATTTTGCGGCAGACTCGTTTAACCTTTCTAATATCTCCTTAAGTGCCAATACCAATGTTTTAAATGATAAAATCAATATTAATCTGGGCGCGTCTCTGGATCCTTATCAATACAGAATTGATAGTATCGGAAGTCTGGAATCTAATCTTGGTCAGTTTTATGAAACGAGGATCAGCAAATATGCCTGGAAGGATGGTTTTGATCTCGGGCAGATTACAAGTTTCAGCCTTGCATTTAGCACCAACCTATCACCAAAAGGAAAGGAGAAAGACGCTGACACCAGAAGCAAAATTGCACAGTCTAATATTTCGCAGAGCGATAAAGAGTTCCTGCTTCAAAATCCTGACACCTATATTGACTTCAGCATTCCCTGGAACTTGAGGTTCAACTATAACCTTGCTTACAGCAAACAAGGGAGACAAGAGTCCAGCATCACGCAGGCTATTCGATTCAATGGTGACTTATCTTTAACTGAAAAATGGAAAGTAGTTTTTAACTCTGGCTATGACTTAGAGAGTAAAGAATTTACACAAACCACAATTAATATCAACCGCGATCTCCACTGCTGGCAGGTAAGCTTGGGCTGGACTCCATTTGGTGCCTTCCAATCCTACAATTTTTCAATTGGAGTGAAATCCGGAATGCTTAGAGATTTGAAATTGGACAGAACCCGTGGCTTCTTTGATATTCGCTAAAAGAAGCAGGATTATAATTTACTCAACCAACCTTCAACTTCTTCTAAAGTCGGATTCTTTACATCTTCCAACTTCATTTTCTTTCTCGTACCGCACACATCGTTAAACAGCTTGGAAGCCTTCTGCTCTTTAAGTTTTGATTTGGTGGTCAGCGAAAGTTTCTGAAGGATAGGCAGCAATTCTTCCCTGATACCCAAACCGCTTAGTTCTACCTCGATGTTGGCAGCTTTCTTTTCCGGTTTCATTTGAGGGAAGAAAATCACATCCTGTATAGAAGAAGAGTTGGTCATGATCATGGCCAGTCGGTCAATACCAATACCCAGACCTGCAGTTGGGGGCATACCATATTCCAACGCGCGCAAGTAGTCTTCATCCAGCGTCATGGCTTCATCATCTCCACGCTTGCCCAATTCCAACTGCTCTTCAAATCGTGCACGCTGATCCAAAGGATCATTCAATTCCGAAAAAGCATTACAAATTTCCTTCCTGTTACAAATAGCTTCAAAGCGCTCAACAAGACCGGGCTTTGTTCTGTGTTTCTTTGCCAATGGTGACATCTCCACCGGATAGTCAGTAATGTAGGTAGGTTGTATCAAGTTGTGCTCGCACTTTTCACCAAAGATCTCATCGATCAACTTACCCTTACCCATGCTATCGTCTACTTTCACATTCAATTGCTTGCACGTAGCACGAAGCTCTTCTTCACTCATTTCAGAAATATCGATTCCTGTAAAGTGTTCAATGGCTTCATACATAGTAAAGCGCTTCCATGGGCGTTGAAAGTCGATAACATTTTCTCCTACCTGTACTTTAGTCGTTCCATGAAGGTCGATGGCCACTTTCTCCACCATCTCCTCCACCATATCCATCATCCAGTTGTAATCTTTATAAGCCACGTACAACTCCACCTGAGTAAACTCCGGATTGTGAAAACGGGACATACCCTCATTCCGAAAATCTTTGCTAAACTCATAAACTCCTTCTATCCCTCCCACAATCAATCTTTTTAGATAGAGTTCGTTGGCAATACGCAAGTACAAAGTCATGTCCAACGTATTGTGATGTGTCTTGAAAGGACGCGCTGCAGCGCCACCATAAAGGGGTTGGAGTATAGGTGTTTCCACCTCCAGGTATCCTTTTCCATTGAGGTACTCACGCATGGAGTTGACTAACTTTGTGCGCTTAATAAATGCATCTTTCACCTGAGGATTCACCACCAGATCGACATAACGCATGCGGTACCTTTGTTCAGGGTCAGTAAAAGCATCATGTAATGTTACCTTACCACTTTCATCTACGGTTTCCTTTACAATAGGTAAAGGGCGCAATGACTTCGACAACACCTTGAAACTATTTACATGGATAGAAGTTTCGCCTGTCTTGGTTGTGAACACATAACCTTGAACCCCTATTATATCTCCGATATCCAGCAACTTCTTAAAAACAGTATTATAAAGGGTCTTGTCCTCATCCGGGCAAATGTCATCCCTCCTTACATAAATCTGGATTCTGCCCGTAGCATCCTGCAATTCCGCAAACGAGGCATTGCCCATTATTCGCCTTGACATTATACGACCGGCAATAGAAACACTTTTATAATCGATCTTCTGTTTTGGGTAATTCTCCAGTATTTCTTTTGCAGAAACATTTACCTGAAACAAATCAGCTGGATAGGGATTGATACCCAGTTTGATCAAATCTTCCAGAGCTTGCCTTCTAATTATTTCCTGTTCACTTAATTGCATCGAATTGCGGCTGTTGATTGTACGTAAAAATGGGCAAAAATAATGATTTAGGTTTAGGCCTCCTAGGCTCCTTCATTGAAGGCTCTCAAATTTAGAATTGCCTTGTCATTGCCTTGAACGTCTAATTCATACCCAAAACAGGCAGTAAGTGAATCTGATCAGGCCGATTTTCGTCTTGTCAGTTCTGTTCTGATTTGAGTCAACTCACGGCTGCTTTGGCCAGCTACCGAAGTGTTTTCCTCAGCCCTGCGAAGTAAGTACGGAACCACAGCCTTTACAGGGCCATAGGGAAGATACTTCGCCACATTATAACCCTCCTTAGCCAGATTGAAAGAAATCGTGTCGCTCATCCCAAACAGCTGAGCAAACCAAACCCGGCTATCATCATTTTTCATGTTATGTTTCTCCATTAATACAGTAAGGTATTGGTTACTGTAATCGTTATGCGAACCACACATCAGAGAAATTCTTTGCTTATTATCAATACAAAACACCAGCGCTTTATTGAAGCTTTCATCTGTTGCTTCTTTAGAAGGCTGGATCGGATCTTGATAATTCATTTTTTCAGCACGCGCTCTCTCCTTCTCCATGTACGCTCCTCTCACCATCTTTACTCCAAGGTAGTAGTTGTGCATGGTTGCTTCATGGTGAGCATTGCGCATGTTAGCAAGCATATCCGCCCTGTACATTTGATAGGTATTGAATACAATAGCCGATGTTGTGTTGTACTTCTGCATCATCTCGTAGGCCAGTTGATCAATGGGATCCTGAATCCATGTTTCTTCCGCATCAATCAATACCTTGATTTGATAGTCATACGCTTTCTTACAAATCTTATCAACTCTGCTTCTGATCCGATCAAATGCCAACTCCTCCTCCGCAGTCAATGTCTTTTTTGAATTAATTTTTTCAAGTAGAGCCGTATCAGCAAGCCCTGTCATTTTAAATACACCAAAAGGAATGCTGTCATTACTCCTTGCCTCTTCAAAGGTTTGGAGAATTTCTGTAGTTGTTTTGTCAAATCCTTCTTCTGTTTTTGCCCCTTCAATAGAATAGTCTAAAATAGCACGAACATTATGATCGCTAATGCTTTTTATGATCGGTCTACATTGTTCAATGCTTTCACCTCCACAAAAGTGATCAAAAACCGTATTTTTGATCAAGCCTTTTATGGGAAGGTGGAGAAACAGTCCCAATCTTACGGCACGTACAGCAAGGCTGGAAATCACAGGGTTGTTCACCAATGTGAAGATGAAATTCGCCTTCTTTAATTCAGCGTCACTTTTATAAGAAAACGCAGTTTGAGTATCACTAAAATTAACCTTTGTATCAACTTCCATTAGGTGGTGTTTTATGGCCGCAAATATAGCAGCGATGGCAATTCTTTTGGTCTATTTTTATATCTACAGTTAATAATTGATTTATTTTGTTTGAATTACAGAGCAACTGGAATATGATTTTTGATAACTGGCAAAGTTGGGGCAATAGCAAAAATAACGCGCTGCTCATAGCCGGCCCATGCAGTGCCGAAAGCCCTGAGCAGTTGACTCAAGTAGCTACTCATTTGCATCAATTGGGGGTTGGAATCATGCGAGCAGGGGTGTGGAAACCCAGAACCAGGCCCAACTCTTTTGAAGGTAAAGGTGTCGAGGCGCTGAAGTGGCTTCAGGCGTTGAAACAGCAAGTTCCCATCAAGGCAGCAACAGAGGTAGCCTCTCCTCAGCATGTTGAAGCAGCACTGAAATATGGTATAGATGTATTGTGGTTGGGCGCGCGTACAACCGTAAACCCCTTTCTCGTTCAAGAAATAGCCAATGCACTCCAAGGTGTTGATATCCCACTTATGGTAAAGAATCCTATCAACCCAGAACTGGCATTGTGGCAAGGCGCTATTGAGCGTATTTATAATACTGGCAACCTAAAAGTAGCTGCGATCCACCGTGGGTTTTCTTCTTATCAGGAATCCAAATTCAGAAACACACCCTGTTGGCAGATTCCGATTGAATTGAAATCCAACTTTCCTTCCCTACCCCTTATCTGTGATCCCAGTCATATTACAGGCAATAGGGAAATGATTTTTGAAGTAAGCCAAAAAGCATTGGATCTGGGCTATGATGGTTTGATAGTTGAAACTCACCCTACACCTGAGCTCGCACTGAGTGACGCACAACAACAAGTAAGCCTGGAGGGGTTAAACAAAATAATAGGCCAGCTTAGATTTACTAAAAAGCATTCCAATGACGCTCTCTTTATCAGCCAGTTGGAGCAACTAAGGGAAAGGATCGATCAAATTGATCAGGAGTTGATAGAAGTGTTGTCCATCAGGAAACAATTAATTGAAAAAATAGGAGACTACAAGAAAGAGAACAATGTCACTGTGTTTCAATTGGAACGCTGGAATGAAATTCTCAATTCCAGAACGCAATGGGGAAACGGCAAGAACCTAACCTCCGAATACATTCAAGAGATATACAAAACTATCCATGATGAGTCCGTTCGGATTCAAACGGAGATAATGGGAAAAGAAGCAGAAAAGAAGAAAGAATAATGCAAAGCGTTATAATTAAACAAAAAGTTGGTCAGCCACTACAAGACATACTTGGTCAGAAAAGTTATAGCAAAGTAGGCGTACTGGTTGATTCCAATACGGAAAACCTGTGCCTACCCCTCATAAAAAGTGAAATCTCCGGATTTGAACTGTTAAGGGTAGAAGCTGGGGAAAAGTTTAAAACACTAGAGACCTGCCAGAACATCTGGAGACAACTTACCGAAATGGGTTTTGATCGTCACTCCATTTTAATTGTGCTGGGTGGTGGAGTGCTCGGAGACATGGGCGGCTTTTGTGCTTCTACATTCAAAAGAGGGATTGATTTCATATTGGTTCCTACAACTCTTCTTTCTCAGGTAGACGCAAGTGTAGGGGGTAAGTTGGGAATTGATTTTATGGGCTTCAAAAACCATATCGGTTTATTCAGAGAACCTACTGCTACAATCATTTCTTCGGTTTTCCTGGCTACTCTTCCGAAGCGAGAGTTGAGGTCGGGCTATGCGGAAGTGATTAAGCACAGCCTGATTGCCGATAAGGCGAAATGGTCCAGCCTCAGCAAAAAGAGCCTGAATGATCAAGACTGGGAAGATCTGATTGATTTTTCATTCCAGTTCAAATCAGGTATTGCCGAAACAGATCCGTTTGAAGGTGGCATTCGTAAGATTTTAAATTTTGGCCATACCATCGGCCATGCAGTCGAAAGCTGTTGTCTTACGACCGATACCCCATTATTTCATGGTGAAGCTATTGCCGTGGGCATGATTGCAGAAGCGTATATTTCTTTCCAAAAAGGTATGCTGGACGAAACCCACCTTGGAGAGATTGCCAATTACATTAAGGATGTTTACGGGAAGGAGAACTTACCAGGAACAGAAAAAATACTGGAATGGGTGGTTCAGGACAAGAAAAATAAAGGCAATAAAATTCTGATGGCCCTACTCGAAGGTGTAGGTCATGCGGTGTGGGATGTAGAGGTTAACGAAAATGAAATTCGTAGTTCATTAGATTACTATCGCTCACTTTAGATGTAGTGAGCCTCGTTTTCATCATTAGAATCTATTTCTTTCTTTAATGTTTGTTTCAGGTCTTGCGCTTTCTTTACCAAAAAGTCCTTTGTCTTCTGACCACGAGAGCCAGAAAGTAACCAAGCGGTAAAAAGAGCAGCACCACCTGCCAACCCTAATCCAATTGCAAATTTTTTAGTTGCACCCATGATGTTATTAACCACAAATCAAATTAAAATGTTTCACTCTAAAGTAAAAAGGTGACTATATTTTATTTTTTTAACTTGGGCACCCATGTCTAATCTACACCTGAAGCACACTCCTCAGATAGGAGGAACCATCCAAAAGCTACCCTCTTCCAAAAGTATCAGCAACCGTGCCTTAATTCTAGATGCCTTGTCAGGCTACCGATCGACTGTTAGTAACCTCGCCACAGCAAGGGATACCCAGCTTATGAAAAGCCTACTGGGCAATACCGGAAAAACTATTGATGCTATGGATGCCGGCACTACAATGCGCTTCCTCACCGCTTATTATGCCATTTCTGGTCAGAATAAGGTACTTACGGGAACACCGAGAATGAAGGAGAGGCCAATCGGCTTGTTGGTAGAAGCCTTACGGAAAATTGGAGCCGATATCGATTATTTGGAAAAGGAAGGATTTCCTCCTCATGAGGTCAAGGGATTTATAACTCAAAAAACATCCGAAATATCGTTACCCGGAAATGTCAGCAGCCAGTACATTTCAGCCCTTATGATGATTGCCCCTATTTTACCAGAAGGACTTACTATCAATCTGGAAGGAAAGGTGGGGAGCTGGCCTTATATCGAAATGACAGCAGCTTTGATGGCCAGCTTTGGAGGAAGGTTTTTCATGAAGAACGGAAAAGTTGTAATACTGCCCGGTCAATACCAACCCACCAGTATTACTGTGGAGCCTGATTGGTCAGCCCTCAGCTATTGGTATGCCATAGTAGCCTTAGCTCGAGAATCCTCGATCACCCTATGCCAGGTGGCATCACACTCCGTTCAGGGAGACAGGGTAATTGTTGAAATCATGGAACAGCTTGGAGTAAATACCCGATTCGAAAATGGGAACGCCATTCTCAGCAAAACAGATTCTGTCACAGAGCATCTGGAATGGGATTTTACAGACTGCCCCGATTTGGCCCAAACCGTACTTCCAGTGTGCGCTATGAAAAGTGTGCCAGGTACCTTTACGGGACTGGAAAGCCTTTACATTAAAGAAACCGACCGGATTGCCGCCCTGCAAAATGAGTTGAACAAAGTGGGGGCAAAGTTGAAAGAAACATCACACGGAGTTTTCGCCCTTACCCCTGGAAAGGTCCCATCAGAAAAAATAAAAATCAATACCTACCATGACCACCGCATGGCCATGGGGTTTGCTCCCTGGGCTACGCTGATGGATTTAGAGATTGAAGCACCCGAGGTTGTTAAAAAGTCTTACCCAGAGTTTTGGGATGACTTAAGAGCGATCGGATTTGACATGAACTGACAACTTATAATTCGTCTCTCCATGGTTTCACAAAAAAACCAGCCAACTTACCATCCGCATTCAGAATCGTTCTGACCTCAACTTCAGCCTTAGGATTAAACCTTCCTTTAAAACGGTATATCTCGTAAAGTGTGCCATCAGTAGGTCGCATCAAATGATCGAAAGTCAAACCTTGATAAGCGCCAAAAGCACCATTAATCTGCTGATACGATTTCCTCTGCAACGCTTCGTCCAACCCAGAAATCATTTTTGAATCAGCCTCCTCTTCGGTTAATTGATAAAATCCTCCCTTCGCCTGCGCGCTAAGAAGTTGATCGGAAATTCGTTTTGCAAAATCTAATCTTTCCTGCTCAATATCAGAAGCATCCGCTTTTTCATACTTCGATGGGGATTGACAGCTAGCAAATGAATATAGAAACATAGCGATTATGAGATAGGCAAAGGGCTTCATAGGAAATTGATTTACTAGGTGTTCTACGTATTTAAATATACAAAATACCAAGATATTACCCTGTAGGAGATCCTTATAGGGAAGTTGCCAAGAGCTTATTAAAATAATCTGGAGCTTTTAAAAGTCTGCTTCCGTACCAACTGAAAAACTGACCATCCACAAGTGTTAATCTGGAATGAGGAAAGATATCCTGAAGCTCTGAAAAATGCTTTTCCTGAAAAGGGTATGGCTCAGAGGAGAGAAAAACATGATCAGGATTAAATGCTTGAATCTGTTCTGAGGAAAGCTCAGGATAGCGGGTGCTTGCCAGCACATTGGTTAAACCCATTTGATCCAGCATGGTATCAATAAAAGTATCCTTGCCTGCACCCATCCATGGATTGCGCCAGATGAGATAAAGTACGCTTCCCTTATGCTTTTTAAGTTTAGAAAAGGCCCGTACTATTTGACTTTTAATAGCCTCACTTTTCTCAATGCTATTTGTCAAATCCCCGATTCCATTGATCATCCATAAGGCATCCTCAAGAGTAACGATGTCACTCATCCAAACAGAGTACTTCTTCTGCAAGAATTCTATACTCTCCTTATCGTTTTCTTCCTTATTGCCTATGATTAAATCCGGATGGAGTGAATCGATGACATCCAAATTTAGTTTCTTGGTTCCTCCTACTTTTGTTTTTTCCTTGTACCAACTAGCTGGTCGCTCACAAAATTTAGTAATTCCAACAACCCTGTCCCCCAAACCCAAATCATAAAGTAATTCAGTTTGAGATGGTACCAGAGAAATTATACGCTGCGGTGGATAATTGAATTGAACATCATTACCCATTTGGTCTACTGCTGATTTCTTTGATGCGCTCATCGTGTAAATAAAAAAGGCTTCCGAATTTACAGAAGCCTTTTCTCAAATTGATAAAAACCTTTATTTAATGTATCGGTAATCCGCTCCCGGCTTTAAATTCAACACCACTTCATGAATCAGCTTGATCACATTTTCAACATCATCTTTATGCACAGTTTCTACTGTAGTGTGCATATATTTCAGCGGTAGGGAAATCAAAGCGGAAGCAACGCCTTCTGCCGAATAGGCAAATGAATCCGTATCCGTTCCCGTTGATCGGGATACAGCCTGGCGCTGAAATGGAATTTTTTTCTTCTCAGCAATCTTAATAATGGTTTTCAATACATTGTTTTGCACTGCAGGGCCGTAACACAACACAGGTCCATCTCCACATTTTAAGTCGCCACTTTCCTTTTTGTTGTACATCGGTGAATCAGTATCATGTGTCACATCTGTACAAATGGCCAGGTCTGGCTTCAGTCTTCTTGAAATCATTTCTGCTCCTCTCAATCCAATTTCTTCCTGAACGGAGTTTACGATGTATAAACAGAAGGGAAGTTTGGCTTTGCTTTCTTTTAGTCTTCTGGCTACTTCGGCAATCATAAAACCACCCATACGGTTATCCAAAGCACGCCCGGTTAAATAGTTTTTGTTTAACTCTATTAACTCATCTTCGAAGGTAATTACACAACCTACATGCACCCCTAGTGCCTCTACTTCCTTTTTAGACTCGCACCCAATGTCAATAAAAATATTTTTAAGCGTAGGCGCTTCTTCTTTGGCATTATCACGCACGTGAATCGCTGGCCATCCAAAAACTCCTTTAACAATTCCCTTTTCCGTATGGATATTCACACGCATAGACGGTGCAATCTGATGATCGGATCCTCCATTTCTTCTCACGTAAATATATCCCTCAGGAGTAATGTAATTGACAAACCAGGAAATCTCATCCGCGTGTGCTTCTATCACCACTTTATATTTTCCTTTCGGATTGATCACCCCAACGGCAGTACCATAAGTGTCCACTATATATTCATCCGTATAAGGTTTTATATAGTCAAGCCAAATCTGCTGGCCCGTATGTTCAAAACCCGTAGGGGATGCATTATTTAAATAATCAAATAGAAATTTTTTACTTTTCTTGTCCATAGTAATGAAATTAGTAATCGTACTTAAAATATTTGTTCTTAGACTCCTTTACATATTCTGCATAGAAGTTATTTGTCAATTTTTCACCTGCCCTCAACCATTGGTATAATTTAAAAATGTGATCATATTTTAAATTGTACAACTTCATAATGGCTGACATCAGTATGCTTTTATCAGGCTGATCTTCTGGGATAGATCCTAACACTTTACGAATCACCTCCTCTTGATCTGAAGGTAACTTCTTAACAATGTAAGCATCTTTATATTCGTGTTTCAATTCCAAGATTAATGATTGTTCATGGACCCAATAGCTTTGGACACCTAGAACTATCCAATTTTTACTTACAGTCATCTCAAGTAAAAGGCTATCTAATGAATTCTTGATACATACATCAGACACTTTTTTTTCATAATTCTCTTGCCACAAAACGAAAATTGAATCTCCAAGAATTGAACTATTTTGAAGTTCAGGGCAAGTTATACAATCAATAGCTGGTAATTGCTGATATCCATTACCAAATGTTAGCTTTGGGCTTTGAATTTTCCGTGGCAGGGCAGGAATCGAATATCCTTTCCTTAAAAAGGTTGATTTCAGATTTACTACATCACCTCTATTAGTTATAATACCAACTTCACTATTTTTGTCAAGAACTAACCGTTTCGAATCACCAAAAACGTCTTGTAGAAAATAAGCATCTCGGCCATCAATTTTTACATTACCATGAATTTTTAGAATTTTAAAAAGCGGTGATTCTTGGGCCTTCAACTTTATTGAACCACACCCCATTACACCCAAAATTATTAAAAACCTAATTGGCATTTAAAATTATAACGGGATATTCCCGTGTTTCTTCTTAGGCAATTTAGCCACTTTATTTTCTAACATCTGAAAGGCCCGAATCAATTTTTCTCGGGTTTGATCAGGATAAATCACTTCATCAATGTATCCACGGTGTGCAGCCCTGTAAGGGTTGGCAAACTTACGTGTATACTCATCTACTTTCTCGTTCAGTTTGGCCTCAGGATTCTCTGCATCGGCAATTTCCCTTTTGAAAATAATTTCAGCAGCTCCCTTGGCACCCATCACCGCAATTTCTGCAGTCGGCCACGCATAGTTCAAGTCTGCCCCAATATGCTTAGAGTTCATTACATCATAAGCTCCTCCATATGCCTTGCGGGTAATCACTGTAACGCGGGGTACAGTGGCTTCAGAAAACGCATACAATAACTTTGCGCCATTGGTAATAATCGCATTCCATTCCTGATCGGTACCTGGTAAAAATCCGGGAACATCCTCCAACACTAACAATGGGATATTAAAGCAATCACAAAAGCGAACAAACCTCGCTCCTTTCACACTGGCATCAATATCCAAAACACCCGCCAATGAGGCTGGTTGATTACCCACTATACCGATACTCCTTCCTGCAATGCGGGCAAACCCTACTACAATATTTTCAGCAAAGTTTTTATGTGCTTCAAAGAAACTTCCCTGATCTACAATCCCGTCAATCACTTCCCTCATATCATAGGGCTGGTTGGGGTTATCAGGAATAATGCTGTTCAATTTTTCTCTTACCTCTTCTGATGGTGTATAGTCCAATCGTGGAGCTTCCTCTTCACAATTTTGTGGCATATAACTTAACAACTGCTTGATCTGATTGATGCACTCCATCTCATTGGCCGATGCAAAATGGGTCACTCCACTTTTCATGCTGTGTGCACTGGCACCTCCCAACTCTTCCGCAGTTACATTCTCGTGTGTCACCGTTTTTACTACGTTTGGTCCGGTAACAAACATGAAAGAGGTATTCTCTACCATAAAGATGAAATCGGTCATGGCAGGTGAATAAACCGCGCCACCAGCACAAGGTCCCATGATGGCAGATATCTGTGGAATAACTCCTGATGCCATTACATTACGATAAAAAATATCAGCATACCCGCCCAGTGATACAACCCCTTCCTGAATACGTGCACCACCTGAATCATTCAAACCAATCAATGGAGCACCATTTTGCATGGCCAGCTCCATTACTTTCACGATTTTTTCTGCGTGCGTTTCCGACAGTGATCCACCAAACACAGTAAAGTCCTGCGAGAAAACATAAACGAGCCTGCCATTAACCGTTCCGTAGCCAGTTACTACGCCATCGCCCAAATAATATTCTTTGTCAAGCCCAAAATCCTTGGACCGGTGCATAACAAACTTGCCCAACTCTTCAAATGAGCCTTCATCCAATAACAGATGAACACGTTCTCGGGCTGTCAATTTATTTCTTGCATGCTGTTGCTCAATTCTTTTTTCGCCACCACCCAGTAGTGCTTCCTGATTTTTTCGGTGCAACTCATCAAACTTTTTACACAGTTCCTGAGAGTCAACTTTTCGCTTCGTCATTGATTTTTATTTGATAGAATTCAGCTCGAAATATAGGCAAAACAACAGCCTAAGACGCTCTATTCAAATAATTTATAGTCAAAAAAAGAAGCTGCCACATGATGTGACAGCTTCTACAAAACCGGTAGAATAGCAGGTATCTACCGCTCCAGCTCTACTCATTGCACCTTAACCTAAACGCTCTAGCTGGATTGATCTGTTGATGGATCTATTTTATTGGCTAATTTTTGCACCTCACTTTTAATATCATCAAAAGTTGTTCTAGCCCCCTCACGGATATCTTCCCAGGTTTCCTCTGTAGCATCCTCTACATCGTCAATCGTTTTCTCCAACTCAGAACGTTGCCCGGTCAAATCTTCTTTGGTCTCCATCAATTCCTCTTTAGCATCTTCAGACGCATCCTCAATATCTCTGGATATTTTATCTAATTTTCTATCGATATCGTCCCGAAGATCTCTTAGATTTTCAGCCAACTGTTCCCGGTCCTCACGCATTTCTTCCCTGAATTCCGCGGTGGTGTCATCCTGTTCTTTTGGCTGGGTACATTGTGAAAATGTAAACCCAATCAATCCAACTATCATTAATGTTAATAACTTTTTCATGTCAATTTTGTGTTTTAGGTTATGCAACAATTTCCAGATCACCAGCAATAATTAAAGTGCCGTTAACTCTTCTTTGATTTCTTCTTTGGTCTTTCCCAGTTTTTTTTGGATACGGCCAATCAATTCATCTTCTTTTCCTTCTGCGAATCTCAAGTCATCATCAGTTAGCTGTCCATACTTCTGCTTCAATTTTCCCTTTACTTCGTTCCAGTTTCCTTTTAACTCTAGCTTATTCATAGTCATATTTTTTTAGTTATTATTTCTACCATAACAACTAGAATAATTATGCCACATACTTAACTGAATTGAAAAAGACGAAAAAACTATGTATAGAGGAACTGAGCCCTGAATAGCGTACTTCTTGATAAGACGTCACCTCATTATTGTGTGGACAAAAATCCACAGAATGTGGAATTGATTACGACTTAAATGACCGTATTGAAAGTAATATAGAATGAAGTACCCACTCCCAACTTACTTTGTACTTCAATTTCAATTTTATGGCTGTTCAATATATTTTGAGTGGACGTGAGTCCCAGTCCCATGCCACCTTGTTTTGCAGAGTAAAAAGGATCAAATAGCTTTTCAAGCTCTTCAGAAGGTATGCCTTTTCCATTATCAGCAATCACCAATACGATACAACCATCTTCTTTCTCGGTTGAAATGGAAAGAACACCTACACCTGGCTCCATAGCCTCAATGGCGTTCACCATAATATTTACTAAGGCAATCTTCACAAGTTCCTTATCAACCAATACATCTGGAAGATGATCTGAAAGTTTATTAACTAATGTCATTTCATTCAGATTGATCCTGTCTTTTATAAGATCGAGTGTTTCATTGAGCACTTCACCCAAAGGCGTTTTTGACAACTGTAATTCTTTGGGTCGGGAGGAGCGCAATAATTCGCTGATCAATTCTTCTATCCTTGCCAGATTTCTATCAAGAATATCAGTGTACACCTTGGTGTTCTCATTGGCTGTGAATTCATCCTTAAGCTGATCGATGGCCAGGTTTAAGTTAGTGAGTGGGTTCCTCACCTCATGCGCAATGGTTCTTGCAATCTTTCCGGTGGTTGAAAGTCTTTCTGCCTGGAGTAATTCACGCTCTACCTTCTTTCGCATGGTGATGTCATGAATTATACCCTGATAGTAAATCTGACTTGTGGTATCATTAATTTGCACACAGTTAATTAAGCAAACAAGCTTTTTATTGTTGCGATCTTTTAATACAGCCTCAAAATCTTTAACATGATCTTCCCTCTCTAATTTTTTCTTAAACGAGATAAACTCAGATTGATCTACAAATAGTTCGTTTAAATCCAGATTGCACGCCTCCTTGTAGGAATATCCGAATAAAGCCTGCAATGATGAATTGGCATCTATCGTATTGAATTCATCATCAGCCAGAAATATAGGATCAATCGATCTTTCAAATAACGACCGATATCTTTTTTCCTTTTGATCTAATTCATCAACTTTAATGTACAACTCCTTTTCTGTTTTTCGCCTTCGTTTCAACTCATCAATTATTTTCACAAACAGAAAACCGGCTACACTCAATACAACAAATCCGGATAGTAGTAATGTAAATGGTGCAATGTTCTTTAAATCATACTCCTGTGTTAACCTTGCCTGTAGTACTTCATTCTCATATTGCGTTATCCTCCCACAAATCTTTCTGATCCTATCCATGTTTTCTCGCCCCACAATAAGCAAGTTGATTTCATACCGATCTATGAATCGCTTACTTTCCTTTTCATTCTCCAAGATGGTGGTTATAATCCGATATTGCTTATCCACCAAAAGCCGAAGAGAATCCCCACGTTGTTTTTGAGATACTTCACCCAGAAATAAACTATCCAGTTTCTTTAGCTCCGTATAGATTGATTCAATAGAGCTTTTATAAGGTCTTAAAAACACGGTGTCCCTTGTCAATTGATATCCTCTATGGCCAGTCTCGGAATCTTTTACGATAGAAAGAACAATTTCAACTTGCGCTATCACTTTATTTGAATGACGGATCCACTTGACCTCTTCCATATACCCATTTACATTCCAATAGGTAATAAGGCTGACTCCTATTAAGAGGAGAAGTATGACTCCAAAAACAAGATTATAGTAACTCTCCCTTTTCATTCTGTTGAATACCCTTTATCATCATCTTAATTCGTGTGTATAATCTACAGACTGTGGAATTAAAACCACAAGCTCCATTCCAAAAAGTTCAATTTAAGCAAGTCAAGTCAATCATTTTACATGGCATCAATTTGACTTACAACATATATGAAACCAAATGATTGTATTATGAAAACAAAATTGAAATTAATTATTGGAACCATAACGTTAATGGTGTTGTCCTTATCCGCTGTTAAAGCGCAGGAGGCAAGAATGGGTGTAAAAGGCGGATTGAACATCAGTAACCTCTATGTAGATAATGTAAACGATGAAAACTCACGTTTAGGATTTAATGTCGGCTTGTATGGACAAATTCTTTCCAACGAGTTTTTTGCGATACAACCGGAGCTATTATATACTACCAAAGGTTCTAAAAACGAGTACGATGGTTTTGTTGATCAGGATGTAAAATTCAACCTCAACTACCTGGAGGTACCTGTTCTGGCCGTATTTAAACTTGGAGAAGTTGCTGAATTGCATGCTGGTGGTTACGGAAGTTACCTGTTGGGAGCAAATGTATCTTATGCTGGTGATCTAATAAATGGCGGTGAGGAGCTAGATCGAGACAATTTCAAATCCTATGACTATGGACTTGTCGGAGGCCTGAGCCTTAACTTTGGAAATGTTCAAATAGGAACCAGGTATAATTACGGGCTTGTGAAACTGGCAAAAACCGATAATGCCAAAACAGTTCTTGGGGACTCAAAAAATTCTGTTGCCCAGGTGTATGTAGCCTTCAACTTAAAATAAAAGAACCTATTGATTATAGAGCAAGCTTAATAACTTGCTCTATAATTTTATGTCATAAGCCTTCAATTTATTATAAAGTGTTTTACGGTCAATCTTAAGTACCTCTGCCGCTTTACTTTTATTAAAACCTGTTTTTTCCAGTACATCAATGATTGCTTGCCGCTCTGCATTGCTGGTTACTGATTTTAAAAGATTGCCATCATCGGGATGAGCATTTGCACTTACCTTAGTTTCGGATTGATAGGCTGATGCATTCAATATCTCGTTAGGCAAACTCTCCATAGCAATATTATCGCCCGTGCTAAGCAACACTGCTCGCTTCACCACGTTATTCAACTCCCGCAGGTTTCCATGCCACTGATAGGCGGTTAGCCGCTCTTCAACAGCCGGATCAAAACCAGAAACACCTTTATTCAACTGCTTATTTGCCTTGTTCAAAAAATGGCCAGCAAACAGGAGAATATCCTCTTTACGCTCCCGCAATGGAGACAGCTCAATTTTAAATTCATTCAGCCTATGATACAAGTCCTCTCTGAATTTTCCATCTCTTACCGCTTTGACCAAATCTTCATTGGTAGCTGCAATAATCCTTACATCAATATTAATATCTGTAGTTCCCCCTATCCTCCTGATCTTTCTTTCTTGCAGCACACGAAGTAATTTCACCTGGTTTTCATAAGACAGGTTACCTATCTCATCCAAAAACAATGTTCCTTGATGTGCCAATTCAAAATTACCCGGCTTCTCATTAATGGCTCCTGTAAAGGCGCCTTTTACATGACCGAATAATTCGCTACCCGCCAGATCTTTCGGAAGTGCACCACAGTCAATAGCAACGAATGGTTTTAGGTTACGATCACTTTTTTGGTGAATGGCTTTTGCAACATATTCCTTACCAGTACCTGTTTCACCGGAAATAATCACCGACATCTCTGCAGGTGCTATTAATTCAATATGACGTTGAACTACCTCAGCCTGCGGGCTTACACCATCCACATAGGCATCTTCCTTTGTGCTATCCTTTTGACCTTTTCCTTTTGCCTCCGCAGATTTTATCTTCTCCTGTTTCTTTTCCAAAGCCTCCTTTATGGTGATCAAAATCTCATCGGGATAAAGTGGCTTTACAACATAATCGCTGGCACCGTGCTTAAACGTTTCTATGGCTGTTTTTACATCAGAGTATCCGGTAATGATAACAATAGCTGCTCCAGGCTGGATGAGCTTAATGCGTTGAATCATTTCCACCCCGTTGGTATCAGGTAACCTATAATCGCATAACACCAATTCAAAATCCTTCTTCTTTAGATTAGCCATCGCCTCCTCGCCATTGTAGGAAGATGTCACCGCATACCCCTTCTTAGTGAGGAAGTTTGAAACAAGGGTACAGATATCCTTGTCATCATCAATAATAAGAATCGATTGCATGGTAATAAAATTAGTTATGTAAAGGTTTAGTCAAATAAACTTTCAATGAATTTGTAGCTCGGCAATGGCTGAAAGGACAATATTTCGACTAAATGGTTTTTTTATCAGGTAATCAGCACCCTCCTCTGAGGCTTTTAGCAATCCCATGTCATAGGCGCTGATCATTATTATTTTGGTACTGTTGTTTATTTTTTTAATAATTGGAATCAACTGAGAGCCAATTCCATCAGGCAAATTCAGGTCAACAAAAGCGGCAACATATTTTTCCCGAGACAATAATACCTTCGCCTCTTCCAGATTAAGTGCATAAGAGGTTTTGAATCCCTCTCGTTTTAGAATACCCGAAAGCAATAGGCAAATATCTTTTTCATCATCTACCAATAATACCTTTGACATCTCCTGATTTTAATTAAAGCCATGAATTAGGAATTTAATGCTCCTGAATTTATGAATAATAAGTATAAAAATGATGCCATTCGTGGCACCCGCAATTCAGTCTCAACTTCCGCCTTTGCCGCTATAAATAAGGAAAAATATTCCTCAAATGGGTGTAGAAATGATTCCCCATATTAAAACAAGCCATGCAGAACTGTAATCAGAATACGACTTTACGGATATGGCATGCTATTTCTGCTAACCCTTATTGAACAAAATAAAAAAATTATGAGTGAGTTATTATATCTTGTCGCGGTAATCCTTCTTATTGGTTGGGTTCTTGGTTTTTTCGTATTCAGTTTGGGTAGCATAATCCATTTTCTACTTGTCTTTGCCATTATTGCCGTACTGTTCCGCCTCATAAGGGGTCGAGGTGTTTGATTCTTTAAGCATTTGATCGCGAGACAAATTTGAAGTAAAAGCCCGAACAGTTATCGCTACCATGTATATTTGGCACCTTAAAATGGAAAGCCGAATTGCCATAGTAGATTTAGGTACTAATACTTTTCACCTGCTGATCGTAGATGTTAAAGAAAATCAACATCATGTGGTGTACAGGGAACGTAAAGCGGTAAAGCTTGGTAAAAAAGGAATCAATAAAGGGTTGATTACCGAGAAAGCCATTGACCGGGCGTTACTTGCCATTACCAGATTCCGAACAGCCATTGACAATTTCAAAGCAACTAAAGTGTTTGCCTACGGAACAAGTGCCTTCAGAAATGCAAGCAACCAGAAAGAGGTTATTCGCACCATCAAGGAGAATACAGGGATAGAAGTAAACGTTATTTCTGGTGATGAAGAGGCCAGGCTAATCTATATGGGTGTAAAGTCTGCAATATCATTGGGGACTGACAAATCTTTGATAGTAGACATTGGCGGTGGAAGTGTAGAGTTTATCATTGGAAATGAGAATGATATTTATTGGAAGGAAAGCTATGAGATAGGAGCTCAACGACTTTTAGAGGAATATCATACACAGGATCCTATTCGGGTAGAGGATTTAAAAGCTTTACATAATCATTTTGACAATAAACTAGGATCCCTTTTTAAAGCTTTAGAACATCATCAACCAAAAACTCTTGTAGGGTCTTCTGGCACATTTGATACCCTCAGTGACATCTACTGTGCCAGTCAGGGTATTGAAAAATTGTCTAAAACTGCAGAAACACCTTTATCCTTTCAGGGATTTCATGATACTTATAAGGAATTAATTGTAAGAGATAAAAAAGAGCGCATGAAAATACCTGGGATGATCGAACTGCGCGTGGATATGATTGTGGTAGCCTGCACTTTGATCGATTATTTGATTAACCGCTATACTTTTGAAAGTATTCGGGTATCCAGCTACGCACTTAAAGAAGGTGTATTGGCGGATATAATGAAGGTCAATCACACCTGTAATTGACCTTCCGTTTAACGTTCTATCAAAGACCAGTGATCTGCTTGTCTTTTGGGTACTTTACCTCATAGCGATATACCATCTTTTTCGACTCATTGGGTTGCAGTGTCAACTTCCATGTCAGCTTACCAGATACCAAATCGAACTTTGCACCTCCATTATCCAGGGATGTTACCTCAATATCCTTATTTCGTGTTACTGGCAGTTGATCCTCTACAGTAATCGTAATGGCTTCTGTTTTGGTATTGCGAATAGTAATTTGCCAGCTATGTTCTTCTTTTTGATTCGATCCTATCAACTTTTTAGAAGTGAGGTCTTTCAATTCTTCTCTCTTTACTACAATTCGTTTATCACGCCCCAAAGAAACAGACAACGTATCTCCAATGGCATTGGGGTCGATAAATGTTTTACCTACAAACGTTCCTTCAAAAAAGATATTAGCTTCCCCTGGCAAAAGACTAAAGTCTTCCCAGCCTGTTGCCCTGGCCATAAGAAATGCATCTTCATCCAACTTGGGCACCACTGAGTAGGAATATGCTGCTTTCATTTCATGATTTTGAATATCCACTAGAGTAGGCTTGGAAGAAGATGCAACCGTGTAAGGCAAAGCTATTTGAAATTCAGTATTCAAAGAAGTTTGTACTGTACTTACCATTTCAGCCATTGATTGTGCAGGGGCAGCATCAGCAATTTCCATTTCAAATGCCATATCCTCGGTCTGAGCCTCCGACCGCATACTTCTCCCCATCGTCTTTTTGTTGTATTGCTTGTAAGCAACAGGATTATAAAAATCCAGATACCAAGGGTAAAGGTCTGGTTTCAATCCACTTTGGTTAGGGTTAGCTGTTGACAAAACAAGGGTCACATTCTTCCACTCCTCTCCGGTTCTTTGAAATACATTCGCCTTATAGTTAAGTTGTATTGGTGATTTTGTATTTACTGCTCTCAGGTCATAGATGGGATACCAACCTGCGTTGGCTACCACATAGTTTACTTCAAGGGTGGCCGCTGTAGCCGAATTAGAGGACACACTAATTACAATCTCACTTGTGTTTTTGCTGTACAATTCATTTTCGCTATTAATTTGTCTTTGCAAGCGAAGGATATGCTCATTAATAGATTTCACCTTTTCGTCCTGGCTCATTCTGTTATTCACGATCTCTCCTAATCTGGATCTATAAAAGTCTGCCATTGCTTTTAACTCTGCTACAGTCAGATTTTGATTAGCTCCACCTATTTTCTGATTGCTCAGTAGCATTTGTTCTTCTTTGTTAAGGATTTCTTTTTTGCTTTGCTCCAGACTTAATTGCTTTTGATAGTAAGTCAATGAATCCTTTAGTGACTTGAGTTTTGCAGGTACATTAAACTCATTGAGATAATTTTGTTGATGGCGAATACCCATTATCAAAAAACTGCCTTTACCCGCTACCTGAATACTGGAAGGATCCAGTTGGGCAGTTAATCCCGAAAGGATCAAATCCATTTTACCTGCATCAATCCTTGTCTTCACTTCTCTGGTTACCTGCGCTTTATTTAAAAAGACGGTAACATTCGTAATTTTGGAATCAATTGATTTTTCGGTTTGACCGTAGGAAATTAAAACACCCAAAAAAAGGGTTATTGCTAAATTTATTCGTTTCATGAGTTATAGTTTTACAGTAAGATGCACTATTCCATCAATTTCCATAATTCGAACGATATTTTTTTGCAAATAGCGTATGTCGCCCATAATTAGGAATTTGATAACTGGAATCTGAGTTTAATTAATCACTTTTTACTGCATCATGAACAATTTATATACCGAAAAAGCACTTCGAGACTTTGCTTATAACATTTTTATAAAAATGGGCTGCTCCGAAGCACATGCTCAACTCGCATCTGATGTTCTCCTTCAATCCGATCTGCGTGGTATCGACTCTCATGGTGTAGCCAGATTAAGCGGGTATGTACGGCTTTGGGAAGCAGGTAGAATTAACGCAAAACCAGATATTCACATTGTCCATGAGACACCCAGTACGGCAGTTGTAGATGGAGACAAAGGTCTGGGACTTGTTGTGGCCCCCAGGGCAATGCATATTGCCATTGAGAAAGCCAAAGCTTGTGGAACAGGTTGGGTAGCCGTGAAGAACTCAAATCATTTTGGTATTGCAGGGTATCATTCCATGATGGCACTTCAACATGACATGATTGGTTTGTCAATGACCAACGCCAGCCCCTTGGTTGCCCCCACATTCTCAACGGAAAGATTATTAGGAACCAACCCCATATGTGTGGCTATTCCCGCTGGAAAACAACCTCCTTTCGTTGCGGATTTTGCCACCACTACTGCTGCTAATGGCAAGTTGGAAATTTTACAGCGCAAGAATGAAGAAGCACCCATAGGTTGGGTGCAGACCAAAGAAGGAGAGCCAACAACCAACGCACATGGTGTAAAAGAAGGAGGTTCACTTATCCCATTGGGAAGTGACCGAGAGCATGGTAGCCATAAAGGGTTTAGCTTAGGTGCATGGGTGGATATTTTTTCAGGCGTACTTTCAGGAGCCAACTACGGCCCCTGGGTTCCTCCTTTTGTAAGTTTTCTTGCTCCACCATCTGACCCGGTAGGCGAAGGCATTGGGCACTTTGTGGGTGCCATGCGAGTAGATGCTTTCCGCCCCAAGGAAGATTTTTTTAAGCATATGGACAATTGGATCAACCGCTTTCGTAAAGCGCAAACGGTGGATGGGCAAGAAAAAGTGATTATACCTGGTGATCCGGAACGCGAACAGGAGAGTATAAGACGTAAAGCAGGAATTCCTCTTAATGAAAAGGTGATAGAGGACTTAAAAGAAATTGCTGAAAAATTGCAAGTACCCTTCTAAAGAGAAAAATAAACCCTGAATACCCAAGGAGAAGCAAACGCTCGCTCTGTATTGGAGTAAATCACATCGTACAGGGCCATCGCATTGAGACTACCGCGCCTACCCAATGGTTGAGAGTATCCCAAGCCCATTAAGAACCGATCAAAGTTTTTCCTTTCCGTGTTGTTAAAAGTTGGCGTGTTCAACACGTTGTATTCTGTATATGCAAACAATTGACCAAAGTTATACCTCACAAATGGGCTCACTCCGTATTGATCAATTTTAGTATCGAAGTCGGGATAAGAATAATGCTGCCACTGTAAACCCAACCCACTAGAAAGCTGAGGAGTGATCATATACCCTACTATCGGGTTAAGGCCTACATAAAAGTAGCGATTACCGAATGAGTCGTTACCTCCATTCAGTCCAAACCCTCCTCCCACATATAACCGATCCTTCAAGCTCCATCCCGCATTGTTATCAATTTCACGTTGTGCAAATGCAACACTAGAGAGCGAAAGTGCAAAAGCGAATAGCCAAGCAGTCTTCATTGAATTATTCTTTAACCTGAATGATAAACAAATCCTCAGTCTCCTTTTTCATTAAGTACTTTTCACGAGCAAACTTCTCTAAAAGTTCTTTGTTTGTCATTAATTCTTTCCTGTCTTTCTCCACTTCTACGATTTTTGCCTCATAATACTCCTTTTCACCCTCCAGGGCGCGAAGTTTAGCACTCATATTGAAACGAGAAATCAAGTCATTGGAATCCACAAAAATCATCCAAATCAAAAAGAGGAAGCCTGTAACAAAGTAGAAATTTTTAAAAATAGGTGGCAGCCTTTTTAACATAGCTTAAAAAATAGTTTCACGAAGATAAAGAATTCAGTGCAAATTCACACAATAGCCCGTTGGAGCGTTAAATTGAATGACTTAAAGCTGAAACCATCGCTCTTCTTTCACCACCCGATTTTTTCCATTTACCTTGTTGATTACAGCCAATTTTAGTTTTCCCCTTCCATGTAACCACAATCTAAATGGCAATTCTTCACCACTTTGGGGGTCTATATAAATACCCGTGCTGCCCTGAACAATTTTATTCAACTCCAGCTCTTTAATCATTTTGGTGCCCAGCATATGTTGGTGGTTGTTTTTAATTGAATTAATCCAAACCACCTCACCCTGGAAAATGGAGTCAATTTGGTGAAGAAGTATTCGCATAGTCTGTGATTCATTTACCCATACCCCTGTGAGATGAGACTCCAAAGTGGATTTTGAGTTTCGTAAACTATTAGCAACCATTGCGGAAACGATTGCGATTGCAAAGGATGTGATGAGATATAAAACAGGATAATACGTTTCCATAAAATTTATTGTTAATAGCTCGTTCAATAGGAGCTTATCAGTTTCCATTCCTCTTTTCTTACTAAATTTTTGTTCTCCAGATAATAGACTTTCAATCTGTTACTCCCTTTCAGCTTTATCTTAAAATCAAATTCTTCCATGGTGTAGGGGTCGATGTATTTGCCGGTGCTCCAATTCCAAATAGATCTAAGCTTCACTTTATTCACTACCATTTTCCCTACTACAATTTTGCTGTTGTTATCAACATCAGCAGATACTATATGTCCGTTGATGCAGGCATCCTGCTCGTGAATCATTATTTGAAGCGTGTCCGATTGATTGGCCCAAACACCTGAGAGTTTCCATCCCAAATAATTTGGAGTACCAGGAAGGCCAAAAATCACCAGAAGCACAATTCCTAGTGTGATAATTAAAACAAGTAGCAAAATCATATTTTGACACAGTTGATCTCCCTACTACATGTCAAAAAGCATTCTAAAGATTTTGCAATGGCTACGAAGGCCAGAAAAAGTTGGTTTTTGAGCCCTTATGGGTGTTTTCAGGAAATCTCTATAAAATAGATGGAGCTAAAATAATCCCATATTGGGAGAAATATATTGATTTTGAGACGACTAAACATCTAGAAGGTACTCGTTTGCCCATGGAGCCACTTCCGCAGTTCCAACACTACATCAGCCCATGAGGATACTTTTTGGGGCTTACCTGCAATCTTTAATTCATAATGCTCTACCTCTTTCCATTGGTGCTCGTCTGAAGTGATAGACACAGCCTTTCTTCTAAAAAAATCAAAGTAGGTATCAACCCCGGATAGGGTCAGTTGTATTCTTCCTTTTTTCTTAACCAACAAAAGCCTCTCCTGAGGAATCTTTAATTCGTCCAGTAGCTGGAGAATATCTTTATGTTGAGATTTTAATAGCTTCAATTTGGATTCCTACTGATGATACCCTACAATTTACTAACTAACTTCAAGTCTATCCATTACTTTTGCGCTCCTTATTTTATTAAAGAATAATGACCAATAACGAATTGAATAGAATAGCGCTGGATTGGTTTGAGGCGTTCAATCAACATGATCTTGAAAAATTATTAAACCTTTACCATGATGAGGCAGAACACTACAGCCCTAAACTGAAATTGCTTTACCCTGATACCCTCGGTTTAATAAAAGGAAAGGAAGCATTACGAAGCTGGTGGCAAGATGCATTTGACCGATTGCCATCACTCCAGTACAAAGTATTGCATCTTATTTCTCATGAGAACAGGGTATTCATGGAGTACATCCGGCAAGTAGAAAATGAAGCGGATCTGAGAGTGGGTGAAACGCTTGAAGTAAATGATGGGCTCATCATTGCATCGCGAGTTTATCATAGCTGATTCTGGGTGATTTGTGGAGCAGATACCCACTGATCGTTATTTTATTACAATTCCACCTCACCCAATTCCAATCCACTTTAAAATTTAGTAACTATAAACCTAGGGTATCACCTTAAAACCGTGTTATATGTGTGATGGTCTACTATAAGCTAATTTTGGCTTAAAATTTGACCTACAAGTAGCGATCAATTAACAACTTAAATTATGAATTCACTTAAAACCAACTTTGCCAAGAGCCTGGCAGTCTTTTTTTTAGGGTTTAGTATTATTTTATCTTCATGTGGTGACGATGAAGGAATTGGCACACCTCCTGGTCCGGCCCCGGAAATACCTCCATCTTCTACATTTGAAATGGATTTGAATCAACTGCCTCAAGACGATGGCGGCAGAATTGGTGGACGAACCAACGCAAAAGGTAATTGGGGACATGCAGCTGTTAGTGTTGGTGTTTGGAACATCATACTTGGCACAGCCACCATTGTACCCGTAGCAGCGTTCAAAGCATCCATCGATCAAACTCCCGAGTTCATTGGTAACAACACCTGGCAGTGGACTTTTAATTTCTCTGCGGCTAATGTGCAGCATTCTGCTAAGCTTCAGGGTACCCTCGTTAGTGATGGTATTGATTGGAAGATGTTGCTTTCCAAAGATGGTGCGTATACAGATTACGAATGGTACACGGGTCATGCCAATGCCGAACATACAGAAGGTGAGTGGACCCTAAATTTTGGGCCCGACCTAAACAAACCTTTTCTACAAATTGATTGGACCCGTAATGTCAATAACACGGTTGCTGATATTAAATATACCAGCATTGACCCTGATGCCGCTGGTAAAGGTGGATACATCTACTTTGGTATAAATGAAGAAACTCCTTTCAATGTGTTCTATCACATTTACGATAAGGAAAACGATAACAAAGCCGAGATAGAATGGAATCGTGATACGAAGGAGGGAAGAGTGAGCAACCCCAACCACTTTGGAGACGAAAACTTCCATTGCTGGGACAGCACGCTGGAAGATGTAGACTGCGAATAGTATTTATTAAAGCAACCATTGTGAAAATCTGATTCACAATGGTTGCTTCTATTGTCTTTTAGAATTTTAGACCAGGGAAATAAGCAGTTTCCCCCAATTCCTCTTCGATGCGCAGTAATTGGTTGTACTTGGCCATACGATCAGAACGCGAAGCTGATCCGGTTTTAATTTGCCCCGTATTCAATGCCACCGCAAGATCCGCGATGGTACTATCTTCAGTTTCACCTGAGCGGTGAGACATCACACTTTTGTATTTATTTTGTTTAGCCAGGTTCACTGCATTGATGGTCTCTGTAAGCGTTCCTATTTGATTCACTTTTACAAGGATGGAATTGGCCACTCCCTGATCGATTCCTTTTTGAAGAAAGTCTACATTGGTTACGAACAAGTCATCCCCTACCAACTGAACGCTGTCTCCAATTTTGTCTGTCAGCTGCTTCCAGCCTTTCCAATCGTTTTCATCCATCCCATCTTCAATAGAGATAATTGGGTATTTCTTAGCCCATTTGGCCCAGTACTCTACCATCTCTTCAGACTTTAATTTCTTACCAGAGGATTTTTTGAAATGATAGGTTTTTGACTTTTTATCATAAAATTCTGAAGAGGCTGCATCCATGGCAATAAAAATATCTACACCTGGTTTGTATCCTGCTTTTTCAATGGCTTTCAATACCACCTCTATGGCTTCTTCATTGCTGGTAATATTAGGAGCAAAACCTCCCTCATCACCTACATTAGTTGACAAGCCCTTGTCGTGAAGTACTTTTTTCAAATGATGAAATACTTCAGTACCCATTCTCAATGCTTCGGAAAACGTATCGGCTTTTACTGGCATCACCATGAACTCCTGAAAGTCAATGGAGTTGTCGGCATGGCTACCCCCATTCAAAATGTTCATCATAGGAACGGGCATTGTATTGGCGTTTACCCCACCGATGTAGCGAAATAAGGACTGACCCGATTCCATAGCAGCTGCTTTGGCCACAGCAAGAGAAGTACCCAATATTGCATTGGCTCCCAATTTGCTTTTATTCTTTGTGCCGTCAACCTCCATCATGATTTTGTCGATCAGATTTTGATCCACAACATCAAATCCAACAATTTGTTCGGCAATGATTTCATTAACATTCTTCACAGCCTTGAGCACACCCTTGCCCATGAATAATTTCTTGTTACCATCTCGAAGCTCTACTGCTTCATGCATGCCGGTAGAAGCACCTGATGGAACGGCTGCCCTTCCAAAGGCACCGGATTCGGTAATCACATCAACTTCAATAGTAGGATTGCCGCGGCTATCCAAAATTTGACGGGCATGGATACTCTCTATTAAACTCATTATACTCTAGGATTTAAGATTAGGAGATTTAAGGATTTGATTTATTCAATGTTTTAAGTGATGCAACAAATATTGCTGTCAGTTCATCTGATTCCTTTATTAGCAATATAAGTTCTTTGTCTTCAACCGACAATAACTCCACATCCGCAATAAATGTTAACCAAAAGTTACTCTCATCTGCTTCTTCAAGAACAATCTTTATTTTATTCTTAAAATCGAGAGGTGATTTTGCCCTAATTACGGCTCTATAGTTAGCAGCAACCGATGACGAGGATTTCATAAGTTGATATGTGATCACTTGAGAAGCTTGACCTTTTGGAAGCCTTTCTAATAATTTAAATACTCTTCTAGCAAATTCTCGAGTTCTTTTAATTAATTCATGCCTATCCATCGAGATTAAATCTAAAATCCCAAATCAAAAATTTTTAATCCTTTACAGATTCAACCAATTGGCCTTTCTTTATCATCTCAACAAACTGATCAAACAAATACCTTGAGTCGTGTGGTCCGGGTGATGCCTCTGGGTGGTATTGAACTGAAAATGCATTTTTTGATTTCACACTCAATCCCATAATGGTTTTGTCATTGAGGTGTACGTGGGTCACCTCTACATTCTTATTCTTCTCAATATCCTTTTCACTTATCGCAAAACCATGATTTTGAGAAGTCATCTCACCCAAACCTGTGCGCAAATTCTTTACAGGATGGTTTAGTCCACGGTGACCATGATGCATTTTGTAGGTAGAAATATCATTGGCTAAAGCCAACAATTGATGCCCCAGACAAATCCCAAAAACCGGTTTATCTGAATTCATCATTTCCTTTACTGTTGTAATCGCATAATCCATGGTAGCCGGATCGCCAGGCCCGTTGGAGATGAAATACCCATCAGGATTCCAACTCTCCATTTCTGCAAACGATGTTTTGGCGGGAAACACCTGTAAATAACACCCCCTTGCAGCCAGGTTGGTAAGGATACTTTTTTTAATCCCTACATCAAGTACGGCCACCTTGTACGGTGAATTGGCATCGCCTTCAAAGTACGGTTTCTTTGTACTCACGATTGATGCCAGTTCCAATCCATCCATAGAAGGAACATTGGCAAGTTCTTTCTTTAATTCTTCGGGGCTCAGCTCAGAAGAAATAATGGCGTTCATTGCCCCTTTGCTGCGGATATGACGCACCAACATCCTGGTATCAATATCTGCGATACCCACAACATTATGTTTCTCCAGGTATTGCTGGAGGCTTTCAGATGCCGTCTTTCTACTGTAATCCTCTGAAAATTCATTGACCACCAAACCTTTTATTTTGGGGCTGTCAGATTCCTGTTCCTCATCTAATGAGCCATAGTTACCAATGTGGGCGGTGGTATTGACTACAATCTGACCATAGTAAGAAGGGTCAGTATAAATCTCCTGGTAGCCAGTCATCCCAGTGTTGAAACAAATCTCCCCTCCGGAAGTCCCTTTCTTGCCTATTGCTTTTCCTTCAATTAAAAGGCCGTCAGCTAAAAGTAAGTATGCTTTGTTGGTTGCGCTCATGTTGTGGTTTGGTTTGACAAAAATAACCTGTTTGGAATTTGATCTTGGGATATCTCAGATAAAATTTCCCGGGTAGCATATAAGGCATAAAAAAAGGGATCAGCAATAACTGCTGATCCCTTCTCGATATTATTCAAATCAACCACTACTCTTCGTCCTTCTTTTTAGTGGTCTTCTTAGCTGCTTTTTTTGCTGTCTTCTTTGGCTTTTCTTTCGCCTCAGGAGCTTCAGTAGTAGCTGCTGCCTCTACTTCAGACCCTGCCTCAGTGCCCTCAGATTTCTTAGATCTGCGGCTTCTGCGAGTCTTCGTTTTCTTCTCAGCACCTTCTTTCTTGTAGATATCGTTAAAATCTACCAACTCCATAAGGCACATTTCAGCATTATCACCATGGCGTAAGTCGCCAAACTTGATAATTCTTGTATACCCACCCGGACGGTCTGCAATGCGTGATGCCACCTCACCGAATAGCATGGATACCGATTCCTTATTTTGAAGATACGAAAACACCGTTCTGCGAGAATGGGTAGTATCTGTTTTCGATTTGGTAAGCAATGGCTCTACATACTTTCTCAATGCTTTAGCTTTAGCAACAGTAGTCGTAATTCTTTTATTAAGAATCAGTGACGATGCCATATTGGAAAGCAACGCATGGCGATGAGCCGCCTTACGGCCAAGGTGATTAATTTTCTTCCCGTGTCTCATTAGTCCTCTTCTAATTTATATTTTGAAAGATCCATACCGAAAGTAAGGCTCTTCTCTGCTACCAGCTGCTCTAGTTCAGCCAGTGATTTTTTACCAAAATTTCTAAACTTCATCATATCTGAAATCTCCAGTCTTACAAGATCCCCCAATGACTTCACATCAGCTGCCTTTAAGCAGTTGTATGCGCGTACTGAAAGGTCTAAGTCATGCAAGGCAGTTTTCAAAAGCTTTCTCATGTGAAGCATCTCCTCATCCACTTGCTCGATTTCGCTATCCTTACCAGTCTCCAATTCGATAGACTTATCAGAAAACAGACGGAAGTGTTGAATCAATATAAAAGCAGCTCCTTCTAGTGCCTTTTCAGGATGAATAGAACCATCTGTTTCGATGTCGATAACCAACTTTTCATAGTCAGTCTTTTGTTCTACACGGGTGTTTTCCACACTGTATTTCACATTTTTCACTGGAGTGAAAATCGCATCGATCGGAATAAACCCAAATAATTGCTCACTTGGCTTATTCTCTTCTGCTGGCAAGTATCCACGTCCCTTCTCGATGGTCAACTCAATCTCAAATTGTGCTGACTCGTCAAGGTTACAGATCACATGATCAGGATTCAAAACATCAAAACCAGAAGTAAATTTTGCGATATCACCTGCGGTGAACTGCTTTTGCTTCTTGATATTGACAGTGATTTTGCTTTCAAAATTATCTGAATTCTTCTTCAAACGAACCTGCTTTAGGTTCAGAATGATTTCTGACACATCTTCAACTACACCTTCTATTGTAGAGAACTCATGCAACACACCAGGAACTTTAATACCTGTAATGGCATAACCTTCCAATGATGAAAGAAGGATTCTTCTCAATGCATTACCAATGGTTACTCCGTATCCTCTTTCCAGTGGTTTGAATGTGAAAAGACCACGAAAATCATCGGACTTTTCCATTACAACCTTTTCTGGCATTTGAAATGCTAATATTGACATAGGTAATTTTATTTAATGTTAAATATTACTTGGAGTACAATTCGACAATCAACTGCTCATTGATATTCTCTGGAATATCTTCGCGAGGTGGCAAGGTGATCAATTTCCCTACCATATCTCCACCATCCCATTCTAACCAGCTGTGTCTTTTGGTTGAATGTGCGGCCAGGCTATCCGAAATGGTTTCCAAAGACTTAGATTTCTCTCTTACCTCAATGGTTTCACCCGGCTTCAGTGTGTAGGATGGGATGTTTACTACTTCGCCATTCACAAGAATGTGCTTGTGCACAACCAACTGGCGTGCTGCTCTGCGCGTAGTAGCTATACCCAGACGATATACCGTATTGTCCAATCTTGACTCCAACAATTGAAGCAATACCTCACCGGTTACGCCTTTCTTACGTGTAGCTTTATCAAAAATATTTTCAAACTGCTTCTCCAATACACCATAGATGTATTTCGCTTTTTGCTTCTCAGCAAGCTGAACAGCGTATTCAGATAGTTTGCGTCTTTTGCCTTTACCGTGTTGTCCGGGAGGATAAGCTTTCTTTTGAAGTGCTTTACTATCTCCTAGAATAGGCTCACCGAACCTTCTTGAAATCTTTGTTTTAGGACCTGTATATCTTGCCATGGCTAGATTATGCTCTATTAATTAAACTCTTCTTTTCTTTGGAGGACGGCAGCCATTGTGAGGCAACGGAGTGACATCACGAATAGTGGATATCTCTATCCCAACACCCTGAAGCGTACGAATCGCAGACTCACGACCAGACCCAGGGCCTTTTACAAATACCTCAGCTTTGCGCATTCCCAATTCATAGGCTTTGGTACCGCATTCCTGTGCTGCAGTTTGTGCTGCATAGGGAGTGTTCTTTTTAGAACCCTTAAAGCCCATCTTTCCAGCAGATGCCCAGGATACTACCTGACCAGCCATATTGGTAATGGAAATGATGATGTTGTTGAAAGTAGCCTGGATATGAATTTGTCCAGTAGCCTCTACGGTCACAACTCTCTTTTTACTTTTATCTTTTTTCTTTTCCTGAGCCATTTGGAAAGTATTTTACTTATTAACCTTTAACTGCCTTTTTCTTATTCGCTACGGTCTTACGCTTTCCTTTGCGTGTACGCGCGTTATTCTTTGTTCCCTGACCTCTTACCGGCAATCCTTTACGGTGCCTAAGGCCTCGGTAACATCCAATATCCATCAATCGCTTAATGCTTAGCTGAACTTCAGACTTAAGCACACCTTCGATTTTAAACTGCTCTGCGATAAGGGCACGGATGGTATTTGACTCATCGTCATTCCAATCCTTCACCTTCTTATCCAAATCCACGTTTGCCTGAGCAAGGATTTTCTGAGCTGATCTACGGCCTATGCCATAGATATAAGTCAAACTGATCTCACCTCTTTTGTTATCGGGAATATCTACACCAGCGATACGTGCCATAATTATCCTTGTCTTTGTTTAAATCTCGGATTCTTTTTGTTAATCACATACAATTTGCCATTGCGCCTAATCAGCTTGCAATCAGCACTGCGTTTCTTTATGGATGCTCTTACCTTCATTTTACTTATATCTAAAAGTTATCCTTCCTTTTGTTAAATCATAAGGCGACATTTCAAGCTTCACCTTGTCTCCAGGAAGAATGCGGATGTAGTGCATCCTCATCTTTCCTGAAATGTGCGCCAGTACCTCGTGGCCATTTTCCAACTGTACACGAAACATCGCATTGGATAACGCCTCCAAAATGGTACCGTCTTGCTCTATCGACTTTTGTTTCGCCACTTATACTTATAATTTTCTTCTATATACTTATGAGTCGTTAAGACTTCTGTTTTATCTTCTAATACCGCCACCGTATGCTCAAAATGAGCTGATGGCTTTCTGTCGGCCGTTCGTATGGTCCAACCATCGTTCTCCTGAACTACACTCTTAGTCCCAAGATTGATCATCGGTTCTATCGCGAACACCATCCCTGCTTTTATCTTCGCCCCTCTTCCTTTCTTTCCGTAGTTGGGAACTTCAGGGTCCTCATGAAGATCTTTTCCTACCCCATGTCCTACCAATTCCCTCACCACTCCGTATCCGAATTGCTCCACATAACTTTGTATCGCAAAACTGACCTCACCGATTCTATTTCCCACCTTAGCCTGTTCTATACCAAGATAAAGAGAGTCATAAGTTCGATCCAGTAGATCAAGTACTTCTGGTGCTACACCTTCCAACGGATACGTGTACGCTGAGTCGCTGTGGAAGCCTTTAAAATAGACACCACAATCAACAGAGATTATATCCGTCTCTTTCAATTCGTACTGGCTTGGAAACCCATGAACCACTGTCTCATTGACAGAAATACACAAGGCTGCCGGAAAGCCATTGTAACCCTTAAAAGAAGGCGAGCCTCCATGATCCTTAATATACTCTTCAGCGATTTTATCCAGGTCTTTGGTTTTGACGCCCGGCTTTACCAGCCTGGCTACCTCCCCATGAGCTTGCCCCAAAATTTGAGCTCCCTCTTTAATTACCTGAATATCCTCTGCTGTCTTGTAATGAATCATTCAAACTCAAGCCGCAGCAAACTGAGAACGTCCTTTCACTCTCCCAGACTTCATCATTCCTTCATAATGCCTCATCAACAGATAGCTCTCTATTTGCTGGAGCGTGTCTAAAACAACACCCACCAAAATCAAAAGAGAAGTACCACCGTAGAATTGAGCAAAATTTTGCGTAACGCCAGCCCTCACTGCAAATGCAGGGAGAATCGCCACTATCGCCAGAAAGATTGCACCTGGTAAAGTAATTTTTGATAAAATACCATCTATAAACTCAGCGGTTTGCTTTCCAGGTTTTATGCCCGGAACAAATCCACCGTTGCGTTTCAAATTATCAGCAATGTCATTACTCGGTACCGTGATTGCTGTATAGAAAAATGTAAACAACAGAATCAGGATGGCGAATAATAAATTGTATTGCCAAGAAGTAAAATCAGCGAAAGTAGAACCTACATAGGCACCCAAATCACTGTCTCTCCAAATACCTGCCAACAAAGGAGGAATGAACATCAAAGCTTGCGCAAAGATGATTGGCATTACTCCGGCAGAGTTGAGCTTCAAAGGAATAAAATCCCTTTTACCACCATAAAGCTTATTACCTACTACCTGCTTGGCATACTGAACCGGAATACGTCTGGTTGCCTGTGTAAGTGCGATCACTCCCACTACCACAAAGAACAAGGCCAACAATTCAATGATGAAAAGAAGGGCTCCGTTCATACCCTTGGCATCCATCTCCTGCCAGATAGCAGCTGGAAAACGAGACACAATACCGATCATGATCAGCATACTGATACCGTTACCAATTCCTTTATCCGTAATACGCTCTCCTAGCCACATACAGAACATGGTTCCAGAGACAAGGATAATGATTGAAGAAACCATCCAGAACATACCTGGATTGGTAAGCGCCTCATCATTAATAGTAGTTCTTAAATATCCGTATGACTGAGCAGCTGTAATAGCAATCGTCAACACGCGTGTAAACTGATTTAACTTCTTTCTTCCACTATCACCTTCCTTTTGCATTTTGGTGAAGTGAGGCACGGCCACTGTAAGCAACTGTACCACAATCGAAGCCGAGATATACGGCATGATTCCCAATGCAAATATGGAGGCACGACTAAAAGAGCCGCCCAGGAAAGTATTCAGCAAGTCGAAAATACCACCTTGATTACCGGCCAACAGGTTAGCATCCACTCCCGGAAGCACTATGTACGAACCTAACCTGAAAATAATCAGGAAGCCGATCGTATTCATGATCCGGACGCGAAGATCCTCGATCGAAAAAATGTTCTTTATGGTGGTGAAGAATTTCTTCATCGTTACACTTTATTCGCTTTACCACCTGCCGTTTCAATCGCCTTAATAGCGGTTGCTGAAAAAGCATGTGCTTCTACATTTACCTTTGCTTTCAATTCTCCTCGTCCCAATACCTTCACTTTATCCTTCTTACCTACCACACCATTGTCGATAAGCAATTGTATATTGATTTCAGAAGATTTAGTTTTTTCTGCAAGACCTTCCAATGCATCAAGGTTTACACACTTGAAATAAACCTTATTGTTATTGGTAAATCCAAACTTAGGCACACGTCTTTGAAGTGGCATCTGACCACCTTCAAATCCTAGCTTGCGGCTATAGCCTGAGCGTGATTTTGCACCTTTATGACCACGGCCTGCGGTAGTACCACCAGATCCTTGTCCTCTCCCCAAACGCTTATTGGTTTTGGTAGATCCTTTTGCCGGTTTTAATTCGTGTAGCTTCATCTTTATATCTCGGTTACGCTAACCAAATGACTCACTTTCTTTACCATGCCCTGAATCTGAGGAGTATATTCTACTTCTACAGACTTATTCAATCTGCCCAACCCCAACGACTGAATGGTCAGCTGCTGTGTTTCAGGCCTTTTGATCATGCTTTTCTTTTGAGTAATTCTAACTTTAGCCATATCTCTTATCCGTTGAAAACCTTTGATAAGGTAATTCCTCTATTTCTTGCGATAGTATGAGCATCTCTCATTCCAGTCAACGCCTTGAAAGTTGCTTTCACCACGTTGTGAGGATTAGAAGATCCCTTTGACTTCGCCAATACATTATGTACACCTGCACTTTCAAGCACCGCACGCATCGCACCACCTGCGATAACACCCGTACCGGCAGAAGCTGGTTTTAACAACACAAAACCACCACCGAATTTACCAATCGACTCATGAGGAACAGTACCTTTAATGATAGGCACCTTCACCAGGTGTTTCTTGGCATCATCAATACCTTTAGTGATAGCATCTGTTACTTCATTGGCTTTACCCAATCCGTAGCCTACTACCCCGTTTCCATCTCCCACTACTACTATGGCTGAGAAGCTGAACCTGCGTCCACCTTTCACCACTTTGGCTACACGCTGAATTGCTACGACCTTTTCTTTAAGATCTATTTCACTTGCCTTTACCGTGCTGACGTTGCTTTGTGTCATTCAATTAAAATTTTAAACCTCCTTCTCTGGCGCCTTCAGCCAAAGCTTTGATGTTACCGTGATACAAAGAACCATTGCGATCAAAAACGATGGTGTTTACACCAGAAGCAAGTGCTTTTTCAGCTACCTTTTTTCCTACGTTTTTAGAGATCTCCAAATTCACTCCACCTTTCTTATCCAGCTCCACAGAAGATGATGCCGCAAGGGTCATTCCCTTTGTGTCATCTATTACTTGAGCATAGATCACTTTATTGCTTCTAAAAACGGAAAGACGTGGTCTTTCTGCGGTACCCTTCACTTTCCTGCGGATACCCATTTTTAATCTTTTCCTTCTATCTGCTTTAGACTTTATATTAGCCATACTTATAATTATTTAGAAGCAGCTTTACCAGCTTTTCTGCGTACAAACTCACCAGTGAAACGAATACCTTTTCCTTTGTAAGGCTCCACTTTACGAAGTGACTTTATTTTGGCCGCTACGTGACCGATTAACTGCTTATCAATTCCTTCCAGAATAATTGTTGGGTTTGATCCCTTTTCCGTAATCGCCTGCACTTTCAATTCAGAAGGCACTGCGAAAAAGATATTATGTGAATAACCCACACTCAATTCCAATACATTGCCTTGAGCACTAGCCTTAAATCCTACACCCACCAACTCCAGCTGGCGCTTATAACCCTCATTTACTCCAGTGACCATATTAGCAATCAATGAACGGTAAAGACCATGCATTGCTTTGTGTCTTTTTTGCTCAGAGGGACGCTCTACCAACAACTCTCCATTGTCCTGCTTAATCTTAAAGTCAGGATCAATTACCTGATGAAGTTCTCCTTTCGGTCCTTTTACAGAAACTTTGTGATCACCTTCATTGAATGTGATGGTCACACCATTTGGAACTTGTACGGGATTTCTACCTATTCGTGACATCGTTATTCTCTATTAATGAACGTAACACAATACTTCTCCACCCACATTCATTGCTCTGGCTTCCTTATCGGTAATTACACCTTTGGAAGTTGAAAGAATCGCAACACCCAAGCCATTTAATACTTTTGGCAGTTTGCTGGCCTCTTTATACTGACGCAAACCAGGCGAACTTACGCGCTTCAGGTTTGAAATAGCAGATTCCTTGGTTTCTGCATTGTATTTCAATGCGATCCTGATTAAACCTTGCTTGTTATCGGTTTCTTCGAACTTATAGTTCAGAATGTAACCCTTATCAAAAAGTACCTTTGTAATCTCCTTTTTAAGATTAGATGAAGGCACCTCAACCACACGATGACGCGCCTTAATGGCGTTTCTCAACCTGGTTAAATAATCTGCTATCGGATCTGTTATATTCATATTCCATTTAAAAAAGCAAACCCGCCAAAAAACGGGGCTGCAAAGTTATTGAATCCTTTCCTTTATTCAAAAGCTGGTTTTCTGTTTACCAGCTAGCTTTCGTAACTCCTGGAATCAACCCATCAGATGCCATCTGGCGGAATTGATTACGGCAAATGCCGAATTTTCGCAAATATCCTTTGGGTCTACCCGTCAATTTGCAACGATTATGAATGCGTACTCTCGAAGAATTTCTTGGAAGTTTATCTAAACCCTCCCAATCACCTGCCTCTTTCAACGCCTTACGCTTCGCTGCATAGCGCTTCACAAGGGCTTCCTTCTTTCTGTCGCGTGCTATAATGGATAATTTTGCCATTAGTCTTGTTTATTTTTGTTAACAAAAGGCATCCCAAATGCCTTCAACAATGCAAAGCTTTCTTCATCTGTCTGAGCGGTAGTCACAAAAGTGATATCCATCCCATTGATTTTAGTCACTTTATCAATTGATATCTCAGGAAAAATGATTTGTTCCTTCACACCCAGGGTATAGTTACCACGGCCATCAAATCCCTTATCACTCACTCCTTTGAAGTCACGTACACGAGGCAAAGCCACGTTCATGATACGATCCATGAATTCAAACATACGGTCACCGCGCAAAGTCACCTTCGCTCCGATCGGCATATCCTCACGTAGCTTAAAATTCGAAATTGCTTTCTTTGATTTTGTAGCTACAGCTTTCTGACCAGTGATGGTAGTAAGCTCTTCCACACCAATATCAACCAATTTCTTATCGGCTACTGCTGCTCCAATACCTTTGTTGATGCAAATCTTTGTCATCTTAGGTACCTGCATGATGGACTTATATTGAAACTGATCCTTCAGTGAAGGCACAATTTCATTCAAGTATTTGTCTTTTAATCTGGGCGTTGCCATTACTTAATAAATTCTCCTGTTTTCTTAGAATACCTTTGAAGCTTGCCTTTGTCATTCAGCTTTCTACCCGTACGGGTAGTTTTTCCGTCTGCCGGATTGACCAACATCAGGTTGCTTACGTGAACAGCAGCTTCCGTTTTTTTAATTCCTCCTTCTGGCTTTCCAGCTGAAGGCTTCTCATGCTTCGTTACCATGTTGATTCCTTCAACAATAGCACGCTGCTTCTCAAGGAATAGCTCTAGTACTGTTCCTTCTTTTCCTTTATCGTTTCCAGCCAACACCTTTACGGTATCTCCTTTGCGGATGTGCATTTTAGGCTGTTTGTTAAATCTCCTTTCCATAATTAAAGTACTTCAGGGGCCAATGAAACAATTTTCATAAACTGCTTTTCTCTCAGCTCGCGAGCTACTGGCCCAAAAATACGAGTACCACGTGGCTCGTTTTGTGGGTTCAAAAGCACTGCAGCGTTTTCTTCAAAGCGGATATATGACCCGTCTTTTCTTCTGATTTCTTTTTTGGTTCTTACTACAACCGCCTTAGAAACAGTTCCTTTCTTTATTGCGCTGGAAGGGATAGCCGACTTTACTGTAACTACAATAGTATCACCCACTGAAGCATAGCGTCTTTTGGTTCCTCCCAATACATGAACACAGAGAACCTCTTTTGCTCCGCTGTTGTCAGCCACCTTTAATCTTGATTCGGTCTGTATCATGTTATTTAGCTTTTTCTACTATTTCTACTAATCTCCACCTTTTGTTTTTGCTCAAAGGGCGTGTTTCGCTGATGCGAACGGTATCTCCAATTCCAGCCTCACCTTTTTCATCATGCACCATCAATTTGGTGGTCTTTTGCATGAACTTGCCGTAGATAGGGTGTTTCACCTTTCTGTTCACCGCTATGGTTATGGTCTTATCCATCTTATTACTGGTGACCATTCCTACTTTTTCTTTTCTCTGATTCCTTTCCATTGGAAATTACTTTTGAAGTTCTTTAGCTCTCAATTCAGTTTTCAAGCGAGCAACCAACCTTCTGGTTTCCTGGATTTTCAAAGGGTTTTCGATAGAGGAAATCTGATGTGCAAATTTCAGTTTGCGCAACGCTTCCTGTTCGCTACCAATTTTTTCCTTGAGCTCGTCTACAGTGTATGCTTTTATCTCCGCGTTTTTCATTGCTTTATTTGCTTGCTGCAGTTTCTACGTAGTCTCTGCGTACGGTGAATTTTGTTAAAAATGGAAGTTTACCTTGCGCCAAACGCAATGCCTCCTTCGCAGTTGCCAGGTCTACTCCTCCAGCTTCTATAAGAATAGTACCAGGCTTTACTACAGCCACCCAATATTCAGGAGCTCCTTTACCCTTACCCATCCTTACCTCGGCAGGCTTCTTAGTGATCGGCTTGTCAGGGAAAATACGAATCCACACCTGCCCCTCACGCTTCATAGCGCGGGTTACGGCAATCCTCGCTGCTTCTATCTGACGTGCTGTTATCCAACCGCCTTCGAGTGCTTTAAGACCAAAAGAACCAAATGCAATCGAGTGACCACGAGTTGCCAATCCTTTTACACGGCCTTTGTGCATTTTTCTATACTTGGTACGCTTCGGCTGTAACATATTTGCTACCTGTTAAAAATTCCTAATTAATTTTTTCTTCTTCTGTCTCCACCTCTTTCACCACCACGGTCAGATCTTTCACCACGACCACGGCCTCCGGCTCTTCTGCGATCAGGAGCTCCTCCTTTATTATCACCACCAGCATTGCTTACCATGCCCACGTTTGGTGACAAATCACGCTTACCGAAAATCTCTCCTCTGAACACCCACACTTTTATTCCGATTTTTCCGTAAACAGTTTGTGCTTCTGTTACCGCATAGTCGATATCCGCACGAAGGGTATGCAAAGGAATTCTTCCTTCCTTGTACTGCTCTGTACGCGCCATCTCAGCTCCACCCAAACGACCTGACAATTTCACCTTGATACCTTCAGACCCAACACGCATTGCAGATGCAATAGCTTGTTTCATGGCCCTACGGAAAGCGATCCTTGCCTCTAGCTGCTGGGCGATAGACTCACCTACCAACTTCGCATCCAACTCAGGGCGTTTGATCTCGAAAATATTGATCTGAACGTCTTTGTTGGTTAATTTTTTTAACTCTTCCTTGATCTTGTCAACCTCTGTACCTCCTTTACCAATTACTACACCCGGACGGGCAGTGTGAATGGTAAGCGTGATGCGCTTTAAAGTACGTTCGATAACAACTTTAGATATACCTCCTTTAGGAATACGAGCACTTACATACTTGCGGATTTTCTGATCCTCTACCAATTTGTCAGCAAATGTGTTGCCTCCGAACCAGCTTGAATCCCATCCGCGGATAACTCCAAGTCTAAAACCTACCGGATTAACTTTCTGTCCCATTATTCCTTTGTTTCCTTTTTAGTTGACTTTTTCTTAGCAGCCTTTTTCTTTACAGGCTTTTCAGCTTTTTTTGCTTCTGGCTTAGCTTCTGCTTTCTCTACCACAGGCACCATGCTATCCACCACAAGTGTTACGTGATTTGATCTTTTTCTGATCCTGTGAGCACGACCTTGTGGAGCTGGTCTCAAACGCTTCAACTGACGACCACCATCTACAAATATTTCTTTGATAAACAGATCTGCTTCTTCAAGCTTTTGATCTGCATTCTTCACTGACCAGTTGCTGATGGCAGATAACAAAAGCTTCTCCAATTTCTGAGAAGAATATTTTGCTTCATACTTCAGCAGGTTAAGTGCGTGATTCACCCTTGTACCTCTGATCATATCTGCAACCAACCTCATCTTTCTGGGTGAAGTAGGTACGTCTTTCAAGTAAGCAGTGGCAGGGCCAGTCTTGGCAGCCTCCTTTATAGCCTCTAACTTGGCTCGCTTAACTACTGATCTTTTTGTCTTTTTTACTGTTTCTTCCATGACAGAGCGATTAATACCTATTAATCTTTTCTATTTCCTGAATGTCCTTTATATACACGCGTTGGTGAAAATTCTCCCAACTTATGCCCTACCATGTTCTCGGTAACATACACCGGGATAAACTTATTCCCATTATGAACGGCTAGCGTATGTCCAATTAAATCCGGTGTAATTGTTGATCTCCTTGACCAAGTCTTGATCACTGATTTTTTTCCTGACTGCTCCATTGTCTCTACTTTTTTCAAAAGACGAGCGTCTAGATATGGACCTTTTTTTATTGACCTTCCCATTATTTCTTCCTTCTTACAATGATTAGACGATCTGAATACTTCTTAGGAGAACGAGTTTTCTTACCCTTAGAAGGTACTCCATTACGTGATCTTGGATGACCTCCTGTTGCTCTACCTTCACCACCACCCATCGGGTGATCTACAGGGTTCATTACTACTGGTCTGGTGCGTGGACGAATACCTCTCCAACGGTTACGACCTGCTTTACCCTGGCTTTCGTTCATGTGCTCAGGATTTGAAACCGCTCCAATAGTAGCCATGCAAGTGGTAAGCACGTTTCTCATTTCACCTGATGGCATTTTCAAAGTAGCGTAAGCTCCTTCACGTGCTACCAACTGAATAAATACTCCGGCACTTCTCGCGATAGCTGCTCCTTTACCAGGCTTCAATTCCACGTTGTGAATTATAGTACCCACAGGAATCTTACCCAATGGAAGTGCATTACCCACTTCCGGAGGAACTGACTCTCCTGACACAACTGTTTGACCTGCTTTAAGCCCTTGTGGAGCCAAAATGTAGGTCTTAAAACCATCAGCATAATATAACAGAGCTACGCGCGCTGAACGTGTAGGATCGTATTCAATAGATTTAACTGTGGCAGGAATATCAAATTTATTCCTTTTGAAATCGATCGAACGAAGCTTTTGCTTGTGACCTCCACCGATATAGCGCATGGTCATACGGCCTTTGCTGTTGCGACCTCCGCTCTTTTTAATAGTACTTACCAATGATTTCTCAGGACGACTCGCAGTGATATCGTCAAAGCTTGGCGCCATGCGGTGCCTGCTTCCTGCTGTCATTGGTTTAAGTTTTCTTACCGCCATCGCTATTCGTTATTAAACGTTGCTATAAAAATCAATTACTTCTCCTTCAGCCACCGTAATGATTGCCTTCTTGTAACTTGGCATACGGCCTGAAAGCACACCAGCTTTGGTATAACGTGATTTGTACTTACCCATCACATTCATGGTATTTACCTTCTCCACATTTACACCATACATCTTCTCCACAGCTTTCTTTATCTCTACTTTGTTGGCATCGCTGTCAACCAGAAAACCATATTTCCCTTTCTCGTTAAGAGCAGAGACTTTTTCAGTAACCAGGGGTTTCTTTAATATGCTCATTGGATTACTGCTTATTTAAAATGTTACTAATCAATTCTACACCGCTTTCCACTACAATCAACTGATCTGCATTCATCAGGTCATAAGTGTTCAACTGAGAAACAGTAATCACCTTGGTGTTTTGTACGTTTCTACCTGAAAGCACAATGTTTTGCTTGTTTTCTCCCAATATCACCAACGTCTTCTTGTCAGATACTGAAAGTGCGCTAAGCATAGAAAGGTATTGCTTTGTCTTTGGTGCTTCAAAATCAAAGTCTTCAAGCACAGCAATAGCATTGTCTTTTGCTTTGTAGGCCAGGGCTGATTTACGAGCAAGATCTTTAACCTTCTTATTCAGCTTAAAAGAATAATCTCTTGGTGTAGGGCCGAAAACACGTCCACCACCGCGGAACAAAGGGTTCTTGATGTTACCCGCACGAGCTCCACCTGTTCCTTTTTGCTTCTTCAGCTTTTTGGAAGAACCTTTAATTTCTGCGCGCTGCTTTGACTTGGCAGTGCCCTGGCGCTGATTGGCCAAAATGCTTTTTACATCTAAATAGATGGCGTGATCGTTAGGCTCGATTCCGAAAATTTCGGAAGAAAGACTCACTTTGCGACCGGTGTCTTCACCGCTATGTTTTACAACAGCTAAGTCCATTACTTTTCAAGTATAATTGTTGAGTTCTTGGCGCCTGGGACAGGGCCACTAACTAATATCAAATTTTGCTCAGGCATGATTTTCACCACCTGAAGGTTCAACACCTTCACGCGATCTCCACCTGTCTGACCGGCCATTTTCTTGCCTTTTACTACACGGGCTGCAAAAGATGCGTTACCCAATGATCCGGGTGCTCTTAATCTATTGTGCTGTCCGTGAGTCTGACCACCTACTCCGGCAAACCCATGGCGTTTTACCACACCTTGAAATCCGCGCCCTTTGGAAGTTCCAATAGCATCCAGCCAGTCTCCCTCTTTAAATATATCCTCAAGCTTTATTTCCTTGCCCAATTCAACCATACCGTCAAACTCTGTCCTGAAATCCCTGAATTCTGCAAGGAAACGCTTAGGAGTTGTATTCGCTTTTTTGAAGTGGCCCATCATAGGCTTGGTAGTATGTTTTTCCTTGCGCTCGCCATAGGCAAGCTGCACGGCTTTGTAGCCATCGGTCTCTACATTCTTCACCTGAGTGACAACACAAGGACCAGCCTGTATTACCGTCACTGCTATGTTTTGACCATCTTGGCCGTACACATTGGTCATTCCGACCTTTTTTCCAATTATTCCAGGCATGCCTAAAACCTATTTTGCTTGTTTCTGAGTCGTTTTGCGGGTTTCTCCACGCAAAAAGGACTGCAAAGATATGAACTATACAGTAGTTACCAAATGGGGGTTTCAAAATTTTAAATATGAATTGAAAACGCCCTTTTTTTGACTTTTTAAAGGCTAATTTGGCCTTCTTAAAATTCACCATTTCATGCTTTGCAAATGCCGGAATAGAATGGTTCGATTAAATAGCCACTTAGCACATCAATTCAGCTGGCATTATGAACTTTAGCCTAAAATCATGGCCGGTTTATTTAGTGGGGTTTGGACTGCTACTCCTCTTCTTCGCCAATATCTCATTCGGAAGCATACAAATACCCTTTTACAAAGTGTTTTCAACTCTTTTTGGGCAGGGAGATAGCCAGGACACCCTCTATAGCATTATTTGGCAGTTGCGCATTCCCAAAGCCGTCACCTGTATTGTAGCAGGCGCAGCACTTTCTATAGGTGGCTTATTGATGCAAACCCTTTTTAGAAACCCATTGGCAGGTCCTGATGTGCTGGGGTTAAGTTCGGGGGCAAGCCTAATGGTAGCCTTCGTCATCCTCATTGGAACCTCCGCGGCTTCTTACTTACCGACAGTTAACCCCTGGTCGTTGGCAGTGGCTGCCAGTTTTGGTAGTGGCGCTATTTTCCTTTTAGTAATAGTAGTTGCCCAGCGGGTTCGGGATAATACCTCGTTATTAATTATCGGGTTAATGATAGCTGCAGCCTCAGGTTCTTTGGTAAGCGTACTTCAATACCTAAGCAAAGCGCAAGACCTACAAGCTTTTGTCATTTGGACGCTGGGGAGCGTTGGCGGAACCACCTGGAGTGAAATTGTAATACTTACCCTCCTGCTAATTATAGGAGGCACTCTATCCATTACATCAGTAAAAGCACTCAACGCCTGGTTGCTGGGTGACAACTACGCCCAAAGCCTTGGTGTAGACATCAAAAAATCAAGACTTAAAATTGTGTTGGCCACAAGCCTGCTCACTGGAGGAGTAACTGCTTTTTGCGGACCTATCGCTTTCGTAGGTCTGGCCGTTCCCCACCTGATCCGACTTTTAGTACCCACTACTAATCACAAAATATTGTTACCTATGGTAATGATGGGAGGGGCAGCTCTCCTTCTGCTTTGCGATATCCTTTCACAGGTTCCTGGAAGCTCCAACGTTTTACCACTGAATGCGATCACCTCTATAATAGGTGCCCCCGTTGTGATATGGGTGGTCATGAGAAGTAAAGGCGTAAAAATGTAAATGATGAAAGCCTCACCCCTCTTTACAAAAAATCTAAGTATTGGATACCCTGCAGTTCAGGATCATGTTTTGTTTGCCGACCTTAACCTTTCTTTATCCAGAGGCCAATTGGTTTGTTTTATGGGACCCAACGGAATTGGCAAGAGCACTTTAATAAGAACCCTTTCCGGTTCACAAAAACCTCTATCTGGTGAAATTCATGGAATAGGTAATAAGAACGTAGCTGTAGTGTTGACGGAGAGAGTGAATGCCGGTATGATGACAGCAAGTGAGTTGGTAAGTTATGGGCGATACCCTTACCTCGGATGGTCCGTGAAAATGACGGAAGCAGATCAGGCGAAAATAGATGAAGCTGTGCAACAAGTGCGCATTCAAGACTTGCTGGACAAATCGATTCATGAATTGAGTGATGGCCAGATGCAGATGGTGATGATTGCCCGTGCGCTGGCACAGGACACACCCGTACTTCTGCTGGATGAACCTACTGCCCATCTTGATCTTAATAATAGGGTTGAGATCATGAACCTGCTCAGAAAGCTGGCGAAGGAAAACGACAAGGCCATTTTGGTATCTACCCATGAGCTTGACCTGGCCTTGCAAACGGCAGACTTGGTGTGGCTGGCTACTTCTCAAAAATCCATTCGGGTAGGGATGCCCGAAGACCTGGTGCTGGATGGCACCTTTGATGAGGTCTTCCAATTCAAAGGTTTTGATTTAAAAACCGGCAGGGTAAAACAAGAGCCCTATCGCAACAAGGGCATACAATTAATTGGTGAGGGACATGCTTACCTTTGGACAAAAAATGCCTTGGAAAGGAACGGTTTCCACATTGATCCAAATTCCAGCTTTACGATTAAACTTGAGCCTTTGCCTGAGGGGTTAAGTCTCATTACCCAATTCAATAGTGAAGAACATACTTATCAGTCAATAGCAGAGTTGCTTAACGTACTCACCTCAGCTTAGTAATCAATATCCTCATCCCCTTCCCGATAATCGAGGTAGTAAATTATAAGGTTGCACATTTCGCTGGTGGAGCCCCAGCCATAACCAATGTTGCGGGCGGGCACAAAAGGGTTGGCTTTATTGTCTGAGCTGTTGTCATATTGCGCCTCCACCTTTATATAGGACCCTGCAGGTATTTTTAACATGTGCTTGAGTTGGTAGGTAGTCTGCCAATTAAAATCCCATTGGTCTATCTTAATTAATGGAATGATTTCCCCGGTAGGGGTTTCAGCTACCGCCTTGAAGCGCTTGCCTATAAAGTGCATGTGGGGCAATAGAGAGATAAGCGATATGTCTTTGTCCACTTTATAATTAATATAAAAGGTAGGTGAGGTTTCCGCATAAATGAAGAAGGGCTGATTAACGATGTCGTTCTCGCGCAGCGTAAGGGTATGCACCACCCTGTCTACTTCCGTTTTAGCAAAATACAAATTGACTTTTGACTGATCCGTCTCCTTTTTGGATGATGGCGAGTAATGCATATTTAAAATCAGGTCGGTGGACTTGTACAGTAGCTTACCGGTATTGGGAGGGAAAAAGATTTTATTATTTCCGGGCACCCATCCATAGAGAAAATCATCAGCAAGTGGAGTCTTCTGAAAATTCTTTACCCTTGGGTCCAATTCAGACATGCCATCTATGCCCCGAATGTCATTGGTGGTATCTGCCATTAGTCGGCTGTGGTGTACTAATCTCCTGTTCCCAGGAATAAATTCAATGGCCGACACGTAGGTATCTTCGGGCAGATTAGTGGGAATAGAAAAGAACCGAAATTCCTCCACACTCTTATCCGAGATATCAAATGGCTTTCCCATCGCCAAACTCAGGTCAGGTTGAGCTGCTATTTGTTCCTCCACCTGAACTACCGAAGTTCTTTTTGATTTTTTTCCTTTTTTCAATCCGCCTTTTACCCAATCCTGAATAGTTTGAATTTCTTCCTCCGTTAGAATTTTCTCATTTCTAAAAGTCTGGAAAGTGGGATCGGCCTGCCAAGGAGGCATGTACTTAGTTTTCGTAACATGCGCAATAAAATTTCCTTTGTTGGAGACCTCCTCATAAGTCATCAAACTAAAAGGCCCAAGACCTCCCGGCCGATGGCATGTCACGCAATTATTAACCACAATGGGCTCGATGTCTTTATAGTAAGTAGCCGATTGGCCAAAGCCTAAGTTGACAACCAAAAAATATCCAACAAGTAATAGAAATAGCCTCATTCCGGTCAGTGATGTTTCATTCCATGTGGCATCTGAATAAAACAGCCAATGGCCTCCGTTTTCTTCAAAGGTGGTTCTTGACTTTGATCCAATGCACTAAGTGCATCAATCAAATATTGTTCCGTTGTGTTGCGTCTGTTTTTTCCCAGTTCGTAAAACCAGTTATCGATCGCCCCCTGATACTGAAGTTCCAGTTGACCATCCAACAGAAATACTTCAGGGGTGACTGTAGCGCCAAGGAAGTGAGCCATCTCCATTTTAGCATCTCTCAGAAAGTGAATCTGTACTTTATAGTCTTTTTTAAACCGTCTGATTTCTTTCATGGAAAATTGCTCGGGAAACACCCCATAAAAATCAGTTGTCGAATCAAACCTGTCTACAATCTCCTTAATGCGTGCTATATACTTTTGCGTGATAGGACAATCAGTACCCAGAAAAAGTATAACCGTGTTTTTTTCAGAGGCCGAAATAGACACCCCCTTGTTGCGAATATTCTTCAACTTGATATCAGATATTGCAGTCAGTGACTGGGCATACCCTGAAACAATTGCTATCGCAATAAATAGTAAAATCAACCACCTTCGCATAATCAATGTATCCTTACGAAGGTAGAGAATCCCCTACTTGCTGTCAAATGATTAAAATCAGTTAGATACGTTCTACTCCCAGACCTGGCTGGTCGTTGCAATACATCACCCCGTCTTTCAGAATAAATCCGCCTTTGACCACATCTCTGCCTAAGTCAAGGCTACCGTCAAGATCGATGTATTTGGTATTCGCACATGCGAACGCAGCATGAAGTCCAGCCGTGATACTCACAATGCTTTCCTCGTTGCAACCCCAGAACAAATCTACACCTTCCAAAGCAGCGATGTCAGCAATCTTCAACGCCTGGCTCACACCTCCACACTTCATCAATTTGATATTAAAAATACCAGAAGCCAATGGAGGCTTAATCAATTCGATAGCATCTTTAGGAGAGATCAACGACTCATCCGCAGCGATTACTTTTCTTACCTCGTCTGGCAATTGCTTCATCTCGTCAATGGCCTTGGCCTTTAGCGGCTGTTCTATCAACTCAATGCTGAGGTGCTTAGTCTTATTGTAAAATTCAATGGTTTTCTCGGTGGTGTATCCCTGATTTGCATCAATGCGAATGGTAAACTTGTCGCCAAATTTTTCTCTGAGCTTCACCATCCGCTCAATGTCCTCCTGCAAGTCAATTCCCAACTTTACTTTAAGTACACTGAAGCCACGCTTTCCGTAATCTTCAGCTTCCTTCAAAGTTTCCTCCACATTCATGATACCGATCGTATTGCTGGTAGGAAGCGATTTTATTTTTTGACCCAGGTATTTTACCAAAGGCACGCCCAGGTGCTTGGTGAAAGCATCATAAATGGCAATATCCAATGCCGCACGGGCGGCAGGGTTCTTGGGCATTTTCTCCCAAACCTCATAGGTCAATTGATTGATTTCCCTGATGTCTTTACCAATCAAAAACTGAATGTTCTTTTCTTCCAACGCACTCATGCAGGCGTCTAAAGTTTCCCCCGTCACATAATCGCTTGGATTACCTGCGCCAATGCCCGTTGTCCCATTCTCTAAGGTGATTTCTACAAAACTGCTTTCTACCTTATCAGTCGTTTTATAAGCAATAGTGTATGGCTTGGTGTTGTCCAGATTTTCTTTCCAAACTTTAATGTCTTTGATACGGGTCATTCTTTCGTTTTTTTATTTGATAAAAATTATTTTTTCGACTCCTCAATCATTTTCTTGAAAATAGGAATAAGTGCATCCACACCATCTTCCAGAGGTAGAATGCAAGGTATACCTAAATCCTTTTCGTATTGCGCAGCATAGTCGCGGGCATCTTTTTGATCCATCTTAGCGGTATTGATTGTAAGTGCCACAGTTTCGGCTCCATACATTTTTATCAATGCAATTTCATCCTTGGGGTCAGCAATGTAGGCAGGATAATATTCCATGTCCTTGTATTGCTTGCGCGCAGGGTTATGCTGTAAAACTACTGAAGTGGCATCCGCTGAGACAATCCATTCTGCACCCGCTGGCCCGCTTGGGTTGCGAAGTGACGATTGCCCCTCAATAAAGATGATATCCGGCTTTTCATTTTCCCAACAGCTAACAATGGCATGCTCCATTTCCCCCGAGATAAAATCATTTAGGGTAGAATCGAACACCATACCATACTTTGCCCCCTGCATCCAACCGGTCTGGCCGGTGTAAATCATTTCTGCTTTGTAACCAGCATTACGCATAGCCTGAACAAGGAACCTTGAGGTCGTTCTTTTCCCTAGCGCACAGTCTGTTCCCAACACGGCTACTTTAGGGCATGTCACTGTTTTTATTTTTCCTGACCAAAAATGCAGGTCCTTGAATTTCTTGGGTTTGCGAACGTCTATTATTTCCAGGCCTTTTTGTTTGGCCAGGTCAGCCAATTCAGGAACATCCGAAATATATTCATGCAATCCATTGATAATTCCATAGCCATTATCCAGCGCTTCCTTTAGCATAATCCTCAAGGACTCAGGAATTACTCCTCCTTTTGTTGCTACACCAATTATACAATAGACAGCTTTCTCTTTGCTATTGGAGGCAAAGTCAGCAATGGAAGCATAGACTGGTATATTGCGTTTTTTTCCGTCTAAAACTTCTCCGGCATCTTTGCCAGCGCTTTTACTATCAATCACTCCTATTATCGAAAACCTCTCCGTTCCTCTGATCAACCCATGTGCAGTCTTGCCATTTGTTGAGTCCAGATAGCCTGCAGTAATTATTATAGCATTCCTTTTTTCCATTGTTCAAATTTTGAAAGCCGAAAGTCGTTAATATTAATCGAATTCATAAACCAATATGTATTTTTTTTAAAACACTTTCAACCAACTGACTGTTAGGTTTAGCCGCTATTTATGGGGAACATTCTCACCATACCGCATAAGGTCAAATATGGGAATTGCAGCTCCTAATGGGCTATTTGACTCTGGCCGGTTTTTTGCCATAATATCAAAGTAGATACTTGCTGAGAACAATTAATGTAACTTTGCAGTATCGAATTAAACCCAACGTTTATGAGATATTTCATTATTATGATTATTGCGAATTTGGCCATCATTGCCAATGGTCAATCTATTGTGGGCACATGGCAACTCACAGAAGAAAAGCCGTGCATAGAACAAGAAATGGAACTGAGTGAAACGGAGAAGGAATTGCTTCCCGGTTTTGGTTCTTCCAACAGTGCCGTAGCCAGAATCATCCGTTTCGATCCTAAGGGAAAGGGAGAAGAAGGTATTTTTTCAACCGGAAAAAGAAAAGGTGCGGACAAGGAACCGTTTCGTTACCAGCTCTCCGGAGATGAACTACAATTTCTGGACAAAAAATCAGGTATTATCAAAGAACGGTTCATCATAGATGAATTGACCTCCGTGACACTGCGGTTTCACAAGGTGGGCAGAGATTGCGAAATGCGCACATTGAGAAGAGTAGAATAAATATGACTGAGACGATAAAGACAAAAAGGGACATACGTAAGCTGAAGCTTGACGAGCTAAAAGCGTTTTTCGTTGAGAATGGCGACAAGTCTTTTCGTGCTCAGCAGGTATACGAATGGCTATGGCAAAAATCGTGTAAGGACTTTGATCAGATGACCAATATCTCCTTGCCTACCCGTGAACTCTTAAAGGAAAATTTTGTCATCAACCACATTCATGTGGACAACATGCAACGCAGCGAGGACGGCACCATAAAGAATGCCGTTAAGTTGCATGACGGGCTCATTGTAGAGTCGGTGCTTATCCCTACGGAAAAAAGAATTACTGCCTGTGTTTCGTCTCAGGTAGGCTGCAGCCTTGATTGCAAGTTTTGTGCTACAGCCAGACTCAAGCGCATGCGCAACCTCAATGCAGATGAGATTTACGATCAGGTAGCAGCCATTAAAGAACAAAGCGAGCTGTTCTTTGGAAGACCGCTGACCAACATCGTGTTTATGGGCATGGGAGAACCTTTGCTCAACTATAATAATGTAGTAGCAGCCATAGATAAAATTACTTCTCCCAAGGGGCTAAATATGGCGCCAAGAAGGCTTACTGTTTCTACGGTAGGCGTAGCCAAAATGATCAAAAAAATGGCTGACGATGAAGTGAAATTCAACCTGGCTGTATCCCTTCATGCAGCTATCAATAAGACCCGCTCTTCCATCATGCCCATCAACGACACCAATTCCCTGGAAGAATTAGGTGAGGCCATCAAATACTGGTATAACAAGCGTAAGAAGAAAGTCACCTACGAGTATGTTGTTTGGAAGGGAATCAACGATGACATCGAGCACGCGCAGGCGCTTCTCAAATTCTGCAAAATTGTACCCTCCAAGGTAAACCTGATTGAATACAACTCCATTGAAGACGATGGTTTCAAGCAGGCTGGTGAAGATGCATTAAGGATGTATCAGGAACTTTTGGAAGGTAATGGAATCACCGCAAGGATAAGAAAGAGCCGTGGCAAGGACATCGATGCGGCTTGTGGTCAATTGGCCAACAAATCTTAACTGCTGCCTTACGGTTATACCTACTAATACAGTATTTTATCCCCACTCCTGGCAAAGCCTCCAATATTTTTTCTTCCAAATGAGGTTAATCATTTTAAGTAATAGGAGCTTTCGCCAACTTAGTAGCTCATTGATTCCTGATTACTATGAGCAACAGAAAATTCCATCCCGAAACCCTTATGATGTCTTACGGTTACAAACCCGAACTTTCTGAGGGAGCCGTTAAATGTCCTATTTTTCAAACATCCACTTTTGTATTTAAAAATGCTGAAGAAGGAAAAGCCTTTTTTGAAGTAGCCTATGGCCTCCGCGACAAAGAACCTTCGGAAGAACTGGGACTGATTTACAGCCGCATCAATAACCCGGATTTGGAAATCCTGGAGAACAGACTTTCGTTGTGGGATGAAGCTGAAGAGTGTGCCGTTTTTGAGAGTGGAATGTCAGCCATTACCACTGTACTGCTCGAATTTCTCAAACCGGGAGATCTGCTTCTGCACAGTGGACCACTCTATGGCGGCACCGATCATTTCATCAATCATTTTCTAACCAAAATAGGCGTAACCCCTCTTGAATTCCATGCGGGGCAAACAAAGGAAGAGATCGCGGAGCTGGTAAAGGCGAGCGGAAAGAGCGACAAGCTCAGCTTTATCTACATTGAGACCCCTGCCAACCCCACCAACGCATTAATTGACATAGCAAGTTGTAGAGAAGTAGCCAACGAATTTGCAACAAAGGATAAACCGGTGACAATAGCAGTTGATAATACCTACATGGGCCCGTTGTGGCAACACCCCCTCCAGCTGGGTGCTGATCTTTCCTTATACTCAGCCACCAAATACATTGGAGGTCACAGTGATGTGATTGCGGGAGCCGTGTGCGGATCTAAAGCAGTGATCACTCGCGTGAAGACGTTGCGCACCTTTTTGGGCAATATGGCTGGACCATGGACAGGCTGGTTGCTACTTCGAAGCCTGGAAACATTGAAAGTACGAATGGAAAAACAAGCAGCCAATGCGAAAGTTGTAGCTGATCACCTTTTGACTCACCCCAAAGTAGAAAAGGTTTACTACCTCGGACACATCTCGCCAGATGATGCCATGCAATATGCTATCTACAAAAAACAATATACCTCAGCCGGTGCCATGCTTTCATTCGATGTAAAAGGAGGAGAAAAAGAAGCGTTCCGTTTTTTAAATGCTTTGCGCCTTGTCAAACTTGCGGTTAGTTTAGGAAGTACCGAATCGTTGGCGGAGCATCCTGCTTCTATGACCCACGCAGGTGTTGACCCTGCTTATCGCAAAAAAATGGCAATCTCTGAGAAGATGGTAAGGGTTTCGATTGGTGTTGAACACATTGACGACCTGCTCTGGGATATCGATCAGGCCCTGGAGAAAGTCTAACCCTACTTCTTGCTGGCGTTGAATAGTTTCTCCTTTTCGTCTGCGGACAAACTTTCATAACCCCGCTCAGAAATTTTGTCAAGAATGGCGTCAATCTCTTCCTGACTGGCTTTGGATCCTGCTTTTGATTTAACAGTAGGCCTTGGTCTTGCTTTCGTTTGGGGCTCGCTTTTTCGGTAAGACACTTTCACTTTTGGTCTGGGCTCAAACAAGCTTTTTATCCAATCCAATGAAGAGGTAACCCAACTTCCCCAGTCTACGCCCACCTGCAATTGTTTGATGTATATAAATCCAATTAACGCTCCCCCCAGGTGAGCAATATTTCCTCCTGCATTTGAACCAACAGAACCGAGGAATGACATGATGATGTAAAATGCAGCGATGTATTTAATACGAATCGGACCCAGGAACAACAGGTAAAAGGTATAATTAGGGAGCAATACAGCCGCACCTGTAACAATGGCAAATACCGCGGCAGATGCTCCTACCATTCCCAAAAATTCAGAGCGCTCAATAAAGAAGGGGACCAGGTTATAAACCATTAAGTAAACTACTCCACCAGTTATTGCTCCCAGTACATACAATGCAATCAACTTATCGTTGCCGAGGTACTCAATAAAAAGCCTTCCAAACCAATAGAAGACCAACATATTGAAAAGAATATGAAAAATATCAGTAAGGCTATGTGCGAACGCGTAAGTAATAATTGTCCACGGCCTAACCAGAAAGTCTCCAAATTTGGGTGGTATTGTAAACTGCTTACTCACCAAGGCATATACCCAATCCGCTCCACCAATAGTGCTGAACACATAAATGGCGCCCATCACTAAAAATATAGCCACGTTGATCACGATCAACTGAACGTGAGCGTTGTTGGGTTTTTGAAAAACAGATTTAAACTCGTCAAACACAGACTCCAAATTTAATAACCTCTTTGTGACCCTCCGCTTCTCCAGGCAGTGATAATCAGGAAAGCAATAAATGCTCCACCGAAGTGTGCAAGGTGAGCTACAGAACCACTCCTATCCATGGCATAGGTAAGAAAGCCTATCAAAAATACCATGTATTTTGCCTTTATGGGAATCGGAGGGAATAATAACATGATTTCCAGATTGGGAAATAACATACCAAACGCCATCAATATGCCATAAAGGGCACCTGAAGCTCCTAACATAATACCTCCAGCTCCTGGATAAAAGTAGTAATTGACCAATGCGTAAATAATCGCTGCTCCAATTCCCGTAGCCAGATAGAATATCAAGAACTTTTTATCACCCCAGTGATTTTCAAGAATAGGGGCAAAAGAAGCCAACGCAAACATATTGAAGAAAATATGTCCGATACCGCCATGGGCAAACATATAGGTAAAGAACTGATAGGGGGCAAAAGCTCCTGACCCAATTGGCCATAGTGAAATGTACGGTGTAATTCCTACAAACTGCTGCAACAAAAAAACCACCACATTGATGATGATGATATTGCGTACGAGAGGTGTTAGTCTAAACATTCAAAAGCAAATTTATCGGTTAAAGCAGTTTTCAATTTTAGAAGCATCAAAAATAAAAAAGGTAGGCGAGCCATCAGGAGAAAAATTGGGGTTATTACAAGCAAAAAGTCCTTCCACTAATGCCTCCATCTCTTCTTTTTGCAATTTCTTACCCGATTTAATGGATGCCCTTTTGGCAAGTGATCGTGCCAGGTTTTCTTTTACAGGAATCGAAAGTTCTGATTGATAGATTTTAAACTGCTCAATCAACCCTTCAAAAAGCTCTTTTTCGCCACCGGCAATATCGGCAGGTATACCCGATACGAGCACCGCATTTTTTCCAAATATTTCAAACCTGAATCCAAGCGCTTTGATCTCATCTGCTGCCTCCACTACCAGTGCAAAGTCTGCTGGTGCAAGCTCTACCGTTTGAGGAAATAAACTCTGCTGACTGTTTCCAGCTACCCCTTTCAAATGCAGGAGAAACTTTTCGTAAAGCACTCTCTCATGCACGGCTTCCTGATCCATAATCATTAGCCCTGCCCTTACCGCGCGCACCACATATTTATTATGAAGTTGAAAAACGGTGCGCTCTTCAAATTGATGCGGGGCATCCTCCTTGTTCAAAGCGCTTTCAAAGCGGATAAATGGTTTGTGCTCACTCCCTTGTCTTAGGGCAGAGGGCTCATCCTGATTAAATAATTTTTCCCAGTTATCAAGATTAGCTCTGTTCAAAGAATTACTAAACTGTTCGTTGCGATACGTCTCCTGAAATTTATGATCCGCACCACTCAGTTTACTAATCACATTGACATCGGCAGAAAAATCAATGGCAGGAGAAAGATTATGAGCACCCAGCGCCTGTCTTACGGCCGACCGGACAACTGCATACACTGCACGTTCATCATCAAACTTAATTTCTGTTTTGGTGGGATGAACATTGACATCGATATGTTTGGGGTCGATCTCCATAAAGAGTACATAAAAGGGATAATTTCCTTCTGGTAATAAACCTTCAAACGCAGTAGACACCGCATGGTTGAGATAATTGCTTTTAATAAAGCGGTTATTTACAAAAAAGAACTGCTCCCCTCTCGTCTTCTTGGCAGATTCAGGCCGGCCTACATATCCCGTCACCTTGACCAGCGAAGTTTCTTCACTACATGCTGCCAATTGTTGCTGATAGTTTTTGCCAAACAGCGCAACAATACGTTGACTCAATTTGCCTGGATGCAAATCATGAATAGATTGATCACCATGCACCAATTGAAAAGACTTCTGTGGGTAAGCCAATGCCAACCGTTGAAACTCATCGATGATGTGTTTCATTTCCACAGGATTGGACTTCAGAAAATTTCTTCTGGCCGGAATATTATAGAACAGGTTTTTTACACTAATACTGGTGCCAGCCTCAAAAGCAGTTTGTTCCTGTTTTTTCACCTCCGAGCCCTCTATCATTAAGAGTGTACCCAACTCTTTTGTGGACATCCGCGTTTTCATCTCCACATGAGCAATGGCAGCAATAGAAGCCAGCGCTTCACCACGGAAACCCATCGTCCTCAATTCAAACAAATCCTCTGCTTTTTTAATTTTGGAGGTAGCGTGTCGCTCAAAGCTCAGGCGTGCATCCGTTTCACTCATGCCTGATCCATTATCTATCACCTGCACAAGCGTTTTACCTGCTTCTTTTACGATAACCATGATGTCATCCGCCCCTGCATCGATGGCATTTTCCATTAACTCCTTCACTACGCTGGCAGGTCTTTGTACTACTTCTCCAGCCGCAATTTGGTTGGCAATAGAATCTGGAAGAAGTTGTATGATGTCAGTCATGAATAGTTAAGAAGCCTACTGCTTTTTGAATTTCATATAAAGGTAGAAGGGAATAAACAGGGCAAACCCGTAAAATGCTACTTGCCCCCACTGAATGTATGCGATTATGAAAAGCACAAGAAAAAGGATAATGCCAAATCGCATTAGGTTGGCCCCCAAAGTTTCGCTCGACTGCTTTGATCTTTTGCGAGCGGCATGAAAAGACCCTGATATCCTCGTACGATAATCACCTATTTCCGCTTCCCCTTCACGCTCCAATTTCAGTTCTCTTCTGATTCGAGCCTCACGTTCCTTCATTTCTTCCTTCTGAGGGTCGTAATACCTGGGCGTATAGTTGAATCGCTGATGCGTTGGCGTCTTGGTGAATAATGACAAAAACTTCATGACTAGTGTTTGTTAATGACTGTACTTATCTAACAGACGTGGAACACTCATTCTTATTTTCCTCGTTCCAAAGGGTAAGATAGGCGAATGACATTCCATTACTTGCTATTTTTACGTTTGCGGTGAGGTCGGCAAGCCCAACTGTGGCTACCTTCAAGTCTCACAAAAATGAAGTTAATCGCTTGTAATTACAAAAACCTAACGGCTCTATGCTAAAAAAAGTTTTGATTGTTTTGCTAATGTGGACGGGGATTTCCACGGTTTTTGCGCAGGATAAAAAAAACCAGTGGATTGACAGTGTTTTTCAAACTTTGGGAGAAGAAGAGAAGATTGGGCAATTGTTTGTGATTCCTGTGTCTTCCTACGATAATGATAACGAAATTGAAAACCTTCTTGGCCGTATTAGTCGTCACCATCCTGGGGGCGTTATAATTACAGGTGGAGGACCTGTAGGCACAGCAAAGCTCATCAACGAATTGCAAAAAGAATCTGACATTCCTTTGCTGGTGATGATGGATGCAGAAAATGGCCCCGGCAATGTTTTGGATAGTCTCATTCAGTTTCCAAAACCGCTTGCGCTTGGTGCTATTTCAAATGACTCCCTGATCTTTTCTTTAGGAGAAGAAATTGCAAGACAAATGAAGCTTATAGGTGCCAATGTGAATCTGGCGCCCAATGCCGATATTGATATCATCACCCGATCTCCATTCGAATTTTATGGTAATGACAGAGTAACCGTCTCCTCCAAGACAATATCCCTTGCTAAAGGGTTGCAACAAAGTGGAGTATTAGCAATAGCAAAGCATACATCTCTATCCGATGAAGATCATAACTTTATTAACCAACAATTGGACACATTAACCTTCTATCCATTTGATCAATTGATCAAAGCCGGAGTCAAGGGAATGAACACTTCTCATTTACACTTCTCAACCTTAGACAAGAAGAAACCAATTCCAGCATCTGTGTCACAACTTTTTGTGAGTGACATCTTGAAAAAGCAAATGAATTTTAATGGGCTTACCATTACTGAAATTCCATATATCCAAAGTATTTCTGGCAAATCAAAAAATGAAAGTGAGCGGTTAGCTTTTGAGATTGGGAATGACTTACTCCTTAACCCTTCAAATTTAAGTGATGCCATAAAGAGAATTCAGACTTCCCTGAAACGAAATAATGCGCTTAAACTTCAACTGGATAATAGCATCAAAAGAATATTGGCTGCAAAATATGACGCAGGCCTTGCACATCGTGAGCAGTTAAACACTGATAACCTTATTGAGAGAATTAATACTGATAAAGCCAGAACTTTTAATTATGATTTAACTACCTCTTCCATCACCATTGCCAGAAATCAATCAGAGCTTATTCCAATAATAAATCTTGACGGAAAAAGATTTGCGGCTCTTAGTATCGGACAAGGTGATATTGATCCTTTCAATACCTACCTAAATAACTACACCCGTTTTGATTTGTTCAAAGTACTCAACTTGAGCGAAGCCAATCAAATAGAAGAGCAACTTAATAACTACGATGTTCTTGTAATCAGTCTATACGCCCTTCAACCTGCGGAAAAAAATGGATGGATAGAATGGATGAATAAAATTGCAGGAAAACAAAAAACCATCGTCACATCATTCGGAAATCCTTATGATCTGACCGGATTAACAAAACCAGAGGCATTGATTCTCTCTTTTACTAATGCATCACCCGCACCCCAGCAGACTGCTCAAGTGATCTTTGGCACACAACAAGCCAAAGGGATCACTCCCATAGCCATTGACAATTTATTCAACAGAGGTGAAGGGATACCCAACAAACAACTTGACAGGCTCGGGTATGGAACCCCGGAACAAGTTGGAATGAACAGCCAAACACTGGAGAGAATCGATGCAGTAGTACAGCAGGCCTTGGATTCTGCAGCTACACCCGGATGCAATATAATTGTAGCCCGCAACGGAAAAATAGTTTTTAATAAATCATACGGCTGGAAAACTTATGATAGTCTTGACCTTGCAACCCCTCAGACCATTTATGACCTTGCCTCCATTACCAAAGTGGCCGCGACACTACAGACGGTGATGTTCATGCATGAGAAAAATATTATTGATGTCAACAAAAAACTATCTGTGTACCTGCCAGAACTTAAGAACACCAACAAAAAGGATTTCATCATTAAGGATATACTCACTCATCAGGCAGGGCTGTGGCCTTATCTTCCCTACTGGCTGCAAACTATGGAAGATTCAACGCTACTACCCGATTACTATAGCAAAGTTCAAAATACGGAATACCCCTTTCCCGTTGCCAAGGATCTGTTTGCCACTAAGGTGATGAAAGACAGCTTGTGGCAGTGGATCATCAACGCAAAGATTCGGGAGAAGAAACCCAAAACTCCCTACGATTACACGTATAGCGACATGGGCTTTTATATGATGCAACGTCTTGCAGAAAGAATGTTGAATCAACCCATGCAGGATTTTCTTGCTCAAAATTTTTATGAACCCATGGGGGCTACCACAACCGGATTTTTACCACTCGAGCGTTTCCCTGAAAACCGGATTGCTCCAACTGAAGTCGATAAACAGTTTAGAGGAAGTATGCTGATAGGCTATGTCCATGATCAGGGAGCCGCCATGCACGGGGGCATTGCAGGCCACGCAGGATTATTTAGCAATGCCACTGATCTGGCCAAGCTTGCCCAAATGTGGCTTCAAAAAGGAAGATATGGAGGTCAACAGTACTTTAAACCGGAGACCATCGAGCTATTTACCCAAAAACAATATGACAGCAACAGAAGAGGCCTTGGCTGGGATAAGCCAACGGTAAGCGAATGGAATGGCCCCACCTCTTTATATGCATCTCCAAAAACCTTTGGCCATACTGGTTTTACCGGAACTGCTGTGTGGGTTGATCCGGAATTCGACCTGGTTTTTGTCTTTTTATCGAATAGGGTGTACCCGGATATGTTTAATACTAAACTATTAACGGGCAATATTCGTCCTAGAATACAGGATATCATCTATCAATCCATTTTTGACTACTGTAGGTATCAAAATTGAGTGCAGAACGAAACTAAACCACCAAAAAGTGGGTTAATGACAAGAAATATGAAGGCCGGAAAAATGAAAATAGGAATTGTTTGTTACCCCACCTTTGGAGGGAGCGGTGTTGTCGCCACAGAACTGGGAAAGGCGCTGGCCAAAGGAGGGCATGAAATTCACTTTATCACCTATTCTCAGCCTAGTCGCCTTGATTTTCTGAATGAGAATCTTTTCTATCACGAGGTCGACATTCGTACCTACCCGCTCTTTGAGTACCCTCCCTATGAGTTGGCGTTGGCAAGCAAGATGGTAAGCGTGGTGAAAAACGAAAAACTTGACTTGCTTCACGTACACTATGCCATACCACATGCTTCAGCAGCTTACATGGCCAAACAAATTTTAAAAACTCAAGGTATTTTCATACCGGTAGTAACTACCCTGCACGGCACTGATATCACTCTTGTCGGCAAGGATGCTTCCTACGAACCCGTGGTCACTTTTAGTATTAATGAGTCAGATGGGGTGACGGCTGTTTCTAAAGACCTCCGGTATCAGACTTTTGAATTCTTTGACATTACGAAAGACATTGAAGTTATCCCCAACTTCATTGACCTGAGCAAATTTAAAAAACAGAAAAAAGACCACTTCAAAAAGGCGATATGCCCCAATGATGAAGTGTTGATCGTTCATATCTCCAATTTCAGAAAAGTAAAGCGTATCGGAGATGTGGTGAAAATTTTCAACAACATCAGGAGAGAAATCCCCGCCAAACTATTGATGATTGGAGATGGGCCAGAGCGTTCCGGAGCTGAGGACTTATCCAAAAAATTGGGAATTGAAGAAGATGTTCGCTTTTTAGGTAAATTAGAGGCCATTGAAGAAGTACTCTCTGTAGCCGATTTATTCTTAATGCCGTCTGAAAAAGAAAGTTTTGGTCTTGCTGCACTGGAGGCCATGGCCTGTGAGGTGCCGGTAATTTCTTCCAATGCCGGAGGCATCCCAGAGCTTAATATTGACGGGGTTACGGGCTTTTTAAGCGAAGTAGGAGATGTGGAAAGTATGTCAAAAAATGCGCTTCATATTCTTAATAAGGAAAATCTTCGTACATTTAAGGAGAATGCACTCAAGAGGGCACAGGAATTTGATATCTCAAATATTCTTCCCCTTTATGAGAATTATTATAGAAAAGTAATTGAGCAATCAGCCGAAAGAGTACCTATTTGATTTGATTAATATTCTGGGCTGAGTTTTGTAGTAGTCGTGAAAGTAGGCAGTTGAAACGTGATACTATGAAAAATGAGATGAAACCTCAAAACAAGGGAAGCAAGCAGCTTTTTAAAAACCCAATTCTGGAAAAGCTCTCCCGCACGCATATAGCCGTGCCATTGATTATTTTTTTCCTCTATTCATCGGGATTGCTTTATTGGAATGTAACCCACACTTCATTGTCGTTGGGTATCACCATCCTGATGTTCGTTGTAGGACTGCTATCTTTTACCTGGGTGGAATACCTGGTACATCGTTACCTCTTTCACATGGAAACCTATACCCGATTCAGGGCCAAACTGCAATACACGATGCACGGGGTACACCATGAGTTCCCAAAGGATAAGGACAGACTGGCAATGCCTCCGTTGCTCAGCATCACCATTTCTACACTATTGCTATTTATCTTCAGGTTGATTCTAGGTGATCTGGTGTTTTCTTTTTTACCTGGTTTTTTGGTTGGATATGCGTTATATCTGGCCATTCATTACATGGTTCATGCGTATCAACCACCAAAGAATATGCTCAAGTTTTTATGGATCAACCACAGTATTCATCATTATAAGGATGGAGATGGCGCTTATGGGGTGTCTTCTCCTTTGTGGGATTACTTGTATGGAACAATGACACCTCTTAGCCATAAAGCCAAAAGTGGAACAGATAACAGAACTTAAATGAGTTACATTTTAACTTCTGTAGGGTGCTCTTGAGTGGGGGTTTTGGCATAGGTAGGGCATGTGTAGCTAGAACATGAAGACACAAGCAACATTCCAATTCCGATTAACAGCGCAACAATAGTTCTCATCAGCAATAGATTAAATTAGACCCTACAAATTTACCATTGACTGGCTAAAGAAATTTTAGCCTCATGTTACATTTCTTACATGGGTTTTGAATTCACTATAATTATTTAATGACTATTCATCTCACAACATCACATGTCATGAACATAATGCTCCGTTTATTGGTTTTAATAAAGTTAAATTGCTTCGAAACCCTTCCACATGCTCGGATATAGATTCTCAAAGTACACACCACCCCCAGATAGCGAAAAAAGCGATTTTGACAGGTTGCATAAAATATTCATGCAGCTGGTCCTCATCACTTCGGGCAATGTAGGAGAAGCATTGCAATGGCTTACGGAAGTTGATCGTCAATACAAGCTGACCAACGATGACTATGGAATGGGTGACTTTATTGATGATTTGAAGAAAAAAGGAATTATCAGTGAAGACAAGCCTGGTGGTGAGTTCAAGCTCAATGCAAAAGGTGAACAGAATTTAAGAAAATCGGCCCTGGAAGAGATTTTCGGAAAACTTAAAAAATCCAAAGGCGGGGAGCACAAAACGCATCACAGTGGACAGGGTGATGAAGCCACTACCGACAGACGTGATTATGAATTTGGCGATACGCTTGAACAAATTTCGATTACTGATTCATTAAGGAATGCCCAGATCAATCACGGTCTGGATAATTTTCAAATGACAGAAAATGATCTGGAGGTAATGGAAAGTGAATACAAAACTCAGACCTCCACCGTTCTGATGATTGACATTTCACATTCCATGATTTTGTATGGTGAAGATCGTATTACTCCCGCTAAAAAGGTGGCCATGGCTCTGGCCGAATTGATCACAAAAAAGTATCCTAAAGACACACTGGATATTTTAGTTTTTGGAAATGATGCGTGGCAGATTGAGATCAAAGACCTACCCTATTTGAATGTCGGTCCTTATCACACCAATACCGTAGCAGGATTGGAATTGGCCATGGATATTCTTCGAAGGAGAAAAAATACCAACAAGCAGATCTTCATGATTACCGATGGTAAACCTACGTGTATCAAACAAGGTATCAGGTATTACAAGAATAGCTTTGGACTCGACCCCAAAATTTTAAAACAAACGCTTAATCTGGCAGGTCAATTGCGCAAATTGAAAATACCCGTGACTACCTTTATGATTGCCACTGATCCCTACCTGAAGGCCTTTGTCAGAGAATTCACCAAAGCCAATAATGGCAACGCCTATTACAGCAGTCTTCAAGGGTTGGGTAATCTGGTGTTTGAAGATTTTAAAAAAAACAGAAGAAAAAACTTATAAGAGAGAACTGAGAACATGATAGATATTCATAAAGTAAAAACGCTGGGTCAACTTAAAAAAGAAGATTATCAGCCTAAGCGCATCAAGGAAGAGCTCAGGGATAATTTAATTACCAAACTGCGCAAAAAAGAAAACGTATTTGAAGGGATTTGGGGTTATGAAGAAACCGTTATACCCGATATAGAGCGGGCGTTGCTTGCCGGCCATGACATCAACTTATTAGGACTAAGAGGGCAGGCCAAAACAAAAATTGCAAGACTGATGATTCAGTTACTCGATGAATATGTACCGGCTATTGAAGGTTCAGATTTAAATGACGATCCTTTTAATCCTATATCAAGGTATGGAAGAGACAAGTTGAATGAGCTGGGAGATGAATTGCCCATTGTCTGGATTCATCGCGATGAAAGGTATACCGAAAAATTGGCTACACCTGATGTTTCCATTGCAGACCTGATTGGAGACGTAGATCCCATTAAGGCTGCTTCACTAAAACTCCCCTATTCCGATGAGCGTGTAATTCATTTTGGGTTAATACCTCGATCACACAGGGGTATCTTTGTTATTAATGAACTCCCTGACTTGCAGGCTAGAATACAAGTAGCCCTTTTTAATATTCTTCAGGAAGGCGACATTCAAATCAGGGGTTTCAAATTAAGATTGCCTCTGGAAATTCAATTCGTATTTACCGCTAATCCCGAAGACTATACCAATCGCGGCAGTATTGTAACACCACTGAAGGATAGGATTGACAGTCAAATCATCACGCACTATCCAAAGTCAATCGAGATCGGCAAAATGATTACACAACAAGAAGCACAAATAAATGACGTACAACGTAAAATTGTTACCTCAACGGAAATTGTAAAAGATCTTGTTGAGCAGATTGCAATTGAGGCTCGTAAAAGTGAATTTGTAGATGCCAAAAGTGGCGTTTCTGCACGACTCACTATATCTGCTTTTGAAAGTCTCGTAGCTGCAGCAGAGCGCAGAAGTATCATAAATGGAGAAAGTGCTACTAATATCAGATTAACAGATTTTATTGGAGTAATACCTTCCATCACAGGGAAGGTAGAACTGGTTTATGAAGGAGAGCAAGAAGGACCCGGCATTGTTGCTCAAAATCTTATTGGTAAAGCCATCAGATCTCAATTCACAAATTATTTTCCTGATCCTGATAAATTCAGAAAGCAAAAAGAAAAAAGCCCCTACAAAAAAATATCGGAGTGGTTTGGTGACGGCAACACCATTGATTTATTACACGACATGCCCGAGCGTGAATATAAGAAATCACTGGAGGAGATTCCAGGCCTGAAAGAATTGGTAAAAGAGCACCATGGAGGTGAAGACAAAACCACCCAATTATTACTGATGGAGTTTGCGCTGCATGGCCTTGCCGAATACAGCCAAATCAGTAAGAATAATCTTGTAAGAGGTTTACAGTTCAAAGATTTATTAAGCGGAATGTTTAATCTTCCTACAGAAGAAGAAAATGATGAAGAGGAAGATGATGGCTCAATGGGCGGAATGATGAATTAGTATTAAAAGATTAATCTATCGGATTGCAATAATTCCACACCTTTTGTTAGCTTTATTTAACGAAAGAGATTTTGCGAAGACACGTTTCACACTTACAGGGCAGTTTTTAAAACCATTGTAAGAGACGTGTCTTCGCTTTTTTTTTAACTGGACCTAATTTTTTTAAGTATGGTAAAAAGCAAGAAAGAGAATAAAATCTTTGTCCTTGACACTTCAGTTATCATCTACGAACACAATAGCATCCTCAATTTTGACGAACACGATATAGGCATCCCCATTACGGTGCTGGAGGAACTGGACAACTTCAAAAAAGGAAACGACACCAAAAACTTTGAAGCCCGGGAATTTATCAGGCTGATTGACAAACTCGCCAAGGACCAGATGTTGCACAACTGGAATCCACTTAACGGCAAAGGAAAAGGGCGCTTTAAAGTGCTCATGGATACTGGGAGCAATGGTACTTTGGATGCCAACAAGGTTTTTGACGAAGACAAGCCTGATCATCGGATCTTAAATGCAGCACTGCACCTTCAAAAGGATGAAAAAGGAAAAAAGGTTATTCTCGTTTCTAAGGATGTAAACCTGCGTTTAAAGGCAAAAGCATTGGGCCTTCAGGCAGAAGATTATACAACCGGAAAGATTCAGAACATCAGTTCCTTATACACAGGAAAAACTGTAGTGGAAGACGTTGATCCTAATGTAATCAACTTGCTGTATGACAAAGGTTATTGCCCACCTGAAGATATACTGGGAAAGCAAACACCTATGAAAAACCATTATTACATCTTTAAAAGTGGTAAGAAGTCAGTCCTTGCTTTTTACAATTCTGCCAATGGTATGGTGGAGCAGGTAGAAAAAAGAAATGCTTACGGTATAAAGCCCAGAAATGCGGAACAGGCCTTTGCCATTCACGCAGTACTAAAACCTGAGGTTAAACTGGTTTCAATTCAGGGTGTAGCAGGCACAGGTAAAACACTGATTGCACTGGCAGCAGCACTGGAACAGAAAAAGGAATACAAACAAATTTATCTGGCCAGGCCAATTGTTCCATTAAGTAATAAAGACATTGGATTTCTCCCTGGTGACATCAAGTCGAAGATCAATCCTTATATGGAACCGTTGTGGGATAACTTAAAGTTTATCCAGAATCAATATGGTGAAGGGGATAAAGAATACAGCAAGATTTCCGAAATGATCAATTTCGAAAAGCTGGTGATCACACCACTGGCTTATATCCGTGGACGGAGTCTTTCCAATATCTGCTTTATCGTAGATGAAGCGCAGAACCTGACGCCACATGAAGTGAAAACAATCATCACGCGAGCAGGAGAAAACACCAAAATAATTTTCACCGGAGACATATATCAAATCGATACCCCCTATTTGGATTCACAAAGTAATGGGTTATCCAATTTGATTGATCGCCTAAAAGATCACGAATTATACGCACACATCACCCTTGAAAAAGGGGAGCGCTCTGAATTGGCCAATTTGGCCAACGAACTCTTATAAATAAATAAGGTTGATTATTTACCGAGAGCCTTCAGCATGGTTTCACCAATCAAAGCTGGTGACTCTACCACGTGAATACCGCACTCGCGCATGATTTTCATCTTGGCTTCTGCGGTATCTTCCGCTCCACCAATGATGGCTCCGGCATGTCCCATTCTTCTTCCAGGAGGGGCTGTCTGACCCGCAATAAATCCAACAACAGGTTTTTTGATTCCGCTTTCTTTGATCCAACGGGCTGCCTCGGCTTCGTAGTTACCTCCGATCTCTCCTATCATCACCACAGCGTCTGTTTCAGGATCATTCATTAACATTTCCACGGCATCTTTTGTAGGTGTTCCAATGATTGGATCTCCACCTATTCCAATAGCCGTTGATATTCCTAGTCCAGCTTTCACAATCTGATCTGCAGCCTCATAGGTAAGCGTTCCGGATTTTGACACCACACCAATTCTGCCTTTCTTAAATACAAAGCCAGGCATGATACCCACTTTGGCCTCACCCGGAGTAATGACCCCTGGACAATTTGGACCTATGAGGATAACTCCTTTTTCCTTGACATATTTCTTTACCACCATCATGTCCTTTACCGGGATACCTTCTGTGATGGCCACAATTACTTTAATTCCTGCTTCTGCTGCTTCCAGAATTGAATCTGCTGCAAATGCAGGAGGTACAAAAATGATGGAAACATCTGCTCCAGTTTTTTGAACAGCTTCACTAACGGTATTGAAAACAGGCCTTCCTAAGTGCTCTTGTCCGCCTTTGCCCGGTGTTACACCGCCTACAACATTGGTTCCGTATTCAATCATTTGTCCGGCATGGAATGACCCTTCCGAACCTGTGAATCCCTGGACAATTATTCTGGAGTTTTTGTTTACCAATACGCTCATGATAGTACTTAGGTTAGGGTCACAAAATTAGGATAATAATGGCGCCATACAAGCCAAAAATCCGGATTGCAGCAAAACTAAAAACCCCATCCTTTATCAGAATGGGGCTTTTAGTTCTAATAAAAAAATATTCTTATTGCTGTTCTTTTAGTTTGTTTCTCAAAAGGAACTCCTCATATGCTTCTTTGTAGGAAGTTACATCAGGTGCCATCTTAATGGCTTCTTCATAGGCCGTAATTGCATCTACATACAGCTTGTTTTCTTCGTAGAATCCAGCCATGATAAATTTATTAAGCGCTGTTGCTTCATCCACAACACCCTGTATCTCGGCAAGAGCTTTAGTAACTCGCTCTTGTTCAGCAGCTGATAATTTTTTGATGAGGTGTTGCTCAGATTTTACATTAGGATCTGCTTTTGATTTTACCTCGATTAGAATTGCAGATTCGTTCGCCAATTTCGGATCCGTAAGATTCACCTCTATTGAATTTTCTGGTGTCTCAACCTTCATTAGCTCATCATCAAACATATTTTTTAAAGTGACGATATAAGGAGCTCCTCCTTTTTCAGCGCTCCAGTTGATGACAGCCTTTTTGCTGAATACACCGCTGTATTGATTCTCAGGTAAATAAACCTTAATATCCTCTAACCCTCGGTGAACCGCTCCAGTGGCACTGAGCCTGTTCTTTTTGGCCTCAGCCGAATTACTACTTAAAATGAAATCGGTATACTTATTCAATACACTGGTGCCTCCACCCTGTACCTGAGCAGCCAAATCGGCCACTTTGTAGGGTCCTGCCTTTTTTACCTCAAGGGGTTTCCCGGTTTTATGAATCAACCCCAAATAAGCATTTTCAGAAAGCCTTACTTCGTCTGTTGTATTCAAACTGGCACCTGTCTTTATGGCCTGCCAGGAATCACCACTTTTTACTTCATTGGATCCTTTGTTGGCGAGCACCTTAAAGGCATAATCCTGTCCAAATGCCGCAGTAATTGCAAAAATAAAGCCTAAGACTAGAATTAACTTGCTGTTTTTCATGATGTTATATGCTATTTAGAATACTAAGTTACTAATTTTATCTGTTATTCGGGGGTTAATACCCTCTGTCTCCGTTTGGTAAGTCTATTTTTCCCCCATTCAAATACCTTCAAAATAGCACTTTGGTATAGCTCAAAACACGTACCAACTACCGCCAAAGCACCTAACGAAATCGTCAAATCCAGCTTAAAACTATACCAGTTAAAAAAGTAGATCATCAGGAATGAAAGCAAAACGATCTGAATCAACTGTATAATCACACTTACCCCGTCAAACCAGTCGGGAGACGTTTCATAGATAAACCAAAATAATGCCACATTTGCCATACAGATAAGAATGGCAATCAACCATTCCTGCCAATCGGCCATTACTTCAATATAATCTTCCGCTAAAATCATCGAAACGATGTTGGCATGAACCACCAATCCGTACATGTCGGGGTTGGCCTTACCTGCATATTGTGTGTTCAGTGGAGTAAAGAATTTATCATCCCACGATGTGTCTGAGAAATCGTCACCCATATAACCCATCAGTACTATCTTGTCTGTTATCAGCCCTGGAATAAATTCCTCATTTAAAACCTGGTACCAGTCTAGGGCAAAATACCTTCCTGCAAAGGTGGATGCTCCGTAAAAGTCTAAAATATTTCCCCTGTAGTTGATTACCTCCTCGTAGTTATCTCTTGCTAAGAACTGTTCTGTTTTTTCAGGAGCAAAAATTCGGGCAACCTCCACACCAAATGCGTTGAGCGTATCATCCCCCACCGGAAGCCTGGGCATAAAAGTACGACAGGCCTTAAAGGATTCCTGATTATCGGCATCCGTTGGCAAATTGGCATACCCCTCAAATGCATTACCGCGTATGTCGGCATCAGTACGCTCCAAAGAATCGTATTGATCATATATACCTGTATTGAAAAGCGAATCAGTTTGAGTAACCCGGGTAACCATGACCACATTTCTGGCTTCAGCAATTTGATTGGCCAGCATGGCATTTCCCATCACATCAATCAATTGCGGACAATTAACAGTATCCCGTAAGCCATCCTTGCAATCAAAAAAACTATCGATACCAATTACTTTCGGGTTATACTTATTAAGTATTCTTATTTGCTCTGCAACACCTCGCCTGGGTAAGGCTCCAATATTTACAATTACAATGTTGGTGTCAATGGATGGGTCAAGTCTTAATCGAGAAAAGGCAATATCGGTTAAGTCCATATCTCCCAAAGCCTGGCCAAGGGGATCAAATGCACTGAAAATTTTCAAATCAGTTATCTGAACAATACCCCCCAGTGTAACGAACACGAACAGGGTAGTAAAAACAACATCAGTGAAGAATTTTCGCATGAAATGATTTAAAGCTTGACTGCAATCAGTAAATTTAACCCAGATTATTGATTAGTCCCAAACAATCAATGCTTTAACTGACGAATGCTGAGTTGACATCAGTATTGTCAGGGTTAAACCTTGACAACGAAAATCACTTCAAGTAAGCCTGAAACAAATGTTTGCTTTAATTTTCATTCGTTAAACGGGTTTAAAAATTTACAATGGGAAGTCCTACTCCTAAGCCTATTCCAACCAGCTCCAGACTTACGGCCGATGCCTATGCTAATGGTATTCTTAACCATGACAGAATCGTATTAAGCAGGGCAATTACGTTAGTGGAGAGTCGGCTTACCGCAGACCAGGTACTGTCTGACGAGTTGATTCAAAAAATTTTACCCCAAACAGGAAACTCCATTCGCATTGGGATAACGGGAATACCCGGTGTAGGTAAGAGCACCTTCATAGAAGCCTTTGGGAAATACCTTACCAGCATTGGAAAAAAATTAGCAGTGCTAGCCATCGACCCCAGTAGTCAGCGAACGAAAGGAAGTATTTTGGGCGACAAAACACGGATGGATGAATTATCCCGCGATGAGAATGCATTCATCAGGCCTACGTCTGCCGCCAACACACTTGGTGGCGTAGCGCACAATACAAGAGAGGCTATTCTGTTATGTGAGGCTGCAGGTTTTGATGTCATTATTGTAGAAACTGTGGGTGTAGGTCAGTCGGAAATTTCCGTGCGGAGCATGGTAGACTTTTTTCTGCTGCTGCTCATCGGAGGAGCAGGAGATGAATTGCAAGGAATTAAGAAAGGTATTATGGAGATGGCTGATGGCTTAGTGATTACAAAAGCAGATGGAGATCAGAAAAAACAAGCTAATCAAGCCAAAGCCGATTATCAGCACGCCCTTCATCTATTTCCTTCCACCGAATCGGGTTGGACTCCAAAAGTGTTAGTATCATCTGCTTTAGAAAAAGTGGGACTGAAAGAAACCTGGGAAATGATAGAAGCCTACAAAACATTTACCATTGAAAGAGGATTCTTTAAAGGGCAACGAGCTGAACAAAATAAAAATTGGTTTCATTCCTCTATTGAAGAGCGGTTGAAAGAGGAAATAATGAAACACAAAGTTTTAACTGAAAAAATCAAACTGGCAGAAACTCAAATTGATCAAGGTCTTATAAGTCCCGGGGCTGCCTCCCGGCAAATTGTGACCCATTTTATTCAACTATTGAGTAAGTAGCCAGCTAACCTTTGTTTTGATAAGGGCAATGCCTGCAACCGCTATTGCAACAATAACCTCTCTTGAGGTGATACCATTTGGTGAATACGTACAATCCTGACTCAATGCAAAAATCGATTCCTTCAATGAGTTGTGAGGTTTGGTACATTGAAAAGTCACGTTTGGTCTGCTTTCCAGCATTTACATCCTCTATATATTGATCAATCTGTAAATTGATCTGTTTAACCAGACAGGCTTTACACAAACAATTCTGATCAGAAACCTCAATAATGTTGGGAAGTGATGTACACCAACAATCTCCATCAGAAAAAGACCCACACGAAAACTGCACATTACATTTACTGCAAGTTTTCGTGTGGGGTATATCTTTCATAAAAGAAATTTAAAATCTAAAATTCAATCCGGTATTCAAGTTAATACCCATAGTGTTATATCCATACACCTCAGTATAGTCTTGATCCAGAGTATTCTTAACGTCAATAAAAAATTTCAAACGATCAGCAATCATCTTATACTCAGCATAGACATCAATCAGGACATAGGAATTCAGACTCACTTGTTCTGCTGTATAAAAGTTTTCAGGATTGAAAAACAAATCCTTTCGCTCACTAAAAGACTTCACATTCAGGCTTACAAAAAGTTTCGAACTGGCTTGAACTCCAACATTGAAACCAAAAGTATGCTTTGGCCTGCGAAATAAATTAAAATAAGTAGAGTCTTTACCATTCTCCTTCGTAGTCACTTCTCCATCTACCAAAGAATAAAATGCCCTTAGATTCACCTTATCGTTGAGTTTAAATGAAGGCTCCAATTCAAACCCAAAATCATCCTGTTGATCAAGGTTAATATTTCCATTAGTAAATGTATATATGATCACATCCTCCACACTGCGGCTGAAGAAGGTAAGTCTGGCTCCAATTTTATTATTCAATAACACGTCAAAACCCGCTTCCTTATTTACACTTTTTTCGGGCTTTAAATCTTCATTTGCTCCAAATGCACCATAGAGTTGCTGAAGTGTTGGTGCCTTAAACCCAGTTGAATAGTTAATAAACACCTTGGCACCTGAGTTGATATTATAGGAAGGATTGACACTAAAAGTTGTATTGCTGCCATACTTGCTGTGGTTGTTGTACCTACCCCCTACTTCTATTGCTATGCCACCAGCATTGTGCAAGAACAAGGAAGCATATGGACTGATTAATTGGGCTTCCGGATCAGCAATTGCCAATGTAGCATCCAGCATCTTAAGGTTTTGGTAATTAATACCCGTCAACAATTGGATCTTGTCGCTCAAATCATAATTAAAGAATAAATCAGCATTATCAAATCTGCCATTATACTCAGTTGGCCCAAATGGTCCGTCAAATTTTCTGTCTGTACGATTGTGACCATACAAAAAGTTAACTGCCCCTTTCTTAAGTTTATACTGCGAACTTAACCCTGGGTTAATCAATGTTGAAGTGTAAAAGGAATTGTCGTCAACAAATGAACCACCATCAAATTGCCCCTCGTAGTCGGTGTATCTGAAAAAAGGAGTAAGTGTTAAAGATGGAATCACTTTAATGCCAACACTTGCATTCAAAGCATTTTGATCAAATCCATCTTTATCGAATCCACCTACATTATTGATGTCTTTGGCTTCACTGATACCATCTGCACTCATATGGCTATAGCCTACGTGATAATCCACTAAGGAAGTTGACCCTTGAACGCTCCCGCTACCTTTGATCAAACTGAAACTTCCAAAACCCACAGCGGCACTTCCTCCTACAGGCTTGTTTCCTTCTTTTTTCGTAATCAGGTTAATTACGCCAGCAATAGCGTCACTTCCGTAAAGTGTGGATTGACTTCCTTTTAAAATTTCAATTCTTTCCAGTTGATCCAATGAAAACATTCTTGGGTCAAATGCACCTCCTGCACCAGAAGGATCGCTCACAGGAATTCCATCGATTAGAAAAACTGTATACTCACTTTTGGCACCTCTCAAATAAACAGACTTATCTTTTCCCGGATTTGAGTTGGCTCCATTAATTACAATTCCGGCTTGTTCATTCAACAATTGTGATATATCCTTACCTGCACTCCGCTGTAAAACATCAGTATCAATTACAGTAATTACCTTTCCTGTTTCACTTCTGCTTTTTGGAAATTTGGTAGCCGTAATAACTACTTCATCCAGATCAAATGATTGTAACGAATCTTGCTGTGCGTTGGTGAGATTGGGGGCCAGCGACCCAAGGGCAATTAGTGCAATTGCCCAAACTCTTTTCTCCTTTTTCATTAGTGAATTGTTTAATGGTTGAAAAAAGGAGTAAAAAGGAAGGGAACGGAAATGGAGATCATTTGCCATTCTCTGCTTTTTACCCGAAGCATTGAGTTATGTTTGCAATTGGCAGGTCTCCTGACTTACCCAACTTTTGCTGCCTTCTCATACTGATCCCGATACCTATCGGGACAGCACAATGACATGAGTAGCAAAAGCTTACTCCGATAATCTGGAGTTGGGCTCACAGTTGCGGGAACAGTTTCGGAATCTTCGTCTAAAGACAAATCACCGGATTCCCTTTTAATTCGATGGTGTAGTCTACACAATCAAAACCAAGTGCATTGCAAATGTAATTAATTTATCAAACTTGCAATCGTGTTAAGAAATTCACTCACATACGCACTTATTTTAATTCTATTTCATGCGTGCTCTACCAAAAAAGCAAGCGATGAAATAACCAGCACACAGTCAACAGAATTTGCAAGGGGATTTACCATTAAAAATATCGGAGCGTGCAAAGAAGTCACTCTTCTGGAGCCATATCCCAATTCGCCCATATCCATAAAATATTTGCTGGTACCAAAGGATGCAGAAATCCCTTCACATGAAGCCGAGGTTAAAGTAATTCGCACCCCCATCGAAAGTATTGTATGCACCTCTACATCACACATCGCACTACTGGATCATCTCAATGCTCTTGATCTGCTTGTTGGATTTCCTTCAACAGATTTAATCAGCTCCTCAAAAGCCCGTCAACGAATTGACTCCGGTTATGTAACAGATCTGGGCATTGACAACGCCATGAACATTGAAAGTCTGGTGGGACTTCAACCCGATCTAGTAATGGGTTACTCCATAGCCGGTGATATGAGCAAACTCGATAAAATAAAATCATTTGGTATTCCTGTAATTATTAATGCTGAGTACCTCGAAGACCATCCACTAGGCCGCGCGGAATGGATCAAGTATATGGCGTTGTTTCTGGGGAAGGAAAAAGAGGCTGATTCTATCTTTAATGTTATTAAGAATGAATACCTGCGCAATCAAAAAATTGTTGAAAGCATTACAACTAAGCCTACAGTAATAAGTGGCATTCTGTATGGCGATACCTGGTTTCTTCCCGGAGGTCAAAATTATGGGGCCAAAATTTTTAGGGATGCCGGATACCAATATCTGTGGAGTGAGGATACCAGTAATGGCTTTTTAAAGCTCAGTTTTGAATCTGTACTTTCAAAAGGCAGGGAAGCCGATTACTGGATAGGGGTTGGAAACTTTAAGTCCAGAGAGGAGATGAAAAGCTCTGAGGAGCGCTACACGCTGTTTCAACCGTTTCAAAAGGGCACCATTTATACCTACGATGCAAGAGTGGGTGCTACAGGCGGCAGTGAATACCTTGAGCTTGGATACACTCGGCCAGACATCATCCTAAAGGATCTTATTAAGATCGCTCACCCTGAATTACTCCCGGGTTATGAGCTCTATTTTCATAAGAGGTTAGATTAGCTCAGTAACAAGCCACTATATTTATAGACATAAAAAAGCCCCACCTAAAAGGCAGGGCTTCTTCACTTCAAAACTTTACTAATCTATACTTTAATTTCAACGTCAACGCCACTAGGCAGCTCCAACTTCATCAATGCATCTACAGTTTTAGCGCTATTGGAATAAATATCTACAAGACGCTTATAGGTACACAATTGAAACTGCTCACGTGATTTTTTGTTCACGTGTGGTGATCTCAATACAGTGAATTTTTCCTTAATGGTAGGCAGTGGAATTGGACCACTTACTACAGCTCCTGTTGCCTTTACAGCCCTTACAATCTTCTCAGAAGACTTGTCGACCAAGCTGTGGTCGTAGGACTTCAATTTAATTCTGATTTTCTGGTTCATAGTCCGATTATTTTACAGCAACTGCTCCTTTTGTTTCTTCAATTACTTTATCTGCAAGGTTCTTAGGCACTGGCGCATAGTGTGCGAAAGTCAACGATGCAGCAGCACGACCTGAAGTGATAGTACGTAAGTCAGTTACGTAACCAAACAATTCAGACAATGGCACATCAGCCTTGATCACCTGAGCTCCACCACGAGTATCCATTCCCTTCATGATACCTCTTCTTCTGTTAAGGTCTCCAGTTACAGAACCTGTAAATTCATCTGGCGTCAGCACTTCAACAGCCATGATTGGTTCTAGAATTTGAGGACCTGCTTTTTTAGCAGACTCTTTAAATCCAATGCGGGCAGCCAATTCGAATGACAATGAATCGGAGTCAACATCATGGAATGAACCATGATACAATCTTACCTTCATTGAATCAACAGGGTATCCGGCCAAAGGACCATTTACCATTGCCTGCTCAAATCCCTTCTGGATAGCTGGAATAAATTCTCTAGGAATAACTCCACCCACAATTTCATTTGCAAACTCAAGCCCTTCTTTTCCATCGTCACGTGGCCCGATCTCAAATACGATATCGGCAAATTTACCACGACCACCAGTTTGCTTCTTGTATACTTCTTTGTGCTCAATACTCTTAGTCAAAGACTCTTTATAAGCCACCTGAGGAGCACCCTGATTGATCTCTACTTTAAATTCTCTCTTCAAACGATCAATAATGATCTCAAGGTGAAGTTCACCCATACCTCTAAGGATAGTTTGTCCCGTCTCCTGATCGGTATGAACACGAAGTGTAGGATCCTCTTCAACCAATTTAGAGATAGCCATTCCCAACTTATCCGCATCAGCCTGCTTTTTAGGCTCGATAGCGTAACCGATTACCGGCTCAGGGAATACCATTGATTCAAGAACTACCTTACGCTTCTCATTACATAGTGTATCGCCAGTTTTAATATCCTTAAAACCAACTACCGCACCAATATCACCAGCAGGTAATCTATCTATCTGATTTTGCTTATTGGCATGCATCTGGAAAATACGAGAAATCCTCTCCTTATTTCCTGAACGTGTATTGAATACATACGAACCAGAATCCAATGACCCTGAATAAGCGCGTACGAAACAAAGACGACCTACAAATGGGTCAGTGGCAATTTTAAATGCCAATGCCGCGAAAGGCTCGTCTTCAGTTGGCCTGATTACAACTTCTTTTTCAGTATCAGGGTCAATACCAATAATATTGTCCTTGTCCATTGGTGAAGGCAATAACTCCATCACCAGGTCAAGCATTGTTTGCACTCCTTTATTCTTAAATGAAGATCCACATACCATTGGTACAATCTTCATATCAATAGTTGCCTTACGAAGGGCTGTCAAAATCTCCTCTTCAGTAATTGAGTTAGGATCCTCAAAGAATTTCTCCAATAAAGACTCATCGTAATCAGCTACTGCTTCAAGCAATTTCTCTCTGTATTCCTGAGTTTCCGCGATCATGTCTTCCGGAATAGGCACCTCCTGGAAAGTCATTCCGAAATCATCCTCGTTCCAAATGATAGCACGGTTGTTAATCAAATCAACAACTCCTTTAAAAGAATCTTCAGCACCAATAGGCAACTGTAATGCAACAGCGTTGCTTCCCAATTGCTCCTTCACCTGCTTACAAACATTTAAGAAGTCAGCTCCGGAACGATCCATTTTATTAACGAATCCGATACGAGCTACTTTATAATTGTCGGCAAGACGCCAGTTGGTTTCAGATTGAGGCTCAACACCATCAACAGCAGAAAACAAAAACACCAAACCATCCAATACACGAAGTGAACGATTTACCTCTACTGTAAAGTCAACGTGGCCCGGAGTATCAATAATGTTAACGTGATATTTTTGATCTCTGTAATTCCAAAATACAGTGGTAGCAGCCGAAGTAATAGTAATACCTCTTTCCTGCTCCTGCGCCATCCAGTCCATGGTAGCTGCACCATCGTGCACCTCACCAATTTTATGACTTACCCCTGCGTAAAACAGGATACGCTCTGTAGTTGTGGTCTTACCGGCATCAATATGCGCAGCAATACCTATGTTTCTTGTATATTTTAAATCTCTAGCCATTTCGGGGTTCTATTAGAATCTGAAGTGTGAGAAAGCCTTATTTGCATCGGCCATTCTATGCGTATCGTCTTTTTTCTTGATCGCAGCGCCTTCTCCTTTTGAAGCAGCAAGAATTTCTGCAGCCAGCTTATCAGTCATGGTTTTTTCACCACGAGCACGGGCGTAATCAATCATCCACTTAATGGTAAGGTTCGTCTTACGTTCAGGACGCACTTCTATAGGCACCTGAAAAGTAGCACCACCTACCCTGCGGCTTTTCACCTCAACAGAAGGAGCAACATTGCTCATGGCACGTTTCCACACTTCAAGGCCATTTTCGCCACCACTCTTCTTTTCTACCTGCTCGATAGCATCATAAAAAATGCTGTAGGCTACACTTTTCTTGCCTTCCTCCATCATATAGTTTACAAACTTTGTAACCATAGGATCCTGAAACTTAGGATCAGGAAGTAGGTATCTCTTTTTAGGTTTTGATTTCCTCATATCTCAATCAATTATTTAGCAGCACCTGCTTTAGGTCGTTTCGCTCCATATTTAGATCTGCTTTGCAGACGTCCATTTACACCAGCTGTATCGAGGGCTCCACGGATAATGTGGTAACGAACACCTGGAAGATCTTTCACTCTACCGCCTCTGATCAATACGATAGAGTGTTCCTGTAGATTGTGTCCTTCTCCTGGGATATAAGCGTTTACCTCTTTGCTGTTGGTTAACCTCACACGAGCAACTTTACGAAGCGCAGAATTTGGCTTCTTAGGTGTGGTGGTATACACGCGTGTGCAAACACCTCTACGTTGAGGGCATGAATCAAGGGCAGGGGATTTTGACTTAAATGTCAATTTTTTCCGTCCTTTCCTTACAAGCTGTTGAATGGTAGGCATTTATAATTAGTTTAAAAACCTTCAAAAAATTCGGACTGCAAAGGTATCTAAAGTAGCACAGGATGCAAACCCTTGTTTAAAGATTTTTATGGCCTTTTTAAGCTCTAAAAGCCGTTTTTAGGCCTCCCCCACGGTTCCTCCAAAATTCATGGGAAATTTTGGCATTTCGTCAGTCCGTTTGATAGGACCAAAAGTGGCTTCGTACTTATCGATATTGTCTTTTAGGGCAGCCAGCAGTCTTTTAGCGTGCTCTGGGGTAATGATAATTCTTGATTTGACCCTGGCTTTAGGCACGCCAGGCATTAAACGGATAAAGTCCACCACAAATTCACTATTGGAATGAGCGATCATAGCCAAATTGGAGTAAATCCCCTCTGCTATTTCCTCAGATAACTCAATGTTGATTTGATTTTGCTGGTTTTTCTTCTCTTCCGCCATGGTATTATAAAACCAACCCTCCGAGAGGAGGGTTGGTTATTTTGGTTATTAGTCTTGTAGTTCCTTTTCGATAGGTTCTGATAAGGTCCGCTGCTGCATCATGCGATCGTATTCTTCTTTTGAAGAGACAATAACATCATTCAATCTGCGCTGACCTGTACCTGCAGGGATCAGGTGACCTACGATCACGTTCTCCTTCAAGCCCATCAACTTATCTACCTTACCTCTGATGGCAGCCTCGCTAAGCACCTTCGTAGTTTCCTGGAAGGATGCCGCAGATAGCCAGCTTTCAGTTTTCAAAGAAGCCTGAGTAATACCCTGAAGTGTAGGTCTGGAAACGGCAGGCATTGCATCGCGCACCTCCACCAACTTCTGATCTTTGCGCTTCAAAGCTGAATTTTCGTCACGAACTTCTCTTGAGGTCACAATCTGACCTGGTTTGAAACGTTGTGAATCTCCTGCTTCAACAACGAACTTCTTATCAAGAATTACATCGTTATCTTCCCTGAATTCGAATTTGTCTACATATTCTCCGACAAGGAAGCTAGTATCTCCAGAGTCGATGATCTCCACCTTCTGCATCATCTGGCTTACAATGGCCTCGATGTGCTTATCGTTGATCTTCACACCCTGCAAGCGATATACTTCCTGAATCTCATTCACCAGATATTCTTGTACTGCTGTAGGACCTTTGATAGAAAGAATATCCGAAGGCGTAATTGCACCATCAGACAATGGCTGTCCAGCTCTCACAAAGTCATTGTCCTGAACAAGGATGTGCTTTGAAAGAGACACAAGGTAGCGCTTCTGAATACCATCTCTGGATTCAATAAAGATTTCTCTGTTACCGCGCTTAATTCCACCGTAGGTTACCACACCATCGATCTCACTTACTACAGCCGGGTTAGAAGGATTTCTCGCTTCAAACAATTCTGTAACTCGTGGAAGACCCCCTGTGATATCACGTGATTTACCCATAGTACGTGGTATCTTAGCCAGCACCTGACCTGCTTTGATCTTTTGTCCAATGTCCACTGCCAAGTGAGCTCCCACAGGAATGTTATATCCTTTGGTCTCATCCTTACCGTTTACAACGATGGCAGGGTTTTTAGTCTTATCTCTGGTATCTGTAATTACTTTCTCTCTGTGACCAGTTTGCTCATCTGACTCCTCTTTGTAGGTAACTCCTTCAATGATAGATTCAAATTCAATCTCACCATCAAACTCAGAAAGAATAACTGCATTGTAAGGATCCCAATAACAAAGCGTCTCTCCTTTTTCTACTTTCTGACCATCTTTGGCCGTAAGGAAAGCTCCGTAAGGAACGTGATTGGAGATCAACACTCTTCCTTTCTCCTTGTCAGTGATTTTAACCTCACCAGTTCTTCCCATCACCACCTTCACTTTATTACCTTCTTTGTCAAGGGTATCGACAGTGCGAATTCCTTCGAACTCTACTACACCAGGGAATTTTGATTTAATGTTGGCATCAACTGCAATGTTGGATGCCGTACCACCCACGTGGAAAGTACGTAGTGTAAGCTGTGTTCCTGGCTCACCAATAGATTGGGCAGCAATTACTCCTACAGCCTCACCTGCCTGTACCATCTTACCGGTAGCCAGGTTTCTTCCGTAGCATTTTGCACATCCTCCTACTTTGGTTTCGCAGGTAAGTACAGAGCGTATTTCTACTTCTTCAATACTTGTATCTTCAATTTGTTGAGCAATTTCTTGAGTTATTTCCTCATTGGCTCCACAAATCAATTCTTCTGTAACCGGATCGTAAATATCATGCACAGTCACACGACCAAGGATACGTTCAGACAATGGCTCAACAATATCTTCGTTGTCTTTCAGTGCAGTTACTTTCAATCCACGTAACGTTCCGCAATCTTCTTCGGTAATCACCAAATCCTGAGCAACGTCTACCAACCTACGAGTTAGGTATCCCGCATCAGCTGTTTTCAAAGCTGTATCGGCAAGACCTTTACGTGCACCGTGAGTAGAGATAAAGTACTCCAATACATCCAGCCCTTCTTTAAAGTTGGATAGAATCGGATTCTCAATGATGGATCCCACAGAACCAGCAAGGTTCTTTTGAGGCTTGGCCATCAATCCACGCATACCACCCAGCTGACGAATCTGCTCTCTGGAACCACGGGCTCCTGAGTGCATCATCATATAAATAGAGTTGAATCCTTGCTGATCTTCCTCTAGCTGACGCATCAACGTGCTGGTAAGCATCGTATTGGTACGTGTCCAAATATCAATTACCTGATTGTATCGTTCGTTATCAGTGATAAGACCCATCATGTAGTTATTCCAAACGGCATCAACTTCAGCTTGAGCATTATCCACTAAAACCTTCTTCTCATCAGGTACTTTCACATCTCCAAGACCCATAGAAAGACCACCTTTGTAGGCCATCTGGAATCCAAGATCTTTAATATCATCCAAGAACTTGGCTGTCTTCGCCTGACCTGCATACTTGAATACATCAGAGATAATTCCCTGAAGTTTTTTCTTTGTAAGCAACTCATCTACGTAACCCGCTTCAGTGGGTACAACCTCATTGAATATTACTCTACCAGTAACTGTTTCAATGATCTTACTTGAAATCTTATCTGTTTTAGGATCTTTTACATCCACCTTCACTTTAATGATGGCATGCTTTGAAAGCTTACCTTCATTATGTGCGATAATTACTTCTTCAGGTGAATAGAAAATCTTACCCTCACCTTTCTCTCCTTTTCTTCCTTTGGTCAGGTAATACAATCCCAATACCATGTCCTGAGAAGGCACTGTAATAGGAGCACCGTTGGCAGGATTTAGAATGTTATGAGAAGACAACATCAACATCGATGCTTCCAAAATAGCTTCTTGTCCTAACGGAACGTGAACAGCCATTTGGTCACCGTCAAAGTCAGCGTTGAAGGCAGTACAAACCAAAGGATGCAACTGGATTGCTTTTCCTTCAATCAATTTTGGTTGGAATGCCTGGATACCTAATCTGTGAAGAGTTGGAGCACGGTTGAGAAGAACAGGATGTCCTTTCAACACATTCTCCAAAATATCCCAAACAACAGGATCTTTTCTATCCACTATTTTCTTTGCAGACTTTACTGTCTTTACAATTCCTCTTTCGATCAACTTGCGGATAATGAACGGCTTGAAAAGCTCAGCTGCCATGTCTTTTGGAAGACCGCACTCATGCAATTTCAATGCAGGGCCTACCACGATCACAGAACGACCAGAGTAGTCAACACGCTTACCCAACAAGTTTTGACGGAAACGACCTTGCTTACCTTTAAGCATATCACTCAAAGATTTCAGTGCGCGGTTTCCATCTGAACGCACCGCATTTACTTTTCTTGAGTTATCGAAAAGTGAATCCACCGCTTCCTGAAGCATACGCTTCTCGTTGCGAAGAATTACTTCTGGTGCTTTGATATCGATCAATCTTTTCAAACGGTTGTTACGAATGATAACACGTCTGTAAAGGTCATTCAAATCTGATGTTGCAAAACGTCCACCATCCAAAGGCACCAAAGGGCGCAATTCAGGAGGAATAACAGGAACCATCTTAATGGCCATCCACTCAGGACGGTTTTCAATACGTGTATTGGCATCGCGGAAAGCTTCAACTACTTTCAAACGCTTAAGCGCTTCAGCTTTACGCTGCTGAGAAGTATCCGTAGCCGCCTGATGACGCAACTGATAAGAAAGTTCATCAAGATTCACACGGTTCAAAAGCATCTCTAATGCTTCCGCTCCCATCTTGGCGATAAACTTCTTAGGATCATTGTCATCCAACATTTGATTCTCACGAGGAAGTTTATCCAGGATGTCCAGGTATTCTTCTTCGGTTAAAAAATCAAGTCTGTTAATGCCATCTTCTTCCTTAATACCAGGTTGAATAACAGCATAACGCTCGTAGTAAATGATTTGATCCAGTTTCTTAGTTGGCAAGCCAAGCAAGTAACCGATTTTGTTAGGCAGGGATCTGAAGTACCAGATATGAGCAACAGGCACTACCAATTCGATGTGCCCCATACGCTCTCTTCTTACCTTCTTCTCAGTAACCTCAACACCACAACGATCACAAATGATACCCTTGTAGCGAATTCTTTTATATTTTCCACAGTGACACTCCCAGTCTTTAACTGGTCCAAATATCCTTTCACAGAACAACCCACCCATTTCAGGCTTGTAGGTTCTGTAATTGATAGTTTCAGGTTGTGTCACCTCTCCATTAGAGCTCTCCAGAATAGATTCAGGAGACGCCAAACTGATGGTGATATTTGAAAAATCAGTGTTTATTTTTTTGTTTTTTCTGAACGACATGGTCTTTATTTAGTCTGTATCGAAAAACTTAATTATCCATTGTGATCTCAAGGGCCAGGCCTCTCAATTCATGTACAAGTACATTGAACGATTCAGGTATGTTTGGCTTCCTCATATTTTCACCCTTAACGATAGACTCGTAGGCTTTCGCTCTACCAATCACATCATCTGACTTAATCGTATCGATCTCCTGAAGTATATGTGCTGCACCGAATGCCTCCAATGCCCACATCTCCATCTCACCGAAACGCTGACCTCCAAACTGAGCTTTACCACCCAATGGTTGTTGCGTAATGAGTGAGTAAGGTCCGATTGAACGTGCGTGCATCTTGTCATCTACCAAGTGACCCAGCTTCAACATGTAGGCAATACCCACAGTTACCGGCTGATCAAACTTGTCCCCTGTAAGTCCGTCATACAAATAGGTACGACCGAATTCAGGAAGGCCTGCCTCTTTCAATTCAGCCGATACTTCTTCCAGAGAAGCACCATCAAATATTGGAGTAGCGTATTTTCTATTGAGCTTCTTACCGGCCCAAGCCAATACAGTCTCATAGATCTGACCCAGGTTCATACGAGAAGGTACACCCAGCGGGTTCAAACAGATATCAACAGGTGTTCCGTCTTCAAGGAATGGCATATCTTCTTCGCGAACGATTCTTGCTACAACACCCTTATTTCCGTGACGACCCGCCATCTTATCTCCTACTTTCAACTTGCGTTTCTTAGCAACATATACTTTTGCTAATTGTACAATTCCCGCAGGTAGTTCATCACCTACTTCCAAAGTGAAACGCTCGCGTTTGAAATCACCAGCGATAGCATTGCGCTTGTTGAGGTAATTTTTAACTACGATTGAGATCATATCATTGGTATGATCATCGGTAGTCCAGTTTTCCAAACTTACGTCTGCAATCAGGTTTACCTCTTCTGGCACATTATAGTTACTCTCATCGCGATAAATGTTCTTATCAGGGAACAAATTGCTCTCGATAACTTTTGCGCTGAACTTCACACCTTTTGTGATCAGTTCGTCACCAAACTTATGCTTCACACCTTGGCTTGTCTTTCCAGTCAGAATAGCGGTGAGTTTCTTCACCATATCTGAACGCAGATCTGCCAATTCTTTGCTGTAACGATTTTTCAATGCATCCAACTCTTTCTTCGACTTGGTGCGCAAATCTTTGTCGCGTTTTGGTCTTGAGAAAAGTTTGGTATCGATAACAACTCCTCTTAATGATGGAGGCGCCTTCAACGATGCATCTTTTACATCACCAGCCTTATCACCAAAAATCGCTCTCAATAATTTCTCTTCCGGAGTTGGATCAGATTCTCCTTTCGGTGTAATCTTTCCAATAAGAATATCTCCCTCTTTCACTTCAGCACCCATGCGAATGATGCCATGCTCATCCAGGTGCTTCACTGCTTCCTCACTCACGTTTGGAATTTCAGAGGTTAATTCTTCTTCTCCTCGCTTTGTATCTCTTACTTCGAGTTCAAATTCTTCAATGTGAATAGAAGTATAAACGTCATCACGAACAACGCGCTCAGAAATAACAATCGCATCTTCAAAGTTGTATCCTTGCCAAGGCATGTAAGCCACCAAAAGGTTTCTACCTAATGCAAGCTCACCATTAGCTGTAGCATAACCCTGACACAACGGTTGACCTTTAACTACCTTATCTCCTTTGCGAACAATCGGTGTAAGGTTGATACAAGTATCCTGATTGGTCCTTCTGAATTTTATCAGATTGTATGTCTTGAACTCATCATCAAAACGAACCAGACTTTCTTCCTCTGACACATCGTATTTCACTACGATTTTTGTAGAATCAACAAAGTCAATCACGCCAGACCCTTCAGCCATTACTAATGCTCTTGAGTCAATAGCAATTTTGGCTTCCAAACCAGTACCTACAATAGGTGCTTCAGGGCGTACCAAAGGTACCGCCTGACGCTGCATGTTTGATCCCATCAAAGCACGGTTGGCATCATCATGCTCAAGGAATGGAATCATAGAGGCCGCAATGGATACGATCTGATTAGGTGCCACATCCATGTAACGAATCTCGTTAGGCTCCACTACAGGGAAGTCACCTTCAAAGCGTGCCTTTATTTTCTCATCCTGAATTTCGCCAGTGCCCGACATCTTCACGTTGGCCTGTGCAATGTTGAAGGTATCTTCTTCTTCAGCAGTAAGGAAAATTACATCCTCCTTCAACTTCACTTTACCATTTTCAACTTTGCGGTAAGGCGTCTCAATGAAGCCCATTTTGTTCACTTTAGCGTGAACACAAAGTGAAGATATCAAACCAATGTTTGGACCTTCTGGAGTTTCAATAGTACAAAGGCGTCCGTAGTGTGTATAGTGAACGTCACGTACCTCGAAACCAGCACGCTCACGAGAGAGACCACCGGGACCGAGTGCAGACATTCTGCGCTTGTGTGTAATCTCTGCCAATGGATTCGTTTGATCCATAAACTGAGAAAGCTGGTTGGTACCAAAGAAAGAATTGATCACTGAAGAAAGTGTTCTTGCATTGATCAAATCAACGGGCTTGAAGTCTTCATTGTCGCGAACATTCATTCTCTCTTTGATCGTTCTTGCCATACGGGCAAGACCAACACCAAATTGAGAATACAATTGTTCACCAACTGTTCTTACCCTTCTGTTGCTCAAGTGATCGATATCATCGACTACTGCCTTGGAGTTAATTAATCCGATCAGGTATTTCACAATAAGGATAATATCCTCAGTAGTCAATACGCGCTGATCGAAGCTAAGATCCAAACCAAGCTTCTTGTTAATTCTATAACGCCCTACCTCACCCAGGTCATAACGTTTCTCACTAAAGAACAAGCTTTGAATAATATCACGAGCCGTCTGTTCGTCAGGAGCTTCCGTATTTCTAAGCTGACGATAGATTTGCTCTACCGCCTCTTTCTCTGAGTTGGAGTTGTCTTTTGCTAATGTGTTGAAAATGATATTGTAGTCTGTGATGTTCACATCATCCCTGTGAAGGATAATCGATTTAGCACCAGACTCAACAATAACATCAACATCTTCTTCCCCGATAATATGGTCACGCTCCAGCAATACTTCGTTTCTGTCAATGGATACAACTTCACCAGTATCTTCATCAACGAAATCTTCAGTCCAGGTTTTTAACACCCTGGCTGCCAGCTTGCGCCCTATTACCTTCTTAAGGGGAGCTTTTGCAGCTTCCACTTCTTCAGATAACCCAAACAAATCGAGTATATCTTTATCTGTACCATAACCAATCGCGCGAAGCAATGTGGTTACAGGGAATTTTTTCTTACGATCGATATAGGCATACATGACGGCATTCACGTCAGTTGCAAACTCTATCCATGATCCCTTGAAAGGAATGATACGGGCAGAGTATAACTTAGTGCCGTTGGTGTGCTTGCTCATGGCAAAGAACACACCTGGGGAACGGTGAAGCTGTGACACAATCACACGTTCAGCTCCGTTGATCACAAAGGAGCCTTTTTCTGTCATGTATGGAATATTTCCGAGGAATACTTCCTGCTCGATGGTTTCAAAGTCTTCGTTGTCCTCATCATTACAAGTGAGGCGAAGCTTTGCTTTTAATGGAACAGAGTAAGTTAATCCACGGTCAATACCTTCGTCCACGGAATACTTTGGTGGGTCGATGGTATAATCTACAAACTCAAGCACGAAGTTTTCACGCGAGTCTGAGATGGGGAAGTTTTCTGCAAACACCTTAAAAAGACCTTCATTCTGACGTCTTTCGGCAGGTGTCTCTATTTGCAAGAAATCTCTGAATGACTGTAATTGAACATCCAGAAAATCCGGATATTCCAATACTTTATCAATAGATGAAAAGTCAATCCTGTCGTTACTGTTTTTCTTTGCCAAGGTACTGTTGGTTTTAAATTTCCAGGACTCTAAAAATGTGAATGGGTACAAATAGGTGTAGACCCCAAGTCCTTATTCAGGATTTGGGGTCTTCATTCCTTATTATAAGACGGTACCCTTCGTCTTCAAGAAAATTATTTCAACTCAACTTCGGCTCCAGCCTCGATAAGTTGTTTCTTGAGGTTCTCAGCTTCGTCTTTTGGTAAACCTTCTTTGATTGTTTTAGGAGCAGAGTCAACTACTTCTTTAGCTTCTTTCAAGCCAAGTCCTGTAAGTTCCTTCACTAATTTCACTATCTGAAGTTTGTTAGCACCAGGAGCTTTCAATACCACATCGAAATTAGTTTTCTCAGCAGCAGCTTCTCCACCTCCAGCGGCAGGTCCAGCAGCAACAGCTACTGCAGCAGCAGCAGGCTCAATGCCGTGAGTTTCTTTAAGATAAGAAGCTAATTCATTTACTTCTTTTACAGTAAGTTCAACTAATTGGTCGCCTAACGATTTTATGTCAGCCATTTTTGTAAGTGTTTAAAAGTTCAATTCAATAATTCTAGTTCGCCCTGTTTTCCAATGTCTTCACCAAGCCAGCCAACGTGTTCTTTCCACTCTGTAGAGCAGAAACCACATTTTTAGCAGGTGATTGTAGTAAGGAAATAATTTCGCCAATGAGTTCGTTTTTAGACTTCAACTCAGCTAGCATATTCAAGCTTTCCTCTCCAAAAAATAAAGAGGAATCAATGGAAGCTGCTTTCAGAAGCGGTTTACCTTCTTTACCTTTTCTGTAGTCCCGAATTACTTTGGCAGGGGCATTGCCAACCTCCTTCGAAAAAATTACTCCTGAAAAACCTTGTAACACTTTGAATAGTTCTTCATTTTCACTTCCCTGCTTCTCTAAGGCTTTGCGGATAAGGGTGTTTTTGTAAACACCATATTCTATACCCGCATGGAAACATAGCCTGCGAAAAGCATTTATCTGTGCAACAGTTAGCCCTGAGGCGTCTGTAATATAGAAATGTTCATTCTGACTGAATTTCTCAGATAACTCTTCTATGATATTTGTTTTTTCTTCTCTGGTCATTGTCGTATTCTATTATAGACCTTCAATAGTCGTCTTATCAATTTGAATTCCAGGGCTCATCGTAGATGATAGAGTGATGCTCTGGAAATATGTTCCCTTTGCAGAAGATGGCTTCAGCTTAGAAATAGTCTGAATCAATTCAGTTGCGTTTTCCTGAATCTTCTCAGGTGTAAACGATACCTTACCGATACTCGCATGGATGATCCCTTGCTTGTCTACTTTAAAGTCTACTTTACCAGCCTTTACTTCAGTTACCGCCTTGCCTACATCCAATGTTACTGTGCCCGATTTTGGGTTTGGCATCAAACCACGAGGACCAAGCACCTTACCCAATCTACCCACTTTGGCCATTACCGTAGGCATAGTGATAATCACATCGATATCAGTCCAGCCGCCTTCAATTTTGGTAATGTACTCATCCAACCCTACGTGATCGGCTCCTGCATCTTTGGCCTCCTGCTCTTTATCAGGAGTACACAATACAAGTACGCGTACCGCTTTACCTAATCCGTGTGGAAGGGTAACAACACCTCTCACCATCTGGTCAGATTTCTTTGGGTCTACACCCAAGCGAACATCTACATCCACAGATGAATCGAATTTGGTAAAAGTGATATCCTTCACCAGACTTGCTGCGTCAGACAGAGAATACACTGTGTCTGCATTGTATTTAGCCGCAATGGCTTTTCTATTTTTTGTTAACCTTGCCATGATCTCTTAATTGTTTTCCCAAGGTGGATTTCCACTTACCGTAACACCCATGCTTCTTGCAGTACCCGCTACCATTTTCATAGCTGATTCTACTTTGAATGCATTAAGGTCAGGCATCTTGGTTTCTGCGATTTTTTGTACCTGATCCCAGCTGATTGATCCTACCTTCGCACGGTTAGGTTCTGCTGAGCCTTTCTGTTTTTTCATTGCTTCAAGAATCAATACTGCCGCAGGCGGAGTTTTGATTACGAAGTCAAACGACTTATCATTATATATAGTGATAAGTACAGGAAGTACCTGTCCTTGTTTGTCCTGGGTTCTTGCGTTGAACTGCTTACAGAAGTCCATGATGTTCAAACCCTTACTACCAAGGGCTGGACCGATTGGAGGTGCCGGGTTGGCCTGACCTCCCTTTACCTGCAATTTCAAATAACCACTAATTTCCTTTGCCATATTATGATATACTCAATGTCTTTCTTAATCCAATTTTTCAACCTGCATGTAGTTAAGCTCTACAGGAGTATTTCTTCCAAAGATCTTAACCATCACATTTAGCTTCTTCTTCTCTTCAAATATCTCCTCCACCGAGCCGGTAAATCCGCTAAACGGACCATCCATTACTTTCACAGATTCTCCTTTTATAAAAGGAGTCTCCAGTTTTTCTTCAAACTCATCAATCTCCCCTACCTTACCCAATATCCTGTTCACTTCACTTTGGCGAAGAGCTACAGGCTCTTTTGAAGAGTCTGATCCATTGCCTCCCAAAAATCCGATCACACCTGGGATACTGTTTACCAAATGGTAAGCTTCACCATTGCTTAAATCAGCAGAAACAAGTACATATCCAGGGAAAAAATTACGCTCTCTCACACGCTTTTTACCATTCCTCATTTCATACACCTTCTCAGAAGGGATAAGAATCTGAGGGATAAAGTCAGCAAGTTTAGAACGCTCCACTTCTGTCTCCAGATAAGTTTTTACTTTCTTTTCCTTTCCGCTGATAACGCGAAGCACAAACCATTTTAGTTCACCCATCACTTCAGCGCTTAAAATTCTTTATAGAAAAACTCTAAGGCATTTTTGAAGCCTAAGTCTATAAAACCGATTACTAAGGCGAAGATCAAAGAAGCCACCAATACCAGAATGGCACTACTTTGGAGTTCAGCAAATTTTGGCCACGACACCTTGTTGCGAATCTCGTCTATCGAATCAAGAATGTAGTTTTTTACCTTTTCCATCACTTCTTTTAGATCGGCTCTTTTTCTGATTACTCAGACTGAAACCTTATTTTTTAAAAAATGCCCCTTTTCAAGGACGTTAATTCACTTTTAGCACGGGTGGAGAGACTCGAACTCCCAGCCAATGGTTTTGGAGACCACTACTCTACCAATTGAGCTACACCCGTTTTTTACACCAATTTGGGCTTATTGAACCTTATCCTTTAGCGGAAACCACTCAACCCATTGAGCTGCACCCGTGTACTCAGCCCAAAAGGACTGCAAAGGTAGAACAAAAGCAACTAAAATAAAAACGTTCCTGAGAAAATTCTCAGGAACGCTTCTTACTGATTATCAGTGTATTAGTCTAAGATCTCAGTTACCTGACCAGACCCTACGGTGCGACCTCCTTCGCGAATCGCGAAACGAAGACCTTTCTCCATAGCAATCTTGTTGATCAATGTCACTTCGATAGATACGTTATCACCAGGCATAACCATTTCTACCCCTGAAGGAAGCATGATTTCACCAGTAACATCTGTAGTACGGAAGTAGAACTGAGGACGGTATTTGTTGAAGAATGGAGTGTGACGTCCACCTTCCTCTTTGCTCAATACGTAAACCTCAGCTTTGAACTTAGAGTGAGGAGTTACAGAGTTGGGCTTACAGATTACCATACCACGGGCGATTTGGTCTTTTTCAATACCACGAAGCAAAAGACCCACGTTATCACCAGCTTCACCTCTGTCAAGAATTTTACGGAACATCTCCACACCAGTGATGGTAGAAGACAAACCATCGGCAGCACCCATTCCTAGAATTTGAACTGGATCGCCTGTGTTAATTACACCACGCTCGATACGGCCAGTAGCTACTGTACCACGACCTGTAATTGAGAACACGTCCTCAACAGGCATCAAGAAATCTTTGTCAACAAGACGCTCAGGTAATGGAATGAAATCATCAACCGCTTGCATCAATTCATTGATTTTCTCTACCCACTTAGGCTCATCGTTAAGACCACCTAAAGCAGATCCCTGAATGATAGGAGTATCATCACCTGGGAAATCGTAGTATGAAAGAAGCTCTCTGATCTCCATTTCAACCAATTCCAACAATTCCGGATCATCAACCAAGTCTACCTTGTTCATGAAAACGACAAGAGCAGGCACACCTACCTGGCGAGCCAAAAGGATATGCTCACGAGTTTGTGGCATAGGACCATCAGTAGCAGCAACCACAAGGATAGCACCGTCCATCTGAGCAGCTCCAGTAACCATGTTCTTTACATAGTCAGCGTGACCTGGACAGTCAACGTGTGCATAGTGACGGTTGTCAGTTGCGTACTCAACGTGAGAAGTATTAATAGTAATACCTCTTTCTTTTTCTTCAGGAGCATTGTCAATAGAAGAGAAATCTCTCATTGATGCAAGTCCTCTATTAGCCAAAACCTTTGTAATCGCTGCAGTGAGCGTAGTCTTACCGTGGTCAACGTGACCAATGGTTCCAATATTTACGTGAGGTTTTGAACGGTCAAATTTTTCTTTAGCCATATTTGAAAATCCCAGTTAAAAATTTAATAAAGTATATTTAGTTTAAAGTGTTCTATATGCCTATCCTCTCCGTCTGAGAAGATTACACCCTAAACATGATAAGCCTGTCGAAAAAGGGTTTTCACCTGCCAAAGGCAGGTTATGATTCCTGATGATATCTTGATGTTCGCTACACACCTATCAGCAGTTACTCACAATATGCGCTACGTCTGGATCGATTACCAAACTGTTCTTTATCAATAAAACTCAACGTTTTAAGGCGTTGAATTTGAGCTGTTGATGAGAATTGAACTCACGACCTCTTCCTTACCAAGGAAGTGCTCTACCCCTGAGCTACAACAGCTTGTAAAAGCCGTTGATAGTTGCCCGCTATTCGTTGCACGATCAATTCAACGACTAACGATCAACGAATAACCATCAACAAAGCGAGCGGGAGACGTCCCGATAGCTATCGGGACGAACCCGCGAACTATCAAAATATCTCACTCTCAGCAAAAAGAGCGGGAGACGAGGTTCGAACCCGCGACCTACAGCTTGGAAGGCTGTCGCTCTACCAACTGAGCTACTCCCGCTTGTTAACTTTAGTGGGGAGAGAAGGATTCGAACCTTCGAAGGAATACACCAACAGATTTACAGTCTGTCCTCGTTGGCCGCTTGAGTATCTCCCCTACTTCTTTCCACACAATTAAAGAACGTTATAAAAGCCTTTTCAAAAAAAGGCTTTATTCCTATCTCAAGGGCTGTTCCCGAAAAATAGGAGTGCAAAATTATACGGTTTTTCGGTTTAGACAAACGAAGACTTCAGATTTGTAACAAATCAAATGTGCCTTAATTGAAGACAACTCATTAATAAAGGCTATTTGCTACATGAGGACGATCTCCCTTACCACGTCTGCGCCAAATTCCTTCTGAAAAATGTCCAGAATTTGCCCCTTGTGCAGGCTTATGTCATGTTTCATGGCTGCCGACTCAATTTGCACAAAAAGCACTCGGTCTTTAATAAATACCTTTTTTGTGCGCTTTGCAATAGGTTTGCCCACCAGTCGCTCCCAGGACCCTACAATGTTGGCAGCATCGAACTTGCTTTTGATATGATAGGAACTCAGCAACTTATTAATCGCCTGACCAATGTGCTCTGCATCTCCCGAACCTGAATTGAATCTATTTGCCATTATACCTCCACTAGCTTTCCATCATTAATAAGGAACAATTCCGCCACTACGTTTGCCTCCTTTAAAAGTCCCTGGCTCCGGTCGGGCCTGGCATCAGTAATAAATAACTGCCCAAAAGTGCCGTTAACCACAAGCGTTACCAATTTATGGATACGCTCATCATCCAATTTATCAAATATATCATCCAACAGCAGCAATGGCTTTATCTTCTTAATATTTTCAATGCTTTGAAATTCTGCCAGTTTTAACCCAATTAAGAAGGACTTTTGCTGTCCCTGGGAGCCAATTCGCTTCAGTTCAAACCCACCTAGTGTAAACACAAAATCATCACGGTGAATTCCCACGCTGGTGCGCTGAATGATCAAATCTTTTTTAAGCGACTTTTTCAGAATAGCTCCGAAATCGTGGCCAGTACAATCAGACTTATATTGTATGTCTACAACCTCTTCGGCATCTCCGGAAAGAAATGCATAATGACTCTTAAAAAGAGGCAAAAACGAATTAATAAATTCTGCCCTTTTCTGATGGATATAATTACCTGACTGGATAATTTTTTCATCGTAGGTATCCAGCAGGGCCCGGTCGAGGCCGCGCTCTGCCGAAAGCCGCAGCAGGCTATTCCTTTGTTTAAGTTGATTGGTATAAATGATGAGGTGCTCTAAATAATTTTTATCCAATTGAGCGATCAGGCTATCAAAAAATTTCCGCCTCAACTCACTACCACCCCATACCAGCTCTATATCATTAGGAGCAACAAGCACAATTGGGTACCTGCCAATATGATCAGAAAGCCGCTTCGCATCGTTTCCATCTTCGCGGATAAACTTTTTAGACCCTATGGCATAGGAACAGATGACCTCCGCATTTTGGTCCTCTCTGCTAAACTGGCCCTTTACAATAAACTGGTTTTTGCCATGCCTCACATTTTGAGCATCAACTCCGTTTAGAGCACTTTTGGTAAAACCCAGGTAGTATATTGCATCGAGGATATTCGTTTTGCCCACCCCATTTTTACCCAGAAAGCAGTTTACTTTATTATCAAAAGCAAAGTGCGCTTCCTCATAATTCTTAAAGTCGTATAAATCGAGCTTTTTAAGGTGCACAGTGAATTTTTTAAGGGGTTTGGCTATTGAGGCGTACTGCCGTATTTTCGCGGTTCACGATCCATAAAATTAGTTAATTAAATGGCCACCAGTACAAAGTCCAAAGGCAAATCAGCCAAAAAGAGCCCTAAGAGCTCAAAAACTGAATTCTCAAAGGAGACCTACATGCAATGGTATGAGAGCATCCTCCTCATGAGAAAGTTCGAAGAAAAAGCCGGTCAATTGTACGGCCAACAGAAAATAAGAGGCTTTTGCCATCTTTATATTGGGCAGGAAGCTTGTGCTGCCGGGGCCTTTACTGCTTTGGAAAAGGATGATAAATGGATCACTGCTTACAGGGATCACGCACATCCCCTTGTACTGGGGTCTCACCCCAATGCAATCATGGCAGAGTTATTTGCTAAAGAAACAGGCATCTCTAAAGGAAAAGGCGGCTCCATGCACATGTTTGACAAAGAACATAATTTCTTTGGAGGGCATGGTATCGTGGGAGGACAGATTCCGTTAGGAGCAGGTATTGCATTTGCTGAAAAATACAAAGGCACTAAAAACCTGTGCATATGCTATATGGGTGATGGGGCGGTACGCCAAGGAGCTTTTCACGAAGCGCTGAATATGGCCATGGTATGGAAATTACCGGTCATCTTTGTGATCGAAAACAACGGTTATGCTATGGGAACCTCTGTAAAGAGAACCTCCAATGTAACCGAGCTGTATACTTTGGCCGATTCTTACGATATGCCAGCAGAGCCAGTAGATGGGATGAGCGTAGAGGCCGTGCATGAAGCAGTAGCCCGTGCCGCAGAAAGAGCAAGAAAAGGTGATGGCCCAACATTGTTGGAATTCAGAACCTATCGCTATAAAGGACACTCCATGTCCGACCCTGCCAAATACAGATCTAAAGATGAGGTGAAGGAATACAAAGAAAAAGATCCTCTTGAAGTGGTGAAGAAAACCATCCTTACCAATAAAATGGCGACTCAAAAAGAGATTGATGCCATTGACGAAAAGGTAAATGCGCAGGTAGAGGAAAGCGTAAAGTTTGCAGAGGAGTCTAACTACCCCGATCCCAGTGAGGCAATGCGTGATGTATATGCCCAACAGGACTATCCTTATATCACTGACTAATAAGCCTTTTGTTTGTATTTGCTAATTCTTAGTTTTGCAGCCCTGTCTTAACATCAGGGTAAAGCTGACAGCTATTATTATTTAATCATGGCAAAAAAAGAAGAAAATAAAGACCTGCTCGAAAATCCGGACGCAATTGCTGAAAAAGTAGAAGGCATTGAGCATTGGGTAGAGAATAACCCCAAGGTAGTATTTGGTGTACTGGGTGCATTAATACTGGTTGTAGGGGCCTTTTTTGGATACCGCTATTATGTGGGTACCCAGGAAGATATTGCTCAAAAAGAAATGTTTCAGGCTGTACACTATTTCGAAGCCGACAGCCTAGACCTTGCCTTGAAAGGTGATGGTAATAACCTGGGCTTTGAACAAATCATAGATGACTTTGGGATGACTGATGCGGCTAACCTGGCTAATTACTATGCAGGTGCCATTGCCTTAAAGCAGGGGAAATTTCAGTTGGCCATCTTTTATTTCGAAGATTTTAGTTCTGACGATATTCTCATCCAACCCAGAGCATACAGCCTCATGGGTGATGCGTATATGGAACTGAAAGATTATGAGTCCGCTGCCAATTATTACAACAAGGCATCCAATTATAAGCCTAACAAGTTCTTTACTCCTACTTATCTAATGAAGGAAGCTTTGGCCTATGAAAAGCTTGACCAAAAGGATAAGGCGGTATCGGTTTACCAGAAAATAATCGATGAATTTTGGGATTCTGGCGAATACCAGAATGCGCGCAAGTTCAAAGCTAAGCTGGAGACCAATTCTTAATAAAAACTTTAGATAACTTTGAAGGGATAGTTCTGCTATCCCTTTTTTGTTAGCGTTAAATTCAAAATCAATAACAATGGCAGGTCCGCTAAAGACAGCATCCGGAAAAAGCAAAGTAAAAATCTCCAGTAAGAAGTTTGCTATAGTAGTAGCAGAGTGGAATGAGGAGATCACTGAAGCACTCTACGAAGGAGCTTATTCAGCACTGCTAGAGATGGGAGCCAGGAAAAGTAATATTTTTAGAGCCAACGTTCCCGGAAGTTATGAACTACCCCTTGCGGCTCAGCGGATGGCTAAGAAAAAAGATATCGCTGCTGTGATTTGTTTAGGCTGCGTGATTCAGGGGGAGACCCCTCACTTCGATTACATATGCAATGCAGTAGCCAACGGTATCATGAGAGTAAATCTTGACACAGGAAAGCCCGTAGCTTTTGGTGTGCTCACCACCCTTGATAAAAAGCAAGCATTGGAAAGAGCCGGAGGTAAACATGGCAACAAAGGCGAAGAGGCTGCTGTGACTGTGGTGGAGATGCTGGGGTAGATTTACTTTCCCACCAAAATAAAAGCCCCCCAATAAAATGGATTAGGGTACAACTCTTTTGTTTCGAGTTGAGCTTGCTGGAAGGCATTGCGCACATCACCAAGCTGTGACCAATTACTGTAAAATTTTGACATTAATACCTGTGTCGCCTCATCATCCACCGGCCATAAACTCATTATAATTTGGTTAGCGCCAGCCAATTGAAACGCTCTTTGCAATCCATACACGCCCTCACCATTTTGAACCACGCCAAGACCTGTTTCGCAGGCTGAAAGCACGACAAACTGTGTTTCATCCAGATTGAGATTCATGGCTTCGTATGCGGTTAGTATCCCGTCATCTTCGATATGAAGTGGATTTTCTCCATCCTTTATAAAATTGGTTGCTCCCGCCAAAATTAACCCGGAATTGAGCAGAGGATTGGGTGTGCGCACTTCAGCAATACTTTCATCTTCCAAAAAATAACCGTGTGTTGCAATATGAAGTATGGCGGGGTTATTTACCTTTTTCAAGTTAGTTTCAGTTGCATTCGTTTCGGTGAGTACCTGAGGATTGTGAGATGACAGCGCTATGCTTATTTGTTCTACCTCTCTCTTGGTACCTGGCAATGCTGCAATTCCATTCTGACCCCTTGCGAATCTTGAAAGTGCTCCTCGCATTGAACGACTTACCAGGCCTGTCTTTTGTACTGCAATTGCATTTGGCTGACTCATTGTGCCCGAAAGATTATATGTAGGAAAACCTAAAAGTAGGTTGCTTTGCCCGGAGGATTTTTTTGGTGGAGGCTGTAGCAAATCCCTTGTACTGGTTACCAATCTAATGTCCAGCTCCTCAATCAAATACTTTTGAGAAAATGGATTCTTAATGGACCCAATGGACAACATGTTGTAAACACCATCTGTAGATAGATAAACAGTGCTAACGTTCAACCGCTTCAGAGCATTGTGAATGGTTTCCCAAAAGTTGCCAAACGAATATTCGTTTTCAATTTTAAATTGAATGCCATTTCGGTAATAACTTAAAAAACGCTGCTCCAATACATCTCCGTTGTCCATCAAAACCAACTCAGGGCCGTTCTTGGTCTCTGAAGTTAGTATCAGAATCGCGTAGGAAATATTTTTTCCAAATTGTAGGGAGTCTATCTCATACTTTCTAAAGCGAACAATTTCGACTGCTGCCTCCCCAGATTGTAAAGTTTGCTGTACTTCCTGCCAGGTAGCTTTAGGTCTGATGATCTCTTTGCTAAACACAGCAGATCGCCTGCTTAATTCCTTCTCTAAATTTTTAGAACTCTGTACCAAAGAGTCCAGTTGGTCGGAAGCATTATTCTGGCTGTAATAAAAAGCCAGAAGCTCTTTTTGTGATTCCCAGTTTTCATACAATTGAATCAATGATGAGTCACCACTTTGCAAAATGCGCTGACGCACTTTGTCAGTAGCGTATAAGATTAATCCTTTTGTATTAAGTGTGATTGAATATAACTCTCCCAACTCTGCCGGGTTGTTTATTTCTTCCTGAATCACCCAACTGGCATAATATTCCTGGCTTGGTTTTATTTTGCTAAAATATAGGTTTGACTTTTCTTCCTCCGTGAGCACCGGAAAAAAATCTTCTACCTGCTGATAATAATTAGCAAATAATTCCCTCATCAGCTTTCTCACCTCCTTCTTGTTGCGCTGTTTCCACTTGTACACCGATAGCTTTTCCAGGGTCTCAGCATAGACAGGATTGCGTGTTCCCAAAGTTTTTCTTCTTATGTTAGCAGCCTTTTTTAAATAAGCATACCCCACAGACGGATTAAGTGATAATTGGGCTGTTCCCAGATTAAACAGAGCCGTTGCGTATTCAAGTGATTTTTTTCCCAGTTCACTTTCAAAAATTTTAAGTGCCTCCTCCAATAATGGTATCGCCTGCAAATGCCTGCCCCACCTTTCATAATTACGGGCTAAGTTATTCAGTACAATGGCAGATGAAATACTGTTGCCTTCACCACTTGACCTTAAAGTTTCCAGGGCGTTTAGCAATGCGCTTTCACTCTCTTGAAATTTCCCTTCATCAGTATACAGCTGACCCAAATTGGATAATGTGATGGCAAAGTCGGGATGATTCACACCCAACAAAACACTGTCGCTGACTAAGATGGCTTCAAAGCTGGATTCAGCAGATGCATATTGACCCAATGATTGATACGCCAATGACAAATTATTTAGAGCGGTGTAGTATTGATAATCTTTTTCCTCCCAGTCTGACTCCTGAATTGCCGTAACTGTCGAGGCTAATAATTCTTCAGCACGATCAAATTTTCCCTGATTCATCAGCAAAGTCGCATAACCACCCAATGTCAGTTGGTATTCTCTGGCTGCTTCGCCATAAACATCAAGTATGGCTGGTAGTGCTGTTTTGTAGGATCGCTCCGCCTTGCTATACAATCCTGAAAAGGTATACACACTCGCCAACTTAGCTTCAATCAAACCAAAGTACCTGGAGTCTTTTGGCAAAGACGACATGGCATTTTTTAATTTTATTTCTGCCAATTGCCATTTATTGGATTGAAGCAAAAAATCTGCATAATCCACAAGAGAAAAAATAAATTCATCGCTTTCCAGCCCATAGGTTGTTTGATCAAACCCGATTAATGTTTCCCCTATATTGATTGAGGCACTCATATTACCTTCCTGAGCATAAGTATACATCAGGTTATAGAGGGAGTTGCTGTATCCAGTTGGATCTACAGGAAGTATCTTTTCTCTTATTTGGCGCTCCTTTGTAAAATAGGATATAGCCTGTTGAGTGTTATAGTTGATTCGATGGGAATCACCAATATAAAAGTAAGCGTTTGCTGCAAGGGTATCTTCTCTCTGTGTAATCTGGGCAAGTATGGCTGGCTCTATTTCAAGGCAGGCTTGAAAGTTATTGTTGTAGTATAAGGAATCTAATCTTTTGTAAAGTATTTCAAAATCCTGAGCAACAACTTCTGCCGAAAGGAAGAATAAAAGCATCACTATAACTCTCTTCAAGAAAAATGATGCTTTTATCTTCATTCCAACTATTAAAACTTTCTTCTGTTTATTTATCTGATACTACCAACCTCAATACTTTTGACTCGCCTTTTTCACCAACCCTTATGAGGTAAGTACCAAATGGCAATGAACTTACATCAATTACCCACTCTTTCTTCTCATTACTAAACTCAATGGGTAAATCCAGCACCTGCCCTGAAGGGCTCAGTACCTTTATAGCACTTTCTTCCATGGATTCAGACTTTACCTGGATATGCACGAGATCCCGGGAAGGGTTTGGATAGGCCACATAGGGTGTATCCGATTCTTCCCAACCCGTAATCACTCTCTTACTCACCACAATTTTATTACCAACTATCCTCGCGTCAACACCTACATAATTTTCAATCAGGTTATCACCAATTATAATATCAATAAAAGAATTAACGTCCATAGGATATCCGGGATATTGCAAATTCAACCGGTACTCCCCGGGATCGAGTTTATCAAACACAAATTCACCTTGCTCATTGGTAAAAATGTAGGCAATCAGTGTATAGGTTACATCATTTCCTCGACTACTTCTTTGAGCTCTTCTTAAAGATGCACCGGCACTTTGAATTCTTTTATTTTCCAATACCCTTAACCCCCTTCCCCCCGGGCTTCCAACGTCTTCAGAGAATATACCCGTAATCTGGCCAGTACCCTCTGTAGGTGGTCCCGGTTTAAATTCAGAAATGATATCAAGATTGGGCAGATTGTCTTCCACCACCAATGTATCGGCCTCTTCCCAATAAATTGTTTTTTCAAAATAGGTAGGGATTGCATTAAGATGGACGAGGGTATCAGCATAACCTATAAGGGCATAATCATCCAATATCACTTTATCAATCAAATAAGTACCATCCGTATTAATGGCTTTGACTGCTGTAGTGTCATAGCCACCAGTTTCTGTCACTTTAAATAAGGTCATATTTCCTTTACTAGCACCAGTGGTAGGTGATGTCAGTAATCGTCCCGAAATAGTAGCTACTGCTAGTACATTTTGAGGTGCTGTATTCAACATCAAACCAGGAACTACCGTGTTGGTGATTTCACATTCATAGTCACCCATACTAGCACGATTTATTCCTGTGATCTGGAAGTTCTTATCTTCAGCTCCAGGTATTGGCAAACCATTTAATTTCCACTGATACACATCCGAAAGTCCACCGCCATCGGCAGACAAAGTGTAATTGGTACCTACATCAATTTGTATTGAGGATGGAGTGCCCAGTATAGACTGATCAAGATAATCAACTGTTAAAATATTAGCATTGGCTTCCAAAGAACTAAAGTCTAATTGGTTACCAGAAACATCAAGTGACGAAATGGCTTCTATTTGACTCACAGGAGGGATCGAGGATATTCCATTGTCAGACAAGTTGATACTTTGAAGTGCATTGAGATCGATGATTTCAAAAGGCACATCTCCAGTCACCTGATTGGCCGGTAGGTTTATTGAAGTGATGCTGGCTCCAGTTTGTGTTACACCAAACCAAGTCGCTACCGGGCCTGTTAACCAATTGGTTTTGTTGGTCCACCCAGGACCATTCGTGCCATTATAAAAAGCTACTAATGCCAATGAATCAATTACCGCATTACCTGGAAAGCCTGCGGCAGCAGAGAATAAACCTCTAATACCTTTTGAGTAACTGGTCACTTTAACTGTACCTCCTACCTCAGTAAGGTACCTCCTTCCCATTCCTTCAAATTTTGACTGCCCCGAAGCGTTGCGCGTTACCACTACATCAGGGTCTGATGGCAATACATCAGGATACTCAATTTCCACGTACGAGGCCGTATCTGCTGAATTGACCACATGACTTCTCCACGCATAGGGAAAGCCTATCAATGAAGTAACAGCCGCACCAGCTGTATATGCAGGAGCTGTCTCTATGTTGACCGTAACTTTAGGTGAAGTACCCTTTACTCGGTAAAATTTTATAGGTAAATAATAGGAATCATTACCAACTGGAAAGAGTCTGTCTCCATTTCCTTCGCGCATCATCACGCCTTTTACGTAAGCTGTTGCTCCAGCAGCTTTTATCACTGCTGTAGAACCAAGACTGAGGGTATCATCGGGATTAAGCATTTTAATAAAACCTTGCTTTAAGTTAAGACTATCCCTTAGTCGTAAATCTGAAGGCAATTCCAAAGTTCCACCACCGTTTAAGGTTAAAAAGCCAATGTACTGACCTCCTAATACCAGTGTTTTGGTATCGGTATAGGTAAAATCAAACCCACCTGTACTGGCTGGATTCATGACGCCATTGTGCTGAAATAATTCCGTCATTTTTATCGAACCATTGTGCAGCATGTTGCCATCGTTGATCCAGTCTCCGTTGACTACTACCAGATTAGCTGAGTTATTAATGGAAATGCCATCGTTGGTAATAAAGGTTTGTCCATAACCAGCCACCGATATCAATAAGAAAAGAAATGCTTTTAGGATTTTCATTCTTATTTCACGTTTACCAAAACATTAATCAATCCTTTACCCGTACCATCATAATTTTCTAATGCCTTACCAATGATGGCTCCTTGTGGGTAAATTTCAATACCCTCAATCACTGCAGGAATTGCTTTCATGGCTTTGCCAGTTACGGAAGAGCTAACTAACAAATCACCTCTTTTTATGGGGCCATTCTCGAGACAAACTTTGGTTGGAATAACTCCAATTACACCCATAGGCACAGTGTTGCCCAGGTCATCATCAATTCCTTTATCCGTCAATAATACACCAGGCTTGGTAGCATAAACACCAACTACTTTTCGTGAATTGGGAGAAGAACTTTTCTCAACGGTACGATCTGTGTTTTCTGAAATTACAAGTACATCACCGGGTTCATAGGATGAGCTCTTACCCTCTACATCAAAACGCTCTGCCAAGTCAGCTCCACCAGCATTTAAAGATCCATTATGAAATATGTCACCAGCTTTAGTAATGCGAACCTGATTAGCTCCACCACTTTGAAATAAAGCAATGCTTCCAGAAGCTCCCGTATGATTAGCATGCAAAGCCGTCCCTGTGCCATCGGTTGTACCCGAGATTGCGTAGGCAGTGCTGGTATTATTATTAATTGAGAAATTGGCAGCAGCGCCAGTACCAACTGTTGTTGCATCCAGAGCAGGAAATGTATTTCCTGCATTCAATATTTGAAATAACCCTGCATTACCATTGGATGCCCCATCTCTACCACCGTAAACTGCAGCAAATCCTGTTGAGGTTTGTCCCTGAACTGCCGCCCCTGTGCCGTTTGTTGTTCCGAATACACCTGCCGAACCATTAGAGGCATTGTTTACTTCAAAGTATCCACCATTACCTGTACCAATGGTTACTCCATTAATTGCTGACACATTATTCGCAGCATTGTTCACCGTAAAGTTAGCAGCAGCTCCTGTGCCGTCCGTTCTCACATCCATTGTTGGAGCGCTGTTAGTTGCATTGAAAGTTTCAAATGTTCCAGCACTACCGGTCGTTCCACTATGTCTTGACTCTAGGCTCGTACCAGTTTCTCCTGGATCTTTATTTACCCAAATGGATGCTCCTGGTCCTACTGCCTCCACCAGCAATGCAGCTGTTGGATTCGATGGATCTATATTTTGAATAATTGCTCCGTATCCGTCAGTTCCAAAATTATCTGCCCACATGGCGGCCGTACTTGCATTGGCACCATCCTTTCTAAAGTAAGCACCATTACCTCCACCCATATTTAATCCTCTTACGGCAGAGCTTCCTGCACTTGTTCCATTCGTTTCGCCATATAGGGCCGCAAAACCATTACCTGCATTACTAATTCTGAATGCACCTGATGCATCACCCGTACCCAATTGCTCGCCATAAACAGCGGATCCACCAAACGCTGTAGTATTGGCTACCGCGTGTACGCCAAATCCGTTGCCAGCATGATTGGCATAGATAACAGGAGAAGTACTTGCTGCATTAAGGATGTTGGCATTAACTGCGATTCCTGTTCCATCTGTTTCTGCAAATAGCGCAGAGAATGGATTGCTGGCATTGCTAATCCGAAATGAACCTGCAGATGCACCAGTACCAGTTGCTTCACCATAAACACCAACTGGAGGAAGAACACCACCCAAATCAGAGTTGGTAGTCCCTACCAAAGCTGTTCCTCCTGAAGGGGCATTGTTTACAACAAACCTTCCCGCATTTCCTGTTCCAATGGTTGTTCCCCTGACAGCCTGTTGAGGATTGGCCGCATTGGTAAGTTGAAAAATTCCGCCAGTCCCTAGCGTACCACTTTGTGTAAGTGTCATTGCTGATCCTTGCCCCCGATGGGTGAGTACAAATGGATTACTGACATTAAGGTTCGCAGCGTTGGCAAAATCCAGATTTAATAATGTTTTGGAGTCATCCCCATTATAGACAATTCTTAACGCTTCAGGAGCACCCGCCAGATTAGCTGTATTTAGTACTACGTTAGCAGGCAAAGCCAAACCAGCATTACTCCAAGCGGTGCCATCCCAAATGTAGTTGCCTTTAAGATCAGTGTCATAAACCATTAACCCATTATCTCCTGCTCCCAAAACCATAGCCGTTCTTTGAACGGTAGTCAATCGGGGCATGATCATCCCCTGGTTATTTGTTGGTGATTCCACATGCAAGGCTGCATTCGGATTGGGTGTAGCCACACCAACACCCAAGGTTTTATTTTGCGAGTATGCGTTTAGACACGAAAGTGCCAGAAAAATCAAGATTAGATGAATACGAGAGTGCTGCATAGACATAGAGTGTTATGGTAAAGGTTTGGTTAATAAGGCTATTACTTCTTTAGTGTAAATACATAGTTACCCGGCAAGGATTTGGAACGACCGCCAAATGTGGTCAGTGGCCACTTGAGCGAGAGCTTTAATTCCGTTTCAGATATGTTTTCAATTGTTACTTCTCTGCTATCCTGTCCTCTGATTATTATATTGGCCGTTCCTGATTTGAACTGCCAGGTGTCATTGCGCAACCATACTGGTGTGGTTCCTGTAGTGAACAGCTGGGTGCCCGAAAAACGAATTGTGAAATCTGAAAAGAATTCTTCAGTCACATCAAAACCTGCAACAGTAACACTATTGGATGCTGCTGCCGGCAACCATGTACCTGTGCCGCCTGTAAGGATAGCAATGACTTTCTCCTGTTCTGAAGTTTGAGGTTCTGGTATCGGATCATCACTGTTGCTTTTACAACCCTGAAAGGAAACTATTGTCAGGCAGAGAAAAATTAAGGCCAGGATACTATTAAATCTAGTCATTGGATAACTATTAAAGTGGAAACAGGAAGATTAGGTGTATTAGTGAACATACACCATGGCATTGGTATTATTGTGCAATGAGTACTCTTGCGCCTTCTTAAAAAGTAAATGCAGAGGTAAACAGGAAAAGTTTTTGTTAGAAGAAAGCAGCCAACATTGAAGAGTTACCATACAATTTGAAATTGGATCAACTTCCAATATACATTTCAAAAAATGGATTACAATCCAAAAGATCAATATTTATTTAAACGGAGGGCACTACTTTTAAAGTAACAAAATGACAAGCAAGCGATGATATCGCGCTATTTACCCTCCGTTTTTTTGTGCTTACGGAAAGTACTCAACACCTCTTTTATTGGTAACGGCTTCACCTCATTCCCGTTTCTTAACTTCCCAACCTCCCTTGCCGCAAACAGAGAATTAATTATCGCCTCTTCTGTGGCCTCAATAGTGGCCATAAATAAAGGGCTCATATAATCGTTATTGAGATAGGTGTAAGCTTTCGTTGGTTCTGATTGGTAAGGAACTCTAATTGATTCACTAGTTGAAAAAGCAATCACGTAATCTCCACTCCCATTGGAAGCTATCCCTCCAGTTTTGGCCAACCCCATGATGGCTCTTTTCGCTAAGCGTTTCAAATTTCTTGCATCGAGTGGAGCATCTGTTGCTACCACCATCATACAAGAGCCATCCACTGAACCTTCGATTGCATTTTTGTAAGCGTATTGCCCCAATTCCTCTCCTACTGGTACACCATCAATTTGCAACACTCCGCCAAAGTTAGTTTGCGCTAAAACCCCTACCGTATAACCACCCAGTTCTTTGGGCAGGATTCGCGATGATGTGCCAATTCCACCTTTAAAGCCAAAACAAATCGTGCCCGTACCGGCCCCTACAGAACCTTCTTCTACTTTTCCACTTTTGGCATTTTTGATTGCTTCTACAACATGCTCCTTCTTTACATGTCGTCTCTGGATGTCGTTTAATCCACCATCATTGGTTTCCCCCACCACTCCGTTTACAGATCTTACTTCTTTGTTCTCCTCAAAAGACAATGTATAATCGATAAGTCCCTCCAGACCCTGAGCAACACTTAGGGTATTGGTAAGAATAATTGGTGTTTCAATGTTGCCCAACTCCTCTACTTGGGAGAAGCCAGCCAACTTTCCAAAACCGTTGCCAATGTAAATAGCGCCCGGCACTTTATTTTGAAAAATGTTTTTGTCATGAGGCACAATGGCTGTCACTCCTGTTCTTATATTTTCACCTTCTATTAAAGTGACTTGCCCAACTAAAACTCCTTGCACATCAGTGATTGCATTGTGTGTTCCTGGTGACAGCACACCTATTTCAATTCCGTAATCTCTCACTCTCTTTTGTGCGAGTACATCATTAAAGACCAAGAGCATGTAAACAACAAATAAGAATCGCATCGCTTGAATTATTTTAGATAGGGAAATTAGGGATATATAAAACAAAAAACCCCAGCATAGCCGGGGTTTTTAAAATAATTCAAAAAATTGAATTACATATTCTTTACAATTTCCTTACCAAACTCAGAGCACTTCAACAAAGTAGCTCCATCCATTTGACGGTGGAAATCGTAGGTTACTCTTTTCGCATCGATAGAAGCTTCCAAACCTTTTACAATCATATCAGCCGCTTCCTGCCAGCCTAAGTGCTCCAACATCATTACACCCGAAAGTATTACTGATCCTGGATTTACTTTATCCTGGCCTGCATACTTCGGTGCCGTACCGTGTGTAGCCTCAAAAATAGCATGACCTGTTATGTAATTAATATTTGCTCCTGGCGCAATTCCAATTCCACCTACGATAGCCGCTAACGCATCTGACACGTAGTCTCCATTTAAATTCAAAGTAGCCACTACAGAGTACTCATCAGGGCGCAATAAAATCTGCTGAAGGAATGCATCCGCAATCACATCTTTGATTACGATTTTACGACCATCTTTATTGATTTCCATCCATGGGCCACCATCCAAAAGTGTAGCACCAAATTCATTTTTAGCCAAAGCGTATCCCCAATCGCGGAATGCACCTTCAGTGAACTTCATGATGTTGCCTTTGTGTACCAATGTTACACTTGGCTTCTTGTTGACAATAGCATATTCAATAGCAGAACGTACAAGCCTCTCAGTTCCTTCTTTTGAAACCGGCTTGATTCCTATACCAGCTGTTTTCGGGAACCTGATTTTCTCGAATCTTTTTCCAAAGTTATCCTGAAACAACTTCATGAATTTCGCATTGTCTTCAGTTCCTTCCTGAAATTCAATACCAGCGTAGATATCTTCAGTGTTTTCTCTGAAAATAACCATATCTGTTTTTTGAGGTTCTTTTACCGGAGAAGGAACACCCGTAAACCAACGTACTGGTCTAACACAGGCATACAAATCCAATTCCTGACGAAGTGCAACATTTAAAGAGCGCATTCCTCCACCTACTGGTGTAGTCAGGGGTCCTTTAATTCCCACCAACAAATCTTTGAATGCATCCAAAGTTTCTTCGGGCAACCAGCTTCCGGTTTTGTTAAATGCTTTCTCTCCAGCCAATACTTCCTTCCACTCAATTTTTTTCTTTCCACCGTATGCCTTCTCTACTGCCGAGTCGAGAACGTGCTTTGCCGCAGGCCATATATCTACACCTGTACCATCCCCTTCAATAAAAGGAATAATTGGGTTGTCCGGAACATTTAGTTTGCCATTGCTAATCGTGATTTTTGCGCTCATTTTATACTTGTTAAACTGTGATCAATTATTTTGAAACGGATTATGGAAGATGCTGGTCTCCATTACCAAAGTGCCAGTGCGAAGCGGGCAGGGCGAAATTATAAAAAATCGTTTAATAAAGTAGTGACAGACACCAATCTGGCACGTTAATCGTTAGAAAAAAGTAAATTCAATTCGTATGAGACTATTCTGCATTATCTGTGGCTTCTTTTTCTTCACCTCATTCTCAAAACCAATGCCTGCCATCGAGGAGGAAGTGTGCCTGTCACAGGAAGAAAAGAAGCTTTTCGATCTCATCATGGATTATCGCAAATCAAAGAAACTCAAACCCATCCCCTACTCTGCCAAACTCACCAAAGTAGCTCAGACCCACGTGAAAGACCTGATGGAAAACTACGACTATGCCAGTCGTGATAAGTGTAATCCCCACAGCTGGTCAAACAAAGGAAATTGGAGCTCCTGCTGCTACACTTCAGATCATGCGCAGGCCAGCTGCATGTGGGACAAGCCTAAAGAGATTGCAGGCTACGAGGGAAATGGATTTGAAATCGCCTACTACAGCTCTGGAGGCGCTAATGCCCAGGAAGGAATTGAAGGCTGGAAAAAGAGCCCGGGTCATAACCCTTTGCTGATCAATTCAGGAACCTGGAGCAAGCTGGAATGGAAAGGAATTGGTATTGGTATCTACGGTCAATATGGAGTAGTTTGGTTTAGCGATGGAGAACTAGAGTCTTCCAAAATTGTCACGTGCAAATAAATTCAATATTTCTCCTTGTCGTTGGGGAAAGTATTGGCTTTCACATCAGTTACATAATCGTTGACTGCCTTATTGATCACACTCTGCAAATCGGCATATCTTCTTAAGAAACGTGGCTTAAACTCCATAGTGATGCCCAGCATATCCTGCATTACCAGCACTTGTCCGTCTGCATCAGGTCCGGCACCAATCCCTATAGTGGGGATTTGAATAGACTCTGACACTATTTTTGCCAACGAAGCCGGTATTTTCTCCAGCACTATAGCAAAACACCCACACTTTTCCAGCAGCTTGGCATCTTCGATAAGCTTAGCCGCTTCCTCCTCTTCCTTCGCCCGAACAGAATAGGTACCAAACTTATAAATAGACTGAGGAGTAAGCCCCAGATGCCCCATAACAGGAACACCTGCACTCAGAATACGGAGAACAGAATCTTTTATCTCCTTACCTCCCTCCAACTTCACAGCATGAGCTCCACTTTCTTTCATAATTCTAATGGAAGATCGCAACGCCTCTCCCGAGCTGCCTTGATAATAACCAAAAGGAATATCTACCACTACCAAAGCTCTCTCCACCGCTTTCACTACTGAGCTCGCATGGTATATCATTTGATCCAGTGTTATAGGCAAGGTCGTTTCATTGCCGGCCATCACATTGGATGCCGAGTCACCCACCAGGATAACATCTATTCCTGCACCATCAATGATTTTTGCCATACTGTAGTCATATGCAGTAAGCATGGCTATTTTCTCTCCACGCGTCTTCATTTCCTGAAGCTGGTGAGTCGTAATTTTTTTTATTTCCTGTTTGTGAATAGACACAGTCTATATTTTAAATGATCAAAATTTTTAATGCAGATAAACGGCTGCTTTTTTTCCCAACACCACTTCTACTCTTTCATTGAGAGTTGTTGATAATTCGAAACCAGTATAGGTAGGTAGTATTGGAAAAAGAGTATGACTCCTGTTCACCAATACAGCGACTTCAATTTTATTTACCTCCACATTTAGAAATGGTTTCATCCCAAAGGCAATGGTTTTCCCGGTGTTTAAAACATCATCTACAATGACGATACACTTCTTGCGAAAGTCTTTCTCTTCACAATCTACCTTCACCTCACTCTGCTGAGGAGCCAGTTTATCCAGGGTTACTTTTACAATCTTCACCGTAATTGGAGAAATAGATTCCAATTCTTTACTTATCAATTGAGCAAAAGTATAGCCCTGACCATCTATACCCGCCAAGACAATATTCTTCTCTTTGAAATTGTCCTCATAAATCTCAAAGGCAATTCTTCTGATTTTTTGCTCCACCTCAGATTTGGTGAGCACCAGGCTTTTGTCTACTTCTGTCATGGGATAGGAACAACTTTACTATCCTTGAAGGTAGACAATATCACTAAAGATTGCATAGTGTCTACCATATCAAAATTGGACACTCTTTCCAACATGAGCGTTTGATAGGAGGGTATATCAGAACTTACCACTTTGAGGATAAAATCTGCCTGCCCGGTAAGGTGATGGCACTCAATTACCTCTTCAATGGTTTTTATGGCCTCAACAAACTTTTGAATATTTTCTTTGTTGTGGCCTTTCAGCGTAACCATCACAAATGTACTTACCCCCAACCCCACCTTGCCGTTGTCAACGGTAGCATGATAGCTCTTAATGATTTTATTATTTTCAAGTTTCTTTACCCGTTCCAGTGTGGGGGCTGGGGAAAGACCTATTTCCTGAGCCAGTTGGGCGTTGGTAATATTGGAATCAGTCTGCAAAATCTTCAATATTTTGCGATCGGTAGCATCCAATTTTATTTTCATCATTTTCTGTTATTTAGTAATTACGGGCGCCTTTTAACAACGGATAAAAATAGGAAGAATAAGAGGAAACTTTTGACCGGATATGTATATTTTACTATGGTTATCTTCTGATAACAAAGGGGAAACTTCTTCGCACTCCCTCTGACACAAAAAACGCATAGTATATACCGGGATTGAGCAATCCCAAAGATATTGTCACTCTGTTCAGCCCCGGCTCCAAATCGGAAAACATATGCTCATACACCTTCCTGCCTGTTGGATCAAAAATATGTATTTCGGCAGCAGCAGTGGCAGCCGCGACCCATTCCAAGTTGAGTTCATCAGATGCCGGGTTAGGATAAGGTGCCAGCACGACAGTGGCATTATCATTATTTATACATTGTTTATTGTTCTCTGTGTTTGCATCGCCATCCACCACAAGTTCTACACATAAATAGTCGTTACCATTTCTTGTTCCAATTATTCCCGCAGATAGTATTTGAGAATAAACTTCTGATGGTTGAATGGTTGCGGTAATCGTTTCGCTGATTAACGCTTCGCCTGCAATATCAACAACAGCCTTTATATTGTTTACAGGGAAATTACTCTTATTCGTAAGAGTAAGTAAAATGTTTGATTCTCCGGTTGCGGCAGGAATTGAAGTAAGGCTGGTAAGTTCAATATCGAGCGTTGGTATTATTACAGATATTATTTTACTACTTATTGATGTACATCCCGACTCATCCTCGATGGAAAGATCCACTACATATTCACCCAAGTCATTAAACGTAAATGAAGTTGTTTTCTCTGTGCTTGTTACACTGCCTGGGTTGCTAACAGACCACAACTGAGAAATTGAATTGGTTGAAGTATTATTGAGTTGTACGGTCAATGGTGGAGTACCTGTCTGAGGAGTGGCGGTAAACGTAGCTACAGGAGATGGTGCAACGTTTACAATTTTAGTAGTGGAATAACTGCACCCAGATTGGTTGGTCACTGTCAACTTTGTTGGATAGGAACCGGCATTGGCAAACGCAAAAGAGGGAGTAGCACCCGATGCAGAACCTATTGAACCAAATTGCCACAAGTGCGAACTCACAGGATCAATTCCAGCGTTAGTAAGGTCAGTAAACTGCGTATCTTGATTGGTACAGTTATTATCAAAACTAAAATCGACTTCACTTGGCACAGGCACATTGATGGTTTGAGAGGCCATACCAATACAGCCATTAGAACCATTGGCTGTCAATTGCACATTGTAATTAGAAGGAATACTGAAGACATGCGTTGGGTTTTGTTGAGTGTAACTACTTATCCCTACTTTCCATTGCCAAGAATCTATTCCAACAGTCGATTGAGGCACAAATGAGGTTCCCTGATTGACACAGGCGGCATTGAAGGTAAAGCTGGCATCGGGAGTTTGTGATATCGTCACTATCTTTTGAATAGAGGCGGTGCATCCAAAATTGGTAGTGACATCCAGATTGACATTGTATTGTCCTGCATCGTCATAAATGTATTGCGGATTTCTCGTTGTAGATGTCCCATTCTGAGTGTCTCCAAAGTTCCATACCCAACTGTCTAAATTACTATCCACAGGATTGGGTGTAAGATCATTAAATTGCGAAGGAGACCCATTGCAAGAGAATGGCGGCAGGTCGAGTGAAAAGTCGGGTTGAGGTTTTGAATAGATAGTAATTTCCTGAATGGAAGTATTGATGCAACCTGCGGCATTGGTTGCTTCAAGGGTTACATCATAAGTCCCAAAATCATCAAATGTATTTGTCCCATCCGTTAGACCGGAAGAATTTCCATCACCAAAATCCCAAGAATATCCGGTAACTACCCCAACAGTGGCATTCGTAAAAGTAATAGACTTGTCTTCACAATCATTTACGAAAGTGAAGTCTGTAAGTGGCCCATCTTCAACGGTGTTGATAGTTTTCGTTACCTCACTTGAACAACCTGGAATAGTTGCTATCAATTTAATGTCCTGCATGGTTGCTGTTGGAATCTGATAGGTCAGGTCCTCAACCGTAGAAGTTGGAGTACCATTTACCTCCCATTGCCAGGAAGGGTTAGAGCCCACATCGAATGAAGTAGTATTGGCAAAGAGGTAATCTTGATTAGTGCAAATGGGAGAAGCGGAAGGCAAATCAAAATCGGCAACAGGCTCATTATAAATGGTGACTGTTTCGGTTGCAAGATTATTGCAACCATTAGATGCTGTCACTTGCAGCTTCACTTCATAATCACCCGCACTTGCAAACTGATGAATAGGATCTTGAGCTATAGAAGTATTGGTGTCGTCAAAGTCCCAATTGTAGTCGGTAATATTTCCAGAAGTGTTTTGGGAAGTAAAATTGACATCATTGTTGGCGCATACGTTTTGTGGGGTGAATGTGATGTCGGGGGAGGGGAGCAATGCAATTGTAATTGACTTAGATAAATAATCAATATTATATCCACTAGCGTCAAATGCTGTAAGAGAAATAAAATTTTCTGAAGGAGACGAGTAACTAACTTCCGAAGGAAACTGATTTGTTGAAAATTGATTGGCACTTGAGCAAAGGTTTGGAAATGATAGCTGAAAGACTACCCTAGCCGTTTGTTCAATTGTAAATCCATACCATTTGGAGCCCAATTTAACAAGCTCAATGTTCACACTATTAGCTAAATTTCCAAAATTGCCAAGTCCTGAAAACACAGGCACATTATTTGAAATCAAACTTCCAAAATCGCATTGAAACAAGTTCCCATTAAATGTTTGAATAAAGCCTACAAATGACCCCTTATCCCTTTTAATAACCACACCTGATGGTCTTTCATCGGTTGCAAAACTAGGTGTAGTGACCTGTGTGACAATAGGCAGCGAAAATAGGTTTCCGCCAAAGTCTAAACGATGAAGAGTTCTAGAATTGAATCCAACAGTAAAACCAAACCAATTCCCATCCACGAGAATAAGTGTTATATCATCCAACCCTGATGCACCAGTTATCACGGAAGAAGTAATTGCATCAGAAGTCAGTGGATTATTCATGATTGAATTTCCGAAATTTATTAGTGTTAGCTTATTCGTAGAAGAATTAGTGGCCACTAATACTTTAGATCCTGCTGTTACCCCGTAATCCATTCCGCTATTTACTGTACTGACTCCTGTAAATATTTGTTCTGCACTGGGCACATCATTAGCCAGGTTGGGGCCAAATGATATTCTAATTAAGGTTGAATTTGTTCCGTTTATTAATAATCCGAACCAATTACCCGCTTCGTTAATTATTTTTATTTGTTCGGGCCCGGACAATAAGTTCGAAATATTACCCAGATTAAATACTGCTGGCTCTGGATTGCCAATATCTATTCCAAAGTTAATTCTATGGATAGAATTTGTGCTGCGGCTGGTTACAAAACCAAACCACTCATTGCCAGAATTAACCACATCCATATCCTTTGGATTAAAAGAACCGGCAATGGTTGCTATGCTTATAGAGGTAGGACTGTTGAACAGATCTCCCTCACAGAAATCCCAATTAAATTTTGAGGCACCGGAGGAATTATTTTGGATAAGTAAATTTTCACCAATACAGCCAGTTACAGGCGAGGAAAAGTCCGCTAAAGGCAGCTGCGCAAACCCAGATAGAATATGGCAGCTAAGGCTACAAAAAAGTAAAAATTTCAAACCTCTCAATTAAATCAATTTTAGTAATTTAATCTATCCCTCCCACTGTAATTTGATATATTCTGGGTTTGTTCAAATTGTAACAAGCGGACATCTATTCAGAACATAAAGATCGATAAATATCCTTATACTTGCTCACTCCCGCATCAAGTGAAAAATAATTGATGGCAGCCTTCCTTATCCTTACCTTTTCTATGGTTACCAAATTATCTATTCGAGCTAACGCCTCGAGGTAGCCCTCATCATTGAACGATTTTACCGTAAGCCCCACTTCATTTGCTTTGAAAAAAGCATCCATATCACCAACTTCAGAATTGGTTATTATTGGTAACCCCATGGCAAGAGACTCAGCAAGTTTTGTAGGCGATGATGCTTGCTTTGAAAAAGTTGACCTGATAAAAAAAACAGATGCTTGTGCCAAAGAAATTAGTAGAGGTATTTTTTGTCTGTTACCATGAGTTACAATTATTTTACTTAAATCTATTTTTTTTTCTCCCGCTTTCGCAAAAATTAATTCTGTTGGGCCATTAGTTACAAATAAAAATTTTGCGTTTGGCTTTTGAACCAAAGTGAGAATGAAAAAATCTAGCATTTCGTCAAGCATATACCAAGTTCCAAGAGACCCAAGGTATAGGATAACGAAATCATTTGGATTAATAGTTAGTTTTTCTCGCAATTCGATTCTTTGCCGAGGGTCGATTTTGTTATAGTCAAATAATTCCTCATCAACACAACACGGAATCTTGGATATAAGATTTTCATCAAGTTTATAATTTTTTAAAAGTATGGATTTGGCCTTATCAGTGAGAACGATAATGTGATCAGCATTCAATAAAAACTCAATCTCTTTCTTTTTAAAATATTTGAAAATCACCAACTGAATGGGGTTAAGTAAATTCCATAACATCCCCTCTACTCTTTCATCAATCCAAAATCCACGCATATCAAAAATGAATCTTAGATTGTATTTCTTTTTAAGAGAAAACCCAACTAAACTACTGATGTAACTCCTGCAATGAACTAGTTCAAATTCATTCTCCTTGATCAAACTTATACAAGTCCTCCAAAATTGATAAATATCAAATAGCGTTGAGATAACAGGTGGGTTCTTAGAATAAATTTTGGGAATCCATGTAATCTTAGTCCCTATTAAATCTAATACTAATTTTGAATTTTGTCTGAATAAATTCTTTTTTTCAAAAGATACAACTTTAACTTCGAATTCATCTGACACGCCCAACAAATAGGGTAAAATTTGAGATCCTCCGAGAATATCGGTTAGGCCATCATAAGTTAAGTAGAGTATTTTGGGCTTTGAACTCAAACCGATTTCGAAATAATTCCAATATACTTCTGTTCATATTCATTGTAAACAATTATCGGTTTTTCATCAATACTTACGGCAAAATCCATAAAGGCTACATTATCATTAATATCATCAGAAATGAACAGACCTCCTTTGCGAAGCAAAGCCCATAGTTTTGGATAGGCCCAGTGCCTTCCCCTATAAGATTTATCGCTATCATAATGACAAATATCAATCGAAGTAACACATTTTTCTATTTTATGAAATGCCAATCGATCTGGAAGCTTAATTAGTCTCCATTTCTTTTTAAGCTCTTGAGGGACTACACACCCTACAAAGTCATCATTATTCATTTTAGGATAAGGCATATCCGTACTGTACAAAATACCCTCTTCGTTATTCTTCAAAGACAACAAGAGTGCTAATGAAGACCAACCATATGCTACACCGGACTCAACAATGGTCGTAGCTTCCAAATATTTTGATAAATAATATAAGAGAGCTAAATCCCCGCTACCGCCCATTTTTACTGGAACTTTTGCAACAACCTTTTGAGCTTCTTTAACATATGGCTCAAATAATTCTTCAAATAACATAACATACTTTACGCCTGTTATGTCCTCGATAGCTTTTGCAGCTGAAACACAATTTTCTTGGCACCATTGGGTTGCCACAGCCCTAGTTTGCTCCTTAGTGTGTGGATACAATCTTTGATAAGATAGATACAAAAGTTGCGGATAAAGTACCGGTTTTTGTAAAAACCAAAGCAACGTTTTGAGTCTACTCAGATACTTCATCTGTGATTTCTTTATTAAGTTTTTTGTAATGGTCAATCACGTTTTTGATATCAAAACGACTTACCACATCAATCATTAGTTGCCTTCCCATTTCACTTAAACTATATTTTTTTTCCAAAACATTTTTAATACAATCTATGAAATCTTTACCAGGGTTTTCTTTGTTTAAAAGCATACCATTAATTCCATGCTTTATATATTCATCAAAATCTCCAACTCCTGTACAAACGGCTGCTGAAGTTCCCACCCAAGCCGCCTCCTTGATTGCGCTATTACTGGCCTCTGAAATTGAAAAATGAACGACCAAATCCGCAGCAGCAAAATAGTCCATTATGTTCAGCTGAAAACCAATATTAAAAACGTGTTTTTGTAATCCGCTAATGACTATTTGAGAATCAATTTCTTGTTCCAACGGGCCCTTGCCAAGAAGCAACAGCTTAATATCATAACCTAATTCTACTAATTGCTTTACGGAATTTATAAGCTCATAATGTCGCTTTTCAGAAATATATCTTGCAGCCTGCACCAGTAGAATCTCTGAAGGAAATTTTTTTTTTATTTCATCAACTTTCTTAGGATTAACTTTCTTAAAATTATTGAAATTATAACCGTAATTAATCAATCTAACCTTGGCAGAATTTACTTTCTCCAATTCCACAATTTGCCTATATACCCTAGGTGAAGTAGCTATATAAATTTTTGCAAATCGGTTGATAATTTTATCTCCCCATTTTTCCCTCCAATTATCATCAACAAAGGCACAATCGGTGTGATGTCGGTTAATTACAAAATTAGCCTGACAAAAAAATTGAGCAAAAACAGAGATTATATTTGCCTCTTGAAAGTGGCTGTAAACAACATCAACCTGTTTTTCTTTACAAAACTGAATCAGTTTTACAATCCTTCTAAAATAATATCCAAGGGTGGAACTTCTTACAACAGGTAGCGCTTCAGCCAGGCAGCCCATTTCTTCAAAGTTTTTATGGGTTTCACCCCTCTCATCATGAGACACAAAAAATACTTGATGCCCTTCTCTAACAAATTGCTCTGCTACCGACTCAATGTAAACCACAATTTGGTTATATGGTTGATAAATTAATATTCGCACTTCAATAATCTTAAATCCACTAGAAATTCACAATATTAATTCAATCCAAAATCCTTAATCAGTTGAGAAAATCTCTTTTGATAGTGATCAACCGCATCGCTTTCAGTACACAAAGTTGCCACTTGAGTACTTCTTAGTGATAAACCTTGTCTTTTATCAGGATCAAGGTCAAAATACCAATTTATTCTCTCAGCAATTACATTTTTATCCAAAGATACAATTAAGCTTTTATCCACTTTCGAAACTACTTCTTTTGCCCCGGTCCAATTAGACACTATTACCGGTAAACCATTTGCCATGGCTATTAATATAGTTATCCCATACGCCTCTCCCCTTGCACAATGCAAATAAAGTGAATGATTTGTTATTTCCTTTCCCAGTTCCATGGTAGCTTTCTTGAAAACAACTGCAGTTCTTGTCTCAGCCCCATATGCGGTTAGCAATTCAGAAATTATCTTTTCCTCCCAAGTTCCTACTATTGTAAAACGCAAATCGTGATTTTTTTTTAGTGCTATTTCAAAAGCGTCCAACATGAGATCAAGCCCTTTATACCATAGTCTTTCCTTGCCCGGCCCATTCCCAATAAATAAAATATTTTTTGAATTCAAATTAACATTAGTCGTGTCAGGAAAATGCTCTTTAGGAATTCCATTATAAACTATATACAGCTTAGGTGTCTTCTTCCCTAGAATATTTTTAACAAGTTGAGCCGCCATTTCCCCTTCACAAATTAAAGCGTCATATTTCTTCAACGCCCAAATGTGAAAGAATTCTGAAATTTTTGAAAATCTGTGGCTGTATATAAAATAAAGAGTATGACTGCCCATATGCGCCACTATTTTTTGATCTCCAGAAATCATATTAAATATCTTCATTAATACAGGCATGAAGTGCAAATTGTCAACCAAAAAGATATTATAATTCCTTCTTTTTGGAAATCTTAATCCGCAAATAAACCAGCTTAGCAGTCGATACAGAGTTGTCCTGTTTTGATCTTGCCACCGCATAATAAAATCAACAAAGTGAAATTCAGCATTAACACTTTCTGCAAACTTTTTATGCATTGGATGGGGAGCAGGCCGTCCATGAATATATGCTACTCTCATTCTAACAGTTGAAAATACGTTGCTTTATGTATTGGTTCTAGAACTTAAAAACTGACAATTATCAGTAAGGCTTGGCGGCTAGAGAGTCATATGCTATTAAGTTATACAACTTTTCGTACTCCACCTTTAGCGCATTTATGTCATAACCATTTCTCAATATGAATTTTCGTGCTTCATCCCCAAGTTGTTCTCTAATTTTCTTGTCATTTATTAAGATTTCGAGCTTTGCAACTAAATCATTTGAATCACCCGTATTAAAAAAAAGTCCATTACTTCTATCTACAATAATTCCTTGAAATTCCTCTATGTTGGATGCAATTACGGGTAACCCACATGCCATTTTCTCTAAAAGTGCCAGAGGTAAACCCTCTTGCAAAGAAGGGAAAACTGCAATATGAGCTGACTGAAGATATGGGACAACATCATCCACAGAACCAACGAAATGGATAGGATGCTGAAAATTTAAAGACTCAGCCAGCGTCCTCAGTTGGCGCTCAAAATCTCCTCCTCCAACCAACATTAGTTCGGTTTTCTGGTTAGTTTTTAGTTTTGCCCAAGCTTTAATTAGAATATCCTGTCCTTTACGTTTTTCCAATCGAGCAACGTAAACAATTCTTATAACTGAGTGCAAGTTGGTAGTAGGTATGAATTTTGATGTGTCTACTCGATTTTCAATTAGTAAATGAATATTATTTGGGTTGACCTGGCCAAATTCTACATGGCTATTAAATACACTTTTGGAAACCGCAACAACATCAAATTGGCTATAAATTTTACGATATATCCATGATAAAAAGTAAGTATTAATAGATGGATATTGCCCATCTTTCAGTCGAACCGAATGATCAGTGAATAAAAATCTTGTTTTATTAAGCCTCATGCTTAATGCAATCAATAATTCCCTTGGCTGAAGATGGCAATGAAGGACGTCAGGCTGAATGCCTTCAATGCATTTAATTATTTCTCGACTACGGTTGTAGGTTATCCTTCTCCAAAAGTAGAGAGTAAAGTAACGGACTAAAGAGTAATCAGCATCATACTGATATTTAAAGGAAACTACTTTTACGTTTTTAGGCCAATCAGAAGAATTCGCGAACTTAGTTTCTTGTGAAAGTACCACCACGGTGATATCATGATCTGAACTAAAAATTTTACATAAATCGACAACAACCTTGCTGGCTCCACCTAATCCAAGATCATTTACTAAGTGAACAATTTTCAATTTTCAACCATTTAATAGTTCTAATCTCTTAAGGTGTATTAAACCTTATGATAGACACACATGATAGTGTGTCCTTTAATATTACTTGTAAATAAATTTAGCAAAGGTCGAAACATAAGATAAATTTTCAATTTCCAAAATATCCTCATAAGCAAAGTACTATTAAAGAGAACTTGTTTTGTTCTTATATACTGATAAGTACTCATCTGCGCATGTTGCAAGGGCTCAATCAAAACATCCACGAATTTTAGCGGAAAGACATGGGTTAAATTTTTCAATGAAGACTCATTCCATAAACCCATATGGTGGGGTGGCATATTTAATATCTCACTAGGCAATGTATTATCCTTAATAAAACTGTCGTTATTAGGTACGGATATTACAAGTTTACCGCCAGGCTTCAAACACCCGATCATTGAATTAATTACTTCCTTAACATTTGATACATGTTCAAGAACCTGAAATGAAACTACTACATCGTATTTCTCAAAATTTTCTTTAGCATGATTTTCAATGGATTGGTTTATAACCCTAATCCCCTTTTTATTTGCAATAAAAACTGCTTCAGTATTTATTTCCAAGCCCACACATTCAGCATGTTTTAATGTCTTTATTTGTTTTAAAAAATCTCCAACAGCAGCACCAACTTCTAATACTCGGTCTTTTTCTTTGATATGCTTTACACAAGCTTCATGCTCCCATTTCCATGGAAGATAATACCAATCATACTTACCAAAGTGTTTATAAAAGTTATTATCTCCAGATAAATTAAATGGGTAGTAAAATCTATAGCCCGTCTCTAAACATCGAAAAATACTAATTGATTTGGTGCCTTCGAAAAGATAGCGAACATCAATACCAAATTTATTGCTGTATTTCTGAATCAATTGTTCAGAGTCCAATTCACGTTCCAAAATTACATCCAGCTTACCTGTAAGCGGGCTCACGACCTTAAAACTCATACAGTATCTTCATGCTTCTTTGGTGCACTTATAACTCCCTTGTTGATTTTGTAAATCCAATCACAATACTTCAAAGTTCTCATTTGATGCGTAATAATAATTACAGTGTAAGATTGTTCAGCTAGTTTCTTAATTGATTCCGTTAATAAACTCTCCGTTTCGCTATCCAATGAATTTGTGGCTTCATCGAAAATCAAAAGTTGACCGTTATGATACAAAGCTCTAGCGATAGCAATTCTTTGTTTCTGTCCACCAGAAATATTTAGGCTTTTATCTCCGATATGTGAATTAAGCCCTCGGGGCAACCCATTAATAAATTCAAGGAGTCCACTGTTCTCAACTGCCCATTCTAGGCGGGCTTTATCAATCTGTCTCTCCTCTACTCCAAATGCAATGTTCTCCAAAATAGATCCTTCAACTAACACTGGATTCTGTGGAACATAACTTATAGTCTTATGCCATGAATCCATTAAGGAAGAATTAAGCACATTATCATCTATTACAACCTTCCCTTTTGATGGCTCATATAAACCCAAAATAATATTAATAAGAGTTGATTTTCCACTTCCTGACCGGCCCACAATCCCAATAATTTGGCCCTTTTCAATTGTGAAATTGACCTCTTTCAGAATTTCAGATTTCTCGTCAAATCCAAATGAAATTGCATTTAATTGCAAAGAAGAAACAAATGGCAATGCAACAATTTCTTCATGATTCATAAAGGCTTTTTCCTGGGTTGGCTTCGCCCAATTAACTTTTCGAAAGTGATCAAACACAAATTCTGATGATCTAATATTATTATAACTCAAAATCATTTTGTTGACAGAAGGAATCAAGCGATAAGCAGCTACAGTAAAAGTGGTTAAAAAAGATGCAAGAATAGCAATGTCATACTCCATAACAACTCCTGTAAAAAAAATACCCAATACACTTATCATTGCTAATGTCTCAACTATCTTAGGAGAGAAAGAATTCAAATGGTGTAAATGCGCCAATGCCTGTGAAAATCGAGCAACTGAGGCATTAAACTTCGGTATAAAATATTTAAACTTATCAAATAACAAAATTTCACGAAATCCTTCAATACTTTGTCTTCCTTTTTTGAACATATCACTATGCCCCATTTCTCGCTCGCTCGATACATTCCTGAGTTTTTGTTTATAATGCCACACATAAAGTAAAAAGAAAGGTGTGACAAATAAAATTATACTTACAAAAAGCACAGAATTATAGACAAGGATACCAGATATAATTAATAAAGCAATTATGAATTCGTTTATGAATTGAATCACCGGAAGCATAATCCCATTGGTAAAATTATAGGGTATTTCAATAATTTTTCTTAAAATGATGCTCGAGTTATCACTAACATGAAATTTGTATGGTTGATACAAATACTTTTCAAATTGTAGGGTTGTAAGCCGAGTTGCGACCTTAAAGGTTTCATTTGTTTGCTTCAGGGAAGACCAGTAAACGATCAAATTTTTAACAACAAAAAACAAAACAATAAACCCTAATAGGTACATTACAAAAATTGTTTCGTCCGATGAGCGGCTAAATTTAAAAAGCTCCAACAGAAAAGAATTTTCGCGAATATCAGCTGGTTGTAAAATAATTTGAATGACAGGAATTACAATTAAAAGTCCAAAAATCTCAAAAACGGACAATAAAAAAGCAATCGGCAATAACCTGAGCATTGATTTTTGAACAAAGCTTGGAAGCAGATGCCTTATACTGATCATTATTCTTATTAAAAAGAACTTTCTTAAGAACATAATATCAATTGTCAGTTATTCTAATTTTGAACACAAACTTAACTCTTTCGTGAGAATTATATTTCTAGTACCATATCCTCTTTTTGAATCTCCCTCCCAACGATTCCGCTTTGAGCAATACCTATCGATCCTTGATGATAGAAATGTTTCCTTCAAAATATATTCATTTCTATCATTAAAAGGGTGGAGGGTTCTCTACACCAAAGGAAACACAATATTCAAAGTATACTATGTCGTTAAAGGTTTGGTCTCACGTCTTAAGCACTTAGCATCAGCGTCAGCTTCATCAGTTGATTTCGTCTTTATACATAGGGAAGTCGCCCCAGTGGGCCCGGCTATTTTTGAGTGGATCATCGTTAAGATTTTCAAAAAGAAAATTATCTATGATTTTGACGATGCCATCTGGCTTACGGACATTGAGAATGAATCGAGATTAGTAAAATTTATTCGAAGTCGCTCAAAAATAGCACACATTTGTAAATTGAGCTACAAAACTAGTTGTGGAAATAAACATCTTGTTGATTTCGCATTGCAGTTTAATGCCAACAGCATTGTAAATCCAACTACAATCGATACCTCATCACATCACATCCCGATAAAAAACTCAATATCAAAACACAATCAATTAGTTAGGATAGGCTGGACAGGCTCCCATTCGACTTTGAAATATTTGAAAGATATTGAAGCTATATTTCAAAATTTTTATAATTCTGAACAAATTGAATTTGTAATTATCTCTAACCACCTACCAGAATTATCATTTCCTTTTCGATTCATCAAATGGTCAAAAAGTAGCGAGATCATTGATCTTGGGAAAATAGATATAGGCTTGATGCCACTGCCAGACAACGAATGGACACGAGGCAAGTGCGGCTTCAAGGCGTTGCAGTATATGGCGATGGGAATTCCATGTATTGCTTCACCGGTAGGGGTAAATTCTGAGATTATAACTCATGGAGATAATGGATATTTAGCTGAATCCCGCGAAGATTGGACAAAATTTCTAACTATCCTTGTTAATGATTCTTTACTGCGTGAAAAATTAGGGAAGAAGGGTAGAGAAAAAGTTGAAAAGTGTTATTCAGTCTCATCTAACTCTCTAAATTTTTTATCTCTATTTGAGTAATAAAGTATTATTGCAAGCCCAATTATCAAAAAAGGCAATAAGGGAATTTTATATCGGGCAAGGGTTCCAAAATTGAAAGTTGATACTCCTACAGCAAAAGCAAATGTGATGCTAAATGTCATGCAGAATAAAACGCTTGCGTCACTCAAAGCTGTAAAAAAGGCCATCCGCTTTTTAAATAAAACATACAGTACGAATATAAGAATCCCTGTACTTTCAATGCTTGACAAAAGCATTAGTATGTTTCTTACTTCCCAAATATAGGGTCGGAAAAGAGCTACATTAATAGCATCCGGAGCCAGCCGAAGCATACTTTCAAATGAACCATCTAGTTCCCCTAACGAATAACCACTACCTGCATCCTTACCAGAGTAAAACCCTATGTCATAAGCAGTAATTCTTGTAGTGCTGGCAATATTATCCAAAGAGTAGCGAGCATCATCTTTTCCAATTTGGCCAATTGCCCAATAACCTGAAAATATTGTCACAGCAATAATAAATGGCAACACCAATAATTTCAACATCATCGATTTCAACATAAATAATCTCCCCGCATACACCCACAACAATGCTGCAGGTATAAAACAAAGTAAAATATATTTCTTAACAATAAATATTGCCCATATAGAAACAACTAACATAAGTATAGATGTTATTGATAATCCTTTATGAAGGAATATTTTACTTACGGAGTAAACCAAGGCACCAAGAGATGCAATGGTAAGTGTGTCCTTTAATAGCCCTGATCCCCAAAAAAAAACAGAAGGTAAATAAAAACAAGCTACAGCAATCCATCCATGAAGCCTGGGGTACATTCTATAAAAAGTCAGAAAAAAAAGCCACATTCCACTAAAGCTTATAACAGCAAATAATAATGAAGTTGCTGAGTAACTTGAAAACGTTAATAAATCCAGGATTGCGGCTATTCTAATTACAAAATAGGAAGAGACGTCACGGTAAAAGGGAATTCTAGATGCAAAAGCAAATGTATCACCCTCAAAATCCCCATTAGCAAATAGCAATTTCAACCCTACCTTTGGAGATTGATTAAAAGCCTCCCAAATTATCCTACTTCCTCTAGTGTGAAAATTAAATGTATCACCACCGTCATAATAAAATTGATAAATGAAACCTATCGCAAGAGCCCCAACTAATTTTAGGGTTAATCCAGATATGAAATATTTTTGGTTTATGGAATCAGTTAATAGGGGGCGTAACTTGTACGCTAATACATAGATAATGATTAGAAGTAGGGGAGTAACGATTAGGTCTCTTAACTCCACTGTTATACAGGTTCATTATTCTTTCTTAACCAAACACATAGTTGCATCCCGCTGTTAGTCCATTTCATAAAAGGCCTAAATATTCGATCAAGCCATTTCGGCATGTAAGTGCTCGCAACATAATATTCAGACTTAATTACTTCGTAACCATTTACTAACCCATTTTTTTGAAAAGATTCGAGCGAAAATTCATAAAGATGAAATGGCTCGTGCATTGGACTTACGTTTGTAACATAGTCTAGCCCTCTTAAATAATAGTATGAATTTATTAATTTGGAGACAAGCCACCTAGAAGACGGAACCTCGATTTGAATAATGCCCCCGACTTTTAACCAACCCATAGCTCTCTTAATTGATGATGAAGGGTCATAAACATGTTCTAGCACAGCCCCAAAAGTGATAAAACCAAAATAGTCGTTTGGCAATTGAGCATTTTCAATGGAATCCAAGGTCAACCTATCTGCCCTAATGTTCATATACTCAATTGCCTTTGCATAAAAGGTCTCAGAGGGCTCGATCCCAAAAGTATCGAATCCTACCTTGTTGAGAGCAATCATACATTTTCCTATGCCAGCGCCAACATCCAGAGCCTTGTCTCCTTCCTTGAATTTATAAAGGCTCATCAATGTGTTTATTTCTCCTTTAAAATACCCATCATCTAACTTAAAATAATCACTTTTCCAGTAAGTTTTTGGGTCTATAGCATAGTGATCCTGAATACTATTGGGGATAGGCTGAGGGTTGGAAAAAATAAGTCCACACATTTGACATTTTAAAACCGTTGTGGTTATACCAACTTTTTGTCGCGGGTTTTTTCCCTGCGGACGATTCATCCTTTTTCCCAGAACCTTATGAGACTGAGTGGATGAACCGCACATATTACAGTGATTAATATAATGAAAAGCGTATTTAAAAAATTTTGAATTCCCCATCGACATCAATTTACTTAATCTCCCTTCTCCAACGCCTTCAACCGCTTTTTTGCATCCTTCCAGGCTTCGTTTTTACGGTTGGACTTCTTTTTCACCTCTATAAAATACCTTTTTGCCGTTTCCTTGTCGCCTTGTTTTTGGCTAATCTCTCCCAACGCAATGAGCGAAAAAAGATAATAGCCCGAATCAGTAGCATCAATTTCTGTAGCATACTTTACCACCATCTCATAATACTTTTTAGCCTCGTCTAACTGTTGCCTGCGCTCATACATCTGCCCAAGGAAAAATGCTGCATACCTGCCACTCGTGGCCTCATATCCTACCATCCCACTATCGATACGCTGTATGATCTGTTTACTCTGACGCTCCATCTCAGCTGAAAAACCTCCTCTTCCGTACAACATGCGCGCATAATACCGATGAAAGTAGGGGTTGTCCGGATAGGTTTGATGGAGGTACTCAGATATCTGAAATGCCCTGGAAGGCTTGTTCTCGTAAGTGTTGAGTATCCTCATCAGCCAAACCATAGCCTCTGTGCGCGTATAAAAGGCGTTGTATGACACTTCCGTCAACTGATCCAACCCTAATTGCTTATCCCCTTTCTTAAAGAACCATAACAATGGCTTTAGCGCAGGATAATTCTCTGGTACCCAAACTGAAAAATAATTGTATAAGGCGTCTCCAAACAATAACTCCACACTCAGATCCTGTTTCTCTTTACTCTCTTCCATGTAGTTCAAGGCAGTTTTCCCCGCTACAGCGGCTTTTCGCCAATCCTTGCGCTCTTCATCTGAATACAATCGTCCTTTAAAACCGAAGGCCGCAGAAAGAAAAAACGCAGCTTCTATCCGATACTCAGGTGATTTTTTATGAAGGTTTTCAGCGACCAAAATAGTACTGTCCATATAGGCCAAAAACCTCTCATCATGTTCCTTATTCTTGGTGTTGGGCATAATCTTCCACCACTCGCTTAGCCCCATCAAAAAATAAGGAAGGGGATGCCATGCGTACTTTTGCTTAAACCACCTGAACTGCTGCTCGGCTTTCTCAAACTTAAAGTTATACAAATCGTTGAGTGCTTCTGTCGCCTCGATCTGAACGCGTATGTCATTGATAAGAATAAGTGTCGTGTCTTTTTTTTCCTGAGCACAAACATTTAAGCCCACAAAAAGAATGGAAAGAAGAATATAAATTTTAAGATTACTCACTATAGCTTTGAACACTTAAAATGGCTTCAAATAAACCCAAAAAAGTTAGACTTTTTTGCACTACGTGCTGATGATTGAAAATGAAACACATGAAGATATTTCATTCAATTAGTTTTCGTTTCATTTCCAATATCAGGGTTAATCCTGATATTCCTGACGGAAATCGTCAGGAATCGTTACTCGTGAGGGCAAAATTGTCGTTCCTAATGGCAATTTTGGGATAAACAAAATATTAACGCCTAAACAGTAAAAACCATTCATGGAAACGACCTCAGCATACAATTCGTTCTACGAAACTGACAAACGGTTAGCTTTCCTGCTGTTGTGTCTTCTCACTTTCCTCCTTCTCTTTACAAAAAAAACCTTCGTTGAAAGCGAAACCGCTGTGTTTGAATTTTTGCAGGATCGCCCGGAAGGTAGTTTTCTTCAAATTTTCACGGCCATCCAATACCTCACCATCCCGCTGGTCTACCTATGGAAATTCACCATCATCGCATTTGTTATCTGGGTAGGGTGCTTCATGTTTGGTTACAAGGTAACCTACAGCAATTGTTGGTCCATTGTACTCATATCTGAATTCATTTTCACTATTCCTGAGCTCATCAAAATCGTTTGGTTCATGTTTATTGATACCGACCCAGATTATAATACTGTCCTTAACTTCTATCCATTAGCAGCCATCAATTTATTTGACATAGAACAACTCCAAAAAAGATTTGTTTACCCCCTCAAAGCCCTAAATCTTTTTGAGGTTGTTTATTGGGTTGCGCTCATCTATGGAGTGCATGCTTACGCCAAAAAGAAAAGGAATATAGCAGTCTTCATTGTTCTGTCATCCTATGTTATTCTCTTTCTCATTTGGCTAGCCTTTTATTCCATCGTTTATGATTAACTATTTGCCCTCGAAGAATTGCTTGATCTGTTTTACCACCCAATCCACCTGCTCCTCCTCTAAACCTGGCCACATGGGCAGGCTCAAAACCGTTTCGGCCAATTTTTCGCTAACAGGAAAATCTCCCTTCCTAAAATTCAAGGTATTGTAAGCACCTTGCAGGTGAGGAGGTGTAGGATAATGAACTGTTGTACCAATACCTTTTGAAAAAAGAAATGACCTGAGGTCTTCGCGGTGCTTTGTGCGAATAACAAATAAATGAAATACACTGGCATAACTTGCTGCTGGAAGTATTATGTCTCCGATCCCTTTCAATTGTGATAAATAAACTTGAGCGACTTTTCTCCTCAACGCATTCCATTCATCCAGGTACTTCAACTTAACGCGAAGCACAGCGGCCTGCAACTCATCCAACCTTGAGTTGATGCCCAAAATTGGATTGGTAAACCGATCTGACGACCCATAATTCCTCAAGCTAATGGCTTTTTCCGCCAGTGCTTTGCTATCTGTGGTAATCGCACCGCCATCCCCCAGCGCACCCAAATTTTTTGTAGGATAAAAACTGGTAGCATTACAATTTCCAAATGTTCCTGTTTTCCTCTCCTTCCAGGTAGCTCCATGTGCCTGCGCATTGTCTTCTACAATATGAAGTTTGTGCTGTCTAGCCATTTCCATCAATTGCGACATATCGCACGCTGCTCCATACAGATGAACCGGCATTATTGCTTTTGTCTTTTCCGTTATGGCAGACTTTACTAGCAATGGATCCATTAGCATGGTGCCAGCGTCAACATCTACAGGAACCACCTTTGCCCCTGTGCGGGTAATAGCCAACCAACTGGCGATATAGGTATGTGCGGGTACTATGACCTCGTCCCCCCGACCAACGCCTAAGAGATCCAGTGAGAGGTAAAGGGCATCGAGGCCGCTTGCCACCCCTACACAATGTGAGGCACCACAATAGGCAGCAAATTCATGTTCAAAAGCCTCTACTTCAGCCCCTAAGATGAACTGCCCCCTGCGATATACGCCATCTATAGCCTTTTCAGCCTCATATTTGATCTGATCATGGGCGTATTTTAGAGAGCAGAAGGGAACAGACACCATATTTTTCTCGTACTAAAGGGTAATTTACCCTAAAATCGTAATTGAGAATGACAATTTTGCCCTGGTTGTGACGATTCCTGACAAAATGGTCAGGAATGTCAGGGTAACCCTGACATTGAAAATGGGTCAAATTCGCCCCATTGAAACGATTAATAACATCCATTTTCAATCGTCAGCGCTGAACGCAAAAAAGTCATTGGACTTTTTGGGTTATTGACGTCAAGCTACATAAACCACAAAATGGGCTCAAAAGACTGTGAACAATATTCCTTATTTTCGCCACTTCAAATGAATTTTTGACATCGCTACATGAATTTTCAAAGAACTAATAACGTCACTGGCTGGATCGCATTTGCAATAGCACTCATTACCTATTGGCTCACTTTCGAAGAAACTGCCAGTTATTGGGATGTAGGGGAATTCATTGCCGTTGCTTACAAATTGGAAGTTCCTCACCCTCCGGGGGCTCCACTTTTCTTGCTGCTTGGCCGCCTTTTTTCATTCCTGGCGCTGGGCGATGTCTTAAAAGTGGCGTATTGGATCAATTTTATGAGTGTACTGGCTTCCGCCTTTACCATTCTGTTTTTATTCTGGTCGATTACCCTTTTTGGAAGAAAGATGGTCAACATCGACAAATCTGACTCATCCACTTCAGTCAAAACGCTCCTTTTAATGGGGGCAGGGCTCATTGGTGCCCTTGCTTACACCTTCTCTGATTCGTTCTGGTTTTCTGCCGTGGAAGCAGAAGTATATGCCATGTCGTCCTTCTTTACCGCTTTTGTGGTATGGGGTATACTGAAATGGGATGTTATTGAAGATGAGAGCAAAGCCAACAGATGGCTGATTTTGATTGCCTATATGATGGGTCTTTCCATCGGTGTTCACATGCTTAACCTTGTTACCATTCCTGCCCTAGGGTTGATCTATTATTTCAAAAAGTATAAACCTTCCCGATGGGGCATTGCCGGAGCTTTAGTACTGAGTTTTGCCATCATCATTTTTATCAATGATTTTATCGTGCCGGGGCTACCTACGCTTGCTGGAAATTTTGAGGTATTTTTTGTCAACACACTAGGGTTACCATTTGGCTCCGGAGTAATCGTATTCTCACTCATTATCATTGGAGCACTTGTTTTCGGAATCAGATATAGCCAAATCAACAACAAGCCGATTCTTAACACCTTTTTGCTATCTACAACATTTATCCTGATTGGGTACGGCTCATACGCAACCATTGTTATTCGATCCAACTTCAATCCTCCTATCAACGAAAATGCACCTCGCGATGTAATGACCTTTGTGAGCTATTTGAAGCGTGAACAATACGGAAGCCGCCCGCTTATGTTTGGGCCAACGTTCACCTCGCAACCGATAGACATTAAGTATGGTGCTCCTCTTTACAAAAAAGGAAAAGACAAATACGAAATCGCTGACAGGAAATTCGAATACGTTTACGATCACGAGACTTTCTTTCCCCGGGCCTGGAGCTCAGATTATGCTGACTCTTATAAAAATATAATCGGGCTGAAAGAAGGGCAACGACCCAGTTTCTCACAAAATGTTTATTTCATGTTCAAGCACCAAATAGGCTACATGTTCATGCGCTATTTTATGTGGAACTATGCCGGAAGGGAAAGTGACGAACAGGGAGCCGATTGGCTGGGGCCCAATGGTTGGTTTGAAAAAGTACCAACAGCACTGGCAGAGAATGGAGGTCGAAATAATTTCTTCATGATTCCATTTGTCCTGGGATTGATTGGCATGTTCTTCCAGTTCTCCCGAGACACCAAGAATTTTGCCGTGGTAGGCCTGCTCTTTGTGATGCTTGGCGTTGCCATTGTTGTTTATCTCAATTCGCCACCGGTAGAACCACGCGAGCGGGATTACATTTATGCCGGATCAACTTATGCATTTGCGTTCTGGATTGGGTTCTCGGTTATCGCCATAGGTGAAACGTTAGGCCGGTATTTGAAAAATCTAAAGGCGTCTGCCGTTGCGGCCATACTTATTACGGCTTCTGCACCAGTGATTATGGCTGCTGAAGGTTGGGATGATCACAACCGCTCCAATCGTTTCTTCTCTGTTGATTCAGGTAAGAATTACCTCGCCTCATGTGCAGAGGACGCTATTCTTTATACGGGTGGTGATAATGATACATTCATGCTGTGGTATGCACAAGAAGTGGAGGAGTACAGACAGGATATGCGTGTGATTGTATTAAGTTATTTCAATACCGACTGGTACATCGAGCAATCGATGCGTAAAATGAACGATAGTGAGCCGATACAATATACCCTCACACTCAACGATTATCGTCAGGGTGGCCCTAATGATTATCTGCCATTTATGGATCTAAAGCTAAAGGCTATTGATTTAAAACAATACCTGGATTTGCTGAGCAAGAATCATCCGCAGTTGCGAAGCGATGACAGAAACATTGTACCCAGCAAAATACTCACCCTCAAAGTGGATAAGGAAAAAGTATTGGCCTCTGGAATTATCCCGGAAGGCATGGACAGTCTGATTGTAGACCAGATGGAACTAAGACTTACTGGCAGCGGACTTGAAAAGAAAGATTTAGCGATGCTTGATGTGCTGGCAACCAACAATTGGGAAAGACCGATTTATGTCAACCATACTTCCCTTTCACAATTCAAGGTTGACTTAAGACCCTATGCGATACAGGAAGGAAATACAAGTCGTATACTTCCTATCAGGAATCCAAATCCAAGAAAAGAGTTTGTCAACGCTGACTTGAGCTATGATAATTTGGTCAACAAGTGTTCCTATCGCGGCCTGGATGATCCCACCATTTACTATTCAGAAGACTATAGAAACTTTGTGCTGAACCACCGCAGTGCATTCAACTCCGTGGCACAAGCTCTCATTGATGAAGGTGACCTGGAAAAGGCCAGAAAAGCATTATTGTTCAGTATAGAGAAAATGGCTGATGTGGCAGTCCCTTATGATCACACAGCAGCAGAAACTGTTAATCTATTATTTCAGGTAGGTGAAAAAGAAAAGGCGCTCGAGATTGCCAATATCATTGGCAATCGTGCTGACGAGATGGCGGCCTATCTGATTAGAAAAGGAAGTGGTCTCACCATCGAATTGAGAAAGAATATCTATATCATTGGAGAGCTACAAAGTACGCTTCTTGAAAATGGGGAGAGCGAACTAGCAACAAAGTTTGAAGAGATGTATGATCGTCACCTTCGCGACCTTCAAATCAACGATACAGCACCACAGGATTATTAATGTTTGATTCTCACGGATAACACAGATACGCACTGAAAAACTATGATGTGATGGAGCTCAACGACCTGACATATAAAGTTAGAGGTACCATATTTACTGTTTTTAATGAGTCGGGCCCGGGTTTATTGGAAAGCGTTTATTCAGCCAGTCTAAGAGATCAGGAGAGCATTATTCGAATTATAAATTAATCTTCTGTGTAAATCAATGCAATCTGTGAGCCAAGAGCCAAGGTTATTTCTGCACAAAGAGAAATAAATCCAACGCCTCGGAAGCCTCATCTGTCACCGGATAATTCTTATGCGAGATTGATCTTACCAACTCATCATCGGCATCCTTTAATCTATTTCTGTTCCATCGGTTTAAAAGTTCGTACGGAATTTTATAAAGCCCAGCTGGGAGTCGTTGCTGAAGATTGAGAAAATCGAGTCGTGCTATTTTCTCAACCGATTTTTTATTTCTTTCATAATACGCCATCACTTTCTCATCTCCTGAAATTCCCTTCATACTCGCATCCTGAAAGTGCTTTTGCGCCAACGCTAATAATTCGTCAGCGGTATATTCTCGAATATGCCAGGGGTTTCGTGTAAGCGACATCACCCGGTTAGGCGTAGTTAGGTAAGCTTTACCTCCAGGCTTCAGTACCCGATTTATTTCTTGTAAAAAGAACGCATCATCCTCGATGTGCTCGATTACCTGAAAACTTATTACTGTATCAAAACTATTGCTTTCCAGCCCGTCAAAGGGGGGGATGTTACCCCTTAAAAACCTTGCCTCGGGATATTTTATTTTTAGCTTATTGATTACCTCCTCTATCTTGTCAATGGCCGTGTAGCTTGTGGCCTTCCTCATCACCAATTCAATCCCTCTTCCTTCTCCACACCCTACTTCAAGCACATCTCCAATTATGTATTCTTCTACTGCAACATATGCCTTCAATAATCGTTGATGAAGCGGATTATCTGATGGAAGTTGATCTGATGTGATCTCTGTAGTAAATACCTTGCTCATTTAACTTATTTAGAATCAAAATTAAGCCAATCCATTAGATTTATCGTTGTAATTTTAAAATCGAACAGAGTGTAAATATGAAATTTAGGTTCGCTTTTTTTCTTCTCTTTACTCACTTCATGGCAGGCGCTCAGTCACTTGCCAATGAAAATCTTAATCACCTTTATAATCCTAATGATGAAATTGATTTAGAATGGATGATGGTGAAGCAAAATGGGCAGATGGCAATTAATTACACCCTTTCCATTACCGCAAAAGGAACCTCCCCTGAAATGTATCTGATGGAATGGGAAGAAAGAAGTTCTTATTCGCAAAGAAATGGCAATGTATTGAGATCTGATTCATTGCTGCTCACTCCGGGTGCCACAAAAATTGGGGTGTTTACTGTTGAATTGAAGGATGATCCGTGGATGTTATTGTTGACCATCTCCAAAGTCACCACATCCGATACCTGGTCTTATCCGTTTCTCATTGAAAAAAACTATCCGGTAAATGGCTTAGCTAAAGAAAATGATCGTGTACTGTTAGATCCTAATCTTGATTTAGGCAAAGATTATCTCATTCAAGGCCCATCTGCTGCAGCCAATCTGTATGTTTTCAGGTACAGCCAAAGTTTTGGCTCTGCCTACCCACCCTTCTCAAAGAATACCGCTGGCGCAGACCCTATTTTGTTACCTGATTCCAGTTTCACTATCTCCAACGGTCAGAGATATTCTTTTTCCAAGGAAGGGTTGTACCTCATTCAATCAGACACTACCGCTGCGGAAGGTTTCTCTTTCAGAGTGCAGGCTTCAACCTATCCAAGGTACACCCGTATTCAGGATCTGGTAGGCCCTTTAGTATTTGTATCCACTCAAGATGAGTTTTCACAATTGGAACAATCTAATGGCGATAAAGTAGCCTTTGATAAGACAATCATTGGCATTACCAGAGATCGCGACAGGGCCAAACGCTTTATGAAAAGCTATTACGCAAGAGTTGAGCTTGCTAACAAGTACTTCACCTCTTATAAGGAAGGATGGAAAACTGATCAGGGAATGACATTCATTATTTTTGGATTACCCGATGAAGTTCGCAAGACAAGCCAAAATGAGATTTGGTATTATAAGGACTCGAGAACAAAATTTGTGTTTATCAAAAAAGGCAGCATTTATGCCCCTAATTACTACACCCTCATGAGAGATGACCGGTATACCCAATTGTGGTACAACACCATAGACCTCTGGAGGAAGAGTAGGTTTTAGGGCTAGTGCCGAGAAGGATTATTTGTTTTAACCTGTCCTTTTTGGAACTTGCCGACCAATGAAGAAAGCAGAAATGATCTTTGGCACCCGAGCCGTAATGGAAGCCATAAGGGCTGGTCGGGAAATTGAAAAAATATTTATTCAGGCAGGTCTGAACAATGATTTGATAAAGGAACTCATTGTTGTTGCCAAAGAGCACGATGTGCCTTTATCGTTTACTCCACAACAAAAACTAAATAAACTCTCTACCAAAAACCATCAGGGGGTCATTTGTCTCCTTTCTGCTGTAAAATATGCAGTGGTAGAAGACCTGATAGACCATGCCTACACCAATGGTAAGGAGCCTTTCTTTCTTATCCTGGACAGGATAACCGATGTGAGAAATTTTGGCGCCATTGCGAGAACAGCCGAGTGTGCCGGCCTTACCGGGGTAATCATTCCAGACAAAGGAAATGCCCCTATAACAGCCGATGCGATGAAAACTTCAGCCGGAGCCCTCAGTTTCCTACCAGTTTGCAGAGTGCGTGACCTCAAGAAAACGATCCAAACATTGAAGGAAAACGGCATACAGATTTTAGCATGCACTGAAAAGGCCACTCAACCGCTTTACGAAGTGGATATGAAATCACCCATTGCGTTGCTACTTGGGTCAGAAGAGGATGGCATTACACCCATGCTACTTCGTGAAGTGGATCATCTTGTCAAGATTCCGATGTACGGAAACATTGGCTCTTTAAACGTCTCCGTTTCTGCTGGAATTGCACTGTATGAAGTGATCAGGCAAAAGAACTATAAATAGTCATTACCATTGGGTTTTGCCTTAAGGTCATTCACAAACCTTCTGAACAAATCCTCCTGGTCTTTCTGACATACGATAATCACGTTGTCAAACTCTCCTACGAGATAGCCATCCAAACCCTGAGCAACAATTAATTTATCTTTTGATCCCTTAATGACCGAGTTGCGCGTGTCGTACACCATCGCATTGGCATCAATTACATTCCTGTTCTCATCCTTCTTGTTGAGTTCATGCATCGAGCTCCACGAGCCAAGGTCGGACCATGCAAAATCGCTCAGCCACACATAGACGTTATCTGCCTTTTCCATTACCCCATAATCAATGGAAATATTTTTACTCTGGACGTACGCAGTATTGATGGCTCTTTTCTCCTGATCGGTATAGAATTTAGAAGAGGCCTCTTCAAACACTTCTGATATCTCAGGCTGATATTTTTCTAAAGCTGCAATTATCGCCTTTACTCCCCATACGAAAATTCCGGAATTCCACACAAAGTCGCCACTATCAATAAATTTTTTAGCCAGGGCCAGTTCAGGCTTTTCAGTAAATGTTTTCACCTTTTTGATAGGTTTTTTGCTATTCAGGTATTGAATATAGCCATACCCGGTTTCCGGCCTCACCGGGTTGATTCCCATAGTGATGAGCTTATCCTGATCCTTAGCATAGGTCACTGAATTCTTTACCGTCTGCTGAAAAGTAACTTCATTTAGAATTAAATGATCAGCCGGGCTAACCACCACTACTGCGTCAGGTGTACGCATCGCAATACGATAGCTGGCATATGCGATACATGGAGCAGTATTTTTTCTCATCGGCTCTACCAGAACCTGAGCATCATCAACGCCCAATTGCTCCTTGGTGATGTCAGCCAGGTCTTCATTGGTCACAATAAAGATATTTTCCTTAGGGCAAAGCGGAAGAAAACGTTCATAGGTAGACTGAATGAGTGTTTTACCCGTACCTAATACATCCAGGAATTGTTTAGGTTTTGCATTGCGGCTATAGGGCCAAAATCTTGTACCTACTCCACCCGCCATCAAGACTACAAAAAGTTTTTTATCCATTACTAAAAATATTGGAATCAGAATTTTAAATCGATCTTAGACAATCCCTTCTTTGAGAAGGTCATGTAAATGGATAAAGCCATGGACCTTACCCTCCTTAATTACCACCAATTGGGTAATGCTATTTTGCTGCATAATTTGAAGTGCTCTCACAGCCAACTCACCTGATTCGATGGTTTTGGGGTTTCTGGATAAAACGTCAACAGCAGTGGCGTTGTCTATTTGGATTCCCTTTTGAAGCATTCTTCTCAAGTCACCGTCTGTAATAATTCCCAATAGCGCCTTCCCTTCATTCACCACAGCAGCAGCTCCCAATCTTTTCGATGAAATCTCAAGGATCACTTCCTTCAGTGGGGTATTTTCCTCCACCATGGGAATCTCTTTGCCAACCATCACATCATCTACCCGTAGATAAAGTTGTTTACCCAGTGCCCCCCCCGGATGATATTGAGCAAAATCCTCACTTGAAAAATCTCTGAGTTTCAGCAAGCAAACTGCCAATGCATCTCCCATGGCCAGATGAGCGGTGGTGCTAGTGGTGGGAGCAAGGTTATTGGGGCAAGCTTCTTCACCAATGGTCGCATTGAGTATATAATCGGCTTGTTGTGCCAGGTAGGAATCAATGTTGCTCACTAATGCAACAAGTTTGAATCCTCTCCGTTTTACAAGCGGCACTAACATCTTTATTTCTGGAGTATTGCCACTCTTGGATAAACAGATTACAATATCATCGTTCTGAATCATGCCCAGGTCGCCATGTATGGCATCGGCCGCATGCATAAAAAGAGAAGGAGTACCGGTGGAATTAAGTGTTGCCACAATTTTGTTAGCTATTATGGCACTTTTACCAATACCCGTTATAACAACTCGACCCTTCGATCCGAGGATTTCTTTGACGCAAGCCTCAAAATCGTCATCAATAAATTGGGTTAAATTTTCGATAGCCCGGGCTTCATTTAATAACACCTCGATGGCTACTTTCTTAATATTTTTAGTTAAATTCAATGCTCTTACCTAGTTAGAAAACAACGGATGCAAAGATAAGTATTTCATTCGTTATTATGTTTTGTTATTTATGATTGTCGCAGAAGAGAAAGACACTTTACGAGAGAAACTCAAAGAATTATTTGGATACACCACATTTAGAGGGAATCAGGAAGTTGTAATCAAAAACATCCTTGAAGGAAAGAATACGTTCGTAATCATGCCAACCGGTGCCGGCAAGTCGCTGTGTTACCAGTTACCCGCAATGGTTAAGGACGGTATGGCGATTGTCATTTCGCCACTTATAGCATTAATGAAAAATCAGGTTGATCAGCTTAACGCATACGGCATTAACGCACGTTTCTTAAACTCAACACTGAGTAAGTCTGAAATCACCCGGCTTAAAAAAGATAGTATCAATGGAGATATCAAGTTGCTGTATGTAGCTCCTGAATCTTTGAACAAAGAAGAGTACATAGAATTTCTCCTCAAAACCAATGTTTCATTTGTCGCCATTGATGAAGCACACTGTATCTCCGAATGGGGTCATGATTTCAGACCAGAGTACAGAAAAATAAAAACCATGATTGCGCAGCTGGGCAACATGCCGGTAATTGCTTTGACAGCCACAGCCACACCCAAAGTTCAAATCGACATCCAGAAGAATTTACAAATGGAGGATGCCGATATTTTTGTCTCTTCCTTCAATAGAAAAAATTTATACTATGAGGTCCGCCCTAAAAAGGAAACCAAAAAACAACTCATTAAATTTTTAAAAGAAAATAAAGGGAAGTCAGGTATCATTTATTGCCTGAGCAGAAAGAAGGTAGAAGAGATTGCACAACTCCTCAATGTAAATGGATTTAGCGCAGCACCTTATCATGCAGGGCTCGATCCCGATGTGCGCGTAAGAAATCAGGACAACTTCCTCAATGAAGAAGTGGATATAGTTGTTGCTACAATTGCATTCGGAATGGGCATTGACAAACCAGACGTGAGGTTTGTTATTCACTATGATGTACCAAAATCCCTTGAAGGATATTATCAGGAAACAGGTAGAGCAGGTAGAGATGGACTCGAAGGCATCTGTCTCATGTTCTATAGCCACAACGATCTCAGCAAACTAGAAAAGTTTAACAAAGACAAACCTGTTCAGGAAAGGGAAAACGCTCGCATTCTTTTGCAAGAGATGGAATTTTATGCGGAGTCTCCTATTTGTAGAAGAAAGCAATTGCTCCATTACTTCGGTGAAGAGTTTAAGGTTGATAATTGTGGCGCGTGCGATAACTGTGTGCATCCACGCGAACGTTTTGATGGAACCGATGCTGTAAAAATAGTTTTGCAAGCAGTCAAAGAAACAAACGAACGTTTTGGCCTAAGCCATCTGGTAAATGTGATCAGGGGTGTAGAAGATGAATACGTAAAAAGCTATAGTCATGAAAAACTGCCAGTATATGGTAAGGGAGGGGATGAAGATGCTGATTTTTGGAAATCAGTGATAAGACAAGCCCTTATCTATCAATACCTGGAAAAAGACATTGATAGCATAGGTGTGCTCAAGATTAAGGACAAGGGCATCAAGTTTTTGAAGAAGCCTGAACCAATTGAATTAGCCAGAGACCATGACTTCACCACCGAAGGTGATGAGGAAGAGTCCGCTGAGAGAATTCCTATCAATTCGAAAGCTTATGATGTGAAGCTTTTCGAAATGCTTAAAACGCTGAGAAAACAAATAGCCAAAGAAAAAGACTTACCTCCCTATGTCATTTTCCAGGATCCCTCTTTGGAAGAGATGGCTACTACATATCCTACTACAAAAGAAGAACTGGCTTCGGTCAACGGAGTGGGAATGGGTAAGGTACAGAAGTTTGGAAAAAGCTTCCTTGAACTTATCAAAGACTATGTAGAAGAGAATGAAATTGAGACAGCAGCAGACGTTGTGGTGAAGTCTTCTGTCAACAAATCCAAAATTAAGATCTTCATTATCCAACAGGTAGACCGCAAAGTAGACCTGGAAGAGATAGCTGATTCAAAAGGAATAACATTTGAAGACCTGCTTACTGAGATTGAAAACATTTGTTATTCCGGCACAAAGCTGAACCTCGACTACTACATCGATGACATGTTGGATGACAGTAAGCAGGAACAGATTTTTGATTATTTCCTCAATTCAGAAACTGACAGCCTGGACGAAGCTTTGCAAGATGAAGACATGGCCGATTTTTCAGAAGAAGAAATTCGACTGATGCGCATCAAATTTCTGTCGGAGTACGCCAACTGATTTTCAAGTGATTACATTCTAAATTACCTCAAAGAGCCTATCTTTGAGGTTTTTACTTTTAGGAGACATCGAAATGAACATATTGATAATTGGAAGTGGTGGACGGGAGCACGCATTGGCGTGGAAGATCAAACAAAGCAGTCATTGTGATAATTTATTTGTAGCACCCGGGAATGCCGGTAGCTCAACAATTGCTCAAAATGTGGCCATTGGTGTAGAAGATTTCGAACAACTGGGGCAGTTCGCAAAAAATAACAGCATTGACCTCGTTGTTGTAGGTCCGGAAGGAGCACTCGTAAAAGGAATCCGCGATTATTTCGAAGCAGATGCTTCCCTGAATAAAATCCTTATGGTAGGCCCGGGTAAAAGCGGAGCAAGATTAGAAGGCAGTAAGGATTTCTCCAAACAATTCATGGTTAGAAATGGTATCCCCACGGGCAAAGCAGAAACTTTTGTTGCCAGTCAATTGACTGAAGCTTTCAACTACCTGGATAAAATTAAACCACCGATAGTCCTGAAAGCCGATGGCCTGGCTGCAGGAAAGGGTGTAGTGATTACCCCCACAATAGAAGAGGCTAAAAGTGTCATTCGGGAAATGCTGGAGGATAAGAAATTTGGAGAAGCCAGCAACAAAGTACTTATCGAAGAGTTTTTAGACGGGATAGAACTTTCTGTTTTTGTGTTGACTGATGGAAAGAACTATGCTGTACTCCCTGAGGCCAAGGATTACAAAAGGATAGGTGAGGGAGATACCGGACCAAACACCGGGGGAATGGGTGCTGTTTCGCCCGTTGTTTTTGCCGATGCTGCCTTTATGAAAAAGGTAGAGGAAAAGGTGATTAAACCCACTATTTCTGGCCTTAGTAAAGAAAATATTCCCTACAAAGGTTTTGTATTTATCGGATTGATGAATATTGATGGCGAGCCTTTCGTAATCGAATACAATGCAAGAATGGGCGACCCGGAAACTCAGGTGGTGCTTCCGAGGATAGATACCGACTTTGTTGAGCTTTTGATAGCGACAGCAAAAGGTGAACTCACTTCAGAACCCGTACCTCAAAAAGACGAGGTGGCCATGACCGTGGTGATGGTAGCGGAAGGTTATCCTGGAGATTATGATAAAGGCAAAGTGATCGATGGATTGGATAAAACGGAAAGAAGCCTGGTATTTCATGCAGGTACAAAAAGTAATGGAAATGAGGTGATAACCAATGGAGGAAGAGTGCTGGCCGTAACCGGAACCGGAGGTTCTTTAGAGGAAGCCTCAGCGGAAGCATATAAAGCCGTTTCGCGTATCCAATGGGATGGTTTATATTTCAGGAAAGATATTGGCGAAGATTTGAAAAAGTGGGCTAGCTCACTTTCATAAAAATATAACTATGGGTTGTGCTTGTGGAACAGAGAAAGACGGAAAAGTAGGCGGCTGCAATAATAATGGCGCATGCCAAACTGGTGGCTGCAACAAAATGAATGTCTTTGACTGGCTGTCCAACATGGATATGCCCACCAATGACCGCATGGACGTTGTTGAAGTGCGCTTCAAAGGAGGTCAAAAGGACTTTTTTAGAAACACAGATCGTCTGGATCTTACTACAGGTGATGCCGTAATAGTGGAAGTCCCTAACGGCCACCACCTGGGGCATGTATCCATGCAAGGCGAATTGGTGCGTTTACAAATGCAGAAAAAGAAAATACCCAATGACAAATCCATTAAGAAGGTATACCGCATTGCACACCAAAGAGACCTTGAAAAATATGAGGAGGTAAAAAAGAGAGAACATCCCACCTTATACCGTACTCGTGAAATCATTCGTCAGATGAAGCTCAACATGAAGCTATCTGATATTGAATATCAAGCTGATAACACCAAAGCTACCTTCTTCTACTCTGCAGAGGATCGTGTGGATTTTAGAGAGCTGATTAAAATACTTGCCACAGAATTTAAGATCCGGGTGGAGATGCGCCAGATTAGCCTCAGGCAGGAAGCTGGAAGACTTGGGGGTATTGGAGTATGTGGAAGAGAATTGTGCTGCTCTACCTGGTTGAGTGAGTTTAAAAATGTAGCAACAAGTGCAGCCCGCTATCAAAACCTTTCACTCAATCCTAGTAAACTTTCAGGGCAATGTGGAAGGCTAAAGTGCTGCCTTAACTACGAACTGGAAACTTATATGGATGCTTTGAAAGGCATCCCAAAAGTAGAAGTGCCTTTACAAACAGAACAAGGTGATGCTACACTCCAAAAGACAGACATTTTCAGGAGAATAATGTGGTTTGGGTACAATAGAGAAAACACCTGGTTTCCCATCAACGTGGATCGGGTAAACGAAATTCTCCGAATGAATAAAGAAGGGAAAAAGCCTGCAAGCCTTGAGGAGAATGCTGCCGCAGAAAAAATTCCTATATCCTCCTTGAATAGTGATCTGGAGAATATGGACAAAAAATTCAGCACCAAGAACAAAAAGAAAAAAAGAAAAAACAAAAGAAGAAAACCCAGACCCAGAAACAATCCTTCAAATCAAAAAAAAGAATGAGACGATTTTTAGTATTGATACCTCTCCTGGTTTTATTCTCCTGCGACCTGTCGCGTATTCATGAACAACAAGTTGACTTTTCAGAAAAAGCGTGGCTCGTCCAAGATAAGCCTCACTTTGAATTTGAGATAAAGGATCATACTCAGAATTACAACTTATACTATACTGTTCGTAATTCTTTGGATTTCCCTTTCTCAAGAATTTTTGTGAACTATGCTTTGACTGATTCAACAGACACCCAACTTCACAAGGATCTTTTATCGGCCTATCTTTTTGATCAAAAAACAGGCGAGCCCTTTGGAAACAGTGGTATCGGTGATTTGTTCGATCATCGCTTCCCAATTGTTACCAATTATCATTTTGATAAGCCAGGCAAATATGCCATCACCTTAGAGCAATTCAATAGGCTAGATACACTGAAAGGTGTCCTTGCAGTAGGCATTAGGGTGGAGACAGCCAATAATAAGTAAGTAAGAATGCCCCATAAAAAAGGCCTACTATGTAGGCCTTTTTTTATTTAAGCTATGTAGTTAAACTATTTAAGCTACGCTTGGGCTCACTGATTGTTTCTTATCCAGGTCATATACCACAGAAGATGCAATGAAAATAGAAGAGAATGTTCCTACCAATATACCTACAAACAAAGCGAAAGCGAATCCTCTTAGCACTTCTCCTCCAAAGAATAACAATACCAATACCACGATCATCGTAGTACCGGAGGTAATCAATGTTCTGCTTAGTGTGCTGTTGATTGCATCATTAAATACTTTAAGCCTGTCGTGTGATGTACCAAGTCCGATATATTCTCTGATCCTATCATAAATAATCACAGTATCATTGATCGAATATCCGATAACGGATAAGAGTGCCGCAATAAATACCTGATCGATTTCAAGTGAGAGCCCAAAGGATCCTGCTATCCCAAAAATAGCCACCACAAAAAGTGCATCATGAAGCGTTGCCACAATTGCACCCATACTGAACTGCCATTTTTTAAATCGAATAAGGATAAACAGGAAGATCGCGATCAATGAATAGAGACCTGCCTCAAATGCTGAACTTTTAATGTCATCGGCTATAGTTGCGCCTACTTTTGATGACGACAAGATGGAGAAATGAGCATCATCAATGCTGCCATCATTTTCCACAAACTTAAGTCCTGTGAATTTTTCCACTCCATTTATCATGGCATCTTTCACTTTTGTATCTGCTTCACTGGATTCATCATCCACCAAATAAGAAGTAGTCACTTTCACCACATTACTACTTCCATAGGTTTTTACCTCTGTTCCATCTCCTTCAAACTCTTCAGTAAGCATAATCTTCATGTCTGTAGCTACAACAGGAGAGTTGAAAGCTACTACATACGATCGTCCACCTTTAAAATCTACACCCAGATTCAACCCGTTAATACCGATAAGGATAAACCCAATCAGAGTGATAGAACCCGTAATGGTATAGGCCAGTCTTCTGTACCCAATAAAGTTGAAGTATTTGCGCTCCCGTACGTTCTTAGCCAGAACAGAGTCAAACGAAACTTTGGAATGATCGCCTTTACGCGTCATCCATTCCACCACAACCCTTGAAATATAAACTGCAGAGAAAAATGATGTTGCAATACCTATCATCAATACTATTGCAAAACCTTTAAGCGGCCCCTGACCAAATACAAAAAGGAAGATGGCTGTAAGTAAAGTTGTCACATTCGAGTCAAAGATGGCATCGAAAGCTCTGCTGTAGCCTTTCTTAATGGCTTCTTTGAGCATACTGCCCATTTTCAATTCTTCTTTAATCCGCTCATAAATAAGCACGTTGGCATCTACAGCCATACCCATGGTGAGTACAATACCCGCAATACCAGGAAGCGTAAGTGCAGCATTTAATTGCGCCAAAATTCCAAGGATGAAAAAGATATTGAATAAGAGCGCAAGGTTGGCAACCAAACCACCTTTTGAGTAATAGGCAATCATAAACAAGGCTACGATAGCCAATCCGCATATCATCGAAATCACACCCTGGCTCTGTGCTACTTTTCCAAGTGTTGGTCCAATGATCGCTTCCTCTACAATTCTTGTAGGGGCTGGCAGTGAACCTGCTTTTAAGACATTGGCAAGGTCTTTTGCCTCTTCCAATTCAAAACTTCCGGTAATCTGTGAGTTTCCATTTGGAATCTCACCCTGAACCGTTGGCGCTGTGTACACATAATTATCCAATACTATGGCTATTCTTCCTGGAGGAGATTTAGCTGCAGCGGCAGCTGTAATTTTTGACCATGCACGGGATCCAGCCGCATTCATGGTCATACTTACTGCAGGTCTTGCAAATTGGTCATAGTCAAGTCTTGCATCATTGATTACTTCACCCGTCAATAATGCTTTTCCATTTCTTGACACGTTGATAAAATTCAAACGGAGGTCATCAACGTTGGGAGTAAGTTCCGGCTCAGCCTTTACATCCCAGCGATAAGAAATCGTGCGGGGCAATAAGGCCCGGATATCTGGACGAGCAAGAATTCTGTTAATCGTTGCTGTATCCTTTACATCATACAAGAAAGGAATACCAGGATTACTTAAAGAAAATAATGGTGATAGGTTAGAGTTGGTAATAGAATCCAATGGATTACTAGCGCTATCCTGCACCTGACTCAATTGCTCCTCCAACAGTGACTTGGTGCTATCCGATGTATCAACTAAAGCTTCTTCAAGATCTTCAGCAGTATTTGTAGTCTCAATCGCTTTAGCTGCATTTTGTTCTTTCACTAATTTTTCGTTGATCGCAAAAAGTGACTGATTCAATTGTTCATCATTGTACTCAACGATTTCCCAAAATTCAAGCTGAGCCACACCTTGCAATAATTTTCTTACCCTTGCTGGGTTATCCGCACCAGGAATTTCAATTTGAATTCTTCCCGTTCCCTGAAGCCTTTGAATGTTAGGTTGAGATGTACCGAATTGATCTATTCGGGTCTTCAGAATAGTAAACGAACGATCAATTGCACTTTCTATTTCCAAATTAATAAACTCCATCACTTTGCTATCATCATCCGACAGGCTTACACGATCCTTATTGGCCGCTGACGCAAATAAAGGTGCCAGATTCTGATCTGGATTAGCTTCCTTATATGCACTTAGAAATAAAGCACTAAACCGCTCCTGGCTTGATTTCTGCATTTCTGATGCACGGTTGAGCGCAGCGACAAATGCAGGATCTTGACTGTTACCACTCAAGCCTTTAATAATATCAATCGGAGAAATCTCAAGCGTCACATGCATCCCTCCCTGTAAATCAAGGCCAAGATTTAGTTCATTCTCTTTTACTTCCTTAAAGGTGTACTCAGCTCCGAATAGATTGTACACCGGTTTACTCCACAGTGAGTCCATGTAGGATTGTTTTTTAAACAAATCCACAGAACCACTCGAATTGGTGGCATACGCGATTGCATCTTCCTGCACTTTCCTCGAAACGAAAGTGAACGACAGGTAATAAAGACACAACGCAGTGATAATGATAGTAAGGACTACTACTACTCCTTTGTTACGCATTGATTTAAATTTTAAAAAATGAAATGTTATGAAAATACTAATTAAGAAATGGCGGTTTCCGCCAACAACCAGAGGGTTGGTTTAGGGAGCGTTGGGCGAAATAATAGCCCTGAAGAGGACGCTCAAATAGGCTGAGAGAATGTGATCATCACACTCTAATTCAAGAATTTTGGGCTCTTCGTTGATAAATATCTCTAATAAGGACCGATCGGCATCATTAACCTGAACAATGCCACCGGGAACTACATCAGAGGGAGCAGGAAGAATTTTTACATCATTATCCTGATCCTTTTGGTCTGTCTGCTCCATTTGTGCTTTTTCAGGAGCCTGCTCAGGTAGGGCCTGAGACAGCACTATGGCTATAGTGGCCATGATGCCCACTACAATCATAATAATTCTGAAAAAAGATCTATTTCGCATAAGGGGTACAAAAGTAGGGATTCGCCATCAATTTGCAATACCAGTTAATTTAAGCCTTATAAAGCTTGTAAGCACCTCAATGGCAGCTTTAAAATCACTGTTGTTCGGTATTACCAGGTCTGCTTTGTGCTTTAAAGGCTCAATCAATTGATCATAAACAGGCATGGCATGATGTTCATACCTATATAATACATCATCAAGGTCGTATCCACGCTCTTCCCTGTCTCGTTTTATTCTGCGCCCAAGTTTTATGTGATCCTTGGCTTCAATGAAAATTTTCAGATCTAGCTCCTTTTCAATTTCTTCAAAATATTGAACAAAGAGTCCTTCAACCAAAAGAACAGGTGCCGGCTTAAAGGTGAGTTGCAAGGGTTTAGTTTGAGGGTTATTAAAGGTATACTCCTCCTTAACTACCACCTGCCCTTGCTTTAATTTTAATATATCCTCCCATAAAGCATCACAATCAATTGACTTAGGCATGTCGAAGTTTTCAATGCCTCGATCATCCACCGGTTGCTGCTCGAGGGGTTTGTAATAATGATCCATTGATACAAGGCAAATCTCCTCTGAAGTAAAATGACCTGCGAGGTCTTTAATGAATTTGGTCTTGCCAGACCCGCTGCCTCCCGTGATCCCAATCGTATAGGTTTGCATTAGCGCTGCTTTAAAAAAGCTACTAGTTTTCTAATGGCCTCCCCCCGGTGACTAATTGCATTCTTCTCAGCAGCCGTAAGTTCTGCCATAGACTTGTTCATGCCTTCCGGCAAAAAAAGAGGATCATAGCCAAAACCCTTCTCGCCTCTTTTACTTTTTAGTATCTCTCCTTTGGCAATACCTTCAAATTGATAGGTTTGATCATCCAAAATCAAAGTAATTACCGTTCTGAATCTGGCCTTGCGATTGGATTGATTGCTCAGGTTTTCCAAAAGCAGATTCATGTTGTCTTCGCTGCTACGCTGCGCCCCTGCATAGCGGGCGGAGTAAACACCCGGTGCTCCACCGAGTGCTTCTACCTCCAGACCTGTATCATCAGCAAAGCAACTGATGTTGAAATTATCGTTGACAAATTTTGCCTTTTGCAAAGAGTTGCCCTCCAGTGTTTCCTGATCTTCAGGAAGCTCTTCCGTACAACCAATTGAATTGAGATCCACTACCTTGAAAGAATCTCCTAATAGCTGGCTCACTTCATCCAGCTTGTGTTGATTGTTAGTGGCAAAACATAACTCCATCTACCTCACATTTGTAAGATCAACATCAAAGATGAGGTTTGCGTTTTCGGGAATTCTGGGAGGAAAACCACCCGGTCCATAACCATAACCTGACGGAATAAATAGTGTTACACTGGTTCCCTTGGTAAAAGTGGGGAATGTAAGCTGCCACCCTAATATCAACTGGTTAAGTGGGAAAGAAACACCTGAAAGATTACTATCAAATGTACTGCCATCACTAAGTAATTTTCCTTTGTAAGTAACTACAACATTGTTCTCCAGGCATGGTGTTACTCCACTGCCTTCCTCAGTGATCACATACTTAATCCCATTTATCTCCTGCACAGGGCCCAAAGTATTTTCAATGTCATTGGCAATAATGTAGTCGTCAATAATCTTATTATCAATCTCCAATTGTGCCTGATCCACCGCATCCAGCTTGGATTGCTGTACTACTTTAGTACAATCTTCTCCCCCACTACACGAGGCTATAATTATTGCCATGAGCGCAATTGCTCCTTTCACAGTCCTAAGCATAATTTTAATTTCTTACTTTATATCAATCATTTCCATATCAAATACCAACACCGAGTTAGGTTTAATCTCAGCGCTTCTCTGTCTTGGGCCATAAGCCAAAGTAGAAGGAATCCAAACTCTCATTTTTGAGCCCTTGTTCATTAGTAGTATAGCTTCTTCCCATCCCGGAATAACCTGTCCGCTACCAGCTTGCAAAGTAAGTGGCTCGTAGGGCCTATCCGGTGTATATTTATTATTGGCTTTAGCGATGGATTCAATACTGCTATCAAACAATGTTCCATCCAGCAAATAGCCCGCATAATGAATGGATACCTCATTTCCTGGGGCTGCATTGTCTCCAGTGCCCTCTTTGGTAAATGTGTAGCGCAAACCAGATTCTGTAGTCTTTACTTCAGTATTGCTTTCTGCCAAATGACCATCAATCAATGCAATATCAATTGCAAGCTGCTCTGATGTCAGTTTGCCCATAATCTCCTGCTCCAACGCTTGCACTTCAGTTTCATTCAAAATGTCCTTCACACCCAAATAAAAAGTAAAAATACTTGCTGAATCAACATTGCTTGGCACTCTTCCTCCTTGCTTCTCAAACAAAGTTTTGGCCTTGATAGGAAATAGTATGCTGTCCCCTTTCTTCAGAAAAGAAAATACCTCTTCAATACCTTCATCATTGGGATTAGGCTCAGAAATAGGCAAAATCATAGGCAACTTTTGCTCATTAGTGTCATTCCAAACGGAGTCATTGGCATCCTTTATCATCATGTTGATTAAAAGAAATTCTCCCACCTTACCGGGTTCACCCTCACCTTCTTTAACCATTGTGTACTTATAACCCTTTGGTGTTTCTTTTGTACTGGTAGAACATGCAGCGCCTATCAACAATAGACCAATTAATAAATTATTTATTTTCATACGTTAACTTGATTTTCGATTTAGACTCCAGACTCAATTGTTGGGTTGGTATTTTTTACATTTTTAATCATCTATTTCCAGCTGAGATTTATAATCTGGCAGTATGGAAAGAAATTTATTCAAGGTTTCATCCAGTGAAAGCTTAGAAGACCCTCCGGCTGCATTCCTATGGCCTCCGCCTTCAAAATATTTTCTGGCGATCTCATTGGCAGGAAAACTGCCTAAAGACCTAAAGGAAAGTTTTATCTCTTCCTTTCTATCATACATTAAAACCGAAAGTCTGATACCTTCAATAGAAAGGCCGTAGTTAACCAACCCTTCCGTATCTCCAGTTTTAGTATCAAATTGTTTCAGTTCGTCTGTTTCCAAACATATGTACACGGTCTTGTATTCAGGAATGACAATTAACTTTTGGCTTAAAACGAAGCCAATCAACTTCATCCTTGCAAGGGTGTTGGTATCATAAATCTTCTTAGAGACCCATGATGGATTCGCCCCAGCTCCCACCAACTCAGAGGCAATCATAAATTCTTTTTGAGTAGTGTTGGAATGCCTGAAGCCACCCGTATCGGTAAGCAGACCCGCATACAGGCAGTTGGCAATGTTCTTATCAATGCTCGACTTTTCTCCCAGCATATTGATAAGGTCAAAAATCAATCCGGCCGTAGATGCGGCTTTCGAATCCCAATGTTCAAAATCAGCAAAATGCTCGGGCTCCAGATGATGATCTACCAACACCTTAGTCGCCTTTGCCTCTCTAACCATATCGCCCAAAACATTAATTCTGTTCAGATTAGAAAAATCAAGGCAAAAAATAATCTCAGCCTCGGAAACATATTTCTGAGCTTTTGCTTCAACCGAAGGGTTATTCTTTTCTATGGCTAATACTTCCTCATTACCTGGCATCCAGGCCAGAAAACTGGGATAATCACTTGGGGTAATTACCTGAACCGCATGCCCCTTCTTCTTCAAAAACCCCATTAAACCCAGCGAAGACCCCAATGCATCAGCATCTGGCTTAAAATGGGTAACGATTACCACGTTTTTCGGCTTGCTAATAAGGGATTTGAATCCTGGTAAATCTTTCATGAGAGGGGCAAAAATGAGTATAAATGACAGGAATACAAACTGCTAATTTTAACGCCAGAGAGAAGTCTGCCAATGAGTACTTGTAAACAAAGTACGATTCAGTCTTAATACAGTAGTTTCTTTTGTTTTTCGGTACTGGCATCCCGAATTCTAATCACTATTTTTGCGCCTGCCTGCATGAGCAGGATCTAACTCAATCAACTAACTCAAGAAAAAACTAAACAAAATGGCAGGGAACAGAACTTTCACCATGATTAAACCTGACGCGGTAAGTGCAGGAAATACAGGAGCAATTATAAAAATGATTCAGGAAGCCGGATTTAGAGTGGTTGCCATGAAAAAAACTCACCTTTCGCCTGAATTGGCAGGAAATTTTTATGCTGTCCATAAAGAAAGACCTTTCTACGCTGACTTGTGCAAATACATGTCATCAGGGCCTATCGTTCCTATGATTTTGGAAAAAGACAATGCAATAGAAGATTTTAGAAAATTGATCGGTGCAACCGACCCTCAAAAAGCTGAAGCAGGAACCATCCGCGCATTGTTTGCCAAATCCATAGACGCCAATGCCATTCACGGATCGGATTCAGATGAAAATGCAGAGATTGAAGGCAATTTCTTCTTTTCACAATTCGAACGCTTTTAAAATAGTTTTGTTAAGACAGTATCATTTTGTCACTTATTCGAAAAGATAGTATGAACACACTCCCTCATTATTCAGAGAAATTCGAGTCCAGACACAACGCCCCAAATCAGGAACAAATCAATGAGATGCTGAAGGCAGTAAAAGCCAAGTCGGTAGATGAACTCATCGACCAGACTATTCCTGCCAACATTCGACTGAAGAAAAATCTCAATCTTCCTGCCGCCAAATCCGAATTTGAATTTCTGAACGAGTTCAAATCCATCTTTTCAAAAAACAAAATTTATAAATCGTACCAGGGTACGGGCTATTACAACACCATTACTCCTGGCGTCATTCTCCGCAACATCATGGAGAATCCGGGATGGTACACGGCCTACACGCCTTATCAAGCTGAGATTGCCCAGGGACGATTGGAGGCACTCATTAATTTCCAGACGGTAATCATAGACCTTACGGGAATGGAAATCGCCAATGCTTCGCTATTGGATGAAGGAACTGCTGCCGCTGAAGCCATGCACTTGCTGTTCGCTTCACGAAAAGGGACAAAGAAGGATGCCACTAAGTTTTTTGTGGATGTAAATACCTTCCCCCAAACCATTGACATTCTAAAAACAAGATCTGCTCCATTGGGTGTAGAGTTGGTGATTGGTGACTTGAACAAGTTTGACATCACCGACTCCGATTTGTTTGGAGTATACGTCCAGTACCCGGATAACAATGGTGCTATCGTTGACCATAGTGCATTTATTGCTGCCGCACACGAAAAGGAAGTGGCTGTGGTGATGGGAACGGATTTGATGAGCTTGCTACTTCTGAAATCTCCTGGAGAAATGGGAGCCGACATTGTAGTAGGTAACAGCCAGCGATTTGGAGTGCCAATGGGCTTTGGCGGACCACATGCAGGATTTTTTGCTACCAAAGAAGAATACAAGCGACTTATCCCGGGTAGAATCATTGGTGCTTCCATAGATGCAGAAGGAAAACCTGGGTATCGTATGGCTTTACAAACTCGCGAACAACATATCCGAAGAGAAAAAGCGACTTCCAATATTTGTACAGCACAAGTGTTGCTTTCAGTAATGGCAGGAATGTATGCCGTGTATCACGGACCGGAGGGCTTAAAGAAAATTGCACTGCGTATTCATGGATTAGCCAAATCATTGGAGACTGGTCTTCAATCGCTTGGCCTTAAGCAAACGAATGA